>CAWGJO010000025.1:0-72177 GCA_963822945.1 uncultured Gemmatimonadaceae bacterium | reverse complement strand
CGGCGTGGTGCGCGCGACGCCGGCCGTGCCGCAGGCGATCGAGAAGGTCACGCCGCCCCCCAAACCCAAGGTGGCGCCCAAGACGGTGCCCGTGGCGCCCAAGAAGGTGACGAAGGCACCGCCCAAGCCGGCGGCGAAGCCCAAGGAAACGACGCCCGCGCCGCAGGGCGCCAAGACGCAGCGCGTCACGTCGAAGACGCCCACGGCGGGGGGCGGGCCTGAGGGTGGCAAGGGCAGTGACGTCGCGAACGTCTCCACGCCGGGGATCGACTTCCCGTTCCCGGGGTATGTGGACAACATCACGCGTCAGGTCGCGCTGCGCTTCCAGCCACCCGGCAATTCCTCCCTCACTGCCCAGGTGGTGTTCCTGATTCATCGTGACGGCAGTGTGACGGACTTCCGGTTCCAGAAGAAATCGGGCTCGTATGCGTTCGACCTCGCCGCGCAGGGGGCCATCGATGCCGCCGGCACGGCACGCGCATTCGGCCCGCTGCCGTCGGGGTATCCCGATGACGTACTCCCCGTGATCTTCACTTTCGACCCGCGAATCATCCACTGATGAAGACGCCGCTCCGCTTTGCCCTGGCCCTTGCCCTGCTGTGCCTCGCCGCTCCGCTGCTGGCGCAGGACTCGACCATGAAGGGCGTGCGGATCACGCTCCAGTACGATGCCGGCGTGCGCCCCGGCGTGGTCGTACTGCCCGTGCCGGGGGCCAACGGGGACTCGATCCAGGCGATCATCAGTCGGGATCTGGACTACGGGGACGGCGTCAACATGATCGCGATCCCCGACTCGATGGCGGCGGCGTTGCGGCAGGGGGTGGATCCGGCGGGCAACGCCAAGGGGATGAACTACGGCGTGTTCCGCACCATCGGCGCGCTGGCCGTGGTGCAGGCCATCAACACCGACCGGGGCCTCCACGTGGTGCTCCACGACGTGGTGCACAAGCGAGTGATCGACGTCAACGAGTTCCCGCTGCCGCAGGATGCGGCGTCACGGGCCTGGCGCCTGGCCGTCCACCGCGTGTCGGACGAGGTATCGCGGTGGATCACCGGGGTTCAGGGGGTAGCCGCCACGCGGATCGCCTACGTCCGGTCGCACGCCATCCACATCGTGGACAGCGACGGGGCCGACGATTTCACGATTCCGATGCTGGGGGAGGGGCTGTCGCCGGCCTGGAGTCCCGACGGGAACATGCTGGCGTACGCGACGTTCGGCGTGAACTCGCGGATCGTCGTCTTCAACGTCCGCACGGGCCAGTCGCGGGCGTTCGGGGCACGCCGGAACACCAACGTCAGTGCGCCGACCTTTTCCCCGGACGGCTCGACGATTCTGTACACGGTGGCGGGGGAGAACGGCTCGGATCTCTATTCGGCGCCGGCGGCCGGCGGCCTTCCCCAGCGGATCACGGTGGGAAACGGGACGGACAACAGCACGCCGACCTACAGCCCCGACGGGCGCCGGATCGCCTTCACATCCGGGCGAGCGGGCCCGCCGGAGATTTATATTGTCGATGCGGATGGGACGAATGCTGATATGTTCACCACGTACAGCTTCAGCACCCGGAATTACCGCTCCGACCCCGATTGGTCGCCGGATGGCCTGGCCATCGCGTATCAGGCCTATGTCCCGGACTCGTCGGGGGTGTTTCAGATCGTCACGATGTCGCTGCGCGATCGGATTCCGCGACAGCTCACGAGCGTGGGAGAGAACGAGAAACCGAGTTGGGCGCCGGACTCGCGGCATCTCGTCTTCACGTCGACGCGCAGCGGCACGAAGCAGTTGTGGGTGATTGACACGCAGTCCGGCCGGGTTCGGCAACTCACGCACGGGATCGCGACGTCGCGGCTGGCCGCATGGTCGCCGCGGCTGGCGCCCTGAGCGTGCGGTGGCTCCTCCGGTGCGAGTAGCAGTTCGCCAGCGTTTCGCCTTCTAACCCCGAGATCAGGAGAAATGAACATGCATGGTCCCCGAACCCTGCTCGCAGCGTTCGCCGTGGCTGCGGTGACGCTGGCTGCCTGCCGCAAGACACCGCAGGTCGCGCCGGCGCCGGCGCCGGCGCCGGTGGATACCAGCGCCCTGCGCCAACAGCACATCCGCGATTCGCTGGCCGCCATCGACGCGGCGAGGCGGGCGGCCGAGGAAGCGCGTCAGCGGGCCGCGGCCGACAGCGCGCGTGCGGCGCAGGCGGCGCAGGCGGCGCAGGAGGCCATGCGGGCCACGCTCAACCAGACGATCCATTTCGATTTCGACCAGTCGGATCTTCGGTCGGACGCGCAGGCCATTCTCGACGCCAAGCTTCCGATCCTGCTCGCCAATCCCGACCTGACGATCCGCATCGAGGGCAACACCGACTCGCGTGGGTCCACGCAGTACAACCTGGCGTTGGGCCAGCGCCGGGCCGCGACGGCCAAGCGGTATCTCACCGATCACGGCGTGGCGGACTCGCGCATCGAGACGGTGAGCTATGGTGAGGAGCGTCCGGTGGCCGAGGGAATGAACGAGGACGCCTGGGCGCAGAACCGGCGCGACGATTTCACGATCACCGGCGGGGGTAACGGCCCGCTCAAGACCCCGAGGATGTAGATGCAGATGCGTTCATTCCTCGCGCCTGTGCTCGCCCTGAGCGCGGCAGGATGTCTCGCCTCCAAGGGAGACATCCGGCTGCTCCAGGACGACCTCACGTCAATGCGGGCGCAGAGCGCGCAGCAGGCACAGGCGCAGGAACGGGCGCGGGCCCGCGACGATTCGCTGGCCCGGGTCCGGTTGGATTCGGTGGCTCGAGCCGTGGCGACGATCAACGATTCGTTGCGCGTGCTGAGCGCCCACTTCATGAGCTACCAGGCGAATGCCAGCCAGAGTCTGTATGCCCTCGGGCAGCAGATCGTGACGCTCCAGAGCCGGGCGGGCATCAGCCAGCGGCAGATCCAGGATCTGGCCGCCCAGATGGACACGCGTGGTGGAGGAGGCGGGGGGGAATGGCCGCGGGGGCGGGCGGAGATTCGGCCCGGACGGATTCGGGTGCTTCGGAGGCGCCCGGGCCGGCGCGCCTCTACCAGTTGGCACGCGACCAGTACAACAACGGAGCGTTCAGCACGGCGCGCCTCGCCTTCCGACAGATTCTCACGACGTATCCGAACTACGCGAACGCGTCGCTGGTGGCGCTCAGCATCGGGAGTTGCTACGAGGGAGAGAACAATCGGGCGGCCGCCGATTCGGTGTACCTGGCGGTGGTGAAGCAGTACCCGAACAGTCCGGATGCGCCGACGGCCCTGTTCAAGTACGGGGCATCGCAGTTGGCGCAGGGGAATGCCGCCGCGGCGCGGACGGCGTGGCAGCGGGTGGTGAAGGAGTATCCGAACAGCGACGCCGCGACGTTGGCGAGCGATCGACTGAAGACGCTGCCGTCCCGGTAACCGATTCCGCCCGAGGGGGAGATGGCCGCGAAGAAGTCGGATGAGATGCCGTTCCTCGATCACCTCGAGGAGTTGCGGTGGCGCCTGGTCTGGTCCATCGGAGCGCTCGGGGTCGGCGTGGCGATCGGCGTATTCATCGTCGTCCATTTCAACGCAATTCTGTTTCTCGAGAAGCCGATCCTCCCCTACCTGAACGGGCAGAAGCTGGTGATCACCCACCCGGCCGACTCGTTCACGGTGCTGATGTCGGCGTCGCTGGTCATCGGCGGGGTGATCGCGCTGCCGATGATTCTCTACCAATTGTGGGCGTTCCTGTCGCCGGCGCTCTACAAGAAGGAGAAGCGGGTCGTCATCCCGGCGATCTTCATCGGGACGGTGCTGTTCGCCTGCGGCGTGGCGCTGGCCTACGTCTTCGTGCTGCCGCTGGCGCTGGCGTACCTGATGACGCTCGAATCCGACGCGCTGACGCCGATGATCATGGCGTCGGAGTACTTCGGGTTCGTGACCACGCTGTGCGTGGCGTTCGGTGCGGTGTTCGAGCTGCCGCTGGTCATCACGGGGCTCACGGCGCTGGGCCTCGTGAAACCGCAGTTTCTGAGCAAGTACCGGCGCCACGCCATCGTCGCCTGCTGGGGCGTCGCGGCGATCATCACGCCGGGCGACTTTCTGGGGACGACGTTCGCGCTGGCCATCCCCCTGTATCTGCTGTTCGAAGTGAGCGTGGCGCTGTCGTTCATCATCTACCGGCGGCGCGAGAAGCGCCACGCCGCGCTCCTGGCCGAGGCGGAGGCCGACGAGGGCGAGGCGGGTTCATGAGGCGATGGTGGCTCGCGCTGAGCATCGCTGCCGCGCTGCCAGCCGCGCTGCCCGGGCAGGGTGCGCCCGTTCGCCGGCCGGTCCAGCGGGCGCTCGGCGACACTGCACAGCGTGATACCGCGATAGCCGTGAAGTGGGCGCCCCCGGACTCCGTCATGCGGGCGCTGATGAACCGCAAGGGGTACACGATCACGCGGTACGAAGGCGGCGTGCTCAGCTTCGACGCCGTCACGCAGGCCATCCAGATCGTCGCCGGCGAGGCCGGAACGGCGGCCGTGCAGCGCGGAGACCAGACGGTCGTCACCGATTCCACGATCCGCTACAACAGCGAGAGCCGCGGGATCACCGTGACCAGCCGCGACACCGCGGGGGCGGGATACCTGATCGTGCCCGGGGGCGGCCAGGCGCCGATCAGGGGGCGCACCACCGCCACGTACAACCTGGCCGAGCGGTCGGGGCGGATCAACGACGCGTCGGTCAGCGTCGACAATTCGGGGAACACCTGGTACGTCAAGCCGAAGGTGGTGAAGATCGAGGCCGGGGACTCCACGAAGAACATTCCGCCGCGCCTGTACGGGACCTCGGCCAGCCTCACGTCCTGCAACGACAGCATCGCGCCGGACTACCACTTCGAAGTGGGCGAGGTGAAGCGCACCAAGAATCTGATGGTGGGGCGCCCCGCCGTGCTCTACATCGGCGAGGTGCCGGTGATGTGGCTGCCGTTCTTCTTCCAGGATATCCGAAGCGGACGCCGCAGCGGGATGCTCACGCCCCGGTTCGGCGTGGCCGACATCGTCCGGAACAGCCCCACCTACCGGCGCGACATCGAGAATCTTGGCTGGTACTGGGCCCTCAACGACTACATGGACGCCTCGGCTTGGCTCGACTGGCGCAGCAGCACGGGGGGATCGGCGACGGGTGATCCGGGGTGGCTGCGGTTCAACGGCCAGTGGCGCTACCGGTGGCGTGACCGGTTTCTGAACGGGCAGATCGCGTCGTCGTACACCAAGCAGCGCAACGACATGACCAATCTTGCCGTGAGTTGGTCGCACACGCAGCAGTTCTCGCGTAACAGCACGCTCACGGCGAACATGAACTACGTCACGAGCACGCAGTTGCAGCGCCAGAACACCTTCAATCCGTACGCGGCGATGCAGACCATCTCGTCGTCCATCAACTACCAGCAGAAGGTGGGGCCGGCTCAGGTCAGCATCGGCGGCACGCGCAAGCAGTACCCCGGACGCTCGCAAGTGGACCAGACCTTCCCGACGGTGAGCGTGAGCACGAGCCCCGTCGAACTGGCTTCGTGGCTCACCTGGTCGCCCGGATTCCACTACTCGGCCAGCCAGAGCCTGCACATCGACCAGGCGGGGCTATTCAGCCAGCGGTACAGCGTCAACGGTACCGGCGGACTCGACTCCTCGACCGTCAAGCGCAGCAGCTACCAGAGCAACATGGGCTTCGACACCCCGATCCAGATCTTCGGGTTCAACCTCCGGAACTCGTTCACCGTCAACGACCAGCAGAACATCTTCCCGCAGGAATACACGGTCTACCCGAATCCCGAGGACAGTTCGGTCCACGAGAAGCGGGTGTTCGCCAGTACCTTCCGCACCGACGTGGACTGGACCCCGACGTTCAGCCTGCCGAGGTTGGGCGAGAACGTCCTGGGCCTGTCACCGAGCGTCGGGCTGCAGAACGTCGATCCGGGCGCGTTCTGGGTGCGGAGCCAGTTCACGGGCGGCAAGTTCGTGCACCAGTCCAAGCGGCTGAACTTCGGTCTTGGTATGAGCCCGACGATCTACGGGCTGTTCCCCGGTTTCGGGCCATTCTCCCGCTTCCGGCACACGATCAGTCCGCAGATCTCGTTCAACTACGCGCCGGCGGCGAAGGTGAGCGACGCATATCTGGCGGCCACCAATCAGACGCGGGCCGGGTACCTCGGCGCGTTGGCCCAGAAGTCGATCACGCTGTCGCTCAACCAGACCTTCGAGGCGAAGCTCAAGGCCAAGGAGGACACGCTGAACGGCGGAGCGCCGGCCAAGCAGACACCCATTCAGCTGCTGTCGATCAACCTGTCGTCGGTCACCTACGACTTCGAGCGGGCCTCCAAGACCCACCGGCCCATCGCGGGCATCACCAACGACAACTTCTCCTACAGCCTGACGTCGCAACTCATTCCCGGGTTCACGCTCAACGTCGGCTATTCGCTGTTCCAGGGCAGTCCGATCAGCGATACGGCCGTGTTCAAGCCGTACCGCAATTCGGTGTCCGCCAACTTCCGGATCGATCGGGATCACAACCCGTTCGGATTCCTGGGCCGGCTTCTGGGGATGTCGCAAGACACTGCGTCCGGGCTGTTGCAGCCGGGCACGGGGGTGGGGGGCGCGGGTTCGGCCGACCAGCAGTACGCCGATCAGATGGCGGAGCGGCCGGTGGCCGGGATGAATTCGCGGAATACGCTGTATCTCGCCGCGCCGGCCCGATCGTGGTCCGCCTCGTTCAACTTCAGTTCCGCGCGCACGCGCCCGCCGGTGGGGGGCACGATCATCAACGCCGATCCGACCGTGTACTGCCTGCCGTTCAAGGACCCGAACAGCCCGTCCTACAACCCGCCCGCCTACGATCAGTGCATTCTGCAACAGAGCACGGCCCCGACGCTGGAATCGCCGGTGCCCAACACCTCGGCCGGTGGTCCCACGTACGTCAATCCACCGACCGCCTCCCTGGGCAGCAACATCTCGTTCCCGCTCACCGACCACTGGTCGGCGGCGTGGCGCACCAACTACAACTTCCAGCAGCACCAGTTCGCGAGTCAGGACGTGCAACTCATTCGCGAGCTTCACGACTGGCGGGCGATCTTCTCGTTCACCCAGTCGCCGAACGGCAACTTCTCCTTCTCGTTCCAGATCGCGCTGATTGCGGAGCCAGACCTCAAGTTCAACTACAACCGCGGCACGTATCGCAGCGGCGGGCAGTATTAGGGCGCCCCGGCGGCCCTTGAATTGTCCGTGGCCGCCGGAGATGTTCCGCCCATGACAACCCAGATCACGCTCGACGGCCATTCGCTCGCCATCGCCGACGTGGCGGCGGTCGCGATCGGCCGGGCGCCGGTGGCGCTGGCCGAGGCGGCGAGGGCCCGGATCGGCCGCACGCAGGCCGTCGTGGCCGGTCTCGTCGAGCGGAATGCCGTCGCCTACGGGGTCACCACCGGCTTCGGCAAACTCTCCGACGTCGCGATTCCGCACGAGCGGCTGGCGGAGTTGCAGGTGAATCTGGTGCGCAGCCACTCCGCCGGCGTGGGCCCCCTGCTGCCCGAGCGGGAAGTGCGGGCGATGATGCTGCTCCGCGCCAATGTGATCAGCAAGGGTTACTCCGGGGCACGGGCCGACCTGGCCGACCTGCTCATCGCGATGCTCAATGCGGGCCTCTATCCGCCCGTGCCGGAGCAGGGCAGCGTCGGCGCGAGCGGCGACCTGGCGGCACTGGCCCACCTGGCCCTGTCGCTGATCGGCGAGGGCGACCTGCTGCAGGGCGAGCGCCGGGGGCCGTCCGCCGACATGCTCCGCGGGGCAGGGCTGGCGCCGGTGGTGCTCGGGCCGAAGGAAGGGTTGACGCTCATCAACGGCACGCAGGCCCACACCGCGATCGGGGCGCTGGCGCTCACCGATGCCCGGCAACTCTGGCGGGTGGCCCACGCGGCCGGCGCGATGACCGTGGATGCGCTGCTCGCCACGCCCGTGGCGTTCGACGAACGCATTCAGGAGGTGCGCGGGCAGGTGGGGCAGATCGCATCGGCCCGCCTGCTGCGCGAACTGCTGGCGGGGAGCGAGATTCGCGAGTCGCACCGCACGGGCGATCCGCGCGTGCAGGACGCCTATGCGCTACGCTGCATCCCGCAGGTGCACGGCCCGGTGCTGGACGCCATGGAGTTCGCGGGCGGGCTCATCGCGCGGGAGCTGAACGCGGCCACGGACAACCCACTCGTCTTCGAAGATGGCACGCTGCTGAGCGGTGGAAACTTCCATGGGCAGGCGGTGGCCATGGCGCTGGACGTGCTGGCGATCGCCCTCACGAATCTGGCCACGATGTCCGAGCGCCGGATCGACCGGCTCGTGCATCCCGATCTCAACCAGGGGCTGCCGCCCTTTCTGTCCCCCGACGCGGGAGTCAATTCGGGGTTCATGATGGCGCAGGTGACTGCGGCGGCGTTGGCCAGCGAGTGCAAGGTGCTGGCGCACCCGGCGAGTGTGGACACGATTCCGACCGACGGGAACAAGGAGGACGTGGTGCCGATGGCGATGACGGCGGCGCTGAAGCTGCGCCGCATCGTCCAGAACGTGCGCTACGTGCTCGCCATCGAACTCATGTGCGCGGCGCAGGGGTTGGACTATCGGGCACCGTTGAAGCCCGGCCGCGGCGCGGCGGAGGCCCATCGGGCCGTGCGCGCCCTGGTCCCGCCGCTCGTCCAGGATCGCGTGCTGGCGGGCGATATCGCGCGTCTGGCCGACGCGATCGCGAACGATCATTTCACCACAACAGCGGAGTGGCCATGACCGCCACGACGACCCACCATCCGAAGCCCGCGGCGGGGCCGCGGCCGGTGCACGCGCCGCGTGGCACCGCGTTGTCCTGCAAGGGGTGGCAGCAGGAGGCGGCGTTGCGGATGCTGATGAACAACCTCGATCCCGACGTGGCCGAGCGCCCCGACGACCTGGTCGTCTATGGCGGCACGGGGCGCGCGGCGCGGAGCTGGGATGCGTTCGATGCCATCGTCCGGTCGCTGCGGGCGCTGGAGGCCGACGAGACGCTGCTGGTGCAGAGCGGGAAGCCGGTGGGGGTGTTCCGCACCCACGCGAGCGCGCCGCGTGTGCTGATTGCCAACGCCAACCTCGTCGGGCGCTGGGCGACCTGGGATCACTTCCGCGAGTTGGAGCGCGCCGGCCTGATGATGTACGGGCAGATGACCGCCGGATCGTGGATCTACATCGGATCGCAGGGCATCCTGCAGGGCACGTACGAGACCTTCGGGGCCATGGCGCGGCGCCACTTCGGGGGCACGCTGGCCGGCCGATTCGTGCTCACCGCCGGACTGGGCGGGATGGGCGGCGCCCAGCCGCTCGCCGCGACGATGCACGGCGCGGCAATCCTCGGCATCGAGGTGGACGAGGCCCGCATCGACAAGCGTCTGGCCACCGGCTATTGCGACCGCAAGGCGCGGAGCCTGGACGAGGCGCTTGCGGTCATCGACGAGGCGAAGCGGAACGGGACCGCGCTGTCGGTGGGCCTCGTGGGCAACGCGGCCGAGGTGCTGCCCGAGATCGTGCGGCGCGGGGTGGTGCCCGACGCACTCACCGATCAGACCAGTGCGCACGACACACTCAACGGCTACGTACCGGCGGGCCATTCGCTGGCCCAGGCGGCGGCGCTGCGGGCCACCGACCCCAAACGCTACGTCGAACTGGCGGAGCAGTCGATCGCCGTGCACGTGGGCGCGATGCTGGAGTTGCAGCAGCGCGGCGCGGTCACCTTCGACTACGGGAACAACATCCGCACGGTGGCGTTCGACCATGGGGTGGCGAACGCGTTCGACATCCCCGGATTCATCCCGGAGTACATCCGTCCGCTGTTCTGCGAGGGGAAGGGGCCGTTCCGCTGGGTCGCGCTGTCGGGCGATCCCAAAGACCTGCACCGCACGGATGAACTGATTCTCGACCTGTTCCCGAACGACGAGCACCTGCGGCGCTGGATCATGCTGGCGCGCGAGCGGGTGCACTTCCAGGGGCTCCCGGCGCGGATCTGCTGGTTGGGCCAGGGAGAACGCGCGCGGTTCGGCGTCGCGCTCAACGATCTCGTGGCGAGCGGCGAACTCTCGGCGCCGATCGTGATCGGGCGCGACCACCTCGACACCGGTTCGGTGGCCTCGCCCTTCCGGGAGACCGAGCGCATGAAGGACGGCAGCGATGCGGTGGCCGACTGGCCGATCCTCAATGCGATGCTGAACGTCGCCAGCGGCGCCTCGTGGGTGTCGTTCCACCATGGCGGCGGCGTGGGGATCGGCAATTCGCTACACGCGGGGCAGGTGATCGTCGCCGACGGGACGCCCGAGATGCGCGTACGACTCGAACGCGTGCTCACGAACGATCCGGGGCTCGGCGTCGCGCGGCATGCCGATGCGGGATACGAGGAGGCGGTCGAGACGGCGAAGCGGGAGCACATCAAGCTGCCGATGCGCGAGACGGCGGAATGACGGCCGGCAGTCTGCCATCGGCCGGTGGCAGTGAACGAGGAACCGCGCCCTGCCGACTGCAGACGGCTGATGGGCGGCGGCCGACCGTTCCCGAATGCTGACCTCTCGCTTCAAGCCCTGGCACGTTCCGCTCTTCATCGGCAAGTACGCGTGGCTCACCGCGCGGCGCATGCCGGTGCTCGTGCATTTCGAGGTGACGCTCCGCTGCAACGCACGGTGCGGGTTCTGCGACTACTGGAAGACCCATCCGAGTGCCCGGGACCAGGAGCTGTCGAGCTTCGCCGACGCCGCGCGGTTCTTCAACCCGATGATGATCACGTTCACCGGCGGCGAGCCGCTGATGCGCCGCGATCTGGAAGGAATCGTCCGCGCGGTTTCGTCGGCCGTGCGGTTGAAGTACGTGGCGCTGATCACGCACGGGGCAATGTTGACGCCGGAGCGCGCGCGGAGTCTGTGGGACGCCGGGGTGCACCAGTTCAACATCTCCCTCGACTATCCGGACGAACGGCACGACCGGGCGCGCGGCATCCCGGGCCTGAGCGCGCGCATCTTCGCCGCGATTCCCGGAATGCAGGCGCGCGGGATCGACAACATCCGCTTCAACACCGTCATCAAGAACGACAACGTCGATCAGATCCTGCCCCTCGTGCACCGGGCCCGCGAACTCGGCGTCGGCATCAATCTGAGCGTGTACACCGACGCCAAGAACGGGAATGACGCCCACGTCCTGGGCGAGGCGCACGCGCGCGACCTCGACGAGCTGGTCGCGGCGCTCCTCGATTTCAAGCGCCGCCATCGCGGGGTGATCACGAGTTCGGACTACTACCTTCGCCAGATCCCGCGCTACGTACGGGGCGAACTCCGGGAACCGTGCCGGTCGGGGATCCGGACCATCCACATCGACCCCGTAGGACACGTCAAGCGCTGCCCCGATTTCCCGACGAACTTCCACTGGCGGGAATTCCGGCGGTACCAGCCGATCCACTGCGACGCGTGCTATTATGCCTGCCGCGGTGAAGCGCAGGCGCCGCTGGAGTGGTCGCGCGTACAGGACGTGATGGGCAATACGAGCGGAGCGCCGGCGGTATGACGAATTTCCTCCTGGTCAATGCAACGCAGGTCGTGACGTGCGCCGGGCCGCGTCGAGCGCGGCGCGGCGGGGCGATGGCGGACGCCGCGCCGCGGGACGGCTACGCAGTGGCCGTAGGGCATGGGGTGATCGAGGCCGTCGGCCCCGAGGAGCAACTGCGGCGCGACTATCCGGACTGGGAGCTCGTGGACTGCGGCGGCGGCGTACTCGCCCCGGGATTCGTGGATTCGCACACGCACGCCGTGTTCGGGCGCGGGCGCGCGGCGGAGCACGAGATGCGGGCGGCCGGGCTCGACTACATGGAGATCGCGCGGCGCGGCGGAGGCATCCACGCATCGGTACGCGACGTGCGCGCGCACACCGAGCAGCAACTGGTGGACCTCGCGCGCGGGCGGCTCCGCCTGCTGGCGGCGAGCGGCGTCACCACCGTCGAGGTCAAGTCGGGCTACGGGCTGACGCTGGACGACGAACTGAAGATGCTGCGTGCCATCCGGCGGTTGCGCGACGAACTGCCCATCCGCATCGTGGCGACCTTCCTCGGCGCGCACGAGGTGCCGCTGGAGCATCGCGGCACGCCCGCCGCCCGCCGGGCGTACGTGGACACGGTGATCCACGACATGATTCCCCGGGTGGCGGAGGAGGAACTCGCGCAGTTCGCCGACGTCTTCTGCGAAACCCATGTCTACACCCCGGCGGAATCGCGGGAGATCCTCCTCGCCGCCCGCGGTGCGGGGTTGGCGCTGAAACTCCATGCCGACGAGTTGACGTCGTCCGGCGGCGCGGAGCTGGCGGCGGAGCTGAAGGCGACGTCGGCCGATCACCTGGCCGCGATCTCGGAGCAGGGTATCGCCGCGCTGGCCAGCGTCAACACGGTGGCCACGCTGCTTCCGGCGACCATGGTCTTTCTCGGGAAATCCAAGCAGGCACCGGCCCGCGCGCTGATCGAGGCGGGGGTCCCGGTGGCGCTGGCCACGGATTTCAACCCGGGGACCTCCCCGACCCTGCATTTTCCGACGATTCTCACACTCGGCGTGAGCCAACTGCACCTGAGCGCGGCCGAAGCCCTGGTGGCGGCAACCGTCAATGGGGCCGCCGCGCTCGGCATCGCGGACCGGGTAGGGCAGATCGCGCCGGGCTTCTCCGCGGACGTTTCGTTGTACGATGCGGCGGACTATCGGGAGTTGCCGTACTGGTTTGGCGCCCCCATCTGCAGGCGGAGTTGGGTGCGAGGCAAACCTTGTGACTGGTAGCACTTAGGGATAACTTCCAAAGCTCATTCTCCCCCGACGCTGGCCGTCGTCGGCCCTTCTCTCGAGGCCTTCCGGGCGCTGATGTCGAACATCGCAAAGCTCAAAAAGAAGGCTGCCGAGTTCGAGCTGAAAAAGCAGCCGGACAAGGCGCTCGCCGTGTATATCGATCTCCTCGCTGCGTACGAATCGAGCCCCGAGGAGATGGATGTTGCGCTGTTCAATCGGGTCGGCGACCTGCTGCTCCGCCAGGGCAACGTGGCCGACGCGGTCGACTATTACGAGAAGGCCGTCGATCACTATAGTGATGGCGGCTTCTTCAACAACGCCATCGCGCTCTGCAACAAGATCCTCCGTCAGTCGCCCGGGCGCACGTCGATCTACTACAAGCTCGGGAAGATCAGCGCGCAGAAGGGATTCACCGCCGAGGCGAAACGGAACTTCCTCGAGTTCGCCGACCGCATGCAGAAGTCGGGACGGCTGGACGAGGCGTTCCGTGCCCTGAAGGAATTCGCGGATCTCTGTCCGGATCAGGACGACATCCGCCTGATGCTCGCGGACCAGTTGCAGAAGGCGGGCAAGCGCGGTGAGGCGGTGGAGCAGTTGCAGCTCCTGTACCAGCGCTACTCGGCGGAGGATCGCCCCGCGGAGGCCGAAGCGACGGCGGAGCGTATCCGCGCGCTCGATCCCGATGCCGAAGTGCGGGCCGGCGACACGCCCCTCGAGTCCAAGGGGCAGGACCTGGTCTTCCTCGATCTCAACGAGGCTCCCAAGCCGCGGCGCGGAACCACGCCGCGTCCATCCGAGCCCCCGCCGGCGCTTCCCGTGGAACCGCCGCCGACCGAGCAGGCGTCAGCGACCGAGCGGTCGACGAGCGGCGTCGGAGACCGAGCTGGCGTCGGAGACCGAGCTGGCGTCGCAAGCCGAGCAGGCCGATGTCGGCGAACCGGTGCGTGCGGATGAGGTCGAGACGGAGCCGTTGGACGGCGTGACCCGCAGCACCGAGTTCGACGAGGACGCGCCGGCGGTCGACACGAGTACGCCGGTCGAGGGGCTCGTCGCGACGTCGTTCGACGCGGAGGCGGCGGCCGAAACTGCCGCGCCGTTGCCCGACATCGAACCCACGTCGATCCCGGGCGCGGACGCCGCGGCGGAAGAGGAGTTGCCGGAGGAGGCCGGAGAGGCGGACGCCGGGGACATCGAAGCGGCCGACACAGCGCCGCCGGCCGACGTTCCGTCGCAACAGGAGGCGGACGACGACCTCGAGCTGATGCTTCCGGACGATGTGCTGACGACGTCCGCCGATGAGACCCCCACGGGCGGCTCGCCGACGCACGGGCTCCCGATGATGGATGTCGGGGGTGAGGACGCCGGTGCGGCCACCGAGGATGCGGGCGAGTCCGCGGAGCCCGTCGGGCGCGCGTCGACGATGCTCGCCGCGCACTCGGTCGAGATGTTGCAGGCGGTGGTGGACGCGAATCCCGCGGACTGGGGCGCGCACCGTGAACTCGGCGAGGCGATGTTCGATGCGGGCCACCGTGAAGAGGGCCTGCTGGAGTTCGAGACGGCGATGAAGGGGTACGAGGTCGAGGGAGATCTCGATGCCGCGGCTTCGATCGCCGACGAACTGGTCCGCGCGGATCCCTCGTCGGTCAAGCACCACCAGAAGCGCGTGGAGTACGCGTTCCGGTCCAAAGACAAGCACCGGTTGGTGGATGCCTACCTGGAGTTGGCCGACGCGCTGTTCCGCAGCGACCAGGCCGACAAGGCGCGCGTGATCTACCACCGGGTGCTCGAACTGGCGCCGGACAACGCGCGCGCGCAGGGCGCCCTGAGCGCGCTGTCCGATACCCCGGCCGCGGGCATGCTGGGATCGTCGCTCGGAACGCCCTCCAGACCGCGCGTCTCCATCCCCACGCCGGTGCGCGGCGAGTTCGTCAACCTCGGCGATCTGATGCGCGACGACGAGGCGCCGAAGGACACCCGCATGGTGGTGGCCGAGCAGGAGCCGTCGGGCGACGAGGAAGCCGACTTCGCCGACATGCTGCGGAAGTTCAAGCAGGGCGTGGCCGACAACGTCGATGCCGACGACTACCAGAGTCACTACGACCTCGGGATCGCGTACAAGGAAATGGGCCTGTTGGACGAGGCGATCTCCGAATTCCAGAAGTCACTGCGCGGCGTCGATAACCGGGTGCGCACGTACGAGGCGATCGGGCAGTGCTTCATGGAGAAGGAGCAGTTCCAGATGGCGAGCACGCTGCTGGGACGGGCCGTGCATGAAAAGGGGGTGGGGGACGACCAGCTCGTGGGCGTGCTCTATCTGTTGGGGCGCGCGTGCGAGGAACTCGGCAAGCCCGCCCAGGCGCTCGAATACTACCAACGCATCTTCGTGGTCGACGTCCAGTTCCGCGACGTGGGCGACCGGATGAACGCCATCGAGGGAGCGACCCGATGAGTGGAGTGATCGCGCGGCCGCGGACCCCGATGACCGATGCGTTGCGCGGCATTCAGGCCCCGATTCGCGAGCGCCTGGATCTGGTGACGGCCGCAATGCAGGAGATCGTCAGTTCCGGGGTGCCGATGGTGGAAGAGGTGAGTCACCACCTGCTCGGGATGCGCGGCAAGATGTTCCGGCCCACGTTGACGCTGCTATCGAGCGAACTCGAGGGGCGGCCGGAGCCGCGGGCCGTGCGGCTGGCGGCCGTCATCGAGTTGATGCATCTGGCGACGCTGGTGCACGACGACTCGGTGGATCACTCGGCGACACGGCGCGGTCTGCCGACCGTGAACTCGATGTTCAGCCATCAGGTGTCGGTCATCATGGGCGACTTCCTGTACTCGCGGGCGCTGCGTGCCCTGGTGGCCATTCGTGACTTCGACGTGGTTCGTGTCGTCACCGACGTGTCAAGCGAGTTGAGCATGGGTGAGATGCGACAGCTGGCGGCAATCGATGCCCTGCACTTCGGCGAGCCCGAGTACGAACTCCTCATCCGGGCCAAGACCGCGTCACTGATCTCGGCCGCGTGTGAGAGCGGAGCGCTGTGCGGCGCCGCCCGGTTCCGCGAGCGCATGGCCCGATTCGGCGACCGGCTCGGCATGGCCTTCCAGGTGGTGGACGACATCCTCGACTACACCGAGGACGAGTCGGTCACGGGCAAACCGTCGGGGAACGACTTGCGGGAGCATAAGGTCACCCTGCCGCTCATCGCCGCCCTGCCTTCGCTGTCGCCCGCGGCACGCCAACAGGTGGAGCAGTTGTTCGCGGCCGACGCCCCGACCGACGCCGCGATCCAGGACGTCGTGGGCATCGTCGCCGACGCGGGGGGCATCGAGTATGCCCGCCGGCGCGGCGAACAGTACGCCCAGGAGGCGGAAGACGCGCTGCTGGGGGTTCCGGACTCGCCGGCCCGTGCGGCGCTCGTCGAAGCCATCGCGTACGTCACCGACCGGCGCTGGTAATGCCTCCCACCGGTTCCGCCAAGCATCGGCCGGGGTACCACGCGATCGTGCTCTCGATCGGATTCATCGTCGGCGGCGCGTTCACGGAGATCGCCAGGCGCTGGCTGCCGGCCGGAGCGGTCAAGGAGTTTCTGACCACCGGGGTGACACCGTCGATGGGGCCGTTGCCGATTGATCTCGTCATCATCAAGTTCAGTGTAGGCCCGGTGGCGCTGGATGTGTCGATCCTCGGCCTCGTGGGCGTGTTCGTGGCCTATCTCATCGCGCGGTCGCTCTTCTAGGAGACGGTATGAATTTCGGGAATTTCGGTCCCATGGAGCTGTTCATCATTCTGGTGATCGTGCTCGTGTTGTTCGGTGCGCGCCGCGTGCCGGAAATCGGGGCCTCGCTGGGCAAGGGCATTCGGGAGTTCAAGCGCAGCATCAACGACGTGCAGCGGCAGGTGAGCGAGTCCGATGACGACCGGCACATCGACCGGCTGCATCAGGGCGAGCCGGCGGCGCGCACCAAGCAGGAAGAGGAGCCGGCGCGCGAGCCCAAGCGGTTGATGTAGACATCGCGACGCGGGACCCGCCCACAAAAACGGCGCCCCGGCCAACCTGGCCGGGGCGCCGTCCTGCATTCGGGTCCCGCGTCGTCGCGGCGGCTAGCTCGAGGTGCGCCGGATGGCCGCGTCGATGGCCTGGCGGCGGTCGTCGATCTTGGCAGAGTCGTGCAGATACTGGAGGTACATCTGCAGGCGAGCCTGCTGCAGTTGGCTGATCCGCTGCTGGCGCTGCGCGGTCTTCTGCTTGAGCCAGGCGGCACTGTCGGCCTTGATCCGGCGATCCACGCGCTCCACGGTGATCTGCGACTCGCCACGGACGGGGTCGCTCACCGCGTGCAGCGGCAGTCCGAACGCGGCGCCGATGGCGGTCGTGAATTGACCGCCGAGGCCGGGCACGAAGGTCGTCCGCGTGAACACCGGCGTCTGCGCGACGTGCAGCTTCATCTTCTGGGCGGCGGCGTCGAGGCCGCTGGCCGCGGCCGCCGAGGCGAACGCCTTGGCGGGCTCCATCATCCGATCCAGATGGTGCTGGGCGGCCACCGTGGCCCGGATCTGTTCGCGCACGGCGCTGAGGTCGCGCAGTCCGCCCGGCGTGAGCGAGTCGAGCCGCGCGAGGTAGTAGCCGTTGTCGTCGTCGAACAGGTCGCTGATGTCCCCCGGCCGCGCGCCGCCGAACGCCCAGGCGCTGGCGCTCGGCACCTGCTCGCTGCCGAGCATGGCGGGCTGGTTCTCGGTGGCCGTAAGTTTGTAGATGGTGAGATGCAGCACGGCCGCCGCGGAGTCGAGCTTGCTCGGCAGATCGGCGGTGGCGGCCATGTTCGCCAGGCTGTCCGCCCGGCGATCGATCCGCGCTTCGTTGGAATCGGTGGGCTGGATGCGCAGCAGGATGTGACTGACGTCGATCGAATCACCCTTGCGCGAGTTCACCTTGAGCAGGTGATAGCCGAAGGGGGTGAGCACGGGCCCCGAGAGTTGACCAGGCTTGAGGGACCAGGCCGCCTTGTCGAACTCCTGGACGAACTGCCCCTTGGTGCTCATCCCGAGGTCGCCGCCGTTGGCTGCAGAGGCCGAGTCCTGCGACTCCCGCTTGGCCACGTCGGCGAAGGTGCTGGTGCCGGACTCGATCTCGGCGCGCAGTTGCATCAGGTGCGCGCGGACGGCGGCGCTGTCGGCTGCTGTGATCACGCGCGGGATCTTCACGACGGAGAGGCGGGCCGTGCCCGGTTCCGTGAACTGGTCGTGGTGGCCGTCGTAGTACTGCTGGATCTGAGCCTCGGTGACCGACTTGAGGTCGGCGGAGTCGGGCGTGTCGTTCCAGGCCACGTAACTGACCTGTGCGCTGTCGTGCGAGTCCTGCCAGGCGCGCCACAGGTCGGCGTCGGAGACGTAGACCCCGGCCGTGATCTGCTCGAACAGCTTCTGCTTCGGGATCTCGGTGCGGTAGTAGTCCTCGAGCTGCACCAGGAGCCCGCTCTCCCGCGCCACCGGACTCTGCAGCAGCCGCTGGTACTTGGCCATGTCGAACTTGCCGTCCGTCTGCATGTCCGGGCTCTGCTGGATCCAGGAGGGCGGGGCGTACTTGGCGTACTCGCGGATCTCGTCGGCCGTGACCGAGATCCCGCGCCGCTTGTACTCGCGGTCGAGCAGGATCTGCGTCACCATCTGGTCGAAGACCGAATTCTGGATCTGGCGGATCTCATCCTGCGTCATGGAGCGGCCGGAGGACTGCTGTTCCGACTGCACCTGGTTGTCTACCTGGCGCGTGTAGTCCGCGTAGAGGATCTCCTGGCCATCCACCTTGGCGACGGGGGTACTCGGGGTGACCGAGGCGGCATTGCCGAGGCCGGAAGTTTGATAGAACAGGAAGACGAAGATGAACGGGGCCCCGATCACGAAAATCCAGATGTACTTGGCCCAGCTCCGCATGGATTGCAGCACGCGGCGTTACTCCTGAAGCGAGCGATGGTTGCGACTCTGGTGCAGAGCAGGAAAAGCTACCGGGTGGATGGTCCTAAAATCAAGTCGGCGTGTGACTTCTGATTGACTTGAACTGTCTGCGATATGTATTCTTCGCTTTCCTACCGCCCGCCGACGGCTCGAGGCCAGATATGGCGAATTCCGCCCGAATCGACGACCTGCAAAAGAAGTTCGACGAGAACCCTCGTCGGTACTTTGCTCCGCTCGCCAACGAATACCGGAAGGCGGGTGATCCGGATCAGGCCATTGCCATCTGCCGGGAATTTCTCCCGCAGCAGCCGGGCCACATGAGCGGCCATATCGTGTACGGACAGGCGCTGTACGACGCGCAGCAACTGGACGAAGCCAAGGTCGTGTTCGACACGGCCCTCACCCTCGATCCGGAGAACCTGATCGCGCTTCGGTATCTGGGCGATATCGCGCGGGGCCTGGGCGACCCGGCGTCGGCGCGGCTGTGGTACCAGCGTGTTCTCGACGCCGATCCCCGGAACGCCGAGATCTCGGCCCTGCTGACGGAGCTGGCCAATGCGCCGCAGGCGCCGGCGGCCGAACCGCCGGCCACGGGGCCGACCGGGACCGTCGTCATGGAGTCGGTGTCGCTGGAGGGGCTGACCGGCTCCACCCCGCCGGAGACCGAACCTGCTGCTCCCCCGGAGGACGCTCCGGTCGAGGAAGCAGCGCAGGCGACTTCCGCGCCTGAGGCGCCCGTCGCCGAGCCGGTGGTGGCGTCTCCGCCGCCCCCGCCCCCGGCAGCCCCTGCCGCTCCGGAGGCGGCTGCGGAGCCGCCAGAGATGATCGCGGCTGGCACGGACCAGGAGCCACCCGAGGCCTCGGCGCCTCCCGCCGACGAGTTGCTCGATCTCGATGACCTGAACCTCGCGTCCGCCGAACCGATTCCCCCGGGTGGCGACACTCCGCGTCCCTCGCTCGAAACGACGGGCTTCGACATCGAGCGGGCGGATGACGGCCTGCTGATGCCCGCTGTAGACGCCGCAGGCGCGCCATGGCCCGAAGCCTCGTCGGAGCCGGAGCCGGAGCCGGAACCGGAGCCCGCCTCGGAGCCCGTGTCGGAGTGGCAGGGGGCGGCCGACGAGTTCCCGTTGGACGATCTCGAACTCGCCACCCAGGAGAGCACTCCACCGTCGGCGCCGACCCCGCCACCGGCGCCGGGCCTGGATCCGTTCGCCACCGAGACGATGGCGGAACTGTACCGTTCGCAGGGGCACCGGGATGAGGCGCTCCGGGTGTACCGGCAACTCCTCGCGCAGCGACCCGACGACGCGGGCCTTCAGGCTCGGATTTCGGAGTTGGAAGCCGCGGTGGACGCAACGCCGGCCGCCGTGCCGCCGGCGCAGGAAGTGCCCGATCTCGATGCGTCGTCGTTCACGTTCGAATCGGGGCTGGGTGCGCCCGAAGCGGAACACGCATCCGAGGGTGGGCCGGAGAGTACGGAAACGAACGACCTCGTGATCGAGCCTCCCGCCGGCCTGCTGACCGACGAGGGGTTCGGACAGACCGTGGACCAGGCCGCCGCCGCCCCCATGGCAGAGGCGGCGCCAGGGGCCGCGGCTGAGCCGGAACCGGCTCCTGAGGCGGAGGCGGAGGCCGAGGCCGAGGCCGAGGCAACCACGCCCCCCGCCGCGACGGGCCCGTCCATTCGCGAGTTCCTCGCGGCCCTCGGCGGCCATGTGGCCGGCGGGAGCCGGATCGGCTCGGAACCGGCGGAGACGGTGGATGAGGGCGATGAGCTGGCGAGCCCGGTGGCGGACATCGAGGTGCAGGCGTTCGTGGCCGAAGAGACCATCGAAGAGACCGTCGTCGCCGTAGAGACCATCGAAGAGACCGTCGTCGCCGTAGAGACCGAAGCCGTAGAGACGCCGGTCGCCGACGAATCAGCAGCCGGGGGATTCGACCTCGTCGACGAGGCGGAGGTGGAGACCTCGCCCGCCGCCGATGACGGCGCCGGTGAACGCACGGCGGAGGCGTTCGACGCCGCCCCCAGCGCGGAAGAGGCACCGGGGCCGGAACCCGAGCCGCCGGGCGGATCCATCGATCTCATGTTCGATTCTGCCGGGGTGTCCGAGGAGGATGAGGCGGCGGCCGAGGGGCTTGCCGGCGCCTACGGCGCCCCGCCGGAAGAGGGCGACACTCCGCCGGCGACGATGGAAGGCGCGCCGGCGCGCCGGGCGACGGAGGAATTGTCGCTCGACAGCGTGTTCCGCGAGCAGCGGCCCTCCGCCTCTCCGTCCGACGCCCCCGGCTTCTCGTTCGACAAGTTCTTCGCGAACCCGACGCCTGCCATGGGGTCGTCGATCACGGAAACGCCTCCATTGGGGCAGCCGTCCGAGTCTGCCGACGACGACATCGAACAGTTCAACTCGTGGCTAGACGGATTGAAGAAGCGGTGAGAATCGCCGTCCTCAACGGGCCAAATCTGAACCTGCTTGGCACACGTGAACCCCAGTTGTACGGCCACGACACGCTGGGCGACGTCGAGCGCCACCTGAGTGAACTGGGCCACACGATGGGCCTGGAAGTCGAGTTTGCGCAGCACAGCGGGGAGGGTGCGCTGGTGGACGCCATCCATCAGTGGCGGGGCCGGGTGCACGGGGCGCTGGTGAATGCCGGCGCGTACAGCCACACCAGCCTCGCCATTCGTGACGCGCTGGTGGGCGTGGAGGTGCCGTTCGTCGAGGTGCATATCACAAACGTGTTTGCGCGTGAACGGGAGCGCCGGCATTCGATGCTGGCGCCGGCGGCGGTCGGCGTCGTATGCGGACTGGGTGTGCTCGGCTACGAACTGGGCCTGCGCGGACTGGTCTCCCACCTGAACGCGCGTGGGTGACTCTCGTCCGCGGCGCCTGTCCGCGCTCTCCGACGCCGTGGCGGCCGAGGGGCTCGACGGCCTGCTCGTCACGAGTCTTCCGAACATCCGGTACCTCACCGGGTTCTCGGGCTCGAGCGCGTTGGTGGTGGTCACGCCCGCTGAAACGGTATTGATCACCGATTTCCGCTATCAGACGCAGGTGGTGGAGGAGGTCGGGGATCTCGCGCGGGTGGTGATCGACCCGGTCAGCCTGTGGACGTCGCTCTGGCAGCAGTTGGCCGGGTTTCGGGGGATGAAGCTCGTGGGGTTCGAAGCGGCGCACATGCCCCACCGGGACTTCCAGCGGCTACAGGGCGCGGGAAGCCAGTGGCAGTGGCGGCCGACGGCGGATCTGGTGGAGCGGCTCAGGGAGTGCAAGGATGCGTCGGAGGTGGCGCTGATCGAAAAGGCCGCCGGCGTCGCCATCCGCGCGCTGGCGCGCACGCTCGAAGGCGTTCGCGCCGGGATGAGCGAGTTGGAGGTGGCCGGGGCGTTGGAGCATGCGCTGCGGGACGAGGGAAGCGAGGGATTCGCGTTTGCCACGATCATCGCCTCGGGGGCGCGCGCCGCGCTGCCGCACGCCCAACCTACGGGGCACCGCGTGCAGACGGGGGACTTCCTGCTGTTCGACTTCGGGGCGGTGGTGGAGGGGTATTGCTCGGACGTGACGCGGACCGTGGTGGTCGGGCGTGCGACGGACGAGCAGCGCGAGGTCTACGAGGTGGTGCGATGTGCGAACGAGGCCGCATCGGCCGCCGTCCACGCCGGGATGACGGGGCGGGATGCCGACGCGGTCGCTCGGAGCTACATTGAGCGGCACGGCCTCGGGGAGCTGTTCGGCCACAGCCTGGGCCACGGGATCGGGCTGGAGGTGCACGAAGCGCCGCGGCTTGCCCGGACCAACGAGCAGGTTCTTCCTGTTGGTGCGGTGGTGACCATCGAGCCCGGGGTGTACCGGGCGGGGTGGGGTGGAGTACGGATAGAAGATGATGTGTGGCTGGGCCCGGAGAACACTCGTATTCTGACCGAATTTCCGCGCGAGTTGCTCGAGCTGGTGTAGGGCGGACCGTTCGCGCCATATCCACGATTCTATGATCGACCTTCGCTACGTAAAAAAGCTCATCGACATCATCGACGGTTCCACGGTGGACTCGATCGAGATCTCCTCGGACAAGGGGCTCAAGATCCGGATCTCCAAGTCGCCGTCGCAGCGCGGCACCGTGCAGATGACAGCGCCGGTGCAGATGCCATCGATGATGGCGGGCCCCGGTGACGTCCGACTGACCCCGCCGCAGGGAATGCCGGCCGTGGCGCCGGAGGCGGAGCCCGCGCCGAAAGCGCCGGCGCCGGCCGGTCTGGAAGTGAAGTCGCCGATGGTCGGGACGTACTATCACGCGCCGGAGCCCGGGGCCAAACCCTATGTCGCCGTGGGCACGCGCGTGGCGAAGGGGCAGATCCTCTGCATCATCGAAGCCATGAAGATCATGAACGAGATCGAGTCCGAGTATGCCGGTGTGATCAAGGAGATCCTCGTCGAGGACTCGCAGCCGGTGGAGTACGGACAGGCGCTGTTCCGGATCGACCCCAATGGCTAAACCCGCTGCTCCGAACCAGGCACCGGGCGAGGGTACCAACGCGCCCGCGGCCGCGTTCCACTTCAAGACCGTGCTCGAGCAACTGGTCCGGCGCGGGGCTTCCGACCTGCATCTCAAGGTGGGGCGGCCGCCGACGCTGCGCGTGAACGGCGACCTGGAGCCGATGGATCAACCGGCGCTCCGGCCCGAAGATCTCAAGACGCTGGCTGAGCAGTTGATGACGGCCCGGCAGGTGAAGCTGTTCTCGGAGGAGAAGGAGTGCGACTTCGCGGTGGGCGTGCCGGGGATCGGGCGCTTCCGCGTGAACGTGTACCAGCAGCGCGGCTCGCTCTGTTTCGCCATGCGCGCGATTCCGTACCAGGCGCGCACGATCGAGGAGCTCAACCTGCCGCCGGTGCTCAAGGAGATCGCCCTCAAACCCCGCGGGCTGGTGCTCGTGACCGGGATTACGGGGTCCGGGAAGTCCACGGCGTTGGCGGCGATGATCCAGCACATCAACGAACATCGCAAGGCGAACATCATCACGATCGAGGACCCGATCGAGTTCCTGCATCGGGACATCAGCTGCCACATCAACCAGCGCGAGGTGGGCACCGACACGTCCAACTTCTCGCAGGCTTTGCGGCGCGTGCTGCGGCAGGACCCCGACGTCATCCTGATCGGCGAGATCCGCGACCTCGACACGCTCGATACGGCGCTGAAGGCGGCCGACACCGGGCACCTGGTGTTCTCGACGCTGCACACCACCGACGCGACGCAGACGATCAACCGCGTGCTGTCGTTCTACCCGCCGCACCAGCAGGCCGAGGTGCGATTTTCCCTCGCGAGTGCCCTGCAGGCCGTGATTTCCCTGCGGCTGGTGCCGCGCTCGGACAAGCCGGGCCGCATTCCGGCCGCCGAGGTGTTGATCAATACGGCGACGGTGCGCGACCAGATCCGCGACATGTCCAAGACGCTGAACATTCCCGAGCTGATCAAGGAAGGCACGGTGCAGTACGGGATGCAGAGCTTCGACCAGTCGCTGATGCAGCACTACACGCGCGGCATCGTGTCGTACGAGAGCGCCCTCTTCTACGCCACCAGTCCCAGTGAATTCGCGCTGCGCGTGCAGGGGGTGGCGGGGACGAGCGACACCAGCTGGTCGCCCTTCGAGGGCGAGTCGGCGAGCTGATCGCCGGCGGCCCATGACTACCGACGCTCGCCGCAGCCGTCGTCGGACTTCGACTCGAGATATCGGTGTTTAAGAAGGTACTCATCGCCAATCGCGGAGAGATCGCGCTCCGCGTCATTCGCGCCTGCAAGGAGCTGGGCGTCGAGACGGTCGCGGTCTACTCCGAAGCGGATCGCGAATCGCTACACGTGCGGTTCGCGGACGACGACGTGTGCATCGGACCGGCGCCGGCCCGCGATTCCTATCTGCGCATCCCACGCCTCATTGCCGCCGCCGAGATCACCGGCGCCGACGCCATCCACCCCGGGTACGGCTTCCTGGCCGAGAACGCGGAGTTCGCCGAGACGTGTGTGGCCTCGAACATCGCGTTCATCGGTCCCACGGCGGAGCAGATCCGCGTGATGGGCGACAAGGCAGCCGCGCGCAAGGCGATGACCGAAGTCGGCGTGCCGATCGTGCCCGGCACCCCCGGGCCGGTGGAGGACGTGGACGAGGCGCTCGAGTTCGCCAAGGAGATCGGGTTCCCGGTCATCATCAAGGCGGCGGCGGGCGGCGGCGGCAAGGGCATGCGCGTGGCGAAGGACGCCGACGACTTCGCGCGGTCGTTCGGGCTGGCGCGCTCGGAAGCGCTGAGTGCGTTCGGCAACGGCGACGTGTACGTGGAGAAGTACCTGGCCCGCCCGCGCCACATCGAGTTCCAGATCCTCGGTGACCAGCACGGGAACGTGATCCATCTGGGCGAGCGCGACTGCTCCGTGCAACGGCGCCACCAGAAGCTGATCGAGGAATCGCCGAGCCCGGCGGTGACCCCGGAGCTCCGGGCGCGCATGGGCGCCGCGGCCGTGGCGGGGGCCAAGGCCATCGATTACGTGGGGGCGGGCACCATCGAGATGCTCCTCGACACCGATGGGTCGTTCTACTTCATGGAGATGAACACGCGTATCCAGGTCGAGCATCCGGTCACCGAGATGATCACCGGCGTGGACCTCGTGAAGGAGCAGATCCGCGTGGCGGCGGGGGAACCGTTGTCCGTGCTCGAGCTGCCGCCACTGCGCGGCCACGTGATCGAAGTGCGCGTGAACGCCGAGGACCCGGCGCGCAACTTCCAGCCCTCGCCGGGGCGGATCGAGGCCTTCCATCCGCCCGGGGGCCCCGGCGTGCGGCTCGATTCGCACGTATACGCGGGGTACAACGTGCCCCCGTACTACGACTCCCTGCTGGGCAAGCTGATCTGCCAGGGGCGCGACCGCGCCGAGGCGATCGTCCGTGTGCGGGTCGCCCTCGAAGCGTTCATCATCGAAGGCGTGACGACGACGATCCCCTTCCTGGCGCGCGTCATGGACAATCCGCGGTTCCAGGCCGGCGAGGTCGACACCAAGTTCCTGGAGCGCGAAACGGACTTGATGAAGGAGCCCACGTAGATGCGCGTCGACGTCTTCTTCACGGCGCGCGAGATCGGGCCGGGAGACGTCGCGGGCCGGGTGGTCGCGGTGCTGGACGTGTTGCGGGCGTCGTCGTCGATCGTGGCCGCGCTGACGAACGGCGCGCGGGCGGTCGTGCCCGGTGAGAGTTCGGACGCGGTGCTGATGCGGGCCAAGTCCTTCGAGCGCGACGACGTGCGCTTGGCCGGCGAACGCCGGATGCGCAAGATCGAGGGGTTCGATCTCGGCAACTCACCCGTGGAGTTCACGGCGGAGGCCGTCGAGGGGCGCACGGTGCTGATGACGACGACCAACGGGACCGGCGCCTTCGCGGCGACGCAGGGTGCGCGCGAAGTCCTCGTCGCCGCGTTCGTCAACTTCTCCGCCGTGCTCGAGGTGATGCGCGGCGTGCTGCGCAAGGGCACCGATCTGGCCTTCATCTGCGCCGGACACGAGGGGCAGTTCTCGCTGGAGGACGCGGCCTGCGCGGGGCGGTTCGTCCATCACGCCACGCGGCGGCTCCAGGACGTGCGCCTGAACGACGCCGCCCTGGCCGCGGTGCAGGTGCATCGCAAGTACGGGGACGACCTGTGGGGGCTGTTCGAGACGTCGCGCCACGGTCAGGCGCTGGCCGAGGCCGGCTTCGCCGCGGACCTCGTGGCCTGCGCCACGCTCGATACCTCGCCGGTAGTGCCGGTGTACCAGGACCGGCAGATCACGCGCCGGACGCCCGCGCGGGGCGGCTGACCGTGCGCGACTCGCTCAGACGCGAGCTGACGGCAATCGCCCTCCTGTTGCTCGGCGTCTTCCTGGCGGGCGCGTTGCTGGTGCTCGGGCTGGCGCAACTCCGTTCGGGGGTGGACGTGCGGGCCAACGTGGGCTGGGTCGGCGCGCACCTGGCGCGGCCGCTCGTGCTGCTGCTGGGGTGGCCCGGCGCGTTGCTCGTGCCGTTCGTGCCGATGGTGCATGCCCTGCGCGTGTTCGGCCGGCTGCGTTCGGACACCGACCGCTCGTGGATGATCTTCCTCGCCGGCCTGGTGCTCCTGCTCCCGGCGGTGGTGGCGCTGGGCTCGGGGCTTCGGATGGGGGACGGGTACACGGCGGCGTCGGGCCTCTGGGGCGCCTTCGTCGCCTCGTACTGGCGCGCCTGGTTCGGTGACCTCGGCGCGTGGATCGTGGTGGCGCTTGCCGTCTCGGGGCTGATGGCCGCCACCCTGGCCTGGAATCCGGTGCGCGCGCTGGTCGGCGCGCAGCACGGGACGGACGGTGCGGCGGCGCGGCGCAAGGCCGATCGGGCGCTGGCGTTGGAGCCCTCGCCCGACGAGATGCCGGGCATCGAGCCGGAGGCTCCGGAGCCCGAGGCGAGCATGGCGGCGCCGTCGAGGAAGCGGGGCCGGCGGGGGAGCAAGGGCGAAGCCGCCGCGCGCCGGGAGGAACAGATCCGCGCCGAGATCGACGCGTCGGCCATCTCGCCGGAATCGGCGTTGGCCGATGAACTTCCGACGCCCGAACTGCTCACCCCTCCACCCGAGCGCGTGGGCGACGGGGGGCGGCGCGACCTCGACGAGATGGGGCAGAAGCTCATCGAGGCGCTGCGGACGTTCCGGGTGGACGGAGAGCTGGTGGGGCGGACCACGGGGCCCGTGGTGACGCAGTTCGAGATCGAGCCGGCGCCGGGCGTGAAGGTGCGGCAGTTCGCGAACCTGGCCAACGACCTGGCGCTCGCGATGCGGGCGCAGAGCATCCGCATCGTGGCGCCCATTCCCGGCCGCGGCGCCGTGGGTGTCGAGGTCCCGAACCCCACGTCGGAGATCGTTGCCTTCCGCGAGCTGATCGAGGCCCGCGAATTTCAGAACGCGCGGGCCGCGCTGCCGGTGGCGCTGGGCAAGGATCTCGAGGGGAAGCCGGTGATCGCCGATCTCGCCAAGATGCCGCATCTGCTGATTGCCGGCGCGACGGGCTCGGGCAAGTCGGTGTGCGTGAACACGATCATCACCAGTCTGGTGTACCGGCACACGCCTCGCACGCTGCGTCTGCTGATGATCGATCCGAAGATGGTCGAGCTGTCGGTGTACAACACGCTGCCGCACCTGCGGCACAAGGTGGTCACCGACAATCGGGACGCCGCCTCGGTGCTGCACTGGGCCAAGCACGAGATGGAGGACCGGTACAGGCTTCTCGCCGCCAACGGGTGCCGGAACATCCAGGAGTTCAACAAGCGCCTGCAGGACGGCGTGCCGCTCAAGCATCCCAAACAGGAGGACGTGGCGTTCGAGAATCTCGACTACACGGACGACGTCCTGCCGTACATCGTGATCGTCATCGACGAGATGGCCGATCTCATGATGACGGTGCAGGGCGAGGTCGAGGGGCCGATCGCCATGCTGGCCCAGAAGGCGCGCGCCATCGGCATCCACCTGCTGCTGGCCACGCAGCGGCCGAGCGTGAACGTCATTACGGGGCTCATCAAGGCGAACTTCCCGAGCCGGATCGCGTTCCGGGTCGCCTCGCAGGTGGACAGCCGGACGATCATCGACGGCGCGGGAGCCGAAGCGCTGCTCGGCAACGGAGACATGCTGTTCATCCCACCGGGCAAGTCCGAGCCGGCGCGATTGCAGGGTGCGTTCATCTCGAGCGAAGACACCGAGAACCTCATGAAGTGGTACGAGGCCCGGGCGGAGGCGCGTCGGCAGGCGCGACTGGCCCAGGGGCTGGGGCTCGAGGAGGCGTCGGAGGAGGACATCATCGCCGCCATCCGCGCGCGCGAGGCGGCCGAGGCCGGGAAGGACGAAGAGCCGGCGAGCGACGCCGGCGACCGCGACAAGCTCTTCCGGGAGGCGGGGGAAGCCGTGATCCACAACCAGGGCGCGTCGACGTCGCTCCTCCAACGGCGGCTCGGGATCGGCTACGGCCGGGCGGCGCGGATCATGGATCAGCTCGAAGCGGCCGGCGTGATCGGCAAGTCCGAGCCCGGATCGAGCCGGCCGCGCGACGTGCTGATGGGGCTCGAAGAACTCGATCGCGTCTGCGGGCCACGCGCATGAGGGCGCGCTGGCAGTTGCTGGTGATGGCGGCGATGGCGATGGCAGCGGCGCCACGGCCGGCCGGCGCGCAGGATACGAGCATGGCGAGCCGTCCGCTGCCCGCCGATACCGGCCAGGCGCCGCCCCGAACCCTGCCGGTGAACGGGCTGCTGCTGCGCCCGCGGCAGCTCACCTACCAGATGCGCGTGGTCTACCCCGACAGCACCCACGTGGTGGGCAGCCGCGACGTGGACATCGAGCACGCCACGTACGCAGCCTTTCCCGCCTGGCTGATCGCCGAAACGCGGACCGGAAGCGTGCCGTCCACCGATTCGCTGTACATGTCCTACGTGGATCTGCGTCCCCTGCACTGGACCTCGGTGCTGGGCGGACGGTCGCGGATGGCGATCGAGTTCACGGCGGATTCGTTGTACGGCGGCACGAGCGGACCCACCGGCAACCAGAACATCGTGCTCGCGCACGGCCGCGACCTGCTGGCCGGCGCGTCGATGACCGAAGTGGTGCTGCAGCTGATGCCGCACAGTGTCGGGCGCGTGGATTCGGTGTCGGTGCTGGAGGTGGACCTGGGCGCCAGCCGCATCGTTCCCGGGGCGCTGTCGGTGGATGGAGAGCAGGATCTCGACACCGCACTCGGCCGGTTCCACTGCTGGGTCATCTCGCTCACCACGGCCGACGGCGTCGTCCATTACTGGGTCTCGGAGTCCGATCCGGTGGTGGTGCAGACGCAGCAGGAACTGCCGCACCAGCCCGGCGTGGTATTCGAGCAGCAGCTCGTCGACATGCACTGAGCGCGTAGTTCCGGTTCGACCGCGCGCGTTCCGGTGATGATTCGTGGAACGCGGGCCGTAGGTTGGCCCCATGTCAGCGGCGACGCAGGCATTCGGAGAACTCGGAGAGCGCATTGCGGAGCGGTGGCTGGCCCGGCGGGGCTGGCGCGTGGTGCACCGCCGATATCGGTTCGGACACCGGGACATCGATCTCGTGGTCGAGCGCGATGGGGTGGTGGCCTTCGTGGAGGTGAAGGCACGATCCAGCGAGCGGTTCGGCGATCCGATCGAAGCAGTTAACTGGCGGAAACGCATCGATTTGGAGCGCTCAGCCTTAAGTTGGATCTCACGTCATGGCCGGTCCGACGAGTCGTACCGATTCGACGTCGTGGGTATCTTGGTGGAGGGACGTCGGGTGCGGGTCCGGCACGTGGAGAATGCGTTCAGCATTGGGGTGGTCCCTTGATTCCCCGAAGGGCTTTCGTATTTTGTTCGGGGTAACGAGAGGGGTGCCAGCCGGGTTACGATTAGCCCGCGTGGCCAGGGGTTCACGCTCAACCAAAGGACTTGCCGATCATGGCCGTCTCCACGATGCAGGACGACAAGAAGAAGGCACTGAACCTGGCCATCGCGCAGATCGAGAAGAGCTGCGGCAAGGGTTCGATCATGCGGCTCGGCACGGACAGCCACGTGCGGGTCGACGCGATTCCCACCGGCGCGCTCAATCTCGACGCGGCCATCGGCGTGGGCGGCATTCCGCGCGGCCGCGTGACCGAGATCTACGGACCGGAGTCGAGCGGCAAGACGACGCTCTGTCTGCACGTGGTGGCCAACGCGCAGCGCACCGGCGGCGTGGCGGCGTTCATCGACGCCGAGCATGCACTCGACGTGGACTACGCGCGGAAGCTCGGCGTGGACGTCGAGGGTCTGCTGATCTCCCAGCCGGACACGGGCGAGCAGGCGCTGGAGATCTGCGAGATCCTGGTCCGGTCGGGCGCGGTGGACGTGGTGGTGGTCGATTCGGTGGCGGCGCTCGTGCCCAAGGCCGAGATCGAGGGCGACATGGGCGACTCGCACGTCGGGTTGCAGGCGCGGCTGATGAGCCAGGCGCTGCGCAAACTCACGGGCGCCATCTCCCGGTCGCGCACGTCGGTGGTCTTCATCAACCAGTTGCGTGAGAAGATCGGCGTGATGTTCGGCAACCCCGAGACGACCACCGGCGGCAAGGCGCTCAAGTTCTACGCGTCGCTGCGTCTCGACATCCGGCGCATCGGCGCCGTGAAGGACAAGGACGAGGTGGTGGGCTCGCACGTGCGCGTGAAGGTGGTCAAGAACAAGGTGGCGGCGCCGTTCCGCCAGGCCGAGTTCGACATCATGTACGCCGAGGGGATCAGCCACACCTCGCTGCTCGTGGACATCGGGGCCGAGTCGGGGATCATCGACAAGTCCGGCGCCTGGTACAGCTACAAGGACCAGAAGATCGGGCAGGGCCGCGAGAACGCGAAGCTGTACCTCAAGGACAACCCGGCGATGATGGCCGAAATCGAGGAGAAGGTGAAGGCGGTGCTCGGTATCACGCCGGCGAGCGCTGACGAAGAGGGTCCCGCGGAGGCGGCCGAGGAATAGGCGCCCTGGGATCGTCCGGCGGAGGAATCGTGCCGGGGAGACGTAGTCTGGAAGCGACGGGACCCGGAAACTCCCAACGTTACAGAGTGCGGCTCCCCGGCACTTTCTTTCCGGAGGGCACGTGGGGCTGATCACGGCACTGGTCCCGCACCCGCGGCGCGCCGGACGGGTCGAGGTGGCGGTGGACGGCCGCGGCGTGGGCGCCGTTTCGGTCGAGGCGATCGCGAACCTGGGGCTCCGTGTGGGGCAGGAATTCGAACCGGTGCGCCCGGCGTTCGAGGCGGAGTGCGCGCGGCTGGCGACGTGGGACCGCGCCACCGGGCTGCTGGCGGCGCGTGCGCGTTCGCGGCTCGAGTTGCGGCGGCTCCTGCTGCGGAAGGGCGAGCCGGTGGAGCAGGTGGACCGGGTGCTCGACCGGCTCGAGGGCGCGGGTTATCTGGACGACGCCGACTTCGCCCGGCAGTTCGCGCGCACCAAGGCGCTCGGGAGCGGCATGTCGCGTCGGCGCGTGCAGCAGGAACTCGCGCGCCGCGGGGTGGACCGCGCGATCGCCGATGCCGCGATCTCCGAGGTGTTCGCCGAGGAAGCGGTGAACGAGATCGAGACGGTGGAACGCCTGGCCCGGAAGAAGCTGCGTACGCTGGCTCGGCTGGACGAGGCGACGCGTCGTCGCCGCCTGTACGGATTTCTCGCTCGCCGCGGGTTCGAGAACGACGAGATCCGGGACGTGCTGAGTCGCCTGGGCGAGGAGGAGTGGTAGCGCCCCCGGCGCGGCGTCCAACGAACTCGCTGTTTCCAGGCCCTAGCCCTTCCGATTCCCCGCCGTATCGCCCCTGCGCCGTATCGCCCCTGCGCGGTTTCGGCCCTGCGTGGTATCGGCCCTGCGTGGTATCGGCCCTGCGTGGTATCGGCCCTGCGCCGTATCGGTCCTGCGTGGTATCGGCCCTGCGTGGTATCGGCCCTGCGTCGTAATGGGGTTTTCGCCCTTTCTGGGTGATATATTCCCCACCGTATGCCTCACCGCGAAACCCCCACCCTCTCCGCCGCGGAAATCCGCGAGCGGTTCCTGGCCTACTTCGAGCGCCAGGGACACGTGCGCCGTCCCAGTTCGTCCCTGGTCCCGGCGGACGATCCCACCCTGCTGTTCACGAACGCGGGGATGGTCCAGTTCAAGAAAGTGTTCCTCGGCATGGAGGATCCGCCGGACGGCCGCCGCCGGGCGACCACGGCGCAGAAGTGCGTGCGGGCGGGCGGCAAGCACAACGACCTGGAGCAGGTGGGGCACACGGCGCGGCATCACACCTTCTTCGAGATGCTCGGCAACTTCTCGTTCGGTGACTACTTCAAGGCCGACGCGATCCGCTTCGGCTGGGAGTTCGTGACCGGTGCCCGCGAGCAGGGGAATCTGGGCATCGACCCCGCTCATGTGCGCGTGTCGGTGTTCCGGGAGGACGCGGAGGCGCGCGAGATCTGGAAGGACGTCGCGGGGCTCCCCGACTCACGCATCTACGGCCTGGGCGAGAAGGACAATTTCTGGCAGATGGCAGACACCGGTCCGTGCGGCCCGTGCTCGGAGATCTACGTCGATCTGGCGCACCTGACCGACGACTGGCGCTTTTCCGACGATGCGTCGGGGGAGTGGACGGAACTCGACCGCGACGACTTCTCCACCGACGCGTTCGTCGAGGGAGCTGAAGCGGGGCGCTTCCTCGAGATCTGGAACCTGGTCTTCATGCAGTTCGACCGGCAGGCGGACGGCACGCTCGAGCCGCTGCCGCGTCCGTCGGTGGACACGGGGGCCGGTCTGGAGCGCATCGCCGCCGTCATGCAGGGCGTGACCAACAACTACCATACCGACCTGTTCGCGCCGCTGATTCGCGCCGTCGAGGACACGGTGGGGCTCCCCTACCGCGGGCGCTCGGAACACGCGCCCAGCACGATGACGGTGCACGGCCGCACGGTGATGGTCGACCCGGCGTCGTTCCGCGTGATCGCGGATCATGCGCGGGCCGTGGCGTTTCTGCTCGCCGACGGCGTATTCCCGTCGAACGACGGCCGGGGATACGTGCTGCGCCGCATTCTCCGGCGCGCCGTGCGCCACGCCTGGCTGCTGGGCCGCACCGAGCCGACGCTGGTGCGTGTGGTGGAAGCCGTGATCGAGACGATGGGCGACGCGTATCCGGAACTGCGGACCCGTTCGGCGCATCTGCTCAAGACCACGCAGGTGGAGGAGGAATCGTTCCTCTCGACCATCGAGGGCGGGCTCGCCCGGTTCGAGCAGATGGCGCCGGAGCGCGGCACGAATCTCGGCGATTCCATTCGCGGCACGATCAGTGGTGACGATGCCTTCCGGTTGTACGACACCTTCGGGTTCCCGATCGATCTTACCGAGTTGATGGCGCGCGAGCGCGGCTACACGGTGGACATTGCCGGATTCAACGCGGCGCTCGATGCGCAGCGAAACCGGTCGAAAGCGGAGCGCAAATCGCGGAACATTGCCGTGCAGGCCGACGCGCTGGGCGACCTCGCGGAATGGACCACGGCGCCCGGGGCCGAGTCCACCGACGTGGCGTTCGTCGGGTACGACACGGTGGAGATCGAGACCCAGGTGACGGCGGTGCGGCAACTGGGCGACGGACGCGTGGCGCTCCTGCTGCGCGAGACGCCGTTCTACGCCGAGTCCGGCGGGCAGATCTCCGACCACGGAGAGATCGTCGGTTCGGGGTGGCGCGTCGACGTGGAGGACGTGCGCAAGGTGGACGGCCGTCCGGCCGCCGTGGGGCGGATCGAGGGGACGTTCGCCTTCGGGCGCGTGACGGCCCGCGTGCCGTCGCTGCGCCGCAGGGACACCGAACGGAACCACACGGCTACCCATCTGCTGCACGCGGCGCTTCGCCAGGTGCTGGGCGACGCGGTGCATCAGGCCGGATCGCTGGTGGCGCCCGACCGTCTGCGATTCGACTTCACACATCACGGCCCGGTGAGCGCGGAGCGGCTGGCCAGGATCCAGGAGATCGTGAACGCGCGCATCTGGGAGGCCATCCCCGTCTCGACCCGCGAGATGCCGTATCCCGACGCGCGCGCGGCGGGCGCCATGGCGCTGTTCGGAGAGAAGTACGGCGACGTGGTGCGCGTGGTGACGGTGCCCGGATTCTCGATGGAGCTGTGTGGGGGCACGCACGTGCGCAACACGGCGGAGATCGGACTGTTCCAGATCGTTCACGAGACCGGTGTGGCGTCGGGCGTGCGCCGCATCGAGGCGGTGACCGGGCCGGGGGCGTACGTGCTGCTGCACGAGGGCACCGAGGCGCTCGGCCGTGTTGCCGAGTTGCTGCGGGTGACACCGGACGGCGTGGAGAAGCGCGTGCAGGCGTTGCTCGACGAACGGCGCGCGCTGGAGAAGCGGGTGGAGGAGGTGCTGCGCGGCGGCGGCGACCAGATGGCGCAGTGGATTGCCGAGGCGCAGGCGCTGAACGGTGGTGGGGCCCGCTTCGTGGGGCGCGTGGTCCCGGCGGCCGACCTCAAGGAACTGCAGACCCTGGGCGACGCGCTGCGGGAGCAGCTCGGATCGGGGGTGGGCGTGCTGGCAGCTACGCTGGGCGATGGCAAGACGACGATGCTCGCGGTGGTCACCGACGACATGGTGAAGCGCGGCATGAGTGCCGGGGCGCTGGTCAAGCAGTTGGCGGCGCTCGCCGGTGGCCGCGGGGGGGGCAAGGCGCACATGGCGCAGGCGGGCATCCCCGATGCCTCGCGTCTGGACGACGCGCTCCGGCAGGCGCCGGACATCGCCCGGACGTTGATCGGGAAGGGGACGTGACGGTCGGCGAGTGGCTCGGGTCGCGCACGCCCGAGGCGCCGTCGGCGCTGGCCGCGCGGATTCGTCAGGCGCTCGGCGATCGGTGGTCGGACGACGCGTCCCGTACGCACGCGGTGTGCGAGGCGGCGGCCGAGGGGCTGCTCGCGTCGCTGCTGGCGGCGCGGGAAACGGGGCGCGAGACCGCGCTCGACCTGCTGGCCGCCGATGCGCTCGTGACGTACGCGTTCGAGCATGCGGCGGAGTCGGCGGTGGACCTCGATGCCGAGGCCGGGGCCGTCATGGAACGCGTGGCGGCCATCGGCGCGCGGTTCTCGGCCGCGGCGGAGGGCGCGTGACGCCGGCACGGGGGTTCGCGGTGATCGACATTCATTCGCATCTCCTGCCGGGGGTGGACGACGGGTCGCCGTCGATCGAGGTGTCGGCGCCGGTGCTGCAGCGATTCGCCGAGGGCGGGGTCGAGGTGCTGGTGTGCACGCCGCATCTCATGGCATCCGACGCGGCGCGGGCTCCGTACAACCAGTACCGCCAGTTGTTGGGCGATCTGCGGGCCGCCGTCCCCGCGAGCCCCGAGCTGAAGCTCGGATGGGAAATCATGCTCGACGTGCCCGGGTCGGACCTGCGGCATCCGCAGCTCGGCCTCGGCGGGTCGAAGGCGGTGTTGGTGGAGTTTCCCCGGATGTCGATCCCGCCGCACGCGGCCGACGAGCTGTTCCGCCTGCGGACCAGCGGGATCATTCCGGTGCTCGCGCACCCGGAGCGGTACCACGGCTGCACGGTGGAGCAGGTGGAAGAGTGGCGCCGTGTGGGGGCGGTGATCCAGATGGACGGCGCCGCGTTGCTGGGCAGCCACCGATCGGCGGCGTTGGCGCGGGAGATGCTGGCCCGCGGATACGCCGACGTCATTGCCAGCGACAATCACGGCGATTCGCGATCGCTGATGGCGGTGCGCGACTGGCTGCTGGAACACGGGACCGAGGAGCAGACCCGCCTGCTCACGCGCGACAATGCGCGGCGGCTGCTGGCCAACGAGCCGTTGCAGGACGTGCCGCCGCTCGTGGTGAAGCAGGGAATGCTGGCGCAGCTCAAAGAGATGGTGCTCGGCCGCGGCGGATCGGGCCGCGCGAGTCGCAGCTGACCACACGGCGCGGAGGCGCGTGGCGTGACACAACAGGCGAAGGGTGAATTCGCGGAAGCGCTTCGGGCGCTGGCGGCCACGGCGTCGCGCGTGGCCGAGACGATGGGTGCCGAGCTCGACGACGCCCTGCGGCTCGTGCGCGAGACGGTCCGCGGAGGGGGCACGCTCTTCTTCTGCGGAAACGGAGGCAGCGCGGCCGATGCCCAGCACATGGCCACCGAGTACGTGGTGCGCTACATGCGCAACCGCCGGGCCTACCCGGCGGTTGCGCTCACCACCGATACGTCGCTGCTCACCGCGGCGGGCAACGACCTCGGTTTCGCCGAGGTGTTCGCGCGCCAGGTGGAAGCGCTGGCGCGGCCGGGCGACCTGCTCGTGATCCATTCCACGAGCGGCAATTCGCCCAACGTGCTGCGCGCGGCCGAAGCGGCGCGGGCGGCGGGGGTTCGCGTGCTGGCCTTCTCGGCGCGCGATGGCGGCCAACTCCAGGCGCTGGCCGACCACTCGGTCGTGATTCCCACCGACCGGACCGATCGCGCACAGGAACTGCACCTGTGCATCGAACACATCATCTGCGACCTGGTGGAGCGGGAACTGTGATCAATCTGTCGGGCAAAAGTGCGCTGGTCACCGGCGGCTCGCGTGGCATCGGCGCCGCCACCGTGTTGATGCTCGCCGAGAGCGGCGCCGATGTGGTGTTGGGATACCGCGCGCGGCGCGACGATGCCGAACGCGTGGCGGCCGAGGCGCGCGCGCTCGGCGTGCGGTCGGCGGCCGTGGCGTCGGACATCGCGACGTCGGCAGGCGCGGACGAACTCGTCGCCGCCGCGGTCCGGGAACTGGGCGCGTTGGACCTCTTCGTCGGCAACGCCGGGATCTGGCCGGTGGAGGACGAGGACGTGACGCAGCTGTCGGATGAGCGCTGGCGGCGCACGATGACGCAGAACGTGGACGCGATGTTCTACACGTCGCGGGCCGCCGCCCGCGTGTTGCGCGACCACGGCCGCATCGTGCTCGTAGCGAGCACGGCGGGGCAGCGCGGCGAGGCCTACCATGCCGACTACGGCGCGTCGAAGGGCGCGATGATCTCGTTCGTGAAGTCGCTGGCGCCGGAGTTGGCCCGGCGCGACATCACGGTGAACAGCGTCGCCCCGGGGTGGGTGGACACCGAGATGTGCGAGATTCCCTACGCCGACGGCGGGCGGGAGCGGATTGCCGCCACGATCCCCCTGGGGCGGGTGGCCGACCCCAAGGACATCGCCGGACCCATTGTCTTTCTCTGTTCGCCGCTCGCCCGGCACATCACCGGCGAGATCGTGAACGTGAACGGCGGGAGCGTGCTCTGCGGATGATCGTTCTCATCTTCACGGGCGGCACGATCGGCATGCGCCACGATCCCGAACTCGGGGGCGCCGTGCCGGCGCTCACCGGCCGCGATATCCTGGCGCTCGCGCCGGGCATTGATCGATTCGCGGAACTCGAGGTGGACGATTTCGGCGCCTTCCCCGGACCGCACATGACGGTCGAGCGGGTGTGGTCGCTCCGCGCCCGCATCGCGTCGCACCTGGCGCGGCCCGAGGTGGACGGCATCGTGCTCACGCACGGCACCGACTCGCTGGAGGAGTCGGCGTACCTGATGGCGCGCTCGCTGTCCACGGACAAGCCGATCGTGTTCACGGGCGCGATGCGCACGTCCAGCGACCTCGGTTGGGACGGGCCGGCGAACCTCGGCGCGGCGGTGATCACGGCAGCCAGCGCCGATGCGCGCGGACTCGGCGTGCTGGTGGTGATGGGCGACCGCATTTTCAGCGCGCTCGATGTGACCAAAGTGCACACCCACATGCCCGACGCGTTCGAGAGTCCGGGGCTCGGCCCCTTGGGCGTGGTGGACGACGGCCGGGTAATCGTGCGGCGCAACGCGCACTCCGCGCTGCCCACGCTGGCGCCCGATGCGCCGGCCCAACCGGTGGATATCGTGTACGCGTGGCAGGGCGCCGACGCCCGCCTGCTCGATGCCTCGCGGGCCACTGCACCGGGCGTGGTGGTGGCGGCCATGGGGCGGGGCAACGTGCCGCCTCTCATGGCCGACGGCATCGAGCGCTGGATTGCCGACGGCAAGCCGGTGGTCATCACCTCGCGTGCCCTGCGCGGGCGGGTGGGACACACCTACGGCTATCCCGGCGGCGGCCGGCGGCTGTTCGAGGCCGGCGCGCTGTTCGCCGGCAGCCGCCGGCCGCAACAGGCGCGCATCGATCTCATGCTGGCGCTCGGCGCCGGCGTCGACGTGCGTACCGTCTTCGATGGCTGATCGGGACGAGCTGAAACTCCTGCGTCCCCCGCGGCCGGTGCTGGAAATCGCCGACCGCCTGGAAAGAGCCGGCCACGAAACCTGGTGCGTGGGGGGCGCGGTGCGCGACGCGCTGCTCGGGCACCCGCATCTCGATTGGGACCTGGCCACGGCGGCCACACCCGAACAGGTGCGCGCGCTGTTCGGCCACCGCCGCACCATTCCCGTGGGCATCGAATTCGGCACCGTCGGGGTGCTCGACGATCAGAAGACGCTCCATGAAGTGACGACCTTCCGGCGCGACGTGCGCACCGACGGCCGGCACGCGGAGGTGGAGTTCGGCGTCTCGCTGGACGACGATCTGGCCCGCCGGGACTTCACGATCAACGCCATCGCCTACTCGCCGCGGCACGAACGGCTGCACGATCCGTTCGGGGGCCGCGAGGACCTGAAGCGCCGGCTGGTGCGCGCTGTGGGCGATCCCGCGGAACGCATGCGCGAGGATCGTCTGCGCGTGTTGCGCGCCATCCGGTTCGCCGCGCGCTTCGACTTCGAGATCGATGCCCCCACGTGGAACGCCATGGTGGCGAGCGCGCCGCACCTGGGGCGCCTGTCGCCCGAACGGGTGAAGCAGGAAATCGAGAAGACCATGCAGCAGGTGGCCCGGCCGGGCGCGGCGCTCGCGCGGTGGCGGGAAGCCGGCGCGCTGGCCACGCTGGTGCCCGCGCTCGCCGGCGTAAGCGACGAGACGCTGCGCGCGCTCGATTGCCTGGCCATGCCCGGCATGGCGCAGCGCCCCAACCGGCGCATCCACCGCATGGCAGCGCTGTTCAGCGACGTGCCGGCCGTCGACGGCCGCATCGCCGCGGCGCTCACGGCACTGCGCTGCTCGAAGTTGGAGATGACGTGGATCCAGGCGCTGGTGGAACGGTGGCAGACCATCGGCGCGGCGATCGGTGACGCCTTGATGTCCGGCACGGCCGTATCGGACGCGCAGACGCGGCGTTGGGTGGCCGCGGTGGGACGGCTCTATCTGCCCGGCTTCTTCCGGCTGGCCAGCGCGCGCTGGGCGGCGCGTCGCGAGCGAGGGAGCGCGCCCGAGGCCGCAGCGGTGCGCTCGCTCTACCGGCGGGCGTTGCGCGCGGCGTTTCGCGATCCGGTGGACCTGCGCGACCTCGCGGTGGACGGCGACGACCTCCGTCGGGCGGGAGTCCCGCCTGGCCCGGCCATGGGCCGGATTCTGCAGGCCCTCCTCGACTGGGTGCTCGACGACCCGGCGCGCAACACGCCGACGGCGCTGGAACAGCGCGCCGCGGAGCTGCAGGCGGAGTCGGGCGCGGAGGGACGATGAGCGCCCGTGGGAAGGCGTCCGGCGGGGCGCCGGACGCGCATGCGGCGTCGTTGTGGGCGAAGCCGGGCGATACGCCGCTGGCGGCGCGCATGCGCCCGCGTTCGCTGGAAGAGTTCGTCGGTCAACGGCAACTTCTGGCCGAGGGCAAGCCGTTGCGCACGGCGATCGAGTCGGGGACCGTCGGGTCGATGGTCTTCTGGGGGCCGCCGGGCTCCGGCAAGACCACGCTGGCCCGCCTCGTCGCGCGGCACACGGACCGGGCCTTCGTTTCGTTCTCCGCGGTCACCGAAGGCGTCCCTCGCGTGCGCGAGATCGTGGCGCAGGCGGAGGCGCGACGGGCGGCCGGGCAGGGCACCATTCTGTTCGCCGACGAGATCCATCGGTTCAACAAGGCGCAGCAGGACGCCTTCCTGCCGCACGTCGAAGCGGGCACGATCACGCTCATCGGGGCGACGACGGAGAACCCGTCGTTCGAGATCAACGGCGCATTGCTGTCGCGGCTGCGCGTGTTCGTGCTGGAGCCCATCCCGGTGGCGGATCTCGAGGCCGTACTGCGCACCGCGCTCGCCGACGCCGAACGCGGTCTCGGCGACTGGGGGCTGCAGGTGGACGATGAGGCCGTGACGCTGATCGCGACGCTGGCCGACGGTGACGCCCGGCGTGCGTTGACCGTGCTCGAGGCGGCCGCCGCACACGTGGGCCGGGGCGGGCACCTGGGCGAGGCGGAGGGGCGGGAGGCGCTGCAACTCCGGTTCGCGCACTTCGACAAGGGTGGCGAAGAGACGTACAACATGCTGAGCGCGTATCACAAGAGTCTGCGGGGGAGCGACCCGCAGGCGGCGCTCTACTGGATGGCGCGGATGCTCGACGGCGGGGCCGATCCCATGGTGCTCTTCCGGCGGGCGATCGCGATGGCCGCCGAGGATATCGGGTTGGCCGATCCCGAGGCTCTGAAACTGGCCGTGGCCGCGCGCGACGCCTTCCATATGCTGGGGCCGCCGGAGGGCTATCTGCCCCTGGCGGAGATGACGGTCTACCTGGCCACCGCCCCCAAGTCGAACAGCACAAAGCGGGCGCTGGACGCGGCCATGGACGCGGCACGGGAGACGCCGGCCGAGCCGGTACCGCTGCATATCCGGAACGCCCCCACCGGGTTGATGAAGGAACTGGGCTATGGCCGCGGGTATCAGTACGCGCACGCGGTGCCGGAGGCGTACATTCCGCAGGAATACCTGCCGGAGCGCCTTCGCGGCACCGCGTTCTTCGAACCCGGCAATTTCGGGTTCGAGAAGGAAATCGCGAAGCGGTTGGCGTGGTGGCTGGACCTCAAACGCAAGGCCCGGGACGCGGGCGACAAGGAGTGACGAATCCGTGCGCACACAAATTCTGAAGCGGTGGGTCGTGACAGCGGCGGCGCTCGCACTCGTGGGCGGCTGCTCGACGATCGGTCGGCAGATCTTCAAACAGCCGGCGGTCGAACTGCAGGACGTGCGGTTGACGGGGCTCGGCATCGCGGGTGGCAACCTGGACGTCGTGTTGCGCGTCTACAACCCCAACGGATACCGGCTGGACGCCACGCAGATGCACTACCGGGTGAACGTGGACTCGCTGCCCGTGGCGGACGGCACGCTGAGCGACCGGAATCAATTCCAGGCCGGGGATACGACCACGGTGCACATTCCGGTGCAGTTCACCTACGCCGGGGTGGGCGCGGCCGCGCGCCAGCTCATGCAGACCGGCGCGGTGAAGTACACGGTGCTCGGCGACCTCACGGTGGACACGCCGATCGGCAGCCACACCTTTCCCTTCACGACGACCGGCACCTTTTCCACGATAAACTCCCGAATCCGCTGAGCGGAGGCCTGCATCACACGCGACCTGATTACCGTCACTCCGCCTGCTGACCGCGCGCTGCTGGTCGGCGCGCCGATCAAGCGGGCCGGCGCCCGGCGGATGCTGGAGGAACACCTGCGCGAACTCGAGCGCCTGGCCGACACGGCGGGGGCCACCATCGTCGGGGAACTGACGCAACAGATCGACCGTCCGCAACCCGGCCACCTACCTCGGGTCGGGCAAGCTCGACGCGCTGCGGGCCAAGGTGATCGAGACCGGGGCCACGCTGGTGATCTTCGACGACGAACTCTCGCCGTCGCAGGGCAAGAACATCGAAGACGCCATCGGGCAGCGCGTGGTGGACCGGGCCGAGTTGATCCTCGACATCTTCGCCACGCGGGCGCGTTCGTCGGAGGCGAAGATGCAGGTGGAGTTGGCGCAGCTGGAATACATGCTCCCGCGGCTCACGCGCATGTGGACGCACCTGGAGAAGTTCCGCGGCGGCATCGGGGTGCGGGGGCCGGGCGAAACGCAGCTCGAGACCGACCGCCGACTGATCAACCATCGCATCAAGTTGCTGCGCGAGCGGCTCCGCGAGGTCATGAAGGCGCGCGCCGTGCAGCGGCAGTCGCGCCAGGGCACGTTCAAAGCGTCGCTGGTGGGCTACACCAACGCGGGCAAGTCGTCGATCCTGCGCGGCCTCGCCGACGCGCCGGACGTGTTCGTCGAGGACCGGCTGTTCGCCACGCTCGATCCGCTGACGCGCGAAGTGGACCTGGGCGAGAACACGCGGGCGCTGGTCACCGACACGGTGGGGTTCATCCGCAAGTTGCCCCACCATCTGGTGGCGTCGTTCCGCGCAACGCTGGAAGAGACGCGCGACGCCGACCTGCTGCTTCACGTGGTGGACGCGAGCCATCCGATGTGGGAGGACCAGCGCCAGGTGGTGGACGAGGTGCTCGAAGAGCTCGGCTTGCAGGAGGCGCCGGTGCTGCTCGTGTTCAACAAGATCGACGCGCTGTCGACCGAGGAGTTGCTCGCGCTGCAGGCGCGCGTGACCGCGATGGAGCGCGACGCCATCTTCGTGTCCGCGAAGGCGGAGGGCGGACTGGCCCCGCTGCGCCGCGCGCTGCAGGCGGCCATCCGCGCGCGCCGGCCGCTGTCCGAGATCCGGCTCTCCCCATCCGACGGCCGCCTGCTGGCGTCCATCCATCGCGACGGCGAGGTGGTGGACCAGCGCACGGACGGCGACTGGATGATCGTGCACGCGCGGGTGGACGACGCGTTGGCCGGCCGGCTGCGGAGCGCCGGCGCCGAGGTGGTGCCGGTCTGACGGGCTAGAAGAGCGACGGCTGGTCGGGGGCGCTCTGTGGCCCGAGCCCCAGATGCGCGCGGGCGCGGCGCAGGGCGATCTCCAGGTTGTCGCAGAGCGTGTCCTCGCCGATGTCGTCCAGCATGCCGGAGCGCCGCAGCGCCACGAGCGGCTGCATATGCACGCCGGACAGCAGCACGAGCGTGCCGTCGGCTCGGGAGCGGCGGACGAGCGCCCGGAGCGCATGCATCCCCGTGGAGTCCATGGCCGACACGTGCCGCATGCGGAGGATCAGCACCTTGGGTGCTTCGCTCACCACCGTGAGCGCATCCTTGAACCGTTCGGCGGCCCCGAAGAAGAAGGGGCCGTTGATCTCGTAGATCTGTACGCCCGGCGGGATGCGTCCTCCCGCACTCCCCGCGGTCTCGCCGAGTTCATCCTCCGACTCGGTGTCCGAGAATTCGCGGGTGACCGCGCTGACGCTCGTGACCTCGGACATGCGGCGCATGAACAGGAACGCCGCCAGCACCATGCCGACCTCGATGGCCACGGTGAGGTCCACCAGCACGGTCAGTCCGAAGGTGGCCAGCAACACGGCGACGTCGCTCTTCGGCGCGCGCAGCTCGGCGCGGAACGTCCGCCACTCGCTCATGTGGTAGGCGACGACCACGAGAATGGCCGCCAGCGTGGGCAGCGGCACCAGCGCCGCCCAGCGCCCGAACGCGAGCGTGATGAGCAGCAGCGTGACCGCATGCACGATGCCGGCCACCGGCGTGCGGCCGCCGTTCTTGATGCTGGTGGCCGTACGGGCAATGGCGCCGGTGGCGGGCATGCCGCCGAACAGTGGGGAGGCGATATTGGCAACCCCCTGGGCCACCAACTCCATGTTCGAGCGGTGTCGGCCGCCGATCATGCCGTCCGACACGACCGCAGCGAGCAGCGATTCCACGGCCGCCAGAATCGCGATGGTGAATGCGGGCGCCACCAACCCCTGCACCTCGGACAGCGTGACGTGCGGGAGCACGGGGTGGGGGAGCGACGCGCTGATCCCACCGAAGCGAGAGCCGATGGTCTCCACGGGCAGGTGGAATGCGCGCACGAGCACGGTGGCCACGATGAGCGCCACGAACGCCCCGGGCACCCGCCGGTTGATGCGCGGCCAGACGAGGATGACGGCGAGCGAGAAGAGCGCGATGCCGGTGGTGGTCAGGTCCGCCGTGCCGAAGTGCGTAGCGAACGCGCCCCACTTGTGCAGGAAGTCGGCGGGGACGGCGCCCATCTTCAGGCCGAGGAAGTCCTTCACCTCGCCGGAGAAGATGATGACCGCGATGCCGCTGGTGAATCCCGTCACCACGGGGTGTGGGATGAACTTGATGGCGCCGCCGAGCCGGGCGAACCCCATGATGACGAGGATCACCCCCGCCATCAGCGTGGCGACGGTCAGTCCGTCGATGCCGTACTTCTGGACGATGCCGTAGACGATGACGACGAACGCGCCCGTCGGCCCGCCGATGAGCACCCGCGATCCGCCGAGCGCACTGACCAGGAAGCCGGCGACGATCGCGGTGTACAGCCCCGCGCCGGGGGACACCCCGCTGGCGATGGCGAACGCGATGGCCAGGGGGATGGCGACGATGCCGACGATGACGCCGGCGATGAGGTCCGCGCTGAACTGCTCGCGGGTGTAGCCGCGCAGGACCGTGACGATCTTCGGGACGAACTCGGCCATGGGACTCGGCGCAACGGCCAACGGGGTGCCCAATCGGGCACCCCGTTCCGTGATGGTCGCGCACGGGCTCGAACCGTGGACCTCTGCTGTGTGAAAGCAGCGCTCTAACCAGCTGAGCTACGCGACCTGGAAGCGCCGAGCGGCGCAGAGTGGAAAACCTAACGGCGCCCCGGGGGCGGTGGTAGCCCCGGCGGAGCGGCCGGACGAGTGGGGCCTGCAGGATTCGAACCTGCGACCGTTGGATTATGAGTCCACTGCTCTAACCGACTGAGCTAAGGCCCCGGGTAACGCGCCTTCTAGTTATCGGCCGAGGCGGGCGTCCGCAAGCGGCACCGCCGTCCCCGGCGCGCGGCGCTACCCGACGTGCGCCTGCGCGTTCTGCCGCGCCACGAAGTCGTCGTAAGACGCCACGATCTCGGCCGGCGTCACCGTCGCGGCGCCGAGCTTGCCGACCTCGATGCCCGCCGCGAAGTTCGCGATCACCGCCGCCTCCCTGGCCGTGGCGCCGGCGGCGAGCGTAGCGCCGAGATAGGCCGTCACGGTGTCGCCGGCGCCCACCACGTCGTAGACCTCGCGGGCCATGGTCGGAATCCGCACCACCGACCCGTCCTGCGAGAGCAACGCCATGCCACGCTCGCCGAGCGTGAGCAGCAGGTGGTCCACCCCCAACCGGGCGAAGGTCGCCGGAAGCGCCTCCGGATGGTCCAGGTTGATGGCGGCGCCGAGCGCGGCTTCGAGTTCGCGGCGATTCGGCTTGAACACCGTGGCCCCGCGATAGGCGAAGAAGTTGCGGTACTTCGGGTCCACGACGATCGGGATTCCGCGCTCGCGGGCCCAGCCGATGGACTTGGCGATCACCTCGGCCACCAGCACGCCCTTGTTGTAGTCCTCGAGCACCAGCGCGTCGGCCTGGGCGATGGCGCTGTGCACGGCCTCCAGCAGCTTCTCGATCTCGCCGGCCGAGAAGTCGGCGTCGTCTTCCTCGTCCACGCGGACGAGCTGCTGCGAGCGGGCGAGCACACGAGTCTTGGTGGTCGTCGGCCGGTCCACTTCCACGAGGTGGTCCGACTCCACCGACATCTCGTCGAGCATGTTGCGCAGGGTCGCGCCGCCGGCGTCGGTGCCCACCGCGCCCACGAGTAGACTCTGCGCCCCCATCGCGGCGACGTTCTGCGCCACGTTGGCGGCACCGCCGAGCGCATATCGCCGCTCGCGCACCCGGACCACGGGCACCGGCGCCTCGGGGGAGATGCGGTCCACGTCGCCCACCAGGTAGACATCCAGCATCGCGTCGCCGATCACGGCCAGTCGCTGCTGCCTGGCGGCGTCGAGCAGGGCCGTCAGGCGGTCCCGGGTCATGGTCTGGGGCATGGGAAGGAAACCTACCACCGGCGCCAACCGACGGACAACTGACGGCTGATGACTGACAGCCGGAGACTGACGCCTGTAGGTGGCGGTTGCCAGTCGCCACGCCGTTGCCGTTTGCCAAGGGCCAACCGTGACTCGATCCGACCTGTCGCCCGGTGTTGGGTCCGGCTACCGTTACCCGTCCGCCGTCCACCGCCGTCCCGGGTATCCGTGTCCCCTACCGTCGTTCTCGCCTTCGCCATCTTCGGCATCTCGCTGGCCGGTCCGCTCACGCGGCTGTCCGGGGCACCGGCGCTGACCGTCGCCGCCGGCCGGATGGGATTCTCGCTCGTCATCGTGGCCATCGCGCTGGCGCTCACCGGAACCTGGCGCCAGTTGGGCCGGCTGCACCGGCGTGACTTCGCCGTCGCCGTCGGCGCGGGCGCGATGCTCGCCATCCACTTCTGGTCGTGGAACGCGTCGCTCAACCTCACGACCGTCTCGGCATCGGTGGTGCTGGTGGACATGCAGCCGGCGATCGTCGGCGTGCTCTCGATCCTCTGGCTGCATGAGCACCCGACGCGCCGGCAATGGAGCGGCATTGCGATCGCGATGGCCGGCGCCGTGGTCGTCACGCTTCCCGATCTGATGCGCGAGGGAGCGGGCCTGGGCGGGCGCGCGCTGCTCGGCGACGGGCTGGCGTTCGTGGGAGCGATTGCGGGGGCCTGCTACTTCGTGGCCGGCCGGAAGCTGCGCGCCACGCTGGATCTGTGGCCATACGTCGCGGTGGTCTACGGCGCCTGTTTCGCGGTGCTGGTGCTGGCGGCGCTTGGCACCCACGTGGCGCTCCTCCCGCAGCCCCCGCGCGAATGGGCCATCTTCGCGGCGCTCGCGCTGGGACCGATGCTTCTTGGGCACACCGGGTTCAACTACGCCCTGCGGTATGTGCCGGCATACGTCGTCAATCTCGCGCTGCTCGGCGAACCGGTGGGAGCGACGATTCTCGCCGCCGCGCTCCCGGGCATCCGGGAACTGCCGAATTGGGGCACGGTGGTCGGCGGCGCGTTCATCATCTACGGCATCGCGCGCGCGACGCGAGCCACGCGCGACGTACCGCTGACCGAATGACCGCGGTCCGCCCCGGGCGGCACGTTATCTTTCGGCGTTCTCTCCCCCCAGTTCCCGAGCGAGTCGAGAGCCTGCCCGCATGAACGAGATGCAGTTGGACGTCGTGGTCACACGCGGCGAGAGCGTGGAAGCGGTGCACCGCGTACATGCCGCCGCGGTGGAACCGTCGGGGCGGCTGGTGGGCCGCGCGCGCGAGGCGGCGTGGGTATCCCACTGGCGCTCGTGCGCCAAGCCGTTCCAGGTGATGCCATTTGCCGACGCCGGGGGCTTCGACGCGGTGGGATGGAACGACGAACAGGTGGCGCTGAGCTGTGCGTCGCATGGCGGCGAACCGGAACACGTGGCCGTCGCCGCGGGGATGTTGGCGAGCCTCGGGCTCGGCGAGCGGGATCTCGCCTGTGGGCCGCACGAGCCGCTCACGCCCCGCGGTGCCGAACTGCTGCGCGCGTCGGGCGCCGCACCGACGCGGCTGCACAACAACTGTTCGGGCAAACATGCGGCCATGCTCGCCCGGGCCCAGACCGCCGGCTGGCCGACGGAGGGCTATCATCGCGCCGAGCACGAGGTGCAGAAGGGATGCCTGGGGTCGGTGAGCCGGTGGACCGGACTCGCCGCCGACGAGATCGGCCGCGCGGTGGACGGTTGCGGCGTGGTGGAGTATTCGCTCCCGCTGCGCGCCATGGCGACGAGCTATGCTCGGCTTGGGCAGGCGGCCACCGATGGGGATCCGGGGCCGAGCCGCGTGCTCGGCGCCATGCAGGCGCACCCGTTTCTGGTCGGCGGCACCGATCGGTTCGATACGATTCTGATCGAGGAGACCGACGGCCGCGTGATCTCGAAGGTGGGCGCGGAAGGGGTGCATTCCGCGGTCTGCCTGGAGCAGGGCATCGGCGTCGCCATCAAGGTGGAGGACGGGGCGGCGCGGGCGCAGTACCCGGCACTGCTGCGCGCGCTGCAACTGTTGGACGTGTTGCCGGCCAAGCTCCCGGCGCGCCTCGAGAATCTGCTGCGACGGCAGATCGTGAATACGCGCGGGGAGGTGGTCGGTGAAATCCACCCCGGCAACTGACGAGGCTGTGAAAGTGATGACGCCCGCGTCGCAATCATGACGGACTCCGCCCGTCCGGTCGCTACTCTCCACGCGCTCGACAACGAGACGCGGCTGCTCGTGCGGCTGTCGGCCGTGGTGACCGCGGGCACCGAAGCGGAGCAGCGGGCGGCCATCGCCGCCGCGGTACCCGTGGTGCCGGCACTCTGGGTGGAGGAACTGCTGCTGCAATCGTACCTGTTCGCCGGATTTCCGCGTACGCTCAACGCCATGCGTGAATGGCGCCGGGTGCACCCGACGCCGGTGGCGCCGCCGGCTGACGGAACGCCGGGCAGTTGGCGCGCCGACGGGGAACGTACGTGCGCCGTGGTGTATGGGGCGTTCTACGAGCGGCTGCGGGAGAACATCCGTCATCTGCACGGTGCGCTCGACGAGTGGATGATCATGGAAGGCTACGGCAAGGTGCTCAGCCGGCCGGGTCTCGATCTCCCGCGCCGCGAGCTGTGCATCGTGGCGGCGTGCGCGGCGGCCGGACAGGACCGCCAATTGCACTCGCATCTGCACGGGGCGCTCAATGCGGGCGTCGCGCCGGAGGCCGTCTCGGATGCCATCGCGGCGCTCGCGGGCGTCATCCCGGACCAACGACTCGAAACCGCGCGGCTGCTCTGGGCCCGTGTGCGGGGGAAATAGCCATGTTCGTCGATCGCGCGGTCGTGAAGGTCGAGGCGGGCACCGGCGGGTCGGGGCAGACTTCGTTCCGCCGGGAGAAGTGGGTGCCTCTGGGCGGTCCCGACGGGGGTGACGGGGGACGCGGCGGCGACGTGCTGGTGCGCGCCGATTCCAACCTGTCCACGCTCCTCGACTACACCTACCGCGACTTCTGGAAAGCGGAGCGCGGCCAGCATGGTGAAGGTTCCAACCGCACGGGCAAGTCGGGCAGCGACATCACGCTCCCCGTGCCGCCGGGCACGGTGGTGCGGGACAAGGACACGGGCGAATTCCTGGGTGAGGTCCTCCAGCCCGGCGACAGCATCGTCGTCGCCAAGGGCGGGCGTGGCGGCAAGGGCAATGCGTTCTTCGTCACGGCCACGCACCGCGCGCCGCGCGAATGGCAGCCCGGCGAGGAAGGGGAGTCGCGCACGCTCGAGCTGGAACTCAAGCTCATTGCCGACGTGGGGCTCGTGGGCCAACCGAACGCCGGCAAGTCCACGCTGCTGTCGGTGATTTCGGCGGCCCGGCCGAAGATCGCCGACTATCCGTTCACCACGCTCGCCCCGAACCTGGGCGTCGTGCCGTTGAGCGGGCATCGCACCTTCGTCGTGGCCGACATTCCCGGCATCATCGAGGGCGCGCACGAGGGCAAGGGGCTCGGGCTGCAGTTCCTGCGGCACATCGAGCGGACCCGGGTGCTGGCCTTTCTGATTCCCATCGACGCGATGGACTGGCAGGCCGAATACGAGCAGTTGCGCGCCGAGATCGCCGCCTACTCGTCCGAACTCGCCGAGAAGCCGCACTGCGTGGTCTATACGAAGATGGATCTGTGGGGCGACGATCCGCCGCCCGAGCTGGATGCGCCGGGCTCCTTCGGCGTGTTCGCCATCAGCGCGGCCGCGCGCACGGGACTCGATGCCCTCCTCGCCGGCTGGTGGACGCAGATTCTCGAACTGCGAAAGAGCGTTGAACCGCGCCGGGAGCTGTCGGACCTCCCCTGAGGCGCGCGCCGCGCTCGCGCTCTCGATGATCGACGGCATCGGGTGCGCCACCTTCGCGGAACTGTTGGAGCGATTCGGGTCCGCCCAGCGGGCGTTGGATGATGCAGAACGGAATGGAGCCCGACCTGCGGCGCTGGCCGCGGCCGATACCGCGCTCGCCGATGCCGCGCGGCTGCACATGCGCCTGCTCGCCTGGGGCGATCCGGCGCTCCCGGCGTCGCTGGGCGACCTCGACGATCGACCGCCGGTGCTCTGGGCGCTTGGCGACGTCGCGCTGCTCGGCGACCTGCCGCGGGTGGCCATCGTGGGCACCCGCCGCGCCACCGCCTACGGCATGCGCGTGGCGCGCGCGCTGGCGGGAGCGTGCGCGCGCGCGGGCGCGTGCGTGGTGAGCGGGATGGCGCGCGGAATCGACTCGGCCGCCCACCGGGCGGCGCTCGACGCCGGCGGCACTACCATCGCCGTGCTGGGCACCGGGGCGGACATCGCATACCCTACCGCCAACCGTGCGCTCCACGCCGAGATCGGATCGCGCGGGTTGCTGCTGTCGGAGTACCCGCCCGGCGAGCGGGCGAACGGTGGGTCGTTTCCGCGGCGGAACCGCATCATTGCCGCCCTCGCGCCGCTGACCATCGTCGTCGAAGCGGGAGTGAAGAGCGGGGCCCTGATCACCGCCGCCTATGCCAATACGTTGAATCGGGCCGTCGCCGCGGCGCCCGGCCCCATCGATCAGCCGCAGAGCGAGGGCACGAACCTGCTGATTCGCGATGGGGCGCACATGCTCTGCGACGTGGAGGACGCGCTGGCGCTGTTGGGGCTCACGCGCGCCGTGCGGATGCCGGTACTCGAGGCGGGAAGCGACGAGGCGCGGGTGTGGGAGGCGCTCGACGGAGGGGCGGTGGAGATGGACGTCCTGTGTGCGCGTGCGGCGCTGCCGGCCGACCGCTGTCTGGCGGCCGTCACGTCGCTCGAACTCTCCGGCGCGGTGGAGTGCGGCATCAGCGGCGAGGTCCACCGACGCATCGGGTAGGCGCGGCGCCGACGAGATCCGAACCCGTCCCCGTATATTCCATCGTGCCGCCACGCCACCTCTACGTCCACGTGCCCTTCTGCGCCCGGCGCTGCTCGTACTGCGATTTCTCGATCGCCGTGCGCTCGGTGGTCCCGGTGGACGACTACGTCTCCGCCGTCGACCGCGAACTGCAACGGCGACATGCGGGCGAGCGACCGTGGGCACTGGACACGCTCTATCTCGGTGGCGGAACGCCGTCCAAACTCGGCGGCGCCGGCGTGGCGCGCCTGCTCGACGTCGTGCGCACCCGGGCGTCGCTGCCGGCCGACGCCGAGGTGACGCTCGAGGCCAATCCCGAGGACGTGTCGGCGGAGGCGGCGCGCGCATGGCGCGAGGCGGGGGTGAACCGGCTGTCGCTCGGCGCGCAGTCGTTCGACGACCGCGTGCTGGCCTGGATGCACCGCACGCACGATGCGGCGGCGATCGGCCGCGCCGTGGACGTTGCGCGTGCCGGCGGGCTTCGCGGATCTCTCGCTCGATCTGATCTTCGCGCTGCCCGACGCCCTGGAGCGGGATTGGGCGCGCGATCTGCACGCGGCAATTGCGCTCGCGCCGGAGCACCTGTCGCTGTACGGGCTGACCGTCGAGCCGGCGACCCCGGTGGCCCGCTGGCGCGACCGGGGTACCGTGCAGGAGGCGCCCGAGTCGCGGTACGAGCGCGAATTCCTGCAGGCGCACGAGTCGCTGGCCGCAGCCGGATTCGAACACTACGAAGTGTCGAACTACGCCCGGCCGGGTCACGAGGCCCGCCACAACTCCGCCTACTGGCAGGGCGTTGCGTATGCCGCCGTGGGGCCCTCGGCGCATGCGTTCGACGGCCAGACGCGGCGTTGGAATCTGTCGGCCTATTCGGCCTGGTTGGCAGCCGTGGGTGCCGGCGACGATCCCCTGGAGGGCGACGAACGGCTGACGTCGGAATCCCGGGCGCTGGAGGCCGCGTATCTTGGCTTGCGGACGGCACGTGGCTTGCACCTGCTCCCGGGAGAGGCGGCCAGACTGCAACCATGGCTGGATGCCGGGTGGGCGACGATCGACACACATGGGACGCTGCGGCTGACGCCGCTTGGCTGGTTGCGGCTGGACGCCCTCACGCAATACTTGACCGGCATTCGAAGTCGTTACTAGATTTGAACTTATGGCCGCTGAACAGCTCACCAACCGCGAACGAACGGTGCTCGAAGCCGTGATCCAGACGTACGTCGAAACTGCCGAACCGGCGGGGTCGCGGACGCTGTCGCGTCGATTCGAGTTGGGCGTGTCGCCGGCGACCATCCGGAACACGATGAGCGACCTCGAAGAGAAGGGGTTCCTGGCCCACCCGCACACCTCGGCCGGGCGCGTGCCCACGAACAAGGCGTACCGCGCGTTCGTGGATTCGCTGCTCGCGCGCGGGCCCGCGGTGGTGGCGGAGCATGGGCGGCTGGTCGAGGAGATCGGACGGGCCGACTCGCCCATCGAGACCATTCTCCGGCGCGCGGCGCAGAGCCTCGGCGTGCTGGCGCAGGAACTGGGCGTGGCGCTCGGGCCGGCGCTCGGCAAGACCGTACTGCGCAGTCTCGACCTCGTGCGCGTGAGCAGCGAGCGGCTGCTCATGGTGCTGCAGCTCGAGGGCGGCGTGGCGCGCACGGTGTTCGTGGAAGTGGCGGGCGAGATCGCCGACGGCGTGCTGGCTGAAGTCACGGCGGTGCTCAACGAGCGGCTGGCCGGCTTGACCCTCGAGCAGATCAGCACGTCCGTGGGCGCGCGGCTGCGCGACACGGTGGCCGCGCGCCGAAGCGCGCGAATTGCTGAACATCTTCGTGCAGGACGCCGGGGTACTGTTCGACGCCTCGCTTCCGCTGGCCGAGGGAACGGTGGTGCTGGGCCAGGCCTCGGTGCTCGCCGAGCAGCCCGAGTTCTCGGCGGCCGACCGGATGCGCCGTCTGCTCGATTTCACGCAGAGTCCCCAGACGCTGGCCGACGCGCTGCGCGCGCGGCCGCAGGCGCCGGGTCTCACGATCACGATCGGCAAGGAACATTCCGATCCGCGACTCGAGGATTTCACGGTGGTGACGGCCGAGTATCACGCCGGCACGTTGGGCGGCGTGATCGGCGTCATCGGTCCCACGCGCATGCCGTACGACAAGGTCATCGCCCTCGTGTCGCACACTTCCCAGCTGCTCACCGACCTGCTCGACTGAGAACGATCCATGGCTGATTTCTATTCGGTGCTCGAGGTAGCGCGCACCGCCTCCGACGAGGAGATCAAGAAGGCGTACCGGCGGCTGGCGATGAAGTACCATCCCGATCGCAACTCGGGCTCCAAGGAGGCCGAGGAGAAGTTCAAGGCGATCACCGAGGCGTACGATGTGCTGCGCGAGCCGCAGAAGCGCGCCGCGTACGACCGATACGGCGAAGCCGGCCTGCGCGGCGGGGGCCCGGGGGCCGGATTCCACCACGTGGATCTCTCCGAAGCGCTCGGCATCTTCATGCGGGATTTCGGCCTGGGCGGGTTCGAGGAATTGTTCGGCGGCGGCGGTGGCCGGTCCGGCGGAAGCGTGCGCACGGGCGCCGACGTGCGCGTGTCGATTGCGCTCACGCTCGAAGAGGTGGCCACCGGGGTGGAGAAGAAGGTCGTGGCGAAACTGCTCGACGCGTGCGATCACTGCGGCGGAACGGGCGCCGAGCCCGGATCGCGGGTCGAGACTTGTCCGAGCTGCGGAGGGGCGGGCGAAGTGCGGCGCGCGCAGCGATCGTTCTTCGGCCAGTTCCTGACCGTGGTGCCGTGCCCGACGTGCAAGGGCGAGGGGACGATCGTGCAGGCGCCGTGCAAGAAGTGTCGCGGCGAGGGGCGCGTGCGCGGCGAGCGCGAGTTGACGATCCAGGTGCCGGCGGGGGTGGCCACCGGGCAGTACATGACGATGCGCGGGGCCGGCAACGCGGGCGCCCGCGGGGGGCAGCGCGGCGACGTGCACGTGGTGTTCGAGGTGGCCGACGATCCGCGCTTCGAACGCGACGGCGAGGACCTGTACACCGAGGTGCTGGTGACGTACGGCCAGCTCGTCCTCGGTGCGGACATCACGGTGCCGACCGTGACGGCGAGCGTCAACCTTCGCATTCCGGCGGGCACGCAGAGCGGGCAGCTGTTCCACCTCAAGTCACGCGGACTGCCGCGCGTGAACTCCAGCGGCACGGGCGACCTGCACGTGCGCGTGCAGCTGTGGACGCCGGAGCGGCTGACCGCGGAGGAGGAGCGGATCATCCGGGAGCTGGCCGAGGTGCAGACGTCGGTGCCGGTGGCCGGGCGCGAGAAGAGTTTCTGGAAGAAGATGAAAGAAGCGCTGGGCGCGTGACCTGGACCACGGTACGGGTGCGTCCCGGCGCGCACCGCGAGGCCGCCCTCGCGGCCATGTTCGCCGGCGGTGTGAACGGCGTGCAGGAGGACGGGGAATTCCTGATCACGCATGTGGACGAGGGGATCGATCTGCACGCGCTCGCCGCGGCCATTGCGCAGAGCGCCCCCGATGCGCTGGTCGAGTTGAGTCCGCTGGCGCCGGTGGATTGGACGGAGGCCTGGAAGCGCGGCGTGACCGCGCATCGCGTCGGCGGGCTCACCGTCATGCCGCCCTGGTTGGCCGCGGGCAGCGATCCGGCGCGGAGGATCGTCATCGAGCCGGCCATGGCGTTCGGGACCGGGGAGCATGCGACCACGCGGAGCGTGCTGGCGCTCATGCAGTCGGTGCTGCACGCAGGCGATCGCGTGGCCGACCTCGGCGCCGGCAGCGCCGTGCTGTCGATCGCCGCGGCGAAGCTCGGCGCCGGACGCGTGGCGGCCATCGAGATGGATCCCGACGCGATCGGCAATGCCGAAGCGAACATCGCGGCGAACGGCGTGTCGGACGGCGTCGCGGTGATCCTTGGCGACGCCACGCAGTTGCTCCCGCTGCTGGCGCCGGTGGATCTGGTGCTGGCCAACATTCTCTCGGGCGTCATCCGCGGTCTGCTGCCCGTGATCGAGGGCGCGCTGGCCCCGGGCGGCCGGGCGATCTTCAGCGGTATCATGACCAGCGAGGCCGATGAGATGCGGCGGGCGCTCACGGATGCGGACTGGACGGTCGTCGTCGAGTTGGAGGAGGACGCGTGGTGGAGCGTCGCCGCGGTTCGGGGATAGCGTCGTTCTTCGTCGAGGCGACGATCGCTCCGGGGACGGCGGTGCCGCTACCCGACGCGGCCGTCAAACACGCGCGCGTGCGGCGATTGAGCGCCGGCGATCCCGTGCGGGTAACCGACGGCGCGGGCACCGTGGGGTGGGGAACGCTCGACCGGATGAGTGCGAGCAGCGCGGAGGCATCCGTCGAGGCGTGCGAATCGGTGGACCGTCCGACGCCGCTCGCGCTGCTCGTTCCCGTGGCCGACCGCGACCGGATGCTCTGGCTGGCCGAGAAGGCGGCGGAGTTCGCGGTCACCGAATGGCGGCCGGTGTGGTACGCGCGGTCGCGCAGCGTATCGCCGAGGGGGGAGGGGGAGGCGTTCGCGCGGAAGGTCCGAGCCCGGATGATCGGGGCCCTGGAACAGTCCGGTGGCGCGTGGTTGCCGGCCGTTCACGACGCGTGCGCGCTGGACGAGGCCGTCGCGGCGTGCGCGCGCATGGGCACGCGACTGGTGCTCGATGCCGGCGGTCCCGCGATGTCGTCGTTCGCGCCGTTCCACGCGACGGCGGTCGCGGTGGGACCGGAGGGTGGGCTGGAACCGGACGAGTTGGAGCGGTTGCTCTCCCATGGTTGGCGCGCCGCGGCGCTGGGCGCGACGACCCTGCGATTCGAAACGGCGGGCATCGCGGCGGTCGCGATCGTCCGCACCGATCAGGGCCGGTGACCGGCTCGGGAGGTAAGGTGTCCGACACCTGTCTGTTCTGTCGCATCGTACGGCACGAGATCCCATCGGCGGTCGTGATGGAGAACGAGCACTTCATGGCGTTCCGGGACGTGCATCCGCAGGCGCCGGTGCACATTCTCATCATTCCCAAGGCGCACGTTGAATCGCTCAACGCGATCGGCGATTTCGCGATGGTCGGCGAGATGACGGAACTGGCCACGGAGATCGCCGAGCAGGAAGGGATCGCGCAGCGGGGCTACCGCGTGGTGGTCAATACGAATGCCGATGGCGGGCAGACGGTGTTCCACCTGCACCTGCACCTGCTGGGGGGGCGGTCGCTGGGGTGGCCGCCGGGGTGAGCGGCTAGGCCGGCGTGCCCGCGATCTCGCGAGGGAATTCGAGGTGACGCTCCATTTCCTCGCGAGCGGCCAGCAACCGCTGCACCTCCGCGGACACGTCGGCGGCGACTTCGAGGTGTGTGGTGAACCCCTCTACCGTTGCCGAACCGGCGTGCAGCCGGAGCAGGTTGAGTCGGATGGTCTCCAGCGCGCTCACCGCTTCGGTGAGTTTGCCCTGTACCTCGTCGCGTGTTTCGCGCACCTCGGCGTAAGCGTCCGACGTTCCGCCGCCGGGGGCTTCGGCCAGCGCTTCCTGAAGCTCGTTGTACTTCACACGAAGCTGCTGCGCGTCCTCCTGAAGCCGGTGGAGGATGGTCGGCAGATCGCCGAGCGACGCCCGCGTCTCGCGGGGCAGCGTCTCGAACAGACTCTCGGCGGCCATGCCCAGGGCGAGTTCGGTGGCGCGGTGGGTCATGACCGTGGCGGGCTGATGTCGCCCTGTGAACCGCCGCGCGATCGAGAAGAGCACGCGCCCGATGCGGCCCGTCCAGATACGTCGCCAGAACGCGGTGTCGGCATCGGAATGCTCCTGCGCGAGCGTGAGGTAGCCGAGCGATGACACGAACATTCCGATGCTGGAAATGCTGAACACCGCCATCCCCCAATCGGGGTATCGGACGAGCCGGAGCGTGGCAGCGAAGACGGTGGCGATGGAGGCGCCCAGCACAAGCCCGAACCCCTTGGCGCATCGCTTGAACAACTGCTCGTACCGGGCCCGCGCCGGGCTGAATCGCATCGTGTGCTCCTCGCGTGCCTGGTCGAGTTGCATCTGAAACGCGGGCTCGAGATCGAACTTGGGTAAAGCCGAGCCGGAGCAGCTTCCGCGCGGCGTTGGCGAGATAGAGGGCGGGCGCACACAGCCCGAGCACCGCCATGGTAGTGTAGGCCACGGTGGACCCGAAGAGGCTCGAAACGCCGATCGTCGCACCCAGCAGCGCGAACGGGAACACGATCGTGCCGCCGCCGTTCAACCGGCCACCGTCCCTCGCGAAGGCGCGGAGGGCCACCGGCAATTCGCGCCGCAGCGCGATCGCGACCCCCAGCTGCTCGGCCAGCGCGTCCGCGCTCGCTGGCCGCTGATCGGGCTGCTTGGCCAGGCAACGGTCGATGAGCGCGGCAATCTTCCGCGACACCGGAATACCCATCGAGAGCACGGGCGGCGCGGGCTCGGTAACCTGCTTGGCCAGCACCTCGGTGGGCGTCTTTCCCTCGAACGGGAGCCGACCTGTCATTGCGAAGAACGCCGTGGCGCCGAGCGAGTACAGGTCGCTGCGTCCGTCCACCTCCTGGCCCAACGCCTGCTCGGGACTCATGAATTCCGGGGTGCCCGACACGCCGTCGCCCGTGGCGTCGCTCCTCACGGCCGCGATCCCGAAGTCGGCCACCATCACGCGGCCGGTCCCGACTTCGAGCAGGATGTTGTCGGGCTTCACGTCGCGGTGGACCAGGCCCTGCGAATGGGCATGGGCGAGCGCCCAGGCGGCATCGCGCAACACACGCGCGCCCTCGGCGTTGGGCAGCGGCCCGCGCGTTCGCACACGCTCGGCCAGCGTCTGCCCCTCCACGTACGCCATCACGTAGAACACGAACCCGCCAGCCTCGTCCACGGCGTGGATCGGGATGATGTTCGGATGCGAGAGCTTGGCGGCCATCCGCGCCTCGCGCAGGAAGCGCTCGCGCAGGGCGGGGTCGCGGGCCCGGTCCGGGGGGAGGAGCTTGATGGCCACGGGGCGGTCCAGATGGACCTCGTGTGCCAGGTAGACCACGCCCATGCCACCGCGGCCGAGTTCATGGTCGATGGAGTAGCGTCCTGTAAGCGCCGCCTGGAACTCGACGAACAGGGGATCGGCTGGCGAGCGGGAAAGGGGAGGGGGAGGATTCATGCGCTAGTATACCACCCCTGCCGCCGGGGAGGGGGATCACGCGCCGCGTTTGCCTCTCCATTGACACCGCTTCCCTGCCTTCGCTAAGTTAAACGGCTACGCACACTTATCCGGCGCCGCAAACGCCACGAAGGGGGGAGAGCACTTTTGTCGGAAGTCATCATCCACGACGATGAAAACTTCGAGCGCGCGCTCAAGCGATTCAAGAAGAAATGCGAGAAGGCGGGCATCCTGTCGGATCTGCGCAAGCATCGTCACTATGAGAAGCCGAGTGAACGCCGCAAGCGCAAGATGAACGCGGCCATTCGCAAGAATCGCCGGAGCCGGTCCTCGTAACATGTCCGACCTGATGGCGCGGTTGCAGGCCGATCTGAATGCGTCGCGCAAGGCGCAGAACAAGCCGGCCACGCTGCTGCTCGGCACGATCATCGCCGACGTGAAGAACCGGGCCATCGAGCTGCGCCGCGATCTCACCGACGAGGACGTGGTCGAAGTTCTCCGCCGCGGCATCAAGAAGCGACGCGAGTCGGTGGAGATGTACGCCAACGCCAAGCGCGACGAACTGGCGGACAAGGAGCGGGCGGAAGTCACCCTGCTCGAGACGTATCTGCCGGCGGCGGTGGACCCGGAGGAGATCCGGGCCGCGGTGCGCGCGGCGATCGCCGGCGGCGCGGCGAACATCGGCGCCGTGATGGGCAAGGTCATGCCGCAATTCAAGGGCAGGGCGGAGGGCGGCACCATCAACGCCATCGTGCGTGAGGAACTGGCCCGCAAGGAGTGACGGTGGACCTCAGTGAGCATCTCGCAACCCGAATGGGCGACTCTCCCCGCCCGTTCGGGTTTTGCGTCCCCACCCGGTAGCCGGCGCATGAACGCCCACGCGCTGGCGGTTCTCGAATTTTCGCGGGTGCTCGACCTCGTGGCCCAGCGGGCGGCATCGACCCTGGGGGCCGAACGGGTGCGCGCGCTCACGCCGGGCACGGACCGCGCCTGGCTGGAGGCCGAGCACGGGCGCGTGGCGGCCGTGCGCGCCATGCGCGAGGGCGACCACCCGTGGCACCCGGAACCGCTTCCCGACGTCACGGCCGCGCTCGGCCGCCTGCGCGTGGCCGGCAGTCGGTGGACGGCCGAGGAACTGCGGCAGGGCGGTCAGCTGCTCCGCTCGGCGCGCCTCACACGCGAGGCGCTGCGCGACGAGAAGGCGCCCCGCCGTCGCGCGCGCGGTGCTCGAGCCGTTCGTCGACCGTCTGCTGTCGCAGCGCATGGTCGAGGACGCGATCGACCGCACCTTCGACGACGACGGCCAGGTGCGCGACGACGCGTCGCCGGAGTTGAAGCGCCTGCGCCGCGAACTCCGGAAGTCCGAAGGAGAGCTCGTGCGCATACTGGAGCGCGTGATGGCGGGCCTGCCGGCGCACCACCGGCCGGTGGACCTCTCCATCACCGTGCGCAACGGGCGCTACGTGATCCCGGTCCGCCGCGAGGGGCGCGGCGCCGTGGGCGGCATCGTGCACGACGCGTCCGCCAGCGGCGGGACCCTGTTCATCGAGCCCCCCGCGGCGGTGGAATTCGGGAACCGCCTGCGCGAACTCGAAGCCGCCGAGCACGAGGAGATCGAGCGCATCCTGGCGGAGCTGACCGAGCGCGTGCGGCCGCTGCGGGAGCCGATGCTCGCGTCACTCGACGCGCTGGCCGAGCTCGACAGCCTGTACGCCCGGGCGCGGTTCTCCGACGACTTCGAGTGCGCCAGCGGCACCCTCGCGGCGCCGGGCGGCGGATTCGAGATCGTGCGCGGCCGGCACCCGCTGCTCGTGGCGCAGGGAATTCCCGTGGTGCCGTTCGACCTCGCCATGGATCCCGACGAGCACACGCTGCTGGTGTCGGGACCGAACACCGGTGGCAAGACGGTACTCCTCAAAGCCCTGGGCCTCATCTCCGCGCATGACCCAGGCCGGGATCCCGGCGCCCGTGGGCCCCGCGTCGCGGATCGCCGTCGTGGACGACTTCTTCGCCGACGTGGGGGACGAGCAGTCCATCGAGGCGAGCCTGTCCACCTTCAGCGCGCACCTGAAGAACCTGGCCGAGATCGTGCGCGGCGCGACGGCGGACTCGCTCGTGCTGATCGACGAATTGGGCTCGGGCACCGATCCGCAGGAAGGCGCGGCCCTCGGATGGGCGATCCTCGAGTCGCTGACGCAGCGGCGCACGACCACCGTTGCCACCACGCACCTCGGCACGCTCAAGGAGCTGGCCAGCCAGCAGCCCGGCGTGGTGAACGCCTCGCTTCAGTTCGACGCGGCGGCGCTGGCGCCCACGTATCGCCTGGTGAAGGGGATCCCCGGCCGGTCGTACGGCATCAGCATCGCCCGGCGGCTGGCGATGCCGGAGGCGATCGTGGCGCGGGCGGAGGAGCGCATTCCGCAGAACGAGCGCGACACCCGCGATCTGCTGGAGCGTCTCGAGGTTCGCGAGCGCGAACTCACGGCGCGCGAATCCGAGATGACCGCCGTGCTCGACGACGGCCGGCAGCGCCTGGCCGACGTGGCGCGGCGCGAGCGCTCGGTGCGGGAGCGCGAGCGGGAACTGGAGCGCGCCGCCCGGCAGGAGGCGCGCCGCTACGTGCTCGACGCGCGCCACGACATCGAGCGCACGATTCGCGAACTCAAGGCTGCGGGGGCGGAGGCCATCGACAGCGCCGGTCGCGAGGCGAGGCGCCGCGCCGAACGGCTGGCCGCGGAACAGGCGGCGGCGCTGGAGGCGCTGGACGCCGAGACGGAGCGCGTCGCGGCCGAACCCGAAGCGCCGGCGGCGGTCCCGGGCGCGCTGGCGCCGGGCGCCCGGGTGGCGGTGGGCACCCTCGACGGCAAACGGGGGCGGATCGTGGACCTACGGGGCTCCGACGCCGTCGTCGCCGTGGGGTCGCTCAAGCTGACCGTTCCCCTCGACACGTTGACGCGGGTCGAGGAGCCGCGGCCCGAGGAGATGGTCGTGGGCTGGCGCGGCGACCTGCCGGAGGCGCACGTTCCGAGCGAGATTGATCTGCGCGGTCTGCGAGCGGACGAGGCGGAGAGTCTGGTGATGCACGCGATCGATTCGGCGGTCCGGGCCGATCTGCGCATGCTGCGCATCATCCATGGCAAGGGCACGGGAGCCCTGCGTGAACGGGTGGCCGAGATGCTGAAGAAGGATTCCCGCGTGACGAACTTTCGCCTCGGTGCCTGGAACGAGGGCGGCGCCGGCGTGACGGTGGCGGAGCTGGCGTGATTCCCGACGACGTGGTGGAGCGCGTGGCCGATGCGGCCGACATCGTGCAGATCATCGGCGAACACGTGAAGCTCAAGCGCGTCGGCCGGAGTTGGCGCGGGCCCTGTCCGTTCCACCAGGGCACGCACCCCAACTTCTCGGTCACGCCGGGGGGCGGCTACCGGTGCTGGTCGTGCGGCGAGAAGGGGAGCGTGTTCACCTTCGTGCAGAAGCGCCTCGGGCTCGATTTCGTGGACGCGGTGAAGTACGTGGGCGAGAAGTCGGGCATCGAGGTGCGCGAGGTCTCGCGCAAGCGCGAGGGGCCCGACCCGCGGGAACCGTTGTGGGAGGTGAACGCCGCGGCGGCGGAGTACTTCAGCCGCATGCTGTGGGAGGGTGAGGTGGGAGCCGCGGCGCGCGACTACCTGGCCCAGCGCGAGGTGACGCAGGAGGACGCCGAGCGGTTCTCGCTCGGCTTCGCCCCGCGGGAGATCGGGCTGATGCGGGCCCACCTGCAGACGCTCGGCTTCGACGACGAGCGGCAGCTCGAGGCGGGGCTGCTGGTGAAGCGCGAGGACGTCGAGGAGCCGCGGCCGCGGTTCAGAAATCGTCTGATCTTTCCGATCCACGACGTGCGGGGCAACGTGATCGCCTTCGGCGGCCGCCTGATCGGGCCGGGCGAGCCGAAGTACCTCAATTCCGCCGAATCGCCGACCTTCGTGAAGGGGCGCACGCTCTACGGGCTGTCGTGGGCCAAGAACGCCATTCGCCGGGCCGACCGGGCGATTCTCGTGGAGGGGTACTTCGACTGCGTGCGGCTGATGATGGCGGGTGTGAACGAGGTCGTGGCCCCGCTGGGCACGGCGCTCGCGGAACCGCAGGCGGAGTTGCTCCGCCGCTACACGAAGAACGTCTATCTGCTGTACGACAGCGACACGGCCGGGCTCAAGGCGACCTTCCGTGCCGGCGACGAGCTGCTGCGGCTCGGCGCCTCGGTGCAGGTGGTCACGCTGCCCGAGGGCGAGGATCCCGATACTTTCGTCCGCGCGCACGGCAAGGATCGGCTCGAGGAGCACATCGCGCAGGCCATCGACGTCTTCGAGCGGAAGATCCAACTGCTCGAGCGCCACGGCGCGTTCGCCGATCTGCGGCGCAAGCGGCAGGCGATCGACAAGCTGCTGCCGACGCTGCGGGCGGTGTCGGACCCGCTGACGCGCGACCTGTACGTCGCGCGCACGGCAGAGGCGTCGGGGGTGGGGCGCGACCTGCTGGAACGGGAGATCGGACACGGGCCGGAGCCCGTGCGGACGCGTGGTCCCGAGCCGCCGCCGCCGGAGTATTTCGACGCGCCGCCGGACCCGGAACCGGCGCCGCGCCAGCCGCGCCGTGACCTGCGCCGGACCCCGGGGGTTAGGACTGAATGGGAGCTGGTGCGTGTAATGTTGCACCAGCCGACGTATGTTGAAGTCGTGGCCGAGCATGTGGGGCCGCAGGAATTCGGGGAGCCGTCGCTGCGCGCCATCTATGCACGCCTGGCGGCCGCCGCACCGGACCGTCCGGTGGAGGATCTCGCGGCCGGGCTCGATGAAGAGGCGAATGCCGTGCTGCAGATGCTGCTCGCGGAGGACGGGGGCCTGGATTCCGCGGAACGCACGGTGCAGGACTGCCTGGCGGCCCTGCAATTGCAGCGGCTGCGCCAGGCGATGTCGGACATCGACCGCCAGCTGCCCTTGGCGACCGGGGCGGAGCAGGATGCGTTGATGGTACGCAAGAAGCAACTGACGGACGAGTGGCGCTCACTGGGCGGGCGCGGCTGGAAGTCGTTCGATCGTTCACGCCCATGACCGGGGAGACTGGCTCGTGCACCAAGACGTGGTGATCCTCTTGGAAGTCCAGCAGGACGATGTGGTGATATTCGAACTCGAAGATCAGTTGGCGGCGCTGGCGCCGCGCATGGCCGCGCTCGAAGCGGAAACGAAGCGCGCCGAGGCCTCGCTGGCCGACGCCTCAACCAGTCTGGAGGCCGAAAAGAAGCGGCAGAGCGATCTGCAATTCCGCATCGATCAGCACCGCGATCTGCTCAAGCGGCACGAGGAGGTGCTGAACACCGTGACCTCGCCGCGCGAAGCGGCGGCGGCCGTGGCTCAGACGGAGCAGGCCCGCCGGATGCTGGCGGACGACGAGCGGGAGATGGCCAGCATTCATTCGCGCCTCGACGATCTGCGCAAGTACGTGGCCGAGCGCGAGACGGAGGTTGAGGCCACGCGGGCGGCGCAGACGGAGGCGCGCGAATCCCTGGAGGCCGATCGCAAGGCGATCCAGGACAAGCTCGATGCCGCCCAGGGGGCGCGCGGCGAGAAGGCCCGCCGGGTGCCGCGCAGTCTGCTGGCGCGCTACGATCGCATCCAGCAGCGGCAGCGGTCGGTGGCCCTGTTCGCGCTGCGCGGCCAGTCCTGCGGCAACTGCGACACCATGATCCCCATGCAGCGGCGCAATGTCATGGTCGGAACCGGCACGCCCGAGGTGTGCGAGGGATGCGGCGTGCTGCTGTACGCGGCCGCCGAATGATGGTTGTAGGGGGCAGTCGGGCCCCCTAGCTTCCGGGCGTGACTGCTTCCGACACGCGGCGGCCCGGCCGCAGCCGCTGGATCATGCCCCCCGCGCCCGAGGCGAACGCCGTGACGGCGTTGGCCGACGCCCTGCGGTTGCCGGAAACCGTGTGCCGGCTGGTCGCGGCCCGCGGGTACGGCGATCCCGAGGCCGCCAAGCGCTTTTTGCGGCCGCGCCTCGAACATCTGCACCCGCCGTCCACGTTGATGGACCTGGACCGCGCCGTCGAGCGTCTGGCGCACGCCATTCGCCACCAGGAGATGATCCTGGTACACGGGGACTACGACGTGGACGGCATGTGCTCCACGACGATCATGCTCCGCACGCTCCGGCTGCTGGGCGGACGCGCCGAACCGTTCATCCCGCAGCGGCTACGCGACGGCTACGACCTCACCGAGGCCGGCGTGCGCGGGGCGGCGGACATCGGGGCGCGGGTGGTGGTCACCTGCGACTGCGGCACCAGTGCCATCGAGCCCGTGCGGCAGCTGCAGGCGGCGGGAATCGACGTCATCATCACCGACCACCACCTGCCAGGGGGACCGCTTCCCGAAGCGTTCGCCGTGATCAACCCCAAGCGCCCGGGCTGTCCCTCGCCGGACAAGGATCTCGCGGCCGTGGGCGTGGCGTTCAAGCTCGCCCTGGCGCTCGTCCGCGCCTTCGGGGCCAACGAGAACGCGGTGTTCGAGATGCTCGACCTCGTGGCGCTCGCCACGGTGGCCGACATCGCCCCGCTCCGCGGCGAGAACCGGGTGTTCGTGCGGTACGGGCTCCGGCTCATGGCCGAGACGCGCAATGTGGGCCTGCGGGCGCTGATCCGCGCCGCCGGGCTCGACCGGAAGCCGCTGACCGCGGGGCGCGTGGGATACATCCTCGCGCCGCGGCTGAATGCCGTGGGCCGGCTCGACCACGCCCTGCGCGGGGTCGAACTGCTGATGGCCGAGAGCGAAGCCGATGCCAACCGGTTGGCCCGCGACTTCGAGGAGCTCAACGCGCGCCGGCAGGAGATCGACCGGCAGACGCTCGACGTCGCGGTGAAGATGGTGGAGGCGATGGACCTCGACGAGACCTACGGCATCGTGCTCGCCGGCGACGGATGGCATCCGGGAGTGATCGGCATCGTCGCCTCGCGCATCGTCGAGCGGTTCGGCCGGCCCACGATCCTCATCGCGCTCGACGGCGACGAGGGCAAGGGCTCCGGGCGCTCGATCACGCCGTTCGACCTCCACGCCGGCATCGGCCAGTGCCGCGACCTGCTGATCCGGTTCGGCGGCCACCGCTCGGCGGCCGGGATCACCATTGCGCGCGATCGCGTGGCGGAGTTCGCCACCCGGTTCAACGAGGCGGCGCGGGCGGCGCTCACCCCGGAGGACCTGGTGCCCGAGGTCCGCGCCGATCTCGAACTGCCCTTCGACGGCGCCACCGAACAGCTCGAATCGCTGCTCCGCCACATGGAACCGTGCGGCGCGGGCAACCCGTCGCCCGTGCTGGTCTCGCGCGGGGTCGCGCTGGCCGCTCCGCCGCGCACGGTCGGGAAGAACGGGCTCCGGCTCGTATTGCAGGGCGGGGGGCACACGCTCACCGCCATCGGGTGGGGGATGGCCGAGCGGAAGGGGGAACTCGACCTCGGCCGCCCCATCGACGTGGCGTTCCGGCTCGACCGTGACGAATGGAAGGGCGAATCGCGGCTCCAGGCGCGACTGACGGATTTCCAGGGCTGAGTTCGTGCGCATCATCGCCGGCAAGTGGCGGGGACGGCGCATCAAGGCGCCCGACGACGATCGCGTGCGGCCCACGGGCGATCGTGTCCGCGAGGCGTGGATGAGCATCGTCTCGCCCTGGATTCCCGAAGCCCGGGTGCTGGACCTGTACGCCGGTTCCGGGGCCCTGGGCCTGGAGGCGTTGTCGCGCGGCGCGGCGGTGGCCGATCTCCTCGAGATCTCACCGGCCAGCCTGCGGTGCATCGGCGAGAACGTGAAGGCGCTGGGGGCGGGCGACGCGGCCGTGGTGCACCGGGCGGACGCCCTGCGGTACGTCGGGGAGCTCGAGCCGCACGCGTACGACGTCGCGTTCGCCGATCCCCCCTACGGGCACCATCTGGCCACCCGCATCGCCGAGGCGTGGCTGGCGGTGCCGTTCGCGGACATCCTCGGCGTGGAGCACCGGAAGGACGAGACGCTGCCCGGCGCCGGAGAGCGCCGGGTGTACGGCGACACCGTGATCACGATCTTCCGCGCCGAGTGACGGTGGGCGGCGCGCGCACGGGATGCTATCATTCGCCGGAGTGCGGGGCCGGGATGACTCTCACGTTCGGGGACCCATGACGCGCATCGCCATCTACGCCGGAAGCTTCGATCCGATCACGCGCGGCCACGAAGACCTGATGCTGCGAAGCCTCGGCTTCGTCGATCGGCTGATCGTCGCCGTCACGACCAACCTGGCCAAGCAGCCGCTGTTCGACGTGAGCGAGCGGGTGGCGCTCATCGAGGCGGCGATCGGCACCGAGCCGCGCATCGAGGTCCGGGAATTCTCCGGGCTCCTGGTCGACTTCGCGCGGGCGGCCGGCGCCACGATGATCATTCGTGGGTTGCGGGCGGTGAGCGACTTCGAGTACGAATACCAGATGGCGCTCATGAACCGGCATCTGTCGCCCAACCTCGAGACGATCTTCATGGTGCCGTCGCTCGACACCACGTACATCAGTTCCAGCCTGGTGCGGGAGATCGCCAAGTTCGGCGGGGATGTCACGGGGCTCGTGCACGGCGCCGTGGTCGAGGCGCTGCGCCGGAAGTACGCGAGCGCATGAGCTTCCTGGCCGACGTGCGCCGGCGCGCGGCGGCGCTCCGCAAGCGGATCGTGTTTCCGGAAACGGGCGACCCCCGGACGCTCGACGCGGTGCGGGCGTTGAAGGGCCAGGCGGTGGTGGCGCCCGTGCTGGTGCTGGATCCCGAGCAGCCCGACTCGCACGCCGCGGCCCGCGCCGTGGGCGTGGAGACGTTCGACCCGTCCACCGACCAGCGTGCCGACCAGATTGCACACCTGCTGTACGCGGCGCGGCACGAGAAGGGGATGACGGAAGCGGAAGCGGCGCGGCTGGCCCGCACGCCGCTCTACTTCGCCGACGGGCTGGTGCGCCTGGGCGTGGCCGATGGCTGCGTGGCCGGCGCGTGCCACACCACCGGCGACGTGCTCCGGGCCTCGCTGGCCCTCCTCGGACCGGCGCACGGCGTGCGGACGGTCTCGAGCGCCTTCTACATGGTGGTGCCGCCCTTCCGGGGTACGGAGTTGGACGAGGTGCTGACGTTCACCGACTGCGCGGTCATTCCCTATCCGACGGTGGAGCAACTGGCGGACATCGCGGTCGCCGCGGCGCGCGACCGTCGGCGGATCGTCGGCGACGAGCCCGTCGTGGCTTTTCTGTCGTTCAGCACCCGCGGCAGTTCCGGCGGCCCGAGCGTGAACCTGGTGCGCAACGCGCTGCAGCTGGCGCGGGCACGGGCGCCGGAGATCGCGATGGACGGAGAAATGCAGGGCGACGCGGCGCTGGTGGCGTCGGTGGCGTCGCGCAAGATGCCGGGGAGCATCGTGGGGGGCGGGCCAACGTGCTCGTCTTCCCGTCGCTGGACGCCGGCAACATCGCGTACAAGCTGGTGCAACGCCTGGCCGAGGGCACGGCCGTGGGGCCCATCGTCCAGGGACTCCGGCGTCCGTGCAGCGATCTCTCGCGCGGCGCGACCAGTGATGACATCTTCCATGTGGCGGCTGTGACCGCCCTTCAGGCCCACGACGGCGCGGCTGCGGCCGCGCCGGTCCCCGAGGAGAAGAAGGCATGAGCTTCACGATTACCAAGCAGGGTGACGTGTCCGTCGTGGCGATCGAAGGCCAACTGATCGTCAGCAACCGGCAGGAACTCAAGCAGAAGATGCTCGAGGAACTGGAAGGCGGCGCGCGCAAGCTGCTCGTCGACTTCACCCAGACCGGCTACATCGACAGCTCCGGGCTCGGCGTGCTCGTGTCGCTGTCCAAGAAGATTCGCGAGCAGGGCGGCGCGTTGCGCCTGGCCGGCCTGAACGACGACCTGCGGACGCTGTTCGAGCTCACCAAGCTCGATACGCTGTTCCAGATTGCCGATACCCGCGAACAGGCGCTCGCGAGTTTCTGACGCGGGGCCGGTTGCCGATGACGCAGGGACACCTCGCGGCGTGAGAACGCCGTCGCAATCCCGGGAGGAATCCCGGCTGCTGGAATTCGAGATTCCGAGCGACGTGCGGTTCATCGAGCGCGTCGTCGAGGCCGTGCGCACCGAATGCCGGCGGCTGCAGTACGCCGACCACCACCTGTCGCTGAACGTGCCGGTGGCGCTCACCGAGGCGCTCTCGAATGCGATTCTCCGCGGCAATCTGGAAGACCGCAGCAAGCCCGTGCTGGTGCGGGCGCGCGTGGATGCGTCGCAACTCGTGATCGAGGTGGTGGATCAGGGGGCCGGGTTCGACCTGGATGCCTGCGCTGCCGATCCCACCACCCCCGAGCGGTTGTTGCACGAGGACGGCCGCGGGCTGTACCTGATGGTCCAGTTGATGGACCGGGTGGAGCGCCTGGAGGGGGAGGGCGGCAACGTGGTGCGGATGACGCTCTGGCGGGCCTCATGAGCGATCTCACTGCCGTGCTCACCGCCTTCAAGGAGGCCACCCGCTGCGACGCGGCGGTGTGGGTGGAACCGGCCGCGGGCCGACCCCCGGTCTGCGAAGCCGCCACCTACCGTGGGCCACCGCTGGAGCGATGGCCGGGGCCGTCGGAGGGCGCGCAGTCCGTGAATACGCCCGGCGGCCCCGCACTCGCGATCGCCGTGCCGGGTCCCTGTCGCGCCTGGCTCGCCGTCGGCCCCTCGCCCTCCAGTCGCGCCGCCCTCGAGACGCATCTCCGGTTCCTCCTTCCCGTCGTCTCCCAATTCCTCCAAGCCTCCCTCGAAGTCGAACACGCCGCCGGCGAACTCGCCGAACGGTACGAGGAGATCAACCTCCTCTACACGATCGGCGAGATCCTCGGACGGACGGTCGCGCTTGAGGAAGCCGCGCACACGATTCTCACCGAGATCTGCGAAACGGTGGGTGCGCGGCGCGCCACGGTGCTCGTCTACGACGCGCCGTCGCGAGAGCTCCGCGTGGTGGCAGCGCTCGGCGCGCGGCCGGCCTCGCTGCCGTCGATCAGCGTGGACGACGAGTGCAGCATCACGGCGCGCGTCTTCCGCACCATGTATCCCGAGATCGCTGAGGCCGTCGACGATCCCTGCCCCCAGGAGAGTGACCATCGCGACGGGGCCATGTTGTCGGTGCCCATCATCTGGAGCACGGCGCGCGGGCCGCAGCCGCTCGGCGTGGTGAACCTGTCGGGGCGCCGCGGCGGGCAGCCGTTCACGGCCGGTGACCAGAAGCTCATCGCGGCCATCGCTACGCAGATCGGCACCGCCATCCAGAACACGCGCCTCGTGCGCGAGTCGATCGCGCAGCAGCGGCTGACGCACGAGATGCAGATGGCGCACGATCTGCAGATGAAGCTGCTGCCCGCGGGCGCAGAACTGGCCCCGGACGCCGACGCGGCGGCGCGCGTGGTGCCGGCCGAGAGTGTCGGCGGCGACCTGTACAACTTCTTCCGCCTGCGGCGGGGCCGCGTCGGCGCGCTTGCTGGGCGACGTGTCGGGGCACGGCTATCAGGCCGCGCTCATCATGGCGCTCGTCATGAGCGCGTCGGCCATCCATTCCAAGGCCACGTCGGACCCGGGGGCCATGCTCGACGCCGTGATCGGTTCGTTGCGGGAGGAGCTGGCCGCCACCGAGATGTTCCTGTCGGCGTTCTACGCGGTGATCGACCGCAGCAACGGGTTGCTGCGGTACGCCAACGCCGGCCATGCCTCCGCCTTCCTCGTCCACGGCGACGGCTCGTCGGAACGGCTGCCGGCCCTCGATCCGCCGCTCGGGCTCACGGCCGATCCGCCGCGCACTGCCAAACGCCGGTGGGACGCGGCCGGCGACCTGCTCCTGCTGTTCACCGACGGGGTGAGTGACGCGCGCAATCGGAGCGGGCAGCGGTTCGGCGAGCAGCGCGTTCTCGACGTCGTGTGCGCGCATCGGACGGAAGCGTCGGCCGCCGTGGTGGACCGGGTCTTTCGGGCGGTCGAGTCGTTCCTGGACGGCGCGCGGGCGCCGGACGACCTGACCGTCATCGTCGTGCGCAGTTGACGCCGCTCCATGGCTGACCGGCGGCCGCCGCCCCGCCGGCGAAAGCGGTCTGCCGACGCGGGGCTGCCGCCCGTGCGCAAGAGCCTGGGGCAGCACTTCCTGCACGACACGCGCGCGCTCGACCGGATCGTGGACGCGCTTCAACTCACCGGTCAGGAGACCGTGCTGGAGATCGGACCGGGGCGGGGCGCGCTCACCGATCGCCTGGTGCCCCATTGCCGGCGCCTGGTGGTCATCGAGTACGACCGCGCGTTGGCCGCCCTGCTACGCGACCGCTACGCAGAAACCCCGTCGGTGGAGGTGGTGGAGGCGGACGTGCTCGCCACCGATCTGGGGGCGCTCGCGGGCGGCCCGTACGTGCTCGTGGGCAACGTGCCGTACTACATCACGACGCCGATTCTCTTCCACGCGTTGCGCACGCCGCGTCCAGAACGGGCCGTGTATCTCGTGCAGCGTGAGGTGGCCACCCGGCTGGCGGCCGCGCCGGGTTCGCGGGATTACGGGGCCCTCACCGTCAACGTGCAGGCGGTGGCGAAGGCTGAATTCGTGGCCCCGGTGCCGGCGGGCGCCTTCCGGCCCCCGCCCAAGGTGGAGAGCGCGATCGTCCGCATCTCGCCGCTCGAGACGCCGGCGGTGGCGCCGGAGGACGAGGACCGGCTGCGCACGCTGGTGCTGCAGGTGTTCGGCATGCGACGCAAGCAGATGCGGCGCATCGTGCGCTCGGTCGGGGGCGCTCAGCCCGGCGGAGGCGGAAGCGGTGCTTGCCCGCGCCGAAATCGATCCCGACGCACGGCCGGAAACGCTGGCCCCGGCGGCATTCGCGCGGTTGCTCGCCGCCCTTGGCCCTACTCGCGGTTCGTGAGGGCGAACGAGAGCCCTTCGAGCTCCATCGCCATGTTGACCGTCTTCACGGTCACGTCGGCCGGGACGAGGAGTTGGGCGGGCGCGAAGTTGAGGATGGCCTTGATGCCCGTCTTCACCAGCCGGTCGGTCACCGGCTGGGCCGCCTCTTCGGGCACGGCGAGCACCGCGATATCCGGATGTTGCCGGCGGACGTCGGCTTCGAGATGGGAGATGTCGCGCACCTCGATGCCGTCCAGCATCGCGCCGATGATCTCGGGATCGTTGTCGTAGGCGCCGGTGATGATGAACCCGCGCTGCTGGAAGCCGTGGTGGCGGGCCAGCGCCGCGCCGATCTTGCCGGTGCCGACGATGATCACTCGCCAATCGCGTCCCAGCCCGAGGATCTGACGCAGCCGGCCCGCCAACTCGGGAACCGAGTAGCCAAGTCCGCGCTTGCCGAACGAGCCGAAGAAGGAGAGGTCCTTCCGCACCTGAGCGGAGGTCGTGCCGCCCCGCTTGGCGAGCTCATCGCTCGAAATCGTGGTCAGGCCGCGACTCTCGAAATCCTCGAGAAATCGGAGGTAGGCGGACAGCCGGCGGACGGTCGAATCGGCAATACGTTTCACGGGGAGCGAGCCGCTTGTGAATTCATTCACAAGATATACCGGGGTACGCCCGGACACCACCCACGGCGCCCCGGTTAGCTTTGGGCATGCCCGTTCACATTTCCTCCGAAATCGGCCGCCTGCGGGGCGTCGTGGTCCACACGCCGGGACGCGAGTTGCTGGCCGTAACCCCGAGTACGCGGGAAGACTACCTCTACGACGACATCATCGACGCCGACGCGGCCCAGCGGGAGCACCGGACGGTTCATCGCCCTCCTGGAGCGGTTCGCCACGGTCTACCAGGTGAGCGACCTGCTGGAGCAGGTGTTGGCCAGCTCGGCGGCCCGCGAGCTGCTGATCCGGGCGACGGATGGACATCGTGCCCTCCGAACCGCTGGCCCACGACCTGACGGCATTGGATCCCTCGGCGCTCGCCCGG
>CAWGJO010000024.1:0-187994 GCA_963822945.1 uncultured Gemmatimonadaceae bacterium | reverse complement strand
TTGCCGTGACCGTCTCGGCCGTCACCACGTACACCACGCCGCTGCTCATCGGCGTGGCGCAGCCGGTGGCGCTGTGGGTGGACCGCAAGCTGCCGCGGCCGCTGCAGACCTTCGTGGCGCTGTACGGTTCATGGGTGGAACGGCTGCGCGCCGCACCCCCGGCGGGGCGTTCGCGGCTGCGTCGTCTGATGCGCATGCTGCTGCTCGACGCGGTGCTGCTCGCCGGCGTGATCGTCGGGTCCTCGTCGGAGTTGGAGCGATTCACGATCATCGTCAACGGCTGGTTCGGGCTCTCGGACGCCGCCGCGCGCGGACTGGTCGTGCTGGGCGCGTTGATCGTGGCGGCGCCGCTGGTCATCGGCATCATGCGCACCACGGCGCGGCTGGGGTTCGTGCTGGCGGTGCGTGCGATGCCCGCGGCCAAGGCGGGCCGAGCCGACTTCGCGGCCGCGCCCCGCCGGTCGTTCGTTACCGCGCTGCAGTTGGCCATCCTGCTCGCCATCGGTGCGCCGCTGGTCGCGATCACGCAGCCGTTCCTGCCACGCTACCCCGGCTTCGTGGTGCTCGCCGCGATCACACTCCTGCTGGGGATCGCCTTCTGGCGCAGCGCGCGCAATCTGCAGGGGCATACGCAGGCCGGCGCGCAGGTGGTGGTATCGGCCCTGGCCCAGCAGATGGCCGACCACCCGGTGCCCGACACGCTTCGGCAGACCGCGCGGCGCCTGGGGGCGCTGCTGCCCGGGATCGGCGAACCGGCGGCCGTACCGCTCGGAGCCGCGAGCACGAGCGTGGGCCGGACGCTTGCCGACCTGAACATTCGGGGGCTCACGGGCGCCACGGTGCTGTGCATCGTGCGCGGGACCGGGGACGACGAACAGGTCATCGTGCCCACGGGGCACGAGCGCCTGCGTGCCGGAGACGTGCTCGCCCTGGCCGGGTCCACGGACGCCGTAGCGGATGCGCGCGGCCATGCTCACGCGAGTGCCCGATCTGGACGAGGAGGATTTCGTGTCCGCGAGCTGACGCCGGAAGCCGCGGCCGGCGCGGGCCGGGCGTGGAACCGTGCTAGTCGAACTGGTCGGTCGGCAGGTCCAGCGGGATTGATGGCCGCGGTGGCCGAGTCCGGCGGTCTGGCCCGGGGGGCGCCGCCGCCGCAGAAACTCGGGGGCCAGCAGCACGCCGATGGCAGTGACGGGCAGGATCTGCTGCGCCTGGATCAGGAAGGCCACGGCCACCGCGGCATTCGCGTCGAATCCCAGCGCCGCGGCCGTGAGCGCGTACAGGAGCTGGAAGACCCCGACGTTTCCGGGGGTGGGCCGCAGCGCGAACCCGACGTTCACGGCCAGCAGGCAGGCCACGGTGCCCGTGAACGTGATCGGGAAGTGCACCGCCCGCGCCGTGAGATGGTAGGTGGCGATCTGCAGCCCCCACGCCCCGATGGACAGCAGCATGGCCGAGGCGAACCGCGGCACCGTGGAGACGCTGGCCAGCGTGTGCGTGAATCGGCGGGCATAGGCCCGGAGCTTGCCGCGCCAGGTGCTCTCGTCGGTCACCCGCTCCTCGGTCTTCTCGCGGCTGAGCAGGAAGAGCACGAAGAAGCCGAGCGTGGCGAGCGCCGTGATGGCGAACGGGCGCAGCGCCGAGATGTGGCCGGGCAGGGGCAGCAGCCAGATGCCGAGCACGAGCATGAGGAAGTAGCCGCTCAACTCGAAGAGCCGCTCGAGCGCGAAGGTGGCGAGGATCTTGGCGCTCGGCACGTGGGAGGCCCGGGATACGAAGATCACCCGCGCCGCCTCGCCGCCGTTGGCCACCAGCACGTTGTTGAGTCCGGCGCCGGCGAACGTGGCGCGCATGGCGAGCCACAGCGATTCGGCGCCCACCGGGCGCAGGAACACCCACCACCGCACGCCCTTGAGCACGAGCGACAGCAGGTTCACGGCCGCCGCGAGCACGAGCAGGTGAGGCGACGCCGAGCGGAAGGCCCGCCAGGTCTCGCCCCATTGCACCCGCCGCGCGAACAGCACGAGGAAGGCCAGTACCACCACCCACATCGACACGCGGAGGGCGCGAGCGGCGGCGCGCTTCATGCCACGGGCACCGTGACGAAGCGATACCCGCGCCCGACGAGGTCGGTGACGATGCGCGGCACGGCGGCCGCGGTCTGGAGGCGGTCGCCGGCCGGGTCGTATCCATCGCCGTCGTGCAGGAGCAGAATCGACCCCGAACGTGCGCCCACCACGGTGCGCTGGGCGATCACGTCCGCGCCCGGACGGTCGGAGTCCCAGACGCCCAGCGACCATCCGATTACGCGCTCGCCGAACGAGGCGGCGATGTGGTTCACCCACGGGCTCCGGAAGCCGTGCGGCGCACGGAAGAGGGCGGGCCGCATCCCGCAGGCGTCGGCAATCGCGTCGGATCCGCGGCCCAGGTCGTTGCGGACGTACCGCGGACTCTTGAAGTGGAGCTTGCGGTGGAAGTACCCGTGATTGCCGAGCGCGTGTCCCTCGTCGCGCACGCGCCGGACGAGCGCCGGCCACCGCTCGGCGTGCCGGCCGAGGATGAAGAACGTGGCGTGCACGCCGGCGCTGCCGAGGGCGTCGAGGATCCGCGGCGTCGCTTCGGGGTTGGGGCCGTCATCGAACGTGAGCGCCAACACCGGCTCCCGGGTGGGGAGCCGCCCGAGCGCGCGGCCGAACACGAAGCTGTTGCGGTAGAACGCCCCGTGGGCGGCAGCCCCGGCCAGGGCGGCGGTGCTGCCGAGCACGGCCGGCGCGATCATGGGGCGAGGGCGAGGCGTCCGAGCACGGAGTGGTAGACGTCGAGAACCTGTTCGGTGACGCGCGCCCACCCGTACTGGAGCGACTCCTCGCGGCCCCGCTTGCCCAGCCGCAGGCGCAGGGTCTCGTCGTCCATGAGCCGGACGATGGCGTCGGCCAGGGCGTCGATATCGCCGCACGGCACCATCAAGGCCTCGCGGTTGTGCTCGACCACGTCGCGGAACCCCAGAATGTCGGAGCAGATGATCGGGGTCTCGCAGGCCATCGACTCGAGCAGCGTGATGCCGAACGAGGCCTTGGTCGTGGGGCACGCGTACATGGGCAATTCGCGTAATAGCTCGGCCGTCCCTCGAGCACCGATCCGACGAAGGTGATGTCGCGGTCGCCCCGGGCGAGCGCGTAATAGCGATCGCGCAGCGGGCCATCGCCCACGACGACGAGCTGGGCCGCGTGGCCGCGCGCCTTGACGCGACGGAACGCCTCGATCAAGGTGTCGAGCCCGTTGCGCGGATCGAACCGGCCGAGGAACAGGATGGTCGGAACGTCGGTCCGGATCTCCGGCGGGCGCGGCGCGTGCGGCGTGAACACGTCGACATCAATCCCGTTGGGATGATCTTCCAGTCCGCCGTGAAGTAGCGTTCGAGCGCCACCGTCGTGGAGTGCGACACCGCAATCGCGGCGCTCAGCTTGTCGAGGCGGCGCTGGAAGTAGCGGTTGAACATCTGGTAGGCCACCGAATGGTCGAAGTACGTGTGAAACGTTCCGACCACCGGCACCTCGGCTTCGTCGATGGCGAGCATCGGCAGCACGGGCGTGAGCGGCGAGTGGACGTGCACGATGTCGTAGCGTCCCTCGCGGAGGACCCGGCGCATGCGGCGGCGCAACCCGAGTCCGAGCGTGATGCGCGCCTGAGAGCCGTTGGACTGCACCGGCTGGCTGCGGCCGATGCGGATGACGTTCGGCAACTCCTCGGCGCCCGGGATGTGGGACGTGATGATGTCCACATGATGACCGCGCCGCCGCGCCTCGCGTGCAAAGAAGTGCACGTGCTCGCACACGCCGCCCAGGTGCGGATAGTAGTACTCCGTGACCAGGGCGATGCGAAAGGTCCGGTCGTCCCGCATTTCGGGGAGATCGGGCAACTGCGGCATCGCCGGGTGCCGGGCGGCGCGGACGGTCCGGCCGGGGAGGCTCAGAATCGGCATGAAGCCGGAAATATACCACCCATGAGTGGGCGCCAGGTAGGAAGACAGGTTCGGGTCAGGGAGAGGCCGAGCATCCGGCGTTCGGGCACATGACGGATACCATCGCGGCCGTGTTTCGATCCATCCCCCCCTCCCGGAGCCGGCGGCCCGGGCCTCGGGCCGGGTCAGTCCTGCCGGAGGTCCAGCGGCGCCGCCGTCGGGTAGTTACCGGAGAAGCAGGCATCGCAGAAGCCGTCGGGCCCGTTGGGTACCGCCCCCAGCATCCCCTCCTGCGACAGGTACCCCAGGGAGTCGACGCCGAGCGTCTGCGCGATCTCATCACACGACATGTTGGCGGCGATCAGCTCCCGCCGCGACGGCGTGTCGATGCCGTAGTAGCAGGGGCCAGTGATCGGCGGTGAACTCACCCGCAGGTGCACTTCCTTGGCGCCCGCCGCGCGGATCATCGCCACCAGCCCACGGGTCGTCGTTCCGCGCACGATGGAATCGTCCACCATGACCACGCGTTTGCCGTCGATCACTTCGCGCACCGGGTTGTACTTGACCTTCACCTTGGCGTCGCGCCCCGCCTGCGTGGGCTGGATGAACGTGCGGCCGATGTAGTGGTTGCGGATGAGGGCCAGTTCGTAGGGCAGGCCGCTCACTTCGGCGAATCCGAGCGCCGCCGAGTTCGATGAGTCGGGAACGCTGAACACGAGGTCGGCGGTCGGCGCCGGGTGCTCCTTGGCGAGCTGCCGGCCCAGTTCCCGCCGGGCCCGGTCCACGGATCCGCCGAAAACGCGGCTGTCGGGGCGCGCAAAGTACACGTACTCGAACACGCACTTTCGCGTGGGCTTGGCCTCGAGGGCCTGAATGACCTGGACTCCCGAGTCGTCCACGACGACGATCTCGCCGGGTGCCACCTCGCGTTCGGCGACCGCCCCCACGATGTCGAGGGCGCACGTCTCGGAGGCGAACACCACGGCTCCGTTCAGCCGGCCCATGACCAGCGGGCGCCAGCCGCGGGGGTCGCGGGCCGCGATCAGCGTATGCCCGATGGCCGCGACCAGACCGTACGCACCCTCGAGCCCGGTCAGCGCCTCCGCCATGCGCGCGCCCGGGTCGGCGCGTGCGACTTGGCGAGTCGGTGGACGATGACCTCCGAGTCCGCATTCGTGGAGAAAATGGAACCGCTCGCCTCGAGTTCCGCCCGCACCTGAACGGCGTTGACCAGGTTGCCGTTGTGGGCCAGCGCGATGTAGCCGCCCCGGGACTGGACGAAGATCGGCTGCGCATTCTCGATCGTGGACGACCCCGAGGTGCTGTATCGCGTGTGCCCGATGGCGAGGTCACCGTGGAGTTGCTCCAGCTCGTGCCCCATCGATTCGTTGACCGTTCCCATGGTGCGGACGATCTGGCCGTGATCGTCCGCGTCGAGAACGGCCACCCCGGCCGATTCCTGGCCGCGATGCTGGAGTGAGTAGAGCCCGAGTTGGGTGAGCCGGGCGGCGTTGGGGGTCCCGCGAATACCGAAGATGCCACACATGAAATCAGGCCGCCGTCGTCTCAGGTGAATCAGCGGCCGCCGATGCCGGCCGCGACATGATGCGGGGAATCGCCTCGAAGTAGGCGTCGTCCAGTTTGGTGAGCGGGGCTGCAATCTCGCGCGCGCCGACGCGAATCATCAGCCGTCCCCCGTCGTCCACGATCCCGATGTCCCGGGCGGGAACGCCGTGTTTTGCCGCGATCGCCACCACGCGGTCCGCCTGCGGGGTGGAGATCACGGCGCGGGCCTGTGCCTCGCCGAACAACAGCGCGCGGAGCGGCAGCGACTGCCAGGGCGAGAGATCCACCCGGGCGCCCAACTGACGTCCCCGATCCATGATAGCACACTCGGCAAGGGCCACGGCCAATCCGCCGTCGCTGCAGTCGTGGGCCGAGCGGACCACGCCGGCGCCGATGGCTTCGAGCAGGGTGTCGATGAGCGCCCGTTCGGCCTCGAGGTCGCAGGCGGGCGGGGCGCCGGCCACCACGCCGTGGATCCGCTGCAGGTACTCGCTGGCGCCGATCGACGCGGTGGGCTCGCCGAGCAGCACGATGCGATCACCCATGTGCGAGAACGCGGAGCGGGTGATGTGTCCCACCGAATCGATGAGCCCCACCATGCCGACCACCGGCGTGGGGTAGACGGCTCCGGTCGGATTCTCGTTGTACAGCGACACGTTGCCGCCGGTGACCGGCGTGCCGAGCGCGGTACACGCCTCGGCCATCCCGGCCACCGCTTCCCGGAGTTGGAAGTAGACCTCGGGCCTGCGCGGGTTGCCGAAGTTGAGGTTGTTGGTGATCGCCATGGGCCGCGCGCCCGTACAGGCCACGTTCCGCGCCGCCTCGGCCACGGCGATGCGCGTCCCGGCGCGGGGATCGAGGTACACGTAGCGGCCGTTGCAGTCGGTTTTCACGGCGATGGCGCGGCCGGTGCCACGGACGCGCAGCACCGCCGCGTCGCCGCCGGGTCCGACCACGGTGTTGGTCCGCACGCTGGAATCGTACTGCCGGTAGACCCACTCCTTGCTCGCGATCGTGGGACTGGCCAGCAGTTGGAGCAGCGTCCACGCGGCGTCCGTCTCTTCGGGGCGCTCGGCGATCGCGTTCACGTCGCGCTGCCGCAGGGCGGTGATGGCCGGGCTCTCGGCGGCGGGCGGCGTGTAGGTGGGGCAGTCGGTCACGAGGCGGGTGCCGGGGAACTCGGCGATCACCTGCTCGCCCTCCGTCACGCGATACACTGGTTCGGCGATCACCTCGCCGATCACCGCCGCGGTGAGGTCCCACTTCTCGAGGATGGCGCGCACCGCGTCCTCGTCGCCCGCGGCGGGCGACCACCAGCATCCGTTCCTGCGATTCGCTGAGCAGCAGTTCGTACGGCGTCATGCCGGGTTCGCGCGCCGGCACTTTCGAGACGTCAATCGTGATGCCGACGTCGCCCCGCGCCGCCATCTCGGCGGACGACGAGGTGAGGCCGGCGGCCCCCATGTCCTGGATGGCCACGATGTGGCCGCTGTTGATCAGTTCGAGACTCGCTTCGAGCAGCAGCTTCTCGGTGAACGGGTCGCCCACCTGCACGCGGGGCCGCTTGGCCTCGGTGGCCGCCGACAGGTCCTCCGAGGCGAACGAGGCCCCGTGGATGCCGTCCCGGCCGGTGCGGGCGCCGACGGCAATGATCGGGTTGCCGACGCCCTGCGCCACCGCCCGCATCAGTTCCGATTCCTTCATCAGCCCCACGCACATGGCGTTGACCAGCGGATTGCCGTCGTACGCCGGATCGAAGACGACCTCGCCCGCCACGGTGGGCACGCCCACGCAGTTGCCGTAGTCGCCGATGCCCTTCACGACGCCCGCGAACAGGTAGCGGACGCGCGCCGAGTCGAGGCTGCCGAAGCGGAGCGAGTTGAGCATCGCGATCGGCCGGGCGCCCATGGTGAAGACGTCACGCAGGATGCCGCCGACGCCGGTGGCCGCCCCCTGATACGGCTCCACCGCCGACGGGTGGTTGTGCGACTCGATCTTGAAGGCGATGGCCAGGCCGTCGCCGATGGCGATCACCCCCGCGTTCTCCCCCGGGCCCTGGAGGACGTAGTCGGCGGTGGTGGGCAGGGTGCGGAGCAGGGGGCGCGAGTGCTTGTAGGAGCAGTGCTCGCTCCACAGCGCGCTCACGATCCCGAGTTCGGTGAAGGTGGGGGTGCGGCCGAGCATGTCGACCAGGCGGCGGTACTCGTCTTCGGTGATCCCGTGCTCGGCCACGAGGGCCGGGGTGATGGCGGGGTCGCCGGGGCGCGGCTGAACGGTCACTTCGTGTGGCTCAGGAGTTCGAGGAGATCGGTGACGACGTGGGTGATGGGATTCTTGGACGCCTGCCGCATGAGCTCCACTTCGCCGGCGTCGAACCAGACGCCCTGGCACTCGGGACAGACGTCGATGAGCACCTGTCCCTGCGCCATCTCTTGCAGGTCGGCGCCGCACTTGGGGCACTTCATGTAATGCGAGTGGCGCTCCCGGCTCTGACGTTCGGCGTCGAGCGTGGCGCGCATCTGCTTGATCAGTTCGGCATTCTGGCGGGCGAAGTATTCGTCTTCGTTGCCCGTCGGGTGTTCTCCGGTATGGTGAGGCACTGGGGGGTTCCTCGGTTCAGGCGGCGACAGCGGACAGCAGCGATTCGAACACTCCCACGCCGTCCGCGGATCCGAGCAGCGCGCTCACCGCGCGCTCGGGGTGGGGCATCATGCCGAGCACGTTGCCGGCATCGTTGACGATGCCGGCGATGGCGTGCATGGACCCGTTGGGGCTCCATCCCTCGTCGGCGTCGGCGGTACTCGAGACGTAGCGGAACACCACCCGCCCCTCGTCCTCGAGGTGGCGCAACGTGTCCTCGTCGGCGGTGTAGCGCCCGTCTCCGTGTGCGATCGGGATCGCGAGCGTCTGGCCGCGGCGGTATCGGTTAGTGAACATGGTGGCCGTCTGTTCCACCCGCAGCGTGACCACCTCGCAGATGAACCGGAGGCTCTCGTTGCGGAGCAGCGCGCCCGGCAGCAGGCCGGCTTCGCAGGCGATCTGGAAGCCGTTGCAGATGCCGAGCACGGGCGCGCCACGCTTGGCGTGGGCGACGACCTCGGCCATGATCGGACTGAACCGCGCGATGGCGCCGGGCCGCAGGTAGTCGCCATAGCTGAACCCGCCGGGCAACACCACGACGTCGGCGTTCTGCAGGTCGTGGTCCTTGTGCCACAGGAACACGGCCTCTTCGCCCACGGCCTCGACCACGGCGCGATAGGCGTCGTAGTCGCAGTTGGACCCGGGAAAGGTCACGATCCCGAATTTCATGTGGAGAGCGCCTCCACGGCGGCCACCGCGTAGTCCTCGGTAACCGGGTTGGCGAGCAGGCGTTCGCACATCTCGCGCACCTGAGACTGGGCGGTGGCGGTGTCGGCCGCGTCCAGTTCGACGATCAGATGGCGCCCGACGTGCACGTCGCGGACGGTGGCGAAGCCGAGGGTATGCAGGGCATCGGCCACGGCCTTGCCCTGTGGGTCGAGCAGGCCCTGGCGCGGCGTGATGTGCAGAGACACACGAAAGCGGGTCATTCGCTTGAGGATTCGGGTGGTGGAGTGTTGGGCGGCGTGCCCCTCGGGGGCGTGGCGCCCGGACCGCGTTCGCGGCGGCGGCGCGAGCGCCGGCGGCGTGAGCGGGCGGTGTGTTCGCGATCGTCACCAACTTCCTCCCGCCGCCGCACGGGCCGGCCGCGGGCGTCGGTGGGCAGCCCGGTGTGCGTGGTCGGAGCGGCGCCCCGGCGTTCGAGCAGGCCCAGCCAGGCGGCACGCCCGATGCCGAAGCCCACGTAGATCACGCCAGCCGGGAAGAAGAACTGGTTGGGCAGGAACACGAGCGCGGCGATCCCGCCCACCACCAGCACCAGCCCGATCACGCCCCGCACGTTGCGCAGGCTCACGTTGGGCATCACCGGGTACGGCACGTTGCTCACCATCAGGAAGCTCAACGCGAGGATGATGTACCGGAGCAGAACGTGCCAGGGCAGGTTGGCGATCACCGTCTCCTGGTACAGCGGCGTCTGGCTGAACCAGTAGTACGTGGCCAGGGTGATGCCGGCGGCCGGCGTCGGGAGGCCCTGGAAGTAGGTCTTGGCGGTGCCGGCCTGCTCCACGTTGAAGCGGGCCAGGCGCAACACGGCGCAGGCGGTGAAGAGAAAGCAGAACAGCCATTCCCACCCTTCGCGGTTGAAGACCGCGAAGTACATGATCATGGACGGTGCGACGCCGAACGTGATCGCATCGACCAGCGAATCGAGTTCCTCGCCGAACGCGCCGCCGGTGTTCGTGGCCCGTGCCACGCGGCCGTCGAGCATGTCCATCACCCCGCCGAGCACCACGAACCACCCGGCGCGGTAGTACTCGCCCCGCGTGGCCGCGACGATCGCGAACATGCCGAAAAACAGATTCAGCAGCGTGAGCCCGCTGGGGAAGAGCACGATGGCGCGCCGCGCGCGCGGGCGCGGCCGGGGGTCTGGCGGGCGTCATGTCGACGGCAGCTGCGCGAGCACGGTGACGCCCGCCTGGGTGGTCTGTCCCACGCGGGCCTCCACGGCACTGGTGGTGGGCAGGAACACGTCGACGCGCGAGCCGAAGCGGATGATGCCCATGCGCTCGCCCTGCCGGGCCGCATCCCCGACCTTGCTGTACGTCACGATCCGGCGCGCCACGAGGCCGGCGATCTGCCGCATCATGACCCGCATGGTACCGTGCGCGATGCCCACCGACATCTGTTCGTTCTCGAGGCTCGACTTCTCGGAGGCCGCGTTCAGGAACTTGCCGGGATTGTAGTGCACGAACTCCACCGTGCCGCTCACCGGATATCGATTCACGTGCACGTTGAAGACGTTCATGAAGATCGAGATGCGCAGGGCTCTTCCCCGTACGTACGCCGGCTCGTCCACTTCGGTGATCTGGACGATCCGGCCGTCGGCCGGCGCGATCACGAGCGCGTCGCCGCGTGGGCCGTTCCGCTCGGGATCGCGGAAGAAGTAGGCCACCCAGATGGCCAGCAGCGTGAGCACGAACGCCAACAGCCACATCGGCCACGACCGGCGGTTGAGCGCCAGCGCGTACGATGCGACGGCGATGACCGCGGCCACGAGGATGAAGGGCATGCCTTCGCGCGCGAAGCTCACGACAGCCCCTCCAGGTTCAGCGGCGCGCCGGTGATCCGGCGGAACGCATCGAGGTAGCGCTCGCTGGTGGCGCGGACGACTTCCGGCGGCAAGGGCGGGGGCGGGGCGTCGCCGTTCCAGCGGCCGGCGCGCCGCTCGCCGTCCAGGTAGTCGCGCAGCGGCTGCTTGTCGAAGCTTGGCTGGGTGTGACCGGGCTCGTACTGGTCGGCCGGCCAGAAGCGCGAACTGTCGGGGGTCAGCACCTCGTCCACGAGCGTGATCGCGCCGGCCGCGTCGCGGCCGAATTCGAACTTCGTGTCGGCGATGATGATGCCCCGTTCGGCGGCGATCGCCCGTCCCAAGCTCGTAGATGTGGCGGCTGAGCCGTTCGAGTTCGGCCGTCACGTCGGCGCCCAATTGCCGCTGCACGTCGGCGATCGTGATGTTCTGGTCGTGGCCGCTCTCGGCCTTGGTGGCCGGACTGAACACCGGGTGCTCGAAGCGGTCGGCTTCGCGGAGGCCGGCGGGCAGCGCTTCGCCGGCCAGCGTGCCGTGGTCGCGGTACTCCTTCCAGGCCGAGCCCGAGATGTATCCGCGCACCACGCATTCGACCGGGAACACCTGCGCGCGGCGGCAGAGCATCCCGCGTCCGGCGATCGTCTGGCGGTGGTTGGCGAGGGAGGGCACGAGGCGGATGATCTCGTCCACGTCGGCCGACACCATGTGGTGATGCACCTCGGCCTCGAAATGCCGGAGCCACCACGCCGTGATCTGCGTGAGCACCGCGCCCTTGTACGGAATCGGCTCCTTCATCACGACGTCGAAGGCGCTCACCCGGTCGGTGGCCACGATGAGCAGGTGCAGCGGATCCACCTCGTACACCTCGCGCACCTTGCCGCGGCGGAGGTGGCGCAGCGGGAGTGGGGCCAGCGCCACGATGCTCATACGCGCACCTCCTCGCGGGCGGCGCCGGTGGCGCCCCGCAGCAGCGGTTCAACCACCTCGGCCAGGAATTCGTCCACCTGCTCGCGCGACCGCCCGATGAAGCCCAGGGGATCGAGCAGCGCCTGCATCTCGGCGGCGGGCACCGGCCAGGCGGCGTCGCCGGCCAGTCGCTCGAGCATGTCGTTGGACGGGGCGCCGTCCTTCACGGCCCGCGCGGCCGCGATGCTCGCCCGACGGATGTGCTCGTGCGCATCCTGCCGGTCGACACCCATCTGCACGGCCCGGATGATCAGCGCCTCGGTGGCCATGAACGGCAGTTCGTCGTTCAGCCGGCGCGCAATGCGTGCCGGGTGGACTTCGAGCCCGCTCACCACGTTTTCCATGATCACGAGGACGGCATCGGTGGCCAGGAAGGCCTCGGGAATCGTGAGCCGGCGGTTGGCGCTGTCGTCGAGCGTGCGCTCGAAGTACTGCACGCTGTGCGTCTGATTGGCGTTGGGCTCCAGGTTCAACACGAAGCGGGCCAGCGACGCGATGCGTTCGCTCCGCATCGGATTGCGCTTGTACGCCATGGCCGACGAGCCGATCTGTTCTTCCTCGAACGGCTCCTCGATCTCGCCGAACGACTGCAGCATGCGGAGGTCACCGCTGAACTTGGCCGCGCTGGCGGCGATCGCGGCCACGACGTCGAGCACGGCGGCGTCGAGTTTGCGCGTGTAGGTCTGGCCCGACACCGGGATGGACTCGCGGAATCCGATGGCCGCGGTGACGGCGTGGTCCAGCTTGCGGACCTTGTCGTGATCGCCGTCGAAGAGCTCCAGGAACGAGGCCTGGGTGCCGGTGGTGCCCTTCACGCCGCGGCAGGGCAGGACGTCGCGGCGGTGGTCGAGTTCGGCCAGGTCGAGCACCAGGTCCTGCATCCACAGCGTGGCGCGCTTGCCGACGGTGGTGGGCTGGGCCGGCTGGAGGTGCGTGGAGCCGAGCGTCGGCAGATCGCGCCACTGGCGGGCGAAATCGGCGAGCGACCGGAGCACGGTCACGAGCTTGCCGCGCAGCAGATCGAGCCCACGCCGCATGAGAATCAGGTCGGTGTTGTCGGTGACGAACGCGCTGGTCGCCCCGAGGTGGATGTACTTCCGCGCCGCCGGGGCCACGTCGCCGAACGCGTGCACGTGGGCCATCACGTCGTGCCGGTAGCGGCGCTCGTACGCCGCCACGGCGTCGAAATCGATGTCGTCCAGGTGCGCCCGCATCTGGGCGATGGCGTCGTCGGGGATGGGAACGCCCAGCGCCTTCTCTGCCTCGGCCAGAGCCAGCCAGAGTTGCCGCCAGAGCCCGTAGCGCGTGGCCGGCGACCACAGCTGCAGCATGGCTCGCGACGCGTAGCGCTCGGACAGGGGCGAGGCGTATCGATCGTGCTGAGTCATCGAATCTCGAAGTCGGTGACGTAGTAGGTGCCCGAGCGCTCCAGGTACATGCGGATGGGCCCGCGTCCGGCGAACCGGTTGAGCGCCCGCGACGCGTCGTCGGCGCTCGTGATGTCGACGTTGTTGATGCGCACGATGACGTCGCCCGTCTGGATGCCCAACTCGCTGGCCATCCGGTTGCTCACCTTGAACACGAGCGCGCCGCTCCGGCTGCGCAGGTTCCGCTCGGCCCGGATGGCCGGCGTGACGGTCACCAGTTCGAGCTGCTTGAGCACTTCGACCTTGGGCGCATCCACTTCGGGAAGATTCACGGTGCGCACCGTGACGTTGAACGAGCGGGAGCCGCGGCGAACGTCGAGCCGGACGTCCTGGTCCACGCCGAGGTCGAGCAGGGCGCCTTCCCAGTCGTACATGTTGTGGATCGTCCGTCCGTTCTCGCTGACGATCACGTCACCGGCCTGGAGGCCGGCGCGGGCGGCGGGCGAGCCGGGCACCACGGTCGCGATCTCGGCGTGCTGGGCGATGGCTTCGCGGATGTTGTTGCTGTTGGGGATACGCAGCTTCACGCCGATCCAGGGCCGGCGGACCTCGCCGTGCGTCAGCAGGTCGTCCACATCGTGTTTGACGCGGTTGATGGGGATGGCGAATCCGAGGCCCACCGACCCGCCGCTCGGCGTATAGATGGAGCTGTTGAGACCGATCACCTGGCCGTCGGCGTTCACCAGCGCGCCCCCCGAGTTGCCGGGGTTGATCGCCGCGTCCGTCTGGATCATGTCGAAGTAGGCCTGCGGGCCGTCGGCGCCCGCCACCAGATTGCGCCCCTTGCCGCTGATCACGCCCACGGTCACACTGGGCTCCGGGTTGCCGAGCATGAACCCGTACGGATTGCCGATGGCGATCGCCCACTCGCCCACGATGACGCTGTCCGAATTGCCGAGCACGGCGACGGGCAGGTTCGTGGCGTCGATCTTGATCACCGCAACGTCCTGGGTGGCGTCGACGCCCTTCACCTTGGCCGGGTAGACGGCGCCGCTGGGCAGCATCACGGAGATCTTGTTCGCGTCCGCCACCACGTGGGCATTGGTCACGATCACGCCATCGGACCGGATCACGACGCCGGTGCCCAGCCCGGCTTCGGAGCGCGAACGCGGCGCATTGCCCCACATCCAGTCGAAGAGGTCGGGTTGCACCTGCTGGACCTGCTCGGTCTGCACGGTGACGACGGCGGGCGACACCTTGGCGATGGCCCGGGTGATGGCGGTCTGGCGACTGGCCGAGACGGTATCGGTGGTCGCGGCTCGCGGCGGAGGGCTCGTCGTGCGCGCCGTCTGCGCCGCGGACGATTCACCGGGACCGGCGCAGCCGGCGTACAACAGTATGGCGGTCAGGAATGCGGAAGCGCGCCCCACGATCATGATTGACTCCATCCTCCATGGTGCCGGGAGACGTCGTTGAGAAACTGGTCGATGCCGCGATCGGTCAGCGGGTGCAGGAGCAGCGACCGGAGCACATCGGGCGCGATCGCCACGCCGTCGGCGCCGGCGAGCGCGGACTCGGAGAACTGCTGGGCCGTGGTCGGGCGCACGGCGAGGATGTCGCACTCGGTGCGCGAGGCGTCGAACACGCGTCGCAGCTCGCGCACCACCTCGCCGCCACTGTGGCCCACGGCGTCGAGCTGGTCGAGGGGTGTCACCACGGTCGAGGCCCCCGCCTTGGCGGCCAGCAGCGCCTGCGCGGCGTTGAACACCAGCATCGCCGCAATCCGCACCCCGTCGGCGTGCAGCCGGTGCATGGCGCCGAAAGCGTCCTCCACCAGCGGCACCTGCACGATGATCTGGTCGGAGAGGCGCGCCAGGTCGCGCGCGTCGCGATAGATGTCGTCGCCGGTCACCGCGTGGACCGCGACGTACACCGGCGTCGGGCTCAGGCGGCAGATCTCGTCGATGCGATGCCGGTCGTCCTCGACGCCCACCGCACGGAGCAGGGCCGGCGTGGTGAGCACCCCATCGAGCAGCCCGTTGGTCGCCGCCCAGCGGATTTCGTCGAGGTCCGCGGTGGCGAGAAGGAGTTTCATGACAGGTACAGGTCGGAGGGGTAGGTCACGGCGTCCAGGAACAGCGCATGCGCCGCCGCCGGCGGCGACACGTCGCGATTGTCCATGGCGTCGAGGAGCATCGCCAGGTCGTCCGCCGGACGGCGCCCGGTGGCGATGTCGAGCATCGTGCCGACGAGAAATCTCACCATGTGATGCAGGAAGCGGTTGGCCTCGATCTCGAAGGCGACGCCGCCGGGGCGGTCCCGCCAGCGCGCGAGGCGGACCTCGCAGCGATGATCGTCGTCTTCCGGGGCCGTGCCGCGGACGGCGAACGCCCGGAACCCGTGGATGCCGACCAACCGGCGGCTGACCGTCTCCAGGACGCCCCGGTCGATGGGGCGCCGGACGGCGAGTTCGTACCGGCGGCGAAATGGTGAGTCGGCTTCTTCATCCGTCCCGACATAATAGGTGTATCGACGCGCAACCGCGCTGTACCGGGCGTGAAAGTCGGCGCGCATCTCGTGCGCCGCGGCGACCCAGACGTCCGGCGGAAGCACCGCGTTGAGCGCCCGCCGAAGCGCAGGTGGATCCCACTTCGCGGGGACGTGTACCCCGGCCGCCTGGCCTCGGGCGTGTACCCCCGCATCGGTCCGACCCGCGCCCAGCACCCCCACGGGCGTGCTGCACAGGCGCTCGAGTGCTGCTTCCACGACACCTTGAACGGTGCGCTGGTCGGGCTGCCGCTGCCATCCGCTGAACCCCGAGCCGTCATAGTGCAACACGAGCTGCACAGTGCGCTCCGCCATTGCGAGAAACCTACCAGCGCGCGGAATGAAGTCAAGCAATTACCACGCCGCAAGCGATTGACATTGTTCGACGTACACGCTCACATTTCGCCGGTTCGCGCCGACGCGGAAATCCACGCGGCGGCGCCCCCAAACCATGCCTCCGCGCACTCTCGCCTCTCTCGCCCATGCCCTCACCGCGGCGTCCGACCTGGACGCCGCGCTCGTCGCGCTCGCGGACGGCCTCGCCGAACTCGACCGCACCGCCCACGTGGCGCTGATCACGTACGACGCGCGCCGGGCGCTGATGCGCGAGCGGCGGCTGGCGCGGCCGGACGGGGTCGACACGCGCAGCATCGACACGACGCTCGATCACCTGCCGACCCGGGAACGGGTCGCCCTCACCACGGGCAGCACGTTCGTCGATTTCGGCGACCACTCGGCCGAGATCGTCCGCATGCTCAGCATGCCCGAGATCGCCGACGGTGGGTACCTGTCCATGAAGGGGATGATATTCGAGGGCGGCCTGTCGGGCATCCTGGCGTTGTTCGAGCCGCGAAAGATCTTCGGCACCCGCACGTCCGAGCGCTTCCAGCCGGCCGTGGCACTGTTCGAACTCGCCTACGGACGCTTTCTGGAGAGCGAGGCTCGCCAGGAAGCCGTGCAGACGCTGGAGGACGTGACGCAACGGGTGCACGGCGAGTACGAACGGAAGCTGACCGACCTCGGCCAGCAACTGCTGCGCGCAACGGGCGAATATGCCGCCGCCGACGACCACAGTCGCACCGTGGCGCTCGAGCGCGAGTTGGCGCAGGCCCGTGAAGAGGCACGCCGGGCGGCCCGTCGGGCCGATGCGGTCGAGGCCACCATCGGCTCCGCGGTGGAACAACTCGAAAAGGCGCACGTGGAATTGCATCGGCGCAGCGAGCAGCTGCGGCAGAAGACACGCACGCTGTATCTCATCGAGCGCGTGCTGACGCTCGATGCTTCGACCGAAGCCCCGCGCGAGCTGGTCGAAGGCCTGCTGGCGCTGGTCGGCGACGACATGAACGTCGAGCGGTGCTCCCTGATGCTGCGCGTGCCCGGGGAGGATCTGCTCTACCTGGCGGCCGCGCGCGGGATCGCTCCCAACGTCACCGAAGGCAAGCGGGTCGCCATCGGCACCGGCATCGCGGGCCGGGTGGCCGCCACGCGGGAGCCCATCCTGGTGCAGGACGTGAGTGAGGCCCGGGAACACCCGCTGATGAAGGACGCCTACTATACCACCGGGTCCTTCCTGAGCTTCCCGCTGGTCTACCACGAGCAGTTGGTGGGTGTGGTGAATCTGACCAACCGTCGCCTGGCCGGAGTCTTCGTGGACGACGACCTGGAGCGCATGCGTCTTCTGGCGCTCGTCATTGCCCTGGTCGCCACCAACGCCCGGCTCCCGGAACGGCTCGCGGAGACCATGAGTGGCTAGCACGGGGGCTGCCGACCCGCTCCGCACCGTAATTCATCGACTGGCCATGGCGTCCGCCCCGACGCCCGAAGAGTTGACGGCGGCATTCGACCGGGTCATGGCGGGCGATGCCACGCCGGCCCAGGTGGCGGCGCTGCTCGTGGGGTTGCGCGTGAAGGGCGAGACGGGGGCTGAGGTGGCGGCCGTGGTGCGCGCGCTTCAGCGGGTCATGGTTCCGCTGGCGGCGGAGCATCCCGAATCGCTGGTCGACACGTGCGGCACCGGCGGGGGCACCATTCCGACGTTCAATATCTCCACCGCCGCGGCACTGTTGGCGGCCGGTGCCGGCGTCCGGATCGCCAAGCACGGAAACCGCTCGTTCACCACCCAGTGCGGCAGCGCCGACGTGCTGGAGGCGCTGGGGGTGAAGATCGACGTGCCGGTGCCGGTCATGGAGCGCGCGCTCCGCGAGGCGGGCATCGTCTTCATGTTCGCCCCCCTCATGCATCCGGCCATGCGGCACGTGGGGCCGGTGCGACGTGAGTTGGGCATTCCCACAGTGATGAATATCGTCGGGCCCCTGGCCAACCCGGCCCGGGCGGGGCGGCAGGTGATCGGGGTGGGCGACGCCGACCGGGCGCCGCTTCTGGCCGCGGCGCTCGCCGAGCTCGGCACGCACCACGCCCTCGTCGTGCATGGCGCCGGGATGGACGAGATCTCCCCGCTGGGTCCCACGCACGTGCGCGAAGTGCGAGATGGGACGATCACGGAGTGGTCCATCGACCCCGCGAAGCTGGGCATGGGCGGCGCCACCCCGGCCGAACTGGCCGGCGGGTCACCATCCGCCAACGCGCACGCCGTGCTCAGCGTGCTCGAAGGGAAGGGATCGCCGGGGGCCACCGCCGCCGTGGTGCTGAATGCGGCGGCCGCGCTCTACGTGGCGGGCGCCGCGGCGTCGTATGCGGAAGGCGTGGACCGGGCGCGAGAGGCCGTGCGCTCGCGTGCCGGCGTCGCCGCGCTCGAACGCCTGCGCCTGGCGTTCGGCCGGCCGGCCTAGTACCGGCGCATCACGCCAACGACGACACCCTGGATGCGGATGTCGTTCTCGTTGACGTAGATCGGCGCCATCGTCTCATTGGCCGGCTGCAGGCGCACGCGCCCGTCCCGCTCACGGTAGAACTTCTTGACCGTGGCGGCCGTGCCGTCGATCAGCGCGATGACCGTCTCGCCGTTGTCGGCACGCGGGCGTTCGTTCACCACGACGAAGTCGCCGTCGCGGATCTGCTCGTCGATCATCGAGTTCCCACGCACCCGCAGCACGTAGTGGTCGCCCGACCGGCGGATCAGAGTCTCGGGGACCGTGATCGTCTCATTGTGCTCGATGGCTTCGATGGGCGAGCCGGCCGCAACCGCGCCGAGCAGGGGCAGCTCGATGGCCCGGCCAACGGCGTCGGAAGGGAGAATCTCGATGGCCCGGCTCTCGTTGTACGTCCGCCGGATGTAGCCCTTCCGCTCGAGGTTGCTCAGATGCTCGTGCACCGTCGCCAGCGAACTGAAATGGAAATGTTCGGCGATTTCCTCGAAACTCGGCGCGTACCCGTGGTGTTCGGTATGCGCGGTCAGATAGGTTAGTATCTCGCGCTGGCGTTTCGTGAGCGGCATGCGGTGAACCTCGTTGTGCGGATGAGCGCGGCGCCCACAGGCGCCGGTCCCGAAGAACTACCGAAATCAGCTTAACCGAACAGGAACCGAAGTGCAAGGAAATTCTTCCTGGACTCCGCCCGGCGGCACACTCGGGACGATTGTCGGCCAGACAATGGAACGTGTGATCGCGCTCCGTGGCCGGCGCGGCGAGCTGGAAGCGGCGCTCGGGGCGGCGCCCGGCATCGCGGCCTTCGCGCCCGCACTTCGCGGCCCGACGGTGCGGGTGATCGCGGAAGTGAAGCGCCGCTCGCCGTCCAAGGGCAGCATCAATCCCGGCCTGGACGCGGCGGCCCAAGCGGCCGCGTACGAGGCCGGCGGCGCCGCCGCCATCTCGGTGCTCACCGAGCCGCTGCACTTCGACGGCTCGGCAGCCGATCTCGAAAGTGTGAGAAGTCGCGTCGGTATTCCATTGCTGAAGAAAGACTTCCACCTAGACGCAGTGCAGATCTTCGAGGCCCGCCTGCTGGGCGCGTCGGCGGTGCTGCTCATCGCCAGGGCGCTCGAACCGGCGGTGCTGCCGCGCCTCGTATCGGTGGCCGCATCGGTCGGGTTGGAGTCGCTGGTCGAGGTGCGGACCCCCGACGAGCTGGGCCGGGCACTCGACGCCGGCGCTCGTGTCGTGGGCGTCAATTGCCGGAACCTGGAGACGCTCGAAGTGGATGTCGCCGTGGCGGAGGCGCTCATGCCCCGGATCCCGGCCGACGTGGTGGCCGTCTGGGAGAGCGGCATCGCCACGCCGGTGGACGTCGCCCATGCCGCGGCCAGTGGCGCGGACGCGGTGCTCGTGGGCTCGGCGATCTCGGCGGCATCCGACCCGACGGCGGCGGTGCGGCAGCTCGCCGGGGTACCCCGGTCGGGGGCCGTGCGTGGTTGAGATCAAGTTCTGCGGCATGACGCGGGCCGAGGATGCGCGTGAGGCCGCGGCGGCCGGTGCCCGCTACGTGGGGGTGGTGTTCGCCGGTGGGCCGCGGCGGCAGGACGAATCGCGTGCGGCCACGATCTTCTCCGCGCTGCCGCCGGGTGTGGATCGAGTGGGCGTCTTCGGCCGCGAACCGTCGGGGGTGATCGCCGCGCGAGCCCGGGCGCTGGGCCTCGGGGCGATCCAACTGCACGGCGACGCCACCGCCGAGGATGTCGCGTCGCTCCGGCGGGACTGGGAGCGGGCCATCTGGGTGGTGCTTCGCGTGGCCGGTACGGAACTTCCCGTACGGTCCGGGGAATTGTTCGCGACGGCCGACGCCGTGGTACTGGACGCGAAGGTCGAGGGGGCACTGGGCGGGACCGGGGTCGCGCTTTCGTGGGAGGCGCTGTCCGGTCCCGTAGCGGCGGTGCGCTCGGGGGGCCGCGCCGGGTTGGTGTTGGCGGGCGGCCTGCGGCCCGAGAACGTGGCGCGGGCGGTGACCGCCCTGCGCCCCGACATCGTTGATGTCTCGTCCGGGATCGAGAGCCAGGTGGGGATCAAGGACCCGGCGCGCATGCGCGCGTTCCGGGATGCCGTACGTTCTGTCGAGGGCACACGATGACAGCAGAGCAGGTGGCCGGCCGGTTCGGCGCGTTCGGCGGACGGTACGTCCCGGAAACGCTCATTCCGGCGTTGGATGAACTGGACCGGGCATTCGACGAGGCGATGGCCGACGCGGCCTTCCGCTCCGAGTTGGATACGATGCTGAGCGACTACGTCGGCCGGCCGTCGCCGCTGAGCGAGGCGCCGCGATTCTCGCAGCGGGTGGGAGCGCGGGTGCTTCTCAAGCGCGAGGACCTGAACCACACCGGGGCGCACAAGATCAACAACACGGTGGGGCAGGCGCTGCTGGCGCTGCGCATGGGCAAGAAACGAATCATCGCCGAAACCGGCGCCGGCCAGCACGGCGTGGCCACGGCAACGGTGTGCGCGCGGTTCGGCCTCGAGTGCGTGGTATACATGGGCGAGGAGGACATGCGGCGCCAGGCCCTGAACGTGTACCGAATGCGGTTGCTGGGCGCCGAGGTGGTGCCCGTGTCCAGCGGCACGCGCACCCTGAAGGACGCCACCACCGAGGCGATCCGCGATTGGGTCACGACGGTTCGCACGAGCCATTACATCATCGGCTCGGTGGTGGGGCCGGCGCCGTATCCCCGCATGGTCCGCGACTTTCAGGCGGTCATCGGGCGCGAGGCGCGGGCGCAGGTCCTCGAGCGCACGGGCGCGCTGCCGACGACGGTGGTCGCCTGCGTGGGCGGCGGCTCCAACGCGATCGGCATCTTTCACGCCTTCGTGGACGATCCGGGGGTGGAGTTGGTGGGGGTCGAAGCAGCCGGAGAGGGGTTGGACACCGGGCGGCATTCGGCGTCGCTGGCGCAGGGGCGTCCCGGCGTGCTGCACGGGACGCTCAGCTACCTGCTGCAGGACGCGGCCGGCCAGGTGCATCCTGCCCATTCGGTGTCGGCGGGGTTGGACTATCCGGGGGTGGGGCCGGAGCATGCGTTTCTCAAGGACTCCGGACGCGCGACGTACGTGTCGGTGACCGATGACCAGGCGCTGCACGGCTTCGGTTCGCTGGCCCGGCTGGAAGGCGTGATCCCGGCGTTGGAGTCGGCCCACGCGGTCGCCTGGATCGAATCGCAAGTTGGCCGCTGGTCGCCGGATGCGACCATCTTGGTGTGCGTCAGCGGACGCGGCGACAAGGATGTGGCGCAAGTTATGGAAATGGGTATCTTGGGGGCGTGACAGCGCCGATCCAGCGAGATAGCAGCGACCAGGCGGAGCTGCCTGACCTTCCGTTCCCGAGCACCTCGGTCGAGGAATTGCTCCGGTCGTTCGTGAAGGCCCTCCGGGCCCACCAGCTATATCTCCCGAACAACCCCATCTACAAGGCCGCCATCGACACGGTCCGGGGCGCGTTTGCGCCCGTGTGGGAGGAGACCGACGAGCTGGTTCTCACGTTCACGGAGACCCAGGTGCTCTGGTGCGAGCATCCGGTCATGCAGGAGAGCGAGAAGACCTCGGACAGTGTGCCGTGGCTGTTCTACAAGGACGGCGTCCGGGAGTTGACGCTCCTCAAAGGATTCGAGGACGCGGAGTTGGTGAAGCTGCTCACCATCCTCCAGCGCGTGCGCAAGGCGTCGCCCGACGACGACGATCTGCTGGCCCTGCTCTGGGAGCAGGACTTCCTGTGCCTGCGGTATCGGTACGTCGATCTGGGCTTGGAATCGGCGGCGCCCCTGGAGGACGGGGGAGAGCCCCCGCGCCCGCTGTCGCCGGAGGAGGTCCGGGCCGCGAATGCCGGCACCGCCGCCGACACCACCGAGGAATCGGCGATCGACGTGGTCAACATGGCCGACTTCGATTCCACGCTCTACTTCCTGGACGAGGGGGAAATCGAGTACCTGCAGGGAGAGATCACCCGCGAGTACGCCACCGACCTGCGCCAGTCGATCGCCGCCACGCTGTTCGACATCTTCGAAGCGCAGGCGGACACGGCCGTGCGGAACGAGGTCGCCGACCTCCTCGAGACCCTGATGCTCTATTTGCTGGCCGGGGGGCATCTCCGGACGGTGGCCTATCTGCTCCGCGAGTCAGCGGTGGCGGCTGAACGGGGCAAGGACGTGACGACGGAGCATCGGGAGCGGCTGACGCAGATTCCGGCGCGGCTGAGCCAGCCCGATCCCCTGGGACAGCTGCTGCTGGCCCTCGACGAGAGCACCGATCCTCCCCCGGTGGCCGACCTGACGGAGCTTTTCGCGCAACTGAGACCCGAGGCCCTGGGCACGATCTTCTTGTGGCTGGGGCGCCTGCAGAACCAGCGGTTGCGTCCGATGCTGGAGCAGGCGGCGTCCCGGCTGACGGCCGCCAACACCGCCCAACTGGTCAAGCTGATCCAGGCGGAGGAACGGTCGGTGGCGCTGGAAGCGGTGCGGCGGGCCGGCGCGCTCAAGATTCAGGCGGGAGTCGCCGCCATTGCCCGTGTGATGCCGGCCGCCGATCCGGAGATGCGGCTGGCGTGTGTGCAGGCGCTCGGCGAGATCGGATCGGCGGGTGCGCTGCAGGCGCTGGAACCGTGGGTGACCGACGGCGACCGTGACACGCGGGTGACGGCGGTGCGCGTGCTGGCCACGCGCGGGTACCGGCCCGTGCTGCCGCGCGTGGAGAGCGCGGTCAAGGGGAAGGCACTCCGCGACGCCGACCTCACGGAGAAGGTGGCCTTCTTCGAGGCGTACGGCATCCTCTCCGCCGACAGCGCGGTGCCGTATCTGGACGGCATCCTCAATGGGAAGGGATTTTTGGGGCGCCGCGAGGATCCGGAAGTGCGCGCGTGCGCTGCCATGGCCCTCGGCCGCATCAACACGATCAGCGCGCAGGAGAGTCTGGGGCGGGCGACGGCAGAGAAGGACGTGGTGGTTCGCAACGCGGTGAACAAGGCGCGCCGGGGAGGGGCGGCATGACGACCGACGGGCACCCGGAAGCCGCCACGTCGACGCAGCGGCCCACCGACGCGCTGACCCGGGCAGCCATGGAGACGTCCACCGCCGGAGGGGATGCCGGGGCGCACGGGGACTCCTACGTGCGGCGTGTGGGGCGCGACATGATCCGCGATCTGTACGCGGCGCTCCGCGCCATCAAGCTGTACCCGGTGGAGAACGCGGCCGTACAGAAGGCCCTGACGGAACTTGCCGCGCGCGCCAACGACATCCTGAACGCGGAGCAGGAGATGCACCTCCGCGTGTCGGGGGAGTTCATCTTCGTCAACGCCATCCGGCTGCGCATCGACCTCGACAACTACGCCAGCTTCAGCCACATCCTGACGATCTTCCGCACCAACGGGGCGGGATCGCTGGACGTGCACGAGGGCGCGACGACGAAGGACTGGATGATCCTGCTCTCGACGCTGCAGAGCGTGAATGCGGAGCCGCCGGACGAGCGCCTGGCGACGGTCGTCGAGCGGCTCGAGCACGCCGGCGTGCGCGTCTTCACCGTCGGGCCGCCGACCGCCACGGCGTCCGGGGACACCGAGAAGGCCCGGGAACGGGCCAAACGCACCTACTCGCAGTCGGTCGTCGTTGCCAAGGACCTGATGATGTCGGTGCGGCTCGGCAAGAGCCCCAACATCAAGAAGATCAAGCGCATCGTGCAGGGCATCGTCGACCAGATTCTCAACGAAGAAACGTCGCTGATCGGCCTGACCACGATTCGGGACTACGACGAGTACACGTTCACGCACTGCGTGAACGTCTGCATCTTCTCGGTGGCCATCGGCAAGCGACTCGGGCTCACGAAGTTGCAGTTGTACGATCTCGGGCTGGCGGCGCTGTTCCACGACATCGGCAAGCAGCGGGTGCCGGCCGAGGTGCTCAACAAGACGGGCGGGCTGACGGACGACGAATGGCGGATGATCGCGGCGCATCCCTGGCTCGGGGTGCTCGCCCTGTTCCAGGTGCGCGGCCAGCAGGAGTTCCCGTACCGGGCGATGGTGGTGGCCATGGAGCACCACATGAAGACGGACCTGACGGGATACCCCCGGCCGATCCGTCCCCGGACGATGAGCATGTACAGCAAGATCGTCGCGGTGGCCGACGGCTTCGACGCGGCGACGTCACGGCGCGCGTACCAGACCACGCCCCTCAACCCGGCCACGGTCATGCAGGAGATGCGCGACAACCCGCGCCGCGGCATGGATCCCGTGCTCGTGAAGGCGTTCGTGAACCTCACGGGTATCTATCCCGTGGGAACGCTCGTGGTGCTCGACACGTTCGAACTCGGCATCGTGCACGCGGTCAATCCGCTGCAGGAGATGCTCTCGCGGCCGATCGTGCGCGTGATCAGCGACGCCATGGGAAACCTCGTGCAACCCGGCGAGATCATCGACCTCGCGGACCGCGATGGCGATGGGAATTTCCGTCGGACCATCATCAAGACCGAGAATCCGGAACGGTATGGCATTCGTGTCGGCGACTATTTCGTCTGAGGCCATCGCGGCGCGCTTCGCCGCGCTCAGGTCCCAGGGGCGTAAGGCCCTCGTTCCCTACGTCACCGCCGGCCATCCCGACCGGCGGCGATCCGTGGCGCTGCTCCAGGGGCTCGCGACCGCGGGCGCCGACGTCATCGAGGTGGGCGTGCCGTTCTCCGACCCACTCGCCGACGGCCCGGTGATCCAGGCCAGTTCGCAGCGCGCGCTGGCCCAGGGCATCACCTTCGACGCCGTGCTCGAGATCATTGCCGAGGCGGCGCTGTCCGTGCCCGTCGTGCTGTTCAGCTATCTCAACCCGCTGCTCGCCGCCGGTTCCGATGCGCTCGCACGCGCAGCCGAGGCCGGCGTGCACGGGGTGCTCGTCACCGACCTGCCGGTTGGCGCGGACCCCGAGCGGGAACGGTGGTTCGGGGAGAGCCCGCTGGCGTTCATCCGGCTGGTGGCGCCCACCACGCCGCGGGAGCGCATGCGTGAGATCGCGACGCACGGCAGCGGCTTCGTGTACCTCATCAGTCGCCTCGGCGTGACGGGCATGCAGGAGGCGCTGCCGCCGGAACTCCCCGAAACCGTGGCTCGGCTGCGGGACGTCACCACGCTGCCCATCTGCGTCGGCTTCGGCGTGGCCACCGCGGGCCAGGCGGCCACTGTGGCCGGGCTCGCGGACGGCGTGGTGGTGGGGAGCGCGATCGTTCGGGCGGCGGACGAGAGCGTCGAGCGCGCCGTGTCCTTCGCGGCGTCGCTGCGTTCCGCCATCGACGCTGCCTGACGTGGCGATCTTTCTCCGGATCTATTCGCGCGCGCTCGGGTTGGCCGGGATGCTGCTGCTGGCCGTGGCGCTGGCGCACGACCCGCGCTGGCTCACCCAGCGGTACGGCCTCCTGGTCGTGCTGGTCGGCGCCGCGATCATGCGCATCTTTCAGATTCCGCTCACCAAGTACGGCGCGCTCAACCTGCTGGCGGTGCCGGCGGTAGCCGGCGCTGTGGCTATCGGCGCGCCGGCCACGGCGCTCGCGGTGTACGTCGGCGTCATCGTGGCCGACGCGCTGGTGCTGCGGAAGCCCCTGGAGTCGGCCTGGATCAACGGCGGGCGTGAGGTCGTGGCGCTGCTGGCTGCGTTCGGGATGTACGCGTGGGCGGCGCGGGTCACCGGCGCGGCCGGCACCATCTTGACGGCCAACGACCTGCCGCCGCTGGCGCTGTTGATGTTCGCGTACTTCCTGATCAGCCGCGCGCTCCTGTATTTCACGCTCATCTTCCGCGACAAGCTGCTCGAGGAAGAGAAGTCGCTGATTCTGCGCTACGAGGTGATCGGGTTCGGTGCCGGCGCCATCGCCGTATCGATCATCATCATCACGATCACCGAACTCGGTCCGGCGGGCTGGGTGGTGGTGGGCATCCTGCTCGGCCTCGGCGGTCTGCTCGTACGCCGCATCCTCGAAGAGGCCGTCGCCGCGGAAGAGTTGAACAAGATCCTGGCCATGGAACAGGTGGTGTCGTCGGACGTGGGGTTGGGCGACGCCTTCCGGCGAATCGAAGCGCTGGCCCACCGCCTCGTCGACTGGCGGTCGTTCAGCATCTACCGTCTGGAGGGTGACCGCCTCTCGCTCGTCTGGAACCAGTCCACCGGCTACACTGATGGCGCCAATCCGATTCCCGCCGCCGACAACCCCCTGCGTCGTGCCGCGCTGGCGGAGGGGCAGCCGGTGATCGTCGGCGACACGCAGCACGATCCGCGGATCGAGAAGGTGAAGCCGAACGTGGACAGCGTGGCCGTGATCCCGCTCCGGTTCGGCGATCGCAACGTCGGGCTGCTCGAACTGGAGCACCACAAGCGCAACGCCTACTCGCTCAAGGAAGTCGGTCTGATCCGGCGCTTCGCGAACCAGTTGGCGACCACGCTCCACATTCACGATCTCCGGCAGCCGCTGCTCGAGGCGATGACGCGCGTGAGCTCGCAGCTCGACACCCTCACGGAATCGGCGCGGGCCCTGCGGTCGGGCGGCGAGAGCGTGGCGCGGACGATCTCGGACATCGAGCGCGGCGTGGTGGAGGAGAACGAACAGATCGACCGCAGCCTCGAAGCGACGACGGCGCTCCACGGGGCGACGGCGGAAGTGGCCCGCGACGGAAACGCCGCCGCGAAGGCGAGCCAGCAGGCCACGGAGATCGCGGGCGAGCACCGGTTCACGATCGCCACGGCCATCGAACGGCTGGTGAACGCCAAGGGATTCGTGGGGGAGAGCGGGGCGCAGGTCGAGGCGTTGGCGCAGGCGACCCGACGCATCACCGAGTTCATCACCGTCATCCGGTCGCTGGCGGATCAGACGAATCTGCTGGCGCTCAACGCCGCCATCGAAGCTGCGCGCGCCGGCGAACACGGCCAGGGGTTCGCGGTCGTCGCCGACGAGGTGCGCAAGTTGGCCGAGCAGAGCGCGACGGCGGCGGACGACGCGAGTGATGTGCTGATGGGGTTCGAGGAGCAGATGCGTCGCGTGGCGCTGCAGATGGGGCGCGGGCAGGCGATCGTGAGTGACGCCGAGACGCTGTCGGAGTCCGCCCGCCAGGCGCTCGACCAGATCGTGGACGCCACGGCCGCGGCGGCGGCCGGAGCCCAACGCATCGCGCGCACGTCCCGCGACCAGGAACTCGAATTCGGCCGCCTGCGTGAACGCGTGGCGCGCATCGCCGCGATCTCGCAGCACAACCGCGAAGGCGCCGAGAGCGTGACCGCGTCGGCCAAGGACCAGGCGGCGGCGCTGCGCGAGTTGGAGGGCGCCACGCAGGAGCTGCGGGCCGTCGCCGTCTACCTCAGTGAGCTGACCCACCGCATCACGAGCGTGACGTGACGCGCGATCGCCATCTCGATTGCATCACGCTCCGGGGCATGCGCTTCCACACGCTGGTGGGCATCCTCCCGCACGAGCGCGAGCACCCGCAGCCCCTCGAAGTGGATCTGACGGCCTGGATCACCGCTGGACACGCCGGCGTGGTGGATTATCGCGGGCTGCATGCCGCCGCCCGCGATGCGGTGATGGGCTCGCCGCGCGAGTTTCTCGAGGAGATCGCCGAGCGGGTGGCGACGGCCACGCTCGGCGTGGATGGCGTGCAGCGCGTGGAGGTGCGCATCCGGAAGCCCAACGTTCCGCTGGGCGCGCCGCTCGACTACGTCGAGGTGGTCATCCAGCGTCCGGTCGATGGGTGAGGTCGCCTACATCGCGCTGGGATCCAACCTCGGAGACCGGGCCCATTTCCTCGCCATGGCGCGGGACGCGCTGGGCGCCCTTCCCGGCACGCGTGTCATTGCCGAGACTCCGGTGGAGGAAACGGCGCCGTTCGGGCCGCCCGGTCAGGAGCCGTATCTGAATCAGATGGTCGCTATCGAAACCACGCTCAGCCCCCACGATCTACTCGCTCGGCTGCACGGCATCGAACGCACGGCCGGGCGGATGCGGCGCGTGCGCTGGGGACCGCGCACCCTCGATCTCGACATCGTGCGGTTCGGCGACCTGACGCTGCGCGACGAGCAGCTCGTGCTGCCGCATCCCGGGCTTCGCGACCGGGACTTCTGGCAGCGTGAAGTCGCGTTGCTCGAGGCGGCCGGGCATGAGTAGCGGCGCGGATCCTCTGGCGCTGCCGTCGTGGGCGGAGGTGGGCGACGCCCGCCGCGCCCACATTGCGCGCGTGACGGCGCTCCTCGAATCGTGGGCGGCGGCGCTGGGGATCTCCGACGCCGAGGCGGCGGCCTGGCGCGACGCGGGACGCTGGCACGACGCGCTGCGCGACGCCCCCGAAGAGCGGCTGCGGCAGTTGACGGGCGTGGCCACCGGTCCGTCGAAGATCCTGCATGGACCGGCGGCGGCAATTCGCCTGGAGCGTGACGGGGAATCCCGGGCCGACGTCCTGGCCGCCATCCGGCACCACACGATCGGCGATCCGCATTGGGCGCGCCCCGGACGGGCGCTGTACATGGCCGATTTCCTGGAACCGGGGCGCAAGTTCGCGCGGGCCGACCGCGCCTTCCTCGCCGCGCATGTGCCGCACGACTTCGACGGGGTGTTTCGTCAGGTCGTGCGGGCGCGGATCGAATGGGCGCTCCGCGAGGGACACCCCGTGTTCGAGCAGACCATCGCGCTCTGGAACGGGCTGCAGTGAGACTGCGCACCGTCGTCTTCGCGGCCGCCGCCTTCCTCGCGTTGATGGGCGGTGGATGGTACTGGTGGGCGCGGGCGTATCAGGGGCTCGGCGCGTCCGCGGCGCCGCCCCCCGATCTGACCGCGCCCAAGCGCGCCCGGGTCCGGGTGGAGGTGCTCAACGCGACCCGGATCCGCGGGCTCGCCCGGCGCGGCACGTTCGTGCTTCGCGATCGCGGATTCGACGTGGTGTCGATCGGGACGAGTGCGCAGCAGAGCGAGAGTACGCTGGTGCTGGACCGGACCAACCATCCCGATTGGGCGCAGCGGGTGGCGCGTGCGCTCGGGGGGGCGCGCGTCGAGGCGCGCCCCGACTCAACGCTCTACGTGGACGTGACCGTGCTGCTGGGGCGCGCCTGGCGGCCGCCGCCCGAGCCGCTCCACCCGTAACTGCCCGCACGCCGCGGCGATGTCCACGCCGCGGCTCTTGCGCACGGCGACCTCGACGCCCTGCGCGCGCAGCTCGCGGGCGAAGGCGGCGATCTTCGGACGCGGCGACGGGGTGAAGCCGCGCGCCCCGCCGGGGTGCAGCGGAATCAGGTTCACGAAGGCCCGGCACTCGCGGGCCAGCGCGGCCAGGTTCAGCGCATGCTCCTCGCCGTCGTTGACGCCACCCAACATCACGTACTCGAAGGTCACCCGACGGTCGAAGACCTTGGCCGCCTCGATCACATCGGCCAACGGGTACTTGGTATTGATGGGCATCAGGTCGCGACGCAACGAGTCGCTGGGCGCGTGGATGGAGATCGCGAGCCGGAACTGCTCCGGACGCTTCCCGAGCGCGACGATACCCGGCAGCACGCCGACGGTGGAGACCGTGATGTGCCGGGCGCCGATGCCGAGGCCGTTGGGGTCGTTGAGAATCGTCAGCGTGGGGTCCACCGCCTTCCAGTTCATGAGCGGTTCCCCCATACCCATGAACACGATGTTGGTCACCGGGATCGGCGGATCGAGCAGGCGCATCTCCCGCACCTGACCCGCGATCTCGTGCACGGCCAGGTTGCGCGAGAAGCCCATGGCCCCGGTGGCGCAGAACGCGCACTGGAGCGCGCAGCCCGCCTGCGACGAGATGCACAGCGTGACGCGGTTCCCGTCCGGAATGGCCACCGTCTCGATCGCTTCTCCGTCGGCCAGCCGGAAGAGAAACTTCTCGGTGCCGTCGGCGGACTTCTCCCGCGCCGCGATCTCCAGGCGGGGCAGGGCGAACTTGGCGGCCAACCGCTCGCGCAGTGCGACGGGGAGGTCGCTCATGCCGGCGAAGTCGGGCGCCGGTGACATCCACAGATGGCGTACGATCTGGCGGGCGCGGTATGCGGGCAGCCCTTCGGCCTCCGCGAATGCGGTGAGGCGTTCCAACGCCTGAGCCGGCGTCAGGTCGAGCAGGTTCTCGCGCTCACTCATGGAAACCCGGGACTGATGATGTTCCGCTGCACGGTCTGCGGGCGAGCAGCCGGTGCCGATCGGAAAGACGAAGAGCTGGCAACTCATGGGAGATGACAGCATCGAAGAGCATGCAGCGCAGGCACTTAAGCTAGACGGGCCATGGGTCCAGAGTCAAGGCGACAACTACCGTAAGTGTCGTTCCGGCATTATGATACAGGGTTCGATGAGTCGCTTTCCGGCTTCCCCCACTTTCCGCCGACCCGGCCCACAATCGCCCGGGTCGGTTTGCGCGTCCGGCGCCTGCGCGCCGATCGCGCGGACAAAGCCGAGCCGCCCGGCAACCATGCCGTGCCTCGGGCTGCGGTGAGCTGCGGCCGCCCTTTCCTCTCGCAATGCAAACCGATTTCTCGACTACACTCCGGACCCATCGCTGCGGCGCCCTGCGGGCGGCGCACGTGGGGCAGAAAGTGCGCCTTGGCGGGTGGGTGCACCGGGCTCGCAACCTCGGCGGTCTCGTATTCGTGGATCTGCGCGATCTGAGCGGGATCGTGCAGGCCTCGTTCGACCCGCAGCGTACCTCCAAGGCGCTCTGCGATCAGGCAGCCGCGCTCGGCAACGAGTCGGTGGTATTGATCGAGGGGGACGTCGTCGCCCGTCCGCCCGCCATGCAGAACGCGGAACTGGCCACCGGCGAAGTCGAGGTGCACGTCACGGCCATGCGACTGGTGGGGCCGGCCGCCGTGCCGGCCATCCCGGTCGCGCGGGCCAAGGGCGAGAACCTGCCGGCGGAGGACCTGCGCCTGCGCCACCGGTATCTGGATCTCCGGCGGGCGGAACTGCAGGCCAATCTGCTGCTCCGCCATCGCCTGATGCAGGTGACGCGGCGCTATCTGAGCGAGCGCGGATTCCTGGAGATCGAGACCCCGATCCTCACCAAGCCGACGCCCGAGGGCGCCCGCGACTATCTCGTGCCGAGCCGGATTCACGAAGGCGAGTTCTACGCGTTGCCACAGTCGCCGCAGTTGTACAAGCAACTGCTGATGGTGGCGGGCTACGACCGGTACTTCCAGATCGCGCGCTGCTTTCGCGACGAGGATCTGCGGGCCGACCGGCAGCCCGAGTTCACGCAGATCGACATCGAGGCCTCGTTCATCGGCGCCGAGGACGTCATCGGCCTCACCGAGGGCATGATCGCGGCGCTCTGGAAAGAGGCGGGATACACCGTGCCGGCGGAGTTCCCGCGCATGACCTATGCGGATGCGATGGAGCGCTACGGCTGCGACCGGCCGGATCTCCGCTACGGACTGGAAATCGCGGACGTCAGTGACGTGTTCCGCGGCACCGAGTTCTCCATCGCGCAGTCGGCGTTCGCGCAGGGTGGCCGGATCCGCGGTCTCGTGGTGCCCGGGGGCGCCGCCCTGTCGCGCAAGCAGGTGGACGAGATCGAGGCGGAGGCCAAGTCGGCCGGCGCCATGGGGCTGCTGCGCCTGAAGCACGTGAACGGTAAGCTCGAGGGGCCGGCGGCGAAGTTTCTGGGGGACGACGCGCTGCAGCGGTTGGGACTTCCCGAAGGATCGCTCGGTCTCTACGTCGCCGCCGTCGACCGTGTGGCCAATCCGGCGCTGGACCGCGTGCGGCAGGACGTGGCGCGCCGCATGGGCCTGGTGTCGGAGGAGGCGCACGCGTTTCTGTGGGTCACCGATTTCCCGCTCTTCGACCGCGACCCGGCCACCGGCGCGCTGGCGTCCGTGCACCACCCGTTCACGTCACCGCTGGCGGAGGACGTTCCGCTCCTCGATACGGCGCCGGAACGCGTGCGGGCCAACGCCTATGACGTGGTGTTCAACGGCACGGAACTGGGCGGGGGCAGCATCCGTATCGCCGATCCGGCCATGCAGAGCCGGATGTTCTCGCTGCTCGGCATCGATGAAGCGACGGCGCAGGCGCGGTTCGGCTTCCTGCTCGAGGGGCTGCGGGCGGGCGCGCCGCCGCACGGCGGCATTGCCCTCGGCTTCGACCGCATCGCCATGATGCTGGCCGGCGCGCCGTCGCTGCGCGATGTGATCGCCTTTCCCAAGACGACGGCCGCGCGCGCCCTGTTCGAAGGCGCGCCGTCGCCGGTGCCGCCGGAGGAGTTGCGGGACCTGCACATCGCGGTGCGCGGGACGGTCAAGTGAGCGACGCCGGCAGCACAACGCGACGGATCTCGACCGAGGGCGCCGATCTGCTCACGCTGGCCGGCGTGAACGATGTGAATCTCGTCGAGCTGGCGCGGCTGTTCGGGGTGCGGGTGGCATTGCGTGGAGACGCGCTGTCCATCACCGGCCCTGAAGAATTGGTGTCGCGCGCGGTGCCGGTGGGCCAGCGCATGGTGGACGTGGCGCGGCAGCGGTTGGCCCTGTCGGCCGACGACGTGCTCCGGCTCTCCGAACTGGGCATCGAGGAGGCGCGGAACGGGGAGGCGCCGCCGGAGAACGGCGCGGTACCGGCCACGTCGCGCATCGCCCTGCCGGGTGTGCGCACGGTGGTGCAGGCCAAGACGCCGGGGCAGACTGAGTACCTCAAGAAGATCGCCGACCAGGACATCGTGGTCGGCATCGGGCCGGCTGGCACCGGCAAGACCTACCTGGCCGTGGCCGCGGCGGTGGATGCGCTCGTGCGGAAGCGCGTGCGCCGGATCGTGCTGGCGCGGCCGGCCGTCGAGGCCGGTGAGTCGCTGGGGTTCCTGCCCGGCGACATGCAGGCCAAGGTCGATCCGTATCTGCGGCCGCTGTACGACGCGCTCGACGAGATGATGCCCTTCGAGCGCGTGCAGAAGGCGCTGGAGACCCGCGTCATCGAGATCGCGCCGCTGGCGTTCATGCGCGGGCGAACCCTGGCCGACGCGTTCGTCATTCTCGACGAGGCGCAGAACGCGACGTCCATGCAGATGAAGATGTTCCTCACGCGGCTGGGGGTGAATTCCAAGGTCGTGATCACCGGCGACAAGACCCAGGTGGACCTGCCCAAGCGCGAGGAATCCGGCCTGCTGCAAGTGGAGCGGATCCTCACGGGCATCGACGGGATCGCGTTCCAGTACTTCGACGAGAGCGACGTCGTGCGACATCGGTTGGTGCGCCAGATCATTCGTGCGTACGCCGAGGACCTGGAGAGTTGAGGGCGCGGTGACGGCCCCCGATCGACCATCGCGCTCCAACGGCGAGCCCTCCGCGGCGGGCAGGCACCGGACGGCCCATGGGCCGCGGATCGCCCTCGGGGTCGTCCTCACCCTGCTGACGTACGCGCTCTTCCCGGCCGTGCCCGCGGCGAACTTCCCGATTTACGAGGTCGGGTCGGTGGCGAGCGAGAACGTGATCGCGCCGTTCGCCTTCCGCGTGATGAAGGACGAGGCCGAGTTGAGTCGGGAGCGGGAGGCGCTGGCCCGGACGGTTGAGCCGGTCTACACGCTCGTCCCATCGGCGCTCGACACGGCGCAGGGACAGCTGCGGGCATTCGCCGCGGCGCTGAACGCTGCGTACGCGGGCGCCCACGGAGACTCCGTACCGGTGCAGCGGGCGGCGGCGACGTTCCACGTAGCCCTCACCGGGCGCGAGGTGTCCTACCTGGCCGACGCCGGCCGTCGTGGGCGCATGGTCAACGCCGTGGCACAGGCGTACGGTCGTTGGCTGTCGTCCGGCGTGGCGGCCGAAGGGGCATTGAACGGCGTGAGCGGGGAGGTGGTGCTGCGACGCGGACAGGCCGAGCACCCGCAGCCGTCCGACAGTGTGCGCACGTTCGCCGAGTTCGCCGTCCAGGCCCGGGCCCTCCAGCCCGATGCTGGCCCGGTGGCGCGCGGCATCTACGAGCGCCTGCTGCGCGGCTTCTTCCACCCGACGATCGTCGCCGACACGGCCATCACGGACATGCGGCGGGGACAGCTCCGGCGGTCGGTGCCGGTGAGCAAGTTCGACGTGCGGGCCGGCGAGAAGATCGTCGGGGCGAACGAGGTGGTGGGCGCCGAGCAGCACGAGAAGCTGGTGGCGCTGCACGACGCCATGGACCAGCGGCGCGGCGCGGTGCCGGAGATCAGGCGCGCGGCAGGCGCGCTGCTGTTCGACGCGCTGCTGATCACGCTGCTCGGGCTCACCGTGTTGATCTTCCGCCCGCACGTGTACGAGTCCATGCGGTCGCTCATCGTGATCGCCGGGGTGACGGCGCTGGTCATCGTGGGCGGGGCGCTGGTATCCCATCTCCGGCCGCTGCGGCCGGAATTGATACCGGTGGGCATCGCCGCGATCGTGATCAGCGCGCTGTTCGATCAACGCATCGCAATGATCGTGGCCGTGCTGCTGGCCGGATTGCTCGGCGGACAGGCGGCGTTCCGCGGAACCAATGCGCTGTACGTGAACATCATCGGCGGCGCGGCGGCGGCGTTCAGCGTACGCGCCGTGCGCACCCGCCAGCAGGCCTACTACTGGATCGTCGTCATCGCCGCGGCGTACTGCGCGGGGGTGGTGGCGGTGGGGCTCACCCTCGATCTGCCGACGACCACCATTGCCGGATCGTCGGCGTACGGCGCGCTCAACGCCGTGATCAGCGTGCTCGTGGCGCTGCTGGTGCTTCCCGTTGCGGAGCGGTATACCGGCACCGAGACCGACCTCACGCTGCTCGAGTGGTCCGACCTCAACCGTCCGCTCATGCAGCGGTTGAGCCTCGAGGCCTCGGGCACCTTTGCCCACTCCATGCAGATCGCCAACCTCGCCGAGGCGGGGTGCCGCGCCGTCGGCGCCAACGCGCTTCTCGCCCGCGTGGGCGCGTACTACCACGACATCGGAAAGCTGGGCAACCCGCAGTACTTCGTGGAGAACCAGGCCAAGGGACGGAATCCACACGACCAACTCCAGCCGCTCCAGAGCGCGCAGATCATCCGCAATCACGTGCGGGAAGGCCTCCAGTTGGCCGAGGAGAACGGCGTGCCGCGGGTGCTGCGCGCGTTCATCGCGGAGCACCACGGCACCGGAACCATCTCCTACTTCCTGGAGCGCGCCCGGCAGAGCGCCCACGATGCGGCCGACCTCCAGCCGGCCGACTATCAGTATCCGGGCCCGGTGCCGCAGAGCGCCGAGACGGCCATCCTCATGTTGGCGGACGGCACCGAGGCCGCCGTGCGCGTGCTCAACGATCCGACTCCGGCCCGCATCCGCGACGTGGTGGAACACATCGTGAAGCAGCGACTCGAGCAGGGGCAGTTGCGCGATGCGCCGTTGACCCTTCGCCAGCTGGAACTGGTCAAGGCCGAGTTCACACGCGTCCTGTCCGGGATGCACCACGCCCGCATCGACTATCCGGCATCGGGTGGCGGCGTCTCCTCCGGGTTCGCGGCGCGATGAGCGTCACCGTGGACGTATCCGTGGAGAGCGGCCGACTCGGCATGCCGCGGGCGCTGGCCGTGGCGGCGGCGCGCGCCGCGCTGCGCGCCGAGCATGTGGCGCACGCCGTGCTGTCGGTGACCTTCGTCGACGACCGCACGATCGCCGCGCTGAACCGGAAGCATCTGGGGCATCGCGGTCCCACCGACGTCATCTCGTTCGGCTTCCTGCCCGCCACCTCCGGCGCACCCGTTACCGGCGACATCTACATCGCCATGGAGGTCGCACGGCGGGCGGCCCGCGAGCGGAAGATCCCCCTGCGCGAGGAACTGGTACGCCTGGTGGTGCACGGGACGCTGCACGTGCTGGGGTACGACCACCCCGACGACGAGTCGCGGCTGACGTCGGACATGTGGAAACGACAGGAGCGGCTGGTGGCGCGAGTGCTCCGGAGCGCGCGCGCGTGACCGGCATCGGCTGGTTGTTCGCTGCGGCGGGCGCCGGGCTCGCCGTCCTGACCGCCGCTGCCGGTGGCGCGCTGGTTTCCCCCGACTGCCGGCACGTGAGCGGCGCCGTGGAATCGCATCGGGCACTGGCCTTCACCCGGGTGCTGGCCTATCTGGCACTGGGCGCCGGCGCGGCGCGCGGCCTGCTGCAAGCCGTTCCGGCGCCGGCGCTCGTCCGGGGCGTGCTCTGGCTGGCGGTAATCGCGGCCGTGCTCGTGCTCGACGCGGCGGTCCGGGAAGTCGCGGCCATCCGCGGCCCGGCGGCGGCGGCGCGCACCCGATGGTTCACGGCCGTCGTCTCACTGCTGTTGCGACCGATCGTGCTGTTCGGTGTGGCCCTCGAGTCGGCGCTCAACCGGGTCATCCCGCCGCGGTCCGACATCGAGGCGGAACGGCAGGCCACCGCGGAGCAGCTGCGGGCTGTGCTCGCCGCGTCCGACGAGGGAACCACCAGTGACGCGACGCTGCTCCATCGGGCATTCGCGCTGGCCGAGACGAGCGTCGACGAGATCATGGTGCCGCGAGTGGATATCGTGGGCGTGGACGTCGACATGCCGTGGTCGGAGGTGCTCGACCGCGTACGCAGCTCGGAGCACGCCAGGCTGCCGGTGTTCCGTGACACGCTCGACGAGGTGCTCGGCGTCCTGTACGCCAAGGATCTGCTGGCTTGGGCGCTGCGGGCCGAGGAACCGCCCGGGGGATGGGCGACCATCATTCGGCCGGCCACCTTCATTCCGGCGTCCAAGACCATCGACCGCCAACTCCGGGAGTTCCGGAAGAGCGGCACGCACATGGCCATCGTGGTCGATGAATTCGGCGGTACCGCCGGACTGGTGACGATCGAGGACGTGCTCGAGGAGATCGTCGGTGAGATTCGCGACGAGCGCGATGTGGAGGAGCCCGACATCGAGCGCGAGGGTAACGACCGCTTCTGGGTGCTGGGCAAGGTGCCGCTGACCGATCTCTCGGACCTGCTGGGCATCTCGTTGGAGCGCGACGACGTGTCCACGGTGGGCGGGCTGGCGTACGACGAATTCGGCCGCGTGCCGCGTCCCGGCGATACGACGACGATCGGCGATTTCCGGGTTGTGGTGGAGCGGGTGCATCGCCGGCGCGTGGAACGCGTGTATTTCGAGCGGCAGCCGGCGCGAACGGCCGCCGGCGAGGGCGACGCATGAGCGCGCCCGGCCTGATCATCGTCGTGGCTGCCGTGGTCATCGCATGGCTGGTGGCGGGCATCACCGTGGTGCGCCTCGCCAGCCGCATCTGGCTCCGGCACTGGGCGGAACGCGGCCTGCGCGGGGCAACGGTTCCCCTCGACTCGGTCACTGGCCCGCAGCGGCTCATCGCGTCCGGGTCGGTGATGGTGGGCTTCGTCATCGCCCTGGCCGGCGGCGCGCTGGCGGCCCGGCCGTCGGCCTCGGTTGCTGCCGTTGCCTGGGACCTGGTGATCTGCGCGGTCGTTCTGGTGATGGTGGCCCAGTCATTCGCCCGCGCGCTGGCCCGCCACTCCACCGAGGGGCTGGCGTCGCTCACGCTGCCGTTGCTGCGCGGTTCCGTGGCTGCCGCCGCCCCGGTCCTCTCGGCCGCGCGGCGGCTGCGCGGCGTTCCCGCCGGGGTGCCGGCCGGCCCGACGGCCGAACGGCGCGCCGTGGAGCGGCTGCTGCGGGAAGGCGAACTCGAAGGCGTGAGCGCGCGCGACGACGCGGTGATCATCAGCGGCGTGGCGGAGTTCGGCGACAAGGTGGTGGAGGACGTCATGACGCCGCGCGAGCAAGTGTTCGCGGTTGCCGATACCACGGACCCCCACGCGGCCGCCGAGCTGGTGGCCCACTCGGCGTACAGCCGCGTGCCCGTGTATCACGGGTCGCTGGACCGGGTGACCGGGATGATCCATGCCTTCGATCTGCTGCGAGGCGCCGACACGGCGCTCACGTCTCCGCGCCCGGTGACCCAGACCTCGGCGGACACACGGTGCAGCGAACTCCTGTTCCAGATGCTGCGAGACCACCAGCACCTGGCCATCGTCCATGACACGAACGCCCGCACCATCGGCATCGTGACGCTCGAAGACCTGCTGGAAGAACTCGTCGGCGACATTCGCGACGAGCACGACGAACCGGCCCCGACATCCGCATGACCGCACCCACACATTCCCCCGCGCACGAGCAACTGCTGCAGCAGTTCGCCGAAGGCCGGCGCGCGGCACTGGCCCGCGCCGTGAGCATCGTCGAGAACCACCGGGCGGGGTTCGACACCCTGCTGGCTCACTGGCAACCCAAGCTCGGCGGGGCCCGCCGCATCGGCCTCACCGGTCCGCCGGGCGCCGGCAAGAGCACGCTCACCGCCGTGCTCGTGAAGGCCTATCGCGACGCCGGGCTCTCGGTGGGAGTCGTGGCGGTCGATCCGACGTCGCCGTTCACCGGCGGCGCCCTGTTGGGCGATCGCATCCGGATGGAGTCCGTGGCGCTCGACGAGGGCGTGTTCATCCGCTCCATGGCCACCCGCGGCTCCCTTGGCGGACTGGCCGCGACCACCAGCGAAGTGGCCGACGTGCTCGACGCCTTCGGCATCGACCGCATCATCATCGAGACGGTGGGCGTGGGGCAGAGTGAGTTGGACATCTCGCGCATTGCGGACGTCAGTGTGGTGGTGCTGGTGCCGGAGTCGGGCGATTCCATCCAGACCCTGAAGGCAGGGCTCATGGAGATCGCCGACGTGTTCGTGGTCAACAAGGCCGACCGTCCTGGCGCCGACCGGCTGCGCAACGAGTTGGAACTGATGCTCGGCTTGCGCTCCGGCGCCACCATGAAGAACACGCCCGCCCACCACGGAGTGGATCTCTCGCGCAAGAATCCGGCGCGTCTGGCGCGCGAAGCGGCCCGGGAAGCGGACGCGGACCGCTGGACGCCCCCCGTGCTGCGCACGGTGGCCGTCAACGCGGAGGGCGTCGCCGAGGTCGTGGACGCGTTGGACCGCCTGTATCATTATCTTGACCGCAGTGGCGAGCTGCGGCTTCGGCGCCGCCGGCGGTTGCGCGACCGGGTGATGCACGTGGTGGAGTCCCGGGTGCGCGACCGGCTGTGGAAGGACGCCGGAACCAATGCCTGGCTCGACGAACGGCTGCCGGCGCTGGAAGCGGGCGAGACCAACCCGTTCGCCGTCGCCGACGCGCTGCTCGCGAGAAGTGGAACCCTTCTGACGCAGGTGAAGCCATGACGTCCACGCGGGATCTCTCCGGAAACCGTTGCCGAGCAGCGCGCCGAACTGGAGCGGCTGCGTGCCGAAGTCGAGGCCTGGCGGGCCCGGTTCGCCAAGGGCGAGAAGCGCGACCTGGCGTTCGTGAATTCGGAAGGCGAGATCGAGCCCCTGTTCACGGCGCTCGACGTACAGGGCAACCGCGAGAGCGACCTCGGTGTGCCGGGGGCTTTCCCGTACACCCGCGGCATCCACCCCACCGGCTATCGCGGCAAGCTGTGGACCATGCGCCAGTTCGCGGGATTCGGCAGCGCCGAGGACACCAACCAGCGGTTCAAGTTCCTGCTGGAGCACGGGCAGACCGGGCTCTCCACCGCGTTCGATTTCCCGACCCTCATGGGCTACGACTCCGACCACCCCCGGTCGCTGGGCGAGGTGGGGAAGACGGGCGTCGCCATTTCGAGTCTGGCCGACATGGAGGTGCTGTTCGACGGCATCCCGCTCGATCAGGTGTCGACGTCGATGACGATCAATGGCCCGGCGATCATTCTCTGGGCGTTCTACATCGCCGCGGCGGAGAAGCAGGGCGTGTCGGCCGACAAGCTGCGGGGCACGATCCAGAACGACATCCTCAAGGAGTACATGGCGCAGCACGCCTGGTGTTTTCCCATCGAGCCGGCGCTGCGCCTGATCGTCGACTGCTTCGAGTGGGGCGCCAAACACGCGCCGCTCTGGAATACGATCTCGATCTCGGGCTACCACATCCGCGAGGCGGGCTCGACAGCGGCGCAGGAGCTGGCGTTCACCCTGGCCGATGGATTCACATACGTGGAGCGTGGCGTCGCCCGCGGCTTGGACGTCGACTCCTTCGCCAGCCGGCTGAGCTTCTTCTGGGACATCCACAACGATTTCTTCGAGGAGATCGCCAAGCTCCGCGCGGCGCGGCGTATCTGGGCGCGCCACATGAAGGAACGGTACGGCGCCAAGGATCCGCGCTCGTGGATCATGCGCTTCCACTCGCAGACCGCCGGCGTGACGCTCACGGCGCAGCAACCGATGAACAACGTCGTGCGCGTGGCCTACCAGGCACTGGCTGCCGTGCTCGGCGGCACGCAGTCGCTGCATACCAATTCGATGGACGAGACGCTGGCGCTGCCCACGGAAGAAGCGGTGCAGGTGGCGCTGCGCACGCAGCAGATTCTGGCCTACGAGAGCGGCGTGCCCAACGTGATCGATCCGCTGGGCGGGTCGTACTACGTGGAGGCCCTCACCGACCGGATGGAGCGCGAGGCCGAGGAGATGTTCGCCGAGATCGAGCGCGTGGGCGGCGTGGTGGCGGGTCTCGAGACCGGCTGGTTCCAGCGCAAGATCGCCGAGGCGGCGGCCCGCCAGCAGTGGGAGATCGAGCAGCACCGGCGGGTGGTGGTGGGCGTGAACGAGTTCGTCACCGACGAGGATGAACTCACCATTCCGGTGCTCAAGGTGGGGCAGGCGGCGGAGCGCCGGCAGCGGGAGCGGATGAACAAGCTGCGCGCCGAACGCGATGACGCGCGGTGCAAGACGGCGCTCGACGCCCTGCGCGAGGCGGCCCGCGGTACGCAGAACCTGATGCCCCTGATCCTCGAGTGTGCGCGGAGCTACTGCACGCTGTACGAGATCCGCGCGGCGATGGAGGATGTCTTTGGAGCGTACCGCGAGCCGGTGTTCTTCTAGCGGCGCGGTGGGACGCCGGCAGCTGCGGGCCGCCCGCCTGGCGGTCCTGCTGGGGGCGGCCGGCGTGGTCGCCTGCGGCAGCGGCGGCGCGACTCCGCCTCCCTCCGGCCCGTCGGCGCGCGGGTTGCTCGCCGTATCGGCGACGACAGTGCACATCCCGCCCTCCGCGTCGGAGGTGCTGGACGCATTCACCACCATCTACGGCGCGGGCGCACGCGGGTACTTCCAGTCGCAGCGGTGGAGTGAACTCGAGCCGACTCCGGGCGCCATCGACCTCACGTCGCTGAGGAACACGCTGAACGTCGTGACGGGAACGGGGTTCACACCGTTCGTCGGAATTCAGGTTATCAACACCACCGTCAAGGAGACGCCGTCCGACCTGCTCGGCGTGCCGTTCGACAGCCCGGCGATGAAGGCGCGGTTTCACACGCTGCTGGACTCCGTGCTCCCGGTACTGACCGGCCGTGTGCCGTACCTGTCCATCGGCAACGAAGTCGACGCCTACCTCAACGCCACCAACGGTTGGGCGGCCTACACGGACTTCTTCAACGACGCGGTGGCGTACGTTCATCAGAAGGCGCCGGCGATGAAGGTCGGTGTGACCGTGGAATGGGCCTCGGCCGCGGGCGCCTCGGCGGCGCAGATCCGTGCGCTCACTGCGCGGGCGGACGTTCTCGTCTTCACCTACTACGCCATCGCGCCGGACTTTCACGTGCTGCCGGCATCGGAAGGCCCTGCCACTCTCGATGCCATGGTGGCGTTTGCGGGTGGCAAGCCGGTGGTGGTACAGGAGTTCGGCATGCCCACCGACTCCACATTGGGGGGTAATGAACAGTTGCAGGCGGATTTCGTGTCGTCGAGCATCGGCGAGTTCGCCAGAATCGGGCCGGGCAAGATGCCAATGCTCAGCTTCTTCAGTCTGTATGACCTTCCGCAGTCGCTCTGCGATCAACTGCCAGGCTATTACGGCGTGAGCGGCCCGAGCGTCGGCCCGTTCGTGGCGTATCTCTGCTCGCTGGGGCTGCGCACGGGTCAGGGCACCGACAAGCTCGCCTGGCCTGCGTTCCGGACGGCGGCCGCGGCGGCCGGCTTTCCGTAACGCCTGACTACCTTTCGGAGTGCCTCGAAAGAAATCCTCCGAGTGGTGGCGCGACTACTTCGACGCGCAGTACCTGCTCGAATACGAACCGATCTTCACGCCCGAACGCGCCCGGCAGGACGTCACGCGTGTGGTCGAATTGCTGGGACTACCCGTTGGCGCCCGCGTGCTCGACGTCCCGTGCGGCCAGGGGCGGCATGCCCATCTCCTGGCCGAGGCCGGCTACCGCGTGGACGGGCTCGACTACTCGCGCGACCTGCTGGCCCGGGCCCGCGCCAGAGGAACCGGCCCGAGTCTGCGCTACCACCACGGCGACATGCGGAAGCTGCCCGCCCGGTGGACCGGCCGGTTCGACGCGGTGGTGAATCTGTTCACGTCGTTCGGCTTCTTCACCGAACCCGCCGATGACGCACGCACCATCGCCGAGTTCGCCCGCGTGCTGAAACCCGGCGCCGTGCTCCTGTGGCACGGCGGCAACCGCGACGGCGTGATGGCCCGGTTCCTGGCCCGTGACTGGTGGCGAACCTCCGACGGGACGCTGGTGGGGCAGGAGCGTGATTTCGATCCCCTGTCGGGGATCCTCACCGTGACTTCCAACTGGTACGGTCCGCACGGGTCGGGCGAGCGGGCGCACCGCATCCGCCTGTACACACCCACGGCGCTCGCCGATCTCATGGCCCGCTCGGGCCTGATCGTGGAGGCGGCGTGGGACGGGTGGAGCCAGCGCCCCCTCGGCCGGCGGTCCGGCGAGATGCTGCTCGTGGCGCGCAAGCACGAGTTGCCCCCGCGGCAACGCGCCCGCTAGCTTGACTGCGGACGCCGGTGCCTCCCATCGGCGCCGGTGAACCTCTGACCCACGCTGTCCATGCGCCCCATCCGAGTGCTCGTTGCCAAACCCGGTCTGGACGGTCATGACCGCGGCGCCAAAGTGGTCGCCGCGGCTCTCCGGGACGCAGGCATGGAAGTCATCTACACCGGTCTGCACCAGACACCGGAAATGATCGCCAACGCCGCCATCCAGGAAGACGTGGACGTCGTCGGGCTGTCCATTCTCAGCGGCGCCCACATGACGCTCTTCCCGCGCGTGAAGGAGCTGCTGCGGGAGCAGGGGCGCGACGACATTCTGGTCACCGGCGGCGGGATCATCCCCAAGGAAGACATGGACGCGCTGCGCGCCCAGGGAGTCGGGGAGCTGTTCGGCCCCGGAACGCCAACCTCGGACCTCGTCGACTACATCCGGACGTGGTTCGAAGAGCGATCGCGGCAGGAAGCGTGACGTCGCGGCTGCGGGCGCTGAGCGACGCGCTGCGCGAACTCGAAGACCGGCTTCGTGAGGGCGGTGGGCCCGACAAGATCGCGCGGCAGCACAAGCAGGGGAAACTCACGGCACGCGAACGGGTCGCGAAACTGTGCGACCCCGACACCGCGTTCGTCGAGGTTGGTCTGCTGGTGGCCTACGATCAGTACGACGGCCAGGCGCCGGGCGCCGGCGTCGTCACGGGTATCGGCATCGTGGAGGGACGCGAGACGGTGATCGTCGCCAACGATGCCACGGTGAAGGCCGGCTCCTGGTGGCCCGAAACGATCCGCAAGATGCTCCGGGCGCAGGAGATCGCCATGCGCTGCCGGATTCCCATCATCTATCTGGTGGACTCCTCCGGAGTGAACCTGCCCTATCAGGGGGGCGTCTTCCCGGGGCAGTACGGCGCCAGCCGCATCTTCTACTACAACTCGATCATGCGGCACTACCTGCACGTGCCGCAGTTGGCCGCGGTCATGGGGCCGTGCATCGCCGGCGGCGCCTACCTGCCGGCGCTCTCCGACACGATCGTGATGGTGGAGGGCACGTCGTTCATGGGACTCGGCGGTCCCAACCTCGTGAAGGGCGCCACGGGACAGGTGATCGACGGCGAGACGCTCGGCGGCGCCACCACGCACACCGAGATCAGCGGCGTGGCGCACTACAAGGTGCCCCACGACGCCGCCGGGCTCGAGAAGCTGCGGGATCTCGTGGCGGTGCTCCCGCGCCCTGCGTTGCCGGCGTGGCCCGAACCGGAGTCGCCCACCGCCGACCCGGCCACGCTCTACGAACTGCTGCCCTCCGACCACCGCATGTCGTACGACATGCACGAGATACTCAAGGCTATCCTGGACGGCGGGCGCATCGACGAGTTCCAGCAGGGACTCGCCCGCGAGATGATCTGCGGCGACGCGCGCATCGAGGGCATTCCGGTCGGCATCATCGCCAACCAGCGTGGGCTCATCAAGGGACGCGCCGGCGAACGCCCCCGATTCGGCGGCATCGTGTACGCCGAAAGCGCCGAGAAGGTGGCCTACTTCATCGACCGGTGTAACCGGCAGCGCATTCCGATCCTGTTCGTGCAGGACGTGTCGGGCTTCATGGTTGGTCCCGACGCCGAGCACGAGGGCATCATCCGCGCCGGCGCGCGGTTCGTGGAGGCGATGGCCACCGCGCGCGTGCCCAAAATCGTGCTCACCGTGAACCACGCGTCGGGAGCGGGCTACTACGCCATGGCCGGACAGGGCTTCGATCCCGACTTCATCTTCAGCTGGCCCAGCGGCCGCATGGGGGTGATGGAAGGCGAGGCCGCGGTGCAGGCCGTGCACGGCCCCGCCATCGAGGCGGCCCGGGCGGCCGGCAAGGAGCCGGCGGCCGAGGTGGCCGACTCGATGGAGGAAATGCGCGCCGACTACGAACACCAGCTCGACGCCAAGTACGCCGGTGCCCGCGGATACATCGACGCCATCGTGTATCCCGAGGACACGCGGCACACCCTCGCCCTCGCGCTGCGCGCGGCGGCCCAGAATTCCGGGCCGCATCTCGGGGCATTCGTACTTCCCGCACACTTCGACGAATCATGAAAGACATAGTCCGTGTCGCATCGGGGCAGGGATTCTGGGGCGATTGGCTGGAAGCTCCGCGGCGCCAGGTGGAAGGCGGCCCCGTGGACTACCTGATGCTCGACTATCTGGCCGAGGTCACGATGTCCATTCTGCAGAAGCAGAAGGAACGCGACCCGAAGATGGGCTACGCCCGCGACTTCGTGGGCGCCATGGAGAGCGTCATGCCCGCCGTGACCGAACGCGGCGTGCGCGTGATCGCCAACGCGGGCGGCGTGAACCCGCCGGCGTGCGCCGAAGCGGTGCGGGCCGTGGCGGGAAAGTCGGGCGCGGCCGAGAAGGTGCACATCGGCGTCATCACCGGCGACGATCTGCTCCCGCGGCTCGACGATCTGATCGCCGACGGGCACGCGCTGACGCACATGGAAACGGGCGAGCCGCTGAGCACCGTCCGCGACCGCGTGCTGTCGGCCAATGCCTACATCGGCTCCGTGCCGATCGTCGAGGCGCTCTCGCGCGGCGCCAACATCGTCATCACCGGGCGCTCCACCGACACCGCGCTCACCATGGCGCCGCTACGCTTCGAGTTCGGCTGGAAGGCCGACGACTGGAACCGCCTCGCCGCCGGGATCATCGCCGGGCACATCATCGAATGCGGCGCCCAGTGCTCGGGCGGCAACTGCCTCTACAACTGGCGCGAGGTCCCGGACCTGGCCAACGTCGGCTACCCGATCATCGAGGGGCATCCCGACGGCAGCTTCTTCGTCACGAAGCATCCGAACACCGGCGGCTGGATCAACGTGCCCTCGGTGTCGGAACAGCTCGTCTACGAGATGGGCGACCCGCACTCGTACATCACCCCCGACGTCATTGCCGACTTCTCCAGCATCCACCTGGAACAGGCGGGCGACAATCGCGTGCGCGTATTCGGCATCCAGGGACGCGAAGCCACCGACAAGCTGAAGGTGTCCATCGCCTATCGCGACGGGTACAAGGCGGTGGGCTCGCTGGTGTACGCGTGGCCGGATGCGCTGGAGAAGGCGCAGCTCGCCGATCGCGTGTTGCGTGAACGGCTCGACCGGCTTGGCCTCAAGTTCGACCACATTCTGAGCGAGTTCGTCGGGGCCTCGGCCACCCACGGCCGGCTGGCGGGCGACGCCGGCCGGGATGCGCCCGAAGTGCAGTACCGCATCGGCGTGCGCGGCCACGACCGGGCCATGGTCGAACGCTTCACCCGTGAGATCGTGCCGCTGGTGCTCAACGGTCCACCGAGCGTCACGGGCTTCGCCGCCGGCCGTCCCAAGGTGGAGGAGATCGTCGCCTACTGGCCGGCGCTCATCGACAAGCGCGTGGTCCAGACCCACGTGGAGATCCTCTGATGCACGTCCGCCTTCTCGACATCGCGCACGCCCGGTCGGGCGACAAGGGCGACACCGCGAACGTCGGCGTCATTGCGCTGAAGCCCGAATGGTATCCCGTGCTGGTGAAGTACCTCACCCGGGACCGCGTGGCCGAACACTTTCGCGGCCTCATCGATGGCCCGGTCGAACGGTTCGAGCTGCCCAACCTCCATGCCCTGAACTTCCTGCTGCACGGGGCGCTGGACGGGGGCGGCACCCTGTCGCTCCAGACCGATGCGCAGGGGAAGGTGTATTCCACGGCGCTCCTCCGCCTGGTGCTCGACGTGCCGGACGCGGAGGCCAAGCCGTTGGGGCTCCCGGCGGCGGCTTGACCCGGCTCGCGCTCATCAAGGTCGCATCTGGCGGCGGTAGGCATCGTCGTGTGGGGGTACGGCGCCCGCATCGACAACGCGCACCTGCGCTTGGCGGGCATGGGGGTGCTGGTCGTGGCGGTGGCGTTGCGGCTGCTCCCCGCTCGGTGCGCGACCGGATCGACGGCCGCGGCGGCGATACCGGAAGCCGCGGCCCGTAGAGGGGGCGGGCCGGAGCCGCTAGGTTGCGCACATGCCCGCCACCCCGATCCCCGAACTGCTCGCCCCGGCGGGCTCGCTCGACGCCGTGCGCGCCGCATTGGCCAACGGCGCCGACTCGGTGTACCTGGGCGCCGAGCGATGGAACGCGCGCGATGAGGGGGCGCAACTCTCGCTGGACGACGTGGAGCAGGCGTGCCGGCTGGCCCACGAGCGTGGGCGCCGCATCTACCTGACCTTCAACATCCTGTTCAAGCCGCACGAGTTGGTGGAGTCGCTGCTCTTCCTCGGGGAGGCGGTGGACCGCGGCATCGACGCCGCGATCGTGCAGGACATCGGCGCCATCCGGCTCATCCAGCGTGTGTACCCGCAGCTCGAGATCCACGGGTCCACGCAGATGACCGTGCACGATGCGGCGGGCGCCGCGGTGCTCCACGAACTGGGGGTGCACCGCGTGGTGCTGGCCCGCGAGAATACGCTCGACGACATCCGGAGCATTCGCGCCGCCGTGCCCGATCTGGGACTGGAGTCGTTCGTGCACGGCGCGCTCTGCATCTCGTACTCCGGTCAGTGCTACATGTCGGGGATGATCTCGGAGCGGAGCGCCAATCGCGGCTCGTGCGCGCAGTCGTGCCGCAAGGACTACGTGCTCACGGATGTCGCCGACGGCCGGGAGTTGGACCGCGGCTACCTGATCTCGGCCCGCGATCTGGCGGCGCACGACCACCTGCCCGAGATCGCCGATGCGGGCATCGCCTGCCTGAAGGTGGAGGGCCGGAAGAAGAAGCCCGAGTACGTCGCCACCGTGACGAGTACGTACCGCGGTTTCCTCGACCGCATCGCGCGGGGCGACCGCACGCTCCCGGACGCCTCGGAAGTGCAGCCGCTGGTCCAGATCTTCAGCCGCGGATTTACCGGTGGCATGTACGGGGGGCGGGCGGGACGGGACTACGTCACCCGCACGCAGCCCGACAACCGCGGGGCGCTGCTCGGCACGGTGCTCGAACTGGGGCGCGGAGAGATCGTGGTCGAGGTCTCGGCGCCCATCGAACCGGGCGACGGGGTGGGATTCGAGGCACCCGAAGGGCGTGGCGGTGCGTCGGCAGGCGGCACCGTGACGGCGGTTCGCACCTTGTCGGCTGGCGGCCGAATCCGGCAGGCGATTGCGGTGCCGGTACGGGTGCAGCCGGGCTGGAAGGTATTCCGCACCTCCGAAGCAGCGCTGCTGAATCGGGCTCGCGAATCGTACGCCGCGCTGCCGGCGCACGTCCGCGCGCACAAGGTGCGCCTCGATGCGCGCGTGTTCGGCTCGGCCGGGTCTCCGCTCAAAGCCACATTCGTGAGCGGCGGCGAGTCGGTCACCGTGCAGAGCCAGGCCACGCTCTCGCCGGCCAGCAAGCGTCCCCTCGACCGCCACCTTCTCCGCGAGCAATTCGGGCGATTGGGCGAGACGCCGTTCGCCCTCTCGGCGCTGGACGATGCAGGGCTCGCGCCCGGGCTGTTCCTGCCCGTGAGCGAACTCAACCACCTGCGTCAGCGGGCGGTGGACGAGCTGATGCAGCGACGCGATTGGGCGCGGCACGCGGCCGAGACGGAGCGCCGTGCGCACGTGGAGGCGGCGTTAGCGGACCTCTCCGTCGTGGCGTCCCCGGCGGGGGATGAGCCGCGGTTCCGGCTGGTGGCCGAGGTGTTCGACCTCGGCGATGCGGAGGCGGCCGCGCAGGCCGGCGCCACGGAGATCGTGTTCGATCCGTTCCTTCGCCACCCGGCGCCGCCCAAGGCCAGGGTCCGGGCGCTGCACGAACGGCTGGCGGGCGACGGGATCTCGCTCCGGCTCCGCACGCCGACCATCGTGCGCCCGGAAGAAAGGGCGACCGTGCAGAAGTGGCTCGATCTCGGACTCCCCGTGCAGTCGGGGCACCTGGGACTGGTGGCCGAGCTTTCGCGCGCCGGAGTCGACGTCACCGCCGACTATGCGGTGAACGTGATGAACCAGCATACCGCGGCCGAGATATTCCGGCTTGGCGCCCGCCGTCTCACCGCATCGGTGGAACTGACGCTCGACGAGATCCGTCAACTGGTGGCGCCCTGGGAGGGGCGCGGTTTCGAAGTCTTCGTTTACGGACGGCCCGAGGGCATGACGCTCGAACACTGCGTGCTCTCGGCCGCATTCGAACGCGAGCCCACCACCTGTCGCGATCTGTGCGTGCAGAAGCACGTCAACGTGCAACTCACCGACCCCACGGGATACGCGTTCCCCGTGGCCACCGATTCCGCCTGCCGCAACCGGCTGCTGCACTCGCGCCCGATCGAGGGCTCGGAGTTCGTGCCACGCCTCTGGGAAGCGGGCATTCGCTCGTTCCGGGCCGTGTTCAACGTGGCCGGCGACCCGGTGGGCGAGATCGTGAGAGGCTATCGCGAGACACTGGACGCACTGGACCACGGCAGGACGGCGGTCCGTTCCCCGGTGCGCGAACTGGTGGGCGCTTCCTTCACGCGCGGACATTTTACTCGTGCCGTGTAAGGGCGCCACGCGCCCGGTTTCGATGATGCCCGCCGCCGGCGCGGCGCCTAGCGTGCGCGCATGAGCAAGCCCGAGCCGGGCGCCGGAGATGCCGCCCTCGGTGTGTTGCACGAGCGGTTCGGCTATCCCGCCTTTCGCGCCGGCCAGGCCGAAGCCGTATCGAGCGTGCTCGCCGGCAAGGAGACCGTGGTGATCCTGCCCACCGGCGGCGGGAAGTCGCTCTGCTACCAGGTGCCGGCGCTGATTCTGCCGGGGCTCACGATCGTGGTGTCCCCGCTCATCTCCCTGATGAAGGATCAGGTGGATGCGCTGGAGCGACGCGGGATCCCGGCGGCGTTCATCAACAGCTCGCTTTCGTCGGGGCAGGTGAGCGATCGGATGGCCGCCGCGCGCAGCGGCGCCCTCAAGATGCTGTACGTGGCGCCCGAGCGGTTCGACGCCGGCACCACCCTCGATCGGCTGCGCGATACCCGGATCTCCCTGTTCGCCGTGGACGAGGCGCACTGCATCAGCGAATGGGGCCACGATTTCCGGCCCAGCTACCTGCGCCTGGCCCAGGTGCGGGAGGCGCTGGGCAATCCCACCCGTCCTCGCGCTCACTGCCACGGCCACGCCGCACGTGCGCGAGGATATCGTGCGGCAACTCCAGATGGGTCGCCCCGACCGTCATCGTCACCGGGTTCGATCGCGCGAATCTCACGTACTACGTGCGGTCGGGCCGCACCGACGCCGACAAGGACAACGCGCTTATCGAGGAACTCCGGGCCGCGCGAGGGACTCGGCATCGTGTATGCGTCCACCCGCAAGGCGGTGGAGCGGATCGCCGCGCTCCTCAACCGCCGGCGCATCCGGGCGCTGCCGTACCACGCCGGGCTCGACGACGAGCATCGCCGCGAAGTGCAGGACGCCTTCATGCGCGAAGAGGCCCGCGTCATCGTGGCCACCAACGCCTTCGGCATGGGCATCGACAAGTCCAACGTGCGGCTCGTGGTGCACTCACGCCATGCCGGGCACGCTGGAGGCGTACTACCAGGAGGCGGGCCGCGCCGGACGCGACGGCGAGCCCGCCGAGTGCGTGCTGCTGCACGCGTATCGGGATCGGTTCACGCATGAGTACTTCATCCGGACGGCGCACCCGCAACGCGAGGTGGTGGAGCGATTGTACGACCTGCTCCAGCGCGGCGGCCCCGCGGTGGCCGCACTCGATGCCGCCCAGTTGGCCAAGAAGCTGGGCCGCAAGACCAACGCGCGCGATGTCGAAGCGGCCCTGCGCCTGCTCCAGCGCGTGGGGGCCTGGCAGGCCGGGGCTCCCATCGGCCGCCGCGTGCACGTGCGGCTGCTCGCCACCACTACGCGCATCCGCGCGGAACTCGGCGAGTCCAGGGCCCTGGAACTCGGGCTGCTGCGCGCCCTGTGGAAGCTCGGCCGCGACGGGCTGTACGAGGGGCTCGACGTGGACCTGGATGGGTTGCCCCCGGCGCTGGGCGGTCCGGCATTCGAACTGTTGGACAGCCTCCAGCGAGAGCAGTTCGTGGAATGGGTCCGCCTCGAATCCGCTCCGGCGCCGGCCAGCCCCGGTGCGGGCCTGGAGCGGTTTCGCATCGACTGGGATTCGCTGGATCGTCGCCATCGCGCAGACCTCGACAAACTCGAGGCGATGCAACGGTACGCCTACACCAAGCGTTGCCGCCGGGCGTTCGTGCTTCGATATTTCGGAGACCCGTCGGCGCGGCCGGAATGCGGAGCGTGTGACAACTGCCTCCGTCGCCCGGGCGGTGGTTCGACCCGGCGCCAGAACACCGGCCGCCGGCCCAAGCACACGTACATCGGCACCGACGACGTGCTGGTGGCCGTGCCTTCGCCAGAACAACCCAAGCGCGCGCGACGTCGCCGTCGAGACGCCGACGCCTCCTGATTGACATGGACGACGCCCTCTACTTTTCCGAGCAGCACCTGGCCGTGCGCGAGATGGTTCGCGAGTTCGCGCGCGACGAAGTGGCCCCCGTGGCCGCGCGGCACGATGCCGACGCCACCTTCCCGTGGGCCAACATCAAGCGCATGGGCGAACTCGGGTTGCTCGGCGTGCCGTGGTCCGAGGAACTCGGCGGCGCCGGACTCGACCTGCTCAGCTACATGATCGTGATCGAGGAGTTGGCCAAGGTCGACGCCTCGCACGGACTCACGGTTTCCGCGCACACCACCCTCGGCACGTCGCCCATCGTTCACTTCGGCACCGCGGAGCAGCAGAAGCGCTACGTGCCGTTCCTGGCGTCCGGTCGGGTGATGGGCGGATTCGGCCTCACCGAACCCGACGCCGGCAGCGACGCGGGCGGCACGCGCACCACCGCCGTGAAGAAAGGCGACCGGTACGTGATCAACGGCGTCAAACGGTTCATCACGCACGGGCACGTGGGTGAAATCTTCGTCGTCACCGCGGTCACCAATCCGGGGCAGGGCACCAAGGGGATCAGCTCCTTCATCCTCACCAAGCCCACCGGCGACCCCGAGGGCGCCGCGGCCGCCGGCGTGGGCCACGAGCCGTCGCTCCCCGCCATGAAGGGATTCCGGGCGGGCAAGAAGGAGGACAAGCTGGGTTGGCGCGCCTCCGACACCGCCGAGCTGATCATGGAGGACGTGGAGGTCCCGGCGGAGAATCGCCTCGGGGAAGAGGGCATGGGCTTCAAGAACTTCATGCGCACGCTCGACTCGGGACGCATCGGGATCGCTGCCCTGTCGTTGGGAATCGCCGAGGGCGCATTCGAAGAGGCGCGCAAGTACACGACCGTGCGCAAGCAGTTCGGGCAGGCCATCGCCACGTTCCAGGGCGTGCACTTCCAGTTGTCGGACATGGCCACCGAGATCGAGGCCGGCCGGCACCTGATGTTCCACGCCGCATGGTTGGCGCAGAACGGGAAGCCCGTTCGGCAAGGAGGCGGCGATGGCGAAGCTCTTCTGCTCGGAGCTGGCCATGCGCACCACGATCAAGGCGCTGCAACTGCATGGCGGGTACGGCTACACCAAAGACTACCCCATCGAGCGCATGATGCGCGACGCGAAGATTTGTGAGATCGGGGAGGGCACGTCCGAAATCCAGCGCATCGTGATCGCCCGGCACCTGCTCAAGGACTTGCTGGACTGACCGTCCGTAAGTCCTTGCCACTCTTGCGGAAGCGACCGTTCAGCACTAGTAATTCTGTCGGTGATCACTTCCTCAGTATTTCCCGCCTTGGCACAGCCGCGCGACTCGCGGCGTGGTCGAGGCTCTCGATGTGCAGCGGCGGCCGAAGCAGCATCGGCCGCCGTCTGTGCAGCCATCCCCCTCGCGGCGCACGGCTTCCGTCATGAAGTCGATCGCATGCTGGCCCGTGGGAAGCAGCCGTATTCCAGAATGATGGACGTGCGCACGCGCATCGCGCGGGGCGCACGGCGGCAGCCGGGCTCAGCGTGGTCGATCCCGCTCGAGTGGTGGATACCCAGCCACGCTTCGGCCGCCGGACACCGTCGTGTGTCTCTGCGTGCCGCCACCCCGTACACCCCCAACCGCCCCAATCCGCGTGCCGAGTCGCCGCGCGGAGCAGCGCCGGCGGTTCCCGATGAAACGCGAAATTCTTATCAACGCAACGCCGCGCGAAACGCGGGTTGCGATTCTGGAAGACGAGCAACTCGTTGAACTCCTCGTCGACCGGCCGGAAGCACGGCGCATGGTCGGCGACATCTACTTCGGCCGCGTAGAAGCGGTTCTCCCCGGCATTCAGGCCGCCTTCGTCGACATCGGCACCGAGAAGAGCGCGTTCCTGCACGCGTCCGATCTGGTGTATCCGGAAGACGGCGAAGCGGACGACGACGACGCCGACGAGAATGGCGAGGACGACGCGGCCGACGAGCCGTCCGAGGACTCCCCGTACGCCGAGGAGAACGGCGAAGCCAATGCCGAGGCGCGGCCGCGGGGCCGCGGGCGTCGCGGCGGCGGGGGCCGCCGGGCGGCGCGGGCCAAGGCCCCGCCCATTCAGGACGTGCTCAAGCGCGGCCAGGAGATCATCGTCCAGATCTCCAAGGAGCCCATCTCCACCAAGGGCCCACGCGTAACGGCGCAGGTGTCCATGGCCGGGCGGTTCCTGGTCTTCATGCCGTTCGCGTCACGCGTGGGAGTGAGCCGCAAGATCGGCGATCGCGCCGAGCGCGGCCGGCTGCGCGAAATGGTGGAGAGCGTCCTCCCGAAGGACGCGGGCGGTGTCATCGCCCGCACCGTGGGCGAGGATGCGACCAAGGAGACGTTCAAGCGCGAGCTCGACACGCTCATCGGCCAGTGGAAGCGCATCAAGCGGAAGACGCACTTCGTGCGCGCGCCCGCGCTCATCCACCGCGAGACGAACCTCACGCGCGGGCTGATCCGCGACCTGTTCAGCGAGAAGGTGGAGCAGGTGTCCGTGGATTCGAAGCAGGTGTACAACGAGATCATCGGCTATCTGAAGGGCGTCGCCCCCGACCTCATCGACCGCATCAAATTGTGGGACGACACGGCCGGCATCTTCGACAAGGCCGGGATCGAGCCCGAGATCCGCGATCTGTTCAAACGGCGGTGCGACCTGCCGGCCGGCGGGTATCTGATCATCGAGCCCACGGAGGCCCTGGTGTCCGTGGACGTGAACTCGGGACGGTATACCGGCAAGAAGGATCCGGAGAAGACGATCCTGCGCACCAACCTCGAAGCGGCACGAGAGGTGGCGCGGCAGATCCGCCTGCGCGACATCGGCGGGATCATCGTCTGCGACTTCATCGACATGGAGACCAAGGCCAACCGCGACCGGGTGCTCCAGGAGCTGCGCAATCACCTGAGCCGCGACCGGGCACGCACCAAGGCGTTCGCGGTCAGTGAACTCGGTCTCATCGAGATGACCCGGCAGCGCGTGCGCCAGAGCCACCTGCAGAACATGACCGAGGCCTGCCCCACCTGCGCGGGTACGGGCCGGGTGTTCACCGCCGAGACCATCGTGCGGCGCGTCGAGCGCTCGCTGCGTCGCATGGGCGTCGAGGGGAAGAAGGACCCGATGGTGGTGAAGCTGCACCCCGACGTCGCCATGTACGTGCTGCAGGAGGAGAAGGACCTGCTCAAGAAGCTCGAGAAGACCGTCGGGTTCAGTCTCGAGATCCGGGACGATCCACTCCTCCGGCCCGACGAGTTCAAGCTCGTGGTGAAGACCGCCGGGCGGGACGTCACCCAGCACTACGCCGTGGCGTAGAGAGCGGGTCCGGACCCCCTAGACGCCACGTTGACAACGAGATAGCGGTCGTCTAACTTAGATGGCTCGCGCGCATTAACCCTGATCGATCCCATGTCCTACGCAATCATTCGCACCGGCGGCAAGCAGTTCCGTGTCGAACCCGGTCGCTACTACAAGATTCCCACGCTGCCCGGCGAACCGGGCGGCACGGTGGAGTTCAACGACGTTCTGCTCGGCTCGGACGGCAAGACCGTCAAGACGGGCGTGCCGACGCTTGCCGGCGCCAAGGTGACCGGCGAGATCCGGCGGCACGGCCGCGGCGACAAGATCGTCGTGTTCAAGATGAAGCGCCGGAAGAACTACGCGAAGAAGCAGGGACACCGGCAGGGCTTCACCGAAGTGATGATCAACGACATCCAGCTCGGCTGAGCAAGGTTCCGTCATGGCACATAAAAAGGGCGTCGGCTCCTCTCGCAACGGGCGCGACAGCAATCCCAAGTACCGCGGCATCAAGAAGTACGGTGGCGAGTCGGTCGTGGCCGGCAACATCATCGTCCGCCAGTGCGGCACCAAGTGGCACCCCGGCCGCAACGTGGGCCTGGGCACGGACTACACCATCTATTCGCTCATCGACGGCGTGGTGAAGTTCGAGCACCACTCCAAGTCGCGCTACCGCGTGAGCGTGTACCCCACCGCAGCGGAGAGCGAGACGACCTCGGCGGCCTGAGCCCCGACGAGTCTCGATGTGCGGCGCCCCCGGCCTTCGGTCGGGGGCGCTCTTGTTTACCCGGGTCCCGCCGACACTTTCCGCCGCCGGCCGACGTAGGAATCCCCGTCCCCAGTCGTGGAGGAAATCGTGCCGATCTGGAACAAGATCAAGGACGAAGTCGAGCGCGCGGGCCGGGCCGCGCACAGCGCCATCGACGAGGGCAAACTCCGGCTTGATCTGATGCGCGCCCGACAGGCCGCCGACCGCAGTGCCCGGAAGCTGGGCTATGCGACCTACAAGGCGAAGGCGGCGGGGAATGAACTGGCGGACGACGTGTACAACCGCCACGCCTCCGAGTTGTCGGCCGCCGAGGCGGAGATCGCCCGCATCGAGACGTTGCTCAAGGAGGCCGCCGAACGACGTACGGGCGCTCCGGCGCCCGGCGCTGACGCGCCGAAACCGGAGGCCGAGCCGCAGAGCGCCGCCGCTTCGAGCGGCACGCCGAACGTGTGAGGCGGGTCAGCCGGTCTCGAATTCCAGTACCCGCACGTCGTCGCTGCAGAGGCCGTCCACTCCGAGGGCGGTGAGGCGACGCACCTCGTCCGGGTCGTTCACCGTCCAGACGAGTATCCGCTTGCCGGCGGCGTGGGCCGCATCCACGAGCCGCTGGTCCACGAGGCTTCGGTGGGGCCAGAGGTCGCGCACCGGGAATCGGGCGACCAGGGTCTCCGGATGGGGCGTGCCCGCGTCGAACAGCACCCCGTAGTGCAGATCGGGCCACCGGGTGTGCAGGCTCAGCACCGCCGGATGGTCGAAGCTGTGGAAGGCGTAGCGGCTGCCGTGCTTGCGGGCGACCTCCACGGCGGCCTCCCCCACACCCTCGCCCTTGAGCTCCACGTAGACCGTGGCACGGTCGCCCAGGGCGTCCATCACGGCCGACAGGGTCGGGACCCGTCCTCCGCGTGGCAGCACGCAATGGCTCAGGTCGGCCAGCGACAACTCGGCGATCGCGCCCGGGCGCCCGTCGGGGCCGGGGAGCATCGGGTCGTGGTGAATCACCACCGCCCCGTCACGCGTCCTATGGACGTCCAACTCCACGGCGTCGGCGCCGCGTTCCACCGCCCGCAGGAAGCCTTCCAGCGTATTCTCGTCGAATTCCCGCGGGGCGCCGCGATGGGCGATCCGCTCGGGGCCAAGGCGGTATTCCGGCATGCCGGTGTATATTGGCCAACCCGCCGTTCGGCAAGTTCTTAACGCCTCGCGGCCGGGAACGTCCGACCATAGGGAACGAATGACCGACGCGATCCGGAGCAGGGATGAACGGGGAGACCTGGAGCTCATCGAGGCGTGGCGGGCGGGGGACGAACGGGCGGCAACCGCGCTCGTCGACCGCCACGCGACGGCCGTGGGCAGGTTCCTGGTCAGCTGCGGGGAACGCCGGGAGGTCGAGGAGTTGGTACAGGACACCTTCGTCCGGGCGTTCGGCGCCATGGAATCGTTCCGGGCCGACAGCTCGCTGCGAACGTGGTTGTTCACCATTGCCCGCCGTTTGCTCCTGGACCGGCGGCGGGCCGACCGGCGGCGGCGGGATCGGGTGCAGATCGCCGAGGGAGATGCCGTCACCGAGGTCGACGCACTCGACGGGGTGGTGGCTGACGAGACGGAGGCGCGACTGCGGCAGGCGGTCGAGCGGCTTTCGCCGAAACAGAAGGAAGTGTTCACATTGCGCGTCACCGAAGGTCTAACGTACAAGGACATCGCCGACGTGGTCGGCTCGACGGAAGGCGCGGCGCGGGTGCACTATCACAACGCCGTGCGATCGATCAAGGAGTTTCTCGATGAATGACTGCCCGAACGCGGAGATCCGCGACCAACTGCCCGACCTGCTGCACGGGCACCTCGACGCTGCGTCGAGGGCTCGGGTGGAGTCGCATCTGCGTGCATGCGAGGATTGCCGGCAGGAACTGGAACTGCTTCGCGGCATCCGAGCCAGCGCCCCACGAATCGCGGTCGACGTGGATCGGATCGTCGCGGCGCTGCCGGCGGCGGCCGTGCGTCGCCGGCGTTCGTGGAATTCACGAGTATGGCAGCTGGCCGCGGCCGTCGTCTTCCTGGCCGCGGGAGGATCGGCCGTGGTGAAGTACGTGAACCACGTGGCGCCTCACGACAGCACGGGCGCGGCCGTGGTGGCCGCCAACGATGGCTCGGCCTCGGCGACGAGCGCCGCGGGCGACGTCGAGTTGTCGGTCGGCTACGGGTACGCCGACCTGACGGATGCACAGCTTCAGACGCTGCTCAAGGACGTGGAACAGATCACGGCGGTGCCGCTGGCGGATCCCGACGTGTCGGTTCCGAACGTCACCGTGAACAACGGAGGCGTGTGATGCGCCGATTCGGGAAGGTGGCGGCCCTGTTGGCCGCGCTCGCGCTGAGTGTACCGGCGAGCGCTCGCGCCCAGAGGGATACCGGGCGGCGGGGAAACCAGGGCGCGGGCATGATGCGCGGACGCCAGGGCAGAGGCCAGGGCGGCATGGAACGGATGCGCATGCTGCGCCAGATCCGACAGGCGTACACGCGCGCCGTGCGACGCCAGGTGGGCCTGTCGGACGAGCAGATGCGGAAGCTCGCGCCCATCAACCGGAAGTTCGTCGGCGAACGACAGGCATTGGAGCTCGAAGAACGCAACACCCGGATGGCGCTGCGGGCCGAGTTGAGCAAGGCGCAGCCGGACCAGGACAGCGTGGCCAAGCTCTCGGACCGGCTCCAGGCGTTTCCGCGGCAGCGGCTGGATCTGAACGATGCCGAGGACCGGGACCTGGCCGCCATCATGACGCCGGTGCAGTTGGCGCGGTTCCGGGCGCTGCAGGAGCGTGTCCAGCGGCAGCTCAACACGATGCGGCAACCGCTGATGGGCGGGGATGCGCCACCGCTGTCGCTTCCCGATTCGACGGGGGGCGGGGGCGGCTGACCGGGACCAGGGTGAACGAGCCGGAGAGACGGGTGGGTGTGAGCGGGGACGGCGTTGAGACGCCGTCCCCGCGCTGCTAGTTTGTCTGTTCTTGCCCGGGTGGCGGAATCGGTAGACGCAGGGGACTCAAAATCCCCCACCGGCAACGGCGTGCGGGTTCGAGTCCCGCCCCGGGCATTGTTTGAATCGGGCCCGGCCTTGTTGCCCGCGGGCGGTTGGGATCGTTTGGGAAGGGATGGGGTAGTGGCTCGTGTACGATGCCTCGGCGCGGAACGACGCTGTACTGCGTCTGGCGGTGGCGGCCCTACGGGGGCCGCAGCCGTACCTCCAAACGCGAGGTCTGCATGTCCCGATTCCGTACTCTGGTCTCCCGGTTGCCCGCCAGGGTGCTCGTTGGCTGGCTCATCGCCAGCATGATAGGCTGGCTGGGCGTGGCGATCGTTGGCCTCGCCATCGAGCGGGAGGTCTACGCGGTGCCCCTGACCGCGACGCAGGTCCTGATGGTGATCGGCGGGATGGAGGGTGTGGCCCTCGTGCTCGCGCTCACGATCTTCGCCCTCCTGTTGCTCATCGCGGGGTCGGACCAGCCGAAGGTCCGCCCGATCGCAAATCGCCGCACTCCGGCCTGGAGCCCGACGCTCACCCCGAGCCGGGAGCGGGCCATTGCCTCGGCCCTTCCCAGGTATCGCGCCACGGTCCTGCAGTAGTGGCGCGCTGAAGTCCCGGCTACCGGAATCGCGGTACGCGACTCCCGTCGCCGTACCGCCCCAGAGAGGGCGCCGCCGTGCCGTTCACGGAGGCGCCCTTTCTCGTGTTCGCAGACCCGACATGCGCCCTTGTCGTGCCGGCTGGATGGGGTGGGCGGACACGGAGAAATCTGTCGGGGAATTCCGGGCCACATTGTATCGATCACCTTACAGACTTTCGACCCTCCCGGCGGCGAATTACGCGCGTCGAGATTGATCCCGACACCGATGCTCTGGTGACCAAGGGTGTCGACCACGCGGGCCTCTCGATCTGGTGCACGTTGACCAGTCACAGGATGCGCGGTAGCGGAGGCTCCGTCCCGGGGTTCGAAAAGCCGCGCGACCACGAACGACGAGGCATACGCGGCACGATGCTCACCGAATCCGCCCCCAGGACAGCCGGCGCCGTCCGGCCGAAGGCGCTTCGCGTTCCCGAACATACCGTCGAGATCGTCTCCGATTCCGGGGAAGGGGCGCAGAAGTGCGGCCAGATCTTCGGCGCCGTCTCGGCAAAGATGGGCAACGGGGTCTGGACGGTAGAGATCATCCCCGCCGAGATCCAGCCGCCGGCCCGCGTTCCGGAGGGAGCCAGCGGCTACCGCATTCGCATCGGGTCCGCCGCGGTCACCAATTGGGGTGACGCGACGCAACTCGCCGTGGCGTTCAACGAGCAGGTGCTGCTGGCCCGGCATCGCCTCGACGCGCTCGCCCCGGATGCCGTGCTGCTGGTGGAGAACAAGTGGGCGACCGACGAGGACCCGGAGATCCGGGCGGCGTGGGAACAGGCCATGAAGGAGTTGTCCACGCGCGACTACCGGATCATCCCCGTCCCGATGGAGGAGCAGTGCCTGACCGTGGTGGACAATCCACGCAAGGGCAAGAACATGTTCGCGCTCGGGCTGTTGGCGTACGTCTACGATCGCGACATGGACCGCATCCGCGACCAGATCGCCTACACCTTCCGCAAGAAAAGCGAGGAGGTCTACGAAAAGAACGTCGCCCTCCTGAAACTCGGATACGCCTGGGCCGAGGAGCATCTCGATCTGCGGATCGAGGTCGCCCCCGCGCCGTCGGATGACGCGCTCGTCGTGATGAACGGCAACGAGGCGATCGGCCTCGGCGCGATTGCCGCCGGCATGGAGATGTGCGCGATGTATCCGATCACGCCGGCGACGTCGGTGTCGCACTACCTGAGCGAGGTGTTCGAGCGCTTCGGCGGGATCGTGCATCAGGCCGAGGACGAGATTGCCGCCGCCGGCGTCGCCATCGGCGCGTCGTATTCGGGCAAGGTCGCCTTCACGATCACGTCGGGGCCGGGACTCGCGCTCAAGACGGAATTTCTCGGCCTGGCGATCATGACCGAGATGCCGCTGGTGGTGGTCGAGGTCCAGCGCGGCGGGCCGAGCACGGGACTGCCGACCAAGGTCGAACAGTCGGATCTGCTGGCCGCGCTCTACGGCCAGACGGGCGACGCTCCGCACGTCATCATCGCGCCGGCGACGATCGAGGAGTGCTTCCACGTGATGATCACGGCGCGCCGCATTGCCGAGACGTTCCGCGCGGTGGTGATGGTCCTCTCCGATGCCAACCTGGCCACGGGCGTGACGCCGTTCAAACGGCCCAAGCCCGACGAGCGCTGGTTCGCCGAACCGGTGGACCTGAGCCCGGTGCCCGACGGACACAAACCCTACCAGTGGAATCCGGAGACGGGGCTCTCCACCCGGGTGGTGCCCGGCCAGGCCGGCGGCATGCACACCGTCACCGGGCTCTCGCACGACGAGGGCAGCAAGGTGGCGTACAGCTCGGGCGTGCATCAACGTTCGTCGTCGATGCGGAGCCGCAAGCTCGCCGTACTGCAGAGCCTGCTGCAGCCGCCGGCGGTGTACGGCGATGCGAAGGGCGACCTGCTCATCGTCGGCTGGGGGAGCACGAAGGGTGCGATCGAGGAAGCCGTGGATCGCGCGCGCGCCGAAGGCCTCAAGGTCTCGTCGCTGCACCTGCGATTCCTCTCCCCGCTCGAACCGGGGCTCCGCGACATCTTCCGCCGCTTCAAGAAGGTGATGACGGTGGAGATCAACTACAGCGACGAACCCGGCGATCCGTACATCACCGAAGAGAACCGGCGGCGCGGGCAGCTCAGCATCCTGCTGCGCAACGCGACGCTCGTGGACGTCGACTGCTGGACACGCGTACCGGGCGAGCCACTGCGTCCCGGCGCGATCGCCGACGCCATCCGCGGCCACATGCCGCGCGGAGGACGCGCCTCATGACGATGACCCACTGTCATCTTCCCGTGCTCGAACTGAACGCGGAAGACTACGAGTACGAGATCAACGACTACGAAGGGGCGCGTGCCCGCTGGTGTCCCGGCTGCGGCGACCACTCGATCCTCACGGCGGTCGAGCGGCTGCTGGCCGCCGAGCAGCTGACGCCGGAGAACACGGTGTTCGTGTCCGGCATCGGATGCTCGAGCCGGTTCCCGCATTATCTGAAGACCTACGGCTTCCACGGCATCCACGGCCGCGCGCTGCCCGTGGCCACGGGCATCCGGCTGCAGCGTCCCGACCTCAACATCTTCGTGGTGATGGGCGACGGCGATTGCACCTCGATCGGCGCCGGCCACTGGGTGCACGCGCTGCGCTACAATCTCGATCTGACCGTGCTGCTGCTGGACAACGGCATCTACGGACTCACCAAGCAGCAGACGTCGCCCACCACGCCGCAGGGATTTCCCAGCAATACGCAGCCGCGTGGCAGCTGGCTTCCGGCGCTGAACCCATTGCAGGTGGCGCTCGGCGTCACCAACGCCTCGTTCGTCGCCCAGACGGCCGAGTGGGTGCCCGCCCACCTGTACGCGACACTTCGCGCGGCGCGGCAGCATCGGGGACTCAGCTTCGTGCGCATCCTGCAGCGCTGCCCGATTTACTCCAGCGCCATCTATCTGAAGGCGGTGCAGGATCCATCGAACATCAACATGCTCGTGCACGACGACGGCGTCGTAGTGCCCGAGTTGGCGAAGCTCTATCAGAACCAGGTGGGGCACGACGTGCACGACCTCGACGCTGCCCGGCGCATGGCCGGCGACACCGACCGCGTGAATCTCGGCGTGTTCTTCCGGGACGATTCCAAACCCCGCTACGAGGAGACGCGGCGCGTACCGCCGCGCACGGCCGCGGAGCGGGTGGCCCTCATCGACGCGGAGCTCGACCGTTATGCCGTCTGATCCCCGCACGGCCCAGGCGCTCACGGCGCTGGCGCAGCCGATTGCCGAATTTCGCACGCTGGTGGATGGCGCGCTGGCCCAGGCCGAGGACTTTCTCGCGGCCCGGGCCGCCACGACCGAAGTGGCGGCCGCCGGCGCACGGTCGGCACTCGGCGAATTCGCCGACGGACGCGTGGACGCGGCCGCGTTCGCTGCCCTCTTCCCGAAGGCCCGCCGCGTGGACGATGCCGCGGTGGCGGCCCTCCATCGCGCCGCCGACGTGCTTCGAGGCGTGGCGGCGCGCGGCAACGACCTGTTCGTTGCCGACGTGCCGCCGGGTGGGCGGCTGGCGAGCGTGGTGGATGCGGCGTTGAGCGCGGCGGGCCTGGCGTTCGGCGCCGTGATGCTGACGGAGTTGGCGCGCGGCGGCCGGTACGTGGCCGCCGACCACGACCGCCTCCTCGACCCCGTGGAGTTCCACCGCTGGACGAAGACCGAGCGGCGGTTCGCCCCGCCGTTGGTGATCGAGGTGGACGGGGCGGACGTACACGCCGGCGCGCTGACCGACTTCGCCGACGGGCGCGAGAAGTTGGTGCTCGTGGTGCGCGGACCGAGCGCGCCGGCTCCGCTGGCGCGGTGCATCACGCCCGGCGCCTTCGTGCTCCAGACCACCGACGGATCCGGCCTCGACCGGGCGGCGGCCTTCGATGGACCGGCGATCGCCGCCATGATGCCCGAGGGCTCGGCGACGTTCATGCACGATCCGCTCGCCGGACGCGAACCCTGGCAGCGGCTCACCGTGCAGCACCTGCCGGAGGCGCCGAAGCGCGCCGTCCGCGGGCTGAGCGCCTTTCAGATGGGCGAGGACCTGAAGCTGCTGGCCGACATCGCCCGCACGCCGTTCGCCGTGCCCACGCCGGCCGGCGCCGGCGCCCCGGCGGTCGGGGCGTCCGATGCGGTCGAGCGCATCGCGTCGTGGCTGCTCACCGAATCCGGCCTGCAGGGGAAGGCGTAACGTGAGCGCGCTGACGGTGACCCTCCATGCGATCATGGTCCTGGGTGGGGTCGGATTGGTGTTCGGCGTCTTCATCGCCCTCGCCAACAAGCAACTCTGGGTGTGGGAGGATCCCCGCATCGAGATCGTCTCGCAGATGCTCCCCAACGCCAATTGCGGCGCCTGCGGGCATCCCGGCTGCCGGGCGTTCGCCGAGGGCGCCGTGGACGGCAAGATCGCGCCATCGGAGTGCACGGTGGCCAGCGACTCGGTGCACAAGCAGATCGCCGACTTCCTCGGCGTGGATGCGGGCAACGCCTCGCGCCGCGTGGCGCGGTTGCTCTGCGCCGGCGGCACCGACGTGGCCGTGAGCCAGGCCGAGTACCGCGGGCTTCCCACGTGCGCCGCGGCCGCGTCGGTGGCCGGCGGCGCCAAGGGATGCGCCTGGGGATGCCTGGGTCTCGCCGACTGCGCGGTGTCGTGCACCTTCGACGCCATTCAGATGAGCGACACGGGCCTGCCGGTGGTGGACCTCGCCCGTTGCACCGCGTGCGGTGACTGCGTGGACGCCTGTCCCAAGGGGCTGTTCACGATCCTGCCGCTGGATGCGCACCTGCTGGTGCAGTGCCGGAACCTGATCAACGGGGATGACGCGCTGGAGCAGTGCCGCGTGGCCTGCACGGCGTGCGGGAAGTGCGTGCTGGACGCCGCGGAAGGATTGATCAGCATCGACAGCGGCGTGGCGGTGGTGGACTACGAACGCATCACGCAGGCCGAGCATCGCGCTATCGAGCGGTGCCCGACCGGCGCAATCGTCTGGCTGAACGGTGCGCAGTTCGCTCGCGTGCCGGAGACCGTCGGGAGCGAGGCAGCATGAAACTCTGGACCAAGGGCAAGCCCACGTCGGGCGAGACGACTTCGCCGCCGTACCCCGGCATCCCGCGCGCGCTGGATGGCAGCGCGGCGGTGGTGGCCATGGAAACGGCGGCCGGCGAAGCGGCGGGCGCGTACCCGATCACTCCCTCCACGCAGATGGGGGAAGGCTGGGCGGCGGCGGTGGCAGAGGGCAAGGAGAACGTGAACGGCCGGCGCCTGCTGTTCTTCGAGCCTGAAGGGGAACACGCGGCCGCGGCGGTCACGGCCGGAATGTCGATGTCCGGACTCCGCGCCACCAACTTCTCGAGCGGGCAGGGCATCGCCTACATGCACGAGTCGTTGTACGCCGCGGTCGGCAAGCGGCTGACCTACGTGCTCAACGTCGCTGCGCGGGCGATGACCAAGCACGCGCTCAACGTGCACGCCGGCCACGACGACTACCATGCCGTGGACGATACCGGCTTCTTCCAGATGTTCGCCAAGGACGTGCAGGAAGCGGCCGACCTGAATCTCGTCGCGCACCGGATCGCCGAGCTGTCGCTCAATCCGGGCATCTGCGCGCAGGACGGCTTTCTCACCAGCCACGTGATCGAGAGCGCGCGGATTCCCGAGCCGGCGCTGGTCAAGGCCTACCTCGGCGATCCGTCGGACCGCATCGAGTCCCCCACGCCGGCCCAACGCATGGTGTTCGGCGAGATCCGGCGCCGCATTCCGGAAATGTTCGACCTGGACTATCCGGCGATGCTCGGCGTGGTGCAGAACCAGGACAGCTACGCCCAGGGCGTGGCCGCCCAGCGCCCGTTCTACTTCGACCATATCGTGACGCTCGCCGACCAGGCGTTCGACGAATACGCCGCGCTCACCGGCCGCCGCTACGCGCGGGCCAGCGGGTACCGGCTGGACGACGCCGAATGGGCGATCGTGGGGCAGGGCTCCGTCGTTCCGAATGCGATGGCGGTGGCCGACTATCTGCGTGAGGCGCGCGGTCTCAAGGTCGGCGTCCTCAATCTCACGATGTTCCGTCCATTCCCGGCCGATCTCGTGGCCGGCCTCCTGGCGGGCAAGCGCGGCGTCGTGGTCCTGGAGCGGCTCGACCAGCCCCTGGCCGTGGATCCGCCGATGCTGCGCGAGATCCGCGCCGCCATGGCCAAGGCCGTGGAGAACGGGCGCGCGCACGGCGCTCATGCGCCGCACGCCGGCATTCCGGCGCTCCACTCCGAGCAGGTGCCCGACTTCTACTCCGGATGCTTCGGTCTCGGAAGCCGCGACCTGCAGCCCGGGGACCTCGTGGCGGCGGTGAACAACATGCTGCCGGAGGGAGCCCAGCGGCGCCAGTTCTACCTGGGCGTCGAGTTCGTACGCGAAGGCACGCGCATTCCCAAGCTCCAGATCTGGCAGGAGAAGCTGGTCGACGCGTACCCGCACCTGGCAGAGATGGCGCTCGCGCCGGCGACCGTACCCAACCTGCTGCCCAAGGGCTCGACCGCGGTGCGCATTCACTCCGTGGGCGGGTGGGGCGCCATCACCATGGGTAAGAACCTGGCGATGACGGCGTTCGAGTTGTTCGGGCTTCAGATCAAGGCCAACCCGAAATACGGCTCGGAGAAGAAGGGGCAGCCCACCACGTTCTACGCCGTGCTGGCCCACGACCCCATTCTGCTCAACTGCGAACTCAAGCACGTGGACGTGGTGCTGTCGCCCGACCCGAACGTGTTCCGCCACAGCGATCCGCTGGCCGGATTGGCCGACGGCGGCGTGTTCGTGATCCAGAGCGACCTCCCGCCCGACGAGTTCTGGGGCACGCTGCCCACGCGCGTCCGGTCGTCGATCATCGAGCGGCACATCAAACTGTTCGTGCTCGATGCCTTCGCGATCGCGCGCGAAGAGGCCTCCGACGTCGAGATGCGGTATCGCATGCAGGGGGCGGCGTTCCTCGGTGCCTTCTTCCGCACGTCGAGCCTGATCGCGGCCGAGGGGTCGTCCGAAGCGAAGGTATTCGAGGGCGTCCGCAAGCAGTTCCAGAAGAAGTTCGGCCACCGCGGCGCGACCGTGGTGGAGGACAACCTCCGCGTGATCCGCCGCGGCTTCGATCAGGTGCTGCCCGTGAAGGCGGTCGAGATCGAGACGCACGAAGAGGCCGGCACGGTGCCGCACATTCCGTCGCTGCTCGACGTGCCGGCGGCCGAGCAGGGCGTCGGCAACCCGGGCCGGTTCTGGGAGCAGGTGTGCACGCTGTGCGCCCTGGGCCAGGACGGGATTGCCGATCCGTTCGCCGCGATCAGCGCGATGCCGGCCGCCACGGGCGCCGTGCGCGACATGAGCGGTGTGCGCCTGGAAGTCCCGGAGTTCGTCGCCGAGAAGTGCACCGGGTGCGCCCAGTGCTGGACGCAGTGCCCCGACTCGGCCATCCCCGGTCTCGTGAACAGCGAGGAGGACCTGCTGTCCACGGCCATGGACGTGTCGAGCAACGGCGTGACGTTCGACCGGTTGCGCCCGATCACGAAGCACTGGGCACGCGAGACGCACCGGCAACTCACCAAGGACGCATCGCTTTCCGTGCCCGCGGCGTTCGCCGCCGGCTACACGACGGTGGCCGACAAGATGGGCTGGGAGCCCGACCGCCGCGCCGAGACCGACCGCGAGTTCGCGATCATCCAGGAGCGCCTGGCAGCGTTCCCGCTGGCGCGCACCAAGCCGTTCTTCGACGCCGTCGAAGCGCGGGAAAAGGGCGGCGGCGGGCTGCTCTCGATCACCGTCAATCCGGAAGCGTGCAAGGGCTGCAACCTCTGTGTCGCGGCCTGTCCCGACGGCGCGCTGGTGACGATCAAGCAGGACGAGCCGGCGCTCGAACGGCTGCGCAGGAACTGGACGCTGTGGGAGCAACTGCCCGATACCGCCGACCGGTTCGTCAACGTCTCGGACGTGGACGAGGGGATCGGGGTGCTGTCGTCGCTGCTCCTGCGGAAGCAGAACTACCGCTCGATGGTGGGCGGCGACGGGGCCTGCATGGGGTGCGGGGAGAAGACGGCCGTCCATCTGATCGTCTCCTCCATCCACGCGTCCATGCAGCCGCGCGTGGCCGCGCAGGTGGCCAAGCTCGACGGACTCATCGAGACCCTCGACGCGCAGGCGCGCGAGCTGCTCGCCTCGGGGGCCGATCTCGATGCGGCCGCCAAGGCGGGTGCCGCGGTGAGCGTGCCGGTGGACGCCGCCAAGCACGAGCGGCTGGCCCGGATCAACGACTCGCTCCACGCGTTGCGCGATCTCAGGTGGCGTTATGTCGAGGGGCCGAGCGGCGAGGGGCGTGCGCCGCATGGGCATGGCCAACAGCACCGGCTGCTCGTCGGTGTGGGCGAGCACCTGGCCGTACAATCCGTATCCGTTCCCGTGGGCCAACCACCTGTTCCAGGACGCGCCGTCGATCGCGATCGGCGTGTTCGAAGCGCAGATGCGCAAGATGGCCGACGACACGGCCGCGGTGCGGCGCGCCGAGCTGCTCGCCGGCGGCACGTACGACGCGGCGGCGCACGAACCCGCGCTGCGGTCGCTCACGTGGAAGCAGTTCACCGATGACGAATTCGCCCTCTGCCCGCCGATCCTCGCGATGGGCGGCGACGGCGCGATGCTCGACATCGGATTCCAGAACCTCTCTCGGCTGCTCGCCTCCGGGAAGCCGATCAAGGTGGTGGTGCTCGACACGCAGGTGTATTCGAACACCGGCGGCCAGGCCTGCACCTCGGGCTACACCGGGCAGGTGGCCGACATGACGGCGTACGGCAAGGCGCAGCACGGCAAGAGCGAAGTGCGCAAGGAATTGGCGCTCCTCGCCATCGCCCATCGCGGCGCGTACGTGCACCAGTCGTCGCAGGCTTCGGCGTCGCATCTCGTGGCGGGCGTGCTCAAGGGACTGCACAAGCGCCGGCCCGCGGTGTTCAATATCTACACGCCGTGCCCCGTGGAGCACGGCCTCGCCGACGACTGGTCGCAGCAGGCGGCGCGGCTGGCGCTGGAGAGCCGCGCCTTCCCGTTCCTGACCTACGATCCGGACGCCGGCGGCGCATTCGCCGACTGCCTGACGCTCGACGGCAATCCGTCCATCGACGAGACGTGGCCGACCTACACCATGAAGTACCTCGACGACGAGGGCGCGGAGCAGACGCTCGACCTGCCGCTCACGATCGCCGACTGGGCCGCCACCGAGACGCGGTTCAAGCAGCACTTCACCGAACTCCCGCCGGACGCATGGACCGACGACATGCTGCCGTTTGCGGAATTCGTCGCCCTCCCGGTGGAGGAGCGCGACGGCCACACGCCGTACATCCTGGCCGTCGCCAAGGACCGGACGCTCCGCCGCCTCGGCGTCTCCGCCGAGATGGTGATCCTGGCCGAGGAGCGGCTGCACTTCTGGTCGCAGCTGAAGCAGTTGGCCGGTCTCGAGATCCCGCAGACCGTGCACGACGCGGTGGCCGATGCGTTGGCCGCCGAGTTCGAACAGAGGCTGTCGGCGGTACGCGCCGAATACGAGGCCAGGATCGACGAACTCAAAGCCAGCTATCCGCCGCAGATCGCCCGCCGCCTGGCCGAAGGGCTGATGCGGCACGGCGGCGGGTCGGCAATCGGCGAACTGCTGGCGTCGCTGCCGGCGGTGGTGAGCAACGGCAACGGAGCGGGGAGCGCGGTCGCTGCGGCCCCCGCGCCGGTCGACGCCGCACCGCCGCCGCCTGCGCCCGCTCCCGCGGCGGAACCCGCCACGGCCTCGGCCCCCACGGCGCCGGTGGCGGCGGGTACGGCCACCGTGGCCGTGGAAGACGACGACGACGGGGAACTGGCGCTCGAAGCCTACATCGACTCGGTGCGCTGCACGACCTGCAACGAATGCACCAATCTCAACAAGCGCATGTTCGCGTACAACGCGGACAAGCAGGCCTACGTGAAGGACGCGAGTGCCGGCACGTATCAGCAACTCGTCACTGCGGCCGAGCGCTGCCCGGTGTCGATCATCCACCCCGGCACGCCGCTCAACCCCAAGGAGAAGGATCTGGAGAAATGGGTGAAGCGCGGCGCGAAGTTCAACTGAGTTGACGATGGCGATTTCGCTGGGATTCCGGCACGGCGTTCACCCGCCGGAAGAGAAGGGGCTCACCAATCAACTGCCCATTCGCCGCATGCCGTACCCCGACGAGGTGGTACTCCCGCTGCGGCAGCATGCGGGCAAGCCCGCCACGCTGTGCGTCAAGGTGGGCGATCATGTGGAACGCGGCGATCCGGTGGGCCAGGCCGACGGGTTCATGTCGGTGCCCATTCATGCCTCGGCCGCCGGGACGGTGGTGGACATCGGATGGTGGCCGCACCCCGACGGTTCCATGGCCGAGGCCGTGCGGATCAAGGTGGACCGGTACGCTCCGCACATCCCGCGGCCGCGCATGGTTCCGCGCTGGGAAGGGCTCTCCACCGACGAGGTGGTCCGTGCCGTTCAGAGCGCCGGCGTGGTGGGGCTGGGCGGCGCGGCATTTCCCACGCACGTGAAGCTGGCGCCGCCCAAGGACGCCACCGTTCACACGCTGATCATCAACGGCGCCGAATGCGAGCCCTACCTGACGTCCGACCACCGGACCATGGTCGAATACGCGCCCCGGGTCATGTTCGGCATCCGCGTGATGATGCGCTCGCTCGGCGTCACCAAGTGCGTGGTCGGCATCGAACGCAACAAGCCGGACGCCGTGGCCGCGATGCTCGCGGCCGTGCCCGCCGACCTGGACGTCGAGATCCTGCCGCTTACCGTCAAGTACCCGCAGGGCGCCGAGAAGATGCTGATCAAGGCCGTGACCGGCTTCGAGGTGCCGTCGGGCAAGCTGCCGGTGACGGTGGGCGTGGTGGTGCAGAACGTCGGGTCGGTGGCCGCCATTGCCGAGGTCTTCGAGACCGGCCTGCCGCTGGTGGAACGGATCGTGACCGTCTCCGGTCACGGGCTGCGTCGCCCCGCGAATCTGATCGTTCCCGTCGGCACCAAGCTGCGCGATCTGCTGGCCTTCTGCGACGGCGTGACGGCCGACGCGGCCGAGGTGATCATCGGCGGGCCGATGATGGGGCAGGCCCAGGCGAATCTCGACGCGCCGGTGGTGAAGGGCACCACGGGCGTCGTGGTGCTCGCGCGCGACGAGACGCGCAACGAGCAGAGCTGGGCCTGCATCCACTGCGGACGCTGCCTCGAAGCATGCCCCGTGTTCCTGAACCCGTCGACGCTCGGTGAGCTGGCGCAGGTTCGGCGTTACGAGGACATGGCGGCCATGCACCTGTCCGACTGCATGCTGTGCGGCTCCTGCGCCTACGTCTGTCCGTCGAACATTCCGCTCGCCCAGCTCTTCCAGGCGAGCAAGGCCGCGCTCCGGCGCCAACTCGCGACCCTCCAATGAGCGCCCCGACCGTCCCGCGGCTGATCGTCACCGCGTCGCCGCACCTCAAGCCCGCGGACTCGACCCCGCGCATCATGTGGAACGTGGTCGGCAGCCTGGTTCCCGTGATTGCAGCGTCGGCGTGGTTCTTCGGCATCAGCGCGCTGCTCGTCATCGCCGCGGCGGTGCTCGGATCGGTGGCGGCGGAACGCGCGTTCGGCAAGGGCGGGTCGCTGGCCGATGGATCGGCCGCGATCACGGGTCTGCTGCTCGGGCTCACGCTCCCCGCCGGAATGCCCCTCTGGATGGTGTTCGTCGGCGGCGCGTTCGGCATCGGATTCGGGAAGGCGGTGTGGGGCGGGCTCGGACAGAACGTCTTCAATCCGGCGCTGGTGGGCCGCGCCTTCCTGCAGGGGGCCTTCCCGGTGGCCATCACCACCTGGCCCACGGCGGGTGGCGGCTTCTTCACGCTCAAGGGCGATCTCTTCGTCGCGCCCTTCCTCCATCCCGCGGTCAACGCTGTGACGTCGGCGACGCCGCTCGGACTGCTGAAGTTCGAGGGGAAGGGCACCTCGCTCATGCACCTGATCCTCGGCACCACCGGCGGGTCGGTGGGCGAGACGGCGGCGCTCGTGATCCTGGCGTGCGGCGCGTACCTGGCCGTGCGCAACTATCTCAACTGGCGGATTCCCGTGAGCATCATCCTCACGGTGGCGGTGTTCAGCGCGATTCTGCACGCCATCAGGCCGCAATGGCCGGGGGCGATGTTCATGGTGTTCTCGGGCGGTCTCATGCTCGGCGCCGTGTACATGGCCACCGACATGGTCACCTCGCCGGTCACCAACCTGGGGCGCTGGGTGTTCGGAGCCGGCATCGGCATTCTGGTGGTCGTGATTCGCGTCTGGGGCGGGCTGCCGGAGGGCGTGATGTACGCCATCCTGTTCATGAACGCGCTGGTGCCGTTCATCAACCGCGCCACGCAGCCGAGAGTGTTCGGTACCGCCGCGAGGACCGCGTCATGACGGCCGCGCCGCACTGCCACGTCCCGCCGCCGCCGCCGGCGGAACAGAAGAGCACGCCGGCGTGGAAGCTGCTCGCCACGCTCGGCATCGCCGGCGCGGCCGCCGGGTGGCTCATCGTCACCGTGTACAACCTCACGCTCCCGGCCGTCCAGAGGCACGCCGCCGAGCAGGAGGCCGGCGCAGTGAGCGAGGTGCTCAAAGCCCCCGCCCGGTGGGACACGCTGTACCTGGTGGGCAAGGCGCTGTCGAAGACGCCGCCCGAGGGCGTGGACAAGCAGGCCGCCCAGAAGGCGTTCGTCGGCTTCGACGCCGGTGGCCGGGAGCTCGGCGTGGCGGTGACCGCCGCGGAGCCGGGGTTCCAGGAACTGATCACGCTGATGATCGGCTTCGATCCCGCGACCGGGACGCTCACCGGCTACAAGGTGCTGGACCAGCAGGAGACCCCGGGGCTCGGCCAGCGAATCGAGACCGACACCGCGTTCGGCGACCAGTTCGCCGGTCGTGTCGCGCCGCTGACCGGCGTGAAGACGCGCTCCGGCAACGACCCGAGCCAGGTCCAGACCATCTCCGGCGCGACGATCTCGTCGCGCGCCGTGATTCGCATCATCAACAATGCGATCGCCAAGTGGCGCCCGCTGCTTCAAGCCTACGATCGTGGAGGCCAACCGTGACGTCCGTTCCAGTCGGCGAACCAGCGGAGGCGCCGCCCCCGCCGGGGTTTCTGGGCGCCGTAGAGTTCGTCCCGGGCGCGCCGCCGCCGGCCACCGTGCTCGCCGACATCTGGCGGGGCATCGGCCGCGAGAACCCCGTGCTCGTGCAGCTCCTCGGCATGTGCCCGACGATGGCGGTCACGAACGTGCTGGCCAACGGCCTCGCGATGGGGCTGGCGACGACGTTCGTTCTCGTCGGCTCCGGGCTGTTCGTGTCGTTGTTCCGCAAGTACATCGCGCACGAGGTGCGGATCACGTCGTACATCCTGATCATCGCGACGTTCGTGACGCTCGCCGACATGATCCTGGCGGCCGTGGTGCCCGACATTCGCAAAGCGCTGGGCCCGTTCATTCCGCTCATCGTCGCCAACTGCCTGCTGCTGGGCCGCGCCGAGGCGTTCGCGGCCAAGGTGCCGGTGCGCCGGGCCCTGGCCGACGGATTCGGCATGGGCATGGGCTTCACGCTGGCGCTGGCCCTGCTGAGCACGATTCGCGAGGTCCTGGGGAACGGGAGCATCCTCGGCTATCCGTTGTTCGGACCGCGCTTCGAACCCTGGGTGTTCATGATGCTGCCGCCGGGCGGGTTCCTCGCCCTCGGGATCGCCCTGCTGGGAGTGGCCTACGTCATGGAGCTGCGCAAGCGCCGGGCACGGAGGGCCCTCGCATGAGTAATCTCTCGTGGATCTTCATCTCGACGATGTTGGTCAACAACTTCACGCTCGTGATGTTCCTGGGCCTGTGCTCCTTTTTCGGGGTCACCGGCAAGGTCGAGACGGCGTGGCGGTTGGGCCTCGCCAACACCTTCGTGCTCATTCTCACAGCGGTCAGCGTGTGGGTTCTGAACACCTTCGTGCTCGCCCGCACGCCGTATCTTCGCACGATCGCGTTCATCGTCGTCATCGCGTCGGTCGTGCAGATCGTGGAGATGGGTGTCAAGAAGTACCTCCCCGTGCTCTTCCGGCAGCTCGGCATCTACCTGCCGCTGATCACCACCAACTGCGCCATTCTGGGGCTCGCGCTCTTCCAGACCAGCCGGGGCTACACGCTGGCCGAGGGGCTGGTGTTCGCGCTCGGCGCCGGGGCCGGCCTCACCCTGGCCCTCGCGCTCATGGCGTCCATCCGGGAGCGCATGGAGCTCTCCGACATCCCGATGGTGGCGCGCCGCATGGGACTCGTGCTCGTGATCGCGTCGTGCCTGTCGATGGCGTTCATGGGATTCGCCGGCATGGGGACTGCGGGATGACAGGGACCATCATCGCCATCGTGATCGGGGCGGCCCTGTTCGCCCTCTACGGCCTGGTTCCGCATCGCAGCTGCACCGGCCACTGCACAGGTTGTACCGGCGGCTCGTGCGAGCGCTGGAACGAAGGAGATCATCATGCCTCTTGACCCCGAGTCGCGCTCGAAGCTGGGTCGGCGCGAATTCCTGACCATCGGCACCGGTATGTTCGTCGGGCTCTCGCTGCCCATCGCCTTCCGGCGCCGCATCGCAACCACCAAGCGGACCATTCCGGTGATGGGCACCATCGCCGAGATCCAGGTCGCCCACGGCGACGTGCACCGCGCCGAAGCCGCCATCGACGCGGCGATCGCCGAGCTGCGATGGGTCGAGCGCACGATGACCCGGTTCACCGCGACCTCCGACATCGGGCGGGCCAACCTCGGCGCGGCCCGTGAAGGCGTCACCATCCGACCGGAGACGGCGCTCGTCGTGCGGCGGGCCCTCGATTGGGCGTCGGCCAGCGACGGCCGGTTCGATCCGGCGGCGGGCGAGGTGTCGGAACTCTGGGACGTGCTGCACCGCCACGAACCGCCGCCGGCCACGCAGGTCAAGCGGCTCGCCAATCGCGGATTCTGGCGCAAGGTGGACCTCGCGACCTTCCATGGCGCGCCGGCGTTGCGCTACGACGACCGCGACATCCATCTCGACCTGGGAGCGATCGCCAAGGGCTACGGCATCGATCGCGCCACCGCCGCCCTGCGCGATCGCGGGATCGCGCATGCCATCGTCACCGTTGGTGGCGATCTGTACGCGCTCGGCCATTCGCCGGAGGGCGAGCCGTGGAAGGTGGGCATCCGCAATCCACGCGACCTCTCGGCACTGTCGGCGACCCTCGACGTGGCGGACCGCGCCGTGACGACCTCGGGCGACTACGAGCGCTTCTTCCGCTGGCGCGGCCATCGGTATCACCACCTGATGGACCCCGTCACCGCGGCGCCGCGCCTGACGCCGATCCACAGTCTCACCATTCTCGGCGACCGGGCCATCGACGCCGACGCGGCGTCGACCTCCGGGTTCGGGTTGTCGCACGCCGCCGCCACCACGTTGGCCCGCCGCATGATCCCTGGAGCCGAAGCGATTCCGTTGACCTGAGGAGGGCGGTATGAAGAGCCACCGGCTGTTCTGCAACGCCTGCGAGCGCGAAGTGAATCTCGTCATCACCGACGCGCCGGAGCACGACGGGCAGGCGACGCTGCTGGATTCCGAGGTCGTGTGTCTCGAGGTGGGCGACCAGTGCACCGGGGCCCTCTGCCCGCTCGGGGCCGTGGGCCCCGATGCGATGGTCGCGCGGATCGTGCGCAACGGGCTGCCGGTGGACGGACTCCGTACCGTGCGGGCGACCTGTCCGGCCTGCGATCGCGAGACCGACCTGGTGTTGTACGGCGACGGACACGCCGCGTGCACCGAATGCGGCACACCGGCCCGTTGGCGCCTCGACCACGCCGAGCCGGTAGACTGACCGGCGTGGCCGCCCGGCGCCCGGCGGCCCATATCAGCGTTTACCCATAGGAGACCCGTCGCGCCGCGCGGCGGGTCTTCGTACATCCGGCGCGGGAAAGCCGAGACGACTCGTGGTGATTCCGCAGCGCGCAAGACCCCTGACGATACCGTCAGGCACCACCTGACAGTGACGCGGTGAATCTCCGACGGCGCACGCGTGCGTCGCGGTGGCATAGTGTGAACGCGTCTACAAATGACGTGTCAATCAATTGGCTCGCGACATTGCACGGGCGGCCCCCCCACCCGTTTCCCTCCTCAGAGGCCTCGCAATGACGCAGTCAATGGTGGAGCGATTGGCTGACGCTTTGCTTCGGGGGCTGCGGGTGCATCCGCGTGATCGTTTCTGGCGTGTCGTGTTTCCATTGGGAGCGGTGCTGGCCATCGCGACGATGCTGGTCGTCGGCTGGGCCGCCGAGCCCGCGCGGTTTGCCCTTGGCTACGCGCCGGTGCAACCCATCCCATTCTCCCACCGCGTGCACTCGGGGCTGAACCGCATTCCCTGCGAGTACTGCCACACGAATGCGGACCGCAGCCGGCACGCCACCATCCCCGCTGTCCAGACGTGCATGAACTGTCACCGGTTCATCACCATGGCCGACAGCACCTATATCAACACACAAGTCGTGGCGCGATTGGCCACGGATACCGCGATGACGTGGAAGCGGGTCTATCACCTTCCCGATCACGTGTACTTCGATCACCGGTCGCACGTGAACGTCGGCATCGAGTGCCAGACGTGCCACGGGGCCGTCCAGACGATGGACGTGGTGTCCCGCGTGATGAACATGCGCATGGGCAAGTGCCTGGACTGCCACCGGAATCCGGGCCCGTATCTGCCGCCGGATTCGTCGGCGCTGCGCGGCCCCACGGACTGCACGGCATGCCACCGATGAACGGACTCAGGAGCCACGAGATGCAGGTACAGAGTCGTCGCCAGACGCTCGCGCAGATGGCCGCCGCCTTCGGAGCGCTGATGCTGAGCGCGTCGGTGCTCCGGCGAATCCTGCCGCGGGGAACGGCGTCGCGCGTTTCCCGGGGACTTAAGGCCCCCGCGCGCCGCGTCCAGCCCGCGCCCCACTCGGTGAAGCGCCATGGCTGACCGACGCGTAACCGAAGCGGACCTTCGTCAGCCGCCGACACCCCCCGCTGCGGGCGACCTGGTGTCGCGCCGTCGGTTTCTGGGACTCGTGGGCGCGTCGGCGGCACTGGCCGCCACCGCCGCATGCGAGGCGCCGCCGGCGGACACGATCGTGCCGTATACCAGGAAGCCGGACGACGTCATCCCCGGCGTGGCCAACCACTACGCCAGCACCTATCAGGAGGGGCTGGTGGCGTACGGCGTGCTCGTGAAGGCGCGCGAGGGGCGGCCCATCCACATTGACGGCAACGACGAACACCCGGTGTTCCAGGGCAAGACGTCGATCCGGGCGCAGGCGGAGATCCTCGACCTTTACGATCCCGAACGCCTGCGCGCTCCTCTGGTGGCCGGGAAGCCGGCCACCTGGGATGCGGCGGATGCCAGGATCGTACCCGCCCTCAAGGCCGCCGCGTCCGGCGGCAAGCCCGTGCTTCTCCTCACGCCGGCCGTGATCTCACCGACGCGACAGGCCGTGATCGCGGATCTCCGGCGTGTGCTCCCCGGGCTCCGGCACGTCGCGTGGGAACCGGCGCTCGCCCTCGCCGACCGGACGGTCGCGTCCCTCTACGAGCCGTCCGTCACGCCGCGCTATCGCGTGGAGCGGGCCACGGTGATCGCGGCGTTCGACGCCGACTTCCTCGGGACGATGGGGAACGCGGTCGCCTCGATTGCGGGATTTGCGAAGAATCGCCGCCCGGCCAAGCCCGGCGACCCCATGAACCGCCTGTACGCGATCGAGAGCGGCATGAGCCTCACCGGGAGCAAGGCGGACGTGCGCATGCCGGTCCGGCCCTCCGGGGCGGCGCCCATCGCCTTCGCGGTCGCCAACGCGCTGCACACCAGGCACGGACGCGCCCTTCCGGCCGGCTTGCCCGCCGCCGTGCTCGCACCGTTCGCCATCCCGGCCGTGGCGAAACGCTACGGCGTCGATGCCGCCGCCCTCACCGCGCTCGTGGACGACCTCGCTGCGGCGGGCCCGCAGAGCCTCGTGCTTGCCGGTCCGTCGCTGCCGGTCGAAGCGCACGCCGCGGTGGCGCTGCTCAACACGATGCTCGGCGCCGAGGGACATACGGTGGATGCGACGTTCGCCGTCGAGACGCCGGCCCTGGCGACGCCGGCTGAGATGGCGCAGCTCACGCACGATCTCGCATCGGGCACGTACGCGGCGGCCATCCTCTGGGACGTCAATCCGACCTATGCGATGTCCGACGGCCGCGCGTTCGATGCCGCGCTCGAGAAGGTGCCGCTGAAGATCCGCCTCGGGCTGCAGGCCGATGAGACCGCCGGCCGCTGCGACGCCGTGCTGCCCGTCAATCATTGGCTCGAGAGCTGGAACGACTTCGAGCCGTCGCTCGATCTGTTGAGCGTCCAGCAGCCGCTGATCCGGCCGCTGTACGACACGCGCCAGGGCGACGAGATCCTTCTCCGCTGGGCCAAGGCGCTGGGGGGCCGGGTGACCACCGACTACCGCGCCTATCTGATGATGCGCTGGGAAACGAAAGTCTACCCGAAAGGCACGCTGGCGAGCTTCCAGAAGTTCTGGGTGACGGCGGTGCATGACGGCGTGCTCCGCCGCGACCGCGGCGCCGCGCTCACCCCGGACGCTCCGCGTGGACGCGGTGGCCGACGCCGCCCGGCAGGTTGCCGGCGCCGCGGCGTCCACCGGTGTCGAACTGCTGATGGCCCCCGACATCCGCCTCTGGGACGGCCGTTATGCCAACATCGGCTGGCTGCAGGAACTGCCGGAACCGGTGACCAAGGTGAGCTGGGGCAACTACCTGGCAATGTCGGGGGCCGACGCGAAGCAGCGAAATCTCTCGGACGGCGATCTCGTCGCCGTCACGGCGGGTTCGCGCGACCGTGACGCTGCCCGTGCTCGTACAGCCGGGGCAGGCGGCGGGAGCCGTCTTCGCCGCGCTCGGCTTCGGACGCGCCGGCGGGGTGGCCGAAGGGCGGGGCGTCAACCTCTTCCCGCTCGTCGCCGACGACGGGTCGACGCCCTTCCGGCGAGCGGACGTTCGCCTGGTGAAGACCGGCGGGCAGCAGCCGCTGGTCCGCAGCCAACTGGAATTCTCGCTGCACGACCGCGAGATCGTGCGCCTCTGGTCGCTGGCCGACTACGCCAAGCAGGCCGAACCGATCATGGACGAGAAGGCCCTGGCCACCCTCAACAAGGACCAGGAGTGGCCCAACCACAAGTGGGCCATGGTCATCGATCTCTCGTCCTGCGTCGGATGCGGCGGATGTCAGATCGCCTGCCAGTCGGAGAACAACATCCCCGTGGTCGGTCCCGAGCAGGTAGCGCGCGGGCGGATCATGCACTGGCTCCGCAACGACGTGTACTACGTGGGCCCCGAGGACAATCCGCAGGTGGCGCACGAGCCGATGCTCTGCCAGCAATGCGACGACGCGCCGTGCGAGCCGGTCTGTCCGGTGGCCGCCACCGTGCACAGCGACGACGGCCTCAACGAGCAGATGTACAACCGCTGTATCGGCGTGCGCTACTGCGCGGCCAACTGCCCGTACATGGTGCGCCGGTTCAACTTCTTCGACCTGACGAGTTCGATGACGGATCCATTGGATCTCGCATTCAATCCCGAAGTCACCGTGCGGCCGCGGGGCGTGATGGAGAAGTGCACCTTCTGCGTGCAGCGCATCCGGAACGGCGTCCAGGTGGCCAAGGACGAGGGACGGCCGGTGGCCGACGGGGACATCACCCCCGCCTGCGCGGCGGCGTGCCCGGCCAATGCCATCGTGTTCGGCGACCTCAAGGACCTGAATAGCCGGGTGGCGAAGCTCTCGCAGAGCGACCGCGGCTTCAAAGTGCTCCGCGAGTTGGGCACGCGTCCCGCGATCACCTACATGGCGGAATTGAAGAATCCGGCGGGCGTGCCCGCGGGGCGGGTCGATGACTGACGCCACGCTTCCCGCCGCGCTGCGCATCGCGCCCCTCGTCGAAGGCGACGTCTCGCTCGGCGGCCTCGACGACACCGTTCGCACGTGGAGCGAGAAGGCGCCGCCACGCTCGTGGTACGTCGCCATCACGATCACCAGTCTGGTGGCGCTGGTCGGCTTCTCGGCCATCGGCTACATGCTCTACACGGGCATCGGCGTGATGGGCAACAACGTGCCGGTGGTCTGGGGATTCCTGATCATCAACTTCGTGTTCTGGGTCGGTATCGGGCACGCCGGCACGCTGATCTCGGTGATTCTCTATCTGTTCCGCCAGCGGTGGCGCAATGCCATCAGCCGCATCGCCGAGGCGACCACGGTGTTCGCGTTCATGTGCGCGATGATCTTCCCGGCCATCCACGTCGGCCGCCCCTGGCTGCCGTACTGGCTGATCCCGTATCCGAACCAGCGCGGCATGTGGGTCAACTTCCGGTCGCCGCTGATCTGGGACGTGTTCGCGGTGCTCACGTACTTCAGCGTGTCGCTGATGTTCTGGTACCTCGGGCTGATCCCCGACCTGGCCACGCTGCGCTCGACGGCGAAGAGCAAGGTGAAGCGGGCCGTCTTCCGGCTGCTGAGCCTGGGATGGGTGGGCAATGCGGTCCACTGGCTGCAGTACGAGCGGGCCTATCTGCTGCTCGCCGGCCTCACCACGGTGCTCGCGCTCAGCGTGCACAGCATCGTCTCGATGGACTTCGCGTCGTCGATGGTGCCCGGCTGGCACATGACGATCTTCCCGCCGTACTTCGTGGTCGGGGCCGCCTTCTCGGGCTTTGCCGGCGTCGTGCTGGTGTTCGCGTTCGTGCGCACCGCCATGCACCTCGAACACTACGTGACGCCGCGGCACATGGACCTCCTCAACCGGATGGTCCTGTTCCTGTCGTGCGTCATGGCCTACGCCTACCTGATGGAGGGGTTCACGGCCTGGTACAGCGCCGACCCCTATGTGAAGTACATCTTCGCGAACTACGTGTTCGGCGATCAGTGGTGGGCGGGCTGGCTGACCATCACCCTCAATTGCATTCTCCCGCAGCTGCTCTGGTTCCCGAAGTTCCGGCGGTCGGTGCCGATGATGGTGCTGGTGTCGGCCGGCGTGACGCTGGGCATGTGGATGGAGCGGTACACCATCATCATCCTGTCGCTGCACCGCGACTATCTGCCGTCGTCGTGGGGCAGCTACCTCCCGACGCCCATCGACTTCGCGATTCTGCTGGGCTCCATCGGCCTCTTCCTTACGCTGCTGCTCCTGTTCCTGCGCAAGCTGCCCATCATTGCGGCGTGGGAAGTGAAGCCCGACATCGTGTACTACCAGAAGCAGCGACTGGAGGCCGACCATGTCTGATTCGGTGTTCGGCGTCCTCGGACTGTTCCGCGACGCGGACGCGCTGCTGGCCGCGATTCCCGAGGTGAAGGCGAGCGGGTTCACCCACCTCGAGGCGTACACGCCGTACCCGGTGCACGGCATCGACGAGGCCCTGGAGCTGCCCAAGTCCAAGCTCGGCGTGCTCGTCTTCCTCATGGGCACCCTGGCGTGCGTCTCCGCGTTCACGTTCGAATGGTGGACGAGCACGGTGAGTTATCCGCTGCGCACGGCAGGCAAGCCGATGAACGGCTGGCCGGGGTGGGTGCTCGTGATGGTGGAGGCGACGATTCTGATCTCGACGTTCACCGCCGCCTTCGGAATGCTGTTCGTGTTCAACAAGCTGCCGTTCTTCGGCAACCCGATCCTCGACACCGAGGCGCTCGCATCCATCACGCGCGATCGATTCGCGCTCGTGCTGATGCCGGTGCGGGGACGCCTTGACGTCGAGGCCGCCAAGGCCGCACTGCGCGGCGCGGGCGGCGAGGCGCTGGAAGTCATTCCGGAACCGGAGCGCGTGCGCGCCGGCCTCGGAGCGTGGGTGCGCGCCACCGTGGGCATCGTCGCCGTGTGTCTCCTCGCGGGTTACGGCATGGCGTGGGCCACGCGGACGTATCCCACGATTCCGCCGATGGTGCACATGGAAGTGCAGCCCAAGCTCGACGCGCAGGCGGCCGATCCGTTCTTCGCCAATGGGCGCGGCATGCAGCGGCCGCCGGACGGAACCGTGGCGCGCGGCTACATGCCCATTCTCGCCACGACGCCGGAGGAAGCCGGAAAGGAACTCGCCAACCCGCTTCCCGTGTCGGCGCGGGTGCTGGCTCGCGGGCGGCACATGTTCGATCTCCACTGCGCCGTCTGCCACGACCGGCTCGGCACGGGCAAGGCGTGGCTCGACAGCACCTACCAGGCCCAGCCGGTCGATCTGCAGTCGGCGCCCATGCGCGAGGCGGCGGACGGGTTCCTCTACTGGGTCATCTCGCAGGGCATTCGCACCATGCCGGGCTACGCAGCCGACATCTCGCAGGACGACCGCTGGGCGATCGTCCGCTACATCCGGGCCCTGCAACGGTCGCAGAACGCCACCGCGGAGGACGTGAAGTGAGCAAACGAGGAATGAGCGTCCTGTGGGCCGCGTTGGCCGTCGGCGGCGTCGGGGTCGTGACCACGTACCTGGTGGACGGCGCGTCGCGCTTCTGGGCCAACTGGCTCCTCTGGTTCGTCGTCATGGTGTGCATGGCGCTCGGGGCGCTGTTCATCGTGGCGCTGCAGCACCTGACCGGCGCCACGTGGAGCGTGCCGCTGCGCCGAGCCCCCGAACGCATCGCCGCGCTGACGCCGTGGCTGGTGCCCGTGGCGCTGATCGCGCTCTTCTCGCTGCCCGTCAGCTTCTCCTGGACGCAGCCGGGCGCCGCGGCCAACCCCGCCATCGCGCTCAAGACGTCGTGGCTCAACTACCCGTTCTTCATCGCGCGTCTCGCCGTCTGCGTGGCGCTGTGGGTCTGGTCGTATCGCATCCTGGTGGGCGGGTCCGTCCGGCAGGACGAGACCCGCGACCCCACGGCGACGATTCGCCTCCGGCGCTACTCGCCGATCTTCATGATCCTGCTCGCGCTCACGCTCACCGCGTTCGCCTTCGACTGGGTCTCGAGCCTCGAAGCGGGCTGGTACAGCGACATCTTCGGCGTCTACCTGTTCGCCGGCGCGGTCACCTCGGCCATCGCCGCGACGTCGCTCGTCGTCATCTATCTCTACCGGCGCGACCGGCTCCCCGGCGTGACCGCCGATCACCTCTACAACCTCGGCGGCCTGCTGTTCGGATTCACGATCTTCTGGGGCTACATCGCGTTCTCGCAGTACCTGCTGCAGTGGTATGCGAATCTCCCGGAAGAGGTGTTCTGGTTCCAGCAGCGCACGGTCGGATCCATGGAGTCCGTGTTCATCCTGCTCGGCATCGGACACTTCTTCGTGCCGTTCCTGGCGCTGATGTCGCGCAAGGACAAGCAGAACTGGCGGCGGCTCCGCTGGGTGTCGCTGTGGGTGCTGTTCATGGAATTCGTGGACGTGTTCTGGCTGATCTCACCCATTCAGGGCGCAGGCCTGCACCTGGGTTGGCCCGAGGCGTCCTTCGCCCTCTTCTTCCTGGCCGCCGGACTGCTGGTGGTGGTCCGCGCCATGCGGATGGGAGAGCACATGCCCGTTGGCGATCCGTTCCTGGCCGACGGCCTCAAGTTTCACCTGCGCTGAGAGGACCCCCCGTATGCCTTATCAATCCAAACGCATCGCGATGGTGGTCGGGAGCGCGCTCATCACGCTCGGCCTGGTCATCGCCGGCGGCAACACGGTGCTGCAGGGACGTGAAGCACCGCGACTGAAGTACCAGCCGCCGACACGTGCCGACTCCGATCCCACGATCTTCCCGACGGTCATCGGGAAGCCGGCTCCCGGCCTCGACCTCAAACAGCTCTTCACGGTCACGCCGCAGGCCTTGGCCCAGGGCAAGCAACTCTTCAACACGGACTGCGTGGTCTGCCATGGCGCCGCCGGCAAGGGAGACGGCGCCGCAGCCGTGGCGCTCACCCCACGTCCGCGCAATCTCACCAGCCCAAAGGGTTGGACCGTGGGCTACACGATCGCCGACATCTACACCACGCTCACCGACGGAATCAAAGGCACCGGGATGGCCGCCTTCGATGCCCTCCCGCCCGCCGACCGCTTTGCGGTCGCCCACTACGTGCAGTCGCTGGGCCACTTCGACCATCACGACGACATCGCTGCCGAGATCGCCAAGGTGGACGCCAAGTATCACCTGTCCGAGGGCCCGCGGGCGCCGAACAAGGTGGCGGTGCCCACCGTCATGCTCCACATGGCGGCCGAGTTCTCGGCGCCGGGCGCCGTCGCGCTCCCGTCGCCCGCCGATTCCAGTAGACCGGCGATGCTGCGGCGACGGCTGGTCGGGAATGCGCAGCGCGCCGCCCAGGTGCTGGCCCAGACGCCCGGCTGGCGTACGAGCGTCGAGACCTTCGCGCGCGTGGCCATGGCGGGACCGCCGGACAACGGATTCGCAGCCGGCGTCGCGCTGCTCGACGCCGCGCAGTGGCGTGCGTTCCACGCCGAGATGGTCAAACTCACTCCCGTGCCGGCGCACCCCGCGCCTGGCTCGGCCGGCACTCCACAGGGAGGATCCCAATGATGCGCGAATTCCGAATGCTCCAGCGAGCCGCAATCGCCGTCGCCCTCGTGGCGAGCGTGGGCGCCACGACGCACCGCCGTGCGCCCGTCGATACGGCCGCCGTGCGCCCCGACACGACCGGCACGGACGGCAGCGACGTCACGACCAAGGCCATCGATGCCGGACGGGCCGTCTTCCACGGGCAGGGCGGTTGCCTGGCCTGCCACGGGCTTCAGTTGCAGGGCTCGGCCATCGCGCCGCCGCTCGACAAGAAGGGCAAGCCGTGGCTCGCCGCCAAGGGCGGGACGTACGCCGAGATCCTGCGCGTGATCGAGAAGGGAGTGCCGGCCACCGCCATGCTGGCGCGACCCAACGGCATCAGCGATCAGGCCGCGCGGGACGTGGCCGCCTATGTGTGGGCCGTGAACCACCAGGGGGTCAAGCCGTAGCGGGCGGCGGTCAGTCGCTCGTCATGATGAACAGCGGCGCCCCGTCGAAGTTGTAGATGGGGCGCAGGCGGTCCGTGTCGTAGTACTTCGGCACGGTCACGACCTTCTTTGCCGACGTCACGCTCGCCATCGGCACGCTGTCGTAGAACCCGCGGTGGATGCTCACCAGCCGGCCGTACTGCTTCTTCATGATCAGATCGATGGCCAGATTGCCGAACGCCATCGGCACGATCGAATCGAGCGCGTCCGGCTCGCCGGAGCGCACGAGATAGCCGAGCCGCTGGCTCACGACCTCGATCCGGCGGCCGTTGTTGTACCGTGCCGACGCGGCCTTGAGCGCCGATCCCACCTGGTCGCCGATGCCCCCGAGCTTGCGGTGGCCGAACATGTCCGCCTCCTCGCTCGCGAAGGTCATGTCGCCGTGCGTGTCCAGGCGGGCGCCTTCGGAAACGAGCACCACGGCATAGCGGCTCGGGTTCCGGTTGCGGTCCCGCGTGAGGAGTTCGGCCAGCCGGTCGATGTCCACCGGATGTTCCGGGATCACGCAGCGGTCCGCCGCGCCCGCCATCGTCGGGAGCAGCGCCGTGAAGCCGGCGTACCGGCCGAACACCTCGATCACGAGGAACCGCTCGTGCGACCCGGCTGACGTGCGCAGGCGGTGCGTGAGCTCGATGGTGCGGGTCACGCAGGTGCTGAATCCGATGCAGTAGTCGGTGCCGTGCACGTCGTTGTCCATCGTCTTCGGGATCGCGACGACGTTCACCCCCTCGTCGTGCAGCCGCTTGGCGTAGCTGAGGGTGTCGTCCCCGCCGATGGGAATGAGCACGTCCACGCCGATGTGCTCCAGATGCCGGAGCACGTCCTTGGTGACGTCGTTGATCGGCGCATCGTAGCCGCTCAGATGCGCAGGCACGCGCTCGCGGGGCAGATGGCTGGGCCGGGCGCGCGAGGTGTGGAGAAACGTGCCGCCGGTGCGGCCGGCGCGGTTCACGATCGCCTCGGTGAGCACCTGCACGTGTTCGCTGTTGTCGGCCTGCGCGTCGGGCACGTAGTCCACGAGCCCCGCCCACCCGTGCCGGATGCCGATCACCCGATGTCCGTCCCGCAGCGCGCGGATGGTGATCGCGCGGATGGCCGGATTCAGACCGGGCACATCGCCGCCGCCGGTGAGAATTGCAATCGTGCGCTGCGAACTCGGCATCGTGGTCCCCTATCTCGTTCGGATGACGCGTCTCGTGCTTCGGTTTCATCCGAACTCTAACAAGGTCGACGGCGAGAGGCGGGGCGCGCGCGTGCCGAACCACGGGCACAACAACATCTTTGTGCCCGCCCGGCCGCCGCCCGTCCCGCGCGGGCGGCGGGATGCACCCGGCTAGATACCCGGCTTCGGCACGGAGTGGATGACCTCCCAGTGCTTCCACTTCTTGCCCTGCAGGGCGACGGTGAGGCGATAGGTGCCGCCCTTGAGTTCGCTGCCGCCGCCGGGACGCGGCTCGCCGTACAGCAGGGTCGCGACCACGTGGTACTCCCCGGAGTTCCGGCCGCGCGCCACGCGGTCGATCGCGATGTAGATGGCGTCGCGGGTGATCGTGCAGTCGCGCTTGCCGGCTTTGCAGACCACGGCCTTGTCCCGCGGCAGGACCAGCGAGGGCAGGGTGAGCGCCATGTCCCGCTCCTCAAGTCGTCCCACCAGGGGTTTGAACGCTTTGGTGCTCTGCACGCGGTCGAACACGACGGTGCGGCCTACGACGCCGTGCGTGCCGACGGGGCGGCTTGGCGGGATGAGGTAGTCGGCCACGGCCCGTACGATCGTGCCCGCTTGAGCGGACGAGAGGTTCGGGCCCTGAAGCACGGAGACGGCCAGCAGCAGCGAAAGAAGCAAGGCATTGCCCTCGGTGAAGATGTCACGGTGCTCGTCGGCGCCACGGCCCAGCACGGGGCCCGGTGCCGACAGGTGAAAATACGTGGTCGGGCCGTCTGGTGGAGAGGGGGGCGGCGTCAGGGGCGTCGCGAGGCGGCGATCGGGCAGTTCCGGCGGCCCGGTCCATCATGCATATTGTATCCAACTTATCGTCGGGCCCAATTCCCCCCGGTCGGGTCGACGCGACCGCGTCACCGCCTGGCCCCGAGTCTCCATCGACGTTCGCTCATGCCGAGGCGCGCTTCCAGACGTCCCCAGGCTCCCGCTGCCGCGGCCGGGGCCGAAGATCTCCCCATCGAACGGCAGACGGTCACCAGCCTCACACGCGACGCCATCCGCGAGCGGATCCTGCGCGGCGGCTATCCGGCCGGAGAACCGCTGCGCCAGGACGCGATCGCCGACCAGTTGGGCGTCAGTCGCATTCCGGTGCGCGAGGCGCTGAGGCTGCTCGAGGCGGAGGGGCTGGTCACGTTCAATCCGCACCGCGGGGCCATCGTCTCCACGCTGTCCCTCGCCGAGATCGAGGAACTCTACGAACTGCGGGCCGACATCGAGACCGATCTCCTGCAGCGGGCCATGCCGCACATGACCGAGGAGCAGGTCGCCCGCGCCGAGGAAGTCCTCGATACCTATGATGCGTCGCTCAAACGCGGACAGGTCGCCGGGTGGGGTGGACTCAACTGGAAGTTTCACTCCACGCTCTACGCGCCGGCCGATCGCCCCGTGACGATGGGCATCGTGCACCGGCTGCATCAGCACACCGACCGCTATTCGCGCATGCAGCTCGCCCTCACCCACGGCGAGCAGCGCGCCATCACCGAGCACCGGGAGATCATCGCCGCCGTTCGCCGGCGCAATGTCAAACGAGCCGCGGCCAGGCTCCGCCAGCACATTCTCGGGGCCGGCCAGGCACTGCTCGCTTTCCTGAACGCTCAACATCAAGACGCGCCGCCGCCCACCCGGACGCCGGCGCGCCGCCGCCCGAAGACATCATGACATCGACCCTGAAACTCTCGCACTACATCGGGGGCGTCTGGACGCCCGGCACCGGCGACGAATGGATCGCCGATCTCAATCCATCCGACACCCGCGACGTCGTAGCCCAGGTGCCCGGGGGAACCCCCGACGATGCCACGGCCGCCGTGACGGCGGCCGACCACGCCCTGGCCGGCTGGCGCGCGCTCTCGGGCCCGGCGCGTGCCGAGCACCTGTACAAGTGGGCGACCGTGATGGCGGAGCGGCAGGAAGACCTGGCCCAGGCGATGACCCGCGAGGTGGGGAAGCCGATCGGCGAAGCGCGGGGCGAAGCGGCGCGCTGCACGGCCATCCTCCGCTACTACGCCGGCGAAGCCGTGCGCAACATGGGCGACGTCATTCCGGCGCAGACGGCCGCCGCGCTGCAGTTCTCGCTGCGTGAACCGCTCGGCGTGGTCCTGCTCATCACCCCCTGGAACTTCCCGGCCGCGATCCCGCTCTGGAAGGCAGCGCCCGCGCTGGCGTTCGGCAACACGGTCGTGCTCAAGCCAGCCGAGGGATCCGCGCACGTGGCGACCCTGCTCGCCGAGAGCGCGCATGCCGCGGGGCTTCCTCCCGGCGTGTTCAACGTGGTGCTCGGATCCGGCGCCGCGCTCGGCCCGGTTCTCCTCGACGCGCCCGCCGTGCGCGGGGTCAGCTTCACGGGGTCGGTTGCCGTCGGCGCGCAGGTCGCCGCCGCCGCGTCCCGCCGGAATATCCGGTATCAGACCGAGATGGGCGGAAAGAACGTGGCCATCGTCCTGCCCGACGCCGACCTGGCGCAGGCCGCCTCGCTCACCGCCGCCGGCGCCATGCGATTCGCCGGACAGAAGTGCACGGCCACCAGCCGAGTGATCGTGGCGCGGGAGGTCGAGACCGCCTTCCTCGCCAAGCTTCGGGAGCAGGTGGCCGGGCTGCCCCTCGGTCCGGTTACCGATCCCCGGGCGGCGGTCGGCCCGGTGATCACCGAGCGCTCGCAGCAGTCGATCAATCGCGCCCTGGCGGCGGCCGGCGGGGAACAGATCGTCCCGGTGCCGGTGCCTGGATCCGACCAGTTTGCGCACGGGTATTTCGTGGCGCCGACCATCGTCCGTGGCGTCTCGCCCGATGCGCCGGTGGCGCAGCAGGAACTGTTCGGGCCGGTGCTCGCCTGGCTGACCGCCGACGATCTCGAGCATGCGCTCGCGCTGGCCAACGACTCGGCCTACGGGCTCAGCGCTTCGCTGTTCACCAAGGATATTCCGAGCGCGCTGCGTTACATCCGCCGCATCGACGTCGGCCTCGTGCGCGTCAACGGCGACACCACCGGCGTCGATCCGCACGCGCCCTTCGGCGGCATGCGCGGGTCCAGCTCGGGCAGTCGCGAACAGGGGCCGGCGGCCCGCGAGTTCTATACCGAAATCAAGACCGTTCAAATCAATTCCTGAGGGCACGACATGAAGCGGCACGACTGGGCGGGGGTGTTCACCGCGATCACGACCCCGTTCCGCGACGATCTCACGGTGGACCACGCCTTTCTCGCGCAGCACGTATCCTGGCTCGTCGACCACGGCGTCCGCGGCATCGTCCCGCTCGGGTCCCTGGGTGAGGGCGCCACCCTCAGCGCGCCGGAAAAGCTCGAGGTGCTGGCCACCTGCCGGAAGGCGACGGCCGGGCGCGTGCCCCTCGTCGCCGGCATCGGAACGCTCTCCACCGCCGATGCCGTGGCGCTGGCGCGCGAGGCCGCGCGCATCGGGTGTGACGGCCTCATGGTGCTGCCGCCCTACGTCTATCGGGGCGACGCGCGCGAGACCCTCGCCCATCTGAGCGCCGTCATCGACGCGACCCCGCTGTCGTGCATGTTGTACAACAATCCGATCGCGTACGGCACCGACATCACGCCGGCCCAGCTCGGCGAACTGGCCCGGCATGAGAACCTGGTGGCGGTCAAGGAGTCGAGCGGGGACATTCGCCGGGTGAGCGAGATCGTGCAGCGCCACGGCGAACGGTTCAATGTCTTCGTCGGCCTCGACGACGCCATCGTCGAGGGCATCGCGGCGGGCGCCGTCGGCTGGATTGCCGGACTCGTCAACGCCCTCCCCGATGAATCGGTGCGGGTGTTCGAACTCGCCACCGCGGGCCGCGCCGCGGAGGCCCGCGAACTCTACCACTGGTTCCTCCCGCTGCTGCGCCTCGACACGGTGCCCAAGTTCGTGCAGTTGATCAAGCTCGTGCAGCAGGAGGTCGGGCAGGGAAGCGAGCGGGTTCGTCCCCCGCGCCTCGCACTGGTCGGTGAGGAGCGCGCCGCGGCCCTGGCGCTGATTCGCGAACGGCTGGGCGCCATTCCCCAACCACGCGCATGACGTCGCAGGGGCCCGTCATCGAGATCGACGTCGTCGATTCACACACCGAGGGCGAGCCCACCCGCGTCGTCATCGGCGGATGGCCGACCCCCGCCGGCAGCACGATGGCCGAGCGGCGCGACGACATGCGCCGCCGCGCCGACCACCTCCGGCGCGGCGTGGTGCTCGAACCGCATGGGCACGACGCCATCGTCGGGGCCCTGCTGACGCCGCCGGTGGCCGCGGACTCCGCCGCCGGCGTCGTGTTCTTCAACGATGTCGGCTACCTGGGCATGTGTGGGCACGGCACCATCGGCGTCGTCAGAACGCTGCAGCACCTGGGGCGGATCGGGCCGGGCGTGGTGCATCTCGACACGCCCGTGGGCACGGTGCGAGCCCGGCTCGAAGACGACGGCGCCGTCACGATCACCAACGTGCCCGCCTACCGGTACGCCGCTGGTGTGGCCGTGGACGTGCCGGACGTCGGCGTCGTACGCGGCGACGTCGCCTGGGGCGGGAACTGGTTCTTCCTCGTTGCCCACGATGGGCCGCCCCTTACCGCCGAGAACGTCCCGGAACTCACCCGTTGGACCATGCGGGTCCGCGACGCGCTGCGGCGAACAGGGCATCACGGGCGCGGACGGGGCGGAGATCGATCATATCGAGCTGTTCGGGCCCCCGACGGTGGCGGGCGCCGATAGCCGCAACTTCGTGCTCTGTCCGGGCGCCGCGTACGACCGCTCGCCCTGCGGCACCGGCACGTCGGCCAAGCTCGCGGTGCTGCACGCCGCCGGCGCGCTCGGGGCGGGCGAACGGTGGACGCAGGAGAGCATCACGGGAAGCACGTTCACCGGCTGGCTCGAGGAGATCGACGGACAGCTCCTGCCGCACATTCGGGGACGCGCGTTCATCACGGGACGCGCCACGCTGTTCTTCGACCCTGCCGATCCGTTCCGGTTCGGCTGGCAGGGCGGATGAACCCGTCCGTGCGTCCCGACGTGGTGGTCGTCGGGGCGGGCATCGTCGGAGCGGCGTGCGCACACGCGCTGGCGCGCGAGCGCCTGCGGGTGCTGGTATGCGAGTCCGACTTTCCCGGCGCCGGAGCCACGGCCGCCGGCATGGGCCACATCGTCGTCATGGACGACTCGCCGGCGCAGCTCGCGCTCACCGTGCTGTCGCGCCAGCTCTGGACGGCGCTGGCGCCGACGCTGCCCCTCGCTTGCGAGGACGAGCGCCCGGGCACGCTCTGGATCGCGGCCAACGACGACGAGATGAACGCCGTGCGTGAGAAGCGCGCGCTGTGCGAACGCGTGGGGGTGCGGGCCGACGTGTTGGACGAAGCGGCGCTTGCACGGGCGGAGCCTCGGCTGCGCCGCGGACTCGCCGGCGCGCTGTTCGTGCCCGACGACCGCGTGCTCTACCCGCCGAACGCCGCGCGGTGGCTGCTCGACGCCGCGGTGGAACGCGGGGCGACCGTCAGGGTCGGCGCGTCGGTGACGCACATCGGCACCGGCTCCGTGACTCTGGCGGCCGGCGGGTCGCCGGAGACGATCAGCACCGGCGCGGTGGTCGTCGCCACCGGCGTCGATGCCCCCGCGCTCGTGCCGGGACTCAACGTCGTGCCGCGCAAGGGGCACCTCGTGATCACCGACCGGTATCCGGGACTCGTGCGGAGTCAGTTGGTGGAACTCGGGTATCTGCACAGCGCGCACAGCATGGCCGGCGCCTCCACCGCCTTCAACCTGCAGCCGCGCGCCACCGGCCAGGTGCTCATCGGTTCGTCACGTGAGCTCGTGGGCCGCGACGCCACCATCAATCGGGCGATCGTGCGGGATATGGTGGCGCGCGCCGTGGAATTCGTGCCGGCCCTTGCGAGTTGCCTGGCCATCCGCACATGGACCGGCTTTCGCCCGGCGACTCCCGACAAGCTTCCTCTCATCGGTGCCTGGCCGGAGACGCCGGGCCTCTGGGTGGCCGCCGGACACGAGGGGCTCGGCATCACCACCGCCACCGGCACGGCGGCGATCATCGCGGCCGGCATCGTGGGCCGCGCCGCCCCATTGGACGCCGCGCCCTTTCGTCCCGAGAGGCCGATGCCGCCTTTGGAGGTCGCGTGAGCAGCGGGATTCCGATCACCATCGATGGGCGGCCGCACACCGTGCCGGCGGCAACCTCGGTGGCGGTGGCGTTGCTCACCTGCGGCATCTCCGGCTTCCGGACCTCGGTGCAGGGCGAGCCTCGCGGGCCGGTATGCGGCATGGGCATCTGCTACGAGTGCCGCGTGACGATCGACGGACAGCCCCACCAGCGCTCCTGTCTGGTCACCTGCACGCCGGGCATGTCGATCACCACGGAGAGCCGGGACGTTGGCTGACCGTCGTGAAGCCGACGTGGCCGTGATCGGGGCAGGTCCGGCCGGGCTTGCCGCCGCCGTGCACGCCGCCCAGGCCGGGGCAAGCGTTGTCGTCGTGGACCAGTCCGCGCACCTCGGCGGCCAGATCTGGCGCAATCAGGAGTCCACGCAACTTCCCGACCGTGGGCGTGACTGGCTGGCGCGATTCCGCGCGTGCGGGGCCGAGTATCTCCCGAACACCGCCGTTGCGACGGCGGAACCGGGCGTGCTGTCGCTCGTTGGCCCCCGGGGGCCGATCGAACTCCGCGCCCGCGCGGTCGTGCTGGCCACCGGGGCGCGCGAACTCTTCCTGCCGTTCCCCGGCTGGACACTTCCCAACGTGTTCGGCGTGGGCGGGCTCCAGGCACTGATCAAGAGCGGCCTCGGCGTGCATGGCAAGCGCGTGGTGATCGCCGGCACCGGGCCGCTCCTCTTCCCGGTGGCGGCCACCGTGGCCGCCTCGGGCGCCGAGCTGCTGGCCGTGTGCGAACAGGCAGACCGGCGCCGGTTGGTGGCCTTCGCCGCGTCGCTCTGGCGGTCGCCCGCCAAGCTCGCCGCGGCTGTCTCCTACCGCTCGGCCTTCCGTGGAACGCCGCTGCGCACTGGTACCTGGATCGAGCGAGCCGAGGGCGGCGACCGCCTCGAACGGGTGACGATGACCGACGGGCGCCGGCGGTGGACGTTGGACTGCGACATCCTGGCGACGGCGTGCGGGCTCATCCCGAACGTGGAGGTCGGGTTGTCGATGGGGTGCGACGTCGTCGGGGGCGCGCTCGTGGTCGACGGCGGGCAGCGCACGTCCGTGGCGGGCGTGTACGCGGCCGGGGAATGCACCGGCGTCGCGGGCGAGGACGCCGCCCTGACCGAGGGAGCCATCGCCGGTGCGGTGGCGGCCGGCGGTGGCTCCGGCGCCTCGCGCTCGACGTGGAGCGGCCGGCCGTGCATTCGCGCGACGCATGAGCGCGGCGTTCGCGCCCCGACGCGAGTTGAGCGAGCGCGTCGACGCGACGACGGTGATCTGCCGCTGCGAAGACGTGCGGCGCGGCGATCTCCAGCCGGAGTGGGGAGCCCGTCAGGCCAAGCTGGCGACGCGTGCCGGAATGGGAGCCTGCCAGGGGCGCGTGTGCGGCGCCGCGCTCCAGCAGATGTTCGGCTGGCAGGCACCGCGGGTGCGTTCGCCGCTCGTGCCGGTGCCCGCCGACGCCCTCGGCGATGGAGCGAGCACCGGGTCCTGACGCCGCGCGCGCCTGGAAAATCACACGAATGTCACCGTCGAGCGGTTGCCCGGCGTCCCGCCCGCTCTGTAGCTTTCGCCACGCTCATCCTCATGCGGTTTCACCGTTTTCTATAGGCGCCCCCAATGGCGACGTATAAATACGCGAAGGTCCCCGAGCACGGGGACCGCATCCAGTACGAGAACGGGGAGTTGAAGGTCCCCGACCATCCGATCGTCCCGTTCATCGAAGGGGACGGCACCGGCGCCGACATCTGGCGCGCTTCGGTGCGCGTGTTCGACGCGGCCGTGGCCAAGGCCTACAAGGGCAAGCGAAAGATCTCGTGGATGGAGGTGTTCGCGGGTGAGAAGGCCTTCACCCTCTGCAAGGAATGGCTGCCCGAGGAGACCGTCGAGGCGTTGCGCGAGTTCCGGGTTTCCATCAAGGGACCGCTCACGACGCCGATCGGCGGCGGCATCCGCTCGCTGAACGTGGCGTTGCGCCAGATGCTCGACCTGTACGCCTGCATTCGCCCGGTGCGGTACTTCGAGGGCGTGCGGCAGCCCGATGAAGCAGCCGGGCTTGCTCAACATCGTCGTGTTCCGCGAGAACACCGAGGACGTGTACGCGGGCATCGAATGGAAGGCCGGCTCGCCGGAGGCGGAGAAGCTCATCCAGTTCATCAACAAGGAACTGGGCAAGAACATCCGCGACCAGTCGGCCATCGGCATCAAGCCGATGTCGGAATTCGGCTCCAAGCGGCTGGTCCGCATGGCCATCCAGTACGCGCTCAAGCACAACCTGCCGTCGGTGACCATGGTGCATAAGGGCAACATCATGAAGTTCACCGAAGGCGCCTTCCGCGACTGGGGCTACGAGGTGGCTCGCGCCGATTTCGGCGACCAGTGCGTGGCCGAGTCCGATCTGGGCAAGGCTGGGAGTTCGGCCCGCGCCGATGCCGTGGTGATCAAGGATCGCATCGCCGATTCGATGTTCCAGCAACTGCTCCTGCGTCCGAACGAGTACTCGGTGCTCGCGACCCCGAACCTGAACGGTGACTACCTCTCCGACGCGGCGGCCGCCCAGGTGGGCGGGCTCGGGATCGCCCCGGGCGGGAACGTTGGCGATGGCGTGGCGGTATTCGAAGCCACGCACGGCACCGCGCCCAAGTACGCCAACCTCGACAAGATCAACCCGGGGAGCGTGATCCTGTCCGGCGTCATGATGCTGGAGTACATGGGGTGGGACGAGGCCGGAAAGCTGATCGTGCAGGGGCTCGAGAACGCAATCGCGTCCAAGCACGTGACCTACGACCTGGCCCGCCAGATGCCCGGCGCCACGCGAGATCTCGACCTCGGCGTTCGGCGACCAGATCATCAAGGGAATGGACAGCTGATCGATTCGCGCGCCGCGCGCGGCCCCTCTAGCCCAGAGATTCATGACGATTCCGATCACGGTGGCACCTCCGGATTTCGCGAAGCTGGACACACCACTCCTTGCCATCGCGCTTCCGGCGGGAGCGGGGCTCACCGCCGAGTTGGCGGGGGCCGACGCGGCGACGGCCGGTGCGCTGGGACGCGCCCTCGCGGCGCGTGATTTCCGCGGCGGGCGCGACGAACTGCTCTTTCTCGGCGGTTCGGCGTCCGGCGTCCGGCGCGTGCTCCTGGTCGGAATGGGCAAGGTCGCGCGTCGCACCGATGCGTTGCGGCGCGCGGCCACGCTGGCGGCCCGGCAGGCCGGGAAGATCGGCACCGGCTCGCTGGCGTTTCATGCCGGATCGCTCGATGCGGTGGAAGCCGAAGCGGTCACCGTCGGACTGATCGACGGGTCGTGGCGATACGAGGACGTGAAGACGCCGCCTCCCGAGGACGAACGGCGGGCACCGGTGAGCAGCGCCGTGGTGGTCGCGACCGACGCCGCCGCGGTCCAGCGCGGAGTGGAGGTGGGCACGGCCATCGGCGCCGGGCAGTCGCTGGCCCGCACGCTGGGCATGATGCCGGGCAATCTGTGCACGCCGGAGTTTCTGGCCGACACGGCGCGCGACATCGCCACGCGGCACGGCATGCAGTGCACCGTCCTGGGTCGCGCCGAGATGGAGAAGGAGGGCATGGGTTCGTTCCTGGCCGTCGCGCAGGGCACACCCCAGGATCCCAAGCTCATCGTGCTCGACTACCGAAAGGGCGCGGCGAAGGCCAAGCCCGTCGCGCTCGTCGGCAAGGGATTGTGCTTCGATTCGGGCGGCATCTCCATCAAGCCGTCGGCCAGCATGGAGTGGATGAAGTACGACATGTGCGGCGCCGCCGGCGTGCTGGGCGCCATGGAGACCATCGGGCGTCTGGGCCTCAAGGTGAACGTCGTCGGGCTCGTCGGGTCGACCACCAACATGCCTTCGGGCACGGCGGTCAAACCGGGCGACGTGGTGAAGAGCCACCTCGGCAAGTACATCGAGGTCATCAACACCGACGCCGAAGGGCGCCTCGTGCTGGCCGATGTGCTCTCGTACGCTCGTCGATACGATCCCGCGGCGGTGGTGGACGCGGCCACGCTCACCGGCGCCTGCGTCATCGCGTTGGGGCACACGGCCACCGCCGTGTTGGGCAGCGACGACGCGCTGGTGCAGGAGGTGCTGGACGCCGGCGACGCGATCGGGCCAGCGCGGATGGCGTCTGCCGATCTGGGACGAGTACAAGGCGCTCATCAAGTCCGAGGTGGCGGACATCAAGAACGTGGGCGGGCGCGCGGCGGGCACCATCACGGCCGCGCTCTTCCTGGCAGAATTCGCCGAGTCGTATCCCTGGGTGCACCTCGACGTCGCCGGCACAGCGTACAGCGAGACCGACCTGGGCATCATACCGGCGGGCCCCACGGGCGTGCCGGTCGGCATCTTCGTGGAACTCGTACGAGGGCGGGCGCGCTGACGGATTCCTGGCGACGCGGACTTCGGTGTGCCGGCCTCGGCCTCCTGGTCGGGGCCGTTTTGCCGTGCACGGTCCTCGCCCAGGGGCGCGACACCGTCACGCGACGCGACACGATTCCTCCGCGCGACTCGCTGGCCAGGCGGGACACGACCGGCGGCCTCGTACCGTTGCCGGGCGATACCGCCAAGAAGCCGGTGCCGCGCGACACCATCAAGGCGCCGCTCGCGCATGCGGAGCAGCCCACGGTGGCCGACTCGTCGGGCAGCTATCACCTGGATAGCACGGAGATCTTCGCCTACGGCGCCCGGACGGTAGGCGATCTGCTGGCCCGTATCCCGGGCGCGACACAGTTCAGCACCGGCTGGATGGCCGCCCCGAATACCGCCACGTACCTCGGCGACGCGGCTCGCGTTCGGGTGTTCCTGGACGGCTTGGAGTATTCCTCGCTCGATCCACACACCGGCGGGGCCCTGGACTACGCCCAGATTCCGCTCTGGCCCATCGAGGCCGTGACCGTGGAGCGCTCCCCCTCCGAAATTCGCGTCTACCTCAATTCCTGGCGCGTCGACCGGACCACGCCGTATACGCGCACCGACATCACCTCCGGCGATTACCAGACCAACCTGTACCGCGGGTACTTCGGACGACGGTTCGCGCACGGCGAGGCGCTGCAGTTCGGCGTGCAGGAATACGGCACCGCCCCGACCCGCGGCGGCGCAACCAGCGACCAGCTGTCGCTCATGGGGCGCCTGGGGTGGGCGCGCGGCAAGTTCAGCGTCGACGCGTTCCTGCTTCAGGTGGGCTCGCACCGCGGGGTGATCATCGATCCCTACACCGGCGACTCGGTGCCGCGGCTGCAGGGGACGCGCCGCGACGCCTACGTGCGCATCGGCTACGGGGATCCCGACCGCGGACCCTGGGTTCAGGGAACGGCCGCCACCACGCGATACATCTACTCCGGCGGCTCGGGGGGCGCGATCGCGAGCACCGACTCCACAGCGCCCGGCGACACCGCGGTATCCAGGGCCCAGTACGTGCTCGCCGGCGGGCTCACCGAAGGCGGGGTTCGTCTGAGCGGCACGGCCCGGTACTTCGCCGCATTCGACCACCCGGCGCCCGACAGCGGCGCCGCGTCCGGGAAGCCCCGGCCGGCCCGCGGACTCTTGGTGCCAAGCCTCCGCGCCAGCTACGACTGGTGGCGCCTGGGGGTGTCGGCCTACGCCGAAGGGAAGGGGATCGATTCCACGTCGCGAAGCGAAGCAAGCGCGGTGTTCGCGCCCCTCCGCTTCCTGCGGCTGTCGGCGGCGATGGGTACCTCACGCGACGCTCGCGTTCCCGGCGGCGCACTGAGCCCGGGATATGCCCGGTTCGAAGCCGGCTTCCGGGTGCACGATCTATGGGTGGACGGTGGGCTGATCACCCGCGGTGCCACTCGGCTCGTTGCACCCACGCTCGTCGACGATTCCCTGGTGGTGGCGTCGGGACGGTCGGCCACGGCCAGATTCGCCTCGGTGCAGGGACGTCTGTGGAAGGCCGTTCACGCCGATGCCTATGCGCTGCGATGGGACGATTCCACCGGCCTGTACCGGCCGCAGTACCAGACCCGCGCCCAACTCTACGTGAGCAGTTCGCTGCTCAACCGGTTCCCCGACAACAGCTTCCACATCTTCTTCGGCCTCACCCACGAGTATCGTTCGGCCACGTACTTTCCGGAGGCGAACGCCAGCGTGGTCCGGATGCCGGGATACCGGTCCATCGGGGCCCAGCTGGAGATCCGGATCGAGCGCGCGGTCATCTCCTACCAGTTCTCCAATGCACTTGGCGCGCAGTACATGCAGGTGCCTGGCTTCCTGATGCCGCGGCAGACCTCGATCTACGGTGTTCGCTGGGAGTTCTGGAATTGACAAGGTTGTTGTGGTTCCGTAACTTACAAGTCTGCCCATGATACGGAGCATGACGGGGTTCGGGACCGCGGAAGGGGTGGTTGGAGGAGCGCGAGTCACCATCGAGGTGCGCTCAGTCAACCACCGTTTCTTCAACCCATCGATCAAACTTCCGTCGGCGCTGGGGCGTTGGGAAGCGGAGGTTCGCGAAGCGTTGCGGCGCGGGATCGGCCGCGGGGCGGTCACGGTGTCCGCGCGATTCGAGTCGGCCGCGGAGTCCGGGGCCGGCATCGACGAGGAACGGTTCGGCCAGTACGTCACGCGGTTGCGCGAGTTGCAGCAGCGGTTCGGCATCGCGCCGGATGCGCTGGACCTGGCGGCAATCCTTCGCCTGCCCGACGTGATCGTGACGAGTGGTGGCGATCCGACGGCAGGCGGTACGGCGGACGAGTTGGTGAAGGTGGTGGACGCCGCACTGGCCGCGCTCACCGAAATGCGTGAAGCCGAGGGCGGGCGGTTGGTGGCCTACCTCGATGAGCGGGTGGCGAGTGTGGAGGCGGCGTTGGATCGCATCGCCCACCGGGCGCCGCAGCGACTGGTGGAACAGCGCGACCGGCTGCGGGTCTCGGTGCAGGAGATCGCGGGCGGAGTGGCGCTGGACGAGGGGCGGCTGGAGCAGGAGATCGCGATCCTGGCCGACCGGCTCGACGTGAGTGAGGAGTTGTCGCGGTTCCGGGCCCACATCGCGGCCTTCCGCGACACGATCGGGAGCGCGGGAACCGACGGGGTGGGCAAGCGGTTGGGATTCCTGCTGCAGGAGATGTTGCGCGAAGCGAATACGACGGGCAGCAAGGCGAACGACGCCACCGTGGTGGCCGACGTCGTCGTGATCAAGGAAGAGTTGGAGCGGATTCGCGAACAGGTTGAGAATCTCGAATGAATCCGTTCCCGGTGATTCTGTCGGCGCCTTCGGGTGGCGGAAAGACCACCATCGCCCGGGCGCTGTTGGCTCGGCGAACGGATGTCGGATATTCGGTGTCGTGTACCACGCGAAGTCCGCGTGGGGCGGAGCGGGACGGTCGGGACTACTATTTTCTCACCCGTCGCGACTTCATCGAACGGCAGGAACGCGGGGAATTCGCGGAATCGGCCGAGGTGCACGGCAACCTGTATGGTACGTTGCAGGCCGAAGTGGATCGGGTGTTGGACTCGGGACGGCACGTCATCATGGACATCGACGTGCAGGGGGCGCTGCAGTTCCGGCGCGCCTTCCCGCAATCGGTGAGCGTGTTCGTGCTGCCCCCGTCGGGTGAGGTGCTGTTGCACCGGCTGCGCGACCGGGACACCGAGAGCGGCGCCCAGGTGGTGGCGCGGTTGCAGTCGGCGCTGCAGGAACTGCAGGCCGTGGACGAGTATCAGTACGTGGTGGTGAACGACGCGCTCGAGGAAGCGGTGGGCCTCGTGTCGTCGATCATCGATGCCGAAGTAGCCAGTCGCGATCGGGTGGCCAACCTGCGACACCAGGTGACGCAGCTGATCGACCGGCTGGAACGTGAGATCGAAAATCATACCCTCTGACGGAACGAACCATGCGAGTGTTTACCCCCAGGGAGATCGCCCAGCACGCGGCCAACAAGTACCTCGGCGTGCTCGTCGCGGCCAAGTATGCGCGCGTGCTCAACGAGTTCCCGCGCGACCGGTCGGCGATGGGTGAGAAGAAGCTGACCACGCGCGCCATGGAAGAACTGGCGAGCGGCGATCTGAACTACCGCGTCGTGCCGCGCCCCCGCGGCGAGTAGCCTGCGATTCGCCGCGGGCCCACGCCCGCCCTCGTCTCGAGTCGCATGAGTCTCGCGCCCACTCGGCCCTACGCGTCGCGTCGCGTTCTGCTCGGTGTCACCGGCGGAATCGCCAGCTACAAGTCTGCCTGGTTGGCGCGCCTGCTCACGAAAGCGGGCGCCGACGTCGAGGTCGTCATGACCCGCGCGGCCACCGAGTTCGTGGGACCGATCACCTTCGAAGCGCTCACCGGCCGGTCGGTACACGCCGGGCTCTTCGACCCGGGCCACGCCCTGGAGCACATCACGCTGGCGCGCGCCGCCGATGTCCTCGTGGTGGCTCCGGCCACCGCCGACTTCATGGCGCGGGCGGCCACCGGGCAGGCCGACGACCTGCTTACCGCCTGCCTGCTCGCCGCCAGTTGTCCCGTGCTCCTCGTGCCAGCCATGAACGACCGGATGTGGGCGCACCCCCAGACACAGCGCAACGTCCAGCACCTGTCCGAACTGGGCTACCGGATTCTCCCACCCGATGAAGGGCTGCTGGCCGCCGGTGAAGGCAGCGGCCCCGGACGCATGCCGGAGCCGGAAACGATCTTCGCCCACGTCGGACGGCTGCTCGAGCCCGGTGGGCCGCTGGCCGGACGCCGCGTGGTCGTATCGGCGGGTCCGACGCGCGAACCGATCGATCCGGTCCGCTTCATCTCCAACCACAGCAGCGGCAAGATGGGGGTGGCGCTCGCCGCCGCCGCCTGGCGGCGTGGGGCCGAGGTGGATCTCGATTGCCGGCCCGCTCGCGGTGGCGCCGCCGGTAGGCCCGAGGCATACGGCGGTCGAGACCACGGCGCAGATGGCCGAGGCCGTGCGCGCCGCGTTGCCCAACGCCGACGTGCTGATCATGGCCGCCGCCCCCGCCGACTTCACGCCGGTGCGAGCGACGACGTCCAAGATCAAGAAGGGCGCGCAGCCCCCCACGCTCGACCTGGCGTTCACCGTCGACATCCTCGCCTCCACACGCGATGCCCGCCGGCCGGGAACGGTCGTCGTGGGATTCGCGCTCGAAACCGACGACCCCGTGGCGCATGCGCGTGCCAAACTCGAGGCGAAGGGACTCGACCTGATCGTCGTCAACGACGCGACCGAACCGGGCGCCGGGTTCGGGGTGGACACCAACCGGGTGACGCTGCTCGATCGCGATGGAGGTGAGACCCGCCTCGAATTGATGCTGAAGCCCGCCGTGGCCGATGCTATTCTCGACCACGTGGAGGGCATGTTGCATGGACGCTAGGGAGCAGCTGCGGCGCTATCTCGAGCAGCGCCGCGAACTCGGAGAGTCGGAGCTCGTGCTCGACGGCCTGTCGGTGGAAGACGCGATGCGCGTGCTGGGCGCCGCGTCGGCGGCCGGCCGATTGGCGGCGTGCGTTGCAGGATGCGGGCGCGGCGCCGGACGCCGCCGCCACCAGGCCGGCGCGCGGGCAAGCCGAGCCCCCCGCGCCGGCTCCGCCTGCACCCGAACCGCCGCCTGAACCCGCGCCACCGAAGCGTGAGCGGAAACCGGCCGCTCCCGCCCCCACGGGCACCGCCCCCGACGGGCTCGTCGTCGGCACGGCCTCGCGCGACCTGTTCGGCGGCGACCAGCCCCGGTTCAACACGCTCGACGAGATCGCCGCCGCCGTCGCGGCGTGCACCAAGTGCACGCTGCACAAGGGCGCCGCGAACCCCGTGCCCGGCGAGGGAAATCCCGACGCGGATTTCATGTGCGTCGGCGAAGCGCCCGGCGCCAAGGAAGACGAGACGGGGCGTCCGTTCGTGGGGCAGGCCGGCCAGCTCCTCACCAAGATCCTCGCCGCCATCGACCTCAAGCGCGAGGACGTGTTCATCGGCAACGTGCTCAAGCACCGCCCGCCGGGGAATCGCAACCCGCTGCCCGACGAAGTGAAGGCGTGCAGCCCCTATCTCATCCGGCAGATCGAACTCATCCGCCCCAAGGTCATTCTGGCCATGGGACTGTTCGCCGCCCAGACGCTCCTTGAAACCAAGCTTACAATCGGCAAGCTTCGGGGACAGGTTCATCGATACTACGGCGTGCCGCTGATCGTCACGTATCACCCCGCCGCGTTGCTCCGAAACCCCTCTTGGAAGCGTCCTACCTGGGAAGATGTCCAGCTTGCCCGCCGAATACTCGACGCCGCCCGCGCTCGTGGGTGACGTCTTCCGTGACCGGCAACCGCCGTACTCGGAAGACGCCGAAGTAGCCGTCCTCTCCGCCATGCTCATGGACCAGGACGCGATTCTGCGCGCCCTGGAGACGCTGGACGACTCGATGTTCTACTCCGAGCGCAACCGGCGCATCTTCCGCGCCATGGCGGCCGTGGCCCAACAGGGGTCGGTGGTCGATCCGCTGACGCTGTCCGAGCAACTCGGCCGACGCGGAGAACTCGACGCCGCCGGCGGCAAGGAGTACATCGGGTTTCTCGTCGATGCCGTCCCCACCGCGGCCAACGTCGAGTACCACGCCAAGATCGTCCGCGAGAAGGCGCTCCTCCGGTCGCTGATCCAGGTGTCCACGGGCATCGTCACCGACGCCTTTGCCGGACAGCACTCGGCGGCCGAACTGCTCGACGTCGCCGAGTCGCGCATCTTCCAGGTGAGCCAGCAGCGGCAGAACGAAGGGTTCACGCGCATCAAGGAGCTGATGTGGCCCGCCATGGAGCGCATCGAAGCGCTTCAGCGCGGCGGAAAGACGATCACCGGCGTGGCCAGCGGCTTCACCGACCTCGACGAGATCACGTCGGGCTTCCAGCCCGCCGACCTGATCATCGTTGCCGCCCGGCCGTCCATGGGAAAGACCGCGCTGACCCTGAACATCGCCCAGCACGCCGCCATCGAGCACAACCTGCCGGTCGCCTTCTTCTCGCTGGAAATGAGCAAGGAGGCGCTCGTGCAGCGCCTGCTCACCAGCGAGGCCCGCGTGGATGCGCAGCGCCTCCGGAAGGCCACCCTCCGCGACGACGATCTGCCGCGCCTCGCGCGCGCCGCCGGCATTCTCAGCTCCGCGCCCATTTGGATCGACGACACGCCGGGGCTCTCGCTGCTCGAAATGCGCTCCAAGGCGCGGCGCCTGAAGGTGGACGCCAACGTCGGGCTCGTGATCGTCGACTACCTGCAGCTGATGACCGGACCGGCCAACGCCGAGAGCCGGCAGCAGGAAGTGAGTCAGATCTCGCGCGGCCTCAAGGCGCTGGCCAAGGAGTTGTCGGTGCCGGTGGTCGCGCTCTCGCAGTTGTCGCGCGCGCCCGAGCTCCGGACCGGCGAGAACAAGCGGCCACAATTGTCCGATCTGCGTGAATCCGGTGCCATCGAGCAGGACGCCGACCTTATCATGTTCCTGTACCGGCAGGAGTTCTACGACGGTCCGACGGACAAGGACGGCAATTCGCTCGAAGGCAAGGCGGAGATCATCGTGGGCAAACAGCGCAACGGCCCCACGGGCATCGTGAACCTGTATTTCCACAAGCACTACACGCGGTTCGAGAACTACACGCAGCGCGCCACGGGCTCGTGAGTCCCAAAGCCAAAACGGTGTATCGGTGCACCGAATGCGGGGCCGAGCATGCCAAGTGGGCCGGCCGCTGCGACGGGTGCGGCGAGTGGAACACCCTCGTCGAGGAACCCGTGGGCTTCAAGACGGCGCCCCGATCCGCCGCCCAGCGCCGCATCCGGGGTGCCTCGGCACTCGGGGAAGGTGGCAGCGTGGCGGCGGCGCCCCGGCTCCGCGAGGTGAAGGGCGGGGCAACGGAGCGGTGGCCCACCCAGCTCGACGAATTCGACTTCGTCCTCGGCGGCGGGCTCGTGCCCGGATCGATGGTGCTGGTGGGCGGGGAACCGGGCATCGGCAAGTCCACGCTGCTGCTGCAGGTCGCGGCCCGGCTCGAAGCGCCGGGCCGCGCCACGCTGTACGCGTCCGGTGAGGAATCGCCGTTGCAGGTGAAGCTGCGCGCCGATCGGCTTGGCGGCGCGGCGGCGGAGGTGCCGTTGCTTGCCGAGACCAACCTGGAAACCGTGATCGCAACCGCCGCCGAGCGACGGCCGGCGCTGCTCGTCGTGGACTCCATCCAGACGCTGTTCACCGCCGATCTCGAGGGCGCCCCCGGCAACGTGGGCCAGGTGAGAGAGTGCGCGGCCCGCCTCATGCGGTTCGCCAAGGAGAGCGGCACGGCGGTGATGGTGGTGGGGCATGTGACCAAGGGCGGCGGCATCGCGGGGCCCAAGACCCTCGAACACATCGTGGACACCGTGCTCTACTTCGAGGGCGACGCAACGCTCGACCATCGCGTGCTCCGGGCCACGAAGAACCGGTTCGGGAGCGTGGACGAGATCGGCGTGTTTCGCATGACGGAGCAGGGGCTGGAGCCGGTGGCCAATCCGTCGGAACTGTTCCTCGGCGACCGCAACGCATCGGCGTCGGGCAGCGCCCTCACCGCGCTGCTCGAAGGGTCGCGCCCCATGCTGCTCGAGATCCAGGCCCTCGCCACCCGGGCCGGCTTCGGCACGCCGCAGCGGGTGAGCACCGGCCTCGACGGACGCCGGCTGGCCCTCCTGCTCGCCGTGCTCGACAAGCGCGCCGGTCTCTCGTTCGCGCAGCTCGACGTGTTCGTGAACGTGGTCGGGGGCATGCGACTGCAGGAGCCGGCCGGCGATCTCGCAGTGGCCGCCGCGCTGGCGTCGAGCGTGCAGGATGTGGCGCTGCCGCCCGATGTCCTCTTTCTTGGCGAGGTCGGGCTCGGGGGCGAGGTGCGCCCCGTGTCGCAGGCCGAGCGGCGCATTGCCGAGGCGGCCAACCAGGGCGTCGCGCGCGTGTATCTTGCCGAGCGGGGAGTGCCCAAGCGGCGCAACGCGAAGGTCCAGACTGTCGGCGTGCGCACCGTGCAGGACCTATTCGGCAGGCTGTTCCCATGAGCGAACGCAACGTGGGCGTGGTGATCGTGGCCGCGGGCGGCGGTACGCGCGTGGGCGGCAGCGAACTCAAGCAGTTCCGGTGGATTGCCGGCAAGCCGATGCTGCTGCATTCGCTGCAGACGTTCATGGCGCATCCGCGCGTGGTCGCCGTGGTGTGCGTGCTGCCGCGACAGTACGCGGGCGATCCGCCGCCCTGGATCTTCCAGTGCGACGTGGACCGTCTGCTGGTGGCCGACGGCGGGCGCACGCGCACCGAATCGGTGTCCAACGGGCTCGACGATCTGGCCGACGAAGCGCAGGTCGTGCTCATTCACGACGCAGCTCGCCCGTTCGTCGATACGGCGACCATCGACCGCGTGATCGCCGGTGTCGACACTGGCCGCGCCACCGTCGCCGCGCTGCCCGTGGTCGACACGCTCAAGGAAGTGGGCCCCGAGCTGGATGTCGTGCGCACGGTGGATCGGACCCACCTCTGGCGCGCGCAGACGCCGCAGGGCTTTCCGCGCGAGATGATCGTGCACGTGCATCGCGAGGCGCGGACGCGGAAGCTGCATGCCACCGACGACGCGGCCCTGTGCGAGACGCTGGGAATTCCGGTGACCATCGTGCGCGGCGAGGAGCGCGCCATGAAGATCACCGAGGAAGCCGATTTCGCCCGGGCGGAGGCGCTCTTTCCCCTGCAGCCATGAGACGCGACGTCCTCAGCTATCCGTTCTGGTCCGCGGAGGAGGTCGAAGCGGCGCTGCGGCCGGCGCTCGATCAGATGGAACGGCGCCGGGTGCTCGCCTATCCCACGGAAACCGTCTACGGATTCGGCGGGGCCATCGATCGCGAGTCGGTGCATGCGCTCATCACGCTCAAGCGCCGGCCGCCCGGCAAGCCCTTCCTCCTGCTGGTGGACGGGAGCGAGACCCTCGCCCGTCTCGACCTGCACATGCCGAGCTACGCCGCCAATCTCGTGGCGCGCCACTGGCCCGGCCCGCTCACGCTGGTGCTGCCGGGCGGCGAGCGGCGCGTGCCCCCGCAGCTGCGCGGGCCCGAGGGTGGTGTGGCGGTGCGGTGGACCAGCCACCCCGCGCTGGCGCGGCTCATACAGGCCCACGGCGATGCGATCACGTCCACCAGCGCCAACCGGCCGGGGGTTCCGCCGGCGATGACCGCAGGGGAGATTCTTGAACAGTGGCCGGAAGCCGTGGCCCGCGGCGCCCTCCGCGTGCTCGACGGCGGCCGCCTCGCACCATCGCGCCCCTCTACCGTCGTCGATTGCATGGGTCGTCATCCCCGAGTGATTCGTCCCGGCGCCATCCCGGCGCGTGTGCTCCGTGAGAGTGTTCCAACACTCATCGGAGACGCGTAGCGCATGCGCGTCCTGTTCGTGTGTACCGGCAACACCTGCCGGAGCCCCCTCGCCGAAGCGATCGCGCGCAAGGTCTGCATCGAACGCGGCCTGCCCGACATCGAGGCGTCGAGCGCCGGCACGAGCGCGTGGGAAGGCGCCTCTGCCTCCGACGGCGCGCTGCTCGTCGGGCTCGAACGCGGCCTCGACCTGAACCCGCACCGCTCGCGCCAACTTAGCCGGGACCTCGTGTCTACCGCCGACCTCATTCTGGCCATGGGGCCGCACCACCTGGAACGCATCGAGGCGTTGGGCGGCGAGGGCAAATCGTACCTGCTCACCGCCTTCGCGTCGCGCGGCACGAACGTACACCCCATCAACGATCCCATGGGCGGCGAACTCGACGTGTACCGCGCCACGATGGACGAACTGGAGCGCGACGTACGCCTGGTGATCGAGCGCATCGCCGCCGAACGCCGGCCGGACGGACCGGGGGCGTGAGCGCGCCGCCGCGCCGCCTGGTGCTGGTCGGACACCCCGTCGCCCATTCGCTCTCGCCCCGCATGCAGAACGCCGCGCTCCGGGCCGCCGGCATCTCGCTTCGGTACGAGGCGCTCGACGTGACCCCCGAGGCCCTGGACGCGACGCTCGACGCGCTCGTCGCCGGCCAGGCGGCCGGGAACGTCACCATTCCGCACAAGGCGCGCGTCGCGCGGCGCTGCGACGTGCGGATGCCCGCCGCAGAACGAACCGGGGCCGTGAACACGTTCTGGACCTCGGACGGGAGGCTCGTCGGCGACAACACGGACGTCGACGGATTCGACGAGGCCGTCGCGGCGCTGCTCGGATCGAGTCCTTCCGGCATCGACGTGGGCCTCATCGGCGCCGGGGGGGCCGCCGCCGGGGTGCTGGCCGCAATGGAACGATGGGGAGGTTGCCGCGTCCGGCTGTACAATCGAACCGCCGCCCGCGCCGAGGCGCTCGCCGAGCGATTCGCCGCGGTGGCGACCGCCGTTCCCACCGCGGAGCAGGCACTTGCCGGTGCCGCGCTCGCGGTCAACGCCACATCGCTCGGCCTGTACGATGACGCCCTTGCCTTTCCCGTCCAGCGGCTCGACCCCACAGCCACGGTGGTGGACCTCGTCTACCGCCGCGGCGGCACGCCACTGGTGCGCGCCGCTCGGCAGCGGGGCCTTCGCGCCACCGATGGACTCACCATGCTCGTGGGGCAGGGGGCGCACGCGTTCGCGCGTTGGTTCGGGATCATGCCCGACCGGGGCGTGATGTGGGAGGCGCTCCGCCAGGCAGACTGACCGCGGAGGTGCGCGCGGGCGTGGCGGCGCTGCGCGATCTGCTGGTGCCGATGGCATGCGCGGCGTGCAACCGGCTGCTGGACGACGGGGAACCCGGCCTCGTGTGCGGGCGGTGCTGGACCCGCCTGGCCGTGCTTCCCGCGCCGCGGTGCGTCCGGTGCGGACATCCCAGAGCGCGCCGCGTCTGCCACTGGTGCGAACTGCTCCCGGCGTACGTGCGCGCCGTCCGTTCGGTTTGCTGGGTGCACCGGGGCACGGGGCAACCCATCGTCCACGCGCTGAAGTACCACGGCTGGCACGCGGTGGCGCGTGGGATGGCCGAGCGGATGGCGCGTCTGGACTGGCCGGACGACGTCGTGGCAGAGCGCGCCGCGGTGATCCCGGTCCCGCTGGCCGAGCAGCGGCACCGCGAACGCGGGTACAATCAGAGCGAGCGGCTGGCCCGGGCGCTCGCCGGGCACTGGATGCAGCCGGTCTGGACGGGCGTGCTCACGCGCACGCGCCACACGGCCACGCAAACGCAATTGACACCGGAGCAGCGACTAGTGAACGTTTCAGGCGCGTTCCACGTGCCGCAATCCGCACGGAACGCACTGCGGCGGTCGCACGTCGTGCTGGTGGACGATGTGGTCACGACGGCCGCGACGCTCAATGCCTGCGCCGCTGCGTTGCATGCCGCGGGGGCAAGGCTCATCAGCTATGTGACATTCGGCCGGGCGCCGGCGCTGGGCGACCGGTGACCCTGAAAGGAGATGACGATGGCGATTCGTGTGGGGATCAATGGCTTCGGCCGCATCGGCCGTCAGGTGCTGCGTGCGGCCAAGCAGCAGGGGGTGACGGACCTGGAATTCGTGGCGGTGAACGACCTCACGGACACCCGCACGCTCGCCCACCTGTTCAAGTACGACTCGGTGCACGGCACCTACGAGGGCACCGTCTCCGCGGAGGCCGACGCCATCGAGGTGGACGGCACACGGGTGAAGGTGCTCGCCGAGAAGGACCCCGCCAAGCTGCCGTGGAAGGCGCTGGGCGTCGACGTGGTGCTCGAATCCACGGGACGGTTCACCAAAGCCGAAGACGCGCGCAAGCACCTGGCCGGCGGGGCGAAGAAGGTCGTCATCTCGGCGCCCGCGAAGGGAGAGGACATCACCATCGTGATGGGCGTCAACCACGACCGGTACGACGCCGCGAAGCACGACATCATTTCCAACGCCTCGTGCACCACGAATTGCCTGGTGCCCATGGTGAAGGTCATCCGCGATACGTTCGGCTTCGTGCGCGGCAGCATGACGACCGTGCACAGCTACACCAACGACCAGAACATCCTCGATCTGCCGCACAAGGATCTGCGCCGGGCTCGCGCGGCCGCGGTCTCGATCATTCCGACCACCACCGGCGCCGCCAAGGCGACGTCGCTGGTGATCCCCGAACTCAAGGGAAAGATCGACGGCATGGCCATCCGCGTCCCGACGCCCGACGTATCGCTCACCGATCTCGTCGTGGTCACCGAGAAGCCGGCCACCGTGGAATCCGTGAATGCCGCATTCAAGGCCGCGGCGCAGGGTGCGTTGAAGGGCATCCTCCAGTACACGGAAGAGGAACTGGTCAGCTGCGACTACGTCGGCAACGCGCACTCGTGCATCTTCGACGCCAAGTCGACCACCGTCATCGACGGAGGATTGGTCAAGGTGTGCGGGTGGTACGACAACGAATGGGGGTACGCGTCGCGCTGCGTCGACCTGCTGAAATTCGTCGCGTCCAAGCAGTAGGGGGCGCCCACCGATGACCAAGCAATCGGTACGCGACCTGCAGGACTCCCAGGTGCGCGGGCGTCGCGCGCTCGTGCGCGTGGACTTCAACGTGCCGCTCGATGACCAGGGTCAGGTCACCGACGACACCCGCATCCGGGCCGCGCTCCCTACCATCGAACTCCTCCTCGATCGCGGCGCGCGCGTGGTGCTCCTGTCGCATCTGGGGCGCCCCAAGGGGAAGGTCGATGCGAAGTACTCGCTGGCCCCGGTGGTCGCCCGCCTCGCCAAACTGCTCCCCGCGCGGCGCGTGAAGTTCGTCGATGCCACGGTGGGGCCCGAAGCCATCGCCGCGACGCGCGATGCGGATGCGGACGTGGTGCTGCTGCAGAACACGCGGTTCCTGCCGGGCGAGGAGAAGAACGACGAGGAGCTGGCCCGCCAGATGGCGGAGCTCGGCGACTTCTACGTGAACGACGCCTTCGGGAGCGCGCACCGGGCGCACAGCTCCACGGAAGCCGTGGCCCGCTTTCTCAAGCCTGCGGTAGCCGGGCTGCTGATGGAGCGGGAGTTGCAGTATCTCGGAACCGCGCTGGCACAGCCCAAACGCCCATTCGTCGCCGTGCTCGGCGGCAGCAAGATCTCCGGGAAGATCGACGTGGTCGAAGCACTGTTGCCGAAGGTGGATGCGCTGCTCGTGGGCGGAGCCATGGCCTGCACCTTCTTCAAGGCGATGGGGTTGGAAACCGGCAAGTCGCTCGTCGAGCCCGACCGCGTGGACATGGCGCGGGCACTCATCGAACGGTCGGGCACCCGCCTCATCCTGCCGCACGATGCGACCGTCGCCCCGTCCATCGACGAACCCGGCAAGGCCCACGCCGTGAAGCGCGACGCCATTCCGGCGTCCGAAGCGATGCTCGACATCGGCCCCGACACGGCCAAGTCCTACGCCCGCGCCATCGCGACGGCCAAGACCGTCGTCTGGAACGGGCCGATGGGCGTGTTCGAGACCCCGCCCTTCGACGCCGGTACCCGGGCGGTGGCGCAGGCGATGGCGGACGCCACGGCCAGGGGGACGACGACCATCGTGGGCGGCGGCGACTCGGCAGCAGCAGTGGAGGAAGCGGGGCTCTCGTCCCGGATGAGCCACGTGTCCACGGGCGGCGGCGCCTCGCTCGAATTTCTGGAAGGGAAGACGCTTCCCGGCGTGGCCGCACTCGACGACGCGGCGGCCTGATGCGCACTCCCATCTTCGCCGCCAACTGGAAGATGAACCACGGGCCCAGCGCGGCGCGTTCGTTCATGGAGGAGTTTCTCTCCGCCTACGCGCCGCGTGACGATCGGACGGTGATGATCTTTCCGTCGGCGCTGGCCTTCGCGGCGGCATACGAAGCCGGGGCCAAGCGGCCCGACATCCGACTCGGCGTTCAGAACATCGCGGGCGAAGAGGCGGGGGCGTTCACGGGCGAGAACTCGGCCCCGATCGCCCGGGAGGCGGGAGCCAGCTGCGTGCTCGTCGGACACTCGGAGCGGCGGCACGTGTTCGGGGAGCGCGACGAGGCTACGGCGCTCAAGTGCGCCGTGGCCCTCGCCCACGATCTCACGCCGGTGCTGTGCGTCGGGGAGACACTCGACGAGCGCGAACGCGGCGATACCGACCACGTCGTGCTTCGCCAACTGCGCGCCGGCATCGCCAAACTCACGCCCCCGCAGTTGGACACGATCGTCGTGGCGTATGAACCGGTGTGGGCCATCGGCACCGGTCGAACGGCCACTCCGGACGACGCCTCGGCCGTGCACGTGGTTCTGCGGACCGAACTGGAGCGGGAGGGGGCGCCGTCGACGGTACCCATTCTGTACGGGGGGAGCGTGAAGCCCACGAATGCCGCGGCACTGCTGGCGGCCGACGCCGTGGACGGGCTCCTCGTGGGCGGGGCGAGCCTCACCGTTGCGAGCTGGCTGGGTGTCGTGAACAGCGGCTAGCATGCACACGCCCGGCGCCCTTGACGCCAGTGGCTAAGTATCGTGATATTTATAGCTTACATCGCCCTCAATAAACGTTCACCGCACCCAGATGCTGTATTCGATTCTCCTCTTCCTGTTGCTGCTCGATAGTGTGATTCTGCTGGCAGCCATTCTCCTGCAGGCGGCGCAGGGCGGCGGCCTGGCCGCGACATTCGGCGGCGTGAGCAGTTCCGCCGACACACTGTTCGGCAGCCGGCAGACGGGGAGTCTGCTCACCAAGGCGTCGTGGTGGGGTGGCGGGCTGTTCCTCGCGCTGGCCTTCATGCTGTCGCTGGCGTCGTCGCGCAGTTCGCAGCCGAAGTCGGTGCTGGACAATCTTCAGGCGCCGCCCGCCGCGAACCAGGCGCCGGCCACCTCCGGCGGCACCCAGGCCGTTCCGCTTCCGACCGCTCCGGTCACCACGCAGCCGGCGTCGCCGGCGACCAAGACCCCGCCGCCGGATTCCAAGAAGCCCTGATACCAACCGTGACGAGCACACAGATCCAGCCAGGGTTCCTCCTCCTCGAGGATGGAACCCTTTTTCACGGCACCCTTCGGGGTCCGATTCCACCCACCGTGGCCGAAGTCGTATTCACCACCAACATGAGCGGCTACCAGGAGGTCTTCACCGATCCCTCCTACCGGGGCCAGATCGTGGTGATGACCGCGCCGATGATCGGGAACTATGGCGTGAACGAAGAGGATCCCGAGTCTGCCGGCGTCCAGGTGGCTGGTGTCGTGGTGCGCGAACTGTCGGCCGGCTTTTCCAACTGGCGGGCGTCGGGCGACCTCGGCAACTGGCTGGCCGGAGCCCAAGTTCCCATTCTCGCGGAAGTTGACACGCGGCGGCTCACTCGCCACTTGAGAACGGCGGGCGTGATGCGCGGAGTCATCGGGGCCGGAGAATCACCAGGCGATGACGCGCGTGCGGCACTCGACGCATGCCCCTCGATGGAAGGCCTCGATCTGGCGACGCGTGTGACCACCCGCGAGTCGTACACGTGGGGAAGCGATCGCGCCTCCCACCACATCGTGGCGTACGACTTCGGAATCAAGCGCAACATCCTCCGCCTGTTCGAGGCGCACGACTGCCGGATCACGGTCGTTCCGGCGGAAACATCCGCCGAGACCGCGCTGGCGCTTGCTCCGGACGGCGTGTTCCTGGCCAACGGCCCGGGCGACCCGGCTGCGGTGCACTACGCGCCGGCGGCCGTGCGAGCAATCGCCAATGCCGGTGTTCCCATCTTCGGCATCTGCCTCGGACACCAGATCCTGGCACTGACCTTCGGCGCCAAGACGGTGAAGATGCCCTACGGGCACCGGGGTGGAAATCATCCCGTGAAGGAGTTGTCCACGGGACACGTGCTGATCACCTCCCAGAATCACGGATTTGCAGTGGCGGGAAACGAATCGGGCATCCCGGGCGCGCCCGATCTCGAGGTGACGCACGTAAATCTCAACGACGGCAGCATAGAGGGCTTGCGGCACAAGGAGTTACCGATCTTTGCGGTCCAGTACCACCCGGAAGCCGCCCCGGGACCCCATGATGCCAGGCCCCTGTTCAACCAATTCCTGGACGTGGTCCGCGATCCGAGCCGTCGAAACGCCACAAACTCTTGACACACAACGCTTAACGTCCATATGTTCGGGGAGCGCTCAAGCCTCTGAGCGCCTGACCCCGAGGCTCTTCAATGACCAAAGCCGATCTGGTCGAGCGAGTGACGACGCAGATTGCCCGGACTGCCGGGCCAATGATTTCCAAGAAGGACTGCGCGCGCGTCGTCGACGCCTTCCTGGAAGCGATCAAAGAAGCGCTGCACGAGCAGAAAAACATCGAGGTACGCGGGTTCGGCACCTTCAAGATCCGGCACCGCAAGACCCGGATGGCGCGCAATCCGCGCACCGGTTCGCCGGTTGAAGTGTCTGCCCGCCCCGTCCCGGTGTTCAAGCCATCCAAGGAGTTACGCGCCCTCGTGGCCGACCTCGAAGAACAGACATCGAGCTCGCCCGAGCCGATTCAGGCTTCGAAGGCCTGATCGCGGAAGGCCCGAGTCTCGCCCCGGCTTCCTGGCCGGGGCGATTCGTTTGCCCGTCTGCGGGCATCCATGGAGGACTCGACGGTTCGCATGGAATTGCCGCTTTCCCCCCGCTCCTCGCTCCGGTAGCATTCGACGTATGAACGTGCGTGTGCTGCTCTTCGCGTCCTACGCCGATGCCGTGGGCGCCCCGGAGATCAATGTGGACGTCCCGGAAGGGACGACCGTCGCCGATCTCGTGGCCGCGGTCCGCGCGCGCCACGGCCCCGACCGGCTGCCCGCCGCCCCGCTGGTGGCCGTGAACCAGCGGTATGCCGGCCGCGACACCCGGGTGTCCGCCGCCGACGAGGTCGCGATCATTCCTCCCGTGGCGGGTGGCTGATGCGATCGGGCATCGTCGACCACCCGCTGGACCCCGCGGCGCTTCTGGCCGAGATCTCCGACCCGTCGTGCGGGGCGGGCGTCCTCTTCGTCGGCACCGTGCGCGAGATGAACGACGGCCGCGCCGTCACCGGCATCGAGTACAGTGCGTACCGTGAGATGGCCGAGCGGGAACTGGCGACGATCGTGGCCGACGCCGCCGCCCGGTTCGACGGGGTGCGGGTGGCCGTCGAACATCGCCTCGGCACGCTGTCGCTCGGGGAGGCGAGTATCGCCATCGCCACGACGCACGCACATCGGGCGCTCGCCTACGAGGCGTCGCGCTACATCATCGAGGAGACCAAGCGTCGCGTGCCCATCTGGAAGCGTGAGCAATACGCCGATGGCGCGCGGGAATGGGTGCATGCCGGCAATGGCCATGTGCCGCCCACCCCGAGGCCGGAGCCCGCACGATGAGCGAAGCCCTGCGCGACCAGTTCGGCCGGAGCATCGAGTACCTGCGGATCTCGGTGACCGATCGCTGCAACTTCCGGTGTCTCTACTGCATGCCGGCCGAGGGATTGCAGTGGCTGCCCAAGGCCGAGATTCTGAGCTACGAGGAGATCGCGGAAGCGGTGCGCCAGTTGGCGCCGCTCGGGCTCCGGCGCCTGCGAATCACCGGCGGCGAACCCACGATTCGTCCCGACCTGCAGGAACTCGTGGCGCAGTTGAAGGCGGTACCGGGCATCGAGGACATCGCGCTCTCCACCAACGGAGTGCGCCTCGAAGCGCTCGCGGCGCCGTTGCGCGCCAGCGGGTTGGATCGGGTCAATATCAGCGCCGACAGCCTTCGGGCCGACCGCATTGCGGCCATCTCGCGACGCAAGCTGGGGTTCGACCCGGTGCGCGCTGCCGCGGCCGCGGAGGCGCACGGCCTGAACCCGGTGAAGATCAACGTCGTGGTCATGCGAGGCGTGAACGACGACGAGATCGAGGACTTCGCGCGCCTCACCTTCGAGCATCCCTGGCACGTGCGGTTCATCGAACTCATGCCGGTGGGCGAGATGCGCGAGCTCACGTGGGAACACGTGGTGCCGAGTGATGAGCTGCTGGCCCGCGTGCGTGCCCTCGGCGCGCTGGCGCCCAGCGCCGGACCGGCGCGCGGGAACGGACCGGCGGCGTACTATGCATTCGAAGGCGCCCGCGGCTCGATCGGCGTAATCACGCCCATGACCCACACGTACTGCGGCTCGTGTAACCGCGTGCGTCTCACCGCCGACGGACGGCTGCGCACCTGTCTGTTCGGCGACCACGAAGTGGATCTCCGCACGCCGCTGCGCGCGGGCGAGCCACTGGAGCCGTTCTTCCGCCGCGCGCTCGCCGAGAAGCCGAAGGAGCACGCCCTGTTGCAGATGAAGGTGGGCGGGCTGAAGGCGCTGTCACAGGTCGGGGATAGGGAACGCTCCCGGCTCGTGCGATCGGTGGGCGATTGACGGCGGGGCACGAGGCAATCCGCGACGAAAGGGCGGCACGGCCACGGCAACCACAAAGGGGACCCGCGAGGTCCCCTTCCGCGTGTTCCCGGTTCCGGCGGCATCGGTGTGCCGTGTGCGCGCGGTGTGTCTTGCGGCGAAGTTCGCTTGCCATCCACCCGCCACGCGGCATCGGCATTGGTGGGAGAGCGTTGCTCGCGCTCGCGCACCGGAATACTTTTCGTTGGCTGTTTACACTTTCCTTTTCCCGAACGACAAATGGTCAACAAGATCACGGTGGTCGGCGCAGGCAACGTCGGCGCGACGACCGCCCAACGCGTGGCAGAGAAGCAACTGGCCCGGACCGTGGTCATGGTCGACGTGGCCGAGGGCATTCCGCAGGGCAAGGGGCTGGACCAGTGGGAGTCGGCGCCCATCGAAGGGTTCGACACCCGGGTCGTCGGCACCAACGGCTATGACGAGACCGCCGGCTCGGACATCGTCATCATCACCGCCGGCATCGCCCGCAAGCCGGGCATGTCGCGCGACGACCTCCTCAACACGAACGCCGGCATCGTCAAGCAGGTGAGCGAGCAGATCAAGAAGAGCTCGCCCAACGCCATCCTGATCATCGTGTCGAACCCGCTCGACGTCATGTGCTACGTCGCCAAGGAAGTCACGGGCTTCCCGCGCGAGCGCGTGCTCGGCATGGCCGGCGTGCTCGATACGGCGCGCTACCGCTCGTTCATCGCCGAGGCGCTGGACGTCTCGGTGCGCGACATCCAGGCCATGGTGCTGGGGGGGCACGGCGATACCATGGTGCCCCTCATCTCCTACACCACGGTCAGCGGGATTCCGGTCACGCAGCTCATGGACCGGAGCACGCTGGACGCCATCGTGCAGCGCACGCGTGGGGGCGGCGCCGAGATCGTGAAGCACCTCAAGACCGGGTCGGCGTACTACGCGCCGTCGGCGGGCGCGGTGCAGATGGCCGAGGCGATCGTGCGCGACGAGAAGCGCATCCTGCCGTGCGCCGCGTGGCTGAACGGTGAGTACGGCGAGAAGGGCATCTTCCTGGGCGTGCCGTGCAAGCTCGGGCGGCGCGGACTCGAACAGGTGCTCGAGGTGGAACTCACCGCGGAGGAGAAGGCGGCACTGGCCAAGAGCGCCGAGGCCGTGCGCGAGCCGATGAAGGCGGTCAAACTCTGAGCGAAGACCCGGATGCGGGAAGCAGGGCACACCGACCTGCCTCCCGCATTCCGCATTCCGGAGCTCTCACCCTGAACGTCCCAACACGATGACCTGGTTCGTCAATCTGTACCGGTCCACGATCGGGAAGAAGATCATCATGGCGGTCACGGGGCTGATCGGCATCGCCTTCGTGATCTTCCACATGCTCGGCAACCTCCAGGTCTTCATCGGCCAGGACAAGTTCGACTCGTACGCCGCGATGCTGCACGGCCCGCTGGCCGAGGTGGTGTGGGCCATGCGCGTCGTGCTCATCGTCGCCGTGCTGCTGCACATCCTCATGGCCTGGCAGCTCACCCGCCGGGCCAAGGCGGCGCGGCCGATGGGCTACAAGATGCGGGAGGCGCAGGTGTCCACGCCTGGCGTCGCGCACCATGCGGTGGGCGGCGTGCTCCTCGTCGTGTTCATCGTCTTCCACATCCTGCAGTTCACCGTGGGGGCGATCGATCCGGCCGGCGCCTTCCACGCCACCGATGCGGCGGGGCGCCACGACATCTACGGCGACGTGGTCGCCAGCTTCCGCATCTGGTGGGTCTCGGCGTTCTACATCGTCGCGATGGCGTTTCTGGGGCTGCACCTCTTTCACGGCGCCTGGAGTTCGCTCCGCACCCTGGGCGTGGCCCATCCATCCGCGCATCCCATGCGCCGGCGCATTGCCGCCGTCGTAGCCGTCGTCGTCTGGCTCGGCTTCACCCTCGTTCCGCTCGGCGTCATCGCCGGCATCGTGCACTAGCCATGGAACTCAAGTCGCGCATTCCGTCCGGTCCCGTTGCGCAGATGTGGGACAGGCACAAGTTCGAGATGAAGCTCGTGAACCCGGCCAACAAGCGGAAATACACCGTCATCGTGGTCGGATCGGGGCTGGCCGGCGCGTCGGCCGCCGCCTCGATGAGCGAGCTCGGCTACAACGTCAAGAACTTCTGCTTCCAGGATTCCCCCCGCCGCGCCCACAGTATCGCCGCCCAGGGCGGCATCAACGCCGCCAAGAACTACCCGAACGACGGCGACAGCGTCTGGCGGCTGTTCTACGACACGGTGAAGGGCGGGGATTTCCGCTCGCGCGAGGCGAACGTCTACCGGCTCGCCGAAGTCAGCGTGCAGATCATCGATCAGTGCGTGGCGCAGGGCGTCCCCTTCGCGCGCGAGTACGGCGGTCTGCTCGCCAACCGCTCGTTCGGCGGCGCCCAGGTGTCGCGCACGTTCTATGCGCGCGGACAGACGGGGCAGCAACTGCTGCTGGGCGCCTACCAGGCGCTGGAAAAGGAGATCGCCAAGGGCGGCGTCACGATGTACCCGCGCACGGAGATGCTCGACCTGATCGTGATCGACGGCCGGGCCCGCGGCATCGTGGTGCGCAACCTCGTCACCGGCAAGGTGGAGAGCCATCTGGCGGACGCCGTCGTCCTCGGAACGGGCGGGTACGGCAACGTGTTCTTCCTCTCCACCAACGCCAAGGGCTCCAACGTCACGGCGGCGTGGCGGGCGCACAAGCGCGGCGCCGCATTCGCGAATCCCTGCTACACGCAGATCCATCCCACGTGCATTCCGGTGAGCGGCGACCACCAGTCCAAGCTCACGCTGATGAGCGAGTCGTTGCGCAACGACGGCCGCGTCTGGGTGCCCAAGAAGGCCGGCGATACCAGACGGCCCGGACAGATTCCGGAAGCCGAGCGCGACTACTACCTGGAGCGGAAGTACCCGAGCTTCGGCAACCTGTCGCCGCGCGACATTGCCTCTCGCGCCGCCAAGGAAGTGTGTGACGAGGGCCGCGGCGTTGGCCCGGGCGGCCGCGGCGTGTATCTGGACTTCGCCGACGCCATCAAGCGGCTGGGCAAGGACAAGATCGCCGAGCGGTACGGCAACCTGTTCGAGATGTACGAACGGATCACGGACGAGAATCCCTACGAAGTCCCGATGCGCATCTACCCGGCCTCGCACTACACCATGGGTGGCCTGTGGGTGGACTACGACCTGATGAGCACCATCCCGGGGCTGCACGTGATCGGCGAGGCCAACTTCTCCGACCATGGCGCCAACCGGCTCGGCGCCAGCGCGCTGATGCAGGGGCTCGCCGACGGCTACTTCGTCATTCCGCTGACCATCGGCAACTACCTGGGCTCCAACAAACTCGAGCCGGTGAGCGCGGACCATCCCGAGGTGAAGGCCGCCGAGGCCGGCGTGGAGGAGCGCACCAAGCGGCTGCTCTCCATCAAGGGCAAGCGGACGGCGACGTCGTTCCACCGCGAGCTGGGCAAGATCATGTGGGAGTACTGCGGCATGACGCGCAGCGGCGACGGGCTCAGGAAGGCGCTGCAGGAGATCCCCAAGCTGCGTGAGGAGTTCTGGCAGAACGTCACGATCCCGGGCACCGGCGAAGAGCTGAACCAGTCGCTCGAGCAGGCGGGCCGCGTGGCCGACTTCTTCGAGCTGGCCGAACTGATGTGCATCGATGCGCTGCACCGGGAGGAGTCGTGCGGCGGGCACTTCCGCGTCGAGCACCAGACGGCCGACGGCGAGGCCAAGCGCAACGACGAGGAGTTCGCGTACGTGGCCGCATGGGAGTTTCGGGGGGTCGGAGAGCCGCCCGTGCTCCACAAGGAACCCCTGGAATTCGAGAACGTGCACCTGGCGACCCGGAGCTACAAGTGAACATCACCCTCCACGTGTGGCGGCAGCCGAGCGAGAAGGCCGCCGGACGCTTCGAACGGTACGCGGCGCCCGACGTCAGCCCCGACATGTCCTTCCTCGAAATGCTCGACGTGGTGAACGAGGGACTGATTGCCCAGGGCCAGGAGCCGATCGCGTTCGATCACGATTGCCGCGAGGGCATCTGCGGCATGTGCGGCATGATGATCAGCGGATCGGCACACGGACCGATGAAGATGACCACCACCTGCCAGCTCCACATGCGGAGCTTCAAGGACGGCGACGAGCTGTGGCTCGAACCCTGGCGCGCCCGGGCGTTCCAGGTGGTCAAGGACCTGGTGGTCGACCGCAGCGCGTTCGACCGCATCATCCAGGCGGGCGGCTTCGTGAGCGTGAACACGGGAGCGCCGCAGGATGCCAACGCGCTCCCGATCGCCAAGGACGTGGCCGACGAGGCCATGGACGCCGCCGCCTGCATCGGATGCGGGGCCTGCGTGGCGGCCTGCCCCAACGGGTCGGCGTCGCTGTTCACCGCGGCCAAGATCTCGCACCTGGGCCTGCTGCCGCAGGGACAACCCGAACGCTACCGCCGCGCGCTCAAGATGGTGGCCCAGATGGATCTCGAGGACTTCGGCGGCTGCACCCTGTTCGGGGAGTGCCAGGCGGCCTGCCCCAAGGGGATCAGCATCGACTTCATTGCGCGCATGAACCACGATTACATGCGCGCCGTGGTGGCGCAGCGCGACGAGACGGTCGCCGGCGGGGCGGGGTAGTACCGACGGGGCAGTCTGGCATCAAGACCGGCGGGTCCGGACAAGATGCTCCGGATTGGCCGGATGATGCGGATATGGAAATCGGCCTTCACCTGGGCGGAAACTCTCGGCCCGGCTGGTAGAGTTCCGCCAGCGGCCCCCTGTCTCAGTCCGTCGAATCCGTTCCATCCGGATCATCTGCCGTTCATACGCTGCGGTCTTGATGCCCGTGTGGCGCGCTCAGAGCCGCGGCAGTGTCACCCCGTGCTGCCCCTGATACTTGCCCTTCTTGTCCTTGTAGGACACGTCGGGCTCTTCCTCCCCCTTGAAGAACAGCACCTGCGCGATCCCCTCGTTGGCGTATATCTTTGCCGGTAGGGGTGTGGTGTTCGAGATCTCCAGCGTCACGAAACCCTCCCACTCCGGCTCGAAGGGCGTCACGTTTGTGATGATGCCGCAGCGCGCATAGGTGGATTTCCCGACCGTTACCGTCAGGATATCGCGCGGAATCCGGAAATACTCCACCGAGCGCGCCAGCGCGAACGAATTCGGGGGCACGATGCAGATATCGCCCTCGAATTCCACGAAGCTGTTCGGGTCGAAGTTCTTCGGATCGACCACCGAACTCAGCACGTTGGTGAAGATCCGGAACTCGCGGGCCACCCGCATGTCGTAGCCGTAGGAGCTGACGCCGTAGGAAATGACGCCGGCGCGAACCTGGCGGTCTTCGAAGGGCTCGATCATTCCGTGCTCTTTGGCCATCCGGGTGATCCAGCGGTCGGACATGATGCTCATCGGTGGGTTCTGGGAGAAGGTGACGGGGGGATGGGAGACGCACCGCGCGCCGGAATGTATCCGTCCGCCCAACATGCGCCAAGCATGCAAGAAGATGCCGCGGAATCCGGTTGACCCTTGTTCGGACGGTCGATAACTTTTCGGCGCTGGAGTTAGTGAAAGTTTTCACGAAGTTTGGAGCGCTATGGCACGCACGTACTTCCCGGTCCTGCTCCTGCTCGGCTTCGCCGTCTTCAACGCGGTGGCGATGTTGGTGATGTCGCATCTCACGATGCGCCCGCGGCCGACTCCGGTAAAGCAGACCGCATACGAATCGGGCATCCCCCCACTGGGCGATGCCCGCGAGCGGTTCTCCGTCAAGTTCTATATGGTGGCGGTGCTCTTCATCATCTTCGATATCGAGACCGTCTTCATGATTCCGTGGGGCGCGCACTTCCGACAGTTGTCGTGCGCGGTGCCGCTCACCGGCGGCGTGTGCCCCCCGGGACAGATTTCGTTCTTCGGCCTCGGGGAGATGCTGGTGTTCATGGCCATCCTCCTCGTGGGATTCATCTACGTCTGGAAGAAGGGGGCCCTCCAATGGGATTGACCCCGCGCCCTGAGTCGACCGTGTCCTACAGCCCGTCGTCGCAGGAAGGATGGGTGGCGACGAAGCTCGACTTCCTGGTGAATTGGGCCCGCGCGAATTCGCTGTGGCCGATGCCGTTCGGCACCGCGTGCTGCGCCATCGAGTTCATGGCGTCGCGCGGCCAGCGATTTCGATCTGGCGCGCTTCGGCATGGAGCGCATGAGTTTCTCGCCGCGGCAGGCCGACGTGCTCATCTGCGCCGGACGCGTGCCGTTCAAGTTGGCGCCGATCCTCCGCCGCATCTGGCAGCAGATGCCGCAGCCCAAATGGGCCATCTCCATGGGGGCCTGTGCGTCGTCGGGCGGCATGTTCGACAACTACGCCGTGGTCCAGGGCATCGATACCATCATTCCGGTGGACGTCTACGTCCCCGGATGTCCGCCGCGCCCCGAAGGGCTGCTCTACGGCATCATGCTCCTGCAGGAAAAGGTGAAGAAGGAGCGGGCCGCCGACCCGACATTGCGCAGGGAGATGGACCCCGATCCCAAGAGCCAGCTCTACATCCCGCCGTCGGTCATCGACGAGCTGTCGGAGCCGTTCGGGAACTCGGTCCACCAGACGCGGTCGGGCCTGTGAGCACACCATTCACTCCCGTCGTGGCGGGAAGCGCACTCGGCGCCGACGCGCCGGCCCCCGTCACCCCGCGCCAGGTGCCGCTCACCGGCGGCGAGCCGAATCCGTCCGCGGCCGCGCTCGTGCACCAGTTCGGCGATGCGGTGCGCCGCGTCCATGTGGTGCGCGGTGAGACCAACGTGGTCGTCGCCAACGACCGGTTGCTCGACGTCGTCCGGTGGCTCCACGCCGAGCCCTCGCAGCGCTACGAATATCTGTCCGACGTGACGGCGGTGGAGTTCCGCGATACGCGAGCAGCCCATCGAAGTCGTCTGGCATCTGCGCTCGATCGCCTATCGCCGCTTTCTCCGGCTGAAGGTCGAATTGGAAGCGGGCGCCTCGCTGGAGGTGCCGAGCGTGTACGAGGTCTACAAGAGCGCCGATTGGATGGAGCGCGAGTGCTTCGACATGTTCGGCATTCGCTTCGCGGGCCATCCGGACCTGCGACGCATTCTGATGTGGGAGGACTACCGCGAGGGCTATCCCCTTCGAAAGGACTTCCCCCTGCGCGGGCGCTTCAGCCGGTCCGAGCAGCTCCGCCAGGCGCTCGCCGCCAACCCCGAGGCCCGTTACTCCATGGAAGAACTGTCGGTGGCGGATGCCTTCGAGGACCTGCCCGCGGCCATGCGCCGCCGGCTGGACAGCGGCGAGAAGGCGGGGGAATAGCGCACCATGCCAACCACCAAACGCACGGTAGAAGTCGAACTCTCGACCACGGGTCTCGATGCCCAGGGACGCCCCGTGCGCGTCCCGTTGGCGGTCGACGAGCAGGGCAACCCGGTGGCCGTCGAGGCGCCGGCTGCCATGGAGCCGGATCTCGCCGGCGAGCACATGCTCATCAACATCGGGCCCCAGCACCCGGCCACGCACGGCGTGCTCCGGCTGGTGCTCGAACTGGACGGCGAGACGGTGGTGCGGTGCATCCCGCACGTCGGCTATCTGCACTGCGGCTTCGAGAAGATCGGCGAGTATCGCCAGTACAATCAGATCATCCCGTGGACCGACCGCGAGGACTATCTGAATTCGCCCGGCAACAACGTGGGCTACGTGCTCGGCGCCGAGCGGTTGTTCGGCATCGAGATCACCGAGCGGTGCAAGGTGCTGCGGGTGATCGCCATGGAGTTGTCGCGCATGATGTCGCACCTCGTGTGGTGGGGCACCACCTGCATCGACATCGGCGCGTTCACGCCGTTCCTGTGGCTGTTCGAGGAGCGCGAGCGGATCTATGAACTGCTCGACATGTGGATCGGCGCGCGGCTCACCACCACGCTGACCCGTGTGGGCGGCATGGGCGCCGACATCCCCGACGGGTGGATGGACAAGCTCACGGGCTTCGTGAAGAGCGTGACGAAGACGATTGACGAGGCCGAGCGCATGCTGTCGAAGAACGCGGTCTGGGTCGGGCGGACGGTCGGGCTGGGCGCGATGTCGGCCGAGGAAGCGTTGAACTACGGGCTCTCCGGGCCGATGCTCCGCGCCTCCGGCGTGGCCTACGACGTCCGGCGTGACTTCCCGTACCTCGACTACGAGACTTACGACTTCGACGTGCCGGTGGGCACCAACGGCGACGTGTACGACCGCTATCTGGTGCGCGTCGAGGAACTGCGTCAGTCGGTGCGGATCCTGGAGCAGGCGATCCAGCGGCTGCCCGACGGACCGGTGAACGTGGACGATCACCGCGTCATCCTCCCGCCGAAGAGCAAGGCGACGAGCGACATGGAGTCGATGATCCACCACTTCAAGCAGGTGATGGAAGGTCCGCGGCCGCCGGCCGGCGAATGCTACGTGGCGGTGGAGAGTCCGAAGGGTGAGAAGGGCTACTATCTGGTGTCCGACGGGACCTCGAAGCCGGTGCGCTGGCGCATCCGGCCGCCGTCGTTCGTGAACCTCTCGGCGATCCCGAAGATGGTCGAGGGGCATCTGCTGTCGGACGTGATTGCGATCAACGCGAGCATCGACATCGTGATGGGAGAGATCGACCGATGACGCGCGAGAATTCATACGAAGGAGAATCGGGCCGGTGAGCGCGCAAGAGATGGGTGGGACGGAAGCGCCCGCGGATACGTCGCACGGTCTGCACTCGGCGCCCTACGTGCCGGTGTTCACCGGCGAGCGGCGAAAGGAGCTCGACGCGCTGTTCACGCGATACCCCACGAAGATGGCCGCGCTGCTGCCGGCGTTGTGGATGGTGCAGCACGACCGGGGCTGGATCAGCGAGGAGGGAATGGCCGAGGTGGCCGAAGTCCTCGAACTCACGCCGGCCTACGTGAAGGGCGTGGTGACGTTCTATACGATGTACCACCAGCATCCCGTGGGGAAATACTTCATCCAGGTGTGCACCACGTCGCCCTGCGCCGTCTGCGGCGCCGAGGACGTACGCGATGCCTTCCTGCGGCACACCGGTTGCGAGGAGCTGGGCGTCACCTCGCCGGACGGCAAGTACACCGTCATCGAAGTGGAGTGCCTCGGCGCCTGCGGCTTCGCGACACCGGTGATGGTGAACGAGGACTTCCTGGAATCGGTGACCGCTGAGACGGTCCCCGAGATTCTCTCCGGTCTGGAATAATGGGATATCCGCACAAGCCACACGACCGCGAGACCACGCTGCTCTCGAAGTACTTCGGGGACGCGGACGCGATCTCGCTCGAGGGATGGAAGCAGCGGGGCGGGTACGCCGCGCTGGAGAAGGCGCTGGGCATGGCGCCGGCCGACATCGTCGCCGTCGTCAAGGAATCCGGGTTGCGCGGCCGCGGCGGCGCCGGGTTCCCCACCGGCGTCAAGTGGTCGTTCATGAAGCCGGGCGACGGCAAGCCGCACTACCTCTGCTGCAACGCCGACGAATCGGAGCCGGGCACGTTCAAGGATCGCGAGATCATGCGCTGGACGCCGCACGCCCTCGTCGAAGGGTGCGCCATCGGCGCCTACGCGATCGGTGCCGAGACCTGCTACATCTACATCCGCGGCGAGTTCACCGAGCCCATCGCGCGGATGGAGGCGGCCCTCAAGGAAGCGTACGCCGCCGGCATCCTCGGCTCGAACGCCATGGGAACGGGCAAGACGGTCAACGTCTACGTGCACCGCGGCGCCGGCGCCTATATCTGCGGCGAAGAAACCGCCCTCATGAACTCCATCGAGGGGCGCCGCGGGAATCCGCGCATCAAGCCGCCCTTCCCGGCGGTGGCGGGCGTGTTCGCGCAGCCCACGACCATCAACAACGTCGAGACGCTGGCCGCCGTGCCGCACATCCTCAACAACGGCGGGGCCTGGTACAAGCAGTATGGCCGGCCCGAGAATCCCAAGAGCACCGGGACCAAGCTGTTCTCGGTGTGCGGCAACGTGCAGCGGCCCGGCAACTACGAAGTCGCGATGGGCTTCCCGTTCAAGGATTTCCTGTACGACCTGTGCGGGGGCCCCAAGCCCGGCCGCCGGTTCAAGGCGATCATCCCGGGCGGGATCTCGGTGCCCATCCAGACGGCGGAGGAGGCCGAGGCCAGCTTCATGGACTACGAGGGCTTCGTGGAGCAGGGCACGATGCTCGGCTCGGGGGGCGTGATCGTGATCGACGACGCGCAGAATCTGGTGAAGCAGATCGCCCGGGCGGCCCGCTTCTTCGCCCACGAGAGTTGCGCCCAGTGCACGCAGTGCCGCGAGGGCACGGCGTGGACCACGCGGATTCTCGAGCGCATCGTGGCCGGCGACGGCACGAGCGAGGATCTCGACACGCTGCTCGAGATCGGGGAGAACATGACCGGCAAGACCATCTGCGTACTGAGCGACTCGTGCGCCGTACCGGTGAGCTCCGGCATCCAGAAGTTCCGCGGCGACTTCGAGGCGCTGATCAAGAAGAAGACCGTTCACATGGTTCCGGCGGTGGTATAAATGGCCGATGGCAAGATGATCAACCTGACGATCGAAGGACGGGCGGTGTCCGTGCCCGAGGGCACCTCGATTCTGGAGGCGTCCAAGGCAGCGGGCATCCTCGTGCCGCACTACTGCTACCATCCGGGGCTCCCGGTGGCCGGCGTGTGCCGCATGTGCCTGGTCGAGGTCGAGAAGATGCCGAAGCTGGCGCCGTCGTGCGCCACGTCGGTGGCCGAGGGGCAGGTGGTGCACGTGCACTCCCCGAAGGCGCTGGAGGCCCGCAAGGGCGTGCTCGAAATGCTCCTCATCAATCACCCGCTGGACTGTCCCATCTGCGACCAGGCCGGCGAGTGCGAACTGCAGGACTACACGTATCAGGAAGGCCGGGCCGAGGGCCGCTCGCGCGACCCCAAGCGGTTCAACCCGGTGGAGGATTTCGGCGGCGACGTGATGTACGTGGCCAACCGGTGCATCCTCTGCACGCGATGCGTGCGGTTCATGGACGACGTGGCCCACGACGCGGCGCTCAACGTCAGCGAGCGGGGCGACCGCGCGCTCATCGGCAAGTTCGAGGGCAAGGACCTCACGCATCCCTGGGCGGGCAACGTCATCGACCTGTGCCCCGTGGGTGCGCTGCTCTCCAAGGATTCGTTGAACAAGGTGCGGGCGTGGGAAGTGGACCGCACCGCGTCGATCTGCCCGGGCTGTTCGCAGGGCTGCAACATGATCGTCGAGACCCGCGACAACCTGGTCGTGCGCCTGCGGCCGCGTCCCAACGACGCGGTGAACCAGTACTTCATGTGCGACGAGGGGCGGCTCGACTATCGGTGGATGAACCGGCAGGATCGCCTGGACTTTCCGATGGTCCGGCAGGGGGCCGTGCTGGCCACCGCCGAGTGGGAAGCCGCCACGGCCGAGGCCGCCAGGCTGCTGTCGGGTAAGCGGGCATTCGTGCTCGCCTCGCCCAATCTGCCCAACGAGACGCTCTTCCTGCTCTCCCGCCTCGTGCAGAAGACCGGCGGCGCCGGCGCGTTCCGCGTGCGGCAGGGCGCCGAGGCGCCTCTGCCCGGCGTTGCCGACCTGGCCCGGCGGGCCGACCGCGCCGCCAACGGTCGGGGGGCCGAGTTGCTCGGGTTCACCCGCGCCGACGCGCCGCTCGCCGCAATGCAGGCCGGCGACGTGCTGATCGTGGCCGACGAGGAGCTGGCGGGGCTGGACGCGCCCGACGTCGCCCGGGCCGGCGCGATCATCGTGATCGGGACCACTCTTCCCGCGTGGGCCCGCCACGCCGCCGCCGTCGTCCTGCCCATCGCGAACATGGTGGAGGAGGAGGGAACGCTCACCAACCTCCGCGGGCGCGTACAGCGCTTCCGCCAGGCCAAGTCGAGCCCCGGCTTCAGCAGGCCGAGCTGGCTGGCGACGGCCGACCTGCTCGCGGCGGCCGGCGAGCCGGCGGACTACATGCTGGCCAACGACGTCTTTGACGCGCTCGCCGCGTCCCACCCTGAATTCGCCGGAATGTCCTACGACACGCTGGGTCTCAAGGGCGCGCTCGTGAAGAGCGCCACGGCTGGAGCGACCGCATGATTCCCGTCGTCCATCCGCTGTTGCAGGTGGTGAACCCGCAGCTCCCGCCGGTCTCGGAGGGCTGGTCGCTGCTGTTCACCATCGTGAAGATGCTGGTGTTCTTCGCGCTCTACATGGGCGCGGTGGCCTACCTCACGCTGGCCGAACGGAAGGTGTCGGGCTGGATCCAGGACCGGCACGGGCCCAACCGCGTGGGGCCGACGGGTCTCTTCCAGCCGCTGGCCGACGGGCTCAAGAACATCATGAAGGAGGAGACGTATCCGGGGGCGGCGAACCTCACGCTGTTCGTGCTGGCGCCGGCCCTGGCGTTCGTGCCCGCGTTTCTCACGTGGGCGGTGATCCCCTTCGCCTCGCCGCTCCCCACCCCCGAGGGCCTGGTGCAGATGGTGGTCGCCCCGCTCCCGGTGGGGTACCTCTTCATCCTCGCCATCTCGTCGTTGGGCGTGTACGGAATCGTGCTCGCCGGGTGGAGCTCCAACAACAAGTACGCGCTGCTGGGCGGGCTCCGGTCGAGCGCCCAGATGGTGTCGTACGAGATTGCGATGGGGATGTCGACCATCCCCGTGCTGCTGCTCTCGGGCAACGTGGCGCTCAACGACATCGTGATGCAGCAGGCGCATGGGCTGTGGAACGTCCTCGGCCTCACCGTCTCGTTCATGATCTTCCTGGTGGCGGCGTTCGCCGAAACGAACCGCCTGCCGTTCGACCTGCCCGAGGCGGAGTCCGAACTGGTGGCCGGCTACCACTCCGAGTACAGCGCGATGAAGTTCTCGATGTTCTTCATCGCCGAGTACGCGAACATGGTGACGGCGAGCGCGCTGATGGTGACGCTGTTCTTCGGTGGGTGGGACATCCCGGGCCACTGGGACGTGGCGCCGTGGACGGCCTGGAAGACGCTCGCGACCGCGCTCTTCTTCGCCTTCAAGACGGGCTTCTTCCTCTTCCTCTTCATCTGGATCCGTTGGACGCTGCCGCGATTCCGGTACGACCAGCTGATGGCGCTCGGCTGGAAGTTCATGCTGCCGCTGTCACTCAGCTACATCGTGATCATGGCCAGCGCGATCCTCGGGCTCGATGCCGCCGGCGTGGCGCGCGGGTCGTGGCCGTTCGGCCTCTCCCTGCTGGCGCTCAACGTGGTGCTGGTGGGCATCCTGTTCCTGCTCATCGATCGCGGCCGGCTGATCAGTCCGGCCTATTCACGTCTCGACAAACGCAACGTCGACAAGCTGCGCGCCGCGTCGGCGCGCTCGACGTTGGTGGCGGAGGGCCGCAACTGATGGCAATTGGCGTCAAGGTGCTCGACCGCCCCATCGAGCAAACGAGTTACGTGCGCGCCACGCTGAAGGGCATGGCGCTCACGGCGCAGCACCTGCTGCGGCAGAAGGTGACCACGCAGTACCCCGAACAGAAGAAGACGCTCTCGCCGCGGTGGCGGGGCACGCATCGCATGCTCACCACCGAGACCGGCAAGGCGAAATGTGTGGCCTGCGGCCTCTGCCCGACGGTCTGTCCGGCCAACTGCATCAAGCTGGTACCGGGTGAGGACGAGCAGGGGAATCGCTATCCGCTGATCTTCGAGATCGACGAATTCCGGTGCATCTTCTGCGGCTATTGCCAGGAGGTGTGTCCGGAAGAGGCGATCCACCTGGGCCGGCACTACGAGAACTCGGAGTACAGCCGTCAGGGGTTCGTGTACGACCTGGAACGGCTGACGGCGCAGACGCACCCGGTGTGCGAGATGTGGGATCCCGCCGATCCCAAGGGGGAGTGATGCCGCAACAGGTTTCGCTCTTCTACGCCTTTCACTTCTACCTGTTCGGCCTCATCGCCATGGTGTCGGCGGTGGTGTTCGTGACGCGCAAGAGCCCGGTGTCGGCGGCGATGTGGCTCGTGGTCACGATGTTCTCGCTGGCGGCACTGTACGTGATGCTCGATGCGCAGTTCATCGGCGTCATCCAGGTGCTGGTCTACGCCGGCGCGATCATGGTCGTGTTCCTGTTCGTGATCATGCTGCTCAACCTGGGCGAGCCCTCGCAGCTCGCCGACGCCCGCAGCCTGGGGTGGAAGCTCGCCGCCGGCGCCGTGGCGCTGGGCCTGCTGGCCGAGCTGTTCGCCCTGGTCCGCGGCACGGTGGCCGAGCGGTTCGCGCTCCCGGCGGGATATGCCGCCGAGCAGGTCGCCGCGCAGGGCGCCATCGCGCCGATCGCCGGCCCACTCTTCCACGAATATTTGTTGGCCTTCGAGGTCACCAGCATGGTGCTGCTCACCGCCATCGTCGGCGCCGTCGTGCTGGGCAAGCGGAGGACCGATGCTCGCTGAGTCCCTGTTCTTCTCGGCCGTGCTGTTCACGATCGGCGTCGTCGGCGTGCTCACGCGGCGCAACGCCATCATCCTGTTCATGTGCGTGGAGCTGATGCTCAACGCCGTGAACCTGACGTTCGTCGCCTTCTCGCGCGTGTATGGCGCGGGCGGCCAGGTGTTCGTGTTCCTCGTCATGACCGTCGCGGCCGCCGAGGCCGCCGTTGGCCTCGCGATCATCATCGCGCTCTTCCGCCACCGGCACACGGTCAACCTCCAGAACATCAACCTGCTGAAGGGCTGATGCTCCTTCAAACTGCGGTTTCTCCGGGAACCCATCCGCTCGCCGGCACGATCGCCGTGTGGATGTGGGCCATCCCGCTCTTGCCGTTGCTCGGGTTCCTGATCAACGGCCTGCTCGCGCTGACGTCGGTCGCCAAGTTCGGCCCCGCGGATCCCACGGCGGCGTCGCACGCCGCGCATGGGGACGACGCGGCGCACGCCGACGCCGGCCACGACGATCACGGGCCAACCCGCCACCGGTACGCCGGCATCGTCAGCATCGTCGGGCCCGGCGTGCTGGTCGCGGCGTTCCTGCTGGCCTTCGCCATCTTCATCCGCATGCACGCCGTCGCCGATATGACGGCCCCGTTCATCCAGCGCTACTTCTCCTGGATGCCGGTGGGCGATCTGTCGATCGACGTCGCCTTCCGTCTCGACCAACTGTCGATGGTGATGGTCCTGGTGGTCACGGGCGTCGGCATGCTCATCCACCTGTTCAGCGTCGGCTACATGCAGGAGGACCCGGGGTACCCGCGCTACTTCGCGTACCTCAACCTGTTCGTCTTCTTCATGCTGGTGCTGGTGCTGGGGGCCAACTACCCGCTGCTGTTCATCGGCTGGGAGGGCGTCGGCCTCTGCTCCTACCTGCTGATCGGCTTCTGGTTCAGCGAGAAGGCCAACGCCGACGCGGGCAAGAAGGCGTTCATCGTCAACCGCATCGGCGACTTCGGTTTCCTGATCGCGATGTTCCTGCTGTTCGCCAACTTCGGGACGCTGGACTTCTCGGCGCTGCAGGCACAGGCGGGCCAGTTCGTGTTCGGCGGCCCGCTGATCACGACCATCGCCCTCTTCTTCTTCCTCGGGTGCGCCGGCAAGAGCGCGCAGATTCCGCTGTACATCTGGCTGCCCGACGCGATGGCCGGCCCGACGCCGGTCTCGGCGCTGATCCACGCCGCCACGATGGTCACGGCGGGCGTGTACCTGATCGCGCGCAGCAACTTCATCTTCGCGGCGGCGCCGGTGGCCGGCCTCACCGTGGTCACCATCGGCGCAATCACCGCCTTCTTCGCCGCCACCATCGGCCTCAAGCAGTGGGACATCAAGAAGGTGCTCGCGTACTCCACGGTGTCCCAGCTCGGCTACATGTTCGTGGGCGTCGGGGCGGGGGCGTACGTGGCCGGCATCTTCCACCTGATGACGCACGCCTTCTTCAAGGCGCTGCTCTTCCTCGGGGCGGGCTCGGTGATCCATATGATGCACCAGGCCTACCACCACACGCACAGCCACAACGACGCGCAGGACATGCGGAACATGGGCGGCCTGCGCCGCTACATGCCGTTCACCTGGGTGCTGATGTGGATCGCGACGCTGGCCATCTCGGGGATTCCGCCCTTTGCCGGCTTCTTCTCGAAGGATGAGATTCTGGGCACCGTGTTCCAGCGCGCGCAGGGCAGCACGCTCGCCCAGGCCCACTGGCTGGGCATTCCGGGCACGGCGGTGCTGTACTTCGCGTATGCCATTGGACTGGCCGCCGCGCTGCTCACCGCCATCTACATGACGCGCCTGATGCTCTACACCTTCCACGGACCCAATCGGACCGGGGAGAAGGAGCGCGGGCATCTGGCCGAGGCGCCCTGGATCATGACCGGCCCGCTGCTGGTGCTCGGCATCCTCAGCGCGGTCGGCGGGTGGTTCAACCTGCCGGAGATCATCACCCACGCCATCCCGCTTGGCCCCACTGGCGCCCTCGAGCACTGGCTCGACCCGGTGGTGGGGGCCGGCACGGCGCGGGTGATCGGCACCGCCGGCGAGGCGGCGTCCACGAGCACCGAGACGCTGCTCATCGTGGTAGCGATCGGCGTCGCCATCGCGGGCATCGCCACCGCCCTCATCGTGCTCAAGCCGGCTGCCCTGGTGCCCAAGGCGCAGGCCAAGCCCGAGGAGGGCTTCGAGCGGGTGCTGCTGGACAAGTACTACGTCGATGAGTTCTACGACGCCACCGTGGTCAAGGGCACGTACGGCGTGTCCCGCAACCTGCTCTGGCGCGGCATCGACGTCGGCCTCATCGACGGGTTGATGGTGAACGGGAGCGCCTGGGCGGCCCGGTTCGCCGGCTGGCTGGGATCGCAGCTGCAGTCCGGCCAACTCGGCACGTACGCCTGGATCCTGGTCATCGGCGTGTTGTTCGTGCTCGGCGCCTTCCACCACGCGGTGCTCCCATGAACGCATTCCTGACCTCCATCGGGTACTCGCACTGGGTGCTGCCGGTGCTGCTCCTGATCCCGACGCTGGGCGCACTCGTGATCTGGGTGCAGGGGTTGCCGGGCCGCGGCGCGCCGGGTGACGACGACGTCGAGTCGGGGATGGCCACCACACCCCGCCTGATCGCGTTCGTCACCTTCCTCGTCGAATTCCTCGTGTCGCTGGGCCTCTGGTGGTCCTACGACATCACCAATGCCGGGTGGCAGGCGGTCTACGACCTGCCGTGGATCCCGTCGTGGGGCATTCACTTCCGGGTGGGCATCGACGGCATCTCGCTGATGATGATCCTGCTCACCACGTTCACGATGACGCTGGCCGTGCTCGGGAGTTGGACGAGCATCCGCAAGCGGGCGCACACCTACTACGCGCTCCTGCTCATCCTCACGGCGGGCATGTTGGGCGTCTTCATGTCGCTCGACCTGTTCCTGTTCTACGTGATGTGGGAAGTGATGCTGGTCCCGATGTACTTCATCATCGGCGTATGGGGCGGCAACCGGCGGATCTACGCCAGCATGAAGTTCTTCATCTACACGATGGTCGGCTCGCTGCTGATGCTGGTGGCGATCGTGTACCTCGGGTTGTCGGCGGCCTCGCCCGCCACCGGGATCCCGAATTTCAACTACGACGTCATTCTGCAGCACGCGAACATGAGCGGCGCGGCGTCGTTCTGGCTGTTCGGCGCCTTCTTCCTCGCCTTCGCGGTGAAGGTGCCGATGTTCCCGTTCCATACGTGGCTGCCCGACGCGCACGTCGAGGCGCCCACCGCGGGCTCCGTCGTGCTGGCGAGCATCATGCTCAAGCTCGGTACCTTCGGGTTCCTGCGGCTCGCCGTCCCGCTGTTCCCGACGGCGGCCACGAACGCTACGGTGCGTGCAATCATCCTCACGCTGGCCGTGATCGGCATCGTGTACGGGGCGCTCGTGTCGCTGGTGCAGCCGGACTTCAAGAAGCTCGTGGCCTATTCGTCGGTGAGCCACCTCGGGTTCGTGATGCTGGGCATCTTCGCGCTCACCGTGCAGAGCGTGCAGGGCGCGTTGATGGTCATGATCAACCACGGCATCTCCACCGGCGCGCTCTTCTTCCTGATCGGCATGATCTACGAGCGGCGTCACACGCGGCTGATCGAGGATTACGGCGGCATTGCCCGCGTGGTCCCGATGTTCGCGGCCGCGCTCACCCTGGTCACGTTCAGCAGCATCGGCGTCCCGGGCACCAACGGATTCGTGGGTGAATTCCTCGTGCTCATCGGTGCGTTCCGCACCTACCCGGTGTTCGCGTTCGTTGCGGCGACGGCGGTGATCTTCTCCGCCGCCTACATGCTGTGGGCCATCCAGCGCGTGCTGTTCAACCGCCTCGACAAGCCCGTGAACTTCCACATCCCCGACCTCAATCGCCGCGAGTTGGCGCTGCTCGTTCCGCTCCTGGCCGCCATCATCTGGCTGGGCGTCTATCCCAAGCCCGTGCTCTCCCGCATGCAGACCTCGGCCGAGCACTTCGTCCAGTCCGTGCAGACCCGCGCCGTGCACACCGTGGCGGAGGGGGCCAACTGATGCAATTCGATCTCGCGATCCCGTCGCAGCTGATGACGGCGCTGGGGCCCGACCTCCTGCTGATGGGCGGTGCGGCGTTGCTGCTCCTGTGGGCGGCCTGGCGGCAGCCGAGCGTGGCCCACCAACGCTCGGTGGGCATCGCCAGCATGATGCTCACCGTCGTGGTCGGTATCTACGCCATCTGGAGCCTGTACCAGCAGCGCACCGCGACGGCCGGGCCCATTGCCGTGGACAACTTCCGGTGGATGGCCGACGCGGTGATCCTGCTGGGCACCCTGTTCGCCATTGCGCTCACCATCGACGACAACGATCGGCAGCAGATCGGCGTCGCCGAGTCGCACGTCCTCATCCTGTTCGCATCGTCGGGCATGATGCTGCTCGCGGCGGCCCAGGATCTGATGATCGTCTTCCTCGGCATCGAACTGATGTCGCTGTCGGTGTACTCGCTCGCCGCCATCAACCGGCGCAGCGCGCGGGGGGCGGAGGGCGCTCTCAAGTACTTCCTTCTCGGCGCCTTCGCCACGGCGTTCCTGTTGTACGGCATGGCGCTGATCTACGGCGCCACGGGGACCACGAATCTCGCCGACATCGCGGCCCGAATCTCCGGCGTCGGCCTCACGCGCAGCCCGCTGGTCCTCATCGGCACCGGGCTCCTGCTCGTCGGCTTCGGGTTCAAGGTGGCGGCGGTGCCGTTCCACATGTGGGCGCCGGACGTCTACGACGGCGCGCCGTCGCCGATCACGGCCTACATGGCGGCCACGGTCAAGGCCGCTGCGTTCGCGGCCCTCCTCCGGGTATGGATGGAAGCGTTCCCGGCCACCTTCCACGAATGGCAGCCGGTCGTGGCAGGCCTGGCGATCGCGACGATGATCGTCGGCAACGCCATCGGGTTGGCCCAGCGCAACATCAAGCGGATGCTGGCCTACTCCAGCATCGCCCACGCCGGGTTCCTGCTCGTGGCCCTCGCCTCGGCCAGCACCCAGGCCGGCTCGGCCATGCTCTTCTACCTGTTGGCCTACACGTTGGCCACGTTCGGTGCCTTCGCCGTCATCATCGTCCTCTCCCGTTCGGGCGACCGCCCGGTGATGATCGACGACTTCGCCGGCCTCTGGTCGGTGCGACCCTGGCTCGCGCTCGGCATGGGCGTACTCATGCTCTCCATGCTGGGCTTCCCGGTGTTCGGGGGGGCGGGGTTCTTCGCCAAGTGGTACGTGCTGCAGGCGGCCCTGCAGTCACCGACCCCGCAAACGACGCTGGCCGTCGTCCTGGTGCTGACCACCGTGGTGTCGGCGGGCTACTATCTGTACGTCGTGATGGTAATGTTCATGAAGCCGAGGCCCGAAGGGGCCGAGGCCCCCGGGCCGACGCCCGCGCTGACTCGGGCCGTGGTACTGTTCAGTGTGATCGCGATCCTGTTGCTCGGCATCGTGCCCGACCGGTTCGTCCGGCTGGCCCGGGCCGGCATCATGCGCAGCATCCCGACCGCCCCCGTGACCCCGAATACGGCGAGCACCGCCAAGCCGTAGGCGCGGCGCGGCGCACCGAACAAGGAACGGGGCCGGGAACGGCCCCGTCCGCTTTTCGAGGACCGACATGACGATTGCCCCCGGTATCTTCCGCGAATACGACATCCGAGGCGTGGTGGGGAAGGACCTCACCGACGAGGCTGCCCGCGCGGTGGGTGTGGCGTACGCGGCATACCTGGCCGAACACGGCCAGACGGCCCCCCTCGTGGTGGGTCGCGACAACCGCCCCAGCGGCACCGCGCTCCGAGATGCGCTGGTGGATGGCCTCACGTCGAGCGGTGTGAACGTCGTGGACATCGGCGTGGTGCCGACCCCGCTCATGTACTGGAGTCTCAACCACCTCGACGTGTCGGGCGGCATTCAGATCACGGGATCGCACAATCCGCCCGAATTCAACGGATTCAAGATCTGCCTCGGCAAGGGATCGGTGTACGGCGCCGAGATTCAGAAGCTCTACCAGCTCACCCAGGCACCGCCGCGGACGACCGGCCGCGGCACGGTGCGCGAGGAGCACGTGGTCGAACGCTACGTGGACGACATGGTCTCGCGGATCGGCCCGCTGTCCCGTTCCGTGCGCGTGGTGTACGACTGTGGCAATGGGGCAGGGGCCCTCGTGGCGCCGCAACTGTTCAAGGCGCTCGGCATACGGGGGCGGGGCCTCTTCTGCGAGAGCGACGGCACGTTCCCCAACCACCATCCGGACCCCACCGTCCCGGCCAATCTCGAGGCCCTCGTGGCGGCGGTGCGCCAGGACGGGGCCGAACTGGGCATCGCCTTCGACGGCGACGCCGACCGCATCGGCGTGGTGGACGATCAGGGCACGATCATCTGGGGCGACCGGCTGCTCATCCTGTATGCGCGCGACGTCCTCGAGCGCACCGGCCGGGGCCAGTCGGTGATCTTCGACGTGAAATGCTCGCAGGCGCTCCCCGACGCGATCCGCGCCGCGGGTGGCACGCCGGTGATGTGGAAGACGGGGCACTCCCTCATCAAGGAGAAGATGAAGGAGTTGCACGCGCCGATCGCCGGTGAGATGTCGGGCCACATGTTCTTCACCGAGGGATTCTACGGGCACGATGACGCGCTGTACGCCGCGGCGCGCCTGATCCGCATCGTGGCCGACTCGGGAAAGACGGTGCGCGAGCTGCTGTCGGACGTGCCGGCCTACTTCGCCACCCCCGAGATCCGCGTCGACTGTCCCGACGACCGGAAGTTCGCCATCGTCGAACGCGCGGTGGCCCATTTCCGGGCCACGCACGAGGTGATCGACGTGGATGGCGTGCGGGTGCTGTTCGGCGACGGCTGGGGACTGATCCGCGCGTCAAACACGCAGCCGGTGATCGTGACCCGTTTCGAAGCCCGGAGCGAGGCCCGGCTGGCCGAGATCCGCGGCGAGATGGACGGGTGGCTGCGCGCCCAGGGCGTGCAGGTGTGATGTGACCTCGCGGCGCGGCGTCGCTGTCGTCCTCCTCGCGGCCGCGATCGCGCTGCTCGCGGCCCGCGAGGCGTCGCAGCTCTACGCCGGCTACCGGTGGTATGAGGCCATGGGGGCGCTCTCCCTCTGGGAGGCCCGGCTCGTCGCGCTGCTCACGCTGCGCGTCGTGGGCGGCGTGCTCATGGCGCTGTTCGCCTTCGCGAACTTCTACGCCGTCCGGCAATCGGTGGTGTCGCTCGTGCTCCCGCGCCGCATCGGGAATTTCGACTTCGGTGAGGAGGTCTCGAGCCGCGCCCTCACCGGCGTGGCCCTGGCGCTGGCCGTGGTCGTGGCCGCCGCGCTCGCGATGTCGCTCCACGACTGGACCGGCCTGCCTGCAGGCTCGGTTCGGCCACCCGTTCGGCGAGTCCGATCCCTACTTCAACGCCGACCTCGGATTCTTCGTCTACCAGCTGCCCTTCGAGGCCTCGCTCTTCACCTGGGCGACGGCGAGCGTACTCTGCGTGGCGGCGGTCGTCGTGTTCCTGTACCTCCTCACGCCAGGACTCCGGTTCGAGCGCGGCCGGGTCCACATCTCGGAGTACATCCGGCGCCACCTCGCGGTGCTGGCCGGTGTACTCGTCGTCCTGCTGGCCTGGCATCTGCGGCTGGAGATGTATGGGGTGCTGCTGCACGGCACCGGCCCCGGTGGGGCGTTCAGCGCCCTCGATCACCGGGTGCGCGTTCCCGGCGCCCTCGTCCTCGCCATGGTGACGCTGGCGGCCGGCCTGGTGGTCGTGTGGGCAGGATGGACCGGGCAGCGCCGGATCGTGGTAGCGGCCGTGAGCGCCATCCTGGTCACCGGGATCGCCACGCGGGACGTGGCGCCGCTCATCGCGCGGCGCTTTCCGGCCCAGCCCGATTCCACGCTGCGCGAGCGCCCCTACGAGGCCACCCGGGCCGGCTACACCCGCCGCGCCTACGCCGTGGACCAGATGACCGTGGGCGACACCGTGCCCGCGTACGCGACGCTCGCCGAAGCGGCCGTTGGCGTCTCGCATTGGGATGCCATCCCGCTCACGCGCGCCGTCGAGGCCGAATCGCGTCTCGCCACGGGCGCCCGGGTCGGCTGGACGAGCCGGCCCGTGGGACTCGTGGGCGTGGTCACGTCGCCCCAGCCGCCGCCGGATCCCGGCGAGGCCGCACCCGTGGGAATCGTCGTGCGGACGGCCGCGTCCGCCGCGGACGACGACGGCGCGCCCGCCCGGCTTCCCGAGCCCGGAAGCGAGGACGACGCGGCGCTGCTCGCGCCATCGCTCATCCTCGATGCGACTCCGGGGTATGCCGTGGTGCCCGACTCGGCAGGCCAGGTGGTGGGGGTGCCGCTGGTGTCGCCCGTGGAGCGCTTCGCCGAAGCGCTGAGCGTTCAGAATCTGCGCCTCTGGCTCCGGGATCTGCCGGGGCCCCGCCCGGTGCTCGTAACCAGGCGGGGGGTCCGCCAGCGCATCGCGGCCATCGCCCCCTTCTTCGTCCAGGGCACCCGCGTCGCGCCCCTCGTGTTCGGCGACTCGCTGTATTGGGCGGTCGACCTCTACGCGGCGTCCTCCTCGTACCCGCTCAGCCAGCAATTCGTGCTGGCCGGAGCACCGCGCAGCTACTTCCACCACGCGGCGACGGCGCTGGTGCTCTCGTCCACCGGTCAGGTACAACTCGTGGCCGACCGGGTGCTGGATCCGATCGCCCAGACCTGGATCAGCCGGTTCCCGCGCCTGTTCGCGCCCCCGGCCGCCGTGCCGGCGCGCATCCTCGCCGACCTGCCACCGGCCGTCGACGGCGCGCGGGCCATGGCCCTGGCCTTCGGCCGATACGGGACACGCGCCGACAGCGGCCGACCGAGCCACCCACCCGTGATCGATGGCGCCGACAGTACGCTGGCCGGAGAGCTCCCCAGGTACGCGCTGCCGCGGAACGGCCCCACGGCGCTCGAGATCCCGCTGCTGGACCAGGCGGACCGCGTTCGCGGCGTGGTCGTGGCGGAAGGCGGGCCGCAGCACCGGACGCTCTGGCTTCCGGACTCCGCGCCGCGCGGTCCGATCTGGCAGAAGGTGCTCGACCGGCTCTCGGCCGCCGACAGTGCGGCCCGCGCCCCCAATCTGAGTGTCGTGCACGGTGTCGTGCGGGCCTTCTTCCTCGGCCGGCACGTGGCCTACCTGCAGCCCATTTACCGGTGGACGCCCGGCGCAGTACCCGAGTTGCTGCACGTGGTCTACCTGGTGGACGACAGCACGCACGTGGCGCCCACCCTGCGCCAGGCGACGGGGGTGGTCCTGCCGGCCAATCCGTCGGGGCGCCGGTCGGCGGCGGAGATCCGCCGCACCATGCGGCAACTGTACGAGGCGATGCGCGACGCGCTGCGCCGGGGCGATTGGGTGGGGTTCGGCAAGGCGTTCGAGGAGCTGGGCAACCTGCTCGGGCAGCCCATCCCGTGACGACCCTGCCGCGCACCGCCATCGTGGCGCTCGGGGGCAACGCACTGGCCCCGTCGGGTGAGCCGTCGACGATCTTCGACCAGTTTCGCCATACGCGCGAGAGCCTCGATCCGATCGTCGACCTGATCGTCGCCGGGTGGCACGTCTGCATCGTGCACGGCAACGGCCCCCAGGTGGGGGACGAGCTGGTCCGGAACGAACTGGCCCGGCGGGATGCGAGTCCGCTGCCGCTGGGCGTCCTGGTGGCCGAGACGGCCGGATGGATCGGGTATATGATCCAGCAGTCGCTGGACAACGCGCTGCGTCGGGCGGGCCATCCGCGGGACGTGGTCACCGTCATCACGCAGGTGCAGGTGGACCGGCACGATCCGGCGCTCGGCGTCCCGACCAAGTTCATCGGGCATGCGCTCACGCCCGCGCGCGCCACGCAGGTGCAGCAGGAGGGGTTCGCGGTGCGGCCCGACGGCAACGGCCGGCTGCGCCGCGTGGTGGGCAGTCCGACGCCGCTCGCCGTGCACGAAGCGTCCGTGGTCAGGCGTCTGCTCGAGGCCGGCACGGTGGTGATCGCGTGCGGCGGGGGCGGGGCACCCATTTACGATGATCCGTCGCTAGGTTGGGAGGGGGTCGACGCCGTGATCGACAAGGATCTGGCGGCGGCCGTGCTGGCGCGCGACCTTGGCGCCGAGCTGCTGCTGATTCTCACCGACGTGGATGCGGTGTACGCCGACTGGGGTACGCCCGCAAAACGGCCGCTGCGGCGGCTGTCGGTGGAGGAGGCGGCGCGGATGGATCGCGCAGGAGCCTTCGGCGAGGGGAGCATGGCGCCGAAGATCCGCGCGGCAGTGGACTTCGTGCGCCGCACCGGCGGTCGCGCGATCATCACAGCGCTGAGTCGCGGGCGCGATGCGGTCCGCGGCGAAGCCGGAACGACCATCACAGCGGAGTAGGCGTGAACATTCACGAGTACCAGGCCAAGGAGATTCTGCGCGCCCAGGGCGTGCCGATCCCCCCGGGGAGGTGGCCACGACCCCGGAGCAGGCAGAGGCAATCGCGAAGAAGTTCGGGGCCACCGTGGTCATCAAGGCCCAGGTGCATGCCGGCGGGCGCGGCAAAGCCGGCGGCGTGAAGCTGGCCAAGGATCCCGCCGAGGCGAAGGCTGTCGCGAGCAAGATTCTCGGCATGCAGATCAAGGGGCTCACCGTGCAGAAGGTGCTGGTGACGCCGGCCGAGGACATCGCCAGCGAAGCATACGTCGGTGTGATCCTGGACCGGGCGAGCAAGGCGCCGGTGTTCATGGTGAGCCCGGCGGGCGGCATCGACATCGAGGAGGTGGCGGCCAAGACGCCGGACAAGATTCGGCGCCTGCGCGTGGACACGCGCTACGGGCTGCAGGGCTATCAGGCGATGGAGCTGGGCTTCTTCCTCTACGACGACGTGAAGCAGGCGCGCGCCGCCGGCTCGATCATGCAGAAGCTGTACGCCGCGTTCATGAAGAGCGGCGCCTCGCTGGCGGAGATCAACCCGCTCGTGCTCACTCCCAAGGGTGAGGTGGTCGCGCTCGACGCCAAGATGGTGATCGACGACAACGAACTCGATCGCCGCCCGGACATCGCCGCCCTGCGCGACGACAGCGGTGAGGCGCCCAGCGAGGTCGAGGCGCGGAAGGCCAACCTCACGTTCATCAAGCTCGAAGGCAACGTGGGCTGCGTGGTCAACGGCGCCGGCCTGGCCATGGCCACGATGGACCTCGTGAAGTACTACGGCGGCGAGCCCGCCAACTTCCTGGACATCGGCGGATCGTCGAACCCGGAGAAGGTGGTGAGCGCGCTGCGCATCATCACCGGCGATACGAACGTGAAGGCGATCCTGTTCAACATCTTCGGCGGCATCACCCGCACCGACGACGTGGCCAACGGCATCGTGACGGCCACCAAGGCGAATCCGCTCGCGGTGCCGATCGTGATCCGGCTGACCGGCACCAACGAGGAGATCGCGGTGAAGATTCTCAAGGACAACGGATTCTCCGCGTCCGCCGACATGGACGAGGCGGTGAAGCAGGCCGTGGCCCTCGCCAAGGGAGGGAAGGCCGCATGAGCATCTTCATCGACAACTCCACCACCGTCATCGTGCAGGGCATCACGGGCCGCGACGGCTCGTTCCACGCCAAGCAGATGATGGAATACAGCACGAAGGTCGTGGGCGGCGTGACGCCCGGCAAGGGCGGCCAGAAGTTCGAGAACACGGTGCCGATCTTCAACACGATGCACGACGCCGTGGCGGCCACGGGCGCCAACACCAGCGTGGTGTACGTGCCGCCGATGTATGCCGCCGACGCGATCATGGAGGCCGCGGACGCCGGCATCAAGTTCATCGTCGCGATCACGGAAGGCGTGCCGGTGCTCGACATGACGCGCGTGTATCCGTTCGTGAAGGACAAGGGCGCCCGTCTGCTCGGCGCCAACTGCCCGGGACTGATCACGCCGGGCCAGTCCAAGGTGGGCATCATTCCCGGGCGCATCTGCACGCCGGGGAACGTCGGCGTGGTCAGCCGCTCCGGCACGCTCACCTATGAGATCGTGTATCAGCTCACCCGGGCGGGGCTCGGCCAGTCCACCTGCGTGGGCATCGGCGGGGACCCGATCAATGGGACCAACTTCATCGATTGCCTCGAAGCGTTCGAGAAGGATCCGAACACGAAGGCGGTCGCGATGATGGGCGAGATCGGCGGCACCGACGAGCAGCAGGCGGCCGAGTTCGTGAAGCAGCACATGACGAAGCCGGTGGTCGGCTTCATCGCCGGCCAGACCGCGCCCCCGGGCCGCCGCATGGGACACGCCGGCGCCATCATTTCGGGCTCGTCGGGCACCGCGGCGGAGAAGATCGCCGCCTTCGAGGCGGCCGGCATGGGCGTGGCGAAGCGTCCCGTGGATTTCGTCGAACTCATCAAGGCGCGCTTGCGGTAGCCGTCGCCGACTCACATAATCGAACCTACATAATGGCTCACAACCAGACGCTGACCATCATCAAGCCCGACGCGTTCGGAGCCGGCAAGGCCGGCAAGATCCTCGCGCACCTCGAAGCCCAGGGCTTCGTGGTGCGCGCCGCACGCGTCCTGCATCTCACCCAAGCCCAGGCCGGCGAGTTCTACGCCGTCCACCGCGAGCGGCCGTTCTATCAGTCGCTGGTCACGTTCATGACGTCAGGCCCGTGCATGCCGATGGTGCTGGAAAAGGCCGACGCGGTGGCCGCGCTCCGCAAGGCCATCGGGGCGACGGACCCGGCCGAGGCCGAGCCGGGAACCGTCCGGAAGCTCTACGCGGAATCCAAGGAGCGGAACGCCATTCACGCCTCCGACAGCGATGAAAATGCGCTGCGCGAAGCACGCTTCTTCTTTGCCGAGAGCGACGTGATCGCCTCTGGGTAATGGCCGCCTCGGGCGGTGCCGGCGCCCGGCGGATCTGGCGAGCGTGGCTCGTCGCGACAGCGGTCGGGATGACGCTGCCCGTCGCCACGCTTGCCGCACAGTCCGCCTCGGGCATCATTGCCGGCGTCGTCCGCGGCGCGGATGGCCAGTTGGTGGCGGATGCGGCCGTCGGCGCCCGGCGGGCCGACGGCTCGTACCAGCGTCGGGCGACGTCCGGCAGCGACGGCGTCTTCCGGCTCGCCGCGCTGCCTCCGGGCGTCTACGAGGTCACGGTGCGCCGCCTCGGCTTCCGCCCGGTCACCGATACCGGGGTGACCGTCGTGGCCGGTCTGGTCACGCAGATTGCCGTGGTGCTCGAGCCCGCCCCCCGAAGTCTCGCGCCCGTACTGGTCACCACGACCGGCGAAGAGGCAGGGCGGGCCACGGAAGTATCGCCGCTGCGCGTGACCGCACAGCAGATCGCCATGCTGCCGGTGGGACTCGATCTCAACCGGCTCGTGGTGCTCACGCCGGGTGCACGCCCCGACCAGATGTGGGGTGGAGCGGGAGTGCAAGCGAACGCGTACCGGCTGGACGGCGTGGCCATCAACCACCCTGGCCTCGGCGGCGCCATCGTGTTGCCCAGCGTCCACTGGATCCAGCAACTCGACGTGCGGGGGCTCGGCGTCGGCGCCGATGAGGGCGGGTTTCAGGGCGGGTTGATCGACGTGGTGACCAAGAGCGGCAGCAACACACGCACGGCCGCCATCAGCGCCAACTATGAGAACCCCGGGTTGAACGCCACCAACCTCATGGGCACCGACATCACACCCGAGCGCGACGGCCATCAGGAGATCGAGGCGCAGGCTTCCGGGCCGATCGTGCGCAACCGGCTCTTCTACTTCATCGCCGGACAGTACGTGAGTACCCAGTTGCGGGCCCTCGACCTGCTTGGCGTCGAGCACTTTTCCCCCGTGCATGAAATCGCCACCGCCGGAAGCGGCTTCGGCAAGCTCACCTGGACGCCGTCCGATCACGATCTCCTGAACTTCGGACTGGCCTGGGGGGACAGCACGACGGAACATGCCGACCTCACCGGGCGCGAAACGGCGGCGGCCACCGGGCGCGTGCATTCGCCTTCGACGATTCTCGACGCCTCGTGGCAGCACACCTTCGGCTCGTCCTCGATTCTCGAAGCCAAGTTCGTGAGCTTCTCCGAAGCGCTGAACGTGGACCCGTACAATGGACCGAACGTTCCCGGCGTGGCCACCTACCAGCTCGCCGTTTCGGAGAGCTATCAAAACGCCCCATTCGTCGTGCGCCAGCGGCCATCCAGCGTGGGGTACAGCGTCGGACTGGATCACTTCGCGACGCTGCTCGGCCAGCACCACTTCCGCGTCGGCGCGCAGGAAGAATTCGGCGTGTGGCGCGACGACCAGACCCGCACGGCAGGCATGACCTGGCGCCCCCGCAAGAGCACGATCGACGGCTCCTACCTCACCTTCCGCCCCGGCGACGCGTCCACCTGGCAGACGTATACACCGACGAGCTGGGGCGGCGAGACGCATGAACACGCCTACGTGGACAACGGCGCGGCGTTCGTGCAGGACGACTACACGGTAGGGCGCGTCGGTGTGCATCCGGGACTGCGCTTCGGCTGGTGGAACGGAAGCATCGACCCGGTGAGCGGCGGTCCCACGATCCATGCGATCTCGGCCACCGGCCTGGACCCGCGTCTGGGGCTGACGGTGGACGTCGGGACGGAGGCGCATCCCGCCGGCCTCACGATCGATTGGGGGCGGTACCACCAGGATCTGTTCGCCCAGATGTTCGACCGCGTGGCGGGTGCCGGGGCGTACTCCGACTACGAAGTCTGGGAATACATGGGGCCGACGTTCTCGGACCCGACCCGGGTGATCACGCTGGCGCAACGCGACTCGATGGCGGCGATCGGGCAGTTCCGGCGGATCGAATACGACCAGCTCAATCAGGAAGGGGTGGTGAAGGATTACCACCAGCCGTACGTGGACGAGTTCGTCATCGGCGCGCACGCCGACCCCACGCCGGAACTCCATTTCGAGGTGTCGTACGCGCAACGCAACTACCGGGACATCATCGCCCTCGTCGACAAGAACGCGGCCTCCAACTATGCACAGGCCGACAGCGTGATCATGATGGACTACCCGGGCCGGTACGTTGCCGACTTCGTGACCGACGACGCCGGGCGGGAGCATATCCTCGTCATCCCCAAGATGTACATCCCGAAGAACGCGCTGGCGCAGGCCGTCGCGGACGGGCTACCGGTGCCCACCTACCTGCTGGAGGGCGGCACCACCTGGAATCCGCAGTACGAGATCACGAACCCCCCGGGCGCTCGGCGCCGATTCCGCCAGTTGCTGCTCAACGGCACCCTTCGCGAGCCCGGATGGGAGGCCATGGCGTCGGTGGCGGTGACGTCGCTGCGCGGCAACTTCTCCACCGTGTCGGGCTATGATCCGAATTCGATCACCGGCTTCGACCGCCTGGTGGGGCGGGGCCCGGGCCCATGGGTGCGCCCGAACGAGCAGATCAACGGGTATGGGCTTCTCGACAATGCCAGCCACCTCGAATTCAAGTTCCGCTCCATCGGTGACATCGGCGAGGGCTACCGACTCGGAATCGTGTTCTACGGCATCTATGGCGACCGCCTCACCCCGACGTTCACGATTCTGCCGTCGTACCAATACATATCGTACGGTCTCCGGAATCCGGTCAAGACATCGTCTGTCGGTCCGCCGCCCCCCGACGGTCCTCAGCCGATCCCCTTCACCGTCATGAGCTACCTTGCGGGCCAGCGCATCAACCTGGCGCCCGAGGGGTCGTACCACTACGGCGGGCACTACACGCTCGACTTCCACCTCGAGCGCCCCTTCGAAGCCGCCGGCGTGAAGTGGAACGTGGCGCTCGACGTGTTCAACGCGATGGGGAGCAAGGTCATCACGCGGATAAACGCCTCCCTCGACGCGAGCACCGACCGGAACTCCCCGACGAAGTTCGCGAGCCCGCTTGGCCACGTCGCGCCGCGGACGCTCCGCCTCGGCGCCTCCGCATCGTGGTGACCGCGAGGGCCTGCGAGGCGAGCTAACTTCGTGGCGCTTGGCGACTTGTAATGGCCATCCGAGCCGAGTAGTTTTCGTGGCTATGCTGTCCTTTGACATCCGCGAACTCGAGTCCCAAGCTGTCCAGGTCGATGGCGAGCTGGCGGCCGACGATCCGATCTGGGAACACGGTGACGCGGTGCCGAACGGAGTCGTACACGTCACGGGCCGTCTCTCGGCGGCCGGGGCGGGGCGATTCTACTGGCACGGTCGCATCGCGGGTACCGCGGTGCTGCCGTGCCGCCGTTGTTTGACCGAGACGTCGGTGGTGGTGGAGGATGAAGCGCACCTCATCTTCGCCCCAACCGGCGATGAAGAAGCCGATGACCCGGACGTGTACACGTTCGGCCCTCGGGACAAGGAATTGGATTTGCGTCCGGCCGTCCGGGAACTGTGGGTGCTGAACGCGCCGGCCTACGCGCTCTGTCGTGAAGACTGCAAGGGCTACTGTCCCACCTGCGGGGCCGATCTCAACGCGGGTCCGTGCAGCTGTCCGCCCGCCGGCGATTCCCGGTGGGATGCGCTGCGCAAACTCGATTCCACTCCGAGCAATTAGCCGTATTACCAGACTTTCACCGATTCCCATCGAGCCATGGCCGTCCCGAAACGCAGAACCTCCAAGCGCAAGAAGCGCGCCCGCAACACGCACAAGAAGGCGGCGCCGATCGCCCTGCAGAAGTGCCCCCGCTGCCAGGCGATGAAGCGCCCGCACCGCGTGTGCGACGAGTGCGGATACTACGCCGGTAAGCAGCGAGTCGCCGCCAGGGAAGCCTGATCTTGGCGCGGATCGCGTTGGACGCGATGGGGGGCGATCACGCCCCACGCGCGACCGTCACCGGAGCGCTCCTCGCAGCCGCCGAGCTCGATCCCGCACACTCGATCCACCTCGTGGGACCCTCGGCACTCATCGAGCAGACGCTCGATGAGGTGCTGCGCGGCGAGCACGCCGGGCTCGCCGCGCATCGCGCGCGCCTGCACGTCGTGGAAGCGCCGGACGTCATCGCCATGGCGGAAAAGCCCAGCGCCGCCATCCGCGGCAAACCCAACAGCTCGATGATGGTGGGCCTGCGGCTGCATGCCGAAGGGCAGTGCGACGCGTTCGTCTCGGCCGGCAACACCGGGGCCCAGATGGCCGCCTCCATGGTGCTGCTCCGCATGCACGACGGCGTCAAGCGGCCGGCCATCGCGACCGTCTTCCCCACGGCCCAGCAGGCCGTCGTCGTGCTCGACTCGGGCGCCAACGTCGATTGCTCGGCCGCCGAGCTCGTGCAGTTCGCGCGACTCGGCAGCGTGTACGCGCACGACATTCTGGGCCGTGAGCATCCCGCCGTCGGGCTGCTCAACATCGGCGAGGAGCCCGAGAAGGGAGATGCCGTGTCCAAGGAAACCCACGCCCTGCTCGCACAGTCGGGCCTGCACTTTGCCGGCAACGTGGAGGGACGCGACCTGCCGGCCGGGCACAATCACCATGGCCCCATCGACGTCGTCGTCTGCGACGGCTTCGTGGGCAACGTGCTCCTCAAATTCTACGAAGGAGTAGCGCCGCTGATGATCGGACTTCTGGTGAAGGCGGGCATCGAACAGGACCGCATCACCGCCGCACTCCGGCAGTTGGACTATTCGGAATACGGCGGCGCGCCCCTGCTCGGGGTGCGCGGCGTGAGCATCATCTGCCATGGGCGCTCGTCGCCGCGCGCAATCAAGAACGCCATCAAGGCGGCCGTGCAGGCCGTGGAGAACCGGCTCGACGAGCACATCAGCAAGCGCCTGAACGCGGCATCGGCCGACGGAGCCGCGGCATGAAGCGCCCCATCGCCTACTTCGCCGGCACCGGCCGTGGCGTGCCCGACCGGGTCATGACGAACCACGACTTCGCCGCCATCGGCATCGAGACCTCGGACGAGTGGATCGTCGGGCGCACCGGCATCCGGGAACGACACATCGCCGCCGCCGGAGAGACCACGTGCAGCATGGCCGCCACGGCCGCCCGCCAGGCCATGGAGCGCGCCGGGGTGCACGCCGGTGACATCGACGCCATCGTGCTCAGCACCGCCACCACCGACCGCCTGTTGCCGTCCACGGCGGTGGATCTCCAGGCCGAGTTGGGAGCCACGCGGGCCGCGGCGTTCGACATCAGCGCCGCCTGCTCGGGGTTCGTCTACGGCACCACGGTGGCCGAAGGCATGATCGCCGCGGGATCGGCGGAAACGGTCCTCGTGGTCGGCGCCGAGCGGATGAGTTCGATCATCGACTGGACGGACCGCGCCACCTGCGTCCTGTTCGGCGACGGGGCGGGGGCGGCGGTGGTGAAGCCCGCCGACGGGACGCGCGGGGTCCTCGGCACCTACATCCGCAGCGACGGCTCCCTGGCCAATCTCCTCTACCGGCCCGCGGGCGGCGCGGCGCACCCGTTCGACCAGCAGGTGCTCGACGATCGCAGCTTCTACGTGAAGATGGCCGGCCGCGAGGTGTTCAAGCACGCCGTGCGGTCGATGGCCGATGCCTGCGATCGCGTGCTCGATGCCGCCAAGCTCACCAGTGCCGACATCGATCTGCTGATCCCGCACCAGGCCAACAACCGGATCATCGAGGCCACCGCCAAGCACGCCAACATGCCGATGGACAAGGTCTACGTGAACGTGGACCGCTACGGCAACACGTCGTCGGCGTCGATTCCGATCGCCCTCGATGAAGCGATCGAGACCGGGCGGGTAAAGGAAGGAAGCACGGTGCTGCTCGTCGGGTTCGGCGCCGGCTTCACGTGGGGCTCGATGATTCTGCGCTTCTGACCATGGAATTCGTTCTCCTCTTTCCAGGGCAGGGCTCCCAGGCTCCCGGGATGGGGAAGGACCTCGCCGCTGCCTTTCCCGCCGCTCGCGACGCCTTCCAGCGTGTCGACGACGCCCTCGGCGTCAGCCTGAGCACGCTCTGCTTCGAGGGGCCGGCCGACGAACTGACGCTCACGCACAACGCGCAACCGGCGCTGCTGGCGCACGGCGCGGCCGTGTGGGCGGTGGTGCGCGAGGCTCTCGCCGGCCGCGTGCGCGCGGCCGCCGGGCATTCGCTCGGTGAGTTCACCGCCTATCACGCCGCCGGCGCCCTCGACCTCGGGGCCGCCGCCCGGCTGGTCCGTCGGCGTGGTGAACTGATGTACGAGAGCGGGGTCGCCCGCCCGGGAGCAATGGCGGCCATCCTCGGCGACCCCATCGAACCGATCGCCGCCCTCTGCGAGCGGGCCACCGATGAAGCGGGCCTGGTCGTTCCGGCGAACTACAACTCCCCCGGACAGGTCGTGATCAGCGGAGAACCGGCCGGCGTGGAGCGAGCCATGGCGCTGGCCAAGGAGTTCGGCGCCAAGCGGGCCATCAAGCTGAACGTGAGCGGGGCGTTTCACTCGCCGCTCATGGAAACGGCTTTAGACGGACTGTCACAGGCGCTTGACAGCGCTGGGTTTACGGACGCCGAGTTCCCGGTATACTCCAACGTGACGGCCGATGCCGGCACGTCTGCCGGACGGGCGCGGGAACTGCTCCTCAAGCAGCTCACGAGTCCCGTCCGGTGGACCGACGAGGTGCTGGCGATGGCCGCCGCGTTCCCCGAGGCAACGTTCCTGGAATTGGGCCCGGGTTCGGTGCTCGTGGGCCTGCTGAAGAAGATCGCGCCGCAGCTCCGGTCCATGAGCTGCGGCACCCCCGCCGACATCCAGAAGCTCACGGAGCTGGCCGCGTCATGAACATCGATCTCACCGGGCGGGTGGCGCTGGTGACGGGAAGTACCCGCGGCATCGGCCGCGCGATCGCCGAGACGCTGGCCGCCAGCGGGGCCACGGTGGCGGTGGCGGGGCGCGACCAGGGCCGGGCCCAGGAGGCCGCGGCGGCGATCGCTCCCACGGCCAGGGGATTCGCCTGCGACGTGGGCGACCCGGCCTCGGTGGCGGCGCTCGTGAGCGCGGTAGAGACGGAATTCGGCACGCTCGACATCCTGGTGAACAACGCCGGGATCACCCGCGACAACGTGCTCTTCCGCCTCAAGGACGACGACTGGGACGCGGTGCTCAACGCCAACCTGCGGGGGGCCTTCGCCGCCATCCGGGCGGCCGCGCGGGGCATGATGAAGCGGCGGTGGGGGCGGATCATCAACATCTCGAGTGTGGTGGGGCTGGTGGGCAACAAGGGCCAGGCCAACTACGCCGCCAGCAAGGCAGGGCTGCTGGGCCTCACCAAGTCGGTGGCCAAGGAACTGGCCTCCCGGAACGTACTGGCCAACGTGGTCGCCCCGGGGTTCATCGAGACCGAAATGACCGCGGCGATGACCGCCGAGGCCCGGACCGCCCTGTCTCAGCAGATACCCTTGGAGCGGCTGGGGACCCCGGCGGACATCGCGGGGGTGGTGACCTTTCTGGCCTCGGAGCATGCCGGCTACATCACGGGGCAGGTGTTCGTGGTCGACGGCGGCATGGTTATGTGACTGACAACGGCCAATCTCGGCTGATAGATTACAGCGTTTACACACCTTTCAAGGAGAGCCACATCCCATGGCGGACAACGCACAGAAGGTTCGCGATATCATCGAGAAGGAACTCGGGGTAGAGCGCGAGAAGCTCACCGACGAAGCGAGCTTCATCGAGGACCTCGGCGCGGACAGCCTCGACATCGTCGAGCTGGTGATGGAGTTCGAGAAGGAGTTCAACATCGACATCCCGGACGAGGATGCCGAGAAGCTCCGCACCGTGGGTGACGCCGTCGGCTACCTGAACCAGAAGGTCAGCGGTTGATGACACGTCGGGTCGTCGTCACCGGCCTGGGGATGGTCACGCCAGTCGGCAACGACGTGGCGACGACATGGCGCGCGCTGCTCGGCGGGCAATCGGGCGCGGCGCCGATCACGAAGTTCGATGCCTCCACGTTCCCCGTGCGGTTCGCGTGCGAGGTGAAGGACTTCGATCCGCTCCAGTACATGGACCGGAAGGAGGCGAAGCGGGCCGACCAGTATTCGCAATACGCCATCGCCGGCGCGGTACAGGCGATGCGGTGCGCGGGGTTCGGCGGCGAGCTCGATGACGCGCTCGGGGAACGCACCGGCGTGATCCTCGGCAGCGGCATCGGCGGATTGAAGAGCTTCGAGGAGCAGCACGATCAGTACCGGGAGCGCGGAGCGGGCAAGATCAGCCCGTTCTTCATTCCGATGTTCATCGCCGACATCGCGGCGGGGCTGGTCTCCATGCGCTTCCGGGCGCGCGGTCCCAACTTCGCCACGGTCAGCGCCTGTTCCACCGGCGCCCACGCCATCGGGGAAGCCTACCGGACCATCCAGTACGGCGACGCCGACGTGATGATCAGCGGCGGCGCCGAGGCCACGGTCACGCCGATGGCTATCGGGGGGTTCGCAAATATGAAGGCGCTCTCCGAGCGGAACGACTCGCCGGCCACGGCCTCCCGTCCGTTCGACCTGACGCGCGACGGATTCGTCATGGGCGAGGGGTGCGGCGTGGTGGTGCTGGAGGAACTGGAGCACGCGCGGGCTCGCGGCGCGACCATCTATGGCGAGATCGTGGGCTACGGAGCCACCGCCGACGCGCATCATCTCACGGCGCCGGCCCCGGACGGCGAGGGCGCGCAGCGCGCCATGCGCCGGGCACTACGCGATGCCGGGATCACCACCGCCGACGTCCAGTACATCAATGCCCACGGCACCTCGACGCCGGCGGGCGACGTGGCGGAGACCCAGGCCATCACCAGTGTCTTCGGCGAGCACGTGGGGGGCATCAACATCAGCTCCACCAAGTCGGCCACCGGCCACATGCTCGGGGCGGCCGGCGCCGTGGAATTCATCATCACGACGCTCGCCGCGCGCGACGGCGTCGTCCCGCCGACCATCAATTACGAGACGCCCGATCCGGCCATCACGCTCAACTGCACTCCCAACCAGGCGGTGAAGCGCGAGATCCGGACGGCGTTGAGCAACAACTTCGGATTCGGGGGGCACAACGTGACCCTCGCCGTCCGGAAGTGGGAGGAGTGACCCCCGTGACGTCCACCCCCGTCGTCGAACGCGGCCGCCTCACCGATCCGGCGCTGCAGCCCATCGCCGACAAGGTGGAGCGGGGCGAGCGCCTGACCCGCGAGGACGGCCTGACCCTGTTCCGCACGCCCGACCTGCTGGGCCTGGGCACGCTCGCCGACGCGCGCAACCGCGCCATGCACGGCGACCGCGTCATGTTCGCCGCCAACCAGCACATCAACCCCACCAACATCTGCATCCTCCGCAAGACGTGCGTGTTCTGTTCGTACGCCCGGCTGCCCAAGGAGGACGGCGCCTACCGCTACACGCTCGACCAGGTGCTCGCCGAATCGGACGAGGCGAACACCACGCTGACCCGCGAATTCCACATCGTGGGTGGGCTCGACATGCAGGCCGGGCTGGCGTACTACGCCGAGATGTTCCGCGCCCTCAAGGCGCGGCACCCGCAGGTGCACATCAAGGCGCTCACGGCGGTGGAGATCGCGCATATCGCGCGCATCGAGAAGATGTCGGTGCGGGAGGTGCTGGTGGCATTGCGTGAGGCAGGCCTCGACACGATGCCCGGCGGGGGGGCCGAGGTGTTCAGCCCCGGTGTCCGCGCCACGATCGCCGACAAGAAGCTCGCCGGCGACGAGTGGATCGGCGTCCACCGCGAGGCCCATGCGTTGGGCATCCGCACCAACTGCACCATGCTGTACGGGCATGTGGAGACCGACGAGGATCGCATCAACCACCTCTCGATGCTGCGCGATCTGCAGAGCGAGACGGGCGGGTTCCTGGCCTACATCCCGCTGGCCTACCACCCCGACAACAACGAGCTCGGCGAGACGCTGCACCGGCTGGGCACCGCGACGTCGGGGTTCGACGACCTGCGCAACCTGGCCGTCGGACGCCTGTATCTCGACAACATCCCCCACATGAAGACCCACTGGGTGATGGTCACCCCCTTCCTGTCGCAGGCCTCGCTGCACTTCGGCGTCAACGACATGGAAGGGACCATGGTGCACGAGAAGATCTACCACGAGGCCGGCGCGCACACGGCGCAGGCCATGGCGCTCGACGGCCTGCTGGGCCTCATCCGCGGCGCCGGCAAGATCCCCGTCGAGCGCGATTCGTTCTACAACGTGGTGCGCACCTACGACGACGCACACGTGGCCGCCGCGCACCAGGCGGCCTAGATGCGCATCGGTCGCATCCCCTACATCAACTGCTACCCGGTGTACGGGGCCATCGACCGCGGCATCGTGCCGCTCGACGGCGAACTCGTGGACGGCGTGCCCACCACGCTCAATCGCATGATGCGCGACGGGACGCTCGACGTCAGCGTCATCTCGGCCGTGGAGTACGCCGCCGACGCGCCGCGCTACCTGCTGCTCCCCGACCTCGCGATCACCAGCGACGGCCCGGTGCGCAGCGTGATGATGTTCTCCAAGCGCCCGGCCCACGAACTCGGCGGACGCCGGGTGCTGGTGAGCCGCAGCTCGATGACCAGCGTCGCCCTCCTCGAACTGCTCTTCGAACACGTGTGGCAGGCCAAGCCGCAGTTCGTGCCCGCCGACGCCGAGATGTCCGACATCGGGGCCTTCGGCCATGATGACCACGATGCCCGGCTCGTGATCGGCGACGCCGCGTTGCTGCTCAATTCGCGTCTCGGCGAGGGCGCGGCCGACGCCATCGCGCCTCGCGCCGACTACCGGCACGCCTACGACCTGGGCGCCGAATGGAAGGCCTGGACCGGCCTCCCGTTCGTATTCGCGGTGTGGGTGGCCCAGCGCAGCTCAGACGTGCAGGACGCGCTGGCCGTACACGGGCGGCTCATCACGTCACGGAACTGGGGCCTCGAACACCTCGATGCGCTCGCCGCGCAGGCGTCGCTCGCCACCGGCGTCGCCCGGCCCGACTGCCTCGAATATCTCTCCGGCCTCGACTACCGGCTCTCCTACCGGCACCTGGCCGGTCTCACGGAATTCTTCCGCCGCCTGGTGGCGGCCGGGCGCGTCCCCGACGGCTCGCTCAGCTTCCTCCCCGCAGCGTAGCAGGTATCGTCATGCGCGACCTCCTCGATTTCTACACCAACGCGCCGCTCCTCGAACTGGGGGCCGAAGCCGATCGCGTTCGCCGCGAGAAGCACCCCGACGACGTGGTGACGTTCATCGTCGACCGCAACATCAACTACACCAATGTCTGCGTGGCCGACTGTGGATTCTGCGCGTTCTACCGACGGCCCAAGCACGCCGAGGGCTGGACGCTGTCGTACGAGCAGATCGGTGCCAAGATCGACGAGGCCAAGGAACTGGGCGCCATCCAGATCCTCATGCAGGGCGGGCACAACCCGTACATCCCCTTCGAGTGGTACCTCGACCTCCTGCGCTACATCAAGAAGTACCATCCCATCCACATCCATGGCTTCAGCCCCAGCGAGGTGGACTTTTTCGCCAAGCTGTTCCGGATGGACGCGCGCGACGTGATCCGCGAGTTGATGAAGGCGGGGCTCGATTCGATCCCGGGCGGGGGCGGTGAGATTCTCGTCCAGCGCGTCCGCGACCAGGTGGCGCGCAAGAAGGCCGGCGCCGATCGCTGGCTGGACATCATGGAGATGGCGCACCAGGAGGGGATGAAGACCTCGGTCACGATGATGTACGGCATCGGCGAGACGCTGGCCGAGCGCATCGAGCACCTGCAGCGCGTGCGCGAGGTGCAGGCCCGCACCAACGGCTTCACGGCGTTCATCTGCTGGCCACTCCAGCCCGAGAACACGCCCGAGATGTCGCACATGCCCAAGACCGACGCGGTGGACTACCTGCGCACGCTCGCCATGGCCCGCCTCGTGCTCGACAACGTGCCCAACCTCCAGGCGAGTTGGGTGACCATGGGCATGAAGATCGGCCAGCTCGCGCTGCGGTTCGGAGCCAACGACTTCGGTTCGCTGATGATCGAGGAGAACGTCGTGTCGGCGGCCAACACCACCTTCCGCACCACGACGGCGGAGATGGAGCGCCTGATCCGCGACGCCGGGTTCACGCCGGCCCGCCGCCGCCAGGACTATTCCATCGTGCCCCTCGCGGCCAGCGCGGCCGCCTAGCGGCCCGCCGGCGGCTCGCTTCCGGCGGAGGGCTCTCCGCGGAGCACCATCGTCATGACCAGAATCGGCATCGGATACGACTCGCATCGCTTCGCGCCCCCCGGACCGATGATCCTGGGCGGGGTGACCATCGAGAGCGACGTCCGGCTGGCCGGCCATTCCGACGGCGACGCCGTCGCCCACGCGGTCACCGACGCCATCCTCGGCGCCGCGGCGCTCGGCGACATCGGCCAGATGTATCCGGACCACGACCCGGCCAACGAGAACCGCGACTCAATAGACATGTTGCGCGCGGCACTGGCCCGCGTACACGCCGCGGGCTGGCGCGTGCAGCAGGTGGACATCACCGTGGTGGCCGAATACCCGCGGGTGGGCCCCCACCGGGATGCGATGCGCGAGTGCCTGGCCGAGGCGCTGGAAGTGGGCACCGCCGATGTGAGCATCAAGGGGAAGACCAACGAAGGCATGGGCTGGATCGGGCGCGGCGAGGGGCTCGCCTGTCTGGCCACCGCCACCGTCGTTCCCCGGACGTGAGCTCGTGGGCCTCACGCCGTTCCTGGACTGGGTGGGCGCTCTTCCGCTCACCGCCCTCTACCTGATCCTGGCGGCTACCGCCGCCGCCGAGAACGTCTTCCCGCCGCTCCCGGCCGACAGCGTGGTGGCCTTCGGCAGCTTCCTCGCCGCGCGCGGCCACGGGTCCGCGTGGGTGTCGTTCCTGTCCGTCTGGGTAGGCAACGTCGCCGGCGCGATGATCATCTATGCCCTCGGCCGTCGGTACGGCGCGGATCGCCTGGAGCGGCGGCTGCTCGGCAAGCGGGCCGAGCAGCTCGAGGACAGGCTGAGCGACTACTACGGACGGTTCGGGCTCGCCGCGCTGTTCCTGGGGCGCTTCATCCCCGGCGTGCGGGCGCTCGTCCCGCCGTTCGCCGGCGCGCTGCGCGTTCCGGCGTTCACCGCCGCCCTGCTCATCGGGAGTGCCTCCGCCATCTGGTACGGCACCGTGAGCTACGTGGGGTTCACCCTCGGCGCCGACTGGCCGGCGCTGGTGCGTGCGCTCTCGCGGGACGGTGGCACCGCGGCGGCCGTCGCGGCGGTGCTGGTGCTCGGGCTCGTGACGGCCGTTCTCCTCCGCCGGCGCAATCGCTGATGGACGACGCGATCGCGCGCGGCTTCCTGCTCGAGCGCTTCGCCGACTACCTGTCGCTCGAGAAGGGATCCTCGCCTCCCACGCGGGAGGCGTACGCGCGTGACGTCGGCCGGCTCGCGGAATTCGCCACGGCCAAGGGCTTGAAGGCACCGGCCGATCTCACGGCGCGCCTGCTGCGCGAACACATCTACCAGCTCAAGGATCTGGGGCTCGCCCCGGCCTCCATCCGCCGCAGCGTCTCGGGCATTCGCACCTACTTCCGGTTCCTGCTCGCCGATGGCGTCCTGGTCCGCGATCCGAGCGAACGGCTCGAGACGCCCAAGCGCTGGCGGACGCTGCCCGACGTGCTCACCGTCGACGAGATCGAGCGGTTGCTGGCCGCCCCCACGATGGACGACCCGCTGTACTTTCGCGACCGGGCGATGCTCGAACTCGCCTACGGCGCCGGCCTTCGGGTGTCGGAGTGGATCAGCGTGGACGTGAAGGATCTGCTGTTCGACCAGGGCGTGGTGCGCGTGTTCGGGAAGGGAAGCAAGGAACGGCTCGTCCCGCTGGGACGGAACGCGATCTCGGCGCTGGCCATCTACCGGCGGGAGCTGCGTCCCAAGCTGGAGCGCGGCGCGGGGAAGGGGGCCCTCTTCCTGAACGCCCGCGGCGAACCGCTCTCGCGCATGGGGGCCTGGAAGATCCTCCGCAAGTACGTGGAGCGGGCCGGCATCGAGAAGCACGTGACGCCGCACACCCTCCGCCATTCCTTCGCCACCCATCTGCTCGAGGGCGGCGCCGATCTGCGCGCCGTGCAGGAGATGCTCGGGCACGCCGACATCTCGACCACCCAGATCTACACGCACGTCGATCGGGAGTACCTGCGCAGCGTGCATCGGCAGTATCATCCACGCGGCTGACCCCACGCGATCCCCCACCATGATCCTCGTCATCGACAACTACGACTCGTTCACCTACAACCTCGTGCAGTACCTGGGGGAGTTGGGCGCCGACCTCGTGGTCGAGCGCAACGACGCGCTGAGCGTGGAGGAGGTGGGGGCCCTGGCGCCGGCGGCCATCATCCTCTCGCCAGGGCCGTGCACGCCGGCCCAGGCCGGGATCACCGTGGACACGGTACGCCGGTGGGGCGCCACCATCCCGATCCTCGGGGTCTGCCTCGGCCACCAGGCCATCGGCGAGGCGTACGGCGGCGTGGTGGTCCGGGCCGGGCACGTGATGCACGGGAAGACGTCGGCCGTGGTGCACACCGGTCAGGGCCTGTTCGCGGGGTTGCCGTCCCCGTTCGAGGTCATGCGCTACCACTCGCTCGTGGTGGAGTTCGCCTCGCTGCCCCCCGTGCTGGAGGTGGTGGCGCACACGGCGGACGACGCCACGGAGATCCAGGCCGTCCGCCATCGCGAGCATCCCGTGTTCGGGGTCCAATTCCACCCCGAGTCGATCAAGACGGAGCACGGGAAGGCCATCCTTCGCAACTTCCTGGAGCTCGCGGCGGCCCATTAGCGCCACTCGGGGCGGCGGAATGCGAAGCGTTTGCCCCGACAGCGTTTGCCTTTCCCGAGGGCGATCGGTAGATTGGCTGGCGTGAATCTTGCGGCCGGTCGCGCGGCTTGGCGCCGCCCATGAGGACGCTCGCCGTCATCCCAGCTCGCCTGGGCGCGACGCGCCTCCCCCGCAAACCCCTTCGCCTCCTCGCCGGTCTTCCCCTCGTGGTCCGTGTGTGGGAGCGCGTGCGCGACGCCGGCGTGGCCGATACCACGGTCATCGCGACGGACAGCGACGAGGTGGCCAGCGCAGCTCGGAGCCACGGGGCGCCGGTGGCCCTGACCTCGCCCGACCACCCGTCCGGCACCGACCGCGTGGCCGAAGTGGCCGCCCGTCCGGAGTATGCGGATCACGATCTCGTGCTCAACGTGCAGGGTGATGAGCCGTTCGTCGAGCTCGACGCGCTGCGCGGCGCCTGCCGGATGGTGGCGGAACGGGGGTTCCCCCTCGGCACGGCGGCTGCCCTCAGCGGGCTGGACGCGTTGGAGAATCCCAACGTCGTGAAAGTCGTCGCCGCCGACGATGGACGCGCCATGTATTTTTCACGGGCGGCCGTTCCGTTCCTCCGCGACCACGCCGATGCGGCGTTGCTGCGCGACCGGATCTGGCAACACGTTGGGATCTACGCGTACACACGCGATGCGCTCGCGCGATGGGTGGCACTCCCGCCCCATCCCCTGGAGCGCATCGAACGGTTGGAGCAGTTGCGGCCCCTCGCCGCGGGCCTGGCCATGGGGGTGGCCTGTCTGGCAGCCACCGGACGGGGCGGCATCGACACCGAAGACGATCTCATCCGAGCAAACGCCGACTGGATCAATCTCAACCCGGAACAGCACTGATGTCATCGAACGCAAGCCAGCACACGACGAAGTTCATCTTCGTCACAGGAGGCGTGGTCTCGTCCCTCGGCAAGGGCATCGCGGCCGCTTCGCTCGGCCGGTTGCTCGTGGAGCGCGGGCTTCGCGTGTCCATGATGAAGTTCGACCCGTACATCAACGTCGATCCCGGCACGATGTCGCCCTTCCAGCACGGCGAGGTGTTCGTCACCGACGACGGCGCCGAGACCGACCTCGACCTGGGCCACTACGAGCGGTTCATCGACCGGGCCCTGTCGCAAGCGAACAACGTGACCACGGGGCGCATCTACCTCAACGTGATCACCAAGGAGCGGCGCGGGGAGTACCTCGGCTCCACGGTGCAGGTGATTCCTCACATCACCGACGAGATCAAGTCGGCCATGCGGCGCATCGCGCCGGAAAACGACGTCGTCATCGTCGAAATCGGCGGCACGGTGGGCGACATCGAATCGCTCCCCTTCCTCGAAGCCATCCGGCAGTTCCGGCACGACGTGGGCCGGGAGAACGCGCTGTTCGTGCATCTCACGCTCATCCCGTACATCTCCGCCGCCGGCGAACTCAAGACCAAACCGACGCAACACTCGGTGCGCGAGCTGATGGAGATCGGGATCCAGCCCGATCTCCTGATCGTGCGCACGGAGCGCCCGGTATCGGACGAGATCAAGCGCAAGATCGCGCTCTTCTGCAACGTCGAGTTCGGATGCGTGATCGAGAGCCCCGACGTGCGGACCATCTATCAGATCCCGCTGGCGTTTCACGACCAGGGATTCGACGACATGGTGCTGCAAAAGCTGGGCCTCGAGCGGCCGGAACCCGATCTCACGGCGTGGCACGCCATGGTGGAGCGGGTGTTGGCGCCGCGCGAGCGGGTCCGCATCGCCGTGGTCGGCAAGTACACCGAGTTCGTGGACAGCTACAAGAGCGTCCAGGAGGCGCTGATCCACGGCGGCATCGCCAACGACGTCGGCGTGGACATCCACTGGCTGTCCAGCGACGCGTTCACGTCACAGGAGCGCGCCGCCGAACTCCTGCACGGATACGACGGCCTGCTCGTGCCGGGGGGATTCGGCGTGCGCGGGGTGGAGGGCATGGTCGAGGCCATCGAATACGCCCGCGAATCGAAGCTCCCGTTCTTCGGCATCTGCCTCGGCATGCAGGTAGCGATCATCGAGTTCGCGCGCCACGTGTGCGGACTCGACGACAGCGATTCGTCGGAGTTCGCCCCGTCGTGCGGCAACGCCGTCATCGCGCTCATGGAATCGCAGCAGCACGTGACCGACATGGGCGGCACGATGCGGCTGGGCGCGTACCCGTGCCGCCTCACGCGCGGCACGAAGACCGCCGAGGTCTACGGCGTGGCCGAAGTCAGTGAGCGGCACCGGCACCGCTACGAGGTGGCCAACTCGTATCGCGAACTGTTCGTGCAGAAGGGGCTCAAGCTCAGCGGGCTGAGCCCCGACGGGCAACTCGTCGAGATCGTCGAGATCCCGGCGCATCCGTGGTTCATCGGATGCCAGTTCCATCCCGAACTCAAATCGCGCCCCATGCGGCCGCACCCGTTGTTCGCGGGCTTCATCGCCGCGGCGTACCGCGCCAAGCACGGCGCCGGCGCAACGACCGACGCGGGCAAGCTCGTGCAGGCGGCGGACTGACGTGACACACGCATTCCCCGCGGACGCCTTCTTCCTGATCGCCGGCCCCTGCGTGGTGGAGGACGACGATCTCAACCTGCGCGTGGGCGATCACCTCGCCGCGCTCGCCGACCGGGTGCCGGGCGGCATCGTCTACAAGGCGTCGTTCGACAAGGCCAACCGGTCGAACGCCGGTGCGCACCGCGGCCCCGGGCTGGACGAGGGGCTGGCGGCGCTGGACCGCGTGCGAAAGGCCACGGGCCTTCGCATCCTCACCGACGTCCATCTGCCGGAGCAATGCGCGGCCGCCGCGCAGGTGGCCGACGTCCTTCAGATTCCGGCGTTCCTCTGCCGCCAGACCGATCTGCTCGAAGCGGCCGGTGCCACCGGTAAGCCGGTGAACATCAAGAAGGGGCAGTGGATGCATCCCGAGGGCATGCGGGGGGCGGTGGACAAGGTCCGGGGCGCGGCGGCGACGCCGTCGGAGGTCGCCGTGACCGAACGCGGGACCTTCTTCGGGTACGGCGATCTCGTGGTGGACATGCGCGATTTCGTCCGGATGCGCGACGCCTGCGAGGCACCGGTGGTGTTCGACGCCACCCACAGCGTCCAGCGCCCGGGGCAGGGGCAGGGGGGAGCGAGCGGCGGGGCGCGCGAATTCATCCCGCCCCTCACCATGGCCGCGGTGGCTGCAGGCGCCGACGGCCTGTTCATGGAAACCCATCCCGATCCCGATCACGCCCCCAGCGACGGCCCCAACATGATCCCGCTGGAACATCTCGACGCGCTGATCGAACGAACGGTCGCGCTCTGGGCGCTCGTCCGCGCATGATCGACGCCTCCCTGGCCAAGCGCATCAAGCTCGTCGCCCTGGACGTGGACGGCGTGCTCACCGACGGTGGCATCTACCTCGGCGCCGTGGACGGCCGTCCGCTCGAGTTCAAGCGCTACGACATCCAGGACGGCCTCGGCATCTACCTGCTGCACCGCGCCGGGCTGCGGGTGGCCATCATCACCGGGCGCGTCTCGGACAGCGTGCGCATGCGCGCCGCCGAGTTGGAGATCGAAGACGTCGCGCAGGTCGTCGACGCGTACAAGCTCCCGGCCTTCATCGACATGATCGAGCGCCACGGCATCGCCCCGGCCGAGGCGGCGTTCGTGGGCGACGACTTCCCCGACCTGGCCGTGATGCGCGTGGCGGGCCTCGCAGTGGCGACCGGCAATGCTGCGCCGGAGATCAAGGGGGAGGCCGGGCACGTCCTCACGCGCGAGGGCGGACGGGGCGCCGTCCGCGAATTCGCCGAGGCGCTGCTCCGCGCGCGCGGCCAGTGGGACGACCTCTGGCGCGAGTACGTGCGCAAGCGTTCGGCGCGGGAGGCGGTGCGATGACCACGCCGGACATCACCGCGCTGGGACGCCGCGTGCTCCGCCTCGAGTCGCAGGCGCTGGCCGAGGCCGAGACGCGCCTCGGCGATTCGTTCGCCGGCGCCGTCCGCATGATCGCGGCGTCCACGGGGCGCGTGATCGTGGCCGGGGTCGGCAAGTCGGGCCTCATCGGCCGCAAGATCGCCGCCACGCTCACCTCCACCGGCACCCCGGCCAGCTTCCTGCATCCGGTGGACAGCGTGCACGGCGACCTCGGCATCGTCGGGCACGACGACGTGGCCATTCTGATTTCCAAAAGCGGGGAGTCCGACGAATTGCTCGGCCTCCTGGAGCATCTGAAGGGCCTCGGGGTGCGGATCATCGCCATCACGGGGGAGGGGAACTCGTCCCTGGCGCGACTCGCGGACCTCTGGCTGGACGGGTGGGTAAAGGAAGAGGCGTGTCCGCACGACCTGGCACCCACCACGAGTACCACGGTGGCGCTGGCGCTGGGCGATGCGCTCGCCGTCGCGCTGCTCGACGTCAAGGGATTCCGGCGTGAGGATTTCGCGCGCCTGCATCCCGGCGGCTCGCTCGGCCGGCAGCTGTTGACGCGGGTGCGCGACGTGATGAGCGCGGACGACCTTCCGGTATTACGAAGTGGCGATACCATGCGGCAGGCCATCGTGCTGCTGGCGGAGAAACGGGGCATTGCCATTCAACTCGACGGCGACGATCGTCTGGCGGGGATCATGACGGCGGGTGACCTGACGCGCATGATGGAACGCGAAGCCGATATTCTCGCGGTCGCCACCGACCGCGTGCTCACGCGGGCCCCGAAGACGGCGCGGGCGGACGAACTCGCCAGCGCCGTGGCGTTCCGCATGGAAGAGCACGGCATCATGGCGATGCCCGTGGTGGACGACGCCAACCGACTGGTCGGTGTGGTGCATCTGCACGACCTGATGCGGGCGCGGGTCCGGTGAGGCGCGCCCTCCAGGCCGGCCTCCTGGCGGTGGCCGTGGCCGCGGCCTTCGGCTGCGACGGCACGCCGGAGCCCCCGGTAGCGCACGTCCCCTCGGTGGCCGACAGCGCCGAACAGGTGATGGTCCAGTTCTCGTCCGTCCTCACGAACAAGGGCATCGAGCGCGGCACGATGACGGCCGACACCGCGTTCGTGTTCAACGACCAGACCCGGTTCGACTTCCGGAACGTGCACGTGGACTTCGCCGACAACAACGGTGAACCCAACGGCACGATGCGCGCCGACAGCGGCCGATACAACATGCGCACCGAGGTGCTCGACGGGTGGGGCCACGTCGTCATCACGACCGCCAAGGGCGAACGGCTCGAGACACCGCAACTCCGGTTCAATCAGGCCACGAACCTCGTGTCGAGCGACACGTCGTTCGTGCTGACGCAGGGCGACAAGGTGTCGCGGGGCATCGGGTTCAACGCCGACCCGGGTCTCAAGCGGATCAACTGCCTGCGCGGATGCCGCGGGTCGGGCCTCATCACGTCGTTTCCGAGTCGCTGATGCGCGCGCTCCGTCGCGCGGTCGCCGCGGCCGCCTGCCTGGTTCCGGCGGCCCTGTTCGGGCAGGGCCCGCCGACGCGCTGCAACGCGATCAACACGCCGACCACCCGCCAGATGAGCGTGATGACCCCCACCGGCCAGTACAATACGTACCTCGGCGGTGGCGTCGTGGTGGTCTGTCCGTCCAAGGACATCCACCTCAAGGCCGACAGCCTGGAGCAGTACGGCGACGAGAAGCGCCTCTACCTCGTGGGGCACGTGGACTACCGCGAACCGCGGTTCACCGTGCAATCCGATTTCCTGAACTACTTCATGAATGAGGAGCGCGTGGTGGCCACCGGCAACGTGAATGCCACCATGCCCAACGGCTCCAATCTGAAGGGGCCGGTGGCCACGTATCTGCGCCCGATTCCGAACACCCGGCCGCTGGCCTCGGTGTCCGCCACCGGGCGCCCCACGATCCTCCTCATTCAGAAGGATTCGCTGGGCCGCCCCGAGCCGCCCATGAACGTGATCGCGAACCACGTGTTCATGAAGGGCGACAGCCTCGTCTATGCCGGGGGAGCGGTCCTGATCACGCGGCAGGACCTGAACGCCCACAGCGACTCGATGTTCCTCGACGGCCAACACGAGATCCTGCACCTGATCGGGCACCCGCAGATCGACGGACGGAAGGGAGAGAATCCGTTCACGCTCGTCGGCACCCTCATCGACCTGTATTCGCACGAGCAGCAGCTCGACCGCGTGCTGGCGCGCGGCGGCGCGGTGGCGACGAGCAAGGACCTCACGCTCCATGCCGACACGATCGACTTTCGCGTGAGCAACGACGTCCTGCAGCGGGCCCACGCCTGGGGACCGGGCCGGGCCGCCGCCAAGTCGCCCGCCGACAGCCTCCTTGCCGACTCCATCGACGTCCTGATGCCGAATCAGCGGGCCCGCGAGATCCACGCCGTGGGGCACGCCTACGCCGAGAGCAAGCCCGACACGGTGCGGTTCCACACGAACGAGATGGACTGGATGCGCGGGGATACGATCGTCGCGAAATTCGACACGCTGCCGCCGAAGGACACCGCGCAGGCGCCGCGCATCAAACAGCTCATCGCCATCGACAGCGCCTCGGCCTACTACAACATGGCCCCGCGGGACAGCACGATCTGCGTCCCGGCAATGAATTACTCCCGGGGCAGTCGCATCGTCGTCACTTTCGGTGCCAAGGGCGCCGAGCAGGTGGACGTCGTGGGGAAGACCGTCGGCATCTTCGCGGAGCCCAACGACTCGCTGCCGGCCAACCGGTGCGCCCCGCCGGCGAAACCGGATGCCAAACCACCGCTGCCACCAGGCCGCCCGGACACCACCGCCGTACACCGCCCATCCCGATCGTCCCGATGACCGATTCCTCGCCACCCGAGAAGTTCCTCGCCCTGGTCGACCGCCTGTCGCACGGCGATCGCTCGACGGCGCTCGCCGTGCACGCGCTGATCAGCGCGGCCAACGAGTACGGCGCGGCCAACTTCGACCGCGTGGCCGTGGTCTACCGTGACGACCACCTGGCCGCCCTCCGGGCCGCGGGGCACGACGCCGACCGCGAAGCCGGACGGCTGAGCCTCGACGAGGTCCGCGGGCATCTGGCCCGCTCCGTGTTCCCGCGCCTCGCCGGCGAGGGCGTGGTCGAACTGCCCCCCGAGGGGCTCGTCAATCCCGATGCCATCATCCGCTTCCGGACGCCCGTGTGGGACCAGATTTCGGGGAGCCGGGCCGAGATCGCGGCTGTGATGCGGCGCACCGGCGAACAGCCGGTAGTGGCCGTGGACGAGCCCGTGCTGGAACCGGAAGCCGCCGTGACGGTGGGCGGCAGCACCCTGGAGGCCACCGGCCTGGTCAAGATGTACCGCCGGCGGCGCGTGGTGAACGATGTCGCTGTTCACCTTCGGCAGGGGGAAATCGTCGGTTTGTTGGGCCCCAACGGCGCGGGGAAGACGACGACCTTCTACATGATCGTCGGACTCATCCAACCCATGGCGGGGCGCATCCGCTTTGACGGAGCCGACATCACCAACATGCCGATGTACAAACGGGCACGCCTGGGGATCGGCTACCTTTCGCAGGAACCCTCGATCTTTCGGAAACTCTCCGTGGAGGACAACATCAGGGCCATCCTCGAGACGCTCTCCATCCCCTCCGCCGAGCGCGCCGCGCGCCTCGAAGGTCTGCTCGACGAGTTGGGACTCAAGCACCTGCGGCACCAGAAGGCGTACGCCCTCTCCGGCGGCGAGCGCCGCCGCCTGGAGATCACCCGCGCCCTGGTCACCGAGCCCAAGTTCATGATGCTCGACGAGCCCTTCGCGGGCGTCGACCCGATTGCCGTGCACGACATCCAGACCATCGTGGCCCGCCTCCGGACCCGGCACATCGGCGTCCTGATTTCCGACCACAACGTGGAGCAGACGCTGGACATTGTGGATCGCGCGTACATCATGTTCGATGGACAGGTCAAGGTATCCGGGACCGTCCGGGAACTGGTCTTCGACGACACCGTGGCGGACATCTACCTCGGACCGACGCTGACCGCCCGGCTGCGGTCGCGTTTCGCTTCCGCCGCCAGTTGAGCCGCACACACGCATGAAAACAGGTCTTCAGCAGAGCGCCAGCCTCCGACAGGAACTGAAGATCAATCCACGCCTGTACCAGGCGATGGATCTGTTGTACATGCCGCTCCTCGACCTCCAGCAGCACCTGAAGCAGGAACTCCTCAACAACCCGTTCCTCGACCTCGTGGAGCCGGACGACGACGAGAACGACGAGGCCGAGAACGAGGACGAGCAGCTTCCCGCCCTCGACGCCGAGGCCGAGGACAGCGCCGCCGAGCACGAGTCCGCCAAGGACGACGCCATCGATTGGGAAGAGATCCTGCTCGACGGATTCGACCCCGGCGGCGCGCCCGCGGAGACCGAGGTGCGCGAGCACTACGAACCGGTCACGGTCGACCGCGGCGACCTGTCCGACCACCTCCTGGAGCAGCTCTCGCTGCTCGACCTCTCGCCCCGGCAGCAGGTGCTGGCCGAGGAATTCGTCGGCAACATCGGCGACGACGGCTACCTGTCGTGCCCCCTCGACGAGGTGCTCGAGAGCGTCAATGCATCCATCAACAACGCCGCCGAACGGGAGGACGCCGACCCCGCCGACCTCCCGCTCTTCACGCCCGCCGAGGCGGAGGCCATGCTCGGGATCATCCAGGCGCTCGATCCGGCCGGAGTCGGCGCGCGCGACCTCCGCGAGTGTCTCCTCCTGCAGTTGCGCGACCTCGGCAGCGAGCACGCGCTCGCATACCGGCTGGTCGACGAAGCGTTCGACGATCTCATCGCCCATCGCTGGCCCGAGATCGCCCGGCGCTACGGCCTCACCGTGCAGGAGGTCCAGGCGGCCGCCGACGAGATCCAGAAGCTCGATCCCAAGCCGGGGCTGCGGTTCAGCGCGACGGAAGAGAACTACATCATCCCCGACCTGATCGTCGACAAGCTCGACGGCGCCTATCGCGTCTCGTTGAACGACACCAATCTCCCGCGGTTGCGGCTCAGCCGGACCTACCAGGACATCGCCCGCGACAAGAGCAAGTACAAGGGGGAGAACAAGGACTTCATCGCCAGCAAACTGAACTCCGCCACCTGGATGATTCAGGCCATCGAACAGCGCCGCCAGACGATGCTCAAGGTCATGAACTACATCGTCGACCGTCAGCGCGAATTCTTCGAGAAGGGCGTGCAGTACCTGAAGCCGCTCACCCTCCGCGAGGTGGCCGAGGCCATCAGCATGCACGAGTCCACGATCAGCCGCGTGACCAACGAGAAGTGGGTCCAGACCCCCCGCGGCGTGCTCCCGCTCAAGTTCTTCTTCTCGTCGGGGCTCACCACCACCGGCGGCGACGACGTCTCGGCCCGCGGCATCCGCGCCCAGATCGAGAAGCTGATCGAGGACGAGGATCCGCAGCACCCCCTCACCGACCAGGAAATCGTGGCCATCCTCAACCGGCAGGGCGTCCAGATCGCCCGCCGCACCGTGGCGAAGTATCGCGACCAGCTGGGCGTGCTCTCGGCCCGCATGCGGAAACGCGTATGACGGCGCGCCCCGTCGCCCCGCCGGACGCGCCGCCCCGGGCGCCCGTGGACGTGTCGGTGCTCGTGCCGGCCAAGGACGAGGCGGAGAACCTCCCGCTGTTCATGGAGCTCGCCGAGGCCGCGTTCCGCGACGATCCGGCCCGCTACGAAGTGATCGTCATCGACGACGGCAGCACCGATCGCACGTGGTCCGTGCTCCAGGAGTTGCAGGCCCGGTATCCGTTTCTGCGCGCCGTCCGCCACCGCACGCAGCGAGGCATCGCCGACGCGCTGCGCACGGGGTACCTGGCCGCGCGCGGACAGGTCATGGTGTTCTATCCGGCCGACCTGCAGTTCAAGCCCGAGGACATTCCGCGGCTCGTCGCGCCGATCCTCGCCGGTGAGGCCGACATGGTCACCGGGTTCAAGCAGGGGAAGTACGAGAAGGCCTTCGTCTCCAAGATCTACAACTGGCTCAGCCGTACGCTGTTCGACGTGCCGGTCAAGGACCTCAACTCGGTGAAGGCGTACCGGCGCGAGATCATGGACGGACTGCCCATCCGGCCCGACTGGCACCGATACATGATCGTCCTCGCGGCCGCCCAGGGATTCACGGTCGCCGAGATCCAGGTGCCGCTGTATCCGCGGCACGCCGGTAAGTCGAAGTTCGGACTCTCCAGAATTCCGGTGGGCGTGCTCGACATGCTCTCCGTCTGGTTCGAACTCCGGTTCGGCAAGAAGCCGCTCCTGGCCTTCGGCATGCTCGGCGCCGCGCTGTTCGGCATCGGCGTCCTGTCGGGGGTAGCGGCGCTGCTCTGGCTCTGGTTGCGCGGTGAGGGCGTGCGCGCCGTGTGGACCGTCATCCAGACCTGCCTCGTGCTGGGCAGCGTGTTCTTCGCCACCGGCATGCTCGGCGAACAGATCGCCGGCCAACGGGCCGAGGTGCGCGAACTCCGGCGGCGGGTCGAGGAGTTGGCGGTCGAGCACGACCCGCACGATCCGCGGTAGCGCGTGCGCGCGCTCTGGCTCACCCACTCCTTCCCGCGCACCGAAGCGGACACCGCCGGGAACTTCATCCTCCGCCTCGCCGTCGCGCTCGGCGCGCAGGGCATCGAGGTGCTGGTGCTCGCCCCATCGGCCCCGGGACTCTCCGCCACCGCCGAGCTGCACGGCGTCCCCGTGCACCGCTATCGGTACGCACCGCGCTCCCGCGAAACGCTGGCCTACGCCGGCACGATGGCCGAACAGGTGGCCGGCTCCGTCGGCGCCAAAGTCGGCCTCGCGGGCCTGATCGCCGCGGGCGCGCGCGCCGCCACACTCGCCTGCCGCACGTTCCAGCCTGACGTCGTACATGCGCACTGGTGGTTTCCCTCGGGGATCTCCGCCGCGTGGACGGCGTCTCGCGCCCACCTCCCGCTCGTTACCACGATGCATGGCACCGACGTCCGGATGGCCCGGAAGGTCCGTGCGTCGCGCGGCCCGTTCGGTTTCGTACTCCGCCACTCGGCCGCCGTCACCACGGTCTCCACCTGGTTGGCCCGGGAGGTCCAGGCGCTGGCTCCCGGTACCGAGCCCGTCGTGGCCCCGATGCCCGTGGCCACCGACCTGTTCACGCCTCCGCCACACCCGGTTCAGGGCAGCCGGCTGCTGTTCGTCGGCCGGCTCATGCCGCAGAAGGGACTCGACCTGCTGCTCGAAGCCCTGGCGGCCATGCGCCACCGCGTTCCACTCGACATCGTCGGGGACGGGCCGATCCGGGGACACCTGCAGGCGCTGGCCGGCGAGCTCGGTGTGTCCGACGCGGTCACGTGGCACGGCGCGTTGCCGCAGACCGCGCTGGCACCGTTCTACCGCGAGGCGCTCGCCCTCGTCGTGCCCTCGCAGGACGAAGGGCTGGGTCTGGTGGCGGTGGAGGCGATGCTGTGCGGAACGCCGGCGGTGGCGTTCGCGTCGGGCGGGCTTCCCGATGTGGTCCAGGAGGGGCGTACGGGCTCGCTGGTGCGCGAGCGCTCACCGCGCGCGCTCGCCTCGGCCCTCGACCGGCTGGCCGAGGCGCCGGCACAGGCGCGCGGCCTCGGCCTCCAGGCCCGCGAGATCATGATCGGACGCTTCTCGCCCCAGGCCGCCGCGTCGCAGTACGCCGAACTCTACCGGAGCGTGCGGCGTGGCGCGTAGCCGGTGGTTCCGCTGGCTGCGGATCGGGTTCTCCGTGGTCGCGCTCGCCTACATCGCGTGGGCGCTGGATCACTACTGGCACGCCTACGCCTCGCAGCCGCTCGAACCGCATCTGCGCTGGGGCATGCTGGCCGCCTCGGGGGCCGTCTTCATTGCCGCCTACGGCGTGCTGATCCAGACGTGGCGGATCATGCTCGTCGAATGGGACGCGCGCCTCTCGTTCTGGCGCGCCGCGCACATCTGGAGCGTGGCCAACCTCTACCGGTACGTGCCCGGCAAGGTCTGGCAGATCGGCGCCATGGGGATGATGGCGCAGAAGGAGGGCGTCTCGGCGGTGGCGGCCACGGGATCGGCCCTGCTCAATACCGTGGTCAACATCACCACCGGGTTCGCCATTGCCCTGGCCACCGGTTCGGTGGCGCTCGACGCGTACCACCCGGGTGCGAGCCGTGTGGCGCTGGTCCTCACGGTGCTCGCCCTGGGGGGACTGGCGGTATTGCCGGTGGCCATGCCGCGCGTGCTTCTGGTGGCGCGCCGCCTCTCGGGGCGGGACCTGCCCGCGGCCGCAGTACCGCCGCGCGTGATCGCGTACGCGATCGCCGGGAACCTCATCACGTGGGTGATGTATGGGTTTGCGTTCCAGCTCGTCGTGATCGGCGTGTTGGGACACGCCGCTGGCGCCCTCCCCAGCTACATCGCAGTTTACAGCGCATCGTACGTGCTCGGATACATTGTATTGTTCCTGCCGGCCGGCATCGGGGCTCGCGACGGCGCGATGGCCGCGGCGCTGCCGGCATTCAAGCTCATGACGGGACCGCAAGCGGTACTGATCGCGGTCTCGTCGCGCCTGTGGACTTCCATACTGGAACTCGTGCCGGGATTCCTGTTCCTCGCCGTCGACGCCTGGCGTCGCCCATCCAAATAGGATGACAAAACGACCACTCCGCCGCGACGAGCCGCTCGCGGCGCCCGTGCTCCCGGCCCCGCGGTTCGCGCTGGGCTGGGCGGCCCTCACCTATGCGCTGTGCACGCTCGTGCTGGTGTATCCGGTGTTCGCCGGGCAGTTCCTCGTCAGCCCGCACAGCGACCAGTACATCGCGGGTTACGCCTTCCGGCTGTTCGGCGCCCAATCGCTGCGTGCCGGCCATGGGTTCCCGCTTTGGAATCCGTACATCTTCGGCGGCCTGCCGTACGTGGCCGCCATGCACGGCGACATCTTTTACCCCACGTTCCTGCTGCGGATGGTGATGCGCACCGACCTGGCGATGACGTGGGGGTTCGCCATCCACCTGTTCCTGGCCGGCATCTTCACGTACGGGTTCCTGCGCGCGTGGGGATTCGGATTCTTCGCGTCGCTGTTCGGCGGCGCCGGCTACATGCTCAGCGGCCAGATCGCGTCGCTCGCCTCGCCGGGGCACGACGGCAAGCTGTTCGTGAGCGCGCTCTTCCCGTTGGCGCTCTGGATGCTGCTGCTCGGCATTCGGGACGGGAAGCGCTGGACCTGGGGCGCGCTCGCGCTCACGGTGGGGCTCGCCGTGCTGAGTCCCCATCCACAGCTGCTCCAGTACATGCTGCTCGGCTCGGGCGCGTTCGCCCTCTACGTCGCGTTCAGCGACCACGAGGGCAGGGGACGTCTTCCCCGAAGCGTCGCCATCCGGCGGCTCGCGTATGCCCTGGGGGCGGTGGCCGTCGGCATGCTGATCGGCGCCGTGCAGTTCATGCCCGTCATCGAGTACACGCCGTGGTCGCCGCGCGCCGGCGGACGCGGGGGCTACGCTTTCGCGACGCAGTTCTCGATGCCGATCGAGGAGTTCTTCAATACCTACCTGCCGCAGTTCACCGGGATGCTCGACCACTACTGGGGTCGCAACGGCATCCACCTGCACAGCGAATACCTCGGCGTCTCGGTGCTGATCCTGATGGGCGCCGCCTTCGGGGCCACCATGCGGCGCGGCTTCCGCGCGTTCTGGTTGGGCACCGCGGTCGTCACCGCCCTCTGGGCCATCGGCAGCGGGACGCCGTTCTATCATCTGGTCTACGCCCTCGTTCCGGGATCCAAGTTCTTCCGGGCCCCGAGTACTATCTTCTTCATGACCAGCTTCGCCGTGGTGATGCTGGCCACCGTCGGCCTCGAGCGTGTGCTCGCGCGGCGGGTGAGCGTCCGGTACGCCGTCGGGTGGATCATCGCGGCCACGGTCATCGCGTTGCTGGCCAGCGGCGGGATGCTCACCAACCTGGCGCAGACCATCGCCGCGTCGTTCGCCGGCTCGCAGCGGTACGAGGCAGTGCAGGCCAACAACGGCGCCCTCATCCTCGGGGCGTGGCGTTCGTGGTTCGTGGCCGCCCTCTGCTGCGCGCTCCTCGTCGGCATCGCCCGCCAGCAGATCGCCCTCCGCACGGCGGCCATCGCGCTGGTCGTGGTGGCCGCCGTCGACCTGCTCAGCATCGATCACAACTACTGGATCTTCTCGCCGCCGGCCTCGCAGCTCTTCGCCACGGACTCCGCCATCGCCTACATGCAGCGGCAAGCGCAGCCGGGGCGCGTGCTCCCGCTGCCGGCCGGCGGATCGAGCAGCGACCGCGATCCATACCTGTACGGCGACGGATTCATGGTGCACCGCATCCGGTCGGTGGATGGCTACCACGGCAACGAGCTGGGCGACTATCAGCGGCTGGGCGGCAAGACCGGCCCCAACGTCCCGTACGCCAACCTCATCGACCCGCAGTTCTGGAAGCTGACCAACGTGCAGTACGTGTATTCCGACGTGGACGCGCCGGATCTGACCCAGGCGTTCGCCACGCAGCTCAAGCGTCCCGACATCACCTTCACGCGCCTGGCCGGACCGGTGAGAAACTCGGTCGGCTCCATGGTCTATCTGCTGAAACCGTCGCAGAACGATCCGTACGCCTGGGTCGCGCCGGCCATCGTGAAGGCCACCGAAGAACAGACCTTGCCCACCGTACTCAATGCGAAGTTCGATCCGGCCACCGTCGCCGTGTTCGACACCGCCGCCAACGTCACGCCCGTGCAGCTCTCTGCGCTCCCCAAGCCGCTCGACATCACCACCAACGTCACGACCTATGCGCCCGGCCACGTGGTGATGGATCTGAGCGCGCCCGCGCCCGCCGGGGCAGCCCTGGTGGTGTCCGAGAACTACTATCCCGGCTGGCGCGCCACCGTGGACGGCAAGCCGGATGCAGCCATCGGCCGCGCGGACTACGCCTTGATCGGCGTCGCGCTTCCGGCCGGCGCCCGGCACGTGGAACTCGATTTCGACGACCCGGCGTACGAAACGGGCAAGAAGGTGACCCTGGCCGCCCTTCTCATCGCGCTCCTCGTGACGGCCGGGGGCATCGCGGCGGAGCGGAAGCGCCGTGCCTGAGCGCGCCCTCGTCGTCGTCCCGACGTACAACGAGTGCGAGAACATCGCACGAATCATCGAGGCCGTGCTGGGGCAGGACCCCCGCCTCGAACTCCTGATCGTGGACGATGGATCGCCGGACGGTACGGCCGGAATCGTCAAGGACATCATGGCCGGCAATCCCAGGGTCCACATTCTCGAACGGGAGAAGAAGCTGGGCCTCGGCACCGCCTATCTGGCCGGATTCGCCTGGGCGCTCACGCAGGACTTCGCCTACGTGTTCGAGATGGACGCCGATTTCTCCCACGATCCGGCGCACCTGCCGCAATTTCTCGCGGCCATCCGGAACGCCGACCTCGTCCTGGGCTCCCGATACCTCGACGGGCGGGTAAGTGTGGTCAACTGGCCCATATCCCGCCTCCTCCTCAGCTACTTTGCCAACGTCTACGCCCGTTGGGTCACCGGACTTCCAGTCTGGGACTCCACCGGTGGATTCAAGTGCTTTCGTAGATCAGTTCTCGAAGCAATTGACCTTCATGGAGTTCACTCGAATGGGTATGCCTTCCAGATCGAGATGAGCTTCAGGGCCTGGAAGAAGCGGTTCCGGATCGCCGAGATCCCGATCGTGTTCGTCGACCGCACGGAGGGCACCAGCAAGATGTCCAAGGCCATCGTACGCGAGGCCATCTGGATGGTCTGGTGGCTGCGGTTCAAGTCGATCTTCCACCGGCTGTAGGCCAGCCGCCGGGAGCCTTCCGCCGCCGATGATTCCAGCCGGCCGAGAGTTCTACAAGCTGAGCGGCTCCGGCAACGACTTCGTGTTCGTCGATGCCAGGACGGTGCCGCCGGGGCACCTCGACGATGTCGAGGTCATCCGGTCCATCTGCGGCCGCGGCACCGGTGTCGGGGCAGATGGAATCGTGTTTCTCGAGCCCAGCACGGCGGCTTCGGTCCTGCTCAGGTACCTGAACAGCGACGGATCGGTGGCCGCCCTCTGTGGAAATGCGACCCTCTGTACGGCCCGCCTCTTCGTTGAGCTCGGCGGCGCAGCCCCCGGTCAGGCGTTCACCATCGAGACCGCGGCGGGTGTGCTCGGGGCGGTCGTCCATGCCGCCTCCGGCCCGGAAGTCGACATGCCGGCCGTCGAGCGGCTGACCCCGGTGGCCGCCGTTCCACTGGGTCCCGGAGAGCAACGGGTGGCGTTCGCGCAGGTTGGGATCCCGCATCTGGTGATCCTCTGCGACGACATCGAGGCGGTTGACGTCGTGGGCCGCGGTCGCCCGCTGCGCTTCGATCCGATGTTCGAGGCCGGGACCAATGTGGACTTCGTTGCCCGGGGCCCGAACGGCCGCTGGTACATGCGGACCTACGAACGAGGGGTCGAGGGCGAAACGCTGGCCTGCGGGACCGGGGCAGTGGCGTCTGCCGTGGTCCTCGACCAATGGGGCCTGGCGCCCGAAGGCGGCACGATCGTGACCAGGTCCGGCAAGGAACTCCGGATCGGCATCCGTACCGAAGGCGACGCCATTTTGCCCAGGCTCGCCGGCGAAGCCCGCATCGTCTACCGCGGATTCCTGGCTGAGGTCTGACGCCAGAACGGCACGCAATCCGCAGCTGCCACGCGGGGTGGAAACCGTTCTAAGTAGCCATTGCTTGGCCACTAACGAGAAACAGCGTCACATCATACGCCGTAAATGGCTGCAGTGCAGTGCTTTACTTGGAATACACCAACCTGGAAGTGCACACTCCAAGCGGCCTTTTCCACAGTTATAGTTTACATAATCTTTCTTATACGAACTATATAGGCGACAGTGTGTCGCATGGTAGGCACCATGCTGGCTTGAAATGCCGATGCTCTACACCGCACCGAGGGCCAAGAAGAAGCCGCCGGACGTCGCACATTGCGGTCGTCCGGCGGCTGGAAATCCACGCGCTTCTGGCAGGAAAAGGCTCGAGCCCCCGCGGCCCTGGCCAGCGGTCACCGAGCCGCGATCAGCCCTTCGTTGCCGGCTTGGCCTCGATCTCACCCAGCCGGACACGGGCCTCGGCGGCCACCCCCTGGTCCTTCGGATCCTGCACCAGCGACTGCCAGATGGTCCGGGCGCTCGTCGTGTCGCCGGCAGCCAGGAACGCCCGAGCCGCCTTGGACTGTTGGAAGGCCTTGTTGGCGTCGGACCGGGCGGCATCGGCGGCCTTCTGATACGAGGCCGCGGCGGCCGCCGCCTTGTCGGCTTGCATCTGCCCGTCACCCATCAGGCTGTAGATGGACGCCATGTCCATGCCGGCAGCGCTGGCCTTGGTGAGCTTCTGGAGTACGACCAGTCCCGAATCCAGCTTCCCGGCGTTGAACTCGATCTGCGCCAGAAGCAGGCCGGCCTCGATGCCCGACTGGGTGTCGCCGTAGTTGTCGGCCACCTTGTGCAGGTCGTTCTCGGCCAGCGCCTGATTCCCGGCCGACACCGACTGCAGCGCCGTATTCAGGGCGCGCTCGGCCGCCTGGTTCTTCAGCTGGATGGACCTGGTGTAGTACCAGTAGGCACCCGCGCCAACCGCCGCCACGACGGCCACGATTGCGACCGCGCGGCCGTTGCGCTGGAACCACTCGATGATGGTTTCTTCGCGGCTCGGACCCGCGGCGGATGCTGATGTAGGATCGGTCATGTCAAAGGAGATGAGGTGCCCCTGGGGTGACTCGAACACCCGGCCAACGGTTTAGGAAACCGCTGCTCTATCCATCTGAGCTACAGGGGCGAGTGTTGAGGTACGGTGCCAACCCTCAAACCTAATTCCCCACATGCGTGACACCAGTGCCGTCGCCAGACGGCGAACTCGCGCGACGCACCGAAGGGCACGAACACGGCGGCGGTGTCCTGCAGGCTGGTTGGCGTGCGATAGCGGTACCAGGTCCGCCCGGCGAAGCGCGAGCGCAGCAGCGAATCCCGCGCCAAGAAATCCCGGACGAACACCACGTCGCCCCCTACCCGCCCGTCCACCACCTGTTGCTTCGCCAGAAAGATCGGATACGGCATCGTGCCGGCAAAATCGGCGTTGGACTCGCGCAAACAGGTGGCCGTGGGGCGGGAACCCGGAACGATGGACACCTCCCGGTCGGCCGGCAGCCCAGGCACCGGCTCAGCGTGCCCTGCCGCCCGGGCCGCGGCCAGCACGCGCGCCCGACGCACGAGTGGGGTCGCCGCGGGGAGCGTATCCTCGGCGTCCAGCGCCATCTGCAGCGCGCAGGCGTCGTAGGTGTTCAGGTCTCGATCCGCCGCGAACGGCTCGACGCCGAGCACCCGGAGTCGCGCCAGTAGCCGGCCCCGCCAGTTCTCGTTCACGAAGACGAGGGCGTTGTGGAGGCCGGCGCGCGCCACCTGGGCGCGAATGTCCGTCTTCTCCTTGGTGCGCTGCGCGTGGTACGACCGGATGCGAACGAGCGCGCCCTGCGTCCCGATGGGGACCAGCCAGGCCACGGCCAGGCAGATGGGAACTACAGCGAGCATCGCCTGGCGTGACCGCGCGCTCGTCAGCCGTGCCCGGATGGCCCCGGGGGCACGCGCGGTGAAGAGCACGAACGCCGGAACCGCCGTGAACAGAAATCGCGGCCCGGCAAAGAATCCGTCGAACCAGTACGCGCCATAGCCGGCAACGAAGGCCCCGATCAACGCCACCAGCAGCACGTCCCACCGCGAGGCGCGGCGAACCGCGAACAGGGTCGCGACGACGAATGCCAGGCCCGGCAGCGGCCACTCGAACAGATACCGATCCAGGCGCATGAGGTAGCCCGAGGCCAGTAGCAGCCCGCGCACCGGCGTGTGCACACGGCCATCCGGCGCGAGATGGAACCCCACTCCGTGCCCCACCCCGTCGAGCACGGTGTACGCGAATACCAACGGGTGTCCCGTGGTGCGGACGTTGGCCCAGAGCAGCAGCGCCACCGGCAGGCATCCTGCGGCCACCTGCCAGACGAGCGTCACGATGAGTTCCCGCCGGCGCGCGACGGTGACCAACTGGAATCCGCCGATCACGACGGCCACGAGCACCGCGTCGTACGGACGCACCACGGCCATCGCGCCGAGCGCGGCCCCGATGACAGCCGCGTATCGCCCGGCGAGTCGCGGCGTGGCGGCCCGCTCCCACGCCGCGAGCGCGGCAAGCGCGACCATGGCGGCCGCGAGCGCCGGGACGTGGCTCATCTGGCTCGCGCTCATGATGAGCACCATCGGGCTGGCCACCAGAAGCACGGTCGCGACCCGGGCGGTCGACTCATCGTACGCCCGCGCGAGGAATCGGTAGAACGCCCAGACCGCAACGCCGAGCAGCAGCGGATTCACCAGCCACGCCGCGCCGGCAGCGAGCCCGAGGGCGATGAGCAGCGGTCCGCCGATGGGATACTGCGAGAACCAGCGGCCGCCATCGTATACCGGCGCCGTATTGAAGAACTCGCGGAAGCGCTCCGCGGCGATTGCAAAATGGCCGTCGAGCAGCATCCGGGCGTGCCACTGCTGGGCCATCTCGTCGCTTGTGAACGGCTGTCCCGCAAAGCAGTAGCGCGAGAGCGCGGCCGCGGCCACGATGGCGACGGCCGACACGCCTGCCGCGAACACCCACGCGGGGAGTGCCTCCAGCCATGCCGCGGCCCGGGCTGACGCGCTCTCGAGTCGCTCGCCGAACAGCCTCGCAGCCGCGAGACTGACCACCGTGATGAGAACGGCGCCGGCGATCCATTGCAGCACCGCCCCATCCCACCACGGCACCTCGGCCCCGCCACTCATGATGTTGGCCAGCGGCACGATGCCGAGCAGCACGAGCAGTGTGCCGGCGATCCACAACACGATGCGCCGGGTGGTCTGCACCTGCTCGTTGTCGCGCTCGTGCATGGCGTGCGGGTTCAGGAACTGGCCGGGCGTGCAATCACGTTGCCCGAAGTTACGAGGCCACCCCGCGCGGGGAAAGCGACGCGCCCTCCCCCTCTCCGGGCCCCCGTCCTCAGTGCAAGTGCAGCAACCGGAGCAGCAGTACGGCCATCCCCATCAAGCCGAGCAGCGACGCAGCCACCGCCGCGGTCACGCGCCCGCCCACCGCGACCATGCCGCGGATCTCCACGCCGAGCCCCATCCCGGCCATCGCCAGCACCATCAGAAGCGTGGTCATCGTGTGCAGCGGTGCCGCCGCGACATCGGGCACCAGCCCCAGCGACCGGGACACCGCCATGACCACGAAGCCGACGATGAACCACGGGATGAACCGGTGCCACGCCAAGCGCTGGTGTTCCGACGGCTGCCGATGCCCGAGGGCGAGCAGCAGCACGACCGGGCCCAGCAGCAGCACGCGCACGAGCTTCACGAGCGTCCCCATCTGCCCTGCCAGCGCACTCACCGGGAACGTGGCCGCCACCACCTGCGGCACGGCGTACACGGTGAGTCCGGCGAAGACGCCGTACTGGTACATCGACAGTCCGATGGCGTGTCCCAGCGGCGGCAACACCAGCACCAGGATCACGCCGAGGATATTGGTGAAGGCCACCGACGACGCGACGTCGTGTCCTTCGGCGCGGATCACCGGCGCGACCGCGGCAATGGCGGCGTTGCCGCAGATGGAGTTGCCGCACGCCACGAGGACCGACAGCCGGTGCGAGAGGCCGGCCGTCCGCGAGATCCCATAACTCACCATGATGGCGACGGCCACCGTCCCGGCGATCCCGGCCAGAAGCGCCGGACCGGCGTGCAGCAGTTCGGGCAGGTTCACCGACGCCCCCAGCGCCACGATCGCCACCTCGAGGGCCGGCTTGGCAGCCACGCGTACGCCAGGCGCCCACCGCGCGCCCATCGGCCACACGGCGCGGACCACCATGCCCAGCAGGATGGCCAGTACGAGCGACTCGACGAGTGCATGGCCGAAGACCTCCGCCTCGACCCAGGCGAGCGCCCACCCTGCCACACCGACGGCGGCCGCGAGCAGGAGCCCGGGGGCCACAGCCAACCACCACGCGGGCCGGAAGGCGGAGGGCCACGACGTCGGTACCACGAGCGTATCGGACATGGCCGAACATTCGGGATGAACCTGCCCCCGTGCCATTGCGCGCTGGCCATGTGTTTCATAACCTATGGTTATGCCTCGTCCCAACGTCCCAGTCGCGCCCGCTGCCGACCTCGATCTCCTCGTCGTCCTCGCCGTCATTGCCCGCGAGCGCTCGTTCACCCGCGCCGCCAAGGTACTGGGCGTCAGCCAACCCTCCATCTCGGCCCGCGTCCGACGGCTCGAAGCGCGCGTTGCCGAGCCGGTCTTCGAACGCCTCGGCCGCGGCGTGCGGCTCACACCAACCGGCGAAGCGCTGCTCCCCGCCGCCGAACGCGCCCTCGCTCTGGCGCAGGAGGCCGATCAGCTCTGGACCGGCCTCGGCACCGAGTCGCGAGGGTTCGTTCGCCTCGCCGCCAGCACGACGATTGCCGGCTACGTACTCCCGGCGGCCGTCGCCCGCTTCCAGCGCGACCATCCCGACGTGGAGTTGGAGGTCCAGGTGGGCAACACGGCCCACGTTTCGCGACTCGTCGAGGCGGGCGAACTCGCCTGGGGTCTGGTGGAAGGGCCCGTGGATACCACCACGCTGGTGGCGCGCACCTTCCTCGAGGACGAGATGATCCTCGTGGTGCCGGTCCGCCACCCATGGGCACGCCGCCGGCACGTGGCGCCCCCTGAACTCGAGCAGGCCGAATTTCTGGCTCGTGAGGCCGGCTCCGGCACGGGTGCCATCTACGAGGCCGTGCTCGCGGCGCAGGGGGTCCGCCTGCGTCCGCGCATTCGCATCGCGCACTCGCGCGCCATCGTCGCCTCGGTTGCGGCCGGCGCCGGGGTCGCCATCGTGTCGGCGCTCGTGGCGCGCCCCTTCGTCGAGGCCAAGCGCGTCGTCCACGTCCCGATCGACGGTATCGACATCCGTCGCGCGTTCAGCAGCATCCACCGGCCGGGGCGCACCCTCGCCGGTCTGGATCGCCGTCTCCTCCAGGCGCTGGGCGCCCGCGATCACCGGTGAGAGGACCCGCCGCGGCGCCGCGGCGACCGCCGCTCACACCGTGAGGATCTTCTCCACTCGCCTGCCCCGCAGCGCGTCGGCGCCCCCCAGGAAGCCCAGTTCCATCAGGAAGCTGAGCCCGACCACGGTCCCGCCCACGCGTTCCACCAGGCGGCACGCGGCAGCCGCGGTTCCGCCGGTCGCCAGCACGTCGTCCACCACCAGCACGCGGGCATCGCGGCCCATGGCGTCGGCGTGCATCTCCAGTGCATCGGTGCCGTATTCGAGGGCATAATCCTCGCGCGCCCGTTCCGCGGGCAGCTTTCCGGGTTTGCGCATCGGCACGAGGCCGGCGCCCAATCGCAGCGCCACCGGCGCGCCGAGAATGAACCCGCGGCTCTCGATGGCCACCACGCGGGTGATCCGGTCGGCGGCGTACGCATCGGCCAGCGCATCGGTCACGCGCTTGAACAACGCCGGATCGAGCAGCACCGGCGTGATGTCCTTGAACAGGATGCCCGGCTTGGGAAAGTCGGGAACGTCGCGGATGGCGCGGGCTACGTCGTGGGCAAGGGACACGGGCGGCACTCGGTGAAGGTGGCGCGGGTCAGCGCATGATGACGAATCGATCGGGGAGCGGCGCCGGGTCCTCGCGTTCGGAGAGCCGGACGTCGGCCACGTCGGCCGACGGCGGCCCGGCCTGCAGCTCGGCGACGAAGCGCGCGATCGCCGCACGGGGGGCCAGGACTTCGAGCACCACCGAGCCGTCGGGCATGTTGCGCGTCCAGCCGACGACGCCGAGCGCCCGCGCCGTCTCGCGCGCGAACCAGCGGTAGCCCACGCCCTGTACCCGCCCGATGACCGTGATCCGGTATTCCACCGGATCGCCGGGCGTCGTTAGGGGGTCCATCCGTGGCGTCCCAGCAGCGGCACGAAGCGCACCGCGTCCAGTTCCTCCCGCTCGAACCCGTCGCCGCGCCGCGTCACGAGCACGAGCGTCTGCTCGTGGCGGCCGCCCACCGGCACGAGCATCCGTCCGCCGTCGGCCAACTGGCCGAGCAGCGGCGTCGGCACGTCGGGCGACGCCGCGCTCACGAGAATCGCGTCGTACGGCGCGTACTCGCGCCACCCGACGGTCCCGTCGCCGACGAGCAGCGACACGTTGTTCACCCCGAGCGACCGGATGTGCTGCTGCGCCGACTCCATGAGGGGCGCCACGCGCTCGATGGAGAAGACCTGGTCGACCAGGTGCGACAGCAGCACCGTCTGGTACCCGGATCCCGTGCCGATTTCGAGCACGCGCTCGCGCCCCGTGAGCTTGAGCAGTTGCAGCGACCGGCCGTGCACCGTCGGCTGTGAGATGGTCTGGCCATTGCCGATCGGGAGCGCCGCATCCTCGTACGCCCGGTGGCGGATGCCCGTGGGCACGAACTCGTGGCGCGGCGTCAGCTCGAACGCCCGCAACACGGCGAGATCCGAGACGCCCTTCTCGCGGAGCATCTCGATCAGCCGCTGTCGCGGCCCACGCATCGCTACCCCAGGGGAAGATCGCGCCACCATTCACTCGCCGTTCGGAGGATGTCGTAGTTGGTGACGTCCAGATGCAGCGGCGTCACGGAGATGTAGCCGTCGTCGATGGCGCGGAAGTCGGAATCGTCTTCCCCGCTCCAGCTGATCGACCCGCCGCCGATCCAGTAGATCGGCCGTCCCCACGGATCGTGCATCGGTTTGAGTGAACCAGAATAGGCGCGGCGTCCGAGCCGCGTGAGCCGCACGCCCTTGATGCCGGACGGCGCCACCGGCGGCAGATTCACGTTGAACAGCGTGTGCGCGGGAAAGTGTCGCAGCGACGTCAGATGCGCCAGCAGCGGCGTCAGCACCGGCACCTGCGCCCGCAGGTGCGACAGGTCGGCCCGGAGGTCGCCGCCGGCGAACGATACGGCGATCGAACGGATGCCCAGCGACAGCCCCTCCATCGCGGCCGCCACCGTGCCGGAGTAGAGCACGTCCTCGCCCATGTTGTGCCCGTGATTGATCCCGCTGATCACGAAGTCCGGGCGATCGGGCATCAGCGCCTCGACGGCCAGCATCACGCAGTCGGTCGGCGTGCCGTCCACCTGAAACCGGCGTTCGCCCACGCGCACCGGCCGCAGGGGATGATGCAGCGTGAGCGAATGGCTGGTGGCGCTCTGCTCGCGATCCGGCGCGACGACGGTCACATCGCCCAGCGGCGCTGCCGCCTCCTGCAGGCATTCCAGCCCGTGAGCCAGAATGCCGTCGTCGTTGGTCAGCAGCAGACGCATCACCCGTCCGCCTCGTCGTGCAGCAGGTCGTGCAGGTCGCGCAACGATTCTTCCAGCGCCTGCAGCACCTCCACGTGCAGCGCCCCGAAGGTGATGTCGCGCAACTCACCCGTCTTGCGGCGTTCCTCCACCTTCTGGCGGGCGCCGTCGATGGTGTACTTCTCGACGTACAGCAGGTGCTTCACCAACAGCACCAGCTCGATCTCGCGCCGCTGGTACACGCGGTTGCCCGACCGGTTCTTGGCCGGGTTCAGGAACCGGAACTGGCTCTCCCAATACCGGAGCACGTGCGGTTTGAGGTCGGTGAGTTCGCACACCTCGCCGATGGAGAAGAATTCCTGAACGGGATCCGGCGCATTCATCGATCTTGCTCCGCGCGCAGGTCGCGCGCCATGAGTTCCTGGACGGCCGCGAGGGCCGTCTGTCCTTCGAACAGAATGCGAGACACCATCGCCGCGATCGGCATCTCCACGCCTTCTCGCTTGGCGAGCGCCACGGTGCTGACGGTCGTATCGACGCCTTCGGCCACCGTCTGCTTTCCCTCGAGCACCTCGGCCAGCGTATGCCCCTGACCGATCTCCACACCAAGCGTACGGTTGCGGCTGAGTCCGCCGGTGCACGTGAGCACCAGGTCGCCCAGGCCCGCCAGCCCGGCGAACGTCGCGGGGTTGGCGCCCAGCGCCACACCCAGGCGCGTCATCTCGGCCAGGCCGCGCGTGATCAGCGCCGCCCGCGAGTTGTGTCCCAACCCCACGCCGTCGTGGATGCCGGTGGCCACCGCCATCACGTTCTTCAGGGCGCCGCCCAATTCGACCCCCACGATGTCGTCGTGCGTGTACACGCGAAACCGGGCGCCGCTCAACGCGCTCTGCACGCGCGACGCCGCCTCGGCGCTGCGCGCCGCGGCCACGATCGCCGTGGGCAGTCCGGCCGCGACCTCGGCGGCGAAGCTGGGGCCCGAAATCGCCACCACCTCGCGGCCGGGCAATTCGTGCTCGATCACGTCCGACATCAGGGCGAGCGTTCCCCGCTCGATCCCCTTGGACGCGACGACCACCGTGGCGCCCGGCGCCACGTGACCGGCCCCGGCCGTCGCGATCTCCCGCAGGTGCTGCGCCGGCGTGGCGTACACCACCATCTCCGCGCCCTCGAGGGCCTCGCCATGGTCGTGCGTGGCCCGAATCCCCGCCGGCAACGCCACGCCGGGCAGGAACGCCCGGTTCTCGTGATGGGCGTTCACCGCCTCCACCACGTGCGGCTCCAGCGCCCACAGCCGCACCGGGTGCTGTTTGCGCGCGAGCAGTTGCGCGAGCGCGGTGCCCCACGCGCCGGCGCCGACGACCGTGGCCCGCACTACTGGACCGCTCCCCAGTAGAGCCACGCGGCGAGCACGACCGTCACGACGACGGCCAGCACGAGTCCCACCGTGACGCCAAGTGATCCCATCCTGGAGAACCGGTGCTCTTCCCCCCGCCGCAGCCGTCCCATGTTCGGACGGTGGGTCCAGAACACGAAGAACGCGATCAGGACGCTGACCGCGAGCATCGGCGTCGCCCCGCCTTCGGCCGCCGCCACGAACACCGGCAGCGCGCCGGCGGCGGCCAGCGACCCGAGCGACACGTAGCCGGTGACGCCGAACGTCGCCACGAACACGGCAAGGGCGAACAGCGTGGGAATGGGCGTGAGCGCAAGGAAGACCCCGCACGCCGTGGCCACCCCCTTGCCGCCCTTCCCGAAGCGGAGCCACACCGGACGCACGTGCCCGACGATGGCCGCCGCGCCATACAGGATCGGCAGCCACGTCGGCGCGATCGCTCCCGTGGTCACGGCAGGCAGCAGTGCCACCGGCAGCGCGCCCTTGAGCATGTCGACGGCGAACACCACCAGCCCCACTTTCAGCCCGAGCACGCGCACGACGTTCGTGGCGCCGAGATTCCCCGAGCCTTGTGTGCGAAGATCCACGCCCGCCGCCCGCCCGGCCAGATACGCTGCCGGAATCGATCCCGCCGCGTAGGCCACGAGGACGCCGAGCAGCGGATGCATGTCAGCCCGCCTTGCGCCGCAGCACGATGCGCAGCGGGTTGCCGGTAAACCCCCACCGCTCGCGGAAGCCATTGTGCAGGTACCGCACGTAATGTTCCTCGACGAGATCAGGATGATTGCCGAACACGGCGATCGTCGGCGGCGCCACCTCCACCTGCGTGGCATAGTTGAGCTTCACTTCGACGCCCGCCGCCTGCGGCGGCTGCAACCGCGCCAACAGCTCCTGCAGCCCGGCGTTCACCTGCGACGTCCCGATGCGCTTGACGCGCTCCGCCTCCACCGTCAGCAGCAGCTCCAGCAGCCGCTGCACGCGCTGACCGGTGAGGGCCGACGTGAACAGGAACGGGACGAACCTCAGGTACGGCGCCTTCTCGCGGCAGCTCTTCTCGAATCGCGCCGTCGCCTTGTCGTCCTTCTCCGCCAGGTCCCACTTGTTGACGACCACGATGAGCCCGCGCCCGGCCTCCCAGGCCAGCGTCGCGATCTTGAGATCCTGATTGTGCAGCCCTTCCGCGGCGTCGATGACGAGGACGCAGATGTCGGACTGCTCGATGGCGCGCCGCGCCCGCAGCGAGGAATAGAACTCGATGCCGTCGTCGATCTTCGTCTGGCGCCGCAGCCCCGCGGTGTCCACGAACACGAACAGCCGCCCGTGATACGTCATCGGCGTGTCGATGGCGTCGCGCGTGGTGCCCGATTCGTCGGCCACCACCAGCCGCTCCTCGCCGAGCAGCCGGTTCACGAGCGACGACTTGCCGACGTTCGGGCGGCCCACGATCGCCACGCGGAGCGCTTCCGGTTCCTCCTCTGCCCCCGGCGGCAATCGGTCGACCAGCACGTCCAGCAGATCGCCCGATCCCTTGCCGTTCAGCGCCGACACCGGCACCGGGTCGCCGGCGCCCAATTCGTAGAACTCGTAAAAGTCCGTGTCGCGCGGATCGTCGACCTTGTTCACCACCAGGACCCACGGCTTCCCGCTCCCCCGCAGCAACTCCGCCACGCGGGCGTCGTTGGGGTGCAGACCGGCCCGCGCATCGACCATGAACGCCAGCAGGTCGGCCTCGCCGATGGCCACCTCCACCTGGCGCCTGATCTCGCGATCCATGGGCAGACGCGGATCGTCGTTGAGCCCGCCGGTGTCCACCAGCCAGAACTGGCGGCCGTTCCACTCGGCGCGCGCGAAGTGCCGGTCACGCGTCGTGCCCGCCTCCTCGGAGACGATGGCGGTGTTGGTGCCCACCAGACGATTGAACAGGTGCGATTTGCCGACGTTCGGGCGCCCGACGAGCGCAATGACCGGGATACTCACGCGGCGTGCGTCTCGCGCGCGTCGTCCCGGCCTTCCATCGACAGGACGTCGATGAAGTCGTACGACGGGTAGACCGGCATCGGCATCTCCTCACGGAGCGCGACGAACCGCTCGTCGTCCAGGAAGGTGCCGTCGTCATTGATCGTCTCGGCCGGAATCAGCGCCAGCTCCAGGTCGTGGCGATCCTGCAGGGCCCGCCGGATGTCGGCGCCCACCAGCAGGCCTGCCGTCGTCGTCGTCGGGCCGAACAGGGAATTCTCCATCACCAGCAGTTCGAAGCGCGCGCCCGTGCGCTCCGACAGGCGGGCCAACAAGTCAGGCATCAGCCCGCGCATCGAGACCCCGGTGACGACGCCGATCCGGCGGCCGTCCAGCCGCGGCAGCGCGTCGAGCCCCTGCTGCACGCGCCCGCGCAGCGCCGTGACCGCCCCCACCCCGTTCTCGATCTGCACGAAATCCCCATAGTGCTCGGCCTCGGGAAAGGCGCGGCCGGCGAGAAGGTACAACTCGTCCGAACCGAACACCCACGGGTTGCCGCGCGCGGCGCGCGCCCGCGTCGCCCACCGCTCCACATGATCGAGCAGCGCGCCGGCCATCCCGGGGTCCATCGAGCGGCCCGTATAGAGGTGCGAGAACTGCGTCAGCCCCACCGGCACCACGGCCACCGAGATGACCGCGTCGCCCAGCGACCACAGGTCGGCGAGCGATTGCTCGAGCACTGCGCCGTCGTTGAGCCCGGGCACGATCACCATCTGCGTGTGGAACTGAATGCCCCCGCCGGCGAGCCGCTGCAGCTGCGCCAGCACGTTCGGCACCCGGGGATTGTTCAGCAGCACCTTGCGGGCCTCCCACGGCGTCGCATGTACGGAGACGTAGAGCGGCGACAGCCGGTACTCGAGAATCCGCGCGAAGTCCCGATCCTTGAGATTCGACAGCGTCGCGAAATTCCCGTACGCGAAGGAGAGGCGGTAGTCGTCGTCCCGCACGTACAGCGGCTTCCGCAGCCCTTTCGGGAGCCCTTCGATGAACAGAACTCGCAGCGATTGGCGCAGCGACGGATGGTGGGTGGCTGGAGTTCGACGCCCAGCGGCTCGCCGTCGGGACGCTCGATCTCGTACACCACGTCTTCCCCGTCCGGCTGCCGGGCCTCGACCACCAGCTCGTCGTCGGCAGTCAGGAACTCCCAGTCCAGAAAGTCCTGCAGTTCCCGCCCGTTGACCGTCAGCAACTCGGTGCCGGGCGCGATGCCCAGCTCCTCGGCGATGCTTCCAGCGATGACTTTGGCAACTCTGACCATCGGCAATCCATGACGGAGGGGAAACGAGCGGGAACCACGCCGATATCCCCGGGCGACGGACCACGCCGGCGCACCCGCGCCGAAGCTCATGCAACTTAGGAGCTAAACACGCCGAAATCAAGAAACGATGGGAACTTCCGCCCCCTCAACCGAGAAACGACAAAGGGCCCACCGGATGGTGGGCCCTTCGCCTTCTTCATAGACCGGTCGACGCGTCAGTTGCCGAGTGGCGCGTACTTGAAGGCCGTGATCCCCGGCGCGGTTACGGTGATGGAGAACTGTCCCGCCGATTGCGGCGCGACCGGCCCCACGACCTGCTGCTGCGAGGTCACCACTGCTCCCTTGTTGTCCAGGAAATCCACCTTCATGGTGTACGTCTGAGCGGTCGCCGTGTGATTCGTAATCGTGCCGCCCAGCGTGACTTTGTCGCTCGCGTTGCTGAACTCGGTGAACGCGACGACTACGGGCATGCTGTCGGCGCTCGCGTTCGCCTTCACCGCGAGATCCGTATACACGCGGTTCGAGTCGGTGGTGAGCGCGGCCGAATCGGTGAGTGCTTCTTCAGCTTCGCCCCCTTGGCCTTCGCGTACCGCGCGACGATGTCCTTGTTCAGATCGGCGAACTTCTTGGCCAGCCCGGCGTACGTGAGCGTGGCCAAACGGGCGTTGTTGCCGTCCGGATCCACCTCTTTGAGCGGTTCACCAGCACCAGCGCCAATCGTACTGCTGCGCCCGGATATCGTAGATCGCCAGGTTCGACAGCGCGTCGCGGTGGTACGGATTCGAGGCGTAGGCGGAGTGGAAGAGCGTGCGCGCTGCCTCCTCGTCATTGGCATGCGCCCGGCCACGCCGGCCTGGATCAATTCGTTGAACGTGAACTTGGACGGATCGGACAGCTGCGCCTGGTAGGCGGCCTTGGCGGTCGCGGTATCACCCATCTCGAGGCTCACCTGCACCATCGACGAGCGAGCCGACTCCCGATAGGAGTTGGACGCCGTCGTGTCGTTGGCCAGCGCCTCGAACGTGGCCTTCGCCACGCCGTCGTACCGCTGCTTCGTCGCGGAGTCCGTGGCGGCCTGCGCGGCGTTCGACGCGAGCTGGCCGAGGTTCAACTCCGACTGCCACTTCACGTTGTTGTAGGTCGAATCGGTCGACGCGAGCGCGATCGTCTTCTGGAACAACGCGATCGCGGAATCGGTCTGCTGGCGGCGCTGCGCGACCTGCGCCAGCACCATGTAGCCGTACGGGGCCGTGTCGTTGAAATAGAGCGACCACTTCGCGTGGGTCTCGGCCGAATCGACCGCGCCGGCGTTCAGCTCCTGGATGGCGCCGTTCACGAGCGAGATCCACGGCTTCTGGCTACGCCACTGATCGTCTCGGACGCGCACTCCGGCATGGCCTTCTCGACCACCTTGAACGACGAATCCGCCTCCGCCGCCAGATTGACCGTGCTGTCGGTGTTCGTCGTGAATCCGCAGCGGCCCCGCTTGACGATGAGCGGCACGTTGGGCTGCATGCTCCACAACACCATCAGCTTGCCCATCTCGTACGCATGGCCCACTGGATTCTCGGCGCTGCCGCCCTGCGAGAGCAGGCGCACCGCGCTGGCCAGTTTGCTTTCGATCTCTTCCGGCTTGGCGTCCGGAGCCGCGCCGGCC
>CAWGJO010000023.1:0-20493 GCA_963822945.1 uncultured Gemmatimonadaceae bacterium | reverse complement strand
CTCGGAGGCCTGAAAGGCGATCCAGTGTCCATCCAGCGACGGACGCGGTTCCGACTCGTCGGCGGGCGACGTGGCGATGGGCTGCGGCGTCGTGTCCCCACGGATTGCGCGGTAGTAGATGTTGGCGCGCATCGTATCCACCTGATAGACGATCCCTCGGCTCGTCGGGCATCATGACGGCTTCGTACGGCAGGAGCTTGGGGTCGCCAACGAGCAACGTGGCAGGCGCGCTCTCGTCGATGGGCTGCCACCAGATGGCGGACCGGCCGCCCCGGTCCGACCCGAAGAGCACGCGCTTGCCGTCGGGCGACCATTCGGGACGTTCATTCACCGATCCGCCGCTCGTGAGGCCGCGCAGGCCACGGGTCGCGACATCGTACAGCCACACGTCGCGGGTGGCCCCGGCGCCGATCGTGATGGCGATCCGCTTGCCGTCGGGCGAATACCGCGGGTACGCATACTCGCGGGGTTCCGCGATCACGGGCGTGTCGCCCGTAGAGTCGGCGAGCACCAGCGTGGCCTGGGCCGTCCCCGTGGCGTAGAAGAGCGTGCCGGTGGCGGACAGCGACGCGAGGGCAACGCCGCGCTCGCCATTCGCCACGTTCGATATCAGCGGAATCAGAGGTCCGGTGAGCGCGCCGCTCCCGGCATCAAACGGCTCGGCGGCCACCCCACCGCTCTCGTTCGAGAACGCGAGGACTCCATCCACCATGCCGAGGACACTTCGGGCGGGAATGTCGAGCCGCCGGGCGCGCCCCGTCTTCAGCGACAGCTCACCGAGCACCACCTGTTCCAGCCCGCCCGTTCCCCAGCTCGAATACAGCACGTGCTCGCCATCGGGCATGGCGACCGGGAAGATTTGCAGCGCTTCTGGTGCGCGGTGTCGAGCGCAGCCGTGCGCCGTTGGCTCGGATCACGGACCGGGAACCAGACGAGGCGATTCCCGACGCTGGCCACGATGTCGCCACCGACGGTCCACGTCGCGCCGGTCATGTCTCCCAGATCGGTGATGAGCGAGGCCCGTCCGCCCCCCACGCTAATCTTGAGCAGTCGGCCGGCCACCCAGAACGCCACGAGCCGGCCGTCGGGCAAAAGAACGGCTGGCTGCCGCCCTCGGTGCCCTCCAGGGGCCGCGCCGCGAGTGCATCCACCGGGCGCGCGTACAGGCGTTCCATGCCGTCGGCGCCGATCGCCGCGAACACCATCAACGATCCGTCGGGCGCGATGGCGACGTTCTGCGTGGACTCGAGCCCGACGTCCGGTTCATCCTGGCCGGCGGCTCGACGATGAATCGTTCCACCTGCGCGGGCGCGGACCCGTCCGCGTTGCGCCGCTCGCGCACGGCCACAGCGATCGCCGCAATCGCCACGACGGCGAGCGCAACTGTCGCCGGCTGTCCGAACACGCGGCGCCACCCCGGCAGGCCGCTCCGGTGGGCGTACGGCCAGGTCGCCGTACTGGCGGCGCGCCGGTGCCACGAGCGCGTCGGCGAACGCGCGCGCCGTGGGGAATCGATCGGCCGGCAGCTTCTCGAGCGCCCGATGCACCGCGGCGGCTACGGCGGGCGGCGTGTTCTTGCGCAGCATCGTCACCGGCTCGGGCTCGGCGCTCATCACCTTGGCGACGATCGCCTGCACCGTGGAGCCGGTGAACGGCGGATCGCCGGTGAGCATCTCGTAGAGCACGCCGCCCAGCGCGTACACGTCGCTCCGGGCGTCGATCGCTTCTCGCCCATCGCCTGCTCGGGACTCATGTACTGCGGCGTGCCCACGAGAGGCCCGGTCTGCGTCATCCGGCTCGCCGCCGCGCTCTGCACGGCGAGCGCGATGCCGAAGTCCGCCACCAGCGCCTGCCCGTCGTGCAGCAGGATGTTCTCGGGCTTGATGTCGCGATGGATCACGCCCTGGCGGTGGGCGTAGTCCAGGGCGTCGGCCACTTCGCGCGCGATGCCCAGCGCGTCGTCGAGCGGGAGCGGCTCTCGCGGTCGAGCCGGCGCGCAGAGACTCCCCTCGACGAACGGCATGACATAGTACAGCAGCCCGTCGGCCTCGCCCGAATCGTGCAGCGGGAGGATGTGCGGGTGGTGCAGGTTGGCCGTGGTCTTGATCTCGCTGAGAAACCGCTCGGCGCCGAGACGGCCGCCAGCTCGGGTGCAGGACCTTGATCGCGACCTTGCGGTCGTGCTTGAGGTCCTCGGCGAGGTAGACCGTGGCCATCCCGCCCTGGCCGAGCTCTCGCTCGATACGGTAGCGGTCGGCGAGGGCGGCCGTAAGCTTTTCGGGACTCGGCATGGTGAGGTAGAAGATGGTGCGACGGCGGGGCCAACGGCCAGTCCGGTCACACCTAGGGCTGCCGGTCGGCGCCCCCGAGGTGCTGCAGACGATTCGTCTCCACCAGCAGGCGGGATACCGCGGGCATGGCGATTGACCGCCAGCGTCTTGCCGTCGGGGCTCACGTCGACCGACCGCGACGAAACGATCTGGTCAAACACCGAGCCAACGATCGCCCTCGGCGCCCCAGCCCGCACATCGCCATTTGCGAACCGCACGCTCGCGATCACGGCTTCGTAGTTTTCGTTCTCGTATATGAGGGTCGTGTCCGTCGCCCACACCGGGTAGTAGCCGCCGGCGGTCGTGACGCGATAGCGGGGACCACCGGTGGGGAAGGGCTCGACGTAGATCTCGCTGCGCCCCGTCTCGTCCGACTCGTACGCCAGCCACTTGCCGGACGGCGACACGGCCGGGAACTTGGCGTGGGCCGAGGTCTGGAGGAACGGATGGGCGTGCGTGCCGTCGGCGTTCATGACCCATATGTCGGTGGACTTTCCGTCCGGACCGTCGACGGAAAGCGGGATGAGGGCGCCGCGGTCGGACGGGAATCCGAGGCGGACGCTCTGGCCGACATTATGGCGCTGGACCCCGGCGAACGTCGTGTCGCCGAACGGCGCCGCCGGCGCGCTCTGGTCCGCGGGGCGGCTCATCAGCCGACGGACGCCATTCCGATCGTCCAGCCAGCGTACGTTGCGTCCGTCGGCGGACCAGATCGGGTCGAGCGCGTTGCCGGCATCGGACAGCCGCGTGTCCACGCCCGACGTGAGGTCGTAGACCCACACGTCCTCGTACGTACCGGCACGGTTGTAGTCCCCCTGGGTGTACGCGATGCGGTGCCCGTCGGGTGAGAATCGCGGCGAGTGCCGCGCGACATTGCCCGGAATGGTGCGGACGAGCTGCCCCTGCATCGAATACAGGCGGAGCTGGCTCTGCTGCGCGCCGAGGGCCCGGATCACCATGGTGCCGTCGTTCGCAACTGCGTATTCGGCTTCGGAGTAGTTGTGGGTGAGCGTGCGATCGCTGAGGCGGATGGGGGACCCGCTGAGCGCGAACGTCTTCGGGTCGAATCGGCGGGCCATGAGGGAGCCGTCGGCCAGGGCGTACGTGAGATACCCGTTGCTGGAGTAGTACGGCTGAAATCCCGGTGTCAGGCGATGCGCGACGCCGCGATCCATGTCGAGTGCAACCACCCACGCATCGGCGTCGCCACCGTTCTTCGGGGCAGTGGCGTAGAGCAGCACGTGGCTGCCGGGCAGCACGCGTGGACGGTGCGCCCGTCTCGGCCGCCGTATCGGGACGCGAGTATACCGTCGGGTCGCCGCCGTCGGCGCTCACCCGGTAGATGGGTTGCGGTCCGTCGACGTCCGGCGTGAAGTACACGTACCCATCATCGCCCCACGACGCGCCCCGCACCTTTGGCGCGCCGGCGGAGCCGATGCTCATGGGCGCGCCGCCGTTGGTCACGTCCACCTTCATCAGCATTCCCTGACGCAGGAACCCCAGCCAGCGCCCGTCGGGGGACAGGAACGGGGTCACGCCATTTCCCGTTCCGGGAACCGGATGGGCATCGGCGTCGCCGAGATCCCGCCGGTACAGCATCGTGGTGTCGCCCGTCTGCGCGATGAAGACGATGCGTTGGCCATCGGCCGAAACGGCGACCGACGGCCCGCAGCAGTCGTTGGTGACGGAGAAGCTGGAATCGCCCTGCACGTACATCTGCAGTTCGGGCGGGGCGGCCGCCGCCGGACGCGGCCGCAGCCATCCCCATAGGGCCGCGACGAGCAGGACCGCGCCGAGCGCGCCGGCACCGAGCGCCAGGGACCTCCACCGACGTGCGTCGGCGGGCACACCCACACCGGCGGCCACGGCCGCCGTCGAGAAGTGCGGATCGGCCAGCGCGTCCGCAAACGCCTTCGCGCTCTCGAACCGGTCGGCGGGCAGCTTCTCCAGCGCCTTGGCCAGTGCCGCCGTCACATTCGCCGGCACAGCTCTTCCGCAGCCGCGTGACCGGCGCCGCCTCCTCCGTCACGATCTTCATGATGATCTGCTGCGCCGAACTCCCGGTGTGCGGCGGCTCGCCGGCCAGCATCTCGTACAGCACCCTGGCCAGCGAGTACACGTCGCTGCGTCCCGTGATCTCCTTGTCCGCCGTCGCCTGCTCGGGGCTCATGTAGTGCGGCGTGCCGAGCGACAGGCCGGTCTCGGTCATCCGCCCGCCGGCCGCCGCGCTCACCGCCAGCGCGATGCCGAAGTCCATCACCATCGGCCGCCCGTCGTGCAGCAGAATGTTCTCGGGCTTGATGTCGCGGTGGATCACCCCGTGCCGGTGCGCGTAGTCCAGCGCGTCGGCGATCTCGGTGGTGATCTTCACCGCCTCGTCCACGCCGAGCTGCGTCTCGCGGTTCAGCTTCTCGCGCAGCGTCTCGCCCTCGATGTAGGGCATCACGTAGTACAGCAGGCCGTCGGCCACGCCCGAGTCGAAGAGCGGCAGGATGTGCGGGTGCTCAGCGCCGCGGTGGTCTTGATCTCCTGCACGAACCGCTCGGCGCCGAGCACCGCGGCCAGTTCGGGCTTGAGGACCTTGATCGCGACCTTGCGGTCGTGCTTGAGGTCCTCGGCGAGATACACGGTGGCCATCCCGCCCTGCGCCGAGCTCGCGCTCGATGCGGTAGCGGTCGGCGAGGGCGGCAGAAAGGCGGGCGACGGCGTCAGCCATGCGACAAAGATGCGGCCCCCCAGCGCCGATAACCAGCGCCACAATCGGAATAGCGCACTACTTCTTGCCCTCACCCGGCTTCAGATACCGGTCCAGCCAGTCGATCCAGCGCCGGTAGACGTCGGTCTGACGCACGATGTCGCCGGGGAAATGCGTGTCGGCCGGATACGACCAGAACTCGGTCTCCACGCCGTTGTCCCGGATGGCATGGTACCACTCGAGGCTGTTCACGATGGGCACGTTGGGATCGCCGATGTCGCCCATGACGAGCGTGGGCGCCGTGACGTTGCGCGCGTAGGTGATGGGCGACTGCTCACGCCAGATGTCCCAGTACTCCTTGGTCCACGGCGAGCCGCCGAAGAAGTACAGGTCGCCGTCCTGATAGAAGGCGATGGTGTAGTCCATGACCCAGTCGGTGAGCGCGGCGCCGGCCACCGCCGCCTTCCACGGATGGTAGTGGCCGGTGAGCCAGGTGGTCATGTAGCCGCCGTACGACCAGCCCGAAACACCGATGCGGCTGGTGTCCACCACGCCCAGCTTCTCCACTGCGGCCAGCCCGGCCATCACGTCCTTGCCGGGCCCGTCACCGGTGTTGCGATAGATGGCGTGCTGGTAGCGGTCGCCGAGGTTGGTGCTGCCGCGGTAGTTCGGCTCGAACACCAGGTACCCGCGTGCGGCGAGGAGTTGTGGCAGCGGAGAGAAGATGCCCGTGGACGCGCTCCCCGGCCCTCCGTGCACGACGAGCACGAGCGGGAGTTTGGTTCCCGACTCGTAGTCGGGGGGATAGGTGAGCACGCCGTCCTCGCGGAATCCGTCCGGCCCGTTCCACGCCACCGTGTCCACACGGCCCAGGTGCAGCGAGTCGAGAAAGACGTTGAAATGCGTGAGCTGCTTCGGCGTCGCACTCGGCGACGCCATGTAGTAGAGCTGGCCCGGCTGGCCGGTGGTGCGTCCGATGAACGCCACGGCACCACTGTCCGAGACACTTACCGCGCCCGAGGGCTGCACGGCGCCGAGGTCGACCAGGCGCGCCGCGCGGTCGACCGGCTTGACCCACATGGCCGTGCGCGCGCCGAGCGGTCCGGTGAGCAGGAACGACCGTCCGCCGGGCAGCCAGGCGAAGGCGCCGATGTCGCGCGCCATGTCGGCCGTGACGTCGCGCAGCGTTCCGTTCTGTTCCACGTACACCGCATTCCCGTTGTTCATGTCGCCACCGCGGGCGCGGCGGAAGGCGAGCGCCGCACCGTCGTGCGCGAACTCGGGGTTGCCGGCGCCCTCGCCGGCGAGCAGCGTATCGCCGGTGGTGCCGACGCGTACCCGCGCCGTGTCGGGCGTCCCCACGGCCAGCGGCGGCATCGAGTCCGCCTTGGCGGCGGTGTCCACGCGCACGAGCGTGGAGCGGTAGGCGTTGCCGAACCACACGCCCGGATGGCGGACGACGATGAGGGATTTCCCGTCGCGGCTCCAGGCGGGCGGTGCCGCCCCACCGGGTTCGGTCTGCAGACTCCAGCGGCCGGCGGTGAGGCGCCTGGCCTTGCCGCCGTTCGCGGAAATCATCCAGAGATGCCAGGGCTGCACCGCGGCGCGCGCCTGATAGTTGTTGAGCGTGATCTGGAACGCGTCTTCGTGGTGCTTGATGGCCTTGGGGTCGGGCACGGTGTCCTGCGCGACGTAGGCGATCGTGCGCCCGTCGGGGCTCCACGAGTACGACGACACGCCGGTTTTGGACTCGGTGAGGCGGATCGGGTCGCCGCCCTTCATGCTCAGCACCCAGATCTGCCCTTTCTTGGAGGTGTCCGGCGCCACGAAGGCCAGCCGGTCGCCCGAGGGCGACCACTTGGGCGAGCCGACGCCGTCGCGCTCGTAGGTGAGTGGGCGGCTGGAGCCGTCGGCCACGTTCACCAGGTCGATCTGACGGCGCGACTTGTCCTCCTTCCAGTCCCACCGGCTGACGACGATCGCGATCTCCTTGCCGTCGGGGCTGATCTCCGGACTGCCCACCTGCACGAGGGCGCGCAGGTCGGTGAGGCGAAACGTGGTGTGCGGGCCGGCGGTGTCGGCGGCCGTGGTGTCGGGTTTCGCGGCGCCCTGGGCGGAAGCCGTGGGAGCGGCGGCGATGCTGACGGCGACCGCGAGTGCGGTGAGTCTCACGATGCTCATAGTTGGGTTCCCGTTACGGTTTCCGGCCCAGCTGTTCCAATTCCTGTCGCCAGTTGACGACGAGCGAGATTTCGCGCGTGCCATTGTCGCCGCCAGCCACCATCAGGAATCGGCGGCCGTCGGCACTCACGTCGTAGTCGCGGAAGTACGGCCCCAGCACACCCCCCGTAGACTCCAGGAGCTGCTTCGGAACGCCGTGGGTGAACGTGCGGCCGATGGTCGTCGGCACGACGAACGTTTCCCCGCGCGGGCTGCGGTAGAAGAGTTCCTTCCCGTCGCGGCGCCACACCGGTTCCACGCCGCCGTTCACCGACACCGTGAACCGCGCCGAATCGGCGTTGGGGAATGGCCGCACAACAACCTCGGGGTGCCCGGACGACTCGGAGACATATGCCAGCCAGTTCCCATCGGAGGAAAAGGTCATCGCATAGTGATCGACGTTGGAACTCAAGAACGGTCGCAGGACACTGTCGGCGCCGGCGCGCGCGATCAGGAGGTGCCGACTGCCCGGCCCCGTGCCGAAGGTGCGGTAGAGGATGTACCGCCGCTGAGGATCGAACGACACTTCGTCGAGGTCGAGGCCGGCGGGTGACAGGGCCCGGGCCGTGTCGCTCGCGTCGGCGCGGCGGACCCAGACCCTGCGATGGCCGTCCCGCGTTGCCAGATAGGCAACGCTCCTGCCGTCGGGGGTCCAGACCGCGCGATCCGCGTCGGCTTCGTTGACGCTGAGTCTGGTCAGCGCTCCCGTGCCGAACTGCTCGATCCAGACGCTGCTGCCGCCGGACTCCGTTCTCGAAAGGGCCGCCCGGGTGCCGTCGGGCGAAAGGGCGACCGTGGTCAGCACGCCCGCGTGCACCGAGTCGATCACCGCCTCACCGCCGCCACGATCCCTCCACACCAGACGGGAGTTCTTCGCGTCCCCATTGGTGTAGATCAGAGTGCCGGCGGCGGACACCGCAAATTGCACCGTGCCGCTGGCGATATCGTGATCGACATCGGACACGGCGAGCACCGGCGGTCCGGTGAGCACACCTCGTGCCGGGTCGAAGGGAGCGGTGAGGAGATCGCCATTCGTCGTGCCGATGGCGAGGTAGCCCGGAGCGACGTAGCGCGCGTATGCTCCGTCGGCTATCGCGGTCTCCTTCCCAGTCCGGAGATCGACGACGCCGATCTTCGCCGTGGCGACGTTGCCCCTCCAGATGCCGACGATCGCGAACCGGGCCCCGGGGAGCACATCGGGAAAGTCCTGCACCAGATCCTTGCTCGCCGAGTCGGGGTGGCTCACGACTTCCACAGCCCCGCCGGCGGCCGGCACCCGCGAGAGTCCGTAGGCCGTGTTCGCGAAGTAGATGTAACCATCGTCGGCCCACGAAGCGCCGAAGCCCGTGCTCCCTGTGTCGACGACGGTTCGCACGGTTCCTCCCTCAACGGACGTGACCATGATGCCGCCACGGTGGGTGAACCCGATGGCTCGCCCATCGGGCGAGAAGAACGGGGCCCCGGGGGTCCCCGTGCCGGCGATCATCCGCGCCCGCGGTTCGTTCAGGTTGCGAATCCAGAGAGACGTCGTCGTCACCCCCGACGCCATGCCGACGAACGCGACACGACGCCCGTCTGGTGAGATGGCGAGCAGTTCGTTCTGGATGGCGCGAATCAGAACGCTGTCTCCGAGCCGGAACGTCGCTCGAATGACGCCCGGGTCCGCGCTCGCGGGGGCATGTCGCATCCCGCCGGCGACGACGCCGATGGCGGCGGCCGCGGCAACCACGCCCCACATCCAGCGGGGTACCTTTGTCGGGGCGCTCGTAGGCGCCCTCGCTCCCGCCGGCGCGCGCTCTGGATGCTGCAGCGCCTCGGCGAACTCGGCCGCCGTCGCGAACCGGTCGGCTGGAAGCTTTTGCAAGGCCGTGTGCACCGCCGCCTCGACGCCCGGCGGAATCGTCTTTCGTTGGGCCATGAGACTGCGCGGATCCTCGGTCACCACGCGGGCGATGATCGCCTGCGGGGTGGGGCCCGTGAACGGCGGCTCGCCGAGCAGCATCTCGTATAAGACGCAGCCCAGCGCGTAGACGTCGGAGCGCGCGGTGATCTCACGCTCGCCCATCGCCTGTTCGGGACTCATATAGTGCGGCGTGCCCAGCGACATGCCGGTTTCAGTCATCCGCGTGCTACCGTCGGCGCGACTCACGGCGAGCGCGATCCCGAAGTCGGCCACCAGCGACTGGCCGTCGTGCAGCAGGATGTTCTCGGGCTTGATGTCGCGATGGATGACGCCGTGCCGGTGCGCGTAGTCCAGCGCGCCGGCCACCTCGATGGCCATGCGAACGGCGTCAGACACGGGGAGTTGGTGCTCCCGGTCCAGCCGGTCGCGGAGCGATTCGCCCTCCACGAACGGCATCACGTAGAAGACCGTGCCGTCCACCTCGCCCGAATCGTGCAGCGGCAGAATATGCGGGTGCTGCAGATTCGCCGTCGTCCGGATCTCGGCCAGGAAGCGCTCGGCGCCGATCACGGCGGCGAGTTCCGGGCGCAAGACCTTGATGGCGACCTGGCGGTCGTGCTTCAGATCGCGCGCGAGATAGACGGTCGCCATCCCGCCCTCCCCGAGCTCGCGCTCGATGCGGTAGCGGTCGGCCAGGGCGGCGGCCAAACGGGACGGCGCGTCAGCCACTACGCGGCCTCCTCCCATGGCCCTTCGGTCACCACCGACAGCTTCTTCATCAGCGGGATCAGCGCGGTGGCGATCACGGTGCCGATCACGGCCACGATGCCCAGCTTCAGGAACAGGTTCGTGTACAGCGGCAGCGAGTCCACGGGACTCGTCACGCTCTGCGGCACGCTGGCGTACGTGGCGACGTAGCTGCCCAGGTACTGCGAGATTCCGGTAGCCAGGAACCAGACGCCCATGAGGAACCCGCGGAGCGATGGGCCGACGTAGCGCGCGACCATGGCGAGACCCAGTCCGCTGATGAGGAGTTCTCCCAGCGACTGGAAGGCGTACCCGACGATCATGAACCAGAACGAGACCTTGCCGGCCACGGCAAAATGGCCGCTGAAGCCGTAGATGAAGAAGCCGAGCGCCAACACGGCGAATCCCATGGCGAACTTGGTGGAGATATGGAAGTCGCCGCCCTCGCCCCGGCCCAGGCTGTTGTAGAGCCAGGCCAGCCCCGGGCTGAGGATGAAGATCCAGAGTGGATTCAGCGCCTGGACCTGTCCCGCGGGCACCTGGTATCCGAACAGGTTGAGCTCGACGTTGCGGAGCGAGAAGAGCGTGAGCGACGTGGACATCTGCTGATAGAAGATGAAGAACAGCATGCCGAGCCCCGTCAGGATCAACACGGAAATGAGCCCCTTCCGCTCGCGCTCGCTCCCTTTGCTTCCCATGACCCCGAAGATGGCGAGCATGGTCAGGAACCCGAGCAAGACGGTGGCCCGCGCCACGGTGCGGTTCTGGATGATGTACGACACCAGCACCACGCCGATGGCGATCCCGACGAGAACCACGAGCAGGCGCTTCACGTTGAGGGGCTGGAAGTCTGGCGCCGAACCGACGTGCCGGAGATACCGGCTCATGGCGAAGTAGTTGAGGATGCCGACGACGAGGCCGCCCGCACACACCGCGAATGCCGCGTGCCAGCCGACCTTGATGGCGATGAGCGGCGTGGCGATCTGCGAGACGGCCGATCCGATGTTGACCGCCATGTAGTACATCGTGAACGCGCTGTCGAGCTTGGCCGGGTCGCCCTCGTAGAGTTTGGAGATCATGTTGGCGGGGTTCGCCTTGAAGATGCCGCCGCCCACCGCGACCAGGGCCAACGCGGGGAAGAGCAATTCGGGGTGATTCGGGATCGAGAGCCCGATGTATCCGAGGGCGAGCACCAGCGCGCCGAGGACCAGCGTGCGACGGCTGCCGAGGATCTTGTCGCCGATCCAGCCGCCGATGGCGGGGACGGTGTAGGCGAGCGCGGCGAACGCGCCGAATGTGAGATTCGCGCGGTCGTCGGTGTAGCCAAGCTGCTGCACCATGAACAGCACCACCACCGCCGTCATGCCGTAGTAGCCGAACCGCTCCCACAGCTCGACGAGGAAGAGGGTCGTGAAGCCCTTCGTCCGCGCCTGCGCCTGAGCGTCTGTCGTCATGTGCGATTCCTCTATCGGTGAATGGTCGGGGTGTCCGACCCGTCCGGTGCGGCCGCAATTCCGGCGGCGCTACTCGGGATGCTTCTGGGAATTGAGCATTGGCGCCCCAAGATTGGTACAAACACCGGCCCCCGCCAGTCCGAACATCTCCCCGAGGTCGTGGACCCGGCCCGGAGCGCTCGGTGAGGAAGTGACGAACACGGGCGGGCATCGCCCGCCGCGCCGCGGCGCCTACTTCACCGTGAGCGAGAGAGCGGTGTCGAGTTCGACGTCGTTCGGCCGCACCGTGCCGGGCGGCCGGCTGTCGTGGAGCCACTGGAAGCCCCACGTCGAGATCGAAGCCGGCACCGATGGTCACGAGCAGGTGGAGTTCGTCGAGCAGGCGGACGTCCGCCGGGATGTCCACAGCGCGGCTCCAGGTAGAGCATGTTGGTGAGCCGGCTGGTGGCGGAGATCCGGTGCATGGCGAAGGCGATGAAGTCGCCACGCCAGTCGTGGGAAGTGGTGGGCGTGCCGGCCGGCAGGAGCGCGGCGTCCAGGCGCTCGGATTCCCACATGACGCCGGCGCCGAGGTCGAGCCGGCTGCTCGCGTTGCGCACGAAGCTGTGGCGCACGCCGTTGCCGAGCAGCAGCCGGTGCGACAACGCCTGCTCTCGGCTGTTCTGGATCTGCACGAAGTGGAAGGTGCGGGTGCGCGGCGACAGGAAGCGGCCGTAGCGTATCTGCAGGTACCGGTCGTCGGTGGACACCTTGTTCGAGCTCGACAGGTACGAGAGCCCGCCCACGAGCAGGATCCACGAGTGCGTAGCGCGGTATCCCGTGGCGCCGTTTCCCTTGAGCTTCACGACGTCGGCGTTGCCGCCCTGGAGCGTGGTGCCCGCGGCGACGCTCGCGAACAGCCCGGAGACCTCGAGCGGATCCACGCGCTCGGTGTTGAGCACGGACTGGGCGCTGGCGAGGCGCGGGAGGGCGAGAAGTGCGGTGGCGACGAACAGGGCGGCGCACCGACGGAGGCCAGACTCCGGAATGCAACGAGCGGACTGCGTTCATTTCCCCATCACGCTCCGCAGCGCCCGGTCCCAGTTCTCCACCACGATCAGGGGCGTGCTCTGGCTGCCGCCGCTGCCCACCTCGCGGACCATGAGGAAGCGTCCGCGGGCGTCCACGTCCCAGGGCGTGTAGTAGTTGGCGTTGATCCAGGTGTTCGTGAGCGCGGAACTCAGATGGAAGAGTTCGCGCGCTTCCGGCACGCCGTGCGCGGGCGGCCATGGCACGGCCATCATCTCGCCATCACTGCGCAGGTAGTAGAGCGTGCGCCCGTTGGGCGACCAGAGCGGCCCGGTTCCGCCGCGCGCCGATACCTGACGGCGCCCGCCGGCGGGCGTGACCGGGAAGGGGCGCACATAGATCTCCACGCGGCCGGTCTCGTTCGACTCGTAGGCGAGCCAGCGGCCATCTGGTGAAAGCTCGATGGCCATCGCGTCGCTGGAGGTGGCGACGATGGGACGCAGCACGGTATCGACGCCCAGCCGCGCCCCGGAAATGACGCGGCCGCCGGCGTTCGGCCCGGTGGCGCCATTGCGCACCAGCAGCCAGCGTCCATCGGGCGAGACGACGCCCTCGTCGAACTGCCCGGGCCAGATCAGCGAGTCGCGGCCCGTCCCGTCCGCGCGGGCCATGTAGATCCCGCTGTCGCCGACGAACGTGACATGCGCGCCATCCGGGCGCCAGCGCGGGCGCCAGGACTCGCGGTCCGTGACCCTCCACATGGCGCCCTGGGGCAGCGCCTTCACCCAGATCCGATCGCCGGAACCGTTATGCACGCCGACCACGACCTGCCGCCCGTTGGGCGAGAGGCGCCAGCCGAAATCCGCGCCGCGCTGCGCCACCGCAAACCGCGTGCTCGTGTCCACCGTCGCAATCCGGCCCAATGAATCCGTCCAGACGAACTGGTAGAGCCCATTGCGGTCGGCCAACTGGCCACGCTGCAGCGCCAGGGTCCCGCCGTCGGGTGCGACCCAGAAGTAGGGCGAGAGGCCCAGGCCCATGGAGACCGTGTCGGCCACCGGCTTCGCGGTTCCGGAGATGCGGAGCGAGCTCATGTCGAACGGGGCGACCATCGCGGTCTGGTCGGCATCGATGAAGACGAGGCGGTTGCCGCCAACCACGTAGCCGGCATGCACCCCCGGGCGAACCTCGGATACCGAGTCTGTCCGCAGGTTCAGGGCGTAGAGTCCGACCGTCATGCACAGCCCATTGCATCCCTCGAACAACACACCCCTCGCACGTGGAAGCGGAGTGAGCATACGAGGAATGAGCGTGGGAGAGCGCCAGATACGCAGAGGCGCTCCACCCTCGGACGCGATGCGTTCGAGCACGTGGGCCCGGACCGAATCGGCGGCGACGTACACGATGGATCCGTCGTCGAGCCAGGTGACCGCGCCACCGACATTGCCGGCATCGTGCGCCAGCGCCGTACTCGGTCCGCCGGCCAGCGGCATCTTGAGCAGGTCCGAGCCGCGGACGAACGCGAGCCACTGATCGTCGGGCGAGATCGCCGCCGCCGTGGCTCCGTCGGTGCCGGCCAGCGGCACGGCATCCACCCGATCGCGCTGCTTCACCCAGAGTTGGCCGCGCTGGCCCGCCAGCGCCGGTCCTTGATAGACGAGACGCGAACCGTCTGACGTGCCGACGACGAACCCGTCCCAGGCCGGGGTCTGGTCGGACGGGAGTGAAAGCGCGTAGCGCGACACCGGAGGCTGGGGCTGCGGGCGCAGCAGTGCCCACGCCGCCACCGCCGTCATGGCCGCGCCAAACAGGCTCAGCCCAACGACGAGTCCGCGTTGGCGAGCGGGCGACGCACCGACGCCGATCGTCGTGCCACCCGCCGTGGAGAAGTGCGGATCCGCCAATGCGTCGGCGAATGCTCTCGCTGAGTCGAACCGGTCGGCCGGGAGTTTCTGCAGCGCTTTGGAGAGCGCGGCCGCCACGTTCGCCGGTACGGCCTTGCGGCCGTTGGTCACCGGCGGCGCGTCCTCGGCGATGATCTTCGCAATCACCTGCTGCGCCGTCTTGCCCGTGTGCGGCGGATCGCCGGTGAGCATCTCGTACAAGACGCTGGCCAGCGAGTAGATGTCCGACCGCCCCGTGATCGCTTTTTCGGCGGTCGCCTGCTCGGGACTCATATAGTGCGGCGTGCCGAGACTCAGCCCGGTCTCCGTCATCCGCCCGCCGGCGGCGGCGCTCACGGCGAGCGCGATGCCGAAGTCGGCGACCATCGGGCGCCCGTCGTGGATGAGAATGTTCTCAGGCTTGATGTCGCGGTGGACCACGCCGTGCCGGTGCGCGTAGTCCAGTGCGTCGGCGATCTCGCTCACCAGCTTCACCGACGCGTCGATGCCAAGCTGCGCCTCGCGGTCGAGCTTCGTGCGGAGCGTCTCGCCCTCCACGTACGGCATCACGTAGAACAGGAAGCCGTCGGCCTCGCCCGAATCGAAGAGCGGCAGGATGTTCGGATGTTGCAGCGCGGCCGTGGTCTTGATCTCGCTGACGAAGCGCTCGGCGCCCAAGACGGCGGCGAGCTCGGGCTTGAGGACCTTGATCGCGACCTTGCGATCGTGCTTCAGGTCCTCGGCGAGATAGACGGTGGCCATGCCGCCCTGCCCGAGCTCGCGCTCCAGGCGGTAGCGGTCGGAAAGGGCGGCGCTCAGGCGGGAGAGGGCGTCTGCCATGCGCAAAGATGCAGGCTACGGCCACGGAATGCCATCGGAAATTCGGGCGTTCAGCGCCCTCCGCCCGATCCTGACGCGGTCCAGACGTTGTTCGCCCGGTCCACGTCCGGCATGCGGTCGCCGGGGTCCACGATCACCGAGTCGATGGCGGCGTGCGAATCGTAGCGGAACGAGAACTTCCCGCCCTGCTGCCAGATCTCCACGGGCAGGTGGACGGTCCCGCTCTGCCCGCCCCGCTCCACCACACGAACGGTGGCCGGCATGACCATGTGGTCGTTGTTGGCGATCGTGATGACGGCGCCCTTGGCCGGATTCCCCTCCACGTACGACACGCCCGTTGCGGCCTGGTCGAGCGTCCAGGGCTCGTAGAACCATTCCTTCCAGAACCAGTCGAGGTCCTCACCGGAAATGTCGTTCATGGTGCGGAAGAAGTCCTTCGGCGTGGGATGCTTGTAGGCCCAGCGCTGTATGTAGGCGCGGAACGCCTCGTCGAACCGCCGGTGGCCGAGCACGTCTTCGCGCAGCAGGTAGAGCGCGGCCGCGGGCTTCACGTAGTTGTTGAAGCCCAGGTAGTCGCGCTTGATGTTGTCGGCGTAGGTGATGATCGGGTTCGGCTGTCCGGTGCCCTTCATCGCGCGGGCGAGCAGCGGCATGGAGTCTTCCATGGCGCTGTACGGCGCGTAGCGGCCATGGTCGTAGGCCAGCGTGGAGTAGATGTCGATGAACGAGTTGAACCCCTCGTCCATGAAGCCGTACTGGCGCTCGTCGGAGCCGACGATCATCGGGAACCAGCTATGCCCGATCTCGTGCGTGGTCACGCTCCACAACGAGCGGCCCTTGGCCGTCCAACCGCAGAACACCATGCCCGGGTACTCCATGCCGCCGGCGGCTGCCGCAACGTTCACCGCCACCGGCCACGGGTACGGGTACCACTGCTGCGAGTCGTACTCGATGGTGTGTTTCACGTACTGCGTGGAACTTCCCCAGGCCGAATCGCCCGCGACTTCCACGGGATACGCCGACTCGGCGAGCGCGGTCTGATGGTGCGGCAGGTTGATGCCGGCCGCGTCCCAGATGAACGCAGGCGACGCCGCCCACGCCACGTCGCGGGTGCTGGTCATGTGAAAGCGCCAGGTGAGCGTGCCGCTGCGCACCGGACGCGTGGCGGGATTCGTCACCTCCGACGCGCCGCGGACGGTGACCGTGCTGTCGCTCTTCGCCGCCGCCGCGAGGCGCGCGTTCTCGGTGCCGGTGAGCACGTCGCGCGGGTTGGTGAGCTTGCCCGACCCCACGACCAGGAAGTTCCAGGGCACCGTGATCGCGTAGTCGATGGTGCCATAGTCCAGATAGAACTGCCCGCGTCCCAGGTACGGAAGGGTGTTCCACCCCTTCACGTCGTCGTATACGGCCATGCGCGGATACCACTCGGCGATGGCATAGATGGGACCGTTCTTGGTGTCGTACCACCCGGTGCGCTGGCGGAAGGGCGGCACGACGTACGAGTACGCGATGCGCACGTGCGCCTTGCTGCCGTTGGGCACCAGCGCGCGCGGCAACCGAATCTGCATGCGCGTGTCGGTGATCAGGTAGTCGGCCTTCTGCCATCGCCCGCCCACGTCGAGTTGGACCGACGCGATGGTGTAGCCGCCGCTGAACCCCGGCGTGATGTAGCGCGGATTGTTGAGCGCCGCCGTGATCGTGCCGCGCGAGTCCTTGGCGTAGAGGTTCTGATCGAGCTGCAGCCAGAGGTAGTGCAGCGTGTCGGGACTGTTGTTGGTGTAGGTGATCTGGTCGGTGCCCGAGACGGTGTGCTTGGCGGGATCGAGCGTGACGTGGATGCGGTAGTCGGACTCGTTCTGCCAGTAGCGCGGGCCGGGCGCGCCGGAGCCGCTGCGATAGATCGTCCCCGGATTGCTGAGGAAGGTGGGATCGAACGTCTGGCGGACGTTGTACTGGGCGTGCGCAGGGGTCCCGAAGCCGGCCATGCACGCGGCGGCCAGACAGACAGAAATGGCAGTGCGTTTCATCGTGAGCATCCCTCGATCAGAACATGGCCAGATCGGCACCCATCACCACCGGTCCGGAGAAGTGCGATTTGACTTCGTCGACGATTTCCTGGGCCGGCTGGCCCATGAACAGAATATGGGTGAGCACGAGCAGCTTGGGGCGCGCCCTGGCGGCCATCTCGCCCAACTCGATGCCCGACGTATGGAAATGCGTGTGGTATTCGCGAGCAGCGAGTCCTTGCGGGCGGCGGCCACCGCCCGCCGCACCACGCCGGCGGCGGCGTTGGGGAGAGCGGCGCGGCGCCGGGCCCGCTGGCCGAACGCCGGCGTGGGAGCGAGCAGGAGCGCCGTGCAGACGGCCAATCGGGTGCGCATCGAACGCCTCAGCGGTTGAAAATCAAACGAGCGAACGCCGCTGGGGGACGGCAGGGGGGCGGCGAAATCTTATGGCGGCGAGTGGGTGGGCCACAACCTCAGTTGCCGGCGGCCGCCCGCATCCTGGCCCGCAGCTCCGTCGCAAATCCGACGACGACTTCGTATTCCGGCTTTTCGGCGCTCTGCACCATCAGCAGACGCGTCCCATCCGGCGATACGTCATAGTTGGCGTGTGGCGCCTCGGCGTAGACGTAGTCGTCGTCGAAGAGTTCGGTACGCCCGGTGACGAGAAAACTGCCGCCCGACGTTCGCACCGACGCGGCGATCATGTGCCGTCCATCGCGGTAGAACAGCCGAGTGCCGTCGCGAGACCACACGGGCTCACTGCCGCTGGACACCGACACCTGGACCTGGCCACCCGGACCGGGGAATGGCTTCACGCGCACCTGCGACGTTCCCGACTCATCGGTCACGTAGGCCACCCAATGGCCGTCGGGCGAAACACGGGCCTGCGTCTCGACGAATCGCGTGGCGGCAACCGGGTGCGACGTCGTGTCGCCCGCGAGGGCACGATACATCACGTCGGCCTGTTCGGCGCCGGCGTCGTCCATCTGATACACGAGGTACTTGCCGTCTGGAGAGATCACCCCCTCGAAGTAGGCGTGCTGCGGACCGGCCTCGAGGGCCGTGGACGGTGCGCTCTGATCGGCCGGTTCCCACCAGATGCCCGGGCGTCCGCTGCGATCCGAGCGGTAGAGCACACGCTTGCCGTCGGGACTCCACTCCGGGCGGTCGTTCAGCGTCCCGGCGTTCGTGATCCGAATTGGCGTGCCCGACGCGATGTCATACAGCCAGATGTCGGAGCGGCCGTCGGCGCCGATGGACATCGCGATACGTTTCCCGTCGGGCGAGAGTCGCGGGTAGGCATACCCTTGCGCTTTGGACTGCAACGGCGTGAACTGGCCGTGCATGTTGACCCACCCCAACCTGGCCCGGGCGCTGGTCGGCTCGTACACCAGCGTGCCGTTGGACGACAGGGCCGACATGCTCGCCCCTGCCAGTGTCGTGACGACGCTGGGACCGAGTGCTACCGGAGTGCCGGTCGCCTTTCCGCTCTTGAGATCGAACCGTACGGCCATGAGCGGACCCGATGCGAGCACGTACACCAGCGTACCGTCCACGTAGCCGGAAACGTCCATCAGATCGAAGTGGAACCGTTGCACCTTGCCGCTCTCCAACGACACCTCGGCCAGATGCGTCTGGTTCGGCCCCGCCGCCGGCTGAATGGAGAACAGCGCCGACTTTCCGTCCGGGAGGGCAAACGGCTGGTTGAAATACAACTCACCGGCTGCCGAATCGGGCTTGGCGATCAGGCGTGGCGTTCCGCCGCTCTGCGGAATCGCATACAGGCCGCGCACGATGGCGTCGACGATCTCTCCGGACGAACTCCACGTCAAACCGGTGGGGCTCGTCCCGGGATCCGCCAGCCGAACCGGCGCGCCGCCCGAGACCTGCACTTTCCACACCACCGTGCCGACCGCATAGGCGACCCACCGCCCGTCCGGCGAGAAGGTCGGCTGCTGGGCACCATCGGTGGAGGCCAACATGCGCGGATCGGCCTCACCGAGACGACGCACATAAAGGTGTGATGCGCCGGTGGAATCGGGCACGGTATACGCGAGGGTCTGGCCGTCCGGCGATACGGCCACGTTGCGGCTCGGCGCCGTATTTGCGACCTGTTGTGTGGAGGGCAACGGCAACTGGAACCGCACGACGGGGGTGGGCACCGCACGATGCGCCGCGTGCCACTCCACACCGGCAAGGACCGCGACGATCACCAGCGCGGCCGCCAGGGCCGCCGTCACCGGACTGCGCATCGCGGAGCGAACGGATAGCGGGCCGCCACCGATCGCCGCCGCGGCCGCGCCGGTCGTGAAGTGCACGTCGGCCAGCGCGTCGGCAAAGGCCTTGGCGCTCTCGAAGCGGTCGGCGGGGAGCTTCTGCAGCGCTTCACCGAGCGCCGCCGCCACATTCGCCGGCACACTCTTCCGCAGGCGGGTGACCGGCGCGGCGTCTTCGGTGACGATCTTCATGATGATCTGCTGCGCCGAGTTCCCGGTGTGCGGCGGCTCGCCGGCCAGCATTTCGTAGAGGACGATCGCCAGCGAGTAGATATCGCTGCGCGCCGTGATGTCCTTGTCCGCCGTCGCCTGCTCGGGACTCATGTAGTAGGGCGTGCCGAGACTGAGGCCCGTTTCGGTCATGCGCCCGCCGGCCGCGGCGCTCACGGCCAGCGCGATGCCGAAGTCCATCACCATCGGCCGCCCGTCGTGCAGCAGAATGTTCTCGGGCTTGATGTCGCGGTGGATCACGCCGTGCCGGTGCGCGTAGTCCAGCGCGTCGGCGATCTCGGTGGTGATCTTGATCGCCTCGTCCACCCCGAGCTGCGTCTCGCGGTTCAACTTCTCGCGCAGCGTCTCGCCCTCGATGTAGGGCATCACGTAGTAGAGCTGCCCATCCGCCACGCCGGAGTCAAAGAGCGGCAGGATATGCGGATGGCTCAGCGCCGCGGTGGTCTTGATCTCCTGCACGAAGCGCTCGGCGCCGAGCACGGCGGCCAGCTCGGGCTTGAGGACCTTGATCGCGACCTTGCGATCGTGCTTGAGGTCTTCGGCCAGATACACGGTGGCCATGCCGCCGGCGCCGAGCTCGCGCTCGATGCGGTAGCGGTCGGCCAGGGCGGCGATCAGGCGGTCGGCAGTACTCGTCATTTGTTCGCCTCGTCCACGGCGTGCTCCATGTGCGTGAGCCAGTGGGGGATGACCCGGAGATAGTCGACAGAGGGCTGATCCGGCACCAGCGGATAGACCACCGCGCCGTCGCTAGTGATCGAATTGGACCAGCCCGGGCCTTCCCCCATACGCGGATCGTCGAAACGCAAGGTGAGTGGCCCGACGGGCGGGTCGGCGCCGGGACGGATGGCCATCGTGTAGGTCCGCCCATCCACCTGGTGGATGAGCAGCGTCCCGTCG
>CAWGJO010000022.1:0-91890 GCA_963822945.1 uncultured Gemmatimonadaceae bacterium | reverse complement strand
CGACGTCACGGTCTACGTGTATTTCGGGCTGCACGGCACCAACCCGCCGAACCCCAAGGCGCCGCAGGGCGTCGAGGTCAAACGTCCCGAATGACCGCTCCCGCCCCCGCCCCTGCCGGGCGCGTCCTCCCGACGCTGAACGAGGACGGATCCCGCCGTTGGATCCGTCCCAAGCCGTCGCCAGGCAAGTTCTGGCACCGGCGCCGCGTGGTGGCATACGGGCTGATGTTCGTCTTCTTCATCATCCCCTACCTGCGGATGAACGGGAAGCCGCTCGTGCTGCTCGACCTGCCCCGCCGGCAGTTCACACTCTTCGGCACGACCTTCCTGCCCACCGATACACTGCTGCTGATGTTCCTGCTGTTCAGCATCATCGTCGCGATCTTCCTGCTGACGGCGCTGGCGGGACGCGTGTGGTGCGGGTGGGGATGCCCGCAGACGGTCTACATGGAGTTCCTCTACCGTCCCATCGAACGGCTGTTCGAGGGCGGACGCAGCGGCTCCATGCAGATGGACCGCGAGGGCATGCGCGGCCAGCTCCATCCGCGCCGCATCGCCAAGTACGCCGTCTACGGCGTGCTGTCGCTCTTCCTGGCGCACACCTTCCTGGCCTACTTCGTGGGCATCGACCGGCTGGTAGAGTGGGTGCGGCAGTCGCCGTTCGAGCATCCGACGTCGTTCGCCGTCATGGCGATCACGACGTTCGGCATCATGGCCGACTTCACCTGGTTCCGGGAGCAGACCTGCCTGGTGGCCTGTCCGTACGGCCGGTGGCAGTCGGTGCTGCTCGACCGCCAGTCGCTCATCGTGGCCTACGACCGCAAGCGCGGCGAGCCACGCGCCAGGGGGAAGGACCGCGCGGAGGCCGGCGACTGCATCGATTGCGGTGCCTGCGTCATCACCTGCCCCACGGGCATCGACATCCGCGACGGCCTGCAGATGGAATGCATCCATTGCACGCAGTGCGCCGATGCCTGCGACGCGATCATGGCCCGCGTCGGCAAGCCGCCCGGTCTCATCCGCTATTCGTCACAGGCCGCACTCGAGGGCGAGAAGGTCCGCCGGCTGCGGCCCCGCGTGGTGCTCTATCCACTCGCCCTCGCCATCGCCGTCGGCGGATTCGTGGTCACGCTCGGCACCAAAGCGCCCGCGGACGTCACGGTGCTGCGCGGCATGGGCGAGCCGTACGTCCTCGAACCGGACGGCCGCGTGGCCAACCAGCTTCGCGTGAAGATCACCAACCGGTCCAACGCGACCGCAGGCATATCGAATCTCGATCGAGGGCGCGGCCGAGGGCGCCCTGATCGCGCCCGACAACCCGATGTCGGTGGACGCCGGCCAGACGAGCACGATGGCGCTCTTCGTGATGCTGCCGCCGTCCGCGTTCCACGACGGCGCGCGGAACATCACGGTGCGCGTGGCCGACGGCGGCGGGTTCAGCGAAGGCGTGCCCTACCGGCTCGTCGGACCGGAGCACGACGAACACGACGACGCCCCCCATCATGATGAGGACGGAAAACGATGAAACGCGGATCCGGCTGGCCCCTGGGCATCGTCGCGATACTCGCCGCCACGGTGGGCCTCAACATCTGGGTGCTGCGGGTGGCCAACGACGACCCGTCGTTCGCCATCGAGCCCGACTACTACCAGAAGGCCGTGAACTGGGACAGCACGATGGCCCAGAAGCGCCAGAACCTGGCGCTCGGCTGGCACCTGGCGCCCACGCTGGGTGCGTTCACGGCGCGCGACGGCGCCCGCCTGCAGGTGACGCTCACCGACGCGTCGGGCGCATCGATTGCCGGCGCCACGGTCCGGGTGGCCGCATTCTACAATGCCCGCGCCAACGACATCATCGACACCACGCTCCACGCCGACTCCGCCGGATACGTGGCCACGCTGCCCGTGAAGCACGGCGGCGTGTGGGAACTGCAGTTCGACGTGAAACGCGGCACCACCCGGTTCACCTCCACGTCGCGCGTGGAGGCCGTGCCCGCGGGACCCGGCACGTGACCCTGCTGTTCGGCGTGCTCGTCGCCAGCCTGGTGGGCAGCATCCACTGCGCGGCGATGTGCGGCGGGTTCGTCTGCGTGTACGCCGGAGCCTCCACCCCGCGCGGGCTGGCGAATCTGCCGGCGCATCTGGCGTACAACGGCGGACGGCTGGTGTCGTACGTGACCCTCGGCGTGATCGCCGGCGCCATCGGCGCCCGCGTGGACGACCTGGGCCGGTTCGCCGGCTTCAGCCGCGGAGCCGCCGTGCTCGCGGGCACCCTCATGGTGGCGTGGGCGCTGGGCATCATTGCCGCCAGCATGGGCGTGCGCGTGCCCGGCACGCTGGCGCCCGAGTGGGCCAAGCGCCGGCTGGGCGCCGCGCTCGTCGCCATGCGCGACCGCCCTCCGGTGGCCCGGGCCGCAGTCACCGGGCTGCTCACCACGCTGCTGCCCTGCGGCTGGCTGTACACCTTCGTCGTCACCGCCGGAGGCACCGGCAGCCCGCTGGCCGGCGCCGGCGTGATGTTCGCGTTCTGGCTGGGCACGGTGCCCATTCTCCTGGCGCTCGGGATGGGCGCGCAACGGCTGCTGGGCCCGGTGGCCCGCCGCCTCCCCCTGGCCAGTGCGGCCCTGGTGCTCGTGCTGGGCCTGCTGTCCATCGCGGGACGGGTGCACCCGCCGGCCATGCGCATGGGCGCGCACGCCGCGCCGGCATCCATGCCGATGGACGCCGGGCATGTCGTACACTGAGCGGGCCGCACTGACGTCCGGGGCCGCGGCCGCGCCGCGCACCCGCGTCATCTGCACGCACTGCGGCCTCGAGGTGCCGACCGGCCTCGTGGACGCCGGCGCCGAGCGACAGTTCTGTTGCACGGGGTGCCGGACCGCGTTCGACATCCTGCACGAGCACGGCCTCGACCAGTACTACCGGTTGGGCGAACTTCGCGAGGAGGCCGTGCGGCCCACCGGGCGCATGTACGAGGAGTTCGACCACGACGCCTTCCACAAGCTGTACGTCCAGCGGCGTCCCGACGGGCTCGCCCAGGCGGATCTGTATCTGGAAGGCGTGCACTGCGCGTCGTGCGTCTGGCTGGTGGAGCGCGTGCCGCTGCTGTTGCCCGGCGTGGCGGCCGCCGAGCTGGAGATCCGGCGATCGCTGGCCCGCGTGATCTGGGATCCGGCCTCGGTACCGCTGTCGCGCGTGGCGCGCATGCTCGATTCGCTCGGCTACCCGCCGCACCCGTTTCGCGGCGTGCAGCGGGATGCGATTCGACGACGTGAGGACCGGGCGATGCTCGTGCGCATCGGCGTGGCGGGCGCGATCGCCGGCAACATCATGCTCGCCGCGTTCGCCCTGTACGCGGGATGGCTGGGGGGCATGGAGCACGAGTGGCAGCTGTTCTTTCGCTGGCTGAGCTTTCTGCTGGTGACGCCGGCGCTGCTCTGGCCCGGACGGGTGTTCTTCTCCGGCGCGTGGGCCGCGCTGCGCACCCGCACGCTGCACATGGACGTGCCGGTGGCCTTGGGCCTCGCCGTGGGCTACCTGCAGGGCGCGGTGAACACCGTGCGCGACTCGGGGCCCATCTATTTCGACGGGCTCGCGCTGCTGATCTTCCTGCTGCTCGTGGGCCGCTACCTGCAGCAGCGCGGCCAGCGCGCGGCGGCCGACGGCGCCGAGTTGCTGTACTCGCTCACGCCCTCGACGGCCCGCGTCGCCGAGGACGACGGCAGCGTACGTGAGATGCCCTCCGAGGCGCTGCTCCCGGGCATGGTCCTCGACGTGCGGCCCGGCGAGACGCTGGCCGCCGACGGCGTGGTCACACGCGGCGAGTCGCGGCTCAACACGGCGCTCCTTACCGGCGAGTCGCACCCGGTTCCGGCGGCCGAGGGCAGCGAGGTGTTCGCCGGCACCGTGAACCTCTCGTCGCCGCTGCGCGTGCGCGTGGAGCAGGCCGGCGAGTCGAGCCGGGTGGCGAAGATCCTGATGCAGGTGGAGGAGAGTGCGCGGCGAAAGGCGCCCGTGGTGGAGACGGCCAACCGCATGGCGGCCTGGTTCGTGGGCGTCGTGCTGCTGCTCGCGGCCATCACGTTCGTGATCTGGGAGATTCGCGATCCGGCGCGGGCCGTGGACAACGCCATCTCCCTGCTCATCGTGACCTGCCCCTGCGCGCTCGCGCTCTCCACGCCGCTCGCCGTGTCGATGGCCATCGGCCGGGCCGCGCGTGCCGGCATCTTCATCAAGGGGGGCGACGTGGTGGAGACGCTCGCCCGCCCGGGGCTGCTGTTTCTGGACAAGACGGGCACGATCACCGAGGGGCGCACCGGGCTCGTGCGCTGGACGGGCCCCGACTGGGTCCGGCCGCTGGTGCTCGCCCTGGAAGCGGATTCCACGCATCCCATCGCCGCCGGATTCCGCGCCGCATGGCCGGACGTCGTGGCGCCGGCGGCCGACGGCAGCGTGCACGTGGTGGGCGGCGGCGTGCGCGGACGGGTGGCGGGACACGACGTCGTGGTGGGCTCGCCCCGCTTCGTGCTGGCGGAGGCCGCGCCCACCGAGCCGGTGGCGGGCACGGAAGCGAGTCTCACCCCGGTGCTGGTGGCGGTGGACGGACGCGTGGTGGCCAGCGCGGGGCTCGGCGATCCGGTGCGCCCCGATGCCGCAGCGGCCGTGCGCGCGTTGCGCGCCCGCGGGTGGGACGTGCGCATCCTGTCGGGCGACGCGCCGGCGGTGGTGCGCGCCGTCGCCGGCGCGCTCGACCTGCCTGCGGACGAGTGCGTGGGCGGCGCTGCCCCCGAGGACAAGCGGCGCGTGGTGGAGGCGGCGCGCGACGGCCGCGCCGTGGTCATGGTCGGCGATGGCGTGAACGACGCGGCCGCCATGGCCGCCGCGTCGGTGGGCGTCGGCGTGCACGGGGGCGCCGAGGCGTGTCTGGCCACGGCGGACGTGTATCTGACGCAGTCGGGACTGGCGCCCCTGGGGCAGTTGATGCGGGGCGCTGGACGGACGATGGGCGTGATCCGGCGCAATCTCGCCTTCTCCCTGGTCTACAATCTCGTCGGCGCCGGGCTCGCCATGGCTGGCGCGATCAATCCCCTCGTTGCAGCGTTGATGATGCCGGCGAGCTCGCTGACGGTCGTGATCAGCTCCTGGCAAGCGCGCACCTTCGACGGAGGCGCGGGATGAGCGTTATCTACATCGTCGTGCCGCTGGCGCTGCTCGTCGTGGGCGCCGCGGTGGCCGCGTTCGTCTGGGCGGCCAACCAGGGGCAGTTCGACGACCTGGACACGCCGGCGGTCCGCATGCTCCACGACGACGAGGAACGGAAGCCCCCAACCGATACCCCGACCCCCCATGAACACCCTGAGTGACAGTGGCAGCCGGCCCTACACAGATTCAGGAGTTTCCCGACACATGACCGTCGGGCGACCGGTAGGTTCAGCCGCGAAAGCCGGAGGACAACGCCAGGCCCCCCGATGTCGGGGAGCCCCGGACGCTGCCCGAGGCGCCGATGGAATTCGTGCGTGCACTTTCATTCCGGAACGGAGCGATGAGATCTCGCTTGCGTGGAGCGGAGCGGTCGTGACATCCCCAACCACGGAGTCGGACGGCGGCAATACGCCGTGGGAAGCCGGCTTCAGCGAATATCTGCTTGGCGGCATCGTCGTCCTGATGGTGGTCGCAGCCGCCCTGATTGGCTTCCTGTATCTGCTGCCCCCCGGAACGCCTGCAACTCGCGGAACTGCAGCCGGCGTTCGTCGTGGCGCCCGTGGCGCAGTTTCCGGTGGGCGCCAGCCGGGTGGTGGACTGGGGCGAGCAGGTCATCCTCGTCGTCCGAACCGGCGAACAGTCGTACTCGGGCGTGCAGGGTGCGTCGCCCGCCGACGGCTGCATTCTGAACTGGGACCAGACCTCGTTGCGCGTGCTTTCCCCGTGCAGCTACATCGTGTACGACCTGCAGGGCAACGTGGTGCGCGGCCTGACGACGGTGCCGCTGCAGCGCTTCCCGGTGTTCGTCCGCGATTCCGTCGTCTACGTGGGGAGGCCATAACATGCTCGGACGTGCATGGACGGCGATCACGGCGTGGAGCCGGCGTTTCTGGGAAGACCTGAAGGCCAGCACCGACGCCAGTCTGCTCGCCATGCTGCGGTTCGTCGGATTGCTCTACGGGCGCATCGACACGCGGCTGCCCATCGACCAGGCCTTCCAGAAGTCGCTGAATCACCGGCTGTCGCGGCACGCCGGATGGCGGCAGGCCTTCGGCGGCATCACGTACCTGCTGTTCATGGTGCTCGTGGTCACGGGCGTGCTGCTCTCGTTCTACTACCGCCCGTCGGCGGAAGAGGCGTACCAGAGCATCCAGCACATCGTCTCGGGTGTGACCATGGGCTGGCTGATGCGCGACGCGCACGTCTGGGGCGGCCAACCTGATCGTGATCGCGGCGCTGGTGCACATGGGGCGCGTGTTCTTCGACGCGTCCTACAAGCCGCCGCGCGAGACGAACTGGCTGGTGGGGCTGCTGCTGCTGTTCGTGATCTTCGCGTTCGGCGCCACCGGCTACCTGCTGCCCTGGGATCAGTGGGCGTACTGGACGGTGACGGAGGGGTTGGGCGTGCTCGGCCACGTGCCGCTGGTGGGCGGCGCGCTGGTGGAGACTCTTCCGCGGCGACCCGCTCGTGTCGGGCGCCACGCTGAGCCGCTTCTTCGCCCTGCACGTGATCGTGCTGCCCTGGCTCGCGCTGGCGCTGCTGGTGCTGCACTTCACGCTCGTGCGCAAGCACGGCGTCGCGCCGCCGGCTCGTGGCGAGCCGAGGACGTGGGCGCCGACGACGAATCGGGCGTGCCCTTCTTCCCCGCATCACTTCCTGCGGTCGCTGATCGTGGGCGTGATGGTGCTGACGCTGGTGATCACCGCCGCGGCGCTGTATCCGCGCGACGTGGCGGCGCCGGCCAATCCGGCGCGCGTGCCCGAGTCGCTGCGCTCCACGTGGATCGTGGCCGACGTCTCGCGGGCGCTGATCTACTACCTGGGCGCGTGGGGCTTTGCCGGATTCGTGCTGCTGGGCGCCGTGATGGTGCTGCTGCCGCTGTTCGACCGCTCGCCCGAACGCCGGCTGAGAAAGCGGCCGATGGTGGCGACCCTCGGCGTGGTCTTCTTCCTCGGCTTCGCCGTTGCCTGGGTGGCCGGGTGGCAGCTGCGCTCGGTGCCGATCGCGGAGTCGGGCGAACTCACGCCCGTGACCCAGCCGCTGACCCCGCCCGGCCCCACGCTCCCGCGCTTCACCCCAATGCCACCGACCACTCCGAGCACGGGGGGCGCCCGATGAGACGCGCCGTGATCGCCATCGCGCTGAGCCTCGCCGCGCTCTTTGTCCTGCCGGCCTCCGGGCGCGCGCAGGTACCGATGCCCGGCGGTGTCACGATGGGCGTGGACTCGACCAACGGCTGCCTCGCCTGCCACGCCGCGCAACGCCAGGCCGCCACCGAAGGCGTGCACTCGCAGCACGGCATCCGCTGCGTGGATTGCCATGGCGGCAACGCCAGCGTGCGAACCCTGCCGGCGGCGCATCAGGGCCACTTCATCGGCACGCCGAACAAGCTGCAGACGGCGCAGCTGTGCGGCTCCTGCCACTCCGATCCCAACAAGATGCGCGAGTACGGGCTGCCGACCGGTCAGCTGTCGCAGTTCCGGACGAGCAAGCACGGCCAGTTGCTGTTCGGCCAGCACAACACCGACGCGCCCACCTGCACCGACTGCCACGGCACGCACGTCATCTATCCGCCGTACGACGCCCGCAGCCAGGTCTACCCGACCAACATTCCGGCCACCTGCGCGCGCTGCCACTCGGACGCCAAGCTGATGGCGAAGTACCACCTGCGCACGGACCAGCTCGACCAGTTCCAGAACAGCGCGCACGGCGTGGCGCTCTTCCAGAAGCAGAACTTCGCGGCGCCCACGTGCATCGCGTGCCACGGCGCGCACTCCGCGCTGCCGCCCACGGGCACCGAGGTGGCCAGCGTCTGCGGGCAGTGCCACGCCCTGGTGGATCAGGCCTTCGAGTCGGGGCCGCACGGCGCCGCGTCCGAACGGGGCAAGCTGCACGGGTGCCTGGGCTGCCACCAGAATCACAGCACGGAACGCGTGGCAATCGACAAGATCGGCGCGACGTGCGACCAGTGCCACGCCGCCGACTCACGGCTGCACCAGATGGGCGTGGACCTGCAGCGAAGCGTGAAGCAGGCCAGCCTGGACATCGCCTCGGCGCGGGACGCGGTGGACGAGATGGCGCGCGAGGGCCGCCAGGTGGGCTACTACCGGTTCCGCTACCAGTCCGCGCTCACGTACTACAAGCAGATCGCGCAGGCCCAGCACAGCCTGGACCTCGAGCGGGTGAACGACCTCGCCCGCAAGGTGAGTTCGGTCTCGGTGGACCTGAACGACGCGGCGAGCACCGCGCGCGACGACCGGTGGGAGCACAAGCTGCTGCTCGTGCCGGTGTGGTTCCTGTCGCTCTCGGCCGTCGTGCTGGCGTGGCTGGCCCTGCGGGCGCTCCGCAGAGCGGGCGACGTCCGCCGGGACGGGTAGGGACATGTCACCCGCCGTCCGCCGGCGCATCTCGCGACTGGCCCGCATCCTCATTCCCGTCGGCATCCTCTCGATCATTCTCGTGACCGTGGGCACGGTCACGTTCGTGCAGGTCTCGAGTCAGCCGTGGTTCTGTGGCAGCTGCCACATCATGAAGCCGTACTACGACTCCTGGAAGACCTCCACGCACCGCAACGTGGCCTGCATCAAGTGCCACATCGCCCCGGGCGTGAAGGCCGAGGCGATGAAGAAGTTCCAGGCGGCCAACATGGTGGTGAAGGACTTCACCGGCGCCACCAAGACCCGTCCCTGGGCCGAGATCGAGGACGCCTCGTGCCTGCGCTCCGGGTGCCACACCGACCGGTTGATCGAGGGCCGCGTCGCCTTCAAGGGCGTGACGTTCGACCACACGAAGCATCTGGGCGAGGTCCGCGAGGGGATGCAGCTGCACTGCACCAGCTGCCACTCGCAGATCGTGCAGGGCACGCACATCGCGGTCACCGAAGGCACGTGCTTCCTCTGTCACTTCAAGGGGCGTCCGGCCGGCCAGCCGATCGGCGGCTGCATCGGGTGCCACCCGTCGCCGCCCACGGTCACCTCGCCCGAAGGCTACGTCATCGACCACGCCCAGTACGTCAAGGACCGCGTCGACTGCCTGTCGTGCCACAACCAGGTGACGCAGGGCACGGGCACGGCGGATCGCGCGCGCTGCGTGAGCTGCCACAACGAACCGGCGCGGCTGGCGCAGTTCGACAACCCGACGATGCTGCACAAGGTGCACGTCTCGACGCACAACATCGCGTGCATCCAGTGCCACACGGCGCTCGACCACCGCATCGTGGCGCTCACGACGACGGTGGAGTTGGACTGCAAGAGCTGCCACTCCGCCGTGCACAAGGACGAGCAGAAGCTGTACGCCGGCATCGGCGGCCACGGCGTGAAGCAGACCCCGAGCCAGATGTACGCGGCGCGCGTGGCCTGCGTGGCCTGCCACAACCAGGCCTCCAAGCTGCCGGGGCACGACACGGTGAACGTAGCCAGCGGCGCGGCGTGCATGTCGTGCCACGGCATCAAGTACGCCAACGTGCTGCCCGGCTGGGAGCGCCAGATGGAGCGCAAGGTCCAGCTGGTCGGCCCGATCGTACAGGCCGCGCAGTCGGCCGCCTCGACGCTGCCGCTGCGCAGCCGGAACCGGGCCGACAGCCTGCTCGGCATGGCCCAGGAGAACGTGGAGTTCGTCCGCGCCGGCAAGGGCGCGCACAACATCGTGTACGCCGATCAGCTCCTCCGGGCCTCGGTGAGCCTCGTGCGCCAGGCCGTGAAGGACGCCGGCGTGCCGTATCGCATGCCGGCCCTGGATCTGGGGCCGCCGGTGAGCGAGAACCAGTGCCTGCAGTGCCATCTGGGCGTCGAACAGCAGAAGGGCACGTTCGATGGGCGCGGCTTCGACCACGCCAAGCACGTGCTGCAGGGCGGGATGCAGTGCAGCACCTGCCACACGCCGTTCGCGCAGCACGGCGGCATCACGCTCCGCTCCGCCGCGAGCTGCGACAATTGCCACCACCCCGTCGTGCAGCCGGTGGCCAACTGCGCCCGCTGCCACGCCGGCCCCGGCGGGGCGCCGACGGACACGTTCCACCTGGCGAAGGGCGACTTCTCGCACGGCGCGCACGTGGCCGCGAACCTCGAGTGCAAGGCCTGCCACACGGCGCCGCTGATGAGCGCCCGGACGCTGGATTGCGACAACTGCCACGAGCAGCACCACCAGCCGCAGACGGCCTGTCTGAGCTGTCACCGCGGCGGCGCGCTCGCCAAGCACAAGGTCACCGATCACGTGGCGTGCAGTTCGTGCCACAAGACGGTGCCGAACCTGAACCGCTGGAGCCGGCCCATCTGCACCGCGTGCCACGCGACGCGGACGAACCACTATCCGAAGCGGGCGTGCGAGACCTGCCACCGGGTGCCGGCCATGGGCTCGGTGCGGTCGGCAACACCGACGCCGGGCAAGGGGAATTGACGTCCCCCGGATTCTGACGCGGACGGGCGGACGGCGGAGGATCCGCCGCCCAAACCGGCCCGGGCAACGGGGCCGCATACGGGCGGCGGGAGGGCATGCGCAGTGAGTCAGCCGGACGTCGTCCTCATCCACCCGCCGAGCATCTTCGATTTCCGCGACCGGACCATCTTCTACGGTCCGATCAGCGACGTCATCCCATCGACGCCGATCTTCGAGATGTATCCGATCGGGTTCGCCACGCTGGCGGCGTATCTGCGCCGCCACGGGTACCGCACGCGGATCGTGAACCTGGCACTCCGAATGATGCGGAGCCGCCGGTTCGACGTCGAACGGTTCCTGTCCCGCTTCCGCCCCACGCTGTTCGGCATCGACCTCCACTGGCTGCCGCACGCCCAGGGCGGTCCCGCGATCGCGAAGCTGCTCAAGCGGCTCCACCCCGACATTCCGATCGTCTTCGGTGGCATCTCGGCCAGCTACTTCCACGAGGAGCTGATCCAGGACCCCGCCGTGGACTTCGTGCTGCGCGGCAGCGTCACCGAACCGTGCCTGCTGGCGCTGGTGCGCGAGTTGGAGGGAGAGCGGCGCTTCGAGCGCGTGCCCAACCTGACCTGGAAGGACCACGGGCAGGTGCGCGTGAATCCGGCCTCGTTCGCGCCGCCGGCGCTCGACCCGTACGATCTCGACGCCGGGATGATCATCGGGTCGGTGGTCGGGCACCTCGACTTCTGGACGAGCATTCCCTTCCACGCCTGGTGGCGGCACCCGATCACCGCCGTGCTCACCGTGCGCGGCTGCGCCCGCGGGTGCGTCACGTGCGGTGCGTCCAACGAAGCATTCAGGCGCTTCATGCAGGCGCACCATCCCCTGCTCCGCAGCCCCGAGGCGATCGCGGCGCAGATCCGGCAGTTCGCCTCGTTCACCCGCGCGCCGGTGTTCCTGGTGGGGGACATCAACGACGGCGGCGCTGAGTACGCCCATGCCGTGGTCGAGGCGATCGGCCGCCGCCCGGTGACCAACCGCATCATCTTCGAATTCTTCGAGCCGCCGCCGGCCGACCTGCTGCGCCGCATCGACGACCGGATTCCGCACTGGGGCGCCGAGCTCTCCCCCGAGAGCCACGACGAGGCCGTGCGCGCGCGGCTGGGGAAGGCCAGCTACACGAACGCCGAGCTCGAAGCCGGCATTGCGCGCATGCTCGAGCTCCGATGCGAGAATCTGGACATGTTCTTCATGATCGGCCTCCCCGGGCAGACGTACGACAACGTGATGCAGATGACCGACGCCATCGAAGGGCTCTTCCAGCGCTTCGACCGTCGGCTCTCGGCGTTCATCACGCCCATGGGGCCGTTCATCGACCCGGGCAGCGAGGGCTTCGAGCACGCCGAGGCGCAGGGCTACCGGCTGCGGGCCCACACCCTGGCCGAGCATCGCGCGCTGCTGGAGAACGGGCGGGACTGGGAATCGTTCCTGAACTACTCCACCGACGAGATGTCGCGCGCCACGATCGTCGACGCCACGTACGACGGCGCCGAGCGGCTGAACACCCTCAAACAGCAGTACGGGCGCATCGACGCCGCACAGGCCAGGGCGGTGGCGGCCCGGATGCAGGGCGCGCGGGCGCTGCGCCGCCGTTTCGTCGAGGCGGGCGGCCGCGCCCTCGACCCCGAGTTGCACCGCGAACTGCTCGGCGACGTGCGTGCCTATTCCGAGGACACGGTGAATGCCAAGGCGGAGCTGTTCCCGCCCGGCGCCTTTGTCCGGAACTTCCGGCTGGGTGGAATTCTGCGGCTGCTCGGGCGCGAGATGCTGCTGAGCCTCCGCCGCCCGCCCCGCCCCACCGGCCCGTCGCCCGACTGACCGGCTACGGCCGGCGGCCGAGGATCTTGGCGGCCACTTCGGCCGGCGACATCTGCAGATGGCAGGGCGCGCACTCGCGGCTGGGGTGGTGATCGCGCCGGTCCACGTGGCAACTCACACAGAACGTCCGGTCGCCGGTGAGGAGGGCGAGGGTTTCCGTGGCGTGGCACTCGGCGCACGCCAGGTGGTCGGCCGCCTTGTGCTTGCCCAGCAGCGTCGTGCCGTGGCACGTCGTGCAGTCGCGCGCGTCGCGGTGGTGCGCCTCATGACAGCTGGTACACGCGGCGACGGTCGCGACCGCGGCGCGCGACGTGTGGCAGCTCGCGCACGCCACCGCGGCGTGGACGTCGTGACGGAACGCAACCGCGCGCGTGGTCGGCGCGCCGGGCGGCTGCAGGCGCAGCGGCAGCGTGACCGGCTCCGGGCGGCTCGCCAGGGCGTCCCGCGAGTGGCAGGTGACGCACGCCAGCGTGGAGGCGACGTGGTGGCACGAATTGCACGCGGCCGCGGTGACCGTGGTCCTCCCGTGCCGCGCATCCACGTTGCGGGTACCGGGGGCGAAGTAGTCGGCCGAGCTGTGGCACTTTGCGCAGGCGACGCCGGCGCTCACCACGTGATCCACGTGGTCGAACGTCTGGCCGAACACCGTGTCGCGCACCGCCTCGATCCCGTAGTGGCAGTAGGCGCACGAGGTGGTCGCGGGATCGGGCCCGAGCGCCGGGGGTGGCGGGGCAGTCCTGCCGGCCGCGCGGTACGCCGCTCCAACCTTCCGGGCGGCCGAGCGCAGCAGCGCGTCGGCCCCCGACACGTTGTGGAGGCCCCCACCGTTGCGCACCAGCGCGAGGTCGGCCACCGCCCTGCGCAGCTGCGCCTGCGCGGCGGCCTGCCCGGCGAGCGTGCCGTCCGCGTTCGCGGCGGCGACGTACGCGGCCACGACCCGGAGCCGCCACCCCAGCCCTTCGGCCCACCGGGGCAGCATCTTGTCGAAGCGCGCGCCGTGGCAGGTCTCGCAGGCGCGGCCGACGGCCGCCAGCCGCGGCGCGCCCGGCGCGGCGGCGAGGGCGGCATCGGTGTGACAGGCACGGCAGTCGACGCGCGCCAGGAACATGGCGTCGGCCCGAACGGTGGAGTCCCTTCCCTCGTACAGGGTCTGCACCGCCTGATGCGCGCCGGCGTGGCAGGTGACGCACCGGGCGGCCTTCTCCCGCGCCGTGCCCACCATCGTGGCGTGCACGGCGGGGTGACAGCTGGCGCAGTCGAGCCGGCCGCTGTCGGCCTGCGGCGCCGCGCGTGGCGGCGCCGGTTGTTGGCGGTTCGGCGTCCAGCCGACGAGAGTCGCCATGGCCAACCCGGCCAGGATTCCCTCGACGATCCGGCGCCGAACCTCAGTCATGATGTCAGCTCACGAGGGCGTAGATCACGAGCAGCACGAGGAACACGCCTGCGGCCAGCGCCGCGAAGCCGAGCCCCATGGACCAGAGATACGTCGCGCGCGACGGCTCCGGCGCCTCCAGCTTCGCCAGGCTGCCGTCCTTCGCTTCGCGCTCGTATTCCAGGGGATGCTCTTCCTCGAAGTACTCGGCCCGCGCCCGCCCCGTGAAGATCACGAGGTCGATGGGGAACTTGCCGGGGCGCAGGTGGACGTTGAAGAAGTGGATGGTGAAGATGAAGCCAAGCGCGAGCAGGGCCTCGTCGCCGTGCACGATGGTGGCCACGTTGAACATCCACCCCGGCAGGAAGCGGGCGAAGAACGTGGGGAACCAGAGCAGCAACCCGGAGCCGCCGATGATCGCGACCCCCCAGAACACCGCCCAGTAGTCGAACTTCTCCATGTAGCTGAAGCGGTCGAACTTGGGCTGGCGACCCAGGCCCAGGAACCACTTGAACATGCCGATGACGTCGCGCACGTCCTTCGGCTGGGGGACCATGCTCCGCGGCCCCCAGAAGATCGACAGCTTGTCGTCGGTCTTGATCAGCTTGCGTACCACCGACGCGAGGTGGATGAAGAAGTACCCGAAGGTGATCGCGGCGCACACGCGGTGAATGAACGCGGCCGACCCGGGGCCACCGAGCGCCTTCATGAGCGGGGCGGCCCAGCCGGCATAGGCGAAGCGCAGCGGGACTCCCGTGACGACGAGTCCGAGGAACGAGATGATGACCAGCGCGTGCGTCGTGCGCTCGATGGGACCGAAGCGCGTGATGTACGGGCCCTTGCCCTGGTCCGAAACGGCCATGGGCTTCTTCATGGTTGCCCCTCCTGCTGCCCCGACTGCGAGTTCCCGGGCGGATGCGCATCATGGTTGGTCCGGCCGCGCAACCGATCGATGATCAGCCGCGCCAGCCACAACAGGGTGTGCGCGCCGAAGAACACGAAGACGCTCACCAGCAGCGTGGTCATGAACAGCCAGGTCCAGAACAGACGCGGGAACATGGTCCGGTTCTTGGGATCGCCGTGGGGCTGGTACTTGACGAAGTTCGCGTTGGCGTCGGGGTGGCAGGTGCTGCACGTGGCCACCAGGTTCGCCGGATTGGTCGACGACTTGGGATCCGTCATCGGCAGCATGGCGTGCGCCGTATGACAGTCGCTGCACTTCGCGGTCAGGCCGAAGCCGAGTTCGGTGACCTGGCCGTGATAGGTCTCGAAGTAGGTCTCGTATTCGTGCTCGTGGCACGAGCCGCATTCCTTCACGACGCCCCGGAACCAGACCGGGTCCGACGCCGAGACGAGTTGGTGCGCCGGATGGCAGTCCACGCACACCGGCGCCGAGTGGCCGGTGGGCGTCTTGGCCCCGGTGCGGGCCGCCTTGCCGTGCGACGACTGGTCGAACGTCTCGAGCACGCCCGCGTGGCACTTGCCGCAGGTTTCGGGGATGTTCGCGCGGTTGATCGTGGACGCCGCCGAGTCGGGCGGCAGGATGAGGTGGGCGCCGTGGCAGTCGTTGCACGTGGCCGACACCACCAGCCCCGCCTTGGTCATCGCCGTCCCGTGCACCGTCTTGTAGTACGCGTTCACCGCGGTGCGCGCCGCCGTGTCCTTGGGCGCGCTGAAGTAGGTGCCGATGATCTTCGGATTCGCGTGACAGCTGCCGCAGAGGCCCGCCACGTTCAGCGGGTAGGTGGGCGACCGGGGATCGTCCGCCCCGAGCACGTGATGCTTGGTGTGACAGGTGACGCACGTGGGCGCGTTCCCCCGCGTGACTGCGTCCGGCGCGTGGATCGACTTTGCCCAGTCCTCTCCTTCCTTCTGATGGCAGGTCTGGCACGGCACGGCCACGACCGTGGTGACGCGATGGGGATACCCGTTCGCGAAATCGGGGTGGCAACGTATGCAGCTCAGGCCGGCATGCTTCGAGTCCCTGAGCAGGGAATCGGGTACGTAGAGCACCGAGTCCGGCTTGACCCCCCCACCCTTGCCGACGAGGAATTCGCGGTTGGAGTGGCAGTTGCGGCATTCGACGACGCCGGCCTGCTGCTGGGCCCCCGCCGGCGCGGCGAGCGACGCGAAGAGGGTCACCGCTCCGAATACCGCCAGCGCGACCCCGAGCACCTTGGGCCCTGACATATGACGGGGGCGCCTGCCGCGCGACCCGGGCTCGCCCACCAATTGCATTCGTTTCAAGGCTACCTGTCCGCTGTACGTTCGCGTGTGCGTTCGAATCGGATCTCGGACTGCACGCCCCGTGCATCAGGGCCGGCCGCAGTGCGGCTACGCGGAAAGAAACGGGTGGCGCAGAAGCGCAACTAGCGGAGATGCCCTGAGCCGCCGTAGGGGAATCGCTGGCGCAATTTCCCGATCCTCGGGCGGCATGCGTGCCGCGGCGCCGGGTCGCGCCCGGGAACCGTGACGAATCGGCCTCGGCCACGCACGGAGAAGTCCCCACGAATTATCAGGTTTCGGCTGATGCGGAGGCCCTCGTCAGAGGGAAGATTGCCGGTACCCCCAACGAAGGTCGAAGGTGAATCCAATGCCGCGAGTCAAACGCCATCGGACCCCCGTCCCGGCGCCGTCGATCCCGACGCGCCCCATGCATCCGGACATCCTCGACCAGTATCTGCTCGAGGTCAATCGCTATCCGCTCCTGACGGCCGCCGAGGAGTTGGCGCTGGCGCGCCGCATTCAGGACGGCGACGACGCAGCGCTCGACGAGCTGGTGCAGCGCAACCTGCGCTTCGTGATCTCCGTCGCCAAGAAGTACCGCAACCGCGGCCTGTCGTTGCTCGACCTCATCGAGGAGGGCAACATCGGGTTGATGACCGCGGCGCGGCGCTTCGATCCCGACCGCGGCGTCAAGTTCATCTCGTACGCCGTGTGGTGGGTGCGCCAGTCGATCCTGGCCGCGCTGGCCCGGCAGAGCCGCACCGTGCGCCTGCCGCTCAATCGCACCGGCGACCTGTCGCGCGTGGTGAAGACCTCGGCGTCGCTGCGCCAGGAACTCGACCGCGAGCCCACCGAGGAGGAGCTCTCACACGTGACCGGGCTCTCGCAGCACGTGGTGCGTTCGCTGGTGGGCGTGAACCGCAACGAGTTGCGGCTCGACGCCCCCCTGAGCCGCGAGGGCGACCGCGCCCTGCTGGAGCAGTTCGTCCATGCCCAGGCCCCGGACATCGAGGAGGAGGCGGCACGCCGGCTGCTGCGCGCCGACCTCGAGAACGCCCTCCAGGCCCTCTCTCCACGCCACCAGCGGGTGCTGCGCCTCTATTTCGGCTTCGACGACGGCCGGGAGCGCACCCTGGAAGAGATCGGCGAGCTGTTCGGCGTGACCCGCGAGCGCATCCGGCAGCTCCGCGACCGGGCCCTCAAGCACCTCCACGACGGGCGCTCCGGGCGCGCGTTGGCGACCTATGTCGGGTGAGACGGTAGGTCGGTAGAGGGGGCGCGGGCGTGGAGCCGTCGTCCCCCGACCTACCGACCTACCGACCTACCGACCTACCGGCGTCTGTAAGGGAATCCCTTCCATTTTGCGCAGTAAATTCCGATTGTTCTAGTCCCCCTACCCATTACCGTTCGTGCAGCGCTGGAGGGGGTTGCGGCCGGCGCTGCTGGTGGTTCCCGCGACCCTCTGATCGCCCGCAAACACCGTGCTGAGATTCTGGAGACGTCAGCGGCAAATCCCGAGCGCTTCGAGCATCCGGTTCATCTGTCCGGATGACTGCCCGCTCGCGTCCTGTCCCATTGGCTTCTGCGCACTCGTGGTCGGCCTGGCCTGCCATGCCGACGAGGCGCGCCGGCTGCGCACCCTCGGCGTGTTCGAGGGCGCTCGGGTCGGGATCGTGGACACCCGGAGCGGCATTCTGCTCGACGTGCGGGGTTCGCGCCTGGCCCTCGACGTCTCGGTGGCCCGGACGATTCGCGTGCGCCCGCTGGCGGCATGACCGCGGGCGCCGAACTGGTGGGCGCGGCCAACGCGGCCGAGCCTGCCGCGCGCGCCCTCCGGGTGGCGCTGGTCGGCAACCCCAACTGCGGCAAGAGCACCCTCTTCAACGCCCTCACGGGACGCCGCCAGCGGGTGGCCAACTTCCCGGGCGTCACCGTGGAGCGCGCCGAGGGCGAATACCGTACGGACACCGGCCCGGTGTCGGTGATCGACCTGCCCGGCACCTACAGCCTGTCGCCCGAATCCCCCGACGAGGCCATCGCGCTCGACGTCCTGCAGGGACGCGCTGCCGGCGTGCCACCGCTCGACGTCATCGTGATCGTGGTGGACGCGGAGAACCTGGAGCGGAATCTCTATCTCGCCACCGAAGTGCTGGAACTCGGCCGCCCCACCGTGATCGCGCTCAACCGCGTCGATCGCCTGGAGCGGGCCGGCATGCAGATCGACGTCGTGGAGTTGATCCACGAACTGGGCGTGGTGGTGGTACCGGTGGTGGCGACGCGCGGCGAGGGGGTGGACCGGCTACGGCACGCCATCGATCGCGCCGCGTCGCTGCCGCGCACGACCCTGCATCTGGCGGACGACGACGAGACGGGGGACGATGACCACGACGCCCACCGGCGCTATCGCTGGATCTCGCACGTCATCGACCGCACGGTCACGCGGAAGGGGCCGCGCGCGCAGTCGCTCAGCGATCGCGTGGACGCGGTGGTTCTCCACCGCGTGTGGGGGCCGATCATCTTCCTGGGCCTGATGCTCGTCGTCTTCCAGGCAATGTTCAGTTGGGCGCAGCCGCTGGCCGACGGCATCCAGGCGCTGGTAGCGCTCACGGCGACGGGGGTGCGCGCTGCGGTGCCGCCGGGCCAACTGCGCAGCCTGCTCGTGGACGGGGCCCTGGGCGGCGTGGGGAGCGTGCTCGTCTTCCTTCCGCAGATCGCCATCCTCTTCCTGTTCATCGGCATTCTGGAGGATTCGGGGTACATGGCGCGGGCGGCGTTCGTGATGGACCGCTACATGCGCCCCCTGGGCCTGCACGGCAAGAGCTTCATCCCGCTCATTTCCGGATACGCCTGCGCCGTGCCGGCAATCATGTCCACGCGCACCATCCAGCAACCCAAGGAGCGGCTGGCCACCATCATGGTGGTGCCGCTCATGAGCTGCTCCGCGCGATTGCCCGTGTACACGCTGCTCGTCGCGGCGTTCGTGCCCGCGGTGACGGTGGCCGGGCTGTTCAGCCTCCAGGGGCTCACCATGCTCGGCATGTACGTCATGGGGACGGTGGCCGCCCTGCTCGCCGCGGCGGTGTTCCGCCGCACCCTGCTCCGCTCGGAGACCCGAGCCCTGATCATCGAGCTGCCGGCCTACTCCGTGCCGAACGCGCGCGGGCTGTTCAACTCGGCGTGGCAGCGCGTGCGGATGTTCCTGCGCCGCGCCGGTACCGTGATCTTCGCCATCTCGATCCTGCTCTGGGGACTGGCCAGCTACCCGCGGCCGGCGGCCGTTCCGGGCCGGAGCGTGACGCAGGAGCAGCAGCTCTCGCAGTCGGCGCTCGGGAAACTGGGACACGCCATCGAGCCCGCGGTGCGACCGCTGGGCTACGACTGGAAGATCGGGGTGTCGATGATCGCGTCGTTCGCCGCCCGCGAAGTGTTCGTGAGCACCATGGGCACCATCTACGGCGTGGGGCATGACGGCGACGACACCCATGCGCTGGCCCAGCGCCTGCGCGAAGAACGCGACCCCGCCACCGGACGGCTCACCTACACGCCGCTGATCGCCGTGGGGCTGATGGCGTTCTACGTGTTCGCGCTCATGTGCACCAGCACGCTCACCATCACGCACAAGGAAACCGGCGGCGGATGGCAGGGGGCCCGATGGGCCGCCCTCCAGTTCACCTACATGCTGGTGCTGGCCTACGGCGTCGCCTTCGTGATTTACCACGGCGGGTTGGCACTCGGCCTGGGCGGGACGGCATGACCAGCGCCGCTGGTCCAGAACGTGCTCGTCGGCGTGGCGCTGCTCGGCGCTGCCGCGTACCTCGCGCGCCGCGCGTGGAAGCGCGTCGTGGCCGCGCGACAGCCGCAGTCCGGACCCTGCGGTCCGAACTGCGGCTGCGGCGAGTAGGCTACTCGGGCCGAACCACCAGCAGCGCCCGCGGTCCGCCGCGGAGAATCTTGTCGGCCACGCTGCCGATCATCAGCCGCCGCATTCCCCGCCCGTGCGTGGTCATCGCCACCACATCCGTCCCCTGCGCCTGCGCGGTGTCGAGAATCGCCGTGGCCGGCGACGCATCCGTCCGCACCTCGGTCTGGATGTCGAGCGTCGCATACTGGCGGCGCAGCTTCACGGCGAGCGACGACACGTAGTCGGCCGCCCGCTCCACCTGCGATGAGGTGGCCTCGGTGGCGTACTCCTCCGGCGGCGCATAGGACACGACGTACTCCATGGCCGGCATGAACGCCGGGGTGAACACGGGCTTCACCACTTCGAGCAGCAGTACCTGCGCGGTCGTCAATTCGGCGAGCGCCATGGCATGCGGCACCACCTGCTCCGAGTATCCCGAGCCGTCGACCGGCAGCAGCATCCGGTGAAACACCCCGAGCGGCTCCAGCAGCCCGTCGGGCGCCTCCTCCGGCCGGAGCATCAACACCGGTGCCGATGTGCTGCGCACGACCGCGTCGGCCACGCTGCCCATCCAGGCACGGCTGAACCCCGTGCGCCCGTGCGTGGACATCACCAGCAGCGGCTCCTTCTGCTTCCGCGCGAACTCGCAGATGGCGTGGGCCGGCGGGCCGTCCAGGATCGCCGTCCGCGGGCGTGAGTCCGATCTCGCTGTGGATCCCCTTCGCCGTGCGGTCCAGATAGTCCTGCGCTTCCTCGCGCATGGCCTGCTCCAGCGCCAACTGATCGCCCAGATCGTGGAGCATCAGTTCGTGGGCACGCACGAGCTACGACCTCGGCGTTCGCCCGCTCGGCGAGCATGGTCGCCGTCGCGATCGCGTGCTCGGCCAGCGGTGATCCGTCGAGCGGCACTACGATGGTGCGAAACATGGGTCCCTCCTCCGCCCGAAGGCGGCCGTGTCTCAGGACCAGGGCTCGCGGAACTCCCGGTCGCGATTGAACACGTAGGTCCTTCCACTCACCTTGCGCTCGGCCACCGCCCGCGCGATGTCGGTGACCGTGACGATCCCGACCAGCTTCTCATCCTCGACCACCAGCACACGGTGGATGCCGGCCCGGCTCATCAACTCGGCGGCCTGTTCCACCGAGTCGTCCGGCCGCAGCGCCCACAGGCGACGCGTCATCACCTCGCGGACCTCGTGTTCCTCCAGGGTATTCCACTCCGGTCCGTCCACGCTCTCCATGCGCTGGGTGACCTCGGCGCCCGCGTCCTCCCACAGATCGGTGAAGAACTCGCCGGAAGGCCCGTTCTCCTCGTCGCTGCGGTCGGGCAGCGGCAGCTCGCTCCAGTCGCGCCACTCCGTGTCTTCCGCGTCCTCTCGCTCGCGCGGTACGCCCGGCTCGGACGCGGCAAACCCGATGAGGTCGGCCGCCGACACGACCCCCACGACGCGCTCGCCCGCCAGAACGGGCGCCCCGGTCACGTGCTGACGCGACAGCAACTCCATGGCGTCACGCAGCGTGGTGAGCGGAGTGACGGAAACGACGTCGGTCGTCATGATGTTGCGAAGCTTCAGCATGAGCACCTCCCGCCCCGTGGGGCCGAGTGCGACGGGCGGCAACGCCCGCCGGTGGATTGGAAGATGCCGGCACCCGCGTCGCACCTCTGTCGGCAGGGACCCGAGACTGTGTAGGGGTTTGGCGGCAGAGCGGCGCGCGGGGCGGGCGCCGACACTCGGCCGCGAACTCCAGGCTGCGAGGGCGCCCTGGATTCTCTTCTGCTTCAGTCCCCCGGCTCGGTGGGTCGAAACGACAGATCCCAGGCCAGCCAGAGGCAGCGCGTGAACGGGAACGCCAGAACGGGCGCCGCGACGGCGAGCGCCGGCGCCAGAAACTCCAGCACGGTCCATGGCACGTCGGGAAAGGTGGCGACGATGATCACCACGACCGTCCCCATGCTCAGCAGCTCGGCGGCGATGATGTTGAACATGAAGCCGCCGTACCAGTAGTCCTCGGTCTCGCCGCGCTCGAGCGCCAGCGCGCAGGTGGGACACTCGGCGCGCAGATGCAGCCAGTCCTTCAGGATGGAACGGCCGCCGCACCGCGGGCAGCGGAGCGCGAGTGCACGAAGGAAGGACACGGAGACGCGGGGGCGCATGGAGATCGGGGAGCGAACGGGTGGAAACGGGCACGGACGACTGATCACCGTTGACCGACCACACCGAACTCGTCGTTCCGCCGTGGGTCGGGCCGTCCATCTCGCCCGTCCACGCAATCTACAGTATCATCTCCCCATGCTGTCCCCCGGATCGCTCCAGCTGCTCATCGGCGTCGTTCACATCGTGCTGGCGATCGGCGTCTCCACGCACATCGTCCTCACCAAGCACGATCCCCGCGCCGCGATCGGGTGGATCGGACTCGTCTGGCTCACGCCGGTGATCGGCTCGGCGATGTACGTCTTCCTGGGCGTGAACCGAATCCGGCGCCGGGCCGGCGAGTTGCGCCGCGACCGCGTGGGCTCCGGGATGACCCCGACCGGAAGCCACGCGCTCCCACTCACCGGCGCAACGCCGGAAATGATCCCCACCACGCTTCGGCCGCTGGCCAATCTCATAGGGCGCGTCACCGGCGCGCCGCTCACACCCGGCAACTCCGTGGAACCACTGGTGGGCGGCGACGAGGGCTATCCGGCGATGCTCGATGCCATCGACGGTGCGCGCCACACGGTCGCGCTCGCCACCTACATCTTCGACCGGGGTGCCGTGGCCGACCGGTTCGTGGACGCATTGGCTCGCGCCGTCACCCGCGGCGTCGAAGTACGTGTGCTGATCGACGGCGTGGGCGCGCGCTACAGCCGGCCGCCGATCATGGCCTCGCTGCGACGGAGCGGCGTGCGCGTGGCGGAGTTTCTGCCCTCGGCGTTCCCCTTCTCGCATCCGTATTTCAACCTGCGAAACCACCGCAAGCTGATGATCGTGGACGGCGTCATCGGCTTCTGCGGCGGATTGAACATCCGCGATGCCTGCATGCTGTCGCTCGAGCCGAAGCACGCCACGCAGGACGTGCACTTTCGGTTCCGGGGGCCGGTGGTGCGACAGTTCATGAGCGCCTTTGCCTTCGACTGGAAGTTCGCGGCCCGCGAGCGCCTCGAAGCCGAAGCCTGGTTCCCGCCGCTCGATGCCGCCGGACCCATGCTGGCACGCGGCATCCCCGACGGGCCCGACGAGGATTTCGAAGCGCTGATCTTCGCGTTTCTCGGCGCGATCGCGCAGGCCCGGCAGCGCATTCGCATCGTGACGCCCTATTTCCTGCCCGATCCTCCGATCATCGACGCGCTCAAGGTGGCCGCTCTGCGCGGCGTGGCGGTGGAGATCATCCTGCCCTCGCGGGGCAATCTCCGCACGGTGCAGTGGGCGCAGACGGCGCAGCTCGGCCAGGTGCTGCGCGGCGGATGCCAGGTGTTTCTCTCGCCGCCACCGTTCGACCACTCCAAGCTGTTCACCGTGGACGGGGAATGGGCGCTGGTCGGCTCGACCAACTGGGATCCGCGGAGCCTGCGGCTCAACTTCGAGTACGCGGTGGAGTGCTACTCGCCGGAGTTGGCGTCCCGCCTCGACACGATGATCGATGCCAAGCGCGACGCCGCCCGCTCGTTCACGAGCGTGGACCACCGCCGTCGCCCCTTCCCCGTCAAGGTGCGTGACGGCCTGGTCTGGCTCGCGCAACCGTATCTATGACCCGCAGAGTGCCGAACGAACGGACACGGAATCCCGCCACGTCCGACCCGGTGTTCCTCGGACTCGACGTCGGGACGAGCGGCGTGAAGGCGCTGCTCGTGCGTCCGCCAGGCGACGTGGCCGGCTCGGCGACCGTTCCGCTCGCGATGTCCACGCCCCATCCCGGGTGGGCCGAGCAGGAGCCGGCGGCATGGTGGCATGCCGTGGGCGAGGCGGTGCGCACGGCGCTCGGCCGCGTTCCCGGCGCGTCCGTCGTCGCGGTCGGCATCTCGGGCCAGATGCATTCGTCCGTATTTCTCGACGCCCGCGGCGAGGTCATCCGGCCCGCCCTGCTCTGGTGCGACGGCCGCACAACGGCCGAGTGCCGGGAGATCACCGAGCGCGCCGGCGGTGAGGATCGTCTGCGCGACCTGGTCTGCAATCCCGCGCTCGAAGGATTCACCCTGCCCAAGGTGCTCTGGCTGCGGCGCCACGAGCCGCAGGCGTTCGCGCGGCTGGCCAAGGTGCTGTTGGCCAAGGACTACGTGCGATACCGGCTCACCGGGGCGCTGGCCAGCGAGCCGTCCGACGCCTCCGGCACGCTCATGTTCGACACGGCGCGCCGCCGGTGGAGCCGGGAGATGCTGGAAGCCGTGGACCTGCCGTCCTCGCTGTTGCCCGACCTCGGAGAGTCGGCCGAGATCCTGGGGCGGGTGACCGACGACGCGGCGGCGTTCACCGGGCTTGCTGCCGGCACGCCGGTGGTGGGCGGGGGCGGGGACAACGCCTGCGGCGCTGCCGGCGTTGGCGCGGTTGCCCCGGGGCGGACCGTGGCGAGTTGGGGTACCTCGGGCACCGTGCTCGCCCCGATGTCGGAACCGCGGGTCGATCCGCGGATGCGCGCGCACACGTTCTGCCACGTGGCGCCCGGCCGCTGGTACCTGATCGGGGTGGTGCTGTCGGCCGGGAGCGCGTTCGCCTGGTACCGCGATCAGTTCGCCCGCGAGTACGCGGACCCGGCGCAGGCGAACCAGGCCCTGCGCCAGGAGGCAGCGACCGTTGCCCCCGGCGCCGAGGGGGTCACCTTCCTGCCCTACCTGCAGGGGGAGCGCACACCGCACCGGGATGCCGCCCTCCGCGGCGCCCTGCTGGGACTCAGCCTTGCCCACACCCGCGCTCACGTGACGCGGGCCGTGCTGGAGGGCGTCGCCTTCGCCCTGCGGGACTCGGTGGAGATCCTCCGCGAGCTGCAACTCCCGGTCACCGAGATGCTGCTCACCGGCGGCGGCGCGCAACATGCGCTTCTCCGGCAGATCCAGGCCGACGTGTTCGGCCTGCCGGTGCGCACGGTCAATCGCGAGGAGGGCTCGGCCTACGGGGCGGCCCTCCTCGCCGGGATCGGCGCCGGAGCCTTCCCCGACCTCGAGGCCGCCGTACGGGCCACCGTGGTGCGGAATGCCCCGCAGCCACCCGATCCGCGGGCGCGCGCCCTCTACGACCCCCTCTTTGCCCGATTCCGCAACGCGTACATGCAGACTGCCGCGTCACCCAGTAGAATTGACCCGGACGAGAACCTCGGGAGAACGGTCCGATGAGCGACATCTTCGAACCCATGGCCAAGCAGAGTCTCGCCGATCGGCTGGCCCTGCGCATCCGGGAGCTGATCCGGAACGAGCACTACGCCCGCGGCGACCGCCTTCCGGCCATCATGGAGATGGCGCGGCAGTTCGGGGTCGGCCACCCCACGATCCGGGAAGCGCTCAAGCGTCTCCAGACGATGGGCATCGTCGAGATCCGGCACGGATCGGGGGTTTACGTCTCGCGCGACGACGAAGTGCTGCTCGTCGCAGCGCCGGACTACACCGAGACGGTCACCAAGAAGCTGCTGCTCGATCTGGTGCGCACGCGGCTGCCGCTGGAACTCGTGGCCGTCGGCGACGCGGTGCGCAACGCCTCTCCAGAGCAGCTGACGGAGATGCGACGCATTCTCGAGGCGGCCGGCCAGGACGTCTCCAACCGCGAGACGCTGCGGACATCGAACCTCGCGTTTCACCGGCTGATCGCGCTGGCGTCGGGCAACCGTGTGCTGGCCCAACTCCTCGCCGTGCTCCACGACCTGTTCCCGCGCGAACAGCAGATGGTGCTGGGCATCGGCGGCTCACGGGCGCGCGATCACGACGAGCACGTGTCCATCCTCGAGGCGATCGAGCACCGCGACGAGCCGCTCGCCGTGGACCGGATGCGGAAGCACATGCGGGGCGTGGAGCGCGCCGTGCTCGACTGGGATCCCGAACGGCATCCGATCGGCGAACCCGCGGTGCCCCGCTGACTCGGGCACCGCGGGCACCGGCCGTTACCGCCTGAGCGCGAACTCGAACCGCTGTTCCACCACCTGGCGCACGCGCCGCCCGTGGGCTTCGGCGGGCTGGTAGCGCGACCGGAGCAGCACGTTCCGCACGGCGTCGGCGAACAGCGCGTGCGTGGCCGCGATCACGTGAATCGACCCGGGCTCGGCGCGCCCCGTGGTATCGACGATGAAGCGCACATCCACCTGCCCTTCGAGATGGGCGGCGCGCATCGTTTCCGGATATTGCGGCAGCGGGTTGCCGCGACTCGGCACCACGGCGCGGTCCACCGCCGACGCGTCCCACGCGCCGTGTTCGGGTCCCGACGACATGCCACCGCCATTGCCGGCGAAATGGACCGGCGGCGCCGACGAACGCGTATCGTACCAATTCGGATCGGTCGCGATGGTGTGCGGGTCGATGGGCGGCAACGCGTTCGGAATCCGGATCGGCGGGATGACGAGGGTTGTCGGGGTCGGTACCGCCGCCACCGGCGACGGCGGCGCCCGCCGCGGGGCCGGTGCGGGCGCGATCGGCCCCGGCGCCACGTACACCAGCGGCGTCGCCGCCGGCGCCACCGGCCGGGGACGCGGCGTGGCGCGCGCCGTGATGGCCACCACGAGTCCGATGATGCCGGTGTGCAGCGCGATGCTGATCAGCGTGCCGCCCAACCGCCGTGGGCGCGATCCCCGCGTTTCGATGAGTGTGCCCAGCATGTTGCCTCCCGTGTGAGTGCCGCATCTGCACGATGGGACAACCGGCGGCGCGTTGCATGGAGGAACGATGACCGCGCGATGAGGTGATGCTGAACGCCCCGTGAAGTTCCGCTGAACGGCGGATGACGATTCGATGACGGACGGAACCCGAGGGTGGGCGGGCGGGGCGGGGCGCGAACATTTTCCGCGTCGCGACTGGCCAGCGCCGCGCCCCGCCGCCATACTCTCTGCATTCCCATCCGGTCTCCGTCTCCCCGGAACCGTCACGCGCCACTTCACGAGGTTGGATTCCGTGCGCACTTCCCTGCTCCGTCGCTCGCTCGTTCTGGTAGCGCTGGCCGCGTCCGCGTCGGTCGCCGCCGCGCAGTCCCCGTCGTTCTACTCCGAAATGCACTGGCGCGAGATCGGTCCCACGCGTGCCGGCCGCGCGCGCGCCCTGGACGGGGTGCCGAGCGAGCCGAACGTGTTCTACATCGGCTACGACAACGGCGGCGTGTGGCGCACCACCGACTACGGTTCCACCTGGCACCCGATCTTCGATGAGGAACCCACGGGGTCGATCGGCGCCATCGGCGTGGCGCCGTCCGATCCGAGCATCATCTATGTGGGCTCGGGCGCCGGGATCATCCGCCCCGATCTCTCCACCGGCGACGGGATGTACAAGTCCACCGACGCCGGCAGGACGTGGACGCATCTGGGACTCCGCAACACGCAGATGATCGCCCAGATCGCCGTCGATCCGACCAACCCGGAGCGGCTGTTCGTCGCCGCGCTCGGCCATCCGTACGGTCCCAACGAGGAGCGCGGCATTTTCCGCTCCACCGACGGCGGGAAGACGTTCCAGAAGGTGTTGTACAAGGACGAATACACGAGCGGCAACGACGTCCGCATCGACCCCAAGGACCCCAACACCGTCTACGCCACGCTCTGGCAGCAGCAACAGGGCTTCTATGAGAACGGCGCGTTCGGCGGCGCCGGCAACGGCGTGTTCAAGTCCACCGACGGCGGCAACACCTGGACGCAGCTCACCGACGGCCTTCCCTCGGTGATCCAGGCCAACCTCGCCATCGCGCCCAGCAATCCCAACATCATCTACGCCATGGCGGCGGGCGCCGGCGAGGGCGGACGCGGCGGCCGCGGCAACAGCACCACCGGCGTGGTCGGCTTCTATCGCTCCAACGACGCGGGCGCGCACTGGCACCTGGCGATCGACGATCCGAGCGTCGCAGCGGGTGCGCGCCCGCAGCGCCCCCGACCCGCGTCCGCTGGCCCGCATCGGCGGCGGCGACCTGCCGACGATCACCGTCGACCCCAAGAACCCGAACGTGGTCTACAGCGCCTCGACCGTCATGTGGCGCACCGAGGACGGCGGGCTCACCTGGACCGCCGTGCGCGGCGCCCCGGGCGGCGACGACTACCAGAAGGTCTGGATCAACCCCAACCATTCGAACATCATCCTCGCCGTGGCCGACCAGGGCGGCGTGGTCGTCCGCCAACCGCGGGGAATCGTGGAGCAACTGGTACACGCAGCCCACGGCCGCCATGTATCACGTGACCACCGACAACGCCTTCCCGTACCGCGTGTGCGGCGGCCAGCAGGACTCGGGCTCGGCGTGCGTGGACAGCCGCTCGATGGACGGTGAGATCACCTTCCACGACTGGCACCCGGTGAACATCCAGGAGTACGGCATCGCGGCGCCCGATCCGCGCGACCCGGACATGGTGTACGGCGGCAGCCGCAACAACGTGTCGCTCTACAACCGGCGCACCGGGCAGACGCGGAACGTCGGCCCCGACATGGGACCGCGCGGCGGCCCGTACAACCGCGATGTCCGCACCATGCCGCTCATCTGGTCGCCGGTCGATTCCAACATGTTGTTCTATACCTCCAACGCCGTGTGGAAGACCACCGACCACGCACACAGTTGGACGCGCATCAGCCCCGACCTCGCGCGGCAGCATTGGGCCGTGCCCGCCAACGCCGGCAAGTACGCGAGCGAGGTGCAGGTGGCACCGCTCGGCGTCATCACCGCGCTCTCCCCCTCGCCCCGCGACGTGAACGTGATCTGGGCCGGCACCGACGACGGCAACGTGCAGGTCACCTGGGACGGCGGCAAGCACTGGAGCAACGTCACCCCGGGCGCCATCAAACCGTGGACGCGCATCTTCAACATGGACGCCGGCCACTTCGACACGAAGACGGCGTACGTGGCCGCCAACACCATGCGGCTCGACGACATGAACCCGCACTTCTTCCGCACGCACGACGGCGGCAAGACGTGGACGGAGATCGACAACGGCATGGCGCCCGGCGCCGTGGCCAACTCGATCCGGGAAGACCCGCGGGTGAAGGGCGTGCTGTACGCGGCCACCGAGACGCAGGTGTGGGTCTCGTTCGACGACGGCGACCACTGGCACTCGCTGCGCCTCGACATGCCCGCCGTCTCCGTCCGCGACATCACCGTCAAGGACGACGCCACCTGCCAGTGCGCCGACCTCGTGGCGGGCACGCACGGGCGCGGCTTCTGGATCCTGGACGACATCACGCCGCTGCGGCAGATGGCGGCCGCCCAGGCCGCGAAGGACGCCTATCTGTTCAAGCCCGAGACCGCGCTCCGCGTGCGCTTCGGCACCAACGATCCCACCCCCTGGCCGCCGGAAGTGCCGGCCGGCGAGAACCCGCCGCCGGGCGGGATCATCGACTACTACCTCGCCCACGACGTGTCGGGTCCGGTGACGCTCGACATTCTCGACGCGAGCGGCAAGGTGGTGCGCACCTATCGAGCACCGATCCGGTGCTCGATCCGGACCCGGCGGTCAACCCCGCGGCGTACAACAAAGTGTGTCAGTCGAACCCCGGCGCCCCCGACTGTTCGGTTCCGCTCTACTGGGCGGCGCCGCAGATGGCCGTGTCTACGAAGGCGGGCATGCACCGGTTCAGTTGGGACCTGCACTACGATCCCATCGGCGAGGCCCGCGGACCGCGCGGCGAGGGGGGCGCCACCGGCGCCGTGCCGCACCGCACCTATCCGTCGGTGAACGCCCCGTGGGCGCCGCCCGGCCGCTACACCGTGCGCCTCACGGCCAATGGCCGCTCGTACTCGCAGCCGCTGACGCTCAAGCTCGACCCGCGCGTGAAGACGCCGGCGGCCGGCCTGGCGCAGCTCGCCACGCTCACCCGCCGGATGTACGACGGCGCGGTCCGCACGCACGCCGCGTACGAGCAGGCGCGCGCTCTGGTGTCCGCGCTCGACAAGCTCCAGGGGACGGACGTGGACGCGTTCAAGAAGGAGGTGGAAGCGCTCGCGCCCGCGCCGCGGGCCGGCGGGCGGGGACGCGGCTTCGGCGGATTCGGGTTCGGGCGCGGCGGCGCTCCGGCCGGACCACCGTCGCTCGAGAGCACGCAGGCCGCCCTGATGTCGGCGGCGATGGCGATGCAGGCGGCCGACGCCACACCGACCGCTGACCAGGTTTCGGCGTGCACGAGCGCCGCCGCACAGTCGAGCGCCGTGATGGCACGATGGACGCGGCTCAAGACCGCCGGACTCGCCGCCTTCAACGCCAAGCGCAAGGCGGCCGGACTCTCCACCGTCACCCTCCCTGCCCGATGAGCCCATCACTGACCCCGCCGCGCGAATCGGTGGTGGACCGCTTTCTGCGCTACGTGAAGATCGATACGCAGTCGCAGGAAGGCGCGTCCACCACCCCCAGCACCGAGAAGCAGTGGACGCTCGCCCGGATGCTGGCCGACGAGTTGAAGCAACTCGGCGCCTCGAACGTCCGCACCAGCGAGCACTGCATGGTGTACGCCTCGATTCCGGGGAACGTCCCGGAATCGAGCGACGTGCCGACGATCGGATTCATCGCCCACGTCGACACCTCGCCGGCCGTCACCGGCGCGAACGTGCAACCGGTGATCCATGCCAACTACCAGGGCGGCGACGTCACGCTGCCCGGCGATCCGTCCCAGGTCATCACCGTCGCGCAGAATCCCGTACTGAAGTCGATGATCGGTGACGACCTCATCACCACCGACGGCACCACGCTGCTCGGCTCCGACGACAAGGCGGGGGTGGCGGCGATCATGACGCTCGTCGACACGCTCGTGCGTAATCCGAAGCTCCCCCACGGCCCGATCGCCGTGGCGTTCACCGCCGATGAGGAGATCGGCAGCGGCATCGAGAAGTTCGACGTCGACGAGTTCGGCGCCCGCTTCGCGTACACCGTGGACGGCGGCGAACTCGGCGGCATCAGCGACGAGACGTGGAGCGCGCGCCTCGCCACGCTCACGTTCAAGGGCAAGAGCGTGCACCCCGGTACCGCCAAGGGCGTGATGGTGAATTCCATCTACGCGTTCGCGCACTTCCTGGGCGGCATGCCCGGGGACATGCTCCCCGAGACCACCGAGGGCCGCATAGGGTTCGTGCATCCGTATCTGGGGAGCGCCGACGTGGAGGAATCGAGCCTCAAGGTGCTGCTCCGCGATTTCGAAATGCCCGGCCTCGAGGCCAAGGAGCGGCTCCTGCGTGACCTCGCCGCCGAGACGGAGCGGGCGTACCCCGGCGTCACGGTGCGCATGGAGGTGAAGGACAACTACATGAACATGAAGGAAGTGCTGAAGGATCATCCGCAGCTCGTCGAGAACGCGATGGAGGCCGCACGGCGCGCCGGGCTCAAGCCGTTCAACGAGCCCATCCGCGGCGGCACCGACGGGTCGCGGCTCACGTTCCGGGGGCTCCCCTGCCCCAACATCTTCACCGGCGGATTCAACTTCCACGGCAAGCAGGAATTCAATTCGCGCCGCGGACTCGAGAAGACGTCGGAGACGCTGGTCCATCTGGTGCAGATCTTCGCCGAGCGCGGCTCGGGAGGCCACTGAGCGCGACCTCCCGGACCGCGCGCGTGCGGGACGAATTCGACAACAGCCGAAGGAGGCATCACCGTGGCACTGCGCGTCGAGCCGGAAATCCCGAACGGTCTGGCGGACTTCGCCGAGTACGCTCACCTCGTCGGCGCCGTGGAAGCCCTGCGCCGCGAGGCCGAGGCCACGCTCCCCAAGCTGCGGGGCCGCACGGTCTGGATGGTCAACTCCACCGCGCGCGGCGGTGGGGTGGCCGAGATGCTGCCGACCATGGTGGGACTGCTGCGCGACCTCGGCGTAGCCACCGAGTGGATGGTGATCGAGTCGTCCGAGCCCCGGTTCTTCGAACTCACGAAGAAGATCCACAACCTCATCCACGGGCACGGGCGCCCCAACCTCGGCCCCGAAGACCGGGAGCTGTTCGAGCGCGTGAATCGGGACAACGCCATCGCCATGGCGGCGCAGGTACAGCCGGGCGACGTGTTGGTGGTCCACGATCCACAGCCCATGCCGCTCGCGGCGTTCTTCAAGGAGGATCGCCCGCTCACCGCCGTCTGGCGCTGCCACATCGGCCTCGACGAGAAGCTGCCGGCCACTCGGGCCGCGTGGGAATTCCTGCGCCCGTACGCACCGGCGTACGATCGCGCCGTGTTCTCCGCACCGGATTACGTACCGTCGTTTCTCGCCGACCGCGCCGCGATCATCTGCCCGGCCATCGATCCGCTGTCCCCCAAGAACCGCGAACTCGGACTGCAGGGCACGGTGGCGGTGCTGGCAAACGCTGGGCTGACCGTTCCCCCGGGCCCCATGCCGACCCCGCCGTACGAACGCCTCGCGCTCCGGCTCGCGCCCGACGGCCGGTTCCACCCCGCGACGCTGCGCGGCGACTTCGGGCTGCTCGCGCGTCCCGTGGTCACCCAGGTGTCCCGCTGGGACCGGCTCAAGGGATTCGAGCCGCTCCTGGCGGGGTTCACCGAATTCCGCCGGCGGCTGCTGCACGGCGGATGGTCGCACGACCCCGTGCACCGCGTGCGCCAGGAACTCACGCGCTGCGTCCTGGCCGGTCCGAGTCCGGAGTCCATTCAGGACGATCCCGAAGCCGGCGAGGTGCTCGCCACCATCATCGAGCAGTACTGCCGGCTCGACCCGCTGGTGCAGGAAGCGGTGGCCATCGTGTCCCTGCCCATGGAATCGGCCGAGGAGAACTGCCTGATGGTGAACGCGCTGCAGCGGGCGTCGTCCATCGTCGTCCAGAACTCGCTGCGCGAGGGATTCGGCCTCACGATCGCCGAGGCGATGTGGAAGCGCGTGCCGATTCTCTCCAATCGCCGGGCCTGCGGGCCCCGGCAACAGGTGCGCGACGGCGAGGACGGTCGGCTGGTCCCCGACCCGGAAGACGTCGAGGGGCTGGCCCGGACCATCGACGACATGCTGCACGACCCGGCGGAGCGAAACCGGTGGGGACGGAACGCGCAGCGGCACGTGCACGGCAACTTCCTGGTCTTCGAGCAGCTCGCGTCGTGGATGCGGCTGCTGGGGCAGACGTTGTCGGCAACCTGACCCTCGTGGTCGGATGGCGACGGTCGAGGTTGCCGCGGCATTCCGCCGCCATAGATTCGCCGGCGCGGCGCCACGCGAGTGCCGTCCGGCGCGGCGCAGCCGCAGCCCCACTCCCTCTCACTGCCGTGCAATGACCGTCCAGCCCCGTCCTCTCCGTTCCGCCACGCTCGTCGCGCTCGCCCTGTGCGCCGCGCAATCGCCGCTGGCCGCCCAGCGACCCACGCCGCAGTCGGAACTGGCCACGCTCACCAGTTTCCTCTCGATTCCCAACGTCGCCTCCGACAAGCCCGACATCGCCCGCAACGCCACCTGCCTGCAGGCGATATTCGAGCGCCGCGGCTTCCATGTGACGGTCGTCCGCACGCCGGGCTCGCCGGTGCTCATCTGCGAGCTGGTCCCGCCAGGCCCGAGGCCGGCGCGCACGCTCACCTTCTACTTCCACTACGACGGCCAGCCGGTGACGCCGGCGAAGTGGAAGGACTCGGGTCCGTTCCAGCCGATCTACCGCGACAAGCCGATCGAGGACGGCGGCCGGGTCGTCACGCTGCCCGCCACGGGCCCGATCGATCCCGAGTGGCGCCTCTACGCCCGTTCGGCCGCCGACGACAAGGGTCCGATCATCGCGTTCCTCTCCGCCATCGACGAAGCGAAGGCCCCGGCACACCCGATCACCTCGACGCTGCGCGTGCTCATGGAAGGCGACGAGGAAGCCGGCTCCCCCTCGCTCGCCACGGTCGTCAACGAACAGGCGGCCCGCATCCGCGGCAACCTCGTCCTCCTGGTCGATGGCCCGCAGCACCCGAGCGGACGGCCGACGTTCGTCTTCGGCGCGCGCGGCATGATGTCGACCGAGCTGACGGTGTTCGGCGCGCGCCAGGACCTGCACAGCGGCAACTACGGCAACTGGGCCCCGAATCCCGGCAATCGAGCTGGCACGGCTCTCGCGTCGATGAAGGACAAGACCGGCCACGTGACGATTCGCCGGCTTCTATCAAGGACGTCGTCCCGCTGACGCGGAAGAGAAGCAGGCGATTGCCGAGATCCCCGACGTCGACGCGAAGCTGATGCGCCAGTTCGGCTTCGCGCGGCCGGAGATCACCGGGAGCGCCTGGAGGCTCTCGACAACCTGCCGACGCTGAACATGTCCGGTCTCGGCGCCGGCACGGTGGCCGGACAGGGCCGGACGATTATTCCATCGCAGGCCGTCGGCGCGCATGGATCTTCGGCTCGTGAAGAACGTCACGCCCGGACGCGCAGTTCGCGCGGCTGCAGCGCTCGTGCGCGCGCAGGGATACCATCTCATCGGCGGCGACGCGCCGACCGACCAGGAGCGGGCGACCTATCCGCTGCTCGCGAAGTTGCGCCGCATCGGCGGCTATCCGGCCGGGCGGACGCCGCTCACGAACCCGACGGCGCAGCAGGCCGTCGCCGCCGTGGCCGCCGCGACGCACACGACGCCGGCCCGCATGCCGACGCTCGGCGGCTCGACCCCGTTCTATCTGTTCTCCGATCGGCCTGAAGACGGCCACGGTCGGAATGCCGGTGGTCAACTTCGACGACAACCAACACGGCCGAACGAGAACCTGCGGCTCGGCAACTTCTTCGACGCCATCACGATGATGCGCGCCATCATCTCGATGCCCTGACGGCGCGCGCGGCTCCGAGCAACTCGCCGGCCTCGGTGGATCGCGACGGAGCCGGCGTCCGATTACTGCGTCGCCGGCTGACCGGCGTCACGACTGCGCGCGAGGCTCCGAAGGCTGCTCCGGCACCCGGGCGACCATGAACACCGCCAGCAGGATAAGCGGCCAGAGTTGCATCAGCAGGCGGTCGAGCGACCGATGCATCTGCAATCCCAGGTCGAGCGGCGTCGTGAGGTAGACCACGAAGTAGCCCGCGGCGAGGGCGAGGACCGCGAACATCGTCAGGCGAGTGGCGCGCCGGTCGGCGGCATCGCGGTCCCGCCCGACCAGCGCCAGAAAGACGGCCACGGGCACGACGGGGAAGCGGAGCAGCGTGAGCAGCGTGGACTTCACGATCAGCCAGTAGCGTGATACATCGAGCAGGCGCGGCAGGGTGCCGGAGCCCTGCCCGCTCACCAGATCGTTGGGCGGCGCCAGCGCCAACTTGAAGACGGCGATCATCGCCAGCACCGGGAGGAGCCCCCACAGATACGCCGCGATCACATGCCGGTCGGTGCGGTGACGGCGAAACCGGTGGTGGAGTAGCAGCAGCCCCACCGAGACCACGAGGACGAACAGCAAGCCTTCATTCTTGGTCCATGCGGCGAGCCCGGCGCAGACCCCCGCGCCGACGAGCAGCCATGTCTCATCGTCGTGCAGCCGCTTCGCCAACGCATAGAGCACGATGGTCGCCACGAAGAAGAACGCCAGCGGCAGATCGGCGTACTGTCTGGCGCTGGTGGTGAGAAAGATCTGCGTCCCGAGGAGCGTCACGGCCGCCAGCGCCGCGTGACGGCGCCCGCGCAGAATCCAGATGCCACCAGCCACGACGCCCACCAATGCATACGCGAACAGAATCCCGACGATGGCCGGCACGACCGTGCTTGCCCCGCCCGCGTACAGCCAACCGCGCACCACCGAATCCGACAAGAGCAGCGGGTAGTCGGGATGGATGCCCAAGCCGGGGGTGAACGCACGGTGCCACGATGGGCCGCCGAGGAAGATGAATCGGGCGGTCAGATTGTAGATGCCCCAGGCATCCCAGTCGCCGTGCGGCATGCGGAGAGCGATCGCCAGCGTGGCAAGGACCGCGATGCCCGCGAGGCCGAGCGCCCCCCAGCCGATCTTGCGGTCGAGCGGGCCGGGCGGCGGGGCAACCGGAAGTCCGGACCGATCGGCGGGCAGCGAACGCACCCGTGCGCGCGCCGCGAGCACCAGCGCGAGAAGCGTCACGAGGTCGGAGCCGATGGCGACGATCCGGATGGGACCGAACAACAGCATCGCCGCAAACAACGCCGATGAACTGACACCGAACCCGAGGCCGACGGCGAGGGATGCTCGGAACACCGCCTCGCCCGACTTCCACCGCGCCGGACCCGGCCAGATCGACACGACCGCCGCCCACCCGATGAGCCCGGTGACGGCGAGCCACGCTGCGAGCGAGAGGATCACCGCGCGCTCCTGGTCAGGAGGTACACACCGTGCCCATAGTCGCGAACCAGGTGCAGTCCCATCGCGGCGAGCTGCGCGCTGTCGGGGCGCGCATCCGGAAAATTGCCGACGATCGGCGAGAGCGCGTAGGTGTCGAGCACCAGATGCGGCGCCAGCGCCGACTGCGCCTGCACGAACGCGGTCAGGAAGCGATCCTGTACGGCGTCGCGCGACAGATCGCTGGCGTACCCAACGGCACGATTGGCCGGAAGATCCTTCCGGATCGCCGTGAACCGCTGCTCGTTGATCGCGACGGAATCATGAAGGTCGCCCTTCATGGCCTCGTGATACACCCACAGATTCACGCGCGCCGTCTTGACCACACTGAAGGCGCACCATAACACGAGGACCGCCGCGCCGACGGCGAATCGAACCGCACCACCACGCATCGTCAACTCCGCGTTGGACGGGCGAAAGCTAGCGGCTCCCCCTTCACTACGCGCCCGGCCTGGATCACCAATCGGATCGTTTCGGGCGTCAGGGCGTGGATGTCGGCCAGCGGGTCGATCGACGTCACCGTCACGTCGGCCAGCTTGCCCGCCTCCAGCGTCCCCACGCGATCCTGCCACTCCAGACACTCGGCTGCGGTGCGCGTGGTGGCCACGATGGCCTCCATGGGGGACATCCCCGCGTGCTCGCACATGAGCCCGAGCTCGCGCAGGTTCGTGCCGTGCGGCATCACGCCGGCGTCGGTGCCCATGGCGATCTTCACGCCGGCCGCGTGCGCCCGCCGGATGCTGTCTCGGTGCGCCTGCAGCACCTCCTTCGACTTGCGCAGCGCCCACTCGGAGATCGTGCCGGTCTTTTCCCCCTGTTCGATGACTGCCTGGGGCGCGAGCAGCGTCGGCACCAGGAACGTGCCGCGCTCCAGCATCAGCGCGATCGCCTCCTCGTCCAGGTAGATCCCGTGCTCGATGGAGTGGATGCCCGCCCGCACCGCATTCTTGATCCCTTCGGCGCCCTGCGCGTGCGCCATCACCTTCACCCCGCGCCGATACGCCCCTTCCTGCACCATCACCGCCAGTTCCTCCGGCGTGAACTGCGTGAATTCGGGATGGTCGGTGGGGCTCAGCACGCCGCCCGTGGAGCACACCTTGATGACGTCGGCGCCGGCCCGCAGCACTTCGCGCACCTTCCGGCGCACCTCGTCCACGCCGTCGCAGATCCCGCTGGGCAGCCCCGGATGCGGCGTGAACAGCCCGATCTCCTGTCCCGACGGCAGCCAGAAGTCCAGGTGCCCACCGGTGATCGAGAGCGGAGTGATGCTGATCTGCATGCGCGGCCCCTCGACCAGCCCCATCTCGAGAGCACGCTTGAGCCCGAGATCGGCACCGCCGGCATCGCGAACGCTCGTGATGCCCGCATCGAGTGTACGCCGCAGATAGCGCGCCGCCAGGTAGAAGTTGAGCGAGAAGGGCGTGGTGGCGTGCTTCATCATCCCTTCGTACTGCATCGTCGCGTGAATGTGCGCGTCGATCAGCCCGGGCAGAATCGTCCCGCCCCCGGCGTCGATCTCGTTGACCGTACCGTCGGGACGCGGCAGGGTGTCGAGCCGTCCCACCGCGGCGATCCGGTCGTCCTTGAGCAGCACCGCGCCGTTCGGAATCGGCGCGGCGCCGGTGCCGTCGATGAGGGTGCCGTTGCGGATCAGGGTATGGGTCATCGTGCGTTCAGGGAGTCGAGGGTGAACACCGCGGGCCCCGGGGTGCCATCGGGATTCCAGAGATCCCATTCGGGTGCCCAGTACATCACGCCCAGCCCGCGGGGCGCCTGTTTCACCAGGCGCACCAGATCCACCATGAATTGAAGCCGGCCCTCGGGTGTGGTGGGCCACTTCATGTCCGGATTGTCGGGATAGTGCGAGGGGCCGTACCCCGTCTCGGCGACGAGGAAATCCTTGTGGAAGCGCGCCGCGCTGCTGTCCATGTTCATCCGGAGATCGGCGAGCGTCCCGTGCCGCCACGGGGGATAGAAACTCTCCGCAATGATGTCGTACGGCACGTGGGCGGCGTCGAGATGGTCGAAGAACCACTTCGTGGTCTTCCAGTCGCCACCGCGGTCGATGTGGATCGCGATGCGCGGCGGCGTGTTCCCCGCGCCTTCCATCACGCCGCGGATACCGGCCTTCAACAGCCGCGTCAGGTGATCCCACTGCTCCGTCGTGTCGCTCGGTTGCGGCGGGAGGTATTCCTGGGCACCGGGCACGGCGAGCTGTCCCACCGGCCACAACGTGCCGCGCGTGATCTCGTTGCCCACCTGCACCCAGTCGGGCATCGCACCCGCGTCCTTCAGCGCCTTGATGGTATTCCGGCTGTACGTCTCGACCTTCTGCTGCAGCGCGTCGAAATCCAACCCGCGCCACGCCACGGGAATCTCCTGGTGTTGCGGGTCGGCCCAGGTGTCGGAGTAATGGATGTCGAGCAGCAGGAGGGCGCCCGACGCCTTGATCCGCCTGGCGAGTGGGATGGTGTTGGCGAGCGAATTGTCCGGCGCCTTGCGCACCGGCGATACGAAGACGCGCAGCCGGAAGGCGTTCCACCCGTGCCGCTCGAGAATCGTCAGCTCGTCACTTGGCTTGCCGTCTTCCTGATACTTCGGGAACGGACGGCCGCGTCCACCCTGACCCGCCGAGGCGAGATACGAGATGTCGGCGCCCAGATAGAACTGCGTGCTGTCCGGCGTCGTGCGCTGTGGCTACCGGGCGGTCCCCTCGGGGCGCGCAGCCGGCCCGGCCCCGAGCAGCAGGGCGGCGGCGGCGATTCCCAGAGCCCGGAACGGCCGGCGATGGGCGAACGTCTCCGATTGTGCCAGGTCGTCACGCGGCATCTCGATCTCCGATCTGCAAAGGTCCAATCCTCACGCCCCCGCTCCGGGCGGCGATGACTGTTTCAATGGTGACCGCTCAGGGGTCCGGAGGCCAGTGCCCGCCGCTCGAGAGCGCGGAAATTCACGCGATGTTGATGGTCAACCGTTGCCTGTCGGACAATTGAGCCGCGGTGAGAAGGACCGACGTGCCGTGCACCGCGCCCATCGACGCGCTGGTGAGCGGGCGCCCGTCCGGGCGGTGCAGGTGCACCGCGAGATCGGCCGCGAACCGCGGCGGCAGCGTGAGCGTCACGCGCCAGCCGCCGCCGTCGGATTCGGTCACCCATCCCACGTCGCCGAACCGCGTCGGACACCGTGAGACGGCGATGCGCTTGCCGCGCGCAAACCAGTGCTTCGGGGCGGCCTTCTGGAGATGTACCGTCGGCGTGTTGCCCGGCCGGTCGTGTTCCTCCCAGCAGAGCAGCCAGCGCAACGCCATGGCGGGCTGCAGTTCGCTGTTGATCACCGCCGACCACGCGTAGTGGCTTCCCTCGCCCGGGAAGTTGCCGGGCAGCAGCGCATCCTCCGGCGCATACCGGCTGCCCGAGTCCATGGCGTAGCACAGGTTGCCGTACAGCGCGAGCAGGAACGGGCGATAGTCGTCCTGGCGGATGCGGCCCGCCAGCGTTCCGTGCTCCATGAAGTTCGACGTGCGCGGATAGTGGCCGTCGGTGTTCATCCCCAACAGCTGCTCGCCGGCCAGCGTGCGATGCCGGAAGTGGCCCGCATCGAGTTCCGCGTCGCCCCAGTCGGCCGTCCACCAGTCCATCATGAACCGGTGGTTCTCGTAACTCGACAGCTCTTCGGGCGTGCGCGCCGTGTCGAAGGGATGGAAGGGCGTGATCCCCGCCTTCTTCATCGCCCCGTTGCGCGCGTCGAGCGCCGTCCGCAGCGATCGCTCGATCTTGCCACGCATCTCCCCCGCCAGAGCGGCCGTCTCGTGCCCCTCCGCCTCCAATGCGCGCGCGAGCGGCGTCCTGCCCTGCGCCGATGCGTCGCGCGCCGCGGCCGTCAGCACGCGACCGTGCTCGTACAGCCCGCGCCAGATCCACGCGGCATTCTGGTAGTAGTACGGGTGATCGGCGGGCGTGTCATGCTTGGGATCGCCAAGGTCCGCCTCGGGCGAGCCCCAGATGAGACCGTGCCGCGGATCCCCTTCCGGGAACGTGCGCAGCGAATACCGGTACCGGTCGACCACGAAGCGGATCATGCGCCGCAGCACCGGCAGCCGGCGGGTCAGGGCGTCGAGATCACGGCTGTAGTCGTACGCGCGCGCCGAATTCTCCAGAAAGACCCCGGCGTTGAGCGGTCCTTCCACCTGATCCTGCGTGTTATAGGTGAAGTTGCCGTCGGGCTCGACGTATCGCTCCAGATAGTGCTCGAAGTACGGTTCCACCTGGTCGGTGAGATTCCACAACTGCTGCGCCCAGACGAATTCGTAGTGCGCCACGGGAAAGAGCGCGTGGCTGCGTTCGGGGATCTTGGTGTACGCGCCCTCGCCGATCTGGTAGCTCGGCTCCAGCCCGCGATAGCTGCAGCGCGAGAGCACGATGCCCGCGCGCGCCGCATCGAGCAGCCAGGGATCGGGAATCTCCACCTGCATGCGGTCGTCGAAGAACCGCTGCCAGTGCTGCCACAGGCTGAACAGGGCCGTGAAGAAGCCCTCGGCGGTCGTGTTCCAGTACCGGTCCACCCACCCCGAGTCGGGGAGCCGCTGTTCGGCGTTCGTGTCGCCCGCCGGGATCAGATCGCCATGGCGGTCCGGCAGCATTGCGCTCACGCGCCCCATTGGTTTCGCGTCGACGCCCGGCGGAAGCAGCACCATCGCGTTGTAGCCCACCGCGAACTTCGGATTCCACACGCCGATATCCGCCGCCGGCAGGAATCCGCCCAGCAACGTCCGCTTGCTGTAGCCCGGCACGTATTCGTACAGGTACTCGGACGGCAGAAAGCGTCGCGGGTCGAATTGGCGGCCGGTGAGATCGGGTGCCCAGAGCGACCGCGGGTCGCTGCCGAACTGACGCGACGTGCCGTCGGGCTCGAGCCAGAGCGAGCGTTCGGGGCCCGACTCCTCGTTCGCGACGAGCGTCCACCCGATGAACTCGTCGCCGAGCGCCGCGACGTTCTCGTAGCACGGATCCTCGTCCGACCCGAGGATGAAGTCGCCGGGCTTGTCCGGCTGCTTTGGAAACGACGCGGGGCGCCGGAACCGCGACTCGGGGGTCGCATTGATCGGCCGCGGCCGGATGTTCGCCAGCTCGCCGACCCCGGTGGGGATCCGCGCAACCTCGCCCCGGCCGGTGAGGTACACGATCGCGCCGCGGTGCGACATGCGCTTCTCGAACACCGCCGTCGGCGCGCCGTCGAGGTCCGGGATCAGGGCGACGAGGCGCCAACCGTCGAGCGCATCGCCGATGTGCAGCGACCGGGGCGCCCCCCCGCTCGCCGAGGCGAGCACCGTACCCGACCGGAATTCCGTGACCGCCGGTACGCGCGCCAGTGCTTCGGCCTCACCGGGAAGCAGGAGCGAATACTCGTTGGGGATTCGCCCCGGCGAGTAGCGTTTCCTGCGCCCGGCCGGTGCTGCGGACCCGTCGCCGGCCTCCGCCAGGCCGGGGCCGGACGGAACGGCGCCCGGAAGGTCGAGCATTCGGCCCGGAACAACGGCCGCGGCGGCGGCCCACTGCAGGAAGCGACGGCGGTCGATCATCGGGACGAGACTCCTTTGAAGGCAGGAAACGTCAACTATGGTCAGCCTGGACGCGCGCCGGAAGCCGGGCGGACGGCATCCCCGGCAATTGGTTCCGGCCCGGCGGCACCGCCCCGTCCATCCCGAGCGGCACCGGACGCCATTTCCGGCGAGTTTACTCATAATTGGAGCCCGGATCCCCTCTTGCCGAGCGGCGGTTCCAGCTGCACGTTGGCGAGGTTCGTCGAGGGCGTCTCATGCCCCGTCGCCCATTCGCGTTCCGTCATCCCCGCGGAGCCGGCCGGCGACGCCCCTCCCTCCCCTTCTCCCGGCGCGTCCGCCATGGAGGAGTCTTGAAAGCCCGCCTCATGCTGCCCGTGGCAATCGTGTGCCTGGGCCTCGCCTTCCGCCCCGCCGAGGGGCAGAAGGCCCCCGAACGTCCCCGGCTGCCGGAAACCGCCGATACCAACGACGCCAACTCCTACTACTTCTGGGGTCTGCAGCAGGTCGAGAAGCAACCGGAGACCGCCGCAGCCGCATTCTACTGGGCCACCCGGCTGAACCCGGCCATGGCCGACGCCTTCTACGCCCGCCGGGTGGCCCTGCTGCTCGAGGACCGGCGGCGCCTGCTGCGGTACTGGCAGGGGGACGAGGGAACGATTCGCTCCAAGGACGTCCAGCAAATCGACTCCCTCTATTACCACGCCCTGACCCTCAATCCATTCGTCTCCGACCGCCTCGAGCACGTGATCTTCGACGCGGTCCTCGATCAGCTCTCCGATAAGCTCAGCCGGCAGACGGGCGACTCGCCGGGCCAGATCCGGTTCGAGCTTCAGCAGTACATGTTCGACGCGCCCCCGGAACTCCGGGCGTACCAGGCGCATGCCGAGGGGCGCCTGCCGGACGCGCTCAAGCTGTACGCTTCGGCCATCGACGCCGCGGACTTCAAGGCGACGCTGCGCGTCGAACGCGCCACGGTCTTCTACGAAGCCGGGCAGATCGACAGCGCGCTGACCGAACTCACCACGGCGGCCGCCGAGATGAAGAAGCGCGACAACAAGGATCTCGTGTACGTCTACGACTCCAAGGCGCTTCTCGACGAACGCATCGCCGTCGCGTACTTGCGGCTCGGCAAATTGGATTCGGCCCGCGCGGCGCTGGGCCAGGCGCTGCAGGAGGATCTCTCGTATTCGCCCGCGCACGTCTATCTGGCGTATCTGGCCATGGCGCAGCACGACACGGCGACGACGCTGAGCGAGATGGACCTCGCCGTGCAGCTCCGGCCCGACGATCCGGCCATGCAGTACGCCGACGGAGTAGTCCTCATGAACGCTGGGCGGCTAGACGACGCCGAGCCGCACTTCCGTGCAGCCATCGCCCACGACAGCGTGTACGCGGCCCCGTACTTCTCGCTTGCCCAGATCCTGGACAAGCGCGGGCACGCGGCCGATGCCGCCGGCGAATATTCGGCCTTCCTCACCCGTGCGCCGAGGAGTGGCTCGGCGCGGGACGAGGCGCAGGCACGCCTGAAGGCCCTCCGCGCCAATGGCGGACCGATGCCGGACCAGCGTCCGTGAGTACCCGAACCCCGGCCCTGCTGGCGGCGGTCCTCCTGGGGGTCGCCGCCGGCGCGCAGGCACAGCAGTCGGATTCGCTCCGGGCCCCCGTGCGCCAGCGCTCGATCGCCGAGGACCTGGTGATGTTCAGCCAGGTCCTCAATCAGATTCGCGTGAACCATCCCGATTCGCTCGACTCCCACCAGCTCCTGATGGCCGCCATCCAGGGCATGGTGCAGGCAGCCGACCCCCACTCGTTCGTGATTCCGGCCGAGCGGCTCGACCCCGCCAAGCAGAAGGCCCTGGACGACGGGAAACTCGTGTCCGTGCCGATATCGTTCGCGTACACCGAAGGTGCGCCGCTGGTGGTCGCCGTCTCACCCGGATCGCGCGCCGTCTCGCTCGACATCCTGCCCGGCGATGAACTCGTGGCGGCCGACGGCCACCCGATCGCCGCCGAATCGCCCGACGAGCTCGCGTTGGCGCTGGCCGGCGCGCCGAAGAGTTCCGTGCAGCTCGAATTCCTGCGGCGCCGGCTGGACGGATCCCTCGTGCGACTCCAGCGCACGGTGCGCCGGGAACGCGTCGATGAGGAATCGGCCGTCCCGGTGGCGATCATGCTCGACTCGGCAACCGGATACGTCCGCGTCACCACATTCGAGGGCGACAAGGTTGCCGACGACCTGCACTCGGCGCTCGGGAAGCTGGAGGACCGGGGGATGCACGCGCTCGTGCTCGACCTGCGCGGCAACGGCGGCGGGCGCGTGGATCAGGCCGCGCGCATCGCCGGCGAATTTCTGCCGCGCGGCCAGATCGTGTACACCTCGGTCGGACGCAAGGAGTCCGTTACCGACACCGTGCGCGTGGGGCGCTCGTTCTGGCGCAGCGAACGAAAGTACCCGGTGGTGTTGCTCGTCGATCGCGGTACGGCCAGCGCCTCGGAGCTCGTGGCCGGCGCGCTGCAGGACCACGATCGGGCCCTGATCGTGGGACGCACGACGTTCGGCAAGTCGCTCATCATGCGCGACTTTCCCCTCACCGACGGCTCGGCGATGGTGCTCGTCGTGGGATGGCTCAAGACGCCATGCGGCCGTGTGATTCAGCGCCGCTACCGCGGTACGTCGCGCCACGAGTACTTCGAGATGGCGGGCGCGGCGTCCGACACCGCCGGCCGGCCGAGCTGTCACACCGACGGCGGGCGCGTGGTGTACGGCGGTGGCGGAATCGTACCCGACGTCATGCTGCCGCCGCCGGCCACGCCCCCCGAGTGGCTGGCGAGGCTCAACGAGGCGGGTACGGTGCTCACCTGGGCCAACGGCTACGTGAGCGCCAACTCGGCCGCGCTCACCAGCGTCGATTCGCTGGCCGCGGCCGGCCGGCTCCCGGATTCGGCGCTGGCGCAGTTTCGCGCGTACGCCGTGCACGCCGGCGTGACCGTGCCGACCGACTCCGCGAGCGAGCGGTGGTTGCAGCGCGCGTTGGTGGGGGAAGTCGCCTTCGTGCGGTTCGGGATGGCCGGCTACTATCGCATGGTGGCGCTCACGGATGGGGCGGTAAAGGCGGCGGTGGCCGACATGCCCCAGGCACGGGCGCTGAGCGCAGGGCACAACTAGCGGCACCGCACCCTATCGCCCCCTGCTGTACCGCGACGTAACTTGGCGATTCACCCCGCCTCGAGAGCAGCCCGTGTCGAGAATCGCCTCCCGTCGTTCCCACCCGCCCCGTGCCGGCTTCCGTGCCGCGCGCCGCGTCCTCCTCGGATGTGCAGCCCTGCTCGCGGCCGCGTCCTTGCCGGCCCCCGCGTTGTCGCAGTCGGCGCGCGTTCCGGCGCGATCCGCCGGGCTTCACCCCGATTCCACGGGCAAGAGGGTCCTGACCGTCGACGACTATTCGCGCTGGCGGACGATCGAGAACGACGCCATCTCGAGCGACGGCCGGTGGGTGATCTACGTCTATCGGTTCACCAACGTCGCGGCCCGCGACGCGAAACCCGAACTGCATGTACGGAATCTCGAAACGCGGCAGGACATCGCGATTCCAAACGCCTCCAACGGAGTCTTCTCCCCCGACGGGCGCTGGCTCGCGTACGAGGTGGATTCGCAGCCGCCGCGAGGCGGACGTGGCGGCCGGGGTGCGGGCACTGCCGCTCCCCCGCACCGGGGACGCCCGGTGGAACCGGGGGCATCGGGCGCGCCGGCAGCCGTGACTCCACCCGGCACCGGATCGAACTCCGGGAACTTGCCACGGGCAAGACCACGGTGTGGCACGACATGCAGTCGGCGACGTTCTCCCAGAACTCGCGGTTCGTGCTCGTGCGCGACCGTCCGGCGGCTGGCGGTGGCCGGGGAGGACGCGGCGGGTTCCCGGGCGGCCGGGGCGGTGGGGCAGAACCGCCCAGCCATGGCTCCGACGCGATCGTGTACGATCTGACCACCGGACGGGGCCAGTTCATCGGGAGCGTCGCCGATGCGGCCTTCAACCGCCCCGGTGATCTGCTGGCCTACACCATCGATGCCGCGGTGCGCGACGGCAACGGCCTGTTCGTCACCGACCTCGCCAGCGGCAGTACGCGGGCACTCGACAACGATGCGCGCGTCTACAGCCGGCTGGCCTGGAACGACGCCGGCACCGGCGTGGCCGTGCTCAAGGGGACCCCGGTGCCGAAGATGCGCGAGCGCGAGAACATGCTGCTCGTCGTGCCGGACGTGCGCCGGGCGCTCGACGACCCGGCGCTGGCGCCGGTTGCACTCGATTCGTCGGCCGCCGGGTTCGCCCGCGGCTGGGTGATCAGCGACCGCGCGCCGCTCACCTGGAGCGAGGACGGCGCCCGCGTCTTCTTCGGCGCGATGCCGCAGACGCCGGCTGCCGACACGGTCAGCCGGAAGAGCAGCGACTCGACGGCCAACGTGGATGTCTGGCGGACGGCCGACCGCTACATCCAATCGGCACAGATGATCCGCGCCCAGCGCGATCGCAACTTCACCTACCGCGAGGCCTTCGACGTCGCCGGCGCGCGGTACGTGGCGCTCAGCGACTCGACGATGCGCGACATCGAAATCTCGGTGGACGGCCGCTGGGCCGTGGGGCGCGATGCACGGCCGTACCTCTCCGACTACAAGCCGGCCGCCGCCGACTTCTACCGCGTCAACACGGCCACCGGCGCGCGCACGCTGATGTTCAAAGACCAGCTCACGCAGGGCGCGGCATTCGGCATCTCGCCCGACAGCCGCACGTTCCTCTACTGGAAGGACGGGAAGTTCCAGGCCTACGACCTCGCGGCCGGTACCGCGACCACGCTCGGCGCCGGCGCGCCGAGTTTCGTGAATTCCGAATACGATCATCCAGGCCCCAAACCGTCATGGGGCGTGGCGGGGTACACGAGCGACGGCACACGCGTCATCGTCCAGGACAAGTACGACCTCTGGACGCTGCCACTGGACGGCAAGGGCGCCGCGGCCAACATCACCAGCGGATTCGGCGCCCGGCACAAGACCATCCTGCGCCTGGCGCGGCTGCAACCGATCGACTCGATGGCCAGCCGCGAGGAACGCACCGGCGACGTCTATCGACCTGTCGAAGCCGGTCACCCTGTCAGCGTTCGGCGATCTGTCGAAGGATGCCGGGTTCTACACGCTCGACGGCGGCAAGCTGACCGAGATGGTGTACGACGCCGCCTCGTACAGCTCGGCACACAAGGCAGCGCACGCCGACCGGTATCTGTTCACCCGGGAAACCTTCACCGCATCGCCCGACCTGCGCGTGTCGGACGCCGACTTCAAGGGCGCCACGCAGATCACCAACTCCAACCCGCAGCAGGCGGAGTTCCGGTGGGGACACGACAGCCTCTTCGACTTCAAGGACCGGTACGGGCACAAGCTGCAGGGCCTGCTCTGGTTCCCCGATGACTACAAGCCGGGCGAGAAGCGGCCGATGCTCGTGACGTTCTACGAGAAGAACTCGCAGCTCCTGAACCGGTACCCGATGCCGGAGCTACTGGTGAGCATGGGCCGGCCGGCCATCGAAGCCGTGAGCCGCGGGTACATCGTGATGATTCCGGACATCCATTACAACACGGGTACGTCGCACGACGACCAGTTGGACTGTGTGGAAGCGGCCACGCGCCGAGTGATCGCCATGGGGTACGCCGACCCGAAGCACATCGGGCTGCACGGGCACAGCTATGCGGGCGAGGGGGCGGCGTATATCGCGACGCGTTCGCGGCTCTTCGCGGCGGTCGGGGAGGGCGCCGGTGTCACCGACCTGTACACCGACTTCAACCAGGAATGGGGCTGGTCGTACCAGAACAGCGGCGGTTCCGGTGAGAACGGCAACCAGTACTACATCTACGGCCAGGGCCGGTGGGGCTTCGCGCCCTGGGACCGGCCCGACGTCTACCACGACGAATCCGCGTTGACCCACGTGCGCGAGGTGACCGAACCGATCCTCATCATGCACGGCACCGCCGACCCGACGGTGTCGTTCATCGAGAGCCTCAACTTCTACAATGCGCTTCGATACAACGGCAAGAACGCCGTGCTGCTGGCCTACCCGGGCGAGGGACACCACCTGAGCAAACTCGGAAACCGCAAGGACCTCACCACGAGGTTCTTCCAGTTCTTCGATCACTATCTCATGGACGCGCCTGCGCCCAAGTGGATGACCGACGGGGTGCCCTTCCTCAAGAAGGACGAATTGGCGAATCCGGGGCCGGACCGGCCGTAGACGTAGGTGGACGTGGCAGGCCGCGCCGCCGCGCGGCCTGCTGCTCCGTGAACGAGCTCGGTATTTCGGTCGCCGCTCCCGCCCGCATGATCGGGTTCACGACCGCGTCGGTGTCGGCACAATTACGCGACCTTCCGGCCCTGAATCACGTGCACCACGATCACGATGATCGCGAGCACGAGCAGGATATGAATCAGGCCGCCCATGGTGTACGATGTGACGAGCCCGAGCAACCACAGCACGATCAGTATGACCGCAAGTGTCATCAACATATCCCGTTCCTCACTCCCCGAAGCGGTGGCGGATGCGCCGGCGTGACCGTATCGCGCCGACCGGTTAGGACAACTCCCCGCGGCGCCCGGTCGATCCGTGCCGCCCGACCAGCAGTTCCGCCATGATTCGCTTGAGTTGCCGATTCTCCATACGAACGTCGCCGATGGTTCGCGGTTCGTTTTCCACCGTGCGTTCGTACTTTCTGCGCCAGCGATAGAACGTGCTCTGCGTGACGTTCATCGTCCGGCACATCTGCGCGGCGGGAGTTCCCGCCCAACCTGACGAATCGCCTGCGCGATTTCCTCGTCCGTGAACACGCTTGGTCGCACTCGTCGAACCTCCATCCCGGTAGGCAATCCGGGAATGATCGCGCCGGCCTCCCCGCCCGCTGACGCACGGAGGGACTTCGGCCAGTCGCCCGTATTGTCATGAGAATACGCTGCATGTCGAGGAGGGCCCATCGCCCAAACGGATGAGCCGTGGAGTAGCCCGTTCGAGTCAGTCGGGGACGCTTCGCCTGCCCCCGCGGGGGAACTCGAGCGTCACAACGGCCTCCGGCGCCCCTCGCGAGTAGGCGGCGATCTGCAGGCGCGTATGCAGGGCCAGTTTGTCCATGATGTTGTGCACGTGGCTTTTGACCGTGTACAGCGCGATGTCGAGCCTGGCGGCGATCTCCTTGTTACTCAGGCCGGCGGCGATCAACGCCATCACCTCCCGCTCCCGCTCCGTGAGGTGCGCCGAGGAGAGCGCCTCCTCCCGCCCCCGCAGCACGGCGGCCTCCGCAATCTGCGAGAACAACGTGCCGGTCAGGCGCGGTGGCAGCACGCGCGCCCCGGCGGCGACGGAACGAATGGTCTTCACCATGTCGTCCCATGTCGCGTCCTTGAGGATGAATCCCGCCACGCCTGCCTTCACGAACTGCGCGATCTCCTCATGGGTCGGCAGCAGGTCCATGACGATGACTTCCGCGTCCGTCATCTCCCGCTTGATGACTCTGGCGAGGTGCAGGCTGTTCCGCTCCTCCAGCCCGGCGTCGATGAGCACCACGCGGGGCTGCTTCTCCCGCAGTTCCGGCGGATCGACGTCGGGCGCGGCCAGCACGACCTGACGTCGGGTCGCCGGCCACCGCTCGCCATGCCCTCACGGACGAGGCGATTGTCCTCGATGAGTGCGACGTTCATCATCGCATCCTCGCTGCTGGTGTCCCGTGGCTGACCGAGGACCGGCGGCGGTTCCAGCCGGCGGGCGAGGAGTAATTCGCATTATGGGCCATCCACGGCTCCCTGTCGATCCGGACCGGTGCACGACGGGCACGCGGAGCCGGCGCGCCTCGCCCGCTACTGTTCGCCCCCTGCTTTCAGAATCGCCCGCAATTCCCGCGGAGTAAGTCGGGAGATCCCGGGAATCGGTGCGGTGAAAACCCGGGCCTGGCGCCCGCGCAGTTGGGACCACGCATTGCTGCTGACCGTCAGGTGCATAGCGCGAATGATCACACGAGCCAGGCCCTTCGTCCCCGCCGATCTCGCCCGGCCGATGAGGAGCAATCCGTGAATCGTCCAGACGTCCCGCCGAGCCAGAGTGGCGTGGAACCGATGCACCCCTTCACGTCGTCCGGCATCGCGGCGTTCCTCGCGGCCGCGGCTCCGCATCGGGCGCATCCATGCTGGATTGCCCGGCCAGCGGTTCCGGGCGCTCGTGGCGAGATACCGCAGTATCCAGCCGGCCCGGTCGAAGGCGGACGGCGCAACACTCCCGTTGTCTCCATTGCTCCATCGAACGTTGGAGCGGCGTTCCTCGCCGGTGTTCGACATCAGACACCCCGTACTCGCGTCATGGGAATCGTGCTTCGCCCCGCTCCCGGGGCCCGTCCGAGGGTAGCGGCGTCTCGAGACGCGCCCATCGGCCGAATGGGCTACATCGGCCTAGCTCGATTGGGGGCGCGTTCGTGGAGCCGGACGGCGGGCGCGGGGCACGAGTCCACGTTCATCCCTTCGTGCGATGGACCGCGCGCCGCCGCGCCTATGCTGAGCAGGGTGCCATGACGATGACCCGGCGACGACGCGGTACCGGGCAGCGCCCGTTCTCGACCACGATCGTTGTCCGGATGGCGAGCGAAGCGAAACCGGAAGGGCCAGGGTAATCCGGCACGCCGACTGGTCCATCAGCGTCCACCACGTCCGCCGCGGGTCTATGGCGACGGACGTCGGCGTGCTGGCCTTGCGTGCCCGTAGCAGCTCGTTCGGCAGCTCGTCAGCGGCGATCTTCGCGTTTACCCAGCGTGCGCCGTAGCGTTCGTTCCATCTTCGCAGCCGCGCCGGCCAGCGCCTTCTCCGGGAATCTGCACAATGGATCACGGCGATCGGGGCGAGACCGGCCGGGCGCGCCTCCATCATGCAACGCTTGTCGCGAGTGCCACTCTTCACGCTGCCGTTTTCATCGGTCAGGTGGACTTCGACGTGCCGTCACGCGGTGTTCGAACCGGCCCAGCGCCGCCCGCACGACCGTCACGACCCCCTCGATGAACGCCGCCGTTCCCCCAAGATCGCTACCGGTATTCACCTGAATCTCCACGAGAATCTCCCCCTGCCCGGCGTCGAGCGGGCCACGAACAAGGAATGGCGCGGCCGAGATCCGTCGTCACCGGAACCCGGGCTGGCCCCGACTGCGATGGGCGGGCCAGTCGACCGGCTGACGGCCGGAATCGTCGCGCCTGGCCGCCGTTCAGATGCCGCCTCCCGCATCTGCCGTGCGAGCGTGTTGCGGTGAATGCCGAGGATGCCCGCCGCGCTCCACATCACGCCTCCCCGTCTGTGCGAGTACCCCGGCGATGTGCTCGGCCCTCACGGACGCCAGCGTGTCCGGGGCGGGCGCGGTCCGGGATCGGGGCTCGCGGCGTGGAGACGGAATTCCCGAGGGAGGTGTTCGGCGCGCACCACCGTCGGCCGCAAAGACGACCGCGGCTTCAGCACGTTCCGCAGCTCACGCACGTTGCCGACCCAGTCATGGGCCCGGAGCAGTTCCAGCGCATCCTCGGAGATCGTTTCGACGTGCTTGCGGTACTGCCGGGAAAAGTCGTTGATGAAGTACGACGTCAGCAGCAGCAGGTCGTCGGCGCGCTCGGCGAGTGGCGGAAGGCGGATCGTGAACACCGACAGTCGGAAATACAGGTCCTCGCGGAACTTGTTCTCGGCGATGGCTTCCTGCAGGTCGCAATTCGTGGCGGCGATGAACCGGATGTCCACCGGGATGGCGACCCCTCCGCCGAGGCGTTCGATCGCGCGTTCCTGAATGCCGCGCAGGATCTTCGCCTGCAACGCCACGCTCATGTCGGCGATCTCATCCAGGAACAGTGGCCGCCCACGGCCATCTCGCAACCGCCCGGTACGCCGCGCATCGCGCCCGTGAACGCGCCCTTCTCATGTCCGAACAGCTCGCTCTCCAGCAGGTGATCGGGAATCGCGGCACAGTTGACGGAGATGAAAGGCCCTGCGGCGCGTGGGCTGGCGGCATGGATGGCACGCGCCACCACTTCCTTCCCGGTGCCGGGACTCTCCCACCAGGAGTACGGTGGCGGGGCTTGGGGCCACACGGGCAATCATCTTGTACACGTCAACGATGGCTCGGCTCCGCCCCACCATCGTGGCGCGCCCCGCCGTGTGCGTCTCGACGGCGAGGAGCGGGACGCGAACATCCTCGGCCGAATGGTGAAGCCGCTGCAGCAGACGAGTCACGTCGTCGAACCGCACGGGGAGCGGTAGCAGTTCGAGCACCGACAGTTGCTCGGCGCGAAGGAGCAGCGGCAACGACAGGTTTCGCGCGAATGGGAGCAGCCGCGACCCCCTCCAGCTGGCGGACCGTCTCTGGCCCACCAGTCCAGATCCTCCAAGAGATGGTCGCCATCCAGGACCGGGGCAACGACGTCCCACCGGGCCGATGCCACACGGCGCACGGCGCTGCCGAAGTCGGCCACGACTTCCACCGCATGCCCGGCGGGATGCGTCCATCGCTTGAGCGATCGGAATGCGTCGGGCTCGCTCTCCGTTGCGATAGCGAGGATTCGGAGCGAAAGCGGAGCCGCAGCCACGGCACGCTCCCCCCGCATGACGCGCTGGCGGACGTCGCCTGCGGCGGGGTGAAGCGCCACGGCACCCCCGCGGGGGGCAGATTCGACGCTACCGGCGACCTCGGCGAAGCACCGCACGGGTCGCTGATCTGGTATGGTGCTTTCATGATACCGGCTCCGCTCGTCGTGTCATGCATGCCACATGCGGCCATCTCGCGACGTTCGCGCACCACAGACTCAGCGAGATACGCGCTCGGCTCGTCCGCCCTGCCGCAGATCCGCAGCAGTTTGACGTGACGTTGTGAGGATAGGGCGCGACGGGAAGCCACTGGTATCGCCTGATCGAATGAATCTGGGTGTAGTTCTTTTGGACGAGCGCGCCGCGTCGGCGCGCCCAGTGCCCGTTGGCCCGGCAGACGAACACCGAAGGAACCCCGGCGTCCCCCATACGGGCTACCCCAAAAGCTCATTCTTTCGAGCGATGCGAACGGGGGCCCGATGGCCGTAACATCAGCTATCCATCCGCCGGCCTCGCTGAATCCGTCCCCCCCCGAGAAACGCCGAGGAACGCCACATGCTCGACAAAGCCAAGACGCTCTTCGGATACAAGCTGTGTACCGGCGAAGGGGACATCGGCAAGCTCAAGGAGTTCTACTTCGACTACCGCCATTCGGCGATCCGCGACCGGCGCCGACACCGCAGTTGGCTCGCTGGCCGCCAGGTGCTGATCTCCCCCTACGGCGCCGGATGCGGTGGCCCGGGAGCGCCACCGCATCGTCCTCGGGTTGACCAGGCGCCAGATCGAGGATGAGCCGGCCTTGGCTCGCTGACCAGTCCGTGTTCTCGCACATTCGAGGACGCGTATTATCGCTTTCACGGGTGGCCACGGTACTGGATCGGCCCCTACACCTGGGGGCATTCTCCGGACCTCGATCCGTGAACCTCGGCACTGGACGGACGACGCGACGGATCGCACCGAGCGCGGGTGGCCGGTGCACAGCACCAGCGACGTGCGCGGCTGGTACATCCAGACCCCCGACGGCGAGATGGGTCATGTCGACGATGTCATCATCGATTACGACGCGTGGGTCATCCGGTATCTGATCGTCAAGGCCCAGAACTGGTGGCCGGGGGAGCAGGTGCTGCTATCCCCGCAATGGGTGCGCCTGGATGGTGGACCGCCGGGAACTCTTCGTCGCGCTGACCGGGGAGACCATCCGCCAGTCACCCAGGTACACGGAGCACCTTCTCGTAACACGCGAATACGAAGCACGGCTGCATCGCCACTACGGCCGGCCGGGATATTGGGTCGGGGACGCGCGCGACAGGGAGCGTGTGCAGTGACGGGCGGCGCGCGGTGGCATCAGCGACCGTCGCCCGCCCGCATGGCCCGCTACTGCGCCGCCCCCTGCATCTCGGCCGATCGCCGCAACATCCAGCGGTATACGAACACCAGGCACGCGACGAACCCCAGCACACCCAGCCATGGCGCCGGCGCGAAGCTCGACGGCACGAGCCCGATCGGCGCCTCCTTTGACAGCCCCACGATCAACCCGGCGTTGAGCACGCCCCACAGGCTCTCCCCGACGATCAGCCCTGAGGCGACCAGCGTGCCCAGCCGCTGGGCGCGTTCGGGATCGGGCAACCGGCGCACGCGCCGGTCGTACCAGTGTGACAAGACCGCGCCCACCACGACGGCGAACGTCGCCGACATCGGTAGGTAGATCCCGATCCCCACGGCGAGCGGCGGAATGCGCAGCTTGTGCAACGCCCCGAGCGCCGTATCGGCCAGAATCAGCCCCACGCCCACCAGGCCGCCGATGCCGATCATCGTCCAGTTGAGGTTCCCCCCGATCACGCCCTTGGCCAGCGCCGAGATCAGAACGGCCTGCGGCGCCGGGAGCGCATGATCGGGCACCAGCACCCCCACGTTCGGAGCCCCGGCAAATCCGTATGCCTTGGCGAGCAGGTTGAGCACCCACGGAATGACGGCCGCGCCGGCGCCCACGCCCACGATGAGCGCGATCTGCTGCCGCCGCGGCGACGCGCCCACGAGCTGGCCGGTCTTCAGATCCTGGAGGTTGTCGTTGGAAATGGTCGCGCACGCGAACACGATGGCCGTTACGAACAGCGAGAACGCCACGAGCGCCGGCTTGGCCGCATCGGCCGGCCGGACCACCATGGCCAGAATCGACGCGCACACCACGATCGAGAGAATGCCGACCCCCGAAATCGGGCTGTTCGACGCGCCGATGAGGCCCGCCATGTATCCGCAGATCCCGGCGATGATGAACCCCACGATCACCACGAATGGAACGGCCACGGCTGTCAGCCGGCCGGCCTCCGGCGCCAGCACCGTACCCGCGGCGAAGTGATAGGCCAGGCCACCGGCCACCAACGCGCACCCGATGGCCAACCCCAGAATCCAGCCCGGGCGACAGGTCCCGGTCGCGCTCGTCACCGCCCGCCGCCGCACGCGACGCGACCAGCGTGCTCACCAGCCCGCCGACCACGGGCCTGGTCAGCGTCGCCAGCGTGTAGATGGCAGCCACGCCGATGGCGCCCGCGCCGATGAACCGCACCTGCGTGCTCCAGATGTGCGCGGTGCTCGAGGCGAGCGTCATGCCGGCCGGAATGGCCCCCTGCATGGCGGTCAGGATCGGAACCGCGATGCCCCACGCAATGATGAGGCCGGCGAACATCGCCATGCCCACGGACAGCCCTACCAGGTGCCCGGCGCCGACGAGCGCGAGCGACCACGCCATGTCGTACCCGCTCGCCGCCGAGACGCCCACCGGGAAGTATCCCGTCAACTCGCCGGCGGCAATCTGCGTGGCCGTGAGGATCGCAAGCCCCGCCGAGGTCGCCCCGCCCAGGATCACCGCGCGCAGTCCCTCCCGGGCCTCGCCGGTGTCGTCCGTCGTCTCGCCACGCGTACCGGACCCCACCCGCAGTACCTCGGCCGCCGCCACCCCTTCGGGATACGGCAGGTCGGACGTCGTTACCAGCGCGCGCCGCAACGGGATCGTGAACAGTACCCCGAGAACGCCGCCGCTCGCGCACACCAGAAACGACTCCCAGAAGGGAAATCCCTGCCACCAGCCGACGATCACCAGGCCCGGCAGCACGAAGATGATCGCCGACAGCGTGCCCGCCGCCGACGCAACCGTCTGCACGATGTTGTTCTCGAGAATCGACGAATCCTTCACCACGCTGAGCACGGCCATCGAGATCACCGCGGCGGGAATGGACGAGGCGAACGTGAGCCCGACCTTGAGGCCGAGGTAGACATTGGCCGCCGTGAAGAGCGTCGTGATGAGCGCGCCGAGCACGAGACCGCGGAGGGTGAGTTCTTTTGGTGGCATGCGGCGAAGGGTCGCGGTGGGAAGGTCGGGAGCGGAGGGGACCGGCCAAACTTGCGGGCCCGTGCACGGCGGCGCCAGAAGCTACCGAACGACGATCCCCCGACCAGTCGTCGATCGTCAACCGCCTGAGGCGCGCGCATCGGCCCCGCCGAACAATGCCGCAACGAGCGCCGTGGTCAGCCATGCGCGATACCGGCGCGCCGACCAGCCGCACTCCTCCACGAACAGCCGGTAGTGGTCGGCCCCGGTGAGCGCCCAGACGATGTCGAGCGCCTGCCGTTCGGACACCCCCGCACGCAGCACGCCGCGGCGATTCCACGTCCGGACGACGGGAGCCAGCCCGGAACGCCGGCGCGCCTCGCCGGCCCGCCAGAGCGCGGTCAGATCGGCGTCCGCTTCGCCGGCGCCCCGCACCATCGCCAGCACGCCGGCGCCCCGTTGGAACAGCCGAACCTCGAACGCCACGATCGCGGCCGCCTGCCGGCGCTCATCGTCGGCGGCGATCTGCAACTCGCGCGTGAGCGCCCCGAGATCGGCCTCGGCCTCGAGCGCGTCCAGCAACGCAAGCAGGATCGCGCGCTTCGAACCGAAGGTCGCATAGATCGTCTGCACCGCCACACCCGCGTCGTGCGCCACCGCCTCGATGGTCGTCGCCGCATATCCCTGAGCGAGAAACAGCGCACGTGCGGCACCGACCACCTGCTGCCGAGTTGCGGCCGCCCGCGCGCGCCGCGTCGGCGATTCATAGTGCCGCTTCCCGGGACGCTTCCCGACCATTGGCCCTCCCGGCGCCGAATGTTGACGTCCGATATTGGATAGAGTATTACTCTAGCCATTCTATTGCCAATCGCAAGGAGGAGCGGATGTCCCGGATCGTGTTGGACTTGTTCGTCGTGGCGCTCGGCATCAACATCGGCGCCGGATTGTACGAATCGCGCGTCGTGGTGCCGCTCTGGTCGCGCGGTGTCCCGGAAACGCTCGCAGCCGGCAACCCGTTCGGGCAGGTGGCCATCAACGCCGGCATGACATTCTGGGCCTTCGTGACACCGGTCGCCGGGCTCCTCGCGCTGGGTGCGCTCGGTATCGCCTGGCGCTCGCCCCAGCCCGCACGGACCTGGATCGTGACTTCGGCCCTCCTCGAGTTGACCGCTTTGGCGAGCACCATGTTCTATTTTCGCCCGACCCTGAAGGGGCTGTTCCTGGGGCACGGCGCCGGTATGTCGGCGGCAGCGGTCGGTGGCGTCGTGCGCCGCTGGGTCGGCTGGAACTGGGCGCGCGTGGCGCTGAGCGTGGTCGCGTGGTGCCTGGCCGTGGTCGCCCTCTCCCAGGCGTAGGGCCGGGGTGGCCCGCGGGCTGCTCCCAACCCACGCCACGACACGACGAACCGACTCGCCGCAGCCCCGCGCGCAACCATGGTATGATTCGAATGGACCGAGCCGGCGCTCGGCCGTCTCGCCGCAATGGAGTGCCACCATGGGATTCATCCAGACCCCGCCGAGCCTCGGAAATCAATACACGGACGACCGCGTGCTGCGCAGCTATCTCGCGCGCGTTCTGGGCCCCGACCAACTGCGGGCCGCGATACCACAACTCGAACGTCTGGGCGCCCTCGCCGGCGGCGAGCTGTACGCGCAGCAGCTCGCCGAACGCGAGCTCGAACCGGCCCTCGTGCAGTGGGACGCGTGGGGCAACCGCATCGACCGCATCGACACCACCCCGCTCTGGCGCCGAGCCGAGGAGATCGCGGCCCGCGAAGGGCTCGTGGCGCTGGCGTACGAGCGTCCGCTCGCCGAGCGATCACGCGTGCTGCAGCTCGCCCTCGTGTACCTGTTCACGGCCTCCACCGAGATCTACGCCTGCCCCCTCGCCATGAGCGACGGCGCGGCGCGCGCGCTCGTCGTGTCGGGCAACCAGGCGCTCATCGACCGCGCCCTGCCCCACCTCACGAGCCGCGACCCCGCCCGATTCTGGACCAGCGGGCAGTGGATGACCGAACAGATCGGTGGCTCCGACGTCGCGCCCTCGGAAACGGTCGCGCGCCACGATGACGGCGCGGGCTGGCGTTTGTACGGACGCAAGTGGTTCACCTCGGCCATCACCTCGCAGATGGCACTCACCCTGGCGCGCCCCGAGGGCAATCCGGCCGGCGGCCGCGGACTCGCCATGTTCTACGTCGAGACGCGCGACGATGCCGGCGCACCGAATCACCTGTCCGTCGACCGGCTCAAGGACAAGCTCGGCACCCGCAAGCTGCCGACGGCGGAACTCACCCTCGACGGAACGCCCGCCATTCCCGTGGGCGAACTCGCCAACGGCGTGCGCGCCATCAGCACCGTGCTCAACATCACGCGCACCTGGAACTCGGTGGCCGCGCTGGCCTACATGCGGCGCGGCCTGGCGCTCGCCCGCTCCTATGCCGGGCTGCGCCGGGCCTTCGGGCGCCCACTCGCCGAGCAGCCGCTGCATGCGGACACGCTCGCCGGACTCCAGGCGGAATTCGAGGCCTCGTTTCACCTCACCTTCCGGCTGGTGGAACTGCTGGGACGCGTCGAGGCTGGCCAGGCGAGTGCGGAGGAAGAGGCGCTGCTCCGGTTGCTCACGCCCGTGGTCAAGCTCACGACGGGGCGACAAGCTGTGGCCGTGGTGTCGGAGGTGCTGGAGTCGTTCGGCGGTGCCGGATACGTGGAGGACACCGGGCTCCCCGTGCTCCTGCGCGACACGCAGGTGCTCACCATCTGGGAGGGCACCACCAACGTGCTCTCGCTCGACGCGCTGCGGGCGCTCGGCACCGAGGGAATCGTGCCGCTGATCCGCGCCGTGGACCTCGCATTGGCGGACGTGCCCGACCCGGAACTCGTCGTCGTGGGGGATCGTGTACGTGCGGCCCTCCGCGCGGCGCGCGAATGGCTGGCCGAACATCCCTCACGCACCGACGCAACGCGGGAGGCCGACGCCCGTCGCTTTGCGCTCACGCTGGGGCGCGCCACCGCCGCTGCGTTCCTCGCGCAACATGCGCAGTGGTCGCTCGATCACGAGAACGACCGGCGGGCCCACGCGGCGGCGGTGCGGTTCGGCGCCTCGTCCATCGACCTCGTCGGCAGCTTCAACCCGGAGCAGTCGCGTCTTCTGACCGCCGACCCCTGACCGCGGCCCGGTCAGCGCACGGGAAGCCGTCTCGCGAGCGCGGCCGGCGGCCACCCGTAGGCGAGTTCCCGGAGCAGTTCCAGCACCTGGGCGCCGCCGACACGGCCGCGGAGCGGATCGATGATGTTGTGCGGCAGCCGGAGCGAATCGGGCAGTTCGAACACCGACACCGTCGCGCCGTGCAGTGCCCAGTGGCGCGCCATCGCTTCCGCGGCTGATTCCTTCACCGTGCGGTCGGCGGCGTTCACCAGAACCGTGATCTCAGGCGTGCGCGGCGCTTCGCGCTCGGCGTCCTGCAGGACGGCGTTCCCGAGCTCGAAGATCTCGGCTGCCGCCCGCAAGTCGAATCCCGGTTCGCGATCAGGGCGGTCGGGGTCCGGCGCCGATCGCCGCGTCATGCTCGGCAAGCGGTCGGCAAGGCCGATGAGCGGACGGTCGAGCAATGACGGGATGCGCCCCGGCTCGATCGCCGGCGCGATGAGCACCGCGCGCGCGACGGGACGCTGCTGCGCGATCCAGGCACCCACCGTGGCGCCCATGCTCAGGCCCACCACCACCACCGAGTCCCCGAGCCCGCGCGCCTCACGCACCACCGAATCCGCCACGCCCCGCAACTGAGCCGCGGTCAGCGCCGAAAGCGCGTCGACGTTCCCGCCCCGCAACCCATGCTGCGGAAGGCGTGGCACGTAGACGTTGTTCCCGTCCGCGTACAGCAGATACGCCAACGCTTCGAACTGCCGCGGCGAATCGGTGAGTCCGTGCAGGAGCACCATCACCCTCGGCGTCGGCGCCCCGCGGAGCAACAGGATGCTCCGCGCGCCGGGCGCCGCGATGCTGTCATCTACCGCCTGGCGTCGCGCGATCGCGGCAATCGAGCCCGTGTAGGACGTATCGCTCTGCTGCGCCGGCACCGACCAGGCGGCGGCGAACCCCGCGAACATCGCCACCGCGAGGAGGCGACATCGCCTCCCCTTGGCGGCAGCACGCATCATGCGGGTTTGCGGCGCTTCCTGACTTCCGACACCAACACGCCGGCGGCGGCAACGCTTCCCGCGATCAACGCCCCCTTTGCCGCCCGGCTGGCCACCGTCTTTGCGATCTTCGCCTTTCCCCTGACGGTCTTTCGCCCCACCGCGGCCATCACGTTCGATTCCACCTTCTCATAGCCCTTCCGGGCCGCGGACTTGCCGCGCCGCGCGAGCTTCTTCGTGGCCTTGGTCATATCGCCCTCCCGATGCGAGTGCTGGCAGGTCGTTCACCCCGGCGGGCGCTCTCCCGCCCGGCAACACTGCCCGCCGCGCGCGGCACCAGCCGGGTGAACACCGTGAATATGCCGGCGCCGGCCGACGCTGGGAGTCAGCAGAGTTCCCGAGTTTGTAGGGGTCCACACCATCTCGCCGCGGCCGGCGCATCAGGAGTCCCTGCGCCTCAGAACCGCTCGCCCGCCGCCTCGCGCGCCTGGCTGCCGACGGCGCGGATCCGCGACCACATCGTGTGGAAGAACAGCGCGATCCCCGCGATCTGCACGAACGCACTCGCCACGACCGCCCACCGCAGCCAGCCGTCGGCGACGGACGTCCGCAGCAACTCCCCCACCACGCGCACCGCGGTTCCCACGGTCACGCACCAGTACGCGGCGGCGGCCACGGCCGGCCGGTAGCGCGTGTCCGTGCGCTCCGGCCGCGGAAACAACCAGAGCGCCACACCCATGATCATCATCATCACGAACCCGACGAAGATGGCATGGGTGTGCGCGCTCACCTCGTAGGGTGCCGGATACCGCTGCCAGATCTCGCGGCGGACGATCATCCAGCCGCCGATGCCCAACCCCACGATCAGAAACCCGATCGCCGTCTTGATGTACCGCCGCACGAGGGAGTGCATGGGCCGCTACTGCCCGCCGCCCGGCCGCGGCGCGATGGTGGCCAGCACCACGAAGGGTTCGGCCAGCGCCCGCATCCCGTGCCGTTCGTCGGGCGCGTAGGCCACCACGTCCCCGGGCCCCGCGGGATGCTCGCCGTCCGCTCCCGAGACGAGACCCGATCCGGCGACCACCGACAGGATCACGGTCGAGGCGCTGGTGTGCGGCGCCACCTGCTGTCCCGGTTCGATCCGGAACACCACCAGACGCGCGTCGGGCGAGTCGTGGGCGATGGCCATCGCCGGCCGGTCGGGCCGCGCCGACGGAGCGGCCGCCGCGATGGCCGCCGGCTGGTACACGTTCATGACGCCCCCACCGCCGACCGAAGCGCGGCGAGCAGCACCTCGAGCGCTACTCCGTCGCGCCGCGCGGCATCGGCAATCGGCACGCCGCTGCCGCAACAGGTGTCCATGCCGAATTGGTTGAACACCGCGATCGTGCGCGGTTCGCGCGCCATCATCTCGTTCACGGTGAGCGTCGGATCGAATGCGTGAGCAGTCGCCATCTTGATTTCCTCGTCGGTTGAACGGGCCCGGCGAAGTCCGGACTCGGGCACCCCTCCAGTCTGCCCGATCGCATGGACGCGCCGCGTGACTGTTGTCACTCGCACCCCGGACCACACCCGGCCCCCTCGTCCCGCCGCTCGACGAGGACGGCCCCCGTCAGGCGACCGGCCGCCGTGCGACATCCGTCACGTCCCGGACCGGCTGCCACGGTCACCCTTCGTCCGAACCGAACAGGAGCACGTGCGTCATGAAGGTCGAACATCATCCCCGAACGCAACACGCCGCCGTTGCCCCGGCGGCGCGGCGCGACTCGACGACACCCGCAGCCCGCCGCGCCCGCCGCGCCCCGTCCCGCCCCGCGGGCGTCGGGGCGCCTCGTGGGAGAGCATCTCGCCGCCGCCTCGGCGTATCTGCTCGCCGGCGCGGCGGGAGTCGTTTGGGTGGCGCCCGCACTCGCCAGCGGCCTGTACCTCGATCCGCACGTCGCCGGCGTCACGCACCTGTTCACGCTCGGTTGGCTGACCCTCACCATCTTCGGCGCGCTCGGCCAACTGCTGCCCATGGCGCTCGGCGCTCCGATTTGGTCGGTGCGACTCGGCCACGTGGCGTTCTGGCTCCTCGCCCCCGGCATCGCGCTGTTCGCGTACGGCGTGTCGGAGGGCACCCTGCCGGTGATGATCCCCGGCGTGCTGCTCGTCGCCGCAGGGACCCTGCTGGCCGTGGGCAATGTCGCCGCCACGCTCCCGCGGGGCCGCACGCGCGACGTTACCTGGGCTGGGATCGCCCTCGGCGTCGCCTTCCTGGCGCTCACCCTCGCCTTCGGTCTCGTGCTGAGCCACAACCTGCACACGGGCTTCGTAGCCGCCGCGCGCGTGCGCATCCTCGCCGCGCATCTGCACGTGGCCCTCGTGGGATGGGGCCTCATCGTCATCGTCGGCGTGTCGCGGCGGTTGATGCCGATGTTCATGGTGGCGCACAGCGCCGACGGCCGTTGGAGTGGGCGCGCACTCCTCCTGTTGGCGCTTGGCGTGCCCGTGCTCGCCGTTGGACTCGTGACGCAGATGCGCGCCGTTACGTGGACGGGCGCCCTGCTGCTCGACGCGGGAGTCGCCGCGTTCCTTTGGCAGACGTACCTCTTCTACCGCGCCCGGTCGCGCCGGCTGGATACGGGGATGCGATTCGTGCGCGCGAGTCTTCCCTTCCTGGCGGCGTGCGCCGCACTCGGTCCCGTGCTGCTCGCCCTCGGACCGGCGCACACGCGGCTGGCCACGGCGTACGTGGTGACCGGCATTCTCGGATTCCTGGTGCCGTTCGTCACCGGCTTTCTCTACGAGATCATGCCCACGCTGGCGTGGACGTCCCGCTTCGGGGGACGCCTCAACCGGGGACGCGTGCCCGCCGTCACCGACCTGTACTCCGCGCGCGCCGCCCGGTGGCAGTTGACAGCGCACGTGGCGGGTGTTGTGTTGCTGCTGGCGGGCATCGGGTGGTCCGCGGTGGGCGTCGCGCGCGGCGGCGCCCTGCTCTTCCTGTTCTCGGCGCTGCTGTTCGCCTCCCAGGTCGCGCGTATGCGCTGGGGAGTGCCACGGGCGCCCGCATCGCCACGGGGGTCGGCATGAGTCGGATCTACGCAGTCACGCCGGACGGAGCGTTCGTCGAGTTCCCCGCCGACGCCCCCGTCACCGAAGTGGACGTGCGCGAGGATCTCCGTACGGGCCGCGAGCCCTTCTCGAAGATCATGGCCGCCGTGGACGCGCTGCCGGCCACCCACGTTCTTCACGTGCGTGCGACGCTGGCGCCCGTTCCGCTCATCGGGATGCTGTCGGAGCGGGGGTTCGTGTACCACATGGAGTCGCTGGCCGACGACGACTGGTCGGTGCGGTTCTGGCGGCCGGCGTAGGCGCGCCGGTCAGGCGGGGTAACTGCCGGGCAGGAGTACGCTGCGGTCCACCTGCGCGATCTGGGTGCGGCCGCAGAACGCCATCGTGAGATCGAACTCGCGGTGGATGATCTCCAGCGCCCGCGTCACGCCGGCCTCGCCCAGGGCACCCAGCCCGTAGTTGAAGGCGCGCCCGATGTAGGTGCCGCGCGCGCCGAGCGCCCACGCCTTCAGCACGTCCTGCCCGGATCGGATGCCGCCGTCCATGTGCACCTCGATGCGCGAGCCCACCGCCTCGACGATCGCCGGCAGCGCGCGGATGCTCGACTCTGCGCCGTCCAACTGACGGCCGCCGTGGTTGCTGACGATCAGCGCGTCGGCGCCCGAGTCGGCGGCGTGCTTCGCGTCCTCCACGTCCTGGATCCCCTTCAGAATCAGCTTGCCCTTCCACAATCCGCGGATCCACTCCACGTCGCGCCAGCTCAGCCTCGGGTCGAGCTGTCCGGCCGACCATTCCGACAGCGAGCGCAGGCTCTCCACGCCTTTCACGTGGCCGATGACGTTGCCGAAGTGGTGGCGCCTCGTGCCGAGCATGCCCAGGCACCACCGCGGTTTGGTCATCATGTTCGCGATGCCGGCCGGCGTGAACCTCGGTGGCACCGACAGCCCGTTCTTCAGATCGCGGTGACGTTGGCCGAGAATCTGCAGGTCCACCGTCAGCACGAGCGCGCTGCAATTGGCCGCGGTCGCCCTCCCGATCAGCCGCTCGATGTAATCGCGATCACGCATCACATAGAGCTGGAACCAGAACGGCGCCTTGGTGTGCGCGGCCACGTCTTCGATCGAGCAGATGCTCATCGTGCTCAGCGTGAACGGCACGCCGAACTTCTCCGCGGCGCGGGCGGCGAGAATCTCGCCATCGGCGTGCAGCATGCCGGCCAGCCCCGTAGGGGCCAGCGCCACCGGCATCGACACCGGCGTGCCGGCCATCGTGGTGGCGGTGCTGCGGTTCTCGAGATTCACGAGCACGCGTTGCCGCAGCTTGATGGACTGGAAGTCGTCGACGTTGGCGCGGAAGGTGCTCTCCGTCCAGCTGCCGGAGGCGACGTAGTCGTAGAACATCCGCGGCACACGACGTTGGGCCAGGCGGCGGAGGTCTTCGATGTTGGTGATGACGGGCATGGTCGGCGTTGGAGGCGGGTGGCGGACGCCTCCAGTTTCCCGGTCCGTCACGGGAATGTCAAACGACCGCGGCGCATACAGAACGCGCCCGCCGCTCGCGGAGCGGCAAGGCGCGTGATGTCAACAGGTTGGTTCAGAGCGGGCGACCGGACTCGAACCGGCGACGTCCAGCTTGGGAAGCTGGCATTCTACCAACTGAATTACGCCCGCAAATCCTGCTCGTTGTCCGCCAAAGTCTACACCGCCCCCGGAGGCTAATCAAGGCGCGAGTCCCCGTGCTACGCGCGGTGCGCGCCTCCCAACCATTCAGGAACCGGGGCCGTACACCACACCCTTGATCCACGTCCCGGCGCGGACCTGCTCAGTGGGGAGCGCCACCACGGTGTCTCCCTCTGCGAGACCCGACACCACCTCCGCCTGGCTGGTGCCGCGGTGGCCCACCGTCACCGCCACCGGCCTGGCCCGTCCCCGCTGCACGCGGAACACCTGCCACCCACCCTTGACGGCGACCAGCGCCGTGCGCGGGATCCGGAGCACGTCGGTACCCTCCCAGAGCACGATCGAGACGGCCACGTGCGCGCCGTCTCCCATCGCCCCCGGCGAAGAACGGAACTCGCCGTGGACGAACACCGGTCCCGCTTCCGAAACGGGCGCGGCGCCCGAATCGATCCGCGTCACGAACGCGGAGTGCGGCGTCTCGGAGTCCACCCGGCGCACGACCATCTGCTCGCCCACCTGCACGTCGGAGGCATTCGCCGAAGGCACGGATGCGATGACTTCCACGTCGCGCGGATCGCCCACGACCATCAGCGGCGTGCGCGCCCGGACGAGCCGCTCGTGCTCCTCCAGCACGCGCAAGACCCGGCCGCTCAGCGGCGCCCGGACTTGCACGCGCCCCGCCTCACTCACCGACGACGGATTGCGGCCCGCGACGATGGTGAACAGCGGATCGCCGCGCCTGATGGCCTCACCTGCCTCGAGGGTGGTCGACAACAGTCGCCCCGACACGGGCGCACGGACGGTGATGGGGTGCAGCACGCGCGTCACGCCGTCCACGTCGAGCGTCACCTGGAGCGGCCCCCGCGTCACGATGGCAAGATCCGCCGTCGCCGTGCCCGGCCGCGTGATCCACACGACCACCAGCACGACCACCCCGACCGCGGCCACTCCTACGAGGATTCGACGCAATTTCTCGGTCATCACTCTCTCGACGATACCCAAACATGTCATGGCCACCCGGCCAAGGCCAACTGGCAGTTCGGGTTCAGGTATTGCTGTCCGGGCCGTGAGGGGGAATACTTGTGCAACGCGATGCGGTGTCTCTTCCCCCGGAGGCTCCATGCGCTGGATCATCGTCGCCACGGGCGTGCTCATTGCGCTCACCGTCGTGGCGGCCGCGGCCGGCTATTTGTTCCCCCAGACGCGCATCACCGCCCGATCGGCGGTGGTGCCCGCAAGCCTGCACCGCGTCTGGGCCGCGATCACAAATGTGTCGGACTACCCGCGCTGGCGGCGTGACGTGAAGGCGGTGGATGTGCTCACCACCGTCGACGGACGCCCGGCGTGGCGGGAGCACGCCCTGCATGGCATCATCGCCTGCCAGACCGACGAGATGACGCCACCCCGGCGGTTGGTGGTCCGGATCAGGGACCGCAACCTCACGTATGGGGGCACTTGGACCTACGAACTCACGGAAGAGGGGGCCGGCACGCGGGTGACGATCACCGAGCGGGGGGAGATCATCCACCCCATGTGCCGTGGGATCGCCCGGTTCGTCTTTGGCTATGCCGGGAATCTCGATGCCTACCTCTCGGCGCTGCATCGCGACCTCTCGCCCGGCCAGTCGATGCCGCTGGACAGCCGTCCCCAGGGCGCTTAGCCACCACCAGATGCCCGGCCCAATCGAAGATCGCCCGATTCCCGCACCGACCGGTGCGCCGGATGCGACGCCGGTGCCCGGGTCGCGCGGCGGCGCGTACGAGGGGCCGCGACTCACGACCTACGGGTCCGTGCGAACCATCACCGCGAACGTTGGATCGAAGGGGAAGCGCGACGGCGGCCCGCGCGGACACCGCCGGACCGGCTTCTAGCCGGCCGCAGGCCCCCGGAAACGAGAACGCCCCGCTCGCATGACGAGCGGGGCGTTGTGCTTGGAATCGAGAGCCAGCGGTCAGGATTGAACTGACGACCGCCCGATTACGAATCGGGTGCTCTACCACTGAGCTACGCTGGCGAAGCGACCGCCAGGCGATCGCCGACATGCCCTGGCGCGGACTCGAACCGCGACGCCTTGCGGCACCACCCCCTCAAGATGGCGTGTCTACCAATTTCACCACCAGGGCATACAACTACGGGGCCGACGGGGCTCGAACCCGCGACCTCTCGAGTGACAGTCGAGTGCTCTAACCAAACTGAGCTACGGCCCCATGCTACGACAACCAACAACGAAAAGCTTTGAGCCGTGAGCCGACAGCGGTGAGCTGACAGTCACTGCTTCTACCGACCTACCGACCTACCGACCTACCGACCTGCCAATTTACCGAAGTCCGATAGCCCGTAGGGGAATCGAACCCCTCTCTGCACCGTGAAAGGGTGCCGTCCTAACCGATAGACGAACGGGCCTCCGTTTCCAGTAGCGGTAACGGGATTCGAACCCGTGTTTGAGCCTTGAGAGGGCTCCGTCCTAGTCCCCTAGACGATACCGCCGCATGTGTTCGCCGGCGGCGCGCCGCCGGTGGTGCTCTGGCACGAGCCCGCGCTCAATGCCGCGCGCTCCTGCCCTGCCGTGCTGCCGGTCCTTCGCGGATTCAAACATCGTACAGGCCGGGAGGGAATCGAACCCCCAACCGCTGGTTTTGGAGACCAGTGCTCTACCAATTGAGCTACCGACCTAAACGACAGGTTCCAGTTGGCAGTCATCAGTTGGCAGTCACGGCTGCGCACTGCGAACTGCAGACTGTCGACTGCTGTTAGGGTGACTGACGGGAATTGAACCCGCAACCCCCGGAGCCACAGTCCGGTGCTCTAACCAATTGAGCTACAGCCACCATGGTGGACGCTCGCGCGTCCGATCGCCCCACGCGTGGTGCGACAGACTAGCATTTTAACCGCCGCAAGACACCGTATCAACTGCACGTTCCGGCCAATTCCGGGAGCCGACGACCGCTACTTCGCGCGCTCCTGATATTCACCCGTGGTCGGGTTCACTTTGACCTTGTCCCCCGTGCCCACGAACTCCGGAACGTTCACCGTGACCCCATTCTCGAGCTTCGCCGGCTTGGGCGACGACGTCTTGGTGGCCGTCTTCATCACCGGCGCCGTCTCGACCACTTCGAGAACGAGCGAGTTGGGCAGCTTGATGCCCACCGGACTGCCGTTGTAGTACTCGGCGATGATCTTCATGCCCGGCTGCATCCACGGCGCCGCGTCGCCCAGCGCCTCGTCGTCCATCTCCAACTGGTCGTAATTCTCGGTGTTCATGAAGTGGTAGCGATCGCCACCCTGGTACATGAACTCCAGCTCGTGCGTCTCCATCGAGGCCGGCTCGATGGAATCGGCCGCCCGGAAGCGGTGCTCGAACCCCGATCCGGTACGGAGGTTCTTCAGCTTGGCCTGCACCATGGCCCGCAGGTTCCCGGGGGTATGGTGGCGGAATTCGACCACCCGGCACGGGTCGCCATTGAACACCAGCACCATGCCGCGCCGAATCTGAGTCGCGGGAATCGCCATGTCGTGAAATCCTTAAGATCTGGTGGTAAATGTAGATAGCCTTGCAATTTAGGCTATCGATCGCCGGACGGTCAACTGGGGGGTGTGGCTCTCCGACGCTCCGACTCTGCGACCACGGGGCGAGAGTCCCCCGTCGACGGTCATCAGTCGACAGCGCCGAGAGTTAATGAACGTTTAACCCCCTCTCCCGGCCCCCGTGCAATCTTCTGAAGACGACGCTCAGGAGGCGCTGTTCTCCATGCGATTGCTCGGCCGTACCACCCGGCTCTCCCTGCTCTCCCTCCTCCCCCTGTTCGCCGCCGCTACGCTCGGCGCACAGCGGGTGACCGGCGTCGTGCGAGACAGCGTCAGCGGACCTCGCCGTCCCCGGCGCCGTGATCGCGGCCTTCGACTCGGCCGGGCCAGCCCGGCATGCGCACCATCAGCCGACGAGTCCGGGCGCTTCTCCGTCGAAGTCCCCGAAGGGCCGGCCCGCCTTCGCGTCATTCGCATCGGGTTCCAGCCACGGACCGTCGCGATCCCGGCCTCCGCGGAGCGCCGCGCCGCCGCCTGGAGATCCGGATGCTCAGCTTGCCCGCCCTGCTCACCCGGGTGCACGTCTCCGACCGCGCCATCTGTCCGGGCAGCGACGACCAGAGCGGCGCATTGGCCCTCTGGGAACAGGCGCGTGCCGGCCTGCTCGCCGCGGTGGTCGCCCGCCAGGCCAAGCCGGGCAACATGACGGTCATCGAGTTCGTCACCGACGAGGACCCCGACTCCCGTCTCGTGGTCAAGCAGTCCACGCGCATCACCGCGCGGCACGCACCGCGCGCCCCTTCGTCGCGTCGCGTGAAGCAACCGAATTCGCCCGCCAGGGCTACATGGCGCGTGACGGGTCCTCGCTCACCTTCTTGCGCCCGATGCCGACGTCCTGCTCGACGAGAAGTTCGCGACGACGCACTGCTTCGGGATCGTGCGCGACGCGGCGCATCCGAGACAGGTGGGGCTCTCCTTCGAGCCATCGCCGGGTGGCCGACCCGAGGGATTCGTGGACGTGGACGGCACGCTCTGGATCGAGAGCGACCACCCGGCCCTGCGAACGCTCGATTTCGCGTACACGGGCCTCGACCCCGCGTACCGCGAAGCGGGCACGGGCGGCACGCTGGTGTTCCGCACCATGGCCAACGGCCTGGTCTACATCGAGCGCTGGGACATGCAACTGCCGGCCATGGCGGCGAGCACCACGCCGGGGCGCGCCTCCCCGGGCCGACGCGGGCGGAAGCCTCGCGTCCAGCCCCGGGTACCACGATACGCACGTGGTCCAGTGGCGCGAGATCGGCGGCGAGGTGCTGTCGGCCCACTGGCCCGACGGCTCCCACGCCGAGAGTTCGCTCGGCGTGGTCACCGGGCTCGTGCGCGATCCGGACGGACGTCCACTCGCCGGGGTCCGCGTCGGGCTCGACGGGACGCAGAGCGCCGCGGAGACCGACGGCTCCGGCCGATTCGTGCTGTCGCCCGTGGTGCCCGGGCGATACGGACTGGACGTGGTCGACTCGGCCTACGCCCCGTTCATCGACCCGCGCCGCGCCCAGCAAACGATTGCTGTGGGCCGCGACACGCTGCGCGTGGGAACCATCGCGATGCGGGCGCGGGCGCGGGCCGTGAGCCGTCTCTGCGACGACGACGCCTCCACGCCGTCCCATTCGGCGGTAGTGCTCGGCACGGTCACCGCCGCTTCGGGCCGGCTTGGCCCCGGCACCAACCTCGCCGTGAGCTGGACGTACGTGGAAGCCGGCAATTCCACGCCGCAGACCAGCGGCACGATCGAGGTGACGCCGTCGAACGACGGCCGGTTCATCGTCTGCCGCGTCCCCTTCGGGGCGAAGCTGGCACTGCACCTCGTGCGGGGAGATTCCACGCTGGCGTCAACCTCGGCCGTGTTGGGAGACGACGCCGTGCAGCAGGTGACGTGGAACGTGAACGGGGGACGGTGACGGGCGAACGCTCACCCGGCTCCCTTCACTTGTCGCTCTCGAGCACGGGCTTCAGCCCGCGCCACACGTTCTCTGCCACGATCTTCTCGCCCGCGTCGTTCGGGTGCATGCCGTCCCCCTGATTCAGTGACGGGTGGCCGGCCACGCCGTCGAGCAGGAACGGCAGCAGCACCAGCTGATTCTCCCGGGCGAGCAGCGGGAAGGTCGCGTGGAAGGCGCGCGTGTAGCGTTGTCCGAGGTTGGGCAGCGCCTCCATCTGCACCAGGACGATCCGCGCCTGCGGGCGCCGACGCCGCACGGTGTCGATGATGGCCTGGATGTTCGCGCGCGTTTCGGTGACGGGCGTGCCGCGCAGCCCGTCGTTGGCGCCCGTCTCGAGCACCATCACGTCGAAGGGCTGGCGGAGCAGCCAGTCCATCCGCCGCAGGGCGCCGGCCGATGTCTCGCCGCTCACCCCGGCGTTGACCACGCGGAAGGGCAACCCGGCCGAGTCGATCTTGCGCTGGATGAGCGCCGGGTAGGCGCTGTCGGGGTCGAGCCCGAGTCCGGCGGTGAGGCTGGTGCCGACGAAGAGCACGGTGTGCGCATCGCGCGCCTGCGCCGCGGGCGGCGCGGCCACCGCCCCACCGGCCCCCGTGCTATCCTTCGTCTGGACGGACGGGCGGCGCTCGGCCGCCCCGCTGCACGCCGTGAGCGCCAGCAGCCCGCTCAGACCCCACGTCCACAATCGCAATCGCATGCTCGAAGCTCGTCAACTCACCAAGGAATATCGCGTCGGAGATCGCCCGTTGACGGTCCTCCGCGACGTTTCGTTCTCCGTCCCCCAGGGCGCCTTCGTCGCCATCGTCGGCCCCTCGGGCAGCGGCAAGACGACGCTCCTCGGCCTCCTGGCCGGGCTCGACACGCCGTCGCGCGGCACCGTCCTCCTCGACGACGCCGACCTCGGCGCGATGGATGAGGATCAGCGGGCGCGTCTGCGTGGAGCGAAAGTTGGCTTCGTGTTCCAGAGCTTTCAATTGATCCCCACGCTCACCGCCATCGAGAATGTACAGGTACCCCTGGAACTGCGTGGAGATTCGCATGCCGCCGACCGCGCGCGCGATCTGCTGAAGCGCGTGGGCCTGGGCGACCGGTTGGACCACTTCCCCACCGAGCTGTCGGGAGGTGAACAGCAGCGTGTCGCCATCGCGCGCGCGTTCTCCAACGAACCGCGCATCCTGTTTGCCGACGAGCCGACGGGCAATCTGGACAGCGAGACCGGCCAGCGCATCGTGGAGTTGCTGGAGCAGCTCAACCGCGAGTCGGGCGCCACCATCGTGCTCGTCACGCACGATGCGGCGCTGGCGGCCCGCGCCGGCCGGATCATCCGCCTGAGCGACGGCGAAGTGGTCGAGGACACCGGCGTGGCGGGGGCGGCCGCCAGGTGAGCGCGTCGTTCAGCCGCCTCGCGGCGGTGGCGTGGCGCGAGAGCCGCACGGCGCGACGGCGGCTCCTGCTCTACATGTCGTCGATCACGCTCGGCGTGGCGGCGCTCGTCGCCATCGACTCCTTCGCGCAGAACGTGACGCAGTCGGTGCACGAGCAGTCGCGCGCCCTGCTGGGCGGCGACCTGTCGCTCACCAGCCGGGCCAAGTTCACACCGCCGGTGGACAGCCTGTTCGACTCGCTGACCACGCACGGCACGCCGATCGCGCGGCAGATCAGCTTCTCGTCCATGGCGCTCGCGCCGCGCACGGGGCTCACGCGGCTGTCGCAGGTGCGAGCCGTGACGCCGGACTACCCGTTCTACGGGCAGATCGAGACCGACCCCGCCGCCGCGTGGGGCGACCTCCAGCACGGCCGTCACGTGGTGGTGGACGCCTCGCTGCTGGTGGCGCTCAACGCGCACATCGGCGACTCGCTGTCGCTCGGCACGGCGCAGTTCGAGATCACGGGCACGCTGGCCAGCGTGCCGGGAGAGATCGCGGTCACCGCCGCTATCGGACCGCGCCTGTACATCCCGGCCCGGTACCTCGACGAGACGGGCCTGCTGGTGTTCGGCAGCCGCGCCGACTACGAGGCGCTGGTCAAGCTGCCGCCCGGCGAGACCACGGAGCAGTTCGAGGGACGCACGGCCCGGGTGCTCTCGAAGAACGACGTCCGCGTGCACACGGCGGCGCAGAACGAGTACCGGTTGAGCAATGCCATCGATCAACTCCGCAACTTTCTGAGCGTCGTGGGGCTGGTGGCGCTGTTGCTCGGCGGCATCGGCGTGGCCAGCGGCGTGCACGCCTTCGTGATGCGCAAGATCGACACGGTGGCGATCCTGCGGTGCCTGGGCGCCACCAGCGGCCAGGTGCTGGTGATCTACGTGCTGCAGGCCGCGGTCATGGGACTGGTGGGCGCGGCCGCGGGCACGCTACTGGGCGTGGGACTGCAGTTCGCGATGCCGCTGGCGGTAAAGGATTTTCTGCCGGTGAACGTCGCGGTGCGGCTGGCGCCCGCGGCGTTGCTCACCGGACTCGGCATCGGCGTGTGGGTGGCGCTCGTGTTCGCGTTGCGCCCGCTGCTCGCGCTCCGCGGGGTGTCGCCGCTCCAGGCGCTGCGCCGGGAGTCGGACGACACGGTGATGCGGCAGGCGCGCCGCGACAGCGCCACCTACGTGGTCTCGTTCGCCATCGTGGCCAGCGTGTTCGCCATCGCGCTCGAACGTTCCGAGCGGCTGCGCGACGGCATCGGCTTCAGCGTCGCCATTCTGCTCGCCGTGGGAGCGCTGTGGGTGGTGGCGGTGCTGCTCACGGCGTTCGCGCGGCGCGTGGTGCGCCCGCGCTGGCCATTCGTCATCCGCCATGGCATCGCCAGCCTCTACCGGCCCGGCAATCAGACACGCTCCGTGATCCTCTCGCTGGGCTTCGGCGTGTTCCTCGTGAGCACGCTCTACCAGGCGCAGAAGAACCTGCTCGGCCAGTTGGACCTGCGGCTCGATCAGGTGCGTGCCAACGTGGTGTTCTTCGACGTCCAGCAGGATGAAGCGCCCGGGGTGGATTCGATCATCCGCGCCGGCCACTACACCATCGAGCAGCAGGTGCCGATCGTGCCCATGCGCATTGCGTCGATCAACGGGCGCACGCCCGATCAGATCCTGGCCGGCCTGCCCGCCGCCCGGTCGACCGCGGGTGACTCCGGGCCGGCCGCGGCCCAGCCGGCGACCCGCGGCGCGGGCGGGCGCGGCGGCGCCGCCGCCGCCCAGCCCCACCGGCCCTCGCGCTGGGCGCTGCGCCGCCAGTATCGCTCCACCTACCGCGACACGCTCGACGCCACGGAGCATCTCGTGGCCGGACGCTGGTTCGACGCGGCCCGGGACACCATGTCGCAGGTCTCGCTCGACGCCGGCCTCGCCGACGAACTCGGCGTGCAGTTGGGCGACACCATCACGTGGGACGTCCAGGGGGTGCGCGTGCGGACGCGCGTGACCAGTCTCCGCGAAGTGGCGTGGGCGCGCTTCCAGCCGAACTTCTTCGTGGTGTTCCAGCCCAGGGCTCTGGCGCACGCGCCCAAGCAGTTCGTGTTCCTGGCCTATGGTCCCACGCCGCGCGACGTCGCGCTCATGCAGCGCGACGTGGTGCTCAAGTTCCCCAACGTCTCGAGCCTCGACCTGTCGCTGGTCCAGCGCACCGTGGCCGATGTCCTCGCCCGCGTGACGACGGCCATCCGGTTCATGGCGCTCGTCAGCCTCCTGCTCGGCGTGCCGGTCCTGTTCAGCGCCGTGGCGGCCACGCGCCGCGAGCGGTTGCGGGAAGGCGTGCTGTTCAAGACGCTGGGCGGCACGCGACGCCAGATCGGGCGCATCATGCTGGCCGAATACGCGCTGCTCGGCGCGCTGGGCAGCGTGGCGGGCGTGGCCCTTTCGGTGGGCGGCGCGTGGGCGCTGATGCACTTCATCTTCCAGACGCCCTTCACGCCCGCCGTTGTGCCCGCGCTGGCCGTGAGCGCCGGCATGACGCTGCTGGCCGTGGCCATCGGGCTCCTGACCAGTCGGGAAGTGTTCGCCTCCACTCCCATGGTGGCCCTGCGAAGCGAGAACTGACGACGGTTGGCAGTCCGCGCTGTTCAGCCCTCAGTCACGCACGACTGCACACCGTCCACCAAAAGCGCTGAGCTCCGGGTGTTCAGCCGCCGGCCGCCAGTTGCTTCTCGATCGCCCGCATGAGCAGCGTCTCGTCGACGATCGGCTTGGTGAGGTAATCGTCGAATCCCGCCGCGAGATACTTCTCGCGGTCGCCGGCCATGGCGTGGGCGGTCAGCGCGATCACCGGCAGGCCGGCGAGCGTCGTGTCGGCGCGGATGCGCGCCAGAATCTCGAGCCCGTCCATGCCGGGCAGCGAGATATCGAGCAGCACGACGTCGGGGGGATCCGCGGCGAACCCGCCGAGGGCGTCGACCCCGTTCTCGTATTCCAGCACGGTAAAGCGATCGCGCAGGATGGCCTGCAGCAGGAGCCGATTGTCGGGATTGTCCTCCACTACGGCGATGCGAGGCCTCACGCGTTGCCCCGCCGGATGACGGCCAGCCGCGCCAGCAGCGCATCCGTCTCGGCCTCCAGGGCCGGGAGCAGCGCGGCAACACCCCGTACGTCGCCCTGCGCGGCCAGGCGTTCGGCGCGCTCGCACATCGCCTGCACCCCCATCGCGCCCATCTGACCGGCGCTGGACTTGAGCGAATGCAGGACGCCGCGGACGGCCTCCGCATCGCCGTTGGCGATGGCATCGCGCACCACGGCCAACCGCGCAGGCGCCCCCGCGGAGAGAAGATCGATCATCTCGTGCAGGAGCGCGTCGCCTCCGAACCGCCGGAGGCGAGCAATGGCTTCGTCATCGAATCGTTCGGTGAATTCGGAATCCATTTTGCGTCGAACGTAGCCCGTTGAATCCGGCACGTTCGGCGTCGAAACGTACCCGGCCGTGACCCGCGCGCGCTATCGAAGGGCGCGGCGTACGGCGTTCTGGACGGCGCCGGCCGCCCGCGACCAGTTGGGCGCCCCCGCGTCGCGGTGCCCCACTCCATGACCCGTGCCGGCGCCGTGTCCATTCCCATGCCCGTTTCCGTTTCCGTTTCCGTGCCCGTTCCCGTGCCCATTCTCGTACGGCGCGTGCCCGTTGGTCGACCCGGCCACCGGCATGTCGAGCACCGTCTCGATCGTGGCATCCGTGACGGTCTCGCCACCCGCGGTCAGCAGTTCGGGCCCGCGCGGCGCCGTGAGCGCCGGCAGCGAGGCCTCGGTGATCACGAACGAGAACTCCCGTCCGTCGCCGAGCAGTCGGACGGCGCTGTCGCCGTCCATGGCCTCGCCGACCTTGAACCCCGCGCCTTCGAGCATCGCGCGCGCCATGCGCCGCCACGCCGGATCCGGATTGAGGATCAGGATGCCCGGGTTCATGCCGTCGGACACCGACTCGTCCTCGAGCTGATCGCCGAGCACGCGCTCGATCTCCTGCAGCGTCGTTTCGCCGCGGCGCACGCGGGCCACGGCCACGTCGCGCAGCGGCGCCATGCCGGCGGCGATGGCCGCGCGCTGGAGCTGCTGCGCCGTGCCGCCGCTGGCGATCATGTCGGCGATGCTCGGCGTCACGATGGCCACCTCGATGAGCGGCAGGCGCCCCCGGTAGCCGGTGTTGCCGCACCGCTTGCAGCCCGTGGCCCGCGACAACGGGAGCACGCCGAACTGCGCGGACAGGCGCTCCTCTTCCTCGGTGAGCGTGCCGAGCAGCGGCTGCGCGCAGTCCGGGCAGACGCGGCGCACCAGACGCTGCGCCAGACATCCGCGCAGACAGGTGGCGATCGTCTGACGGTCGAGCCCCAGATCGGCCAGACGCGTGACCGCGCTCATCGAATCGTTGGTATGCAGCGTGGCCAGCACCAGGTGGCCCGTGAGCGCCGCCTGCGCGGCCACTTCGGCCGTCTCCAGATCGCGGATCTCGCCGACGAAGATGACGTCGGGGTCCTGGCGCAGGATGGCGCGCAGCGAACTGGCGAACGTCACGCCGCGCTTGGTTTCCACCTGGATCTGCGTGATGCCCGGCAGTTCGTACTCGATCGGGTCTTCCACCGTCATGATGTTGACGTGCCCGGTGGCGAGTTCCTTGATCGCCGAGTAGAGCGTGGTCGTCTTGCCGGAGCCGGTGGGTCCGGTGACGATCACGATGCCGTCGCGGCAGGAGAGCAGCTGGCGCAGACGGGCCAGCTCGCGCGGCGTGATCCCCACTTCCTCGAGCTTGCGCGCGCTCTCGGGACGGAGCACGCGGATCACCGCTTTCTCGGCGTCCCGCGTGGGGACCGTCGAGATGCGGAGATCGTAGTTGCGGCCCTCGATGGACACCTTCGCGCGCCCGTCCTGTGCCACGAGGCGGTTGGCGATATCCATCCGGGCCAGGACCTTGATCCGCGACACCACGCGGTTGAGCGCCGCCATCGGCAGGTGCATGTGCTGCCGCATCACGCCGTCGATGCGGAACCGCACGGTGCCGCCCTTGGGCCCCGGCTCGACGTGCACGTCGCTCACGCCGTGCATCACGGCGTCGCGGAGAATCAGATTGGTGAGCTTGACCACCGGACCCGTCTCGATATCCGACAGGTCGACGGCCTCGGGCTCCATCTCGTCCACCACGCGCACCGCGTCGGCAATCTGCGAATCGACGGTGGTGAGCAGATTCTCTACCAGGCGATCGGCCGAATAGCCGGACAGCAGCGCATCCTCGATGAGGGTGGGCGGCGCGAGTTCGAAGACGGGACGGCGCCCCGATGCGAAGCCGATGGCATGCTCGACTTCGATATCGCTGGGGTCGGCCGTGGCCACGTAGATGTTGCGGTCGTCCTCCCGCAGGGGAAAGACGTGGTAGCGGCGGGCCAGACGTTCGGGAAGCAGGGCGAGCGCGCGCGGGTCGGTCTGGTCGAAGTCGGCCACGCGGAGGCCGAATTGCGGCGCCATGCGCGCCGCCAGATCCTGCGGACTCAGGCCGAGGGTACGCGTGGCAATTTCCCATGCCTCGACGTTGGTGACGTCGCTCGGAATGGTGAGCGAGGAAGCCCCCGCCAACCCTGCACGCGTTGCTGCGGCTTCAAGCCAGTGCATCCGTGTATGCCTCTCCCTGCGCGGAATCCGCGTCGAATCCGCCCGCGACGATCATGCCTGAACGAGGCTGCCCGGCCCCGAGCGTAGGCGCAATCTGTGCGCCCATAGATAGCTCACGCAACGGGCCGCGAATGTGACGCGTATTACAGACGCGTAAGCCGCGTCATGGCAACACGATAGGCCCCGTTCCTCAGGATATCGACCGGGCCCTGATCCGGCGGAGGGCGCTCCGGAGCACCCGGGCGAGGTCGGCGCCGAGTTCTCCGTCCTTGCGAAGCACCGTGATCGCGTGGCGATCGAGCACGCCCTGCTCGTCCTCGCTGAGCGATTTCGCGGTGATCACCACCACCGGCGTCTCCCGGAAGCGCTCGATGCGGCGGATGCGCTTGAGAAACTCCACCCCGTCCATGCCCGGCATCACCACGTCGAGCAGAATCAGATCGGCGGGGAAGTCCTGCAGCTTGGCCAGCGCGTCGAGGGCGGATGGGGCTGAATCGACCTCCAGGCCCGGGAATCCCGCCAGATGAGCTTCGAGCAGCGACCGGGCATCCTCCGAATCCTCGATGATCAGCACGCGCGCCGGACTGGCGTGCAGCGCGCGATCGATCGCGTCGCTGAGCGCCTCGCGGACGATCGGCTTCTCGATGAGTTCCACGGCGCCCGGCAGCCGCGACTGGTAATCCGACGCCACGGCGCTGACCACGATCACCGGGGTCCGGGCGATGGACGGATGGGCCCGGATTCGCTGCAGCGTTTCGATCCCGTCCATCTCGGGCATCAGCAGATCGAGCACGATGAGATCGGGCCGGTGGTCGAGCGCCGCCGACACACCGCCCTCGCCGGAGCCGGCCGTATAGACCCGGCACCCCGACTCCTCGATGATCTGCGTGAGCAGCACCCGCGAGTCGTCACTGTCATCGATGACGAGGACGGTCGGGGAGTCCACCGGCAGCACGCGCGCGGCGCGCTGCTGCGCCGGCTCGAGGCGGCGCCCGGCCACCGCACCCGGCGGTTCGTGGTGGGCGGGCACCGGCGCCCGCTGGTCCGTGATGATGCTGAACGTCGATCCGAGGCCGGGCGTGCTCACGACCACCAGCCGGTATCCGAGCCGCTCGCACATCGAACGGGAGATGGCGAGGCCCAGCCCCGTGCCCCCGAACCGCCGCTGCACCGAGCTGTCGGCCTGCTCGAAGGCCTCGAAAATCCGGTCCATCCGATCCGCCGCGATGCCGACGCCGGTGTCGATGACGTCGATGCGCTGCAGGTCCCCGGTGCGGGCATCGGCAACGCCCCGCACCACGATGCGCCCCTGGCTGGTGAACTTCGCGGCGTTCGAGATCAGGTTGAGCAGCACCTGCCGCAGCTTGTCGGGATCGGTACGCAGCGGGGCCACGCCGGGCCACACATCCACTTCGATGGGCGGCGCGTCCAGCCCGCGAGCCGCGAACTGGCTCACCGTCTCGGTCAGGAGGCGGGTGACGTCCACCGTCTCCAGCACCAGGTCCATGCGCCCCGACTCGACCTTGGACAGGTCCAGGATGTCGTTGATGATCTCCAGCAAGTGGGTGCCGTTGTCGCGGATGCGCTGGACGTAGGCCCGTGCCTGATCGTCCGACGGCGGCTGGCCCTGCTTGAGCAACACGTTGGCGAAGCCGATCACGGAATTGAGCGGGGTGCGCAGTTCATGGCTCATGCGGGCCAGGAACTCGCTCTTGGCCTTGCTGGCGGCGTGCGCCTGGTCCAGCGCCGCCGCGACCTCGGCATCCAGGTTCGCGCGTTCGCGCATATCGCGCCTGATGGTGATCACGGCCAGCGTCGCCACCCCGCACGCCACCAGGAACCCGAACAGGACGATCGTCGTGGCCAGCTGCTGTTGCGCGCGTTCGTCCTCGAGGCGCCGATCCAGCAGGGCCCGCTCGGCCCGCATCATCCGCGACACCTGCTGGCGGATGGACGTGGCAAGCCGTGCCCCACGTCCGGCCGCCACCGTATCGCGCGCCGCCGTGACCCGCCCCGCGTCGTACAGCGAGAGTACGCCGGCGGTGAAGGCGAGCTTGGCGGTCACCGAGTCGGCAAGGATGCGCGCCCGCGCCGCCTGCGCCGGATTGTCCGGTTCGATGCGCCGGAGCCCCGACAAATCGAGATCCACCCGATGCGCAGCGTCCTTGTACGGCCCCCGGAATTCCGGCCGCTGGGTGAGCAGCAGCCCCCGCACGGCCGACTCGGCATCGAGCATATCGCCCTCGAGCTCGCCGAGCGTCTCCAGGGCGTCGTACGTCTCGCGGACGCGCACCGATGCCTGCGTCGACGCGCGCAGGCCGCGGTACGACTCCGCCCCCATCACGGCGAGGATGAGCAGAGCCGTCCCGAACCCGAGCAGGGCCTTTCGGGGAACGGAGAGTGTGATCACGGTGCGAATATATCTTTGAACATGCCCCAACGCCCGAAAGAACGTGGTCTCAAACCGTATCTGATCTTCGGCATCATTGCCGCCACCATCGAGATGGCGATCATTCTCTGGCTGCTCTACGGCTGAAGAGGGCGATCACTCGACGGGGGGACGGGCGCCGCGCCCCCGCGCGGCGCGGGTTTCTCGCTGCTGGAGCAGGCGGCACCGCTGGGCGGCCCGCGGTTCCCCCGCCGCCGCCGTATAGCAGGCGCGCACGGACTGCGCGCCCAGATCCCGGAGTTGACGCTCGAGCGCAGGCGGCATGCTTCCACCGGGAAACTGCTCGCGCAGGCTCCGAATTTCGGCCTGCGCCGTGCGCAACTCGCGATTCGCCGCCAGCGTCCGTCCGCCGGCAACCGCCTGGCCCCCGCGCTCCAGATGACCGCGAATCTCCTGTAGCACGGCCGCGATGGTGTCCGGCACAGTGCTCGTGACGGCGGGACGGGGTTCGACGGGCGCGGCGCTCGCCATGGAGGCCGCGGGGTGCGGGGTGGCAGGCGCCGGCGTCGACTTCGACAGTCGGGGGCGAACGACCGGTGGGTTGGCGGCGAGACGCATCGAGTCGGCAGTCGCCGGCGTCGAATCGTGTGCGGGGGGCGTCGCGGCGGTGCTTGCCGCCAACGAGTCTCGCGCGGCCGGCGCGGAGTCGGCCACCGCCCCGCCACCCGCCGTCGCCGCGCCGGCGCGGCGCGTGGCATGCAAGGCGAAGTAGCTGGCGGCGACCACGACCAGGAGCACCGCCGCCGCTCCCAGCGTGCGCGAGGCGCCCCGCGCCGGCGGGGGATCGGCAGGCAGCTTGCGAGTGGGTGCCCGGGCGACCGCCGGCGGCGGCCGGTGCGCGGAGGTGGCGGCGAGCGCAGGCGCCGCACGGCCGACTGCGGGCACACGCAGCGTGGCGTCGGGATCAGCCTCGGCCGTCGACCCCGCGGCCGCCGTGATGGCGCGCCCGAGATCGGCCACGCTGGCGTAGCGCCGCTCGGGCTCCGGATCGAGGGCTCGGCTCAGCACCGCCTGCACCGGGGCCGGCCAGTTCATATCGGGGCGGACGTCGGCCAACGTGGCCGGTGGCGAGGTCAGCCGGCGCACGAGGGTTTCCTTGGACGTCAGCTTGGGATACGGCAACTGGCCGGTGAGCATGTTGAACAGCACCAGCCCCAGCGAATAGATGTCCGTGCGCGCGTCGAGCGCCTCGCCCGCCAGTTGCTCGGGACTCATGTACTCGGGTGTGCCGAGCGAGACGCCGGCCGTGGTGACGGTCTGCCCGCCGCCGCCCTCACCCGGGCGCGCCACCGACTTGGCGATCCCGAAGTCCACGACCTTCACCCAGTCGGCGCCGTCGAGTTGCCGAGCGAGCATGATGTTGTCGGGCTTGAGATCGCGGTGGATGATCCCGAGGTGGTGGGCCGCATGGAGGGCATCGGCCGCCCCCCTGGTGATCTGCGCGGCGCGGGCGATGGGCAGCGGGCCCGTCCGCTCGATGAGCGCCCGCAGGGTCTCGCCCTCCACGAACTCCATCGCGATGTAGAGCAGCCCGTCGGGCGTCTCACCAAAGTCGTAGATGGCCGCCACGTTCGGGTGATTGATGCGGCTGGCGTTGGAGGCCTCGCGGTTGAAACGCGTGATCGCGTCGGCGGTCGAGGCGAGCGCCGGGCTCATGACCTTGAGCGCGCTCCGGCGACCCATGCGCACGTGCTCGGCCGAGTACACCCGCCCCATGCCGCCCTCGCCGATGAGGCCGGTGACACGGTAGCGGTCGGCAATCACCTGGCCGATCAACGGATCGTGGGGCGACCGGGCGCGCAGCGGGCTGCCGTCGGTGGGGCAGAACCGCTGCTCCGGGCCGTATTCGGTGCCGCATCGAGGGCAGATCATGGCGGTGCTCATTTCAGGAAGGACAGGTGGGGATACCCGCGGGTCACGTCGCGGCGGCGGCCGGCAATCGCACGGCCACGCGGCCGGGCCCGCCGACACTGTGGCCTTCCGCGCCCCCGGGCCCGGCAGTAACATGCCGGCGCTCCTTCGATGGAGGTCGAAGTGTCCATGCACGCTCGATGGCTGGCCACCGTGCTGATGCTCAGCGGCGCGGCGACGGTCGGAGCACAGGAGTTTCCACTGGCGCCACTCGTTGCACGGCTGCCGGGCAGCACACGCGCGCTCGCCATGGCGAACGCGGATGCCGGCGGCCGGGAGAGCGACGTGATCTTCTACAATCCCGCGCAACTCGCGGTGGCCCGCGGCACGGGCGCCTCGGCGGAGTTCTACACAGGCGCCAATCTGCTGGTCACCCTCTCCACCGTCGTCGACATCGGGCCCGGCGCGTTGGGGGTGGGCGTGCAGTCGCTCACCTTCTCCAACCCCGGATTCGCCTACGCCACCCCCGACGCGCTCGGCACGTCGGGCACGTTCCCCTCGTCGGGGTTGATCTTCGCCCTCGGGTACGCGCAACCGCTGTTCGGCATGCGCGCCGGCGTCAACGCCAAATTGATGGAGCAGTCCATCGGATCGACGCGCGACAGCCGCGGTTCACTGGACTTCGGGCTCGCGCGCGACCTGTGGCGCGGGACGCTCGGCCTGAGCGTGCAGAACTTCGGCCCCGCGTTCCGGAGCTACTACGGGCCGGTGAGCCAGCCGACGCGGACCAGTCTCGGGTTCACCACGGGCCGCTATCTCGTCGGGCCGTTCGATGTGATGGCGGCCGCCACGACGTCGCTGCTGCGCGGGCGGGACTTCGTGGCCGGAGGGGGCGGCGAAGTCTCGTACAGCTGGCTGGACGGCTACGCGGTGGCCGCGCGGGCCGGCGTGCGGCGGGCGGCAGAGGGTGAGGGACCCTGGACCGTCGGGTTCGGCGTCACGGCCGACCGGCTCTCGCTGGACTATGCATTCGAGTCCCGCTATCACCGGCACGGCGCGCATCGCATCGGGGTGCGCATCCGATGACGGCGCGGCCTGGTCTGGCGATCGCCGCCGTGGCAGCGGTCGCGCTCGGCGCCTGCACGCAGTCGCTGAAGCTGAGTCCCGACGATTCGAAGACCGTGCTGTCGCAGCAGTTGATCACGGCACCGAATCCGGGAGAGCCCGGGCCGTACCGGGTGAAGTATCTGACGTATGGCAGCGGCACCGACCAGCGGCGGGCCGCGTATCGTGACTCGATCGCCATCCGCACCAGGGCCGTGGACGCATCGCCGTTCGTGAAGATGCCCCCCGACGAAGCCAAGCGACGGAAGAAGACCTGGGGCTTCGACATCAAGCACTCGCCGCTGAACGGACGGGTCTGGTATCCGGAGGGCGCCGGCCCCTTCCCCCTGGTCGTCATCGCGCACGGCAACCACGATCCCACCGACTATTCCGATCCGGGCTATCGGTACCTGGGTGAACTGCTGGCTTCGCGCGGGTTCATTCTCGTGTCGGTGGACGAGAACTACATCAACGGCAGCCTGCGCGGCGAGAACGACGGGCGCGCCTGGATCATGCTCGAGCACCTGAAGGCCTGGAAGGCGTTCACCGACAGCGCCACCAACCCGTTCTTCCACAAGGTGGACTGGAACGAGATTGCGATCATGGGGCATTCACGGGGCGGCGGCGCGGTGAGCCATGCCGTGCAGTTCAACCGCCTCACCCGCTACCCCGACGACGCGAACGTGCGGTTCGACTTCCACTTCAACATCCGGTCGGTGGTGGCCATCGCGCCGGTGGACGGACAGTACAAGCCGGCCGGCGAATTCGAACCGATCGAGAACGTGAACTTTCTGGTGATGCACGGGTCGCACGACGGCGACGTGTCGGAGTTCATGGGGTTGCGGCCGTACGAACGGCTGCGGTTCACGGACGGAAAGCCGTACTTCAAGTCGGCGTGGTACGTGTACCGCGCCAACCACGGCCAGTGGAACAGCATCTGGAACAACCACGACAACGGTCCGAGAAGCGCCAACCGCCTCGATCTGCGCGCCCTGCTCTCGCCGGACCAGCAGCGGCAGTTCGCGCGGGTGGTGATCGGCGGATTCCTGGAAGCCACCCTGCACCATCGCAAGGAATACCTGCCGATGTTCCGCGACCAGCGCACCATCGGCCACTGGCTGCCGAAGACCATGTACATCACGCGGTTCCAGGAGAGCAGTTTCCGTCTGCTCGCCGGCTACGACGAGGACGTGGACGTGACCACCGGGTCGGTGCCCGGCGTCACGCTCAGCGGCGACAGTCTGGCGAAATGGGACGAAGCGCCGATTCCGCTCCGCCACAAGAACGACGAGCAGAATACCAACGCCGTGTGGTTGGGGTGGAACAACCGCATCGCCGGCGCCGACACTGCGGCGCGTGGGACGCCCGCATCGTACACGCTCACGCTCAGCGACTCGCTGGTGCGCGCGCTGCGGGTGGGCGACACGTCGTCGGTGATGCTCTCGCTGGCCCCGACGCGCGACATTCCGGGCCCGCGCCGCCCGGCGCGTGACTCCGCGGCAAAGGAGAGCCGGAAGAACGCGCCGAAGCCGCCCGCGGTGCACGACGACTCGGTGCCGATGGACCTGACCGTGGAGCTCGTGGATGCCGACGGACACCGGGCGCGTCTGCCTCTCTCGCTCTTCGCACCGGTACGGCGGCCGCTGGAAACGCACGTGCTGCGGCGCGCCGACCGGGAGAAGGCGGCGTTCCGCCATCCGTACGAATTGGTGCTCCAGACCTACCCGATGCCGTTGGCGGCGTTCCGCAAGGTGGCCCCGGCGTTCGAGCCGTCCAGGCTGCGCGCCATCCGCCTCGTGTTCGACCGAACGCCGGCCGGCACGGTGGTGATGGACGACGTCGGACTCGCCAACCCCGACCCCGCGTTCCAACCGCCCGGCCGGTAACCGGGCCGGGATCCGGGGCATCGACGCGGGCCATCGAGTCCATATATATGGAAAGGACGGCCTCGAAGCGTGGGGAGGACCGCGATGCCGGGCGCGCAGATCGCGAGTGTACTGAAGACGATTGGACTGATCGTGCCGCTCGTCGTGCCCGGCGGTGTGGCCGGTGCGCAATCGGCGGATTCGGTGCGGTGGGTGCGCACGGCGCACGCCGCGCAGCGCGACTTCGAGTCCACACGCCGGGCACATCTGCCGTGGACGCGAGGCGGATCGGGGGGCCACTGCGACGAGCGGATCGGCCGGTTCTGCTACTGGCACGGCGACACGCCCGACCAACCGCCGCCCGAACCGCCCGCCATCGTGCGGGCCCGACTCGCCCTCCTCGAGACCCTGGACAGCGCGGCCCGGGCCGCTCCGGGCGACGGATGGATCGCGGGCCAACGCGTCCGCTACCAGTTGGAGGCCGGCCGCCCGGACTCGGCGCTCGCGGCCGTCACACCCTGCGGAGCTGAGGCTTGGTGGTGCGACGCGCTGCGCGGGTTGGCCCTGCACGTCGGCCAGCACTTCGCGGACGCCGAATCGGCCTTCGATCGCGCGCTCACGGAGATGCCCGACAGCGTGCGGTGCCGGTGGCTCGATCTCACGCCGTTGCTCGACGGCCGGACGGCCGACCGCTACGCGCGCGCCGACTGCGACGGACGTGCGCAGCTCAACGCCCGCCTGTGGTGGCTGGCCCAGCCCTTCTACGCCATGCGCGCCAACGACCGGCGTACCGAGCAGTTCGCCCGGCGGACCATGGTCGAGATCGCCCGGCAGTCGGTCTGGCCCGAGACCGCCAGTTGGGGCGACGACCTCGCCGAACTGCTGCTGCGGTACGGATGGCCGCGATGGTTCGAGCGGGTGGAACCGGTCCTGCAGATCGACCCCTCGTATTCGATCATGGGACACGACCCGCAACCGAGCTTCGCCTTCTTTCCCGATGGCCGCCTGCTCGATTCGACCTTCACCGCGCGCCCGGACGATTGGGACCTGCACGCCAGGCGCGCCGCTTCCCGCTACGCGCCGGCGTATGCGGCGTCCATTCAGCCGCTGCGCATGTTGCTGTCGCGGTTCGTGCGCGGCGATTCCATGCTGGTCGTCGCCGGATACGACGTGTCGGGCGACTCGTTGCTCCACGGGCACGGGCTTCGCGCGGCGCTGGCCGTGGCGCCGGACGAGCGCCAACGATTCGTGAGCTGGGACTCGTCGGCGGCGCCCACCGGCGTCCTCACGGTGCTGGCGCCACGGCTGGATGCGCTGGTGGACGTGGACGTCTTCGACGACAGCACGCACGCCGCGGCGCGGGAACGCCGCGCCCTGCGCAGGCCCGGCAGTGGGAACGCCGCGCGGCTGTCGGATATCCTGCTCTTCCGGCCGGCAGGCAGAATGCCCGAAACGCTTGGTGAGGCAATCCCGGACGCGCTGCCGGCGGCGGAGACCACGACGCACCGGACGCTCGGGCTCTACTGGGAAGTGTACGGATTCGGTGCAGTCGGCAGTCCTCTCGATGTGTCCCTGACGGTGGAACGTGTAGGCGCGAGCTGGTGGCAGCGTGCGCGTCGCGCATTGCATCTCGGCGGCGGCGACAGGCCGATCGCCCTGCACTGGAGAGAGGCAGCCCGGCCTGTGGCCGGCGTGATCGGGCGCTCGGTGGCTGTGGACCTGTCCCGCCTGGCCGGGGGTACGTACCGCATCCGATTGCAGGTTACGCCCGACGGGGAGCCACCGGCGCTCGCCGAGCGGGTGCTGACGGTTCGGCGGTAGGAACGCACGCCGCCGGCCCACGGCCACCATGCGCCGGTTTAGCAAGCATGTATGTCAGGGAGCCCAACGTCTCCGCCTCGCCATCCGTAAGTAGTGACAACCGCCCGGTGATCTCCAGCGCCGGCCGTGCGCGGACTGGAACCGCCGGCGTCGGCCCGCACCGAAAGTGGTCGGCCCCCAAAACGACGAGTTGCCCCCATGACGATCGAAGAAACCGAACAGATCACCGCGGCGATGAATGCCGTCCGCTCCATCGTCCGGGCACTGCGCGTCTCGTCGCGAATGATCGAGAGCCGGATGGGGATGAGCGGTGCCCAGTTGTTCGTGCTACAGCAGTTGGCGGAGCGCCCAGCGCACTCGCTCAACGAACTCGCCGAACGCACGGCCACGCACCAGAGTTCGGTGTCCGTGGTCGTCCGGCGCCTCGTCGACCACGGGTACGTGACGCGCACGGCGTCGGAGACCGACCGCCGCCGGGTGGAGTTGTCGCTCACCCAGAGCGGGCGGGATGTGCTGGCGGGAGCGCCGACCACCGTGCAGGTGAAACTGCTGCGCGGCGCTCGCGCGCTCTCGGCGGACGAGAGGCGGTCTCTGGCCACCCTGCTCCAATCCTGGGTGCAGGCGTCGGGACTGGAAGACGGATCGCCGCCTCTCATGATGGACGAGCACAACGGGGACCCAGCGAACGCGCTCTAGCGGCTCCGGCGGAGGTCAGTCGGGGTCGCAGGCCGGCAGCACGAGCGAGAATATGCTGCCGCCGCCACGACGGGGCGTGTACTCCACCTGGCCACCCTGCGCGTGCGCCAATCGTTGCGCGATGGACAGCCCCAGCCCCGCCCCACCGTCGTTGGCGGACGACGGGGGCCGGTAGAACGGCTCGAAGATCTGATGTACCTCGCTGTTCGGCACACCGGGCCCGTGGTCGGCCACCGCGAACCGCAACCGCTCCCCCTCGCGCGTCGCCTTCAATTCCACCGCCGATCCCTTGGGCGCGTAGCGCAGCGCGTTCTCCACCAGGTTGCTCAGGATGCGCAGCGTGTGCACGAAGTCGAACATGCCGAACAGCGCCGGCTGCGACAGATCGACCGCCGTCACCAATTGGCGGCCGCGGGCCGCGCCGGCGAACTGGCGTGCGACCGCGCCGATCACGTCCTCGGCGGAGTTCAACTCGGCGTTGGTCTTGAACGTTCCGCCCTTGATCCGCGACAGGTCCAGGAGGTCGTTCACGAGGCGGGACAGACGGTCGGCCTGTTCCTCGATCACCATGGCATTCTCGTCGCCGCGCAGGGCGGCGTCCTGCGCCAGCGCCTTGATGGTGGTGAGCGGGGTGCGCAGGTCGTGGCTCACCGTGGCCAGCAGCACGTCCTTCAGACGGTTGGCCTCGCGAAGCGCCTCGGCGTGCGCCGCCTCGGCCTCCAACCGCACGCGCTCCACGCCCAGCGCGGCGTAGTAGGTGAGGGCCTCCAGAAACCGGTTCTGCGATTCGTCCAGCATGATGTCCAGCGGGTGGTGCAGCCGCAATGACCCCACCGCCTCACCGTGCACGGTGAGCGGAAGCGTGAGCGTTCGCGCCGACCCCACGGGCGGCCAGGCACCGGCGTGCGCAATCTGCACCTCGGCGCCGTCCACGACCCGGTCGATGGAGCAGGAATCGACCCGCAGTTCGTCGCGGATCACGCGGGCAATCGACCCCAGCGCCTGCTCCGGCGTCCCCGCGTTCAGCGTCTCGGATCCGAGGTGCGAGAGCCGGGTCACCTCGTCGGCGCGGCGGCTCGCTTCGACGGCCTCGGCGTGCGCACGCGCCAGCAGTTCGGTGGCCGTCATCGACGTGGCGAGGAACGCGAACAGCACCACCAGTTCCAGCCCCTTGCCCACAGCGAGCGTATCGTAGGGCTGCTGGAAGAAGTAGTTGATGAAGACGAACGCCACGCAGGCCATCACGAAGCCGAAGCCCCGGCCGCCGGCCACGCTGGCCCCCAACACCACCAGCAGATACGTCAGGACGACGTGCGCCTGGTCGATGTCGGGGCGGAACTGTCCCATCGCGATCGTGACGAGCGCGAGCAGGATCGTCCACAGGACCCACCCGCGAACGGGTGCTGAACGCCGGACGCTAGGCGTTCGACTCGAAACGATACCCGACACCCGGTTCCGTGATGATGAGCTGCGGGCGCGACGGGTCGACCTCCACCTTGCGGCGCAGATTTGTGATGTGTACCCGCAGGTACTGCTGCGGATTGCCGAACGCGCGTCCCCACACCGCGTCGAAGATCTGCTGGTGCGTGAGCGTGCGCCCCGACGCCGTGGCGAGCGTGCGCAGGATCTCCCACTCGATGGGCGTGAGGTGGATGGCCCCCGAACCGCGCGAGACCCGCCGGCGGACGAGGTCGATGGTCAGCCCGTCCACGGCAATCGTCGCCGCGTGCGACGGCGCGGACAGCGACTGGAAGCGCCGCAGGTGCGCGCGCACGCGCGCCGAGAATTCCTGCGTGCTGAACGGCTTGGTGATGTAGTCGTCGGCGCCCAGGTTCAGCAGCCCGACCTTCTCTTCCTCGGCGTGCCGGGCCGAGAGCACGACGATGGGCATGGTGCCCCAGCGGCGCACCTCGCGGCAGACCTCGGCGCCCGCCATGTCCGGCAGGCCGAGGTCGAGCACGATCAGGTCGGGCATGGACGCCGCGGCCTGGTCGATGCCTTCGCGGCCGGTGGACACTTCGACGACGTTTTCCGTCAGGTCCCGCAGCGCGTTGCGCACGGCGCGGCGGATCTGCACCTCGTCGTCGATCACGAGCAGCGTGGGTTGGGCCGATGAGGCTGGGGGAGATTCAGTGGGCACGGTCACGGTTGGTTCCTCTTCCGGAGTTCGATAACGACTCTCTACCCTTCAAAGACTCCGGGTTCCTCCCCAGGGCCACTAAGAGGGTGCGTAGCGGTGGGATGTCATTGCGGGCCACCCCGCGAAAAGGCACGCAGCCGCCACGGTTCCGGAATCTGCAGACGCGCCCCGCCCAACGATACCACCAACCCCCGCGTGCGGAGCGTCTTCATGGCGCGCGAGACGGATTCGCGGGCCGTCCCAAGTTCCATGGCCAACTCTTCCTGGGTCCGGCGCAAACGGACGACGACGGGCTGATTGGGCATTGCCCCCTCCCGGTCGGCATAGTCGGCCAGGAGGTGGGCCAGGCGCGCCGCCACGTCTCGAAATGCAAGTGTTTCCGTGACCGCAACCAGATGGCGCAGCCTCCGCCCCAGGGCGCGCATCACGGCCATGGCGAAGTCGGGGTCCGAGCGGATGAGCCCTTCGAACTCGTCGCGCGGCACGAAGAGCAGCCGAGAGGGCTCCGTGGTGACGGCCGATGCCGGATAGACCCCGCCATCGAACAGGGGGAGTTCGGCGATCGCCGCGCCGGGAAGCTCGACGCGCAGCACCTGCTCCTTGCCCTCGGGGTTCACCCGGTAGATCCGTACGCGCCCGCTCGCCAGGACGTACAGCCCGCGGCAGGCCTCACCCATGGTGAACAACACGTGCCCCTCGCCCACCTCGCGCGACACGCACCGGGCTGCCAGTTGGTGGAGGGCCTTATCGCCGAGCGTCTGAAAGATCGACACGCTGGCGAGCAGTCGGACATCGCTCATGTGGGGAATCTGCGGCCGATCCGGGGCCCGGCGCCACCCGTGACAATCGTCACGCCTGCCCCGACCGGCGCCGGCGAGGTTGGAAGTACGCGGCACGACAGTCGCGCACCGCTTCCATCATGGACTCTTTCAAATGTTCAAGACACGCTCCCTCATCGTCGCCGCTTCCGTTGCGGTTCTCGCGCTCACCGCGCTCGCCATGGCGCCGTCGTGGCACACCCCGGCCGTGGACCGTGTGGACTTCGGCAAGACCGTCACCGCCACGAGCCCTGCGTACGACGCCGCGCTCGCGCCGGCCTCGTCCGCACCCATCAAGGAATTCCGCATTCCGATCGAGGACGAGAAGCTCACCATTGCCGACGGCGTCACCTATGACGGCTGGACCTTCGGCGGCACCGTGCCCGGCCCCGTGCTCCACGTGCGACAGGGCGACCTGGTGCGCATCAAGGTGGTGAACGAGGCACCGATCGCGCACTCCATCGACCTGCACGCGGCGCGCATTCCATGGAACGTGGCCTACAAGTCGATCAATCCGCACGACTCGATCTCGTTCGAGTTCCACGCCAACACGGCCGGCGCCTTCCTGGTGCACTGCGGCACGCCGCCCGTCACCATGCACATCATGCAAGGGATGTACATGGCGATCATCGTCGATCCGAAGGACGGCTGGGGCACGAAGGCCGACAAGGAATTCGTGATCCTGCAGAGCGAGTTCTACGCCAAGGACGGCACGGCGCCGGGCGTGGCCGAGCAGCCCGACTGGCAGGCCGCGATGGCGAAGAACGCCACCTATGTGGTGTTCAACGGACGCGCGTTCCAGTACAAGGCGCATCCGCTCCAGGTGAAGGAGGGCGACCGTGTGCGACTGTTCGTCGTGAACGCGGGGCCGAGCTACAACAGCGACTTCCACATCGTGGGCAACATCTTCGACCGGGTGCTTCCCGACGGCAATCCGGGCGACGCGCTGCACGACATTCAGACCTACATGGTGCCGGCCGGCGGCGGCGCGGTGTTCGAGACGGTGTTCCAGAAGGGCGCGAGCGGCGTGGGGATGTATCCCTTCGTGACGCACAGCTTCGCCGATGCCGAGAAGGGCGCGGTGGGACTGATCCAGGTCACCGGCCCGACGGTGGCGGCCAGGCAGTAGCCGCATTCGGGGGGCCGCCCGCGCCCTCCGGGGGGGGGCACGATCGCGGGCAACAGCAGTTCGTGGGGAAAACCTCCGGCGGCCGTCCCGCAGTTGCGGGGCGGCCGTCGACGCATTCAGTTCATGGACTCCCTCCCCCGCAGCGCCTACTGGAGATCCACGAGATGACGAAAGCCGCGACCGCCGCCGCCCTCCTGCTGATGTTCGGATCGCAGCCGGGCCCGCCGCCGCAGCATCGCGCCGCGCCTGTCGTGCCGCCGAGCGCATACCAGGCACTCCACTGGCGATTCGTCGGCCCCTTCCGAGCCGGATGGGCCACCGTGGCCGAGGGCGTCCCGAGTGAGCCGAACACCTTCTACTTCGGCGCCGCCGGCGGGGGTATCTGGAAGACCACCGACGCCGGCCGCACCTGGCAGGGGTTGATGCAGCACGAAGCGTCGTCGGCGGTGGGGGCGCTCGCCATCGCCCCCTCCGACCCCAACGTCATCTATGTCGGAACCGGGCAGGTGGCCGCACGCTACGACATCGCCGCGGGGAACGGTATCTACCGGTCGAACGACGCCGGCAAGACGTCGACGAACGTCGGGCTCGAGGCCACGCACCACATCGGGCGCATCCTGATCGATCCGCACGACCCCGACCGCGTGCTCGTTGCGGCGATGGGGCATGTGTACGGCCCGAATCCCGAGCGCGGCGTGTATCTCACCAACGACGGGGGGCAGCA
>CAWGJO010000021.1:0-391613 GCA_963822945.1 uncultured Gemmatimonadaceae bacterium | reverse complement strand
CGCCACAAGCCCGACAAGCCCAATGCCAGCAGTGGGCGAACCGTGGGGAACGACAGGAGCAGAGCGGGGAGCAGATGCTCTTTTACGTCCGCATGCCACTCGGCGAGGCGGCGGAACGTTTCACCGTCGCGCCCTGAGCCGAAGCCGGCAGCTCGAGCGTCTGGATCTCGTGAGATGTAGGCCACGCTGCCGTCGAGGGCCGGGTGGCAGCTTTCGATGTCGGCGTGGAGCCACTCCACCCCGTAGCGCTCGAGCCGCAGCTCGCGAAACGCCGGGCTGGTGCTACCGAACGGGAAGAACGCGGCGCCGACGTCGTGAACGAATCCCGGCAAGGTCGCTTCTACGGAGCCCAGTGCTCCGCCGGGGCGTCGCGGATTGGCTTCTAGCACCAAGACGCGCAGGCCACGCTGCGCCAAACGGCATGCGGCCGCGAGCCCGTTGGGGCCGGAGCCCACCACCACCGCGTCCGGGTCGCTCACATGCCGAGCCTAGTTTACATGCACCCCGCTGTCCGGCGGATCCGCGCGAAAGGCACGAAGATCTTTCCATCCGGAGCGGGCCCTGGTACGCCTGTAAGGGTGATTGCGCTCGGCATCGATCCCGGCACATTGCGCCTCGGCTGGGGCGTCGTGTCGCGATCCGGCAATCGGCTGACGCACCTAGCGCACGGGGTGATCAAGCTGGACAGCAAGCTCGCCCTGGCGGATCGGCTGTGCCGGATCGAGGTCGGTCTGGATCAAGTGATCGCGAAGCACGGACCCGACGTGAGCTCCGTGGAGTCTCTGTTCTTTCACAAGGACGCTCAGGCTGCCGCGAAGCTGGGGCATGCTCGGGGCGTAGTGCTCTTGACGTTGGCTCGGGCCGGCGTGCCCATCGGCGAGTACGCGCCGGCAAAAGTGAAGCGCACCATCGCGGGGGGTGGTCAGGCGGACAAGCGGCAGGTCGCGCTGATGGTCCGAGCGATGTTGGGCCTTTCCGAGCTGCCACCCGCGGACGCCGCGGACGCGCTGGCGTTGGCCATCACCCACCTGCGCCTCGGGCCAGTGGCGGAGCGCCTGGGCCAGCGGTCCTTGCCCCCGGCCCTGGCCGCGGCGCTGGCGGGCCGGTCCAAGGGCCGGAAGCGGCGCCGGGGTGTCGGCAACGGAATCTGAGGGAAATCCGGGTTTTTGCCGGGCCCCGGGGCGCTCTGAAATGCCGCTGCGGCCGAGAACGTAAAACGGCAATCGCCCCTGGATTTTCCAGGCGTTATCGCGAATCTTTTCCGCCTCCGGGCCGTCTGTCCCGATGCCCAAGCGGCACTGCAAGGAACAGTACTTCGGCCCCGTTTGTTCTCCCGAGGAAGTCACGCACATGAAGCTAAAGCATCTCGCCCTGTCCCTGCTCGTGGGTCTGGCTACGCCGGTCGCCCTCGTCGCCACGGACGCGGGTGCCCAGCCCAAGAAGGCCGCGCCCAAGAAGGCCACGCCCAAGAAGGGCCAGCCGTCGGCCAATACCGTCGCGACCAACGTCCAGAAGTTCTACGACAAGACCAAGAGCTTCAAGGCCGGCTTCAAGCAGCGCTACTGGGTCAAGGCCTACAACAAGAAGAAGGACAGCAAGGGCAGCGTCATCTTCCAGAAGCCCGGCAAGATGAGCTGGCGCTACACCAACAATGGCAATCGTGTCGTCTCCGACGGCAAGCACATCCAGGTATACGAGGCCGAGAACAAGCAGATGTACGAGCAGACCATGGGCAAGAGCCAGTACCCTGCGGCGCTGGCCTTCCTGGTGGGCGGTGGCAACCTGCGCAAGGAGTTCAAGCTCCGCATGCTGAACGCCAAGCAGATGAAGTTCGAAGGGGGCTACGTGCTCGAAGGCGTGCCCAAGAAGGCGACGCCCGCCTACAACAAGCTCCTGCTGTACGTCGACGCGAATACCTATCAGGTGCGACGGGTGCTCTTGCTCGATGCGCAAGGCAACCGCAACCGGTTCGACTTCCTCAGCCCTGCCGTGAACGAGAAGGTTCCCGCGGGCGAGTTCAAATTCAAGCCTCCGGCGGGCACGCAGGTCATCAAGCCCTGAGTCCCTGCCGAACGCAGGGCGTAGCGAGGCCGATTGACGCGGCCACCGGTCGCGTCAAAATGCGTGGGCATGCGAGTCGTTCGTGAGGGGGAGCGTCGCTTCACCGTATCCGAGGTCACCGCGCCTTTCGGCAACGTCGTGGTGTTCGAGAGTGACCGCGGCGTCATCGCCGTGGAGCTGACGGCGCCCAGCGTGGAGGCCGCCGTGCGGCGCCTGGAAGCGCGCTTGGGTCGCGCCGTGGAGCCTGAGCTGACGCAGCGCTCGAAGGCCGCCAAGGAGCTGCGCCAGTATTTCGACGGACGGCGACAGGCGTTCCGCGCAGCGCTCGACTTGAGCCTCGCCACCGGATTCCAACGCGAGGCGCTCACGGCGCTTCGCCGCGTCCCGTTCGGCAAGCTCGTCTCTTACGGCGAGTTGGCTGCGCGTCTTGGCAAACCGGGTGCGGCCCGTGCCGTCGGCGGCGCCATGGCACAGAACCCGGTTCCGGTTTTCATCCCGTGTCACCGCGTGGTTGCCTCCGACGGCAGCTTGGGAGGCTTTTCCGGCGGCCTGGACGTCAAGCGTTGGCTGCACCAGCACGAAGGCATTGCCGATCTCCAAGGTGGTTGGATCGCCGCCGCCTGTCGCTGATCGTCTTCTTTTGTCGGTCCGTCGCGGAACCGGACAACTTGTGCAACTCTTGCACAACCCAGTTGCGACAATGGGACGGGCGGAAGAAGCGCGCTGCCCCTGGCGTACGATACCCCGCCATGCGCCCCCTCTCCTCGCTAGCCGGGCTCGTTCTCGTTCTCAGCCTGGCCGGCTGCAGCAGCAACGAAAACAATGGCGGTACGGCCGGTAGCGGCGGCACTCCGGTGGGCGGCACGTTGACCTGCGATTGGCTCGAAGGTCCGGACAACTGCTGGCAGGCAGCGGTCGACGAAGCGTACGTCAGCTGCTCGGTTCCCAAATCCGGGGAGGGCTACTTCGGCGACCAGTACCTCTCGTGCGAGTATCCGAACGGAGACAGTGACGTCTACGGGAGTAACGGTCGCACCCTGGACGCGGCGGGAAACGGACACGACGATTTCTACATCGAGGCGACGCGCAACGGCAGCCCGTGCTTCACGTTCGAAGCACCAGCAACCGGGTCGCAGGCGTTGCCGTCCGTCGTGACGCTCACGACCAAGTCGGGAACGGTGGAGTACACGTCCTCGGCCAATGGCATGGCAATCAAGTGCGCCGATGGCAGCTCGTTTGCGGCCTACGATTTCGACTTCGCGGCGTTGCTCTCTTGCCCGATGAAACAGTACCCGAACGGCGTCTCTGCGGTTCCACTGCCCGGATACGTCTACAGCGAGTCTCAGTTCACGTTCTTCCCTGGGTCCCAAGCCTCCACGGGTGATCCCCTCACTCGTTGCACGTGCGCTCCTCCCGCGTACGACGGCGGGGGTGTGCCACCGCCGGACCCCGGGTGTCCATCGTTGTGAAGCGCCCTCCGCTCTCCGTGATAGCCTGACGCCAATGAGGGGCAAGGTCGCGTTCGTGACGGGAGCCGCCCGCGGCATTGGCGCGGGGGTTTGTCGCGAGCTGGCTCGGCGCGGTGCGCGGGTGGCGCTCGTCGGGCTGGAGGCCGACGAGCTGCGTGAGCGGGCTCGCGAGCTCGGCGACGGGCACTTGTGGCAAGAGGCGGACGTGACGGACCGGGCTTCACTGCGCGCCGCGGCTGCCGCCACCGCGGAGCAGCTCGGCGGCATCGACGTGGTGGTGGCCAATGCGGGCATTGGTACCTACGGCACCATCGAGCACATCGATCCGGAGGTGTGGACTCGCACGATAGACGTCAACCTGAACGGCGTATTTCACACCGTCCAGGCGACGTTGCCCCACGTGCTCGAGCGACGCGGCTACGTTCTGGTGGTCGCGTCGGTGGCGTCCCTGATGGGACTGCCCGGCATGTCTTCCTACTGCGCTTCGAAAGCGGGAGTCGAAAACTTCGTGCGCGCGCTGCGCGGCGAGGTCGGCTTCCGTGGCGTGGCAGCCGGAGCGGCCCATCCCGGCTGGATCGACACGGATCTCGTGCGCGAAGCCGAGCAGGACCTCGCGTCCTTCCGGCAGCTGCGCGCGAACTTGACCTGGCCCATGAACGCCACGATTTCCGTGGAACAGTGCGCTCGGACGATCGTCGACGGAATCGAGAAGCGGCGCGCGCGCATCTTCGTGCCTTGGTCCGTGGGGCTCATTTACTGGCTGAGGAGCCTGCTGAACACCCGCGTGGGTGAGCGCATGAGTGAAAAAATGTTCGCCGACGTAGTCCCCGTCATAGACCGTGAGGTCAGCGAGCTTGGCCGCGCGGGCAGTGCCCGTACGGTGCGGATCAACGATCTCGACCGGCAAGAGAAGTGAACCGTCGCTCGAGCAGCTCGCGCACCGCGGCAGTGGGTGCGGAGGAAAGCGCCGTTTCACGATAGCGTTGCGCATCTTCGCCGTTGCCGGCGCGCCGATGCAGATCGGCCAGGACTGCGGCCCATTGGTAAGAGCCGGAAAGCCAGGAGGGCGGCGCGAAGCCGTCGAGCACGGCGAGGCCCTCGGCCGCACCCCGCCACTCGGCTACCGCGACCGCGCGGTTCAGCCGGTGGATCGCCGACGGTGCGACGCGCTCCAGCAAAGCGTAGCATTCCACGACCTTGTCCCAGCGCGTCGCTTCGAACGACGGTGCCAGGCAATGTTCCGCGGCGATTCCGGCTTCGGCGTGGTAGCGCGAAAACACGTCGCCTTGGGCGGACTTCGCCAGCCACGAAAGGCCCAGCTGAATCTGTGCCGGATCCCACAGGTGCCGGTCCTGCTCTTCCAGCAACAGGAGCCCACCGGCGGCGTCCTGGCGCGCGCCCGTTCGCGCCCAGTGGAGATGCATCAGCGCGAGCAGCGCGAAGGTTTCGGGCGTCCGGCCCACGGGATGCTCCGCCAAGATGGTGGCCAGCCGCATCGCCTCGTCCGAGAGCTCGCGTCGGATTGCCGTCTCCGCGTGGGAGGAAAGGTAGCCCTCGGTGAACAGCAAGTAGAGGACCGTATGCACGGCCGGGAGTCGCGAAGAATATTGCTCGCTGCTCAGCTCGTCCGTGGGGGGAGAAAGCTCTCGCAGGCGACTGCGGGCTCGCGTCAGGCGCTTGTAGACGTTGGCTTCGTTGGTGAACAGACGAAGCGCGATTTCTCGCACGTCGAAGCCGCACAGGGTCTTCAGCGCCAGGACCAGTTGGGACTGAACGGGTATTCGCTCGTCGCAGCAAACGAACAGCATCCTGAGCAGATCGTCGGGCACCTCCCCCGGAAGGAAGGCCTCCGGAGCTTCGCGGGGGGCAGCGTCGTCCTTTTCGGCGTTCTGCTCCAGGATGCGGCGGCGGCGCGTGCCCTTCCTGAGCTCGTCCGCGAGGTCGTTGTACGCCACGCGGAAGAGCCAGGCTGACGGATTGTCCGGCAGGCCCGCGGTCGTCCACTGCTCGAGGGCCGTCATCAACGCCGACTGCACCGCGTCTTCTACGGCCTCCACGTGCCGCACGCCGACGCGACGCGAGAGCGTGGCGACCAGTCGGCCATACTCGTGCCGGAAGAAGTGCTCTACGAGCTTCGGAGCGCTCAAGAAGTGCGGATTCTCGATGACCTCGACGCCCGAGCCGGGCCGGACCAGTCCCGGGCACTGCCGCGCGACCTCAGCGGCCTGCTCCAGGCTCTCCGCCGTGACGATCATGTAGCCGCCCACGAGCTCCTTCACTTCCACGAAGGGCCCATCGGCGGTGGGTTCCGTCACCAGTTTACCGGTGCCCAGCCGGCCGCCGAGGTCGACCAGGCTGTCCTGGAACTTCTCTCTCCAGGCCTCGAACTTGGCGTACATTTCCTGCATTTGGGCGGGCGAGGGCTTCTCCCCGTCACCACCTTGCAGGCTTCGTTGCAGGCACAGGTACTTGGGCATGCTGTCTCCTTGTCCGGGCGCCATCCATCGCCCTATGACCCATGACGCGCGGGCCCCCTCGCGTTGGACACTCTTTTTCCGAGACCTTCAGAACTTCAAGATCACGTTGGCCGGCTTCGGTGGTCCGATGGTGTCCGGTCGCGCGCCGGCGATCAGCCTATAGGTCGGGCCGCCGCCGCAGCTCAATGTCTTGTTGTTGGGGGCCGCGGCATTGAGCTGGCAGCCGGGGGGCACGTTGCCTTCTTGCACGGCGCCGGCGACTGGGCTCTGGGCCTGGATCACGTAGCCGCCAGTGCGCGGGAAGGTGGCGTCGATGCTGCCGGAGGCGGCCGTCACGGTGCCCCCAGGGCTGCCCGGGTTGATGGCCGCCATGCGCAGGGTAATGGCCGGGGCGGCGCTATCGTGGCTCGCATCCGTGTTCGTGATGTTCACGGCGTCGCTGACGTCGAACACGCTGATGCCTTTTCTGCATTGCACCGTGGTGCTCCGCACCGTGGGGCTGCCCTGGATCCAGCAGCTGCCAAGCAGAGCCTGGTTGGTGGCGGTCAACGCCGTCGCTCGGCCCACGGACTCGATCTTCAGCCCGAACTCGTTGACCGGGCCGTCCCCGCGATTGAGCACGTTGATGGGCCCATCGAAGGTATCCGGCACCCGCACGATCACGTCCGAGCCGAGGCCGTTGCTACCCCCATTGCGCGCGACCACGACCGTGATGGCGCCGGCGGCCGTGGCCGTCGTGCGCAGGTTCTGGGCCAACAGCTGCTGCGCGTAGGCGCGCTCGTCGTGGCCCGCGTAGCAGAAGGGACGGAACTCCACCACGACGTTGGGCGTGTTACTGCGAGTGAGCACCACGTTGCCGTACTGCACGTCGATGTTGAGGGGTGCGCCGGGCGCGCGGTTCAGCGCTTGGGGCGGAGGCGGCGCGCCGTCGAAGCGCGCCAGGCTCTTGGCGGTGCAGGTGACGCCGTTGGCGCCTTCGATGCAGGTGGTGGCGCAGCCCAGGCTGGCCAGCGCGATGGTCGCTACCGCGACGAGTCCCAACGTCCCTCTCATGCGTCCTCCGAATCTCGCTCGACGAGCGTGCCGAAGACCCTATCGCAGCTCACACCGCGGCGGGGAAGACTCGACGTTCGATGTTGCCATCGGCGTCGACCAACAGATGGGGCCGCCCCATGGCCCGGGAAAACGCGAAGGACCCGGTGTTGAAGTAGCCGGGGGCTTCGTCCTCCCGGTGCGTGTGTCCCAACACCACGTGGCGGGCGCCGGTCAGGCTGCGGACCAGCTCCGCCCCGTCCCGCAGGCGCCGCTCCGGCTCCCCGGAGTAGCGGCTCACGCCTTTGCTCACGCTGTAACCGAGGAATGCCGCACCGGCCACGGCCATGGCCGCCGCTGGCGCGCTTCCGCCCAGGGCCACGATACCCGCTGCGGTGGTCAGCACGGCGGCGCCGATACGATCGAAGTACAGCCGCTCGAAGGTCTCTTTCGGCTCGTGGTGGCGCGGCTTGGGTACCGCGCGCGTCAGCTCCGACAGGGCGTCCACGCAAAGGCCGTGGCTATCGGCGAACTCCGGCAAGCGCGACTCGCCGCTGGTGCGCTCCTCCGAAAGGCCGGGCTGCTTGCCCGCTTCCAGGCAAAGGCTGATGGCCGTGGCAAAGTAGCGCGCCACCACCACGGGCGCGCGCGCACCGTACAAGCGGAACGTGCGCAAAAAGCCGGCGAGGGGAGTGGTTTCGTGGGCGTGGGCGAAGGCCAGCGCGCCACTGGGCGCGAGGAAGCGCCGCGTCAGTGCGATGCCCAGGGGCTCGGTCGCGGGGCTCCAGGACGACAGCGGATGGGCCGGAGCGTTGTCCGGATCGAAGACGTGACCGTGCTCTATGTGTACGGGTCCGCGCCGCACGAACCACGGGGGCAGCGACAGCGGCGCTGATGAGTCGAGGGCCAGCCATTGCAGCAACGCGGCGCGCGTCATGTCGCTGCTCAATGCCGCATCATGGTTGCCGCCCAGCAGCGCCACGGGGTGGCCGGCCGAAAGGTGTGCGTGGAGCGCGTCGCGGAGCTCTCGTTGAGGACGCAGCAGCGCCAAGAGCGACTCGAGAGGATCCCTCGATGGCGGATCCACGGAAAGATCAAAGCTGTCGCCGGCCAGCACGATTTCGTCTCCGCCATGCCGGCGCACGAGACGGGCCAGATCATCACCTGCGGCCAGGGTGCCCTCGTGGGCCAGGTGCAGGTCGGCGAGCACGAGGGTCCGTCGCATGAGTCCGCGGAGCATAGCGTGAGCGGCCGCCAACGCTCGAAACGGTTGATTTCTTGCTGAAAATGCCCCGGATGCCAAGCCCTCTCCGGGGGGCGGCGCGAAATGCGCGCCGTCATGAGAGCGTCCTTGGAACGCGCTGACGCCGGGCACTCGGAGCTACCCTTGAGTCGAGGGAGAACCGTCATGAGGGCTGCGCTAATCACCCTGCTGGCCACGGGCCTGCTGTTCGGTTGCAAGAACGATGCGGCCAGCACAAGCCAGCCAACCTCGGCTCCCTCCTCACCGCCGGTGGAGGCCAACCCCGTCAAGAGCGAGATGCGCGTGCTGCACGAAGCGACGAAGGGCTGGGTCACTGCCATCGCGAACAACAATCTGGCCGCCATCCCCGAGGGCATCAAAGAGGTGCACGGCGCGCGCGAGATCACCGAGAAGGCGTTGAAGAGCGGCCGCTACCATCCGCCCAAGAACTCAGCCGACATCGACCAGTTCGAGAAACAAGACGCGGAGTTCCATGGGCGCCTCGTCGAGCTGATGAACGCTGCCAAGGCGAGGGATTTGCCCGGAGCCACCCGCGAGCTGGGACGGGTGCTCGAGGGCTGCACCGACTGTCACACGAAGTTCCGCTTCTAAGGGCCGAGGACCATCGACCCCGCGGGCGTGCAGGGGAAGTCCTTCTGAGTGGGGTACTCGATCTCGTGGCAGGTCGGCGTGCTGGCGAGCTGACTCTGGCAGCCGTAGAAGGCCCAAGAGCCGCCGCCGAGGGAAGTGACGCCGGGGCACTGATACATGGGCACGACCTTGCCCCCGGGTGGCGGCGCCGGAGGCGAGGCCGCCAAGGACATCTTGCCCACCGGAGTGCAGGGGAAGTCCTTCTGGGTGGGGTACTCGATCTCGTGGCAGGTGGCGGTGCTGGAGAGCTGGCCCTGGCAGGCGTAGTAGGCCCAGGAGCCGCCACCCAGCGAGGTGATGCCGGGGCACTGGTACATCTGCACCTGCGACGTGCCTGGAGCCGCCGGCGCCGAAGCCGTCACCAGCGCGAGCTTGCCCACCGGAGTGCAGGGGAAATCCTTCTGGGTGGGGTACTCGATCTCGTGGCAGGTGCTGGTGCTGGCGATCTGGTTTTGGCAGCCGTAGAAACCCCAGGAGCCGCCACCCAGCGAGGTGACGCCGGGACACTGGTACATCTGCACCTCGGTGCCTGCCAGGCAACGACCGAAGTCGCAAACTTCCCCGCTCTCGCACTGGGAGGTTAGCGTGCAGGCGCCGCACGCCCCACTCACGCAGCCCTCGTCCCCCTCACACTGGCCGGCCGACGTGCAGGCGCCGCAGGCACCCCCGACGCACGCTTCTCCTCCGCCGCAATCGGCATTGGTGCTGCACGGGCCACACTTTCCGTTCTTGCAAGTCTGACCGGTGTCGCACTGCGAAGCATCCGCGCACGGCCCGCAAGCGCCGCCTTCGCAGATCTGCCCCGGCGCGCACTGGGACGAATTCCCGCAGGGGCCGCACACGCCGCTGGTGCAGATCATCCCTCCGCCGCAGTCTTCCAACTGCGTGCACGGGCCGCAGGTGCCGTTGACACAAGCCTGGCCCGAGGCGCACGCCTGGGCTCCGCCGCAGGTGCCGCACTTGCCGTTCACGCAGGCTTCGCCGGCGGCGCATTGGGAGTTGTTCGTGCATGGCTGACACAAGTGAGCAATGCACTGCAGATCCGTCGGGCACTGGCTGGTCGCGTCGCAGCCGCCACAAACGTTGCCGAAGCAAATTCCGATCTTGCAGTCCTCCGCGGTTTCGCAGTGGAGATTGTCGTCGCATGGCGGGCAGCCGCCGCCGCAATCCACGTCCGTCTCGCTTTGCCCCTTCTTGCCGTCGCTGCAGCTGGGGAAGGTGGAGCTGCCCAGGCCGGAGCCTCCGCTGCCATCGCTACCCGCGTCGCTTTGGGCTCCGCCGCTGCCCGGCGGACCGCCGTCCTCCTCCGAGCTGGCACAGGCGAAGGCGACCAGCCCCAAGAGCGAGACGACAGCGATCCAAACCGTCTTAGTCATGTCGACGCACCCTCATCAGTGTCCCGCGTCGCTGACGATCAGGCAATCGCGTCCGCAGTCCCACAAATGTGGGCTCAGCTCGTCCAGGCCTCGCTCTTGTCCCACAGCTCGCGGGCCAAGCTCTCGTCGTTGGCGACGCGGTTGGGGCGCTTCTCGCGGCAGCCGTCGTAGTACTTGCCGCTCTCGCTCGCCAGCTCCGGGCTCGTGGCGCAGTACAGGGACGTGCGCGCGCCCTCCTCGTTCGTGATCATGAACAGCTTCATGAGCGAGCGCACCGGCCAGGGAACTCGGCGCCACACGTCCGAAGCGACCACGCCCGGGTGCAGTGCGTAGGTCGTCACATTCGGTGGCAGGCGGCGCGCCAGCTCCTTGGCGTGGAGTACGTTGGCCAGCTTGCTGGCGCTATATTCCGGCAGACCAGAAACGCTCTTGGTGGGCTGGCGCACGGCGTCCAAGTCGATGCCGTCCACCTTGTAGTGGTTGCCGCTGGATACGATCACGATGCGCGCGGGTGCCGACTCCTCGAGGCGCTCCAAGAGCAGCTTCGTCAGCAAGAAGTGCCCCAAGTGGTTCACGCCGAAGGCGAGCTCGAAGCCGTCCTTGGTGAGGCCGCGCTGCCCGGCGATCCCGGCGTTGTTCATCAAGATGTGCAAGGGCAGGTCGCGCTCGAGGAAGGCGTTGGCGCACTCGCGAACGCTGCTCAGGTCCGACAGATCCAGCGGCAGGAACTCCGCTTTTGCGTTGGCGGACTCGGCGGCAATTTGCTCCAGTACCGGCGCTGTCCGCTCCTGCGACCGACATGCCAAGAACACGTGGGCGCCGGCATGCGCGAGCTCCCGCGCCGTGACGGCACCGATGCCCGTGTTGGCACCGGTGACGATGCAGACTTTTCCGCTGACGTCCCCAGTGACGGCGCGCGCGGGATTCATCTAGCGCGTGAGCTTTTGCAGCACGCCGCGCGAAACACCCTTGAGGGTTTCGAACACGCCCTGGCCGGTGCGCGCACTGGCTTCGAAATCCGGCGCCCCCGTCGGATTGACCGCGGCCCGAAGCTCCGCCACGTCCAGCGGATTCGGCAGGTCGCGCTTGTTGTACTGAACGACATAGGGAATCTGGCTCAGATTCATGCCGTGCTCGATCAGGTTGGCGCGCAGGTTGTCCACGCTCTCCTGGTTGGCTTCCAGCCGTTCCATCTGGGAGTCCGCCACGAACACCACGCCGTCCGCGCCCTTCAAGATCAGCTTGCGACTCGCGTCGTAAAACACCTGGCCGGGCACCGTGTACAGGTGCAGTCGGATCTTGAAGCCCTTCACGGTGCCCAAGTCGATGGGCATGAAGTCGAAGAACAACGTCCGCTCGGTTTCCGTCGCGAGCGAGATCATCTTGCCCTTGGCGTTTGGGCTCGTCTTCTCGAACAGGTACTGCAAATTCGTGGTCTTGCCGCAGAGACCGGGGCCGTAATACACGACCTTGCAGTTGATCTCTTTGGACATGTGATTGATGAAGCTCATCCTCGCGCCTCAGTTTTCGAGCTGCGCCTTGAGGCGCGCCACGATGCCATCGATCACCTGAGCGACTCGCTCCGGGGTCAATCCAAAATGCCCCCCGAGCTCCAGCAGAGCGTTCGCCTCCGGTTCGGCCAGCTTGCCATCCGCGATGGCGACCACGGCCGCGAAGCCCAACGCTTCTTCTTCACCCATGCCCCCCACGAAATCCTCGGCGGCGCGCCGCAGCCGTTCCCGCCGGCCGAGCATCTCCACCGCGTCGTCCAGATCGCGGAAGTGGAGCTCCAGCACGTCGTGACCCACCGTCTTGCCCGTCACCTGCTCCAGCAGGTTGGCCAGCGCGTGGCGCTCCTCTTCGGCAAACCCGTCCGCCGAGGCGATCAGGTAGCCAATCTCGAGCATCGACGTGAAGTAGGTGGATACTTCGGCGTCGCGACTCTCGAGGGTGGCACTGGCGCCTTCACGCAGCCGGTCGACAGAGGGTAGGGAACCGCCGCCAGCCCCCTCCAGGGCCGTTTGTACGGCGGTCCGGAGCTGGTCCGCCCCGAAGCTCGTCAGATCCACTTCCAAAGACCCCATCAGACTTTCGTGGATGCCACGGCTTTCGCGGCACGGCAACGGCTGAGGCCGTCCCGACATGACGCTCTCGCGCATTCGCGCTAGCTTCGCCCGCGATGAAAGGGTGCGCCGATCGCAGAACAGCGCTGTTTCTCAGCCTGGTGGGGGCATTTGCGGTGGCCTGCGGCGGGTCCGAGTCCGCGGCGGGTGGCTCCGGCGGCGCGGCAGCCAGTGCCGGCCTGGCCGGTAGCGGTGGCGCGTCGGGATCGGGTGGGATTGGGGGTCTTGCCGGCGCGGGACCGGGCGGCTCGGCCGGCAGCACGCAGCTCGACGCGGGCCCGCCGGATGCGTCCACTGGCGGCGCGGCTGGCGGCGGCAACAAAGCGGCGCTCTGCACCGATACCTTCGGGGACGCCCTGACGGACAGCTTTGGTCGCCTCGACGGCACCGTGCTGGCTCTGGTCGCGCCGTCGGACACCCAGTGCCCGCTGGTGAACAACGACCACTTGGTGATCGAAGTGACGATGAACGGCGCCGTGTATCGCATGGTGGTCAACGTCGATCAGGTCTTCTTCCTCGAGCTCGACGCTCAGCTCAGTGGCAGCCCGTGGTCCGAGGGCTGGCACACCAACGTGGACCTCGACTATCCGGGCATGCTGAAAGTGCACAGCGCGGAGTTCGTTCCGATCCCCATGAGCGAGCTGGTAGTCAAGGTGGCGGCCGAGATCGAGGTGGGCGCGCCCATCTCGGTATTCGCCGTCAGCTCCGGCGGCAGCTACGCGAGCAGCGCGCATCTCGTCCATCGCAACAATTCGGGTCCGGATGGCGCGATCGTCGTGAACCCCACCGGTACGCCTCACTATTTGTTGTTTCGCTTCGACAACCAGACGTTCTGAGCAAGCGCGCGGCGGACACGCAATATTTTCGGCGCCCGGATGGGGCCGCACGCGTCGGCGCGGGGTTTTCTTATGCGCCCTCACCCGTTAGGGTTCGGAGTCGATCAGTTCGCTCCAACCGCAGGAGGTAGCATGGGACTCCGGCTTTCGGCCAAGGCGCTCGTGCCCGCAATCATCGTCGTCGGGCTAGCGCTTCTAGCGTGCAAGAAGAAGAAATCCACGACCAGTTCGGTACCCGCAGTCACAGCGACTGCCACCACCAAACCCAAGGCCGTCGAGCCCCCGACGCCCACCCAGACGTTCAAGCTGAACGAAGAGGCCAAGCTGGATGGCGTGACCATCACCCTCCAGGAGTACAAGGAGTGTCGACTCGACAACTTCTACAGCCGCCGAAGCCTATCGAAGAAGAAGCAGAAGCTGGTGGGAGCTCTCGCGCTGTTCGAGGGCAATTTCGAAAAGAACCACCTGGTCTCCACGTCGAATTTCAAGGCCACGGGGCCCGAAGGACTGACCTATCGCGCCACCACGCGTTCTGGGAGCAATTGCAGCCCCACGCTCAAGTCGAACAGCCTGGCCAAGGGTGACAAGACCAAGGGCTGGATCCTGTTCGAGGTTCCGCAGACCCTGGACAACGACAAGGTGACGATCACCTACACGAATCGTCGCCCCTATCGTACGGGCGCGGATCTTTCCAACCGCGAGCAGCGCGCCAAGTTTCAGCCCGGGGGTTGAGCCGGAAGAATTGCCTGCCCGCGGCGTAGTAGGGGCGCGGCCAAGCCGTGCCCCTACTACTTCTTTGGAGCAGCATCATGGCGACACATCTTCGAACCCCCTTCGCTCTGCCCCTACTCGCGGCGATCGCTCTCGGCGGCTGCGCCAGCCCCGAAGAAAAGGCCCTGGCCAAGGACCGAGTCGAGTTGCTCGGCGCCCAGGCCAAATTAGCGGGCGAGCACACGGATTGCGGCGAGCTGACGGGCGCCATCATGGACTGGGAGAAAGCCAACTCCGCCAAGATCACCGAGGTCACGACGCGCTGGAAGGCCCTGTCCGAGTCCAAGCGGAAGTCCTTGATGAAGCCTCACAAGGACCAGAGCAACACCTACTTCAAAGCCATGATCGGGCCGCTGGTGCGCTGCGGCACCGTGTGGCCGGTGAAGTAGGTCAAACATGCGCAGCCCGTGCTGGTTGGGCTTGCTGCTGGTGTTCGGTTGCGGTTCCGAGCAGCACCGCGCGCGTCCGGCGCCACCGGTGGAGGTCGCCGAACCAGTGGCGAGCGCCGAAATCATGGACGCGGCTCCACCCTCCACCCTGCCCGCCAGCGAGAACGGAGACATCGAAGACGTCGCGCTGCGCTTCTATCGAGCCATGTTCGCTGGCGACACCGAAACGGCAACCAAGCTGGCGATCACGTTTGAAGAGATGCGCGCTTTGACGAAGAAGCCGATCAAGCGTGATGAATTCGACGCGGCGCTACGCGACTTCGTCAAGCCCCACGACTCGGAAATGAAGCCAACCGAGGTGGTGCGCGTCGAGGTGGTGGAGCGTGGGGTGCTGCGCACCGAAGAGAACGAGAAGATTACGCGCGATCTAGAGTTTGCGCTGGTGCGGCCCATCTTGCGACGCGACGGACAAGAAGCACCGTGGATGGCGCGGCCGTTCTTCAGGACGGAGAACGGCTGGAAGTTTTCACCCAAAAAGTGAGCTGAACTGCGGCTCACTCCGCCGCGCGTCGTGCTCGCGCCGGACCGACAATAGATCGGCCTCTCAGTTGGTGCGTTGAATGCGGCGGGAGCCGATGTAGACGTCTCCCGTGGTGCCGTGGATGCTGACCACGTCGCCCGTCTTCAATCGGTACAGCACCTCACCCGAATCTCCCCGGATGATTGCTTCGTGGCGGTCGACGTCCACGTCCAGGTTCATGGCGCTCACGACGCCGGAGTAGTCTCGATTCTCGATACCGTTGATGGCGACCGCAGCGTGCGAGGTGGAGCCTCCGCGGGCCGTCAGCAGACCGTCCGCGGAGATGATCATCGGGATGTCCGCCGGTGTGGGGTTCTCGATCACCAAGAGTACGCCGTCGACGTCGTCCCGCTCGGTCAAATCCACCGCCGATAGCTCGCTTAGGTCGGCGTCGTCGAAGGCCACCATGCCGCGGAAGCCTCCGCCCCGAACGCCCAAGCCGCGAGTGGCGGGATCCCCTGGGTCCAAGAAGCGGTCCGTTGCCTGATCTCGGCGGGCTTCGGCGCGTCGCGTTTGCAGCACGGAGAGCACGCCACGCTCCACCGTGAACTCCACCTCTTGATCCGTGCCCATGAAGCGCCGCAGCTTGGCGACGGCGTGCTTGAGCCGGGTTTCCAGCGTCGGCATCAGCTGGTCCAGCTCGCCGATGGACCGGAAGGAATCGGAGTAGGTCATGCCGCTGACGAGGTCGTCGCCTGCAGCCGAGAACTTGATCTCGCCTTCGAATGCTCGCACGCCCGCGTCCGTCGGGAACGTGCGTGGGATGACGCCCGTGAGCGACGCCTTGGTCTCGTCCAGCCCCGGCTCCACGCTGGCATTGGTGCGGTTGCCGAAGGCCATCTCTTGCACGCTCACCGCGGTATGCCAGCTGTGGCAGATGCCCTTGATGTCTCGGAAACGCGCCGCGGTGTCCGTCTCCCAGGAGTCGAACACCGCATTGACCGCGCCCACGAGCTGGCTGAACGGATCCGCCAAGATGGCATCCAGCTCTTTGCCCAGGCCCAGCTCCCGCAGCACCTGCTTCGACTCTTCGGCGACCTCTTTCATGGCCTGCCACGGAAGCTCCTGCTTGTAGCGGACACCGTGGCGCTGCTTTGCCTTGTCGACCAAGTCGTACTGCTCCAGATCCACGTTCCACACCGCTGTCGCGTAGGAGGCGAGGAAACGGCGGTAGGAGTCGTAGGCGCGCCAGGGGCCGTCCTGAGCCAGGCGCTCTGCGATCTCGTCGTTCATGCCCACGAACACCACGGTGTAGAGAATGCCGGGCATGCTGAACACCGAGCCGCCGCGCACGGCCAACACCAGGGGGTTTTCCCCGCCACCGAACCGCTTCTCCACGCCCGTGCGTTGGGCGATGTCGCGTTCCAACGTGCGCAAGTGATCTTCGAGCTCCCCCCGGAGTCGAGCAGGAGCCGCGCGATGCAGCGCGGCGCGTCCGTAGGTGGTGGGTAGGATGAACCCGTCGCGCGTGGGCAGGTTCAGATAGCTGATGTAGAGCAAGCCGCTGCCCTTGGCGCCGTAGCGATCCCTGAGGCTCTTGTCGCGCTGCTCGATCCAACGGGCGATTTCACTCCGGTGGGAGATGTGCAGCACCGGGTCGTCCACGTCCGCCAACGCGAGCTCGTGCTCCCGGCCGAATAACACCTTGCCCTTGGCCTGCTGTTCCCGGATGGTCGTCGCGGCAATGTCTGCGAAGTGAACCATGCTGTTCAAGTCGTGCATGTAGCGCAGCATGTTCGCCAGAATCAGGCGCAGCTCGTGGTCGTCCAAGCCCAAGCGCTGTTGCATCTTCTCGTACGGCACGGTGACGCGTTGGCGAACGCGGTGGTAGACGCGCTCGATGTTCTCCAGCACGTTCAGGAGCTCGTCGTCCGTGCGGGTCGAGTCCGTCAGCATCTCGGCGAAGTCGATCAGCTCTCGGCTGAACAGCCCGTCGTAGCGAAGGTTCAAGGTGCAGGAGCGAACGATCTGCAGGCACTCGGCCAGGTCTACGCCCTTCTCTTGGTAGCGCGAAGCCACGTGCCGAAGCGCCAGGTAGCCCATCTCTTCGAGCAACCCTTCGAGGCGGCACAGGTAGTCCCGCTGCTCGTCGAAGCCTGCGTTTTCGATCATGGCGACCACGCGGCCGCGCAGCGCCCGCGTTTTGTCGAACACCTCGTAGTTCCGCCCGGATCGATAGCTCTCGATCACGCTGCCTAGCGCCTCGAACAGCGGCTCCTCATGGGCATGACGCAGCTCCGCTACGAAGCCGCGCACGCTCTGTTCCAAGGCGCGGGTCACGGGCCCGGGGTCGAAGCTCTTGGCGTCCGGTTTCTCCTTGACCGCCTCGTCGAGCTGCGCTCGAAGCTCCGACCCCATGTCCGCCGGCTGGCGGAAGCTGTCGACCTTGTCGCGGAGGATGCGCAAATGGTGCAGGTACACCCAGCGGTTTCGCTCTCCGATGCCGTCGCTCACGATGGTGGCGAGCTCGTCCTCGATGCTCTTGCCGAACTCGCAGCGCAGGAGCACCTCCGCGTAGGTTTCCTTCCACTCCTCGATGCGCGTCACGATCTGAGACGTCCCCAGGAGCCGCTGAAGGTCCTCGATCACCCGCTCGAGGATGACGGTGTTCTCCGGCTGCTTGCGGGCGTCGACGTCGGCCTTGCTCGGCGCCGCGAAGCCAAGCGCCTCCAGCGCGCCGGTCTCACCGTTCTTCAAGTACGCGAGATACGCTTCGGCGATCTGGAGTGTGCGTTTTCCCAGCGCGTGGTGGCTGGTCCGCCGAAGCTCGTTGACGATGGCGCTGCCTTGGATGTGGATCTCCGCCAAGTCGATGGTGTCGTTCCACAGCCGATCGATCACGTTGGGCTTGCCCAGTAGACTGGTCAGGTTTCGGACGATCAGGCGAGACAGAACCAGCAGCCGCTTGCGCAGCGGGCCGTTCAAGAACCGCGTGAGCTGGACGGACAAGTCGCGAATCTCGGGCTGCAGGTTCTTCGCCCCCAGCATGTCCTTGACGGACAAGCTGCACAGGCGCGCCGCCAGCGAGCGGAGCCAGAACACCGCCTGATTGCGGTTGGTCGTCTCGTTCACGCGTTCCAAGAGATCCGCTGCCTGCCGAATGCGCGTGATGGGAGTGAGCGGGGTGGTGTCTGGGTCGAAGACGTAAAGCGGCGTCTCCAGGTCGATGGGCGTCCCGCTGGCGCCGGCCAGCCCCAGAACGTATTCGTCAGTGAAGATCGTGCCGGGCGGAGCGCGATGGACGACCGGCGCGCGGGCCGTGCCGGCTTCCAGCACGTGGATGACCATGTCCGGACCCAGCACGTAGGGAACGACCAGCACGTCGCCCTGCAGGAACAGACGATTGTTCACCACGCCGAAGGGGCGCTCCCAGCGGCCGAGCCGAGCTTTGGCGACCAGGTAGGGGCGAATGGCGCCGGCGATGTCCGGCGGGTCTTTGCCGACCAAGGCCGCGAACAGCTCCGCGTCCAGCTGTTCGAGCAGGGCGTCTTCGTCGCTGGGCAGAGGTCTCTCTTCCGCCGCGGGGGGCCGCCCCGCGTAGGTCTCGTACAGGGCGCGGAAGTACTCCACCGCGAAGCGGTAGTCCGCGCTGTCGTCCTTCGCGCGCGATAGCTCCGCCAGAGCCAGCTCGGCAATGTTCACCGGATCCTCGGTGGCGTGATTCTGAATGAAGCGCGCCACGCCGTGGGCACCGACCATTCGGTCGTCCGCCGGTGCTTGCTCCGCCAGGCGATCCACGAAGCTCATGGTGAAGTCGAAGTCGCGCGAGGCGTGCGCCCGCGTGACGTCGAAGGACAGCGTCTGGTAGCGCGCCCTGGCGTCCACGGCGATGCGCTCCAACGGAGTGTTTCGTTGGGAGTACACGGCAACGTAGCGATAGATGCCCTTTTCCCCGAAGGCATCGAGCTGGTCCGCGTCGTACAGCAGCTGCGCCTCGAGACCGGCGCCCTTGCGCCGGTCGACCCCGGTGAGGCTCTTGTCTTCGTGCAGCACGATGCTGTCCGCCACCCGCTCGACGGCGTCGTGCGAAAAGCCCGGCAGCTCGCCGAGCAGCTCTCGAGCGCGCTCGGCGCCGGCCTTGCCGTGGCTGGTCGTCTCGGCGGCCGCGACGTCGTGCAGGGACACCGCGGCGGCGAGTACGCGCCAGTCCACGCGCTCTGCCACGTCCAGCTCCGTCGCCAAGGCTTCTGCCCGCGCCAGGAGATCTCGCGCGTGCCTGAGGCCATGATGGACGTCGTGCTCGTAGCCGTTGCCGAGCCGCTCGGCGATGGCCCGCAGGACCTCCTGCGCCGCAGCGTGGGGCGGTACGATTTCGGCGACGATCTCCGGCTCTTGCTCGACATTGGGAGCCTTGGGCGCGCGGCGCACCGCCGCCTTCGGCGCTTCGCCATACAGCCCTGAAGCATCGCGCAGCAGCTGGTGGAGCGGGACCTCGGCTTTGCCCGCGACCTCCGCAAGCGCCCGCACGTAGTCCTCGAATCGCCCGCCGCTGATGGCCACGTCGTGGCTGGCGGCGACGCGGTCTATCACCGCCATCATTTCTTCGCGAAGCAGCTCGAACAGCTCTTTGCCGTGCACCCGCGCGATGCCGCGCCCGAGCGCCAGGGACACCGACAAGATCGCGTTCATGCCGAGGTTCTGCTTGCGCTGCATCACGCGGACGCACTCCGCTTCGTCAGCGTCTTCCGCCAGCTTGCCCCGTCGTTTCGCGGTTTGGAGCTCCAGCTTGAGCAACGCGCGATCTAGATCCAGAAGCGTCAGCGAGGCCGCGTCTTTGCCTTGGAAGTAGGGGGCGACGATGTGCGTGACACTCTCCACGGCGTTCAAGCAGCCCTTCCCGCCGTAGCGCCGGGCCCGCTGGAATAGCGCGAGGAGCTCTGGGTCGTTTTCCGCGCGAATGCGTGCTTCGTCGACGTCCTTCTTGAACGCGTGGACGCCCAGCTCTACGTCGCGGAACAGAGCGGGATGGCGCTCGATCACCTCGCGGTACTCCGCGCGCTCGATGGTGGAGTCGACCAGGTGGATGGCCTCGCCGCTGCCGGCGGAGGTGCCGAGCGGCGTGGCGCCGCGCAGAGCCAGCATCACGCCGGAGCCGGATAGGGTCAGCTCTGCGGTGGCGCCCACGGTCGGAATGCCGGCATTGGTCGGCTCTTCGTAGGCGCGCAGATGCCGCACCAACGCCTGCTCGCCTTCGCCCAAGCCGCCCTGCTGCTCGCCCTCGTCCAGTGCCAACAGGCGCTCGGAAACGGCCTGGTATTTCACCAGGCGCTCGGTATTGGAACCGCCGCCTGCCTTCAGTCCCAGGGCGTTTGCCGCCAGCGCGATGTGCGCCTCCATGTCGTCGTTGGGGCTCTTGGAGCGGTGGGAAACCACCAGCTCCAGGTTCTTCCCCAGGGCCACGAGCATGGCGAGCAAGGTCTCGTACAGCGTTCCGATCTGATTGGCTTTGATCAGGGCGCAGTTGATGAGCCCGGCGTCGGCCGCAATCTCGATGGTCTTGTCGTTGGTGGTGACCAAGTCGTCACCGATGATGAACAGACGCTCCCCGAGGCGCTCCTTCAGCAATCGCCAGCCTTCGTGGTCGTTCTCCGAGAAGCCGTCCTCGATGGACAACAGCGGGATCTCGTACTTTTCGATGGCGGTGACGTACACTTCCAGCAGAGCGTCCCGGTCGAGCACCGTCTTGGCTTTGTCCCGCCAGAACAGGTAGCTGCCCACGGCGTCTGGGACGGCGTTCTCCTCGCGATACGCGATCTCGAGCTCGCTGGCCGCGGGATCGAGGGCGATCGCGACGTCCTCCCCGGGACGGCAACCGCACTCCGCGATCGCGCGCTTCATCATTGCCCACAGCCGCATCTCCGGCAGCGGGAAGTCGCCCTTGTCGATGTACGGCGCCAAGCCACCCTCGAGGCCGATGCCCATCACGCGGCAACCCTCTTCTCCTTCGATGATCTCTTTGAGTCGGTTCTGCAGCCGGACGGTCAGCTCTTGCGCCTCGCGGTAGCCGTCGGCACGCAGGATCAGGAACATGGCTTCCTGCATGCTGACGTTCGACTCTGGGTATTCCTTTTCTGTGTGACGTCCGCCCATGCCGGAGTTGCGGAACTGCCAGGGGGCGGTGACGCTGCCGAGCACGGGATGGGTTGCCCGCTGCATGCGTCCTTCCAGCATGGCGGCCTTGGCTTTCGCGGCGAGGGCCAGCCAACCGGAGACCTCTCCTACGGCTTTGGCCTTGTCCGCCGCCGCCAGCTCACGCTCTCGGAACGCGCGGTACTTGCCCGGATCGGCCAGGCGGAAGTCCAGGAAGCAGACCACACCAATGCCCAGCAGCAGGCGACCGGCGTAAATGGCCCACACGATGTCGGAGGAGAGCCCCAGCACCAACAGCGCGATGGCAATGGGCAGCGTGGCCAGGGCCACGTTCCGGCTGGCCCGGGGCCCGGCGGCAGCCACCGCTAGGTTGTAGGGGGCGTCGGGGTAGTAGTTCAGTCCCTCTCGTTTCACCCCTGGCGCCGCGCCGTACGGGATACGCGCGATCATCGTCAAGTAGAACAGCCAGCGTGACGGCCACGGAGCCTCGAGTCGCTGCTTCACCTCGGGCAGCACGGAGTCGTTGAGCGCGTTGAGGCGTGCGGCCGTCAGAAAGTGCCCCATCTCGTGCAGGGCGATCCCCAGATGGAAGCTGACGCCCATGAACACGGCGGAAACCAATGTCTCCGGGCTCACGAACACGAACTTCAGTACCTCCCATTTGAGGATGGAGGTGGCCGGCAATGCCAGCACGGACGAGATGAAGGCGACGTGAAACGAAACCAGGATGTGGTTGGCGATGACCCAACCCTCCTGCAGCGCGGCGCCCTCGACCTGGCTGTGTCGAGCGTGATGGCTCATGGCGGAGACCCTCCCGGTAGGTCCGCCTGGAGCCTAGCCCCCGGGCCACCCGCGCGCGGGTGACCGGCGTCATGGAGTCAGCGCGACTGGTTGCGCGACGTATTCGTGGGAAAACCGAAGCTCACGGAATCTTCTCCCGGCTTGTAATCGCAGAAGTCCTCGTGACGTCCGGTCTTGCGAATTACGTCCGCCGCCTCGGCGCAATACGGGCACTCGGCGTGCTCGGCCACCGAGTACATCTGCCCCGTGCGCCGGCAGCGCAGCTGCTCGAGCCTCAGGTGCTTGTCGGTCATGGGCTCACCTCGCTCTCGGTCTCCAGGATAGCGCCGCCATGGTGCCGCTAGCGAGGCGCTTTTACCGCGGGATCCGCCCGCACCTGCGAAGTATCAGCCCCGGGTCTGCCCGTCGCCGGCCAAGCACGGCAGACTGGCGCTGCATGTGGATCACGGACCGCGTCGACGGGGAGCTGAGCGTCGCGCTCGCCGAGGTCCGGCGATTCGCGTCGCGCCGCGTCGCGCCGCAGACCGAGCGGCACGAGCGCCCCATTGACGCCGTCGCGCTGTCGCAGTTGCTGGCGGAGGCCGACGGCCTCGGGCTGGCGAGCGCCGGCGGCGGGCTGTGGGCGGAGTCGGGCGGCGTCGTGGCATCCGTTGCGTTGCTTTCGACCGTCGCGGAGCACAGCGCCGGAGTCGCACTCGCGATCCACCAGCGCGCTCTGGCTGCGCGCGTCGCACCGTTGGCCGCGGTTGAAGGCGTCGATCTGGTCGCAGCTCACGGTCACTACGGCGTCGGGCGCGCTGCCCTGGCGGATTGGCTGGCTGGCGACCCGAGCGCAGAGTCGCAAGCGCTTCTCGCCGACGTGTACGCCGCCGAGCGTTCACGCGTCGTCACGGCAGCGGCCGCCCCCGAGGCGTTGCTGATGCCGATTTGGCAGCGAGACCTGGAGCTCTGGGTCGTCGCTCCGGAGGTCGTGGCCTTGCCCCGTGCCCACGGGCTCGACGAGCTGGCCACCTTCCAGGTGTCCGCGCGGGGAACCGTCAAGGCACGCGTGGAAGGCGCCCGCGCGCGGGCCGCCTTCTTGCTCGCGCTGCGCGCCGAGGCGTTGGCCTCAGTGGTCGTGGGCGCCGCCGCCGTCCGTCGCGGCACGCGGATGGCTCGGCAGTTCGCCGAGCAACGGCAGCAGGGCGGAGCGCCCATCGCCGAGCACCCAGCCGTCTCGGCGCTGCTGTCGGTGGCCAGCGTCGTGCTGTCCGGCGTTGCCGCCGAGGTCGTGCTGCACGCCGCCCTGCCGACGACGGAAGCCAGCGCGATCTCGGCCCTGTCGTTGGCCGCCGCTGCGCATCCCCGCCTGGCAGATGCGGCCAATGCGGCGCTGCAGGTGTTCGGCGGCCTCGGCTACATGCGCGACACCGGGCTCGAGAAGATCGTCCGGGACCAAAACCACCTGCGTCGCTACCTCGCGAGTCCGGCCGAGCTGTCGGCCGTCGCTGCCCGCTGGGAGCGGATCCATGGCTGACCGGATCGAAGGACAGCTTCCGGTCGACCATCCGCTCTCGCCGGACCGGGCCTTCGCTGACTTGGGCCGCTTGGCTCAGGCGTTGGTGCGCTATCCGGCCCGCACCCTGTGGCAGGCGGATACCGCCACACTGGCTCGTCCCCTGGCCAACTATCGCCGGCGCATCCGCGACTTCGCCCGGGCCGAGCTGGCCCCCAGAGCCCTGGCCGCCGACGCTGCCCCGCACCCGCCCACGGGCGAGCTGTCGCCTCCGGCTCGTGAGGTGCTCTACCTCGCGTCGCGCGCCGGGCTCTTGAGCGACCTGCTCCCGCGGCCCTTCGGCTCCCAGGATCCGGCGCTGCTGGCGCATCCGCTGGCGCTGCCCCAAGCGCTGAAGACCGAGGAGTTGGCCGCCGTCGACGGCGGTCTGATGCTGCTGCTCTGCGCCACCGGTCTCGGCGTCGCGCCCATACTCCTCGGCGGCATCCGCGCCATCCGCCGTTTCGTGTTGCCCGCCTACCGGCAGTGTAGAGCCGGAGCCCCCCACGTTTTCGCCTACGCCATCACCGAGCCCGCCGGAGGCTCCGACGTGGAGGACGGTCACGGCGCAGAGTCCTACGTTCCCGGTGTGGTGGCGCGCCCCGCGGCCGGCGGCTATCGCCTCAGCGGGCGCAAGCTGTACATCTCCGGCGGTGACATCGCGAAAACGACGGTGGTGTTCGCCGCTCTCCAAGGCGAGGGCATGGAGTCGTGGACCGCGTTCGTCGTGCCCCACTCCGCTCCGGGGCTATCCGTCGTGCGTACGGAGCTGAAGATGGGGATGCGCGCTTCGGGGGCCGCGGAGCTCTTGTTGGAAGACGTGTTCGTGCCGGCTGACCACGTGCTCGTCGGAGAGCGCCGGGGCTGGGCGCTGAACCGCGCGGTGCTCAACATGTCGCGCTTGCCCGTGGCCGCCATGGGCGTGGGCTTCGCGCGTGGAGCCCTGGAGCAGGCCGTGGACTTTTGCTGCAGCTATCGGCTGGGGCGCCGGCGGCTGATCGACTACCAAGACGTGCAGCTCGAGTTGGCAGGCATGGCTGCGGAAACCCGGGCAGCCCGCGCCATGGTCTGGGCAGCCGCCCAGCGAAAGCAGGTGGTGCAGCACGAAGCCTCCGCGGCGAAGCAGCACGCCACGGATACGGCCCTTCGAGTCTGCACGCGCGCCATGGATCTGCTCGGAAACCACGCGGTCCGTCACGATGCGCTCGTGGAGAAGGCCTATCGTGACGCGCGATTGACCCAGATTTTCGAAGGCACGAACGAAATCAACCGGCTCGCAGTGATCGAGGATCTGCAACACGAGCTTGCGGTGCGCCTCCCGCCTGCCTGGCTCGGAAAGCTCCTGCCATGAAATTGACAAGTCGAGACCGTTTCTTTCGGGTTCCCTTGACGACCCACCGGACCAGCGCGGGGCTCGTGGACCTGCCCATCCTGTACTTCGACGTCCGGTGTGTCGTGGCGTTCTTCGAGGTGCCGCGGCGGGGCGCCGAGAGCCTGCTCGAAGGCACGCACTTGGTGCCGGCAATGGTGCGCCACGACCGCGCAGCCTGCGCCATTGCGTTCTACGAGTACCGCGATACCTCCGTCGGTGTGTATAACGAGGTGGGCACCGCCCTCTTGGTGCTGCGTGAGGGCGAGACGCCGCCGGCGGTGGGGCTTTTGGATCTGATGCGCTCGCCGCGCACGCGCCGCATCGGGATGTACGTCGTGGACCTGCCGGTTACCACGCCCCTGGCGAACGCGGCTGGCCGCGAGCTGTGGGGCTACCCAAAGTTCGTCACGTCCATCCCCTTCGAGCTCGCCGGGCGGCATTTCGACAGCTCGGTGATGGATCCCGACGGCCAGCGCCGCATCCTTCGGCTCCACGGTGACGCCGGTCGCGGCATCCCAGGTCCGCCGCTCTCGCTCGCGACCTACACCTTCCTCGAAGGCGAGCTGATCCGAACGCCGGTGGACGTACGCGGGCCAATCCGCATTCACGGATCCGGCAGCGTGAGGCTGGAGATTGGCGCTTCCGACCACCCCATGGCCGCTCGCCTGAGAACCCTTGGGCTGGCCGGCGCCTCTCCCTCCCTCGTCACCAGCACGAATCGCTTTCAGTCCAAGCTCCATGCCGGAACTCGGGTCAAGCCCCGCGCGAAAAGCTAGCTTTCGAGACGTGTCGACCCGGGCCGCCGAGGGAGCTAGGATGACCCTTCGCGGCTCGCGGCGCCCAGCACGTTAGGGCCAAATCGCAGCACGTAATGGCGAGCTCCTCTCCCGAAAGACCTACCAAGCTGGACACCCCTGGACTCGTCGACGTGGAGCGCGACGAGGCCGCGGCGAGTCTGCTTGGCACGACACTGCAGGATACCTACATCCTGCACCGCCTGCTCGGCGAGGGCGGCATGGGTCTGGTGTTCGAGGCGCACCACACTCGCATCGCCGGCAAGCGCTACGCCATCAAGGTGCTGCGCGCGGAAATGGCATCCAGCGCCGAGGTGCGCACTCGCTTCCAGCGCGAGGCCGACGCCGCTGCCAGCATCGACCATCCCAACGTGGTCGGCGTACACGACTTCGGGTACACGGCCGACGGCCGCCCCTACATCGTCAACCAGTACCTGGAGGGCCTCGAGCTCGGCGACTTCATCGAGCAGCAGAGGCAACTGTCACCTGAGCTCGCCGTGTACATCGCTCGGCAGGTGTGCCACGCGCTCGAGGCGGCGCACGAAGCCGGCGTCATCCACCGGGATTCTCAAGCCCGAGAACATCTACCTGGTCGGCCCCCTGGATCGCCCCAAGGCGAAGGTCCTGGACTTCGGGCTGTCGCGTTTCACGGAGGTGACGGGGAACACGGTCACCCGCACCGGATTGGTGATGGGTACGCCCGCCTACATGTCGCCGGAGCAGGCGAAGGGGGAACGCGCTGACCATCGCGTGGATGTCTACGGAGTGGGCGCCATTCTGTACACGGCGCTGACCGGACGCGCCCCGTTCAACGAGGAGTCTCCCCAGCAAACCGTGCTGGCCGTGATGAGCTCGGAAGCGGAGCGGCCCCGCAAGTACGCGCCCACCATGCCGGAAGAGCTGGAGCTGGTGGTGCAGCGGGCGATGGCCCGGGAGCCGTCGGACCGCTACCAGTTCATGGCGGAGCTGGATGCGGCACTGGAGCTGTTCGACAGCTACAGCCGCTTGGAATCCGGCGCCCGCCCGCCCCGCGGCGCGCTCATGTCACGGGTGGGCTCGAGCGCCGACGACGTCGACGTGAGCACCGCACGCGTGGAGCTGGCGCTATTGCTGGTGCTGGCCGTGCTTTTGGGCCTGCTCGGCCTGGTGACGACCATCGTTGGGCTGCAAGACCTGTTCTGGGGCGGGCGGCAGCTTTCCGCCACGGAGTTCATCCTGGTTCTCGCCGTGGTGATCGGAACGCTGATCACGCCGTTGCTGCTCACCATCCGCTTCATCCGTCGCCGGCTGTGGAACAACAGCGTGCGCATCGTGGAGCTGATCCCCAGGCTGCGCGGCCCGTTGATCATGGCGCTCGCCGTGTACGGCGGCATTACGCTGCTGGGGCGCGCGTTCGACGGATTCGGTCGTGCCCTGAACACGGCTCCGCTGGCGCCCAATCTGTCCGGTTGGGCCGGTTGGGGACCGATCCTGTTCTTCATCGCTCTGATCACGGCCGTGGGCATGGCCGTGCGCAGGCGCCTTCTGTCGAGTTCCAGCAACGGGTTTCTGCGGCGCCTGCTGGCGGGCCCCGGCGTGTTCGGGACCGTGACCTTGGCCGCGATCGTGTTGATCGGCTTCGGCCGCGCCCGCTCGCAGCGGCCAGTGCTGGCCCCCGAGCCTTCGGCTTCGGCCGCCCCCTCTGCGAGCGCGGGCGCGGAGCTGCCGGCTGCCCCCGCCACCGGCTCTGCCGCGCCGGAGGCCAGCGTTGCTCCGCCCTCGTCTGCCAGCGTGATCATTCAGCGCGCACCTACCGACCAGGTTGCCGACGCCATTTCCAAGGGGCCCGCTGCTCTGGCGGAGCTGCGCAAGAGCTATCCCAAAGATCCGGCAGTGCTCGAGCCGCTGGCCCGTGCGTTGGGGCGGGACCCGGCGACGTACACCCAGACCATCGAGGTGTTGGGCAATCTGTTCACCGTCGCGCCCAGCCGCGTACTCGATCGAGATCTGTCCACGTTGGTGGTCAAGATTGCTTTGGGGCCGGCGGAGTCGTCGATCCAGGCGCTGGATCTGATGGCCCAGCGCATGGGCCAGGTGGGTCCGGACCTGCTCTACGACTTGATGCTCACGAGCCAGACCCTGAGGCGCTCGGCCCGTGAGCGACTGGACGACAAGGACGTGCAGTCGCGTTTCACTCCGGAGCTGAAAATCGCCTACGAGTTGCGCACCGCGTCCAGCTGCGAGGCGCGGGTGCCGCTCTTGGCGCGCGCGTCCAAAGAGGGCGATACCCGCACGATTGCTGCTTTGTTGTCGCTGGCGACCGGCTCGAAGCGCGGTTGCGGTCGGCGCAAGCGGTCACCGTGTCCACCACCGTGCGCCAAACAAGCGGCGGCTTTCCGCAAGGCTTCCTCGGCCATCCAGACGCGTCTGAAGGCCGAAAAGAAATAGCCCCCGCTCGTCACCCGCCGAGGTGGAGCTTGTAGTACGCCCGCGGGTCGCCTTTGGAGAATCCCTCCACACACTCGGCGCGCACGTCCTCGCCGAGCAGCTCCAGCCCGCGTCGGAAATAGCCGACCACCGAGTACTCGAAGTACAGGTGACGCAGCGGCTCCGGGATCCCGTCGATCCAAAGATCCACGCGGGTGTCCGAGTACGCCGAGCGGGCTGCGCCGGTATCGAAAAAGTTGGCGTACATCGCCGGTGCCATGCTGGCGAACCGCCGTGTGTCTTTGGTCACCAATAGGTTCTTGTAGGGGCCGTCCTTCAACGTCCACGCAGCGCTCGCCTCCCCCAGCTCCCAGAGCGACTCCATATCGCCGCCGTAGACCTCGTCGACGATGGCGTCGTTCAGTTGCAGGAATTCCTCTGCTGGCATCCAGGTCGTGGCCAGCACCTTCCTGGGAAACGACGGGTGCTCCTCGTGGAACCGCGTCAGAAACGCCTCCACTTTTTCCTCCCCCCACTTGCTGCGCAGCAGATTGAGCCGCGCGTGATACGCAGTTCCCTTCACCCGCATGCGGGCATTATCGCACGAGACTGCCAGGAGGAGTCAGCTCCGGCGCTTCGGCCGATTGTGCTCCTTCTTTGCCTTCCGTTTTTTCGCGCGCGCCTTCTTCCGAGCGTCGGCGCGCTTCTTGGCGGCTGCGCGCCGCCTGGCCGCTGCGCGCTCCCTGGCGGCGGCGCGTTTCTTGGCGGCTGCACGCTTCTTGGCGGCTGCATGTCGCTTGGCGGCGGCATGTCGCTTGGCGGCGGCACGCTTCTTGGCGGCTGCACGCTTCATGGCGGCGGCGCGCTTTTTGGCGGCGGCACGCTTCATGGCGGCGGCATGTCGCTTGGCGGCGGCATGTCGCTTGGCGGCGGCATGTCGCTTGGCGGCGGCATGTCGCTTGGCGGCGGCACGCTTCATGGCGGCCGCACTCTGCTTCTCGTGCGGGCGCCGCGCCGCGGCCTTCGATGCCGTCTTTCGCTTGTGCGGCGCGGAAGCTCGCTTCGCCTGCGCGCCGTGCGCCGACACTCTCGCACGTTGGTTGCCGCCCGCGGCTGCCCGCGCGCTGCTCGCCGAGAGAATGATCGAGAGCGCGACCCATAGTACTGCCCGGCCCATCGTCAGGTGACAATAGCACTCGGCTCGTCGCGCCGCCGCGTTCGCTATAAAGTGACCCGACCTGATGTCGGTTCGTCGCGGAATCTCCTTGGTCGCCCTCGTGGCGTTGGGCTGCAGTGGCTCGGCGCGGCAGGCAGCGGCACCCTGCCCGACGACCGCGTCGACGGCTCCGAACGATGCATCGGTTGCGGGGCCTGCGCACGAAGCTCGCGTCGATGGCAAGCGTCTGAGCTTCGTCTTCCGTGCTTCCCGCTGGTCGAATCTGCTGTATCAGCTCGACTGCCTCGCGCACCTGATGCCCTGCTCCGTCGCGGCGTACGAGCTCGAGTGGGCGCAGCAGCTGGGCGGGCTGAGCAAGGCTGATCGAGCGGCGATCGCGCGCTGGCGATCCATTCGCTACCGCTACCAGGGTCGCATAGAGATTCAGTCCGGCGTAGAGGAGCCCGAGCTCCCGATCCCCCGCGGTGCTACCGGTGTAGAAGCCCACATCCGTCTCGCCGCCTATGCCGCCGCCGGGCCCGAGCGCTACCCGAGCACCGTCGGACTGTTCATGGAGCCCGCCGACGTGCACGAGTCGGCCGCCATCATCGCGCGCTTTTCCGCACGCTACGCGCGGGCCTACGAGAAAAAGGACGCCACCCTCGCCGCCCAAGCCAGCGAGCTTGCCGAGCGCATCCGCAGCGCCCAACTCGACGCGCTGGTGGAGCGCGTGGCTGCATTCTACGGCAGCGACTTGCCGCCCCACACGGAGCTGACGTTCGAGCTGCTTTCGCGACCGAAGCACGATTCGGCGTCCTACGGGCAGAACCGCGGCCGCGTTTCGTTCGTGGAGATCGTCCCCGGGGAAAAGGCCGACCCGCGGCTCGCCGTCGTGATGCACGAGTTGTTTCACTTCTTCTTCGCCACCGCCAAACGGCAGGACGCAGCTCGTCTCGCCAATCGCTTTGCCGAAAGCGACGACCCGCTGGCGTACCCGGCCTGGGGTCTGCTCGACGAATCCCTGGCGGCAGCCTTCGGCAACGGCATGGTGCTGGAAAAGCTCGATAGCAAAGAGCTTCAGCGCCGTCTCGCGCGTCCCTACGGGCTGTACTCCGACGAATTCATCGATCCCGTCGCGCGCAAGTTGCTCCCACGGCTGCCGGCGCTGCTGGACAACGAGGGCGGCCTGTTCAGCGACGAGTTGTTCCAGACCTACCTGGCGTTGGTGCACGAGTCCTTCCCTCACGGGCTGCCGCCGCGCGCGTACCTCCGCCCCTGGGTCTGCCTGTACCAGCCCAGTTTGGAGAGCGCTTACGAGGCTCTCGGCGAAATTGCCCATTCGCCGATGACGGTCAGCGAGAGCAGTGTGGTTCCGCGCCGGACCAACAATATTCTGGAAAGTAGAGCGCGCTGGACGCGGGTCATCATGCTCCGGCGGGCGGATCTCGAAAACCTTTCGGGGTATCGTGCTGCGGTTGGCGAAGATACCGTGACCGCGGTGCTCGCTCGCGCCAAGAAGCCCGGCGCCTTCGTGGTGGCGCGAGCAACGGCTCCGGTGGCCTTCGTCTTCGTGGCGGATGAAGCGGCTCTCATGAAGCGGCTGGTGGAGCGATTCAGCAAGGTGAGCGAGCTCAGCTCCGGCGTATTGCTGGAAGGCGACGAACCGTAGGGGCCCAGGGCGTCGGACAAAGGCCGTGGGTGTTGTAAGCTCAGTGCGGGGGTCGAACATGAGACGACCGAAAGACGTCGTAGCCACCTTGGGCATCATTTTTGGGACCGTCGGCTTGGCGCCGGGCTGCAGTAGCGACGCGCCGGATGAGCCCGTCGATTGCTCGAGCTTGTGCCAGCAACTGCAGGCCAAGGGCTGTGAGCTTTCGACCAGCGTGGGGGCTGGGGGCGCGACTCAGCAGGGACCGGGCGGCTGCCTGGACAGCTGCCACCAGGCTCAATCCTTGGCGGTCATGGACGGCTGCACGGAGGAATGGAATCGCTACGCGGCGTGCCTGATCAAAACCGCGAATCTGACTTGCAACGGCAGCACGATGGAAGACATCCAGGGCTGCGATGCAGAGCGCACGGTTTGGGATTCGTGCGACGGCACCGAGTGCGATCTGGCGGGCGGCCTGACGGGGCTAGGCACGACGTCCGATCAGCGCCCGTACACCCTGACCTACGCCTGGCCGCAGTGTGCGTGTCAGCCCGGTACCGAGCTCGGGTTGGGCGAGCTCGTGTGTGGCGCCGAGGCGACTTGTCCTGAGGTGTGTTGCTGCGGCGGCGCGGTTGTCGCGCGAGTCTGCATCGCCGACGCCTGCGTCACCGGCGAAGAAGCCTGTGCGGTGCTGGAAGCGCCGCCGTACTCGCTATGTGGCGCACCCTGAGGCACGGATGTGGGATCGATCCGCGAGTCACGATTGCCGCGAGGCGCTGTTCGGTGGGGCAAAGGCGGTACGCGTGTGGAGTCTGGCGCTCACGCCGATGGAGCCGTTCACCGCACTGCTCGCCTGCGAGCTGGAGCCGGGTGGACGTGTGGGTGAGCACGTGCAAACGGAGTACCCGGAGAGCGTCATCGTGATCGAAGGTCGCGGGCAGGCGCTGGTTTCCGGCAAGGCGGTCGCCCTGGGCGCGGGGACGGCAGTCTTCTTGCCGCTGGGCGAGACCCTTTCCATCGAGAACCTGTCGCCCTCCGAGCCCCTCCGCTATCTCATCATCAAGGCCAAAAGCTTGTAGTCGAATGATGTTGGTTCGCCGCGGAATCGGCTCGCTGCGATAGGCGGGGCGTTTCACCTCTTTACCCGCGGCGCGTGGCCGCTATTGTGAGCCGCCTATGCAGGTGACCTCGCGCTCTGGGCTGCCCGTGCTCGCCGAGAAGCTGCTCACCAAGAGCGCCCGTGCCGCCTGGCCGTTGGTGCGCGCTCTGGGCGAGCGCTTTCCGGGCGCACGGGTGCAACCGAAGTGGGCTCCCGCGCCACTGATTCGAAAACAGGAGCGAACCTTCCCGAAGCTCGGCTGGCCGCGGCAGACGGACTCGCTGTGCCCCGAATGCGTGAAGGAAGTGCGCAAGGCCGTGCTGTCGGGGCGAGCGAACCTGGGCGCACTGATGGACCACTCCGGCGAGATCAAGGCGCACATCGTGGAGCGTGACGGTCACATCGTGATGCAGAAGAAGTGCGAGAAGCACGGCCCCTTCGAAGACGTGATGAGCATCGACCCCGCTTTCCTCGCCCGCATCGAGGAGCTGTTTCCGGGTCGGGACTATCTGGCGCCCAAGACCTCCCTCAGGGAACACGGCAGCTCCAGCGTGAAGTACGGCCGCGGCTCCGTGCTGACGGTGGACCTCACCAATCGCTGCAACATGATGTGCGACCCGTGCTTCATGGATGCCAACCAGGTGGGCTACGTGCACGAGCTCGAGTGGGAGGACATCCAGCAGATCCTGGACGACTCCCTCGGTGTGAAGCCGCGGCGGCAGCTCAGCGTGCAGTTCTCCGGTGGCGAGCCCACCCTGAGCCCCATTTCCTTCGGGCGGTGAGCTACGCGCGGGACATCGGCTACTTCTGCGTGCAGTGCGCCACCAACGGTATCCGCTTCGCGCAAGAGCCGGAGTTTTGCCAGGAGGCCAAGCGCGCCGGGCTGAGGCTGGCGTACCTGCAGTTCGACGGGGTCACCAACGAGGCGAATAGTCACCGCAAGGTGGGCAATCTGTTCGATGTGAAGCTTCGCGCCATCGAGAACCTGCACGCAGCGGGCATCGACGTGGTGCTGGTCGTCACTATCGTGAACGGCGTGAACAACGACCAGGTGGGGCCCATCGTCCAGTTCGCCATCGACAACGCCGACAAGATCACGGTGGTGTCGTTTCAGCCGGTGAGCTTCACGGGCCGGGACGAGGACGTCAGCGACGAGGTGCGAAAAGCTCAGCGCTACACCCTGAGCCACCTGGCCCACGACGTGAAGGGACAGCTGGGCGCGACGGAACCGCTGAGAGACTGGTTTCCGCTTTCGGCCATGAACCCCTTCAGCGACGTGGTGGACCACCTGCTGGGGCAAAGCGCGGAGTTCGGGGCCCTCAAGTGCGGCTGTCATCCCAACTGCGGCATCGGAACCGTGCTGTTGGTTCACAAGAAGACCAAGCGCTGGGTGCCGGTGAGTCAGTTCGTGGACGTGGATCAGCTGCTCAGGGATCTGCAGGAAGTCGCGGACGCCGGCCGGGAAAAGCCCATCACGATGGCGGCTCTGGCGCTGGCGTTGCTCAGGAACTTCCATCCTGAACGAGCACCGGAGGGTTACGGCCTCACGGAGATGGTTCGTCAGGTGCTGAGCCAGATGGGAGCCAAGGGGGATGCGATTGGCGCCAGCGAAGGCGACGCCGACGCTTTCGAGTGGCGCTTTCTATTCGTGGCCGGGATGTGGTTTCAGGATCTGTTCAACTACGACTTCCGGCGCACCGAGATGTGCATCATCCCGTACGGCACGCAGATGGGGGAGATCAGCTTCTGCGCCTACAACACCGGCGTGGGCTGGCGGCAGATCGTGGAGAAGATCCACCGCACGGCGAGCGTCGCCGAGTGGTTCAAGGAGCACGGCAAGCACCCGGTGTACGCCAAGAACCAGAAGCTCCCGCTTCCGGAGAGCTCCGGCAGCGTGGTGCTGCCCCCGCTGCCCGATGGCCGCCGGCGGCTGCGGCTCGTCTCGCTCTAGCGCGCGAAAATTGCCGGCCGGAGGGCGGCGCCCGCCTGCGTTGCGCCAGCGTGTCGTAGGCGCGCGCGAACAATCGCGACCGCGCGATGGTACGAACCTTGCGCGCATCGAGCCGGGACGTCCACGCGGAGGGGTTCGGATGCCGAAGAAAATCCTGCTCGTCTACCCGCCTTCTCGCACTCAATTCCACGAGAGCTGTCCGGCAGCGCTGACGATGCTCGGCGCGGTCCTCGAGGGCGCAGGGCACGAGGTGCGACTGCTCGATGCGAACGCTACCGCACGGAAGCGAAGCAGCGAGGAAATCACACGCGTTGCCCATGCGGAGCGGCCGGACGTGATCGGCGTGACGCTGGTCACGCCCATCGCGCGCGAGGCGTATCGACTGGCCTCGCTGTTGTCCGGCAGCGGCGCCAAGCTCTTGGCTGGAGGTCCCCACGCCACGCTTCTCCCGGAAGAGCCCCTGGAGCACGGCTTCGACGCGACCGTCGTGGGCGAGGGCGAGCCGACCATCGTCGAGGCGGTCCGTGCGCTCACCGGGCAGATGCCCAAGGAGCAGGTGGCGGGTTGGGTGTACCGCGACGACGAGGGACGAATCGTCCATGGTGCCGCGCGCCCGCCCGTGGCGGATCTGGATGCGTTGCCCGCGCCGGCCCGGCATTTGGTGGACGCCGACGAATACGGCGGTCCTGAAAACCCCGCGCTGCACATGAATCTGTTCTCGTCTCGTGGCTGCCCTGCCAAGTGTGCCTATTGCGCGGGGGGGCTGTTTGGCCGGCGTTTCCGCTTCCGCTCGGCGGCCAGCGTGCTGGGCGAGATGACCGAGCTGTACCAGCGTTATGGCACGCGCCATTTCCACTTCATGGATGACGCGATGACTGTCAACCGTCCTCGCATGCTCGAGATCTGCGAGGGGCTCATGGACAGCGGGTTGGGCCTCACCTGGAGCATGATGACTCGCGTTGATCGGGTGGACGAAGACCTGCTGGGCACTCTGGCGCGCGCGGGCTGCGTACAAATCGACTACGGAATCGAGAGCGGCCACCCCGAGACGCTCAAGAAGATCCACAAGCCGCACGACGTGGCTCGCGCGCGTCGCATGGTGGAGCTGACGGCGGCGAGCGGGATCCGCACCTGTGTCTTCTTCATCCTCGGTTTCCCCTGGGACACGGTGGAGTCCATCGACGCGACCCAGCGACTGATGCGGGAGCTTGCGCCCCACGTGGCGCGCTTCCATCCGGCCATCGCCTCGATACTCATCCCGTTCCCCGGGACCCAGATCTACGACGACCACAAGGATGCGTACGACCTCGAGGGCTGGTGGCTGAGCCGCGAGCGCAGCTTCGACGCGCCCGACCGCCACCGTCACGCCTACTATCAGACAGAGCTTTTTACCCGCGGCGCCGTGATGGACGCGGACTTCTTCCACTACGTGCCGGACGTGCGAAAGAAGATCGAAGACGTGTTCGAGTTCATGTGGCTCCACGACTTGCAGAAGAGCTCGCGGCCGGCGCGGGTCGCCAAGCGCGCGCTGTTCGAGACCTCGCGGGCGCTGCATGGAGTCTCGCCGGCGCTCGAACGGACGGCGCTCTCGCCGGCGCTGGCTCTGCTCTCGGCGCTCAAGGCGAGGCTGTTTCAGTCCGCGGCCGCGTGAGGGGTGGCCGCGACGGTTCCGCGAAGCAGCGACAAAAACCAAGTACCCCGATTGTTGGTATGTTGGCGCATGCGCAGATTGGCCATGGGGCTCGTGTTCGTCTTGGCCTTGTCCGGCTGTGAAGACAAAGCCCGCGTGAGCACCACACGGTCCGCGCGTTCGAGCCGCCCTCCACCGTCTGCGCCTCCGCCCGCCCCGAGTCGCCCTCCGATTCGGGACAATTCGGCGCGGGGAGAGGTCCGGGCGGGAGTCGTCACGGAGCTTCGACTGCTGGTGAGCACCATTGCGACCGGCGAGCCCCTGCATGTCGCGCTGCAATTTCGCCCGTCGGTCAAACCCGCGCGCAGCGCTCCTTGGTACCGGGAGCAACTCGATTGGTCCGAAGCCGTGCTCGGTCTCGTGTTCGTGATCGAAGGCCCGGACGGGAAGACGAGAAAGCTCAGCGTCGCGCCGAAGAAAGAACGGCCGGTGGCTTGGCCGCTGGCCAGCTTGGTCCAAAACCTGAGCGTTGGCGACAAGGGGTTGGGGGATCGCGAGTGGAACGAGCCTGCGACAGGGTTGTTCGCTACCCCCGGCAAGTATTCGTTTGCCTTGGCGGGCGAGCTGAAGACGAAGGAGCGCGTGATTGCCGTCTCGTCGAAGCCACTTCGGTTCGAAGTGAAGCAGCGCGGCGACGCCATGAAGAGCATCGACGAGCTCGAGGCCCTGACGGCAAAAGCGGTCGCCAAGAGCCACTCCCTTGCGGCACCGCCCAAGCCGAGTGCACCCACCGTGGATGACGTGGACGGCAACCGCTGGATGCGCTTCACGTTGCGAGACGATCGAGAGCGCTACGACGTCAACGTCGTCGAGGTCCTGTCCAATCCGTCCGGGAAGCAGCTCTTCGTCGACGAGTTCCAGCACTTCACGTGCGTGGCCGGCGGGACGCGCATAGCGACTCCTTCCGGACCGGTCCCGGTGGAGGCGCTTCGCGTGGGCGATCTCGTGGTCAGCTACGACGAGACGTCGCACACCCGGACCACGAGCCTGGTGCGTGGCATCCAGACCGCATACGCCGAAAGGCTGTGGGCGATCGGTCGTCTGCGAGTCACCGGCAATCATCCGGTATACGCCGACGGGCAGTGGGTTCTTGCGCGGGACGTTCGTTCGGGGGCCGAGCTGGTGACACCGACGGGAATCGCCCGAGCGACCGTCACCAGGGAAATCGCAGCGGCAACGGTATTCGACATTGCGGTGGATCCGCCGCACACCTACTTCGCCGACGGGGTGCTGCTCCACAACAAGGCGGCGTACGTGCCCATCGGCGGAACGCAACCGTTCTCGGGTTGGTTCTATCGGCGCGCCGCCCGAGCCGCCGGGCGCTAGCGCCGGCTCAGGGCCTGTTGCTCACCAGCACGCTGCCACGGAACAGAGCCCGATAGCGTGCGCCCGGCGCCACGAACGCGCGAACGAGCTCGTAGTTGGAGACCGCGGGCAGTGCGTTCCAGCTCGAGCCGTCCCAACGCAGCGCGACACCGCGAGCGCCCACAGCCAGCGCATCCTTCGGCGAACGCACCGCGATCCCGTACAGGCGCGCCTTCGGCTGGGGGATGGCATGGTCCGTCAGCTTGCTGCCGTCCCAGTGCACCATCCCGCCCACGCTTCGGAACCACACGTCGTCCGTCGCTGATCCTGCGAACACGCTGCCACCAGGCTTGTCGTAGATGGTCCAAGTTCCGTTTTCGAGGTGAGCGACCTTCGCGCTTCCCGGCCGGTTGAGCGCGGCCCACACGTCCGTCTTGGTCTTTCCCCAGAAGTGGTCGATCTTCCAGCCGCGGAGCGCGCTCGGCTCGACACGTACCCAGTCGGCGCCTTCGTGCCGGTAGTAGCCCGGTTCATTGAACGCGACCCACACTTCGCCAGGCCAGGCCGCGACCGACGAGACGTCCCGGTAGGCCTTCTTCGCCGGCTCGATGGTGAAGCTCTCGAACTTCCTGCCGTCGTAGTGGACGACGGTCCCCATGTAGCCGCCGAACCAGACGTCGTCCGGTGCCACTGCGGAGAGCTTGCGCGCTACCAGATGGTGCGCGCTCCAGCGACCGCCGTCGTAGTGGTACGTGGCGCTGTTGCTGAGCACCCAGACGTCGTTGTCGCCGGTGCCGTCGATTTCGATCAAGAAGTGCCCGGGCTCTACGGGCTCCTCATCCCAGTCGCTGGGCTTCTTGGCGTGGCGGCAGGCCAGCAGCAGGGCGAAGACCCACGCAGCGAGCAGCAGGCGGTGCCGGACCATTGGCGGCAGCCTACCAGTGCGCTCATCGAGGTGCGGGGCGGCGGCGCACTGGCTACCCCCCCTCGCACAAGACCACGCGAAAATTGCGCTTGGTCATGTTTGGACCCGCGCGGGCGCGCTAAAAGTTCGTTCCCTAACGTGAGTTATCGGGGATTTCGCATGGAACGCGGATTGCTCACTGCGGCGCGTTCCCTGTGCCGCAGCGTTCATTGATCCACCCCACACTAGAGGCCGACCCGGCGCGGCCTGCGATCTTGGCGAAGGGCTTCCGTCCCTTCTTCTTGCTCGCGGCGGCCTACGCCGTGGTGACCCTGCCGGTGTGGGTGTTGGTGCTGTACGGCAAGCTGGATCCTGGCGCGTACCTCGGAGCCATGGGCTGGCATGCCCACGAGATGGTGTTCGGCTTCTCGGTCGCGGTGATCGCCGGCTTCCTGCTCACCGCCGTGGGCAACTGGACCAAACGCGAGACGGCCGTGGGAATGCCACTGGCGCTGTTGTGCGCGTTGTGGCTCGCCGGGCGGGTCGCGGTGCTGTTCGCGGACAGGTTGCCGCGACAGCTACCCGCGGCCCTCGACCTGGCGTTTCTGCCGGCGCTGGCTGCCACTTGCGCGCGGCCAATCCTGCTGTCCAAGAACCGGCGCAACTACGGCTTCATCGCGATCTTGACGGCACTGTTCGCCGCCAACTTCAGCGTGCATCTGGGCGCGCTCGGCATCCTGCCGGGCTGGGAGCGCCTTGGCAGCCTGCTGGGCGTGGATCTGGTGACTATCGTCATCGTGATCGTCAGCGCGCGGGTCGTCCCCATGTTCACGCGTAATGCAACGCGCGCCGAAGGCATCGCGAACATTCCGGTTCTGGATCGCGCGGCCATCGCCGCCATGGTTCTGGTGATCGCCACCGACGTTCTGAAGCCCGGTTCCGAGCTCGCCGGCGGCTTCACCTTGTTGGCCGGTGTCGTGGTCGCAGCTCGCGCCTGGCGCTGGGGTGCGCGGCATACCCTCGGTACTCCGCTGCTGTGGATCCTGCACCTGGGCCATGCCTGGTTGGCCATCGGTCTCGTGCTCCGGGGCGTCAGCGTCTTTTCCGACGCGGTTCCGTCCAGCATGGGCCTGCATGCCCTCACCGCCGGCGCCATTGGTGCGCTCACCCTGGGCATGATGGCGCGGGTGTCCCTGGGTCACACCGGTCGCATGCTGGCGGCACCCAAGCCCGTGGCCGTGGCCTTTGCCGTGATCACCGCGGCCACCGTGCTCCGCGTCATCGCGCCGCTCTCCGGCACTTCTCAAATCTCGCTGCTCGCCATCGCGGGCAGTCTGTGGGCGCTGTCCTTCGCAGCGTACCTCGTGAGCTACGCCCCCATGCTGCTCTCACCGCGCGTGGATGGGCGCCCTGGATGAAAGGAACAGCCCCGTGGCATTGGCAGTTGCAGTTCTCGTCGTGGTTTCCGCAGCAGTGACGACGGCCGTGGCCGCGGCGGCATCGGGGCCGGCCAAGGCGCCCTGACCTCAGCCGCCCACGTCCGACGTCTTGCTTTTCTCGACCCTGGCGCCGCAGCAGCCGGCGCGAGGCCTTTTCGGTCCTGGATCGAGAGATTGTTGGTCCGGCGCGGAACCGAGCCCTCAGCCGCGGGGCACGCACAGCGCCGTGCCGCCGACGTTCCAGCCCACGTGGTTGGCCGCGAGCGACAGCCTCTCTTGATGGTAGAGCATCCGGCGGTAGCTCAGCCGGCTGTCGCTGGCGCCGGTCCGCAGGTCGATGCGGAGTAGCTCGCCGCCGTAGCGGTCCTCAGTCAGGGCGATGACCCACAGCGCATTGCCGTCGAGGGCCACGCTCTCCACCCGGCGCGCCAGTCCCAAGGGCCGCCGCGTGCCGCTCACGCGATCCACGAGGGTCACCTCGCGACCGGTGAGGCAGGCGATGCGTGTCGCGTCGGCATCGAACCGCGGATACACGTAGTTCTCGTCGCCGGTGAAGCGGGCCAGCGTCTTGACCTTGCCCCGGGAGCCGACCGTGACGATTTCCGTCTCGTAGCGCTGGCCAACTCCGAACACCCCTGAGTACGCGCGCCCCCACACCGGGGCGGCGCCCGCGATCCGCAAATCCCAAGCGCGATCGTCCACCTTGGCCCAGGGTTGGTCGCGCCCCAGCTCGCGGACCAGCCAGCCGTTCCGTTTCTCAATCCACGCCACGCGCTCGCCCGAAACCGCCAGGCAGCGAGCTTCGGAGACGTTCTCCGCCAAGGTCTCTGCGTCGCCGCTTTTCGGATCCACCATGACGACCTCGCAGCGGTCGAGTCGCGTCAAGACGACGCGGGGGCCGCTGGTGGCGACGGCCCCGACGGAGCGGAGCCCGGTTAGGAGCACGCGACGCTGTCCGCCTTCCAGGAGCACCAGCTCGCTGCCGTCGAGGACAACCAGCGCCGGACGGGGAGTGGGGAGGTTAACGGCCACCACGAAGGCGAAGTCCCGATCGTTTTCCGCGCGTCCCAGGCTGGGGCCGTCTGCCGGCACATCCAGGGGCGCGAGTGCCGCCTGGATCCGGGTCTGGGCATCGGCATCGCCGCGCGCCTGGGTGACCGCGCGCAGGCGCTCCGCCAGCGCCGGGGTCAGTAGTCGGCGCTCTTTCGGGGGCGCGCCCCAGCGCGCAAAGAAGCGCGCCGCCGCAAACAGCTCGCTTTCGTTGGTCGTCGCTTCGGCTGCGCGCGCGACGCGTTCAGCGCCGAGCCCCGCCAGCAGCGCACAGGCCACGCCCTCGTAGCTGGGGAAGCCGTTCCACGGCCCGAGCCCCGCTGCGTACCAGGCGAGCAGCGCGCTGGTCGGCTCGGCGCCAGAATCCTCCAGTCGTTTCAGGGCTTCCAGCACCCCTTCACTCTTGGGCTTCAGCAGGCCTGCGCCTTCTAGGGCGCTCAGCAAGTCGACGAGCGGTTTGGGGGTCGCGGCCAGCCAACGCGCGCGCGCATCGGCGAAGCGAGCCGCCGCGGCGCGATCCGCTTCGAAAGCAGTCAGCGGCTCGCGGAGCCCGCGCTGGGCGAGAAACCGGAGCAGCCCTTCGCCGTCGGCCAGTAGAGCGTCGGAGCTCCAGGTGTCCACGCGGATGGAGCGGCCGTGATGCAGGCCGATGGTCACCAGACGAGAATTGCCGGCGTACAGCTCGATGCCCCAGTCGCCACGACACATGCAGTAAAACGGCTGCTGTTCAGGAACGACACGCAGGTACTCTGCGAGCGTTCGAGCTTGCTCGCCCTCGAGCTCCAGCGCCACGCGCTGGCCCAGGGCCTTGCCATCGGCCACGCCGCCTTCGATGATCCGCGCGCGGGTCGCCGACGCGAGCGCACGTGCCAGCTCGCCGGGTGGGTCCCTGCGCCTCTGCCTCCACCACATCGATGCGAGGCGAGGATAACCGTCGCGCTTCGCCCGCGCACATCCGTTATCCGCGGACCCCGTCGGTTCCGCGCCGGACCAACGAAAAGACCCCCGAATTCTCCGCATCCGGATGCGATGCTTTGGGCGTCGAGACGCGTCGGCTATCTTGTGTCCGTGAAAATCCGAGCGGAGGCGCAGAGCGACGTCGGTCGGCGGCGAGACCACAACGAGGACCGCTATCTCGTCGACGACGATCTCGGCCTCTATGTCGTGTGCGATGGGATGGGCGGGCACGCTGCGGGGGAAGTAGCTTCGGCGCTGGCGGCCGAGACAATCCAAGAAACCGTTCGCTCGGAGCTGGGCAAGGCGGAAAGCCACGAAGAGCCGCTGGATCCGTTCAAGGCGGCGCACGTCGTGGAGGTATTGCGCCGAGCAGTCGAGGCCGCCAACACGGCGGTGCATCGCTTGGGCTACGGGATCCACAAGCGCGAGGGGCGGGCACCACCTGCACCGTGCTGTCCATTCGCGGGCAGCGCGGTGTGTTGGCGCACGTGGGGGATTCGCGGCTGTACCTGAAACGCGGCGGGCAGCTTCACCAGCTTTCCATGGATCACAGCTTCGTGGCGGATGCCATGATGCGCGGCTACACCCGGGAGCAGGCGCTGGAGGCGTTCCCGTCGAACCTGTTGATGCGCGCGGTAGGGCCGCAGGAACGGGTTCAGGTGGACACATTGGAGTTCGACGTGCTGCCGGGAGATGCCTACCTGGTGTGCAGTGACGGACTGCACGGCTACTTCGACTACACGAGTCAGGGCCTCGGGGACCTGATCGAGGGCGAGGGCATTGCCGATCGCCTGGTGGACTACGCCAACCAGTGCGGCGGTGAGGACAACATCACCGCCGTGGTGGTGCACATCGAAGCCGAGGACGCCGCCGGGGAAGAGCGATTGAGCCGGGTGTACGAGGATCTCTCCGCGCTCTCCGCCATGGAGCTGTTCGGGGAGCTGGAGTACCCGGAGCTCTTGGAGGTGGCCAGTGCCCTGCGCACCGAGGAGCTGGAGGGTGGCGTCACGGTGCTGGCGGAGGGGGAAGCCAGCAAGGCGCTATACATCATCGCGGCGGGTCGCGTGAGTGTGGAAAAGGGCGGCGCACGGCTGACTACGCTGTCGAGTGGGAGTCACTTCGGCGAGATGGCGCTGCTCACCAATCGACCGCGTACCGCCACGGTCAAGACACTGGAGCCAACGCGGCTCTTGGTCCTCGACCAGGACGCGGTGTATCCGCTGTTCCAGGCGAACCCCGTGATCGGCGTGAAGTTCTTGTGGCGCCTGGGTCAGGTGCAGAGCTTGAGGCTGGACGAAGCGACGCTCTTGCTCCGGGCGCCGGGTGGCGGCAGGGACGGCCTCGACTTCAGCGGCGAGAGCACTCAGCGCCTGTTCCCACCTCCGTTTTCCAAGCGGCGTCCGGAGGACTGAGCTTGGCTCAGCCGACGCTGCGCGAGTGGCTCCAGCAAGAGCCGTTCGCCTTGGCCATGTCCGCCGGGTTCTTCGGCTTCTTCGCCCACGCTGGTTTCGTGAGCGAGTTGGAGGATGCCGGGCTTGCTCCGGAGCGGATCTCCGGTGCCAGCGCGGGGGCGCTGGTGGGCGGGCTGTGGGCCGCGGGGCTCGACGCGACCTCTCTGCGGGATGAGCTCTTCGCTCTTCGGCGCGAGGATTTCTGGGATCCGCGGCCCGGTCTCGGATTGCTCCGCGGGCGCCTGTTCCGAGCGCGGTTGGAGGGGCTTTTGCCCGTCACGGAATTTGCGCGTTGTCGGGTGCCGGCGGCGCTGTCGGTGTACGACGTGCTCGGCCGTGGCACTCGCGTGATCGCCTCGGGACCGTTGGCTCCGGCGATCCAGGCTTCCTGTACGCTGCCGGGCCTGTTCCACCCCACTTGGCACGAGGGGAGGCCGCTGCTCGACGGCGGGATTCTGGATCGGCCGGGCTTGTCTGGGCTGCCGCCGGGCACGCGGGTGTTGCATCACCACTTGGCGTCGCGCTCGCCGTGGCGCAAGAAGAACAGCCCGGCGCTGGACGCACCCAAGCAACCGGGGCTCGTGGCCGTGGTGGTGGAGGGGCTGACGCGGGTGGGTCCCTTTCGCCTCGAGCGCGGGGCGCGGGCGTTCGAGCAAGCGCGCCGCGGACTGCGCCGCGCGCTGGACCGCCCCGTCGGCGGCGGTGTGGTGCGGATCGCTGCCGATTGACAGGAGGAAGGCATGAAGAACGGAGAGCTCAACCGTCTGGTGTGCACCACGCAGGAAACGATGGAAGTCGTGGAAGACGCCGTGGACCAACTCTGGAGTGTGGTCAACGACCTCAGCCGCATTCGCCCGGAGCGGCAGGAGTTCTTTCGCGTCGCCATCTTCGGCTCGGCGCGCACGAAGCCCGACACTCCCGCGTACGAGCAGGTCAAGGATCTCGCGGCCCGGCTTTCGGCGCGCGGAGCAGACATCGTCACCGGCGGAGGTCCCGGACTGATGCAAGCTGCCAACGAGGGGGAGAATCTCGGCGATCCGCAGAACCGCACGCGGTCCATCGGTATTCGTATCGAGCTGCCGTTCGAGCAGGGCGCCAATCCATTCGTGGAGAAGCTGTACACCCACCGCACGTTCTATTCGCGTCTCGCGCAGTTCATGCGCCTCTCCAACGCCTTCGTGATCATGCCTGGCGGCATCGGAACGACGCTGGAGACGATGATGGTGTGGCAGCTCTTGCAGGTGCGTCACGTATCCGGTGTGCCGCTGATTTTCGTCGGGAACATGTGGCGCGAGCTCGTGGTGTGGGCCGAGAAGAATATGGTGGAGGCAGGTCTGGCCAACGCGCAGGACATGAAGATCCCGGTGTGTGTCGACGATGCGGGCGGCGTGATGGAGGCGCTCGAGCCGCACTTCGCGCGCTTCGAGGCCGAACGCGCCGCCGGCGAATAAGCCGGCGCCCGACGGCGTTTTTGGGTGAGAGCATGCGCCGAGCCGTCTTCGCCATCGCCGCCCTGACCGTCACCTCGGCGGGCTGCCGCAGCCTGCCGGACCGGGCCGAGGGCAGTGCCCACGCGGCGCCTGCCGCGTCCAGCTCGGCCACCCCGGTGGACAGTGAGCTTTTGGACTGCCGGGCGCGCATGGCGGAGCTCCGGAGCGAGCCCCAGCTGCCCGGAGCTCCGGGCTTCGACGCGCGGCGCGCGGAGGTGCTCGGCCGGGCGCGGGGCGAGCCCATGGTGTTCGTGAGCGAGCCCGCCGTGACGCCGGATTCGGAGCTCCCCGAGGCAGCGAGGGAGACGCGGCGCGCGTTCGCCAAGGGCTCGCCCTTTCGGCGCGTGCGTGGCGCGAAGCTACGTCATCGCGCCAACAAAGCGACGCTGCGCGCACTGCTGTTGCGCCAGGGGTACGTGTACTCGGACGACCCCGTCGAAGCCCTGGCGCTCGTGACGCGGCTCGAGCTCCCGGATCTGTTCGAGGAAGACAAGATCTACCTGGCCCGCGGCGCGAAGGTCTTCGAGCTCGAACGCGTGGACGGCAAGAGGCCACGCTATCGCCACGCCGACGGGCGCACGGCCGAGCTACTGTTTGGCGATCGCGTGGCGACGACTCGGTCGGCGCTGGATGCACCGGTACATCGTGATTTCCGTGGGCTGGCTCACGAGCTCGGCTTCGACCGCGCGCGCATCACGTGGCGCGCCGAGCGCGGGTTGATCGCCGAGCTGCGCTTCAGCGGCGAGTGGGCGACGGCGCTGCTCGACAGTGACGGCGCCAAGCTGTCCTTGGGCTGTCTGGCGGAGCCCGCCGCGCGTCGCAAGCGTTTCGAGCGGTGGATCGCCTCCGATGCACCTCACCGGCGGGCCTTGGCTCGGCTGCGAGGGGCGGTGGATCACGAGCTCAGCGAGGCGTTGCCCTTTGATCGGCCGCGGCAGGAAGAAACCGCGGACCGCGACGGCCAGCTCCGTCCCGCGTGGCGTTGGGCGTACCTGAATGGCCAGTCCGCTTTCAGCTTCGACGAAGAAAGCTACCCGGTGTACGACGCGAGCGGTCGCCCGCACCCGCCACAAGTTTGCGTGGAGTTCGTGCTAGACAGCTACGAGCGCGCGTCGGGCACTTGGTACCGTCCACGCGGTGAGGAGCCGGCGCGCGACGTCGGGTCGCTGGACTTCAACGAGCTGGGCATCAAGAACCGCCGAGGCGTGCTCGCCTTCGAGAAGTATGCCGAAGAAAGTCCCGAGGTGTTCGATCATCTTCGCTTTCCCCAGGAAGAGCGTGTGAAGTTCGCGGAGCGCAAGCGGTTCTTCTCGTTTTTGGTGGAGCACGCCGACCGCTTTCGGCCCGGAGACGTGGTGGCGATTCAGGGGCGCAAGGGCGACGGCAATATTCACCAACACGCCATCTTGATCGAGGACACGGATCCCGTAACCGGTTTTCCGGACGCCCTCGCCGACCAGATGAAGCGGCCTCGACGTCGGACTTGGGAAGGCATCATGGCGGAGGCCCCGCTGCGCAGCCTGCTCTACCGGGTGCGCCCGAAAAAAACCGTGATGTCCGCGCTCGAGCGCTGACGGCTCGTCTCAACCGCGGGATTGCGAAAGCTCGGCTAGCGCGTCGAGAAGCTGGTCCGGGGTGTAGGGCTTCTGCAGGAATTTCGCTTCGAGGGCCTGGATCGCGCTTTCGTCGACGAGGTCGCCGGCATGCCCGGAGCAGACCAACACTCGCAACTCCGGAAGCCGGTCGCGGAGCTTGGCGGCCAGCTGATGGCCGCGCATGCCCGGCATGACCTGGTCCGTTACCAGAATCGAGGGCTCGGCTCCGTTCTCCACCAGCGTCAGGGCCTGCGCGGCGTCTGTCGCCACCGTGACATCGTACCCAGCCCAGCCCAGAATACGACGGGCGAGTCCGCGCACCGCGTCGTCGTCCTCCACCAAAAGCAGCTTCAGGCGCTCGGTCGACTTGGCGGACTCGTTGCGCTGGGGAACTTCGTCGTCGACCTCGGTCACGGCCGGTAGCAGCAAGGCGACAGTCGTGCCGTGCCCCGGTCGAGTGGTGAGGGTGACGTCACCGCCCACCTGACGGGCCGTGCCGTAAACCGAAGCGAGGCCGAGCCCGGTTCCCTTGCCGGCCGGCTTGGTGGTGAAGAACGGCTCGAATGCGCGTGCCGCGACCTCTTCAGACATGCCTTCACCGTCGTCCGTCACGGCCACGCGGACGAAAGAGTCCCCTTCCCGCGAAACGGCGAGCTTGACGCGGCCGCCGTCGGGCTGGGCATCCACCGCGTTGACGACCAGGTTCATCAATGCGCGCTCCAGCTGGGAAGGATCCATGTGCACCGTGCCGGCTTGGTGGTCGAGCTCGACCTCGAGGGACACGTCCTCTCGCAGCAGATGCTCGAGCATGGGCACGAGCCGCTTTACCTCCTTCGTCACCTCCATGGCGCCCGGCCGCACCACGTCTCGGCGGGAGAACGTCAGCAAGTCTCGCGTGATCTCCGCGCCGCGTCGTGCTGCGTCGACGATCACCCCGAGGTCTTCCTGAACCTGCTCGGGCAAGCCTTTGGTGCGCTTGGCCAGCTCGGCATGGCCGATCATCGCGGTGAGCAGGTTGTTGAAATCGTGCGCCACTCCCCCCGCCAGCCGGCCGATTGCCTCGAGCTTCTGCGATTCGACCATCTGCTGCTCCAGCTGCCGGCGTTCCTCCTCGAGCTTGGCCATGGCGCGACGTCGCTCGAGCCAGCTGCGAGTCAGTGCCGACACCGCCCCGCCGAGCACCGCCGCCAGCACGAACAGGAGATCCGTCTTTCGAGAATGACTGGCCTCGCGTAGAGCCGGCCCCGGCTCCACCTCGACCCACCACGTCTGATTCGCGACCCGCGCCTCGGCCCTGGCCACGGGCCTGCCGGTGCGACCGAAGCCGGGGGACTCGAAGATGCGGCCTCCTTCGTCGGAAACTCGCAACAGATAGCAATCCAGCACGCCTTCTCGCAGGCAGCTGCGCACGAATTCGTCGCAGTCGAACACGCCGTTCACGTAACCAACGACATGCCCCTTCCGGTGAACGGGAAAGTAGCTCACCACGCCGCGTGGGCCTTGAAACAGGTCGAGGGAGGTCGTGAGAATCGGCTTCCTGGTTCGCTCCGCCTCGAGAAAGAAGGGAGCTGCCTGGGGATGATTACGGACGTTGCGCCCGAGAGCCGGGCGATTGCGGGCCTCGGGGACGGCGATGCGGATCACCCCGTCTGCATCGATCCAATTGATTGCCAGGAGGCCGCCAAAGGACGTCTCCAAGATCTGTGCGAGCCGAACGAAGTCCTCGGTGGTCATCTCGTCGTGCTGAGCTCGCTCGCCGGCCAAGCTCGATACCACTGTCAGTCGTGCGGCCACGTAGTCGGCAAGGCGTGGAGCGGCCTGACTGGCCGCCACACTGGTGGATAGCTCGAGCGTGCGCGACTCCGCCCCCCGCAGGAGCGCCCATGCCCCGACCAAGATGCCCGCGACCGTGAGGCCCGTCAGCCAAGGCACGACAAAGCGTGGCAGCCGCACCATCAGTGCATGGGAATCGAGCTTTGGGCCGCGGTCAACGTGGGAAGGGGTTACAGGATTTCGCCGAGTGACGCCGGGCGACGATCCACAGGGCCATCCAGTCTCGGTGTCTGCATCTTGCCCAGCTCAGAAAGCCTCGCGCCGGGCAGCACCCGCTCCGTGAGCGCCGACACCGGTCCGGCGACACCCACTGCGGCTACAGCCGCACCCAAGGCGGATAACGCGGGCTCCACGTCCTGGACGCACGCCACGTGGACGTTGCGTCCGACCGGCGCGAGCAGCACGCTGCCGCCGACGTCGAGCCCCACGACGCCCTTGCCCGCCGGAAATAGCTCTCCGGCGTACGTCATCGTGTCGCGGTAACGCGTGACGTCGGCGGCTTCTTCCGGGCCCAGGTTGCCGCGTGGGACGTCGTGGTGCAGCTGGGACAGACCCGAGGCCAGCTCGCGAGCAAAAAGCCTGACATCTTCCTCGTCCGCCACCACCAGGGCGACGCGAGGGCTGAGACAGCCTCGTTGGTCGAACAAGGTCACGTCCAGCGCGAGGGCGCGCGCCGCCTCGGACAGGTCGCTGCCGTGGGATTGCACGACAGCAACGCCAAAACCGGAGCCGTGACCGTGCAGTACTACGCCGGCGGGCAGCTCTCCTCGGAGTGCGGAGAGTGTTTCGTCCGAGCCATAGGCCCATACGTGGTCTCCCGGCGACGGTGCCAGTTCCTCCGTCAGACGGAACGCACCACGGCTCGCTTCCACCAGCAGTCCGGCCATCACGGGCTCGCGACGCGATGCGCGCACCTCGACGCGCGGCGCTTGGGCCAGAGCGAGCGCGATGGCGCGCAGCGGTGCGACGAATACGTTGGCGGCGAGCAGTACGTGACTGCGGGTGGCGGGTACCACGCTGGCGACGAGGGCTTCGAGCTCGGCGTCCGTCGCGTCGACCTCCAGGCAGTGTCGAAGCGCCAGCTCGACGCCTTCCGGGGAAAGGCCGGTGGATTTCGGGAGCTCCTGCCGTGCCCGTTTGCCAAAGACGTCTTGTGGATCCGCGATGCGCCTTGCTGCTTCCAGCAAGCGCCGCACCCGGTCGATTCGCTGTTGCCGTGCCTCACTCATCTTCTGCCGCCGTCGATGATGCTGCCCAGGAAGTCGAGAACGGCGCGGATGCGGGCGGAAGCAGCGAGATCGCGATGCACGGCTTGCCAGATGATTCGGGGCTCGGGCTCGGTTTCGGTTTCGATGCGGGTCAGCTCCGCCTCCGCCTCCGCGATGCTCCGGGGCAGCAGAGAGATGCCCAGGCCCGAGGTCGTTGCGCTGAATATGGAGCTCACGCTGTCACAGCGGAGCACCACCCGGGCACCGCCAAGTCGCCGAGAAAACCAGGCGTTTTCCAGAGAAAACGGCCGACTGTCCGCGAAAAGGATGGCGTCGTGGCCGGATAGGTCGTGGTCCGGATCCGCGGGTTGACCACGGTGAGCGACGTAGCCCTTCGACGCGTATAGCGACAGGTGAACACTGGACAGCCGGCGAGTCACGACGTCGTTTTCGCGAGGTCTGGCGAGCCGGAGCGCGACGTCGGCTTCGCGTCGCGACAAGCTCACGGAGCGCGAGTTGCACGAGAGGTCCAAGGTGATGTTGGGATACTCCTTCGCGAACCGGTGCAAGTGTGGAGCGATGAACCGTGTTCCGATGGTCTCCGTGACGCTGACGCGAACGGTCCCGGCCGCACGCTGGTCGGCTCCGACGACCTCACGCTCCACAGCGAGCGCCTCTCGCTCCATTCGTTCGGCGCGCGGGAGCAGATCGCGCCCCGCTCGCGTGATCAAGTAGCCGTCCGGCGTCTTGTCGAACAACTTCGCGCCCAGCTCGTCTTCGAGCACGGCCAGGCGCCGCCCAACCGTGGTCGCGTTAATCCCGAGCACGCTGGCCGCGCGCGCCAGGCTGCCCGAGCGGTGGACGGCGAGAAAGGTCCTGAGGTCGTTCCAGTCGAGCATGAGCGTGGGGTTCAACCCCCCAAGCATCCGAGCCCGAGCAGCCTAGCGCTCGCGGCGCGGAGCGGCCAGCGGTGCGACAACACGTGTACTATTCGGGGGTTGTCGCGCTCGACTTGGACGCTAACGAAGGCGCACGGATGGGGTGTAGGCTTCGCGTTCCGAGGAGGTCGTGACGATGAAGAGGTTTTCGACGAGCGCACTGACGCTGGTTCTTGCGAGTGGGCTGTTGCTCGGCTGCGAGGAGCAGCCCAAGCCCAGCGGTGAGGCCACTAGCGCGACGCAGGCAGCCCAGACCGCTCCAGCACCGAATGCGAGCACGAGACGGCAGCGCACCCCCCGCCGCCCCCGTGGTCGTCGCGGAGGCAGCGGTCCCGTGGGGATGCTTCTCGCTGCGGCGGACGACTTGAAGCTCGAAGGGGAGCAGCAAGCCAAATTGGATGCCGTCGAGGCGAAGATGAGGGGCGATGCGTCTGGCGCGATGAAGGAGATGCGTGACTATCAGAATACGGTGATGGAGGGCGTTCGGGCCGGGAAGATCGAGACCGACAAGCTGGCGCCCATGTACGAATCCATGGACCGCTCGATGAAGGCGCGCATGGAAAAGCAAGTGGAGGCCCTCGACGGTCTGTACGCGGCGCTGACCCCGGAGCAGCGTAAGACGGTGGTGGCGGCCGTGCGAAAGCGAATGGCCGACCGCGCGGAGCGCACGCCGAAGGACCGGCCGGAGAAGCCCGAGCCCAAGGCCCGCGCCAAGAACAAGCTGGAGCGCATGACGAAAGACCTGTCGCTCGACGATGCCCAGCAGAAGAAGCTGGAGCCCCTGTTGGTCAAGGAAGTGATCCCCGAGAAGAACAAGGCGGACGCCCGCGCAGAGTCCGAAAAGCGTACGACCGCCCTCTTGGATGCGTTTGAGAAGGATGGTTTCGACGCGAAAAAGCTGGACCTTTCCATGGGGCCGGACCCGAAGAAGATGCGTGAGCGAATGGACGCGCGCATCGCGCTGATGAACCAGATCACCGCGATCTTGAAGCCGGAGCAGCGCGAGAAGCTGGCGACGACCATGCGGCGCGGCCGTGGCGGGCGGCTGCAGAATCCGATGCGACGCGGCGGCGGCAACATGCGAGCGATGCCCATGCCGGGCGGCTTCAATGGTCGGCGCGCGCGAGCCGAAGTCATGAGCGAGGACGCGACCTGGACAGGGCCGAGCATCGAGCTGCCCTACGACGACGCGCCGACGACCCCTCCGGACACGACGCCGGCGCCGGCGAAGTAGGCGCCGCGAATCTGCAGTTTCGACCTGCAGTGTTGCAGCGGGCGATCGGTCGCCTCCTGCCCAATGGTGTCATTGGAAGGAGGCGACCATGCCCGCTGTCGAGAAAACCATCGTGCTCACCGTGGATGACGGCTATCCCCTCGGCGCCCACCTGTACGAGCCGGCAATAGCCGCCAAGAGCACGGTGGTGCTGCACGGGGCTACGGCCACGCCGCAACGCTACTACCGGGGGTTTTCCCAGTACCTGCAGAACCGTGGGCACCGCGTGCTGACCTACGACTTCAGGGGCGTGGGGGAGTCGCGGCCGCCGGAGCTCCGAGGCTTCGATGCCGACATGCGGGACTGGGCCTTCGACGCCAAGGCCGCCCACGACAAGGCTCGCGAGCTGGCGGGAAAGGGGCCGCTGGTCATGGTCGGCCACAGCTTCGGCGGCCAGCTCATCGGCTTGTGTGACGAGCTCCGAGACGTGAACGCCGCGCTCCTGGTTGGCGCTCAGCTCGGGTACTACGGGCACTGGCCGCTCGCGGCGCGGGTGCGCCTGGCCGGTCTGTGGAACGTGGCAGTGCCCGCGCTCACCGCCACCTATGGCTACCTGCCCGGCAAGTTCGGCCTGGGCAGCGACCTGCCCGCGGGCGTGGCCCTCGAGTGGCGCCGTTGGTGTCTGCATCCGAGCTATCTGATGGGCTACGTTCGCGACGCTCGGCAGCGCTTCGCACGCTTCGATCGCCCATCGGTGTTCTACAGCTTCACCGACGACGACTATGCGCCCAGGCAGTCGGTCGAGAAGATGCTGGCGGCGCTGAGCTCCGCCCCCGTCGTGCATCGCCGCATGGCGCCGGTCGATCTCGGCCAGCGCCAGGTGGGGCATTTCGGCTTCTTCCGTGCTCGCTTCGCCGAGACCCTGTGGGCGGAGGCGCTGGCGACGTTGGACGCCGTCGCCGACGGTCGTCGCATCCCGCTGAGCTCCATCGCACCGCGAGAGTGCGTGATTCGCGACAGCGATGTGATGGCGGATTTCGAATACGGCCGTGCCTGAGCCAGCGCGTACTCGGTCGGCTCTTTTGATGGCTGACCCGTGGTCCGCGTCGACTGTGGTTGCGCGACTCCAGTACCGCGACAGCGCGATCAGAGGAGCGCCCCCGCGGGGGTGATGGTCTCCGGCAGATCCGCGCGTGGCACGTCACTTGCGAAGAAGGGAAGCGCACGCCGTAAAGGCGCTTCCTTAGCTTTCTTATTCGGAGGTATCGATGAGCGGGAGACCCGGTTGGGGCTTGGCTGCGGTGTTCTGCCTTGGGCTGACGGCGGCGTGTGGATCCGCCGGGGAGACGGACGACGGCTTCGGCGGGGCTGCGGGTAGCGGGGGTGCGGGCACCGCGGGCGCAGGTGCGGGCGCTGCGGGCGCGGGTGCGGGTGCGGGCGGGGGCGCCGCGGGTGCCGGCAGCGGGGGCGCCAGCGCTGGCGGGGGCGGCAGCGCTGGCGGGCGCAGCAGCGCCGGCGGGGGCGGCAGCGGGCGCGGCAGCGGCAGCGGTAACGTCGGGCTGTGCGCCCCCGGGGTTGCGTGCGGCGGCGTCAACGTCTGTTACGAGGACTGCTTCGGTGCCGACTGTTGCAGTCTCACGTGTTGGTGCGACTCGGACGACACCCTCGAGTGCAACATGGACTGCACCTAACGGTTCCGCGCCGAACCAACAAACCCAACAACCTCGTTCGGATTACTGCGATCCAGAACGGAGACCTGAGTGCGAAACGGCGGGCCGGCGCCGGCTGGCGCAATCAACCGACGAGCAGCTCTTCCGTTGCCAGAGAACAGCCCCGCAAGGGCGCGCCGGGGCGACGGCCGAGGAGCTCGATGCCGAGGCCGCGGTGGCGAATGCGATCTTGGGTGACGACGGCGATGGCCGAATCCACATTTCCCAGATCCACGAAGCGGGCGATGCCGGTCTCGCCGTCGGGCACCGGGCGGAGCGTGACCGGGTCGACGGCGTTGACCCGTAGCCATGGTGGCGGCAGGTACACGTCGGGCTCGCCGGCGAGCTCTGCGCCAGGGACGGTGCCTTCGTAGAGCTGGCTGGACAGTTCCGTCATGCCGTACTCGCCGACGACGCGCTCCTTCTGGATGCCGAAAACGCGCGCCACGCGGGCGCGGAGCTTCTCGGGCGCGATCTTACGGGTGCGGCCCTTGAAGCCCCCGGTCTGCATCACCACGGTTTGCTTGGGCGTGCGCAGCTTCTTGCCGCCCAGCTCGTCAAGCAGCGCCTTCAGGGCGAAGGCCGTGGACAGCACCAAGAGCGGTTCTTGCCGCTCCAAGGCGATCAGAGCGGCGCGGCTCAGGCCCTGGATGTCGATACCGCGGGCGCTCGAGAGCCAGCGCGCGGGCGAATCGGGATCGAACGCTGCTCCGGTGGGGTCGGACACCAGGGCCCGACCATCCAGTTCCTCCATGAACGCCCGCATCATGAAACCCAGGGAAGAGCTGGGCGGCGAGCCCGGGTTCGGGGCCAGGGCCACCACGACGCGCCGCTGGGGCCAGGACGTGACCAGCGCTTGGCGCCCGCCGGCGATGGCAATCCTCCGGTAGGTGTCGGTGCGCCGAAGGGCGTGGGTGCCGCGGGCGGAAGCGGTGGTTCCGCTGGTCTGGAAACGGACGGCGTCCAGCTCCGCCGGATGGCAAGCCACCCGCGAGAAGCGGAACGCGTCGGCCGGGACCGCGGGGATTGACGCGACCGTGTCCAGGACCGAGCTCTTGGCCTCCACCAGCCGCGCAAAGCCGGGGCAGTAGCGCGCCTGGTGGCGGGCAATGGCCAGAGCCAGCTCGTCGAATTGGTCTCCCGGCTCACGCACGAACGCCTGGACGCGAGCGTGTAGGGCGTCGGATTCGGCGAGCTGTTGTCCGCTCATGTGGGTGTCTCCAGCGCATCACATAGCGCTTCGGTGAACCCCTCCAGAAGATTTTCGGCGATGTTGAGCGGCGGCGTCAGTACCAGGATGCTGCGCTGCGTGCCCCCGGTGCTCGTGAGGTAGCCGCGCTGAAGCAAACGGTGCATCAAGCGGCCTGCGGCGCCGGGACGCTTCAAGTCGATGCCGATCATGAAACCACTTCCGCGGGCCTCGATGCCGGCCGAGGCCAGCCGCTCTTCGAGTGCGCCGAGCCAGCGTGCGCCGAGCTCCGATGCTCGAGCCGGCAAGCGCTCTTTGGACAGCACGTCGAGGGTGGCCAGCGCCGTGGCGCAGGGCAGCGGTGCGCCCGCGAAGGTCGACGTGTGCACCACTTCACCCTCTTGGCGCCAAGCGGCCATGACGTCCCCGCGCCCGATGCAGGCGCTGATGGGCAGTCCGCCGCCAAGGCCCTTGCCCAGGCACACGATGTCCGGGAACTGGCCGTCCCGCCCCGCGGCCAGCAGCTTCCCGCTGCGACCCAGCCCGGTCCAGATCTCGTCCGAAATCAACAGCGCGCCGGCTTCCTGGCATAGGCGGCCCAGCTCCGCGGCGAAGCCCTCCGGGGGCAGCACGCAGCCGCCACGCCCCAGGATCGGCTCGAGCAGCACGGCGCCCACGTCGGCCCGGGCCAGATGCGAGCGAACCCGCTCCAGCGTGGCATCCAGCGTTTCCGCTGAGTGGGGGAAGTCCGCGAAATGGACGTGGGGATTGAGCTGCGCGGCGAACGGCTCGCGATAGCTCTCGCGAAAGCCGCAAGCGGCGAGCGGCGCATAGGAGAGGCCATGATAGGCGCCGGTGAAGGCGATCACCCCCGGGCGGCCGGTCGCGAGCTGGGCGGTCTTGAGGGCAGCCGTCACGGCGTCCGCGCCGGACTGGCCGAGAATCACTTTGGCGTTCGGGTCGACGTGAAGCGCCGCCAATCGCTCCGACAGCGCGATGCGCGCGTCGGCCGGGTACACGTCGCCGAGCGCCACCAAGAGGCGCGACGATTGCAGTTCCAGGGCGCGAAGCACGCGGGGGTGCCCGTGCCCCAGGAGCAGCGAGCCGAAGCCGGCCACCAAGTCGACGTAGCGATTGCCGTCCACGTCCAGGACGTTGCTGCCCTTGGCCGTCGCGTAGACGATGGTCCACGGGGGCACGTCCGCTTGGATGCCGCCCTTGGGCCCTCGCTCGGCAGCGGGACCCATGGGGGCCGCCGTGCGCGCCAAGCGGGTCAGCCAGGTCCTGGAAGCGGGACCCGGGGGACGCGTTCGGAGGGCGGGGTCGTCCTGACCCGGATGTTCCTCCGGCGGCGGGGGTAGCTCACTGAAGCTCACGGGGCGCGCATTTAGCACGCCAGCCGGCCGGGCTCAGTAGCACACGCGATTCCGGCCGCCGCGTTTCGCCTCGTACAGCTTCTCGTCGGCCCGCTGAATCAGATCCGTGGCCGTTTTGTCGCTTTCCGTCAGCAGGGCGCAGCCGATGCTGATGGCCGTCGGAATGCGCTCCCCCTGGAACACGAAGCTGTGCTCGGCCACCCGGGCCCGCAGATTTTCTGCCAGCGAGGTGGCTCCCTCCAGCGGCGTTTCCGGCAGCACGATGACGAATTCCTCGCCGCCGTAGCGGGCGAAGATTTCGTCGCGCCTGATTCGACCTTGGACCACCCGTGCCAGCTCGCGCAATACGTAGTCGCCCGCCAGGTGCCCGTACTGGTCGTTGATCCGCTTGAAGAAGTCGATGTCGAAGATGATCAGGCTGACTGGACGTTCGTGGCGACGCGCGCGAATCACCTCGCGCTCCAGCGCTTCGTACAAGTAGCGTTTGTTGTGGATCTGCGTGAGGCCGTCCACGATCGTCATCCGATAGATTTCTTCGTGGTACTTGGCTTCCGCGTCCGCGCCGGTCAAAAACTTCAAGATGCTGGGACCGACTTTGATGCGGTCGCCGTTGTTGAGCAGCGCCTCCCGCGCAATCTGCTCTTCATTCAGGTACGTGCCGTTGGTGGAACCGTCGTCCACGGCGTACCAACGGTTCCCCCGCCGCTCGATGTGACAATGCCGGCGCGAAACAGAGTCGCCTTCGAGCACGATGGCGTTGTCCGCACCGCGACCGATACCCATCGGGTTCTTGTCCAACACGAAGCGCTTTCCGAGCAGCCCGGGCTCCTTCGTGTAGATCACTACTAGGCAGTCGTTGCCCGTATCCCCATCGTCGGATGGCGGGCGCTGAACGACTTGTGTGACTCGTGTCTTTTCGTCGAACTCGCTCACGGAGGGATTGCCTCTTGACGCCGTACGCCTAGAACCATGAGCTTGCGATCGGTTTCCGGGGCCCCTCCGCGTCGCACCTCGCCACGCAAGCGCCCGCGTGGGAGGCTAACGCCCAGGACTTTTTGTCGTCAAGCTTGGGCATTTCCCATGGATTGCCACAACCTGGCGCTCCCGGCTAGCGGGCCCAGGGGCCGGACTGGACCCCTCGGTGCGTTCGCGTCAGGGTCCGCGCGTGGCTGACCTAGCACCACTGTCGGGTGGAGTCGTCGAAGTACTCACCTTCAAGGAGGGGCTGCTGTCGAAAGTAGCCCACGATCTGCTGCTTCGAGTCGAGCGCTTCGACGTCGAAACGGACGGTCAGCACGTTTCGGCCCGGTTTTACCCAGCCAGTCTGGTGGTGGTCGACGCGATGCGGGACGGGCAGCTCCAGCCAGGAACTCTGGGCGAACGCGACAAGAGCGAGATCACCGGCAACATTCGCAGCAAGATCCTTCGAGTGGACGAGCATCCGGAAGTGACGTTCGAGGGTGAGGGGCGCGAGCGGGAGACCGGGCATCACCTGGAGGGCGCGCTCCGGATGGTGGGTCAGGTGCATCCCGTCGCTTTCGAGGCTCGAGCCCGAGACGGGCGCCTCCAGGGCGAGGTCGAGCTCGTGCCATCCCGCTGGGGCATCAAGCCATTCAAGGCACTCCTGGGCGCCATCAAGCTCCGGGATCGGGTGGTCGTTCGCTTCGACCTGCCCGTGCCCGACTGAGCTTCACTCCAGCGGCACGGAAAGTCCTACGATTCGCATCAGTCTCAGGGCGTTGCCTTCGCTGACGGAGCCGGGTCGGAGCCGGTAGTCGAACGTCATCTTGTCGTTTTCCACGCTCTCGCGGAAGTGGACTTGGCGCACGCGCTCCATCAGCGCTTCGGGGAGGCGGCAGAGCTCCATGTCGTGGGTGGAGACGGCTCCGGTGGCGCCCTGCTCCAGGAGCTCCCCGAGCACCCAGCGAGCACCGATCTGGCGTTCTCGCGAGTTGGTACCGTGCAGAATTTCGTCCAACAGGAAGAACACCGGTAGGTCCCCAGCAGTGGCGTCCATCACCGCCTTGAGCTTGCGCAGCTCGGCGTAGAAGTGGCTGACGCCGCGCTCCAGCGAGTCGCTGACGCGAATGCTGGTGCGGACAGCGAAGCGCGAGACACGTAGGCGTTTTGCGCACACGGGCGCGCCGGCCATGGCCATCACGGCGGCGAGCCCCATGGCTCGAAGCAGCGTGCTCTTGCCGGACATGTTGGAGCCGGTGACCAACATGGCGGTGCCGGCGTGGGGCAGGGAGACGTCGTTGGGGACCCGATGGCTGGAGTCGATCAGGGGGTGGCCGAGCTCCGTTGCCTCGAAGATGGCCTGGTCTTCCACGACCTCGGGGAACGCGAACTGAGGCTCGTCGTGGGCCAGACCCGCCAGGCTGGAAAGCGCCTCCAGCTCACCCAGGCACGAGAACCAGCTTCGTACGTTGCGCCCGGAGCGGCGCCGCCACGCTTCCAATTTGAGCGAGCAGTGCACGTCCCAGAGCAGCAGCGCGTTGGCGAAGGGGTGGACCAAGCCGTTGTGTCTCAAATCGAACCAGCCGACGCCTCGGCGAAACTCGTTCATCGACTCACTGGGCTTGTGGCCTCCGGCGCTCACGCGCTCCCGCATGTCGCCCAGCAGCTTGGACGGCAGCTGCAGGTTCTCCAGGATCTCGAGCATCGCTCCGTAGCGCAGGAAGGCACCCTCCGTGGACGACACGGCGGAGAAGACCCGCCAAGTCTCGGCCCGCGTGCGCAGGTTCACCAAGATCTGGAGGGTCAGCGGGATTGCCCAGCACAACGAGGGCAGCCCGAAGCCCAGGGAGGCGACGAAGCCGGCGAGGGTAATCGGGGGCAAGAGCCGGGCCGCCCACACCACGGCCGGGCTCGCGGAAAGCCCGGGCTCCCCCTCGGCCCAGGCCAACAGGGGCTCCGGGTCCGGCGCAGCTCGGAGCGCTCGCTTGTTCTCGGAGACCGGAGCGTCTACCGCCGCCAAGGCGTGAGCTTCAAAGCGCTGCCGAGTCTCGAGCTCCGGAGCGAGGGCGCGCACCGCTTCTTGCCGCTCCTGTACGTCCTTCAAGGTTGCCGGCTCGGCGAAGTGGCGAGCGAGAGCAGCCTGGCCGAAGCGTGTGTGAGCCACGCAGACCCGCTGAAACAGCGAGCCTGGGCCGAACACGTCCAGGTCATCCGCATAGGGATGCGCCGCGTCGGCGAAGCGGGCGCCATTCTCGGGCAGCTCGCGAAAGCGCCCCGTGCAGCGGGCCAGGGCGTCGCGATTCACTCGAGCGTAACGTCGCTTCTCGTCCTCCCGCTCGATCACGCGCGCGTGGACGATGACGAGCACCAAGAACGCCACGCCGCCGACTAGCGACAGCACGCCGGGCACCACACGCGTGCTTCCGAACATAGCGAACAGACCGGCGATCACCAGAACCCCGAAGGACACGCCCCTCAGGTTGGAGATCAAGCGGGAGCGCTTGCCCAGAGATTCGGCTTCGGCACTGAAGCGCCGGTCTCGGGCAGTGTACTGCTCGGCCACGGGGTTTTGCGTCGGCTCGGGCACGGTTCAGCTCGCCACGAGATCGCTCACCGCGCGACCGATGCGGTCGAGCGCGAGCACCTCGTCCACTACGCCCATTTCGACCGCAGCCTTGGGCATACCGAACACCGTCGAGGTGCCTCGGTCTTGGGCGATGGTGCGACCGCCGGCGGCCTTGACGGCGGCCAGACCCAGGGCGCCATCTCGCCCCATTCCCGTGAGCACGACGCCAACGGAGCGCGCGCCGAAAGCGGCTGCGGCGGACTTGAGCGTGATATCCGCCGCGGGTTTTACGCCGTGGACGGGCGGGGCGTCGGAAAGCGCGATGCGCCCACTGCGCTCGATGAGCAGATGGGAACCGCCGGGCGCGACGAGCGCCACCCCCGGAGTCAGCTCGAGCCCCGCGCTCGCCTCCCGCACGCGGAACGCAGCGGACTCCGACAGCTGGTCCGCCAGCGCCTCGGTGAAGCCGGCAGACATGTGTTGCACGATGAGCAGCGCGGCGTTGTCGCCCAGGGCGAGCGTGCGGAGCAGGCGCACCAGAGCAGCCGGGCCGCCGGTGGAGGCGGCGACGACGACTACCCGAAGGCCTGCCGGCATGGGGCGTAGGGCCGCGCGCGCCATGCGCCGGGACGACGTCGCGCCTTCCGGTGCCGGGGCTGACACGACGGTCTGGACGTTTGCGCCCGCGGCGCTGAGGAGTCGCGTCGTCAGCGCCTCGCGGATCTTGGCCAGATTGGCGCTCACCTCGCCGTCCGGTTTTTCCACGAAGTCGACCGCACCCGCGGCCAGCGCTTGGACCGTGGCCGTCGCGCCTTCGCGGGTGTGAGCCGAGAGCATGACGATGGGTGTCGCGCGGGCATCCAATATGGCCCGCGTCGTTTCGGCGCCGTTCATGCCCGGCATGTTGAAGTCCATCGTGATCACGTCCGGCTTCAGCTCCGACGCGAGCTCGACGGCTTCCTCGCCATCCTTGGCCTGTCCCACGACCTCGAAGCGAGCATCTCCGCCCAGCAGGCGGGCGATCGCTCCACGCATGAACGCGGAGTCGTCGACGATGAGGACGCGTACGGTCACGAGCCGACCATAGAACGCCGGGCCCGGTTCCGCTAGCGCTGCAGCATTCAGGGCTTCGTGCGGAATTTCACCGTGACGGTGGCGCCAACGAGTGGAGATTCCGGCACGCCGACGAAGCGACGATCCACCACGTTTGCGACGCAGCGCGCACCGGACGACGACACGCCGACGCGCTTTTGCACGGAGACGCCTTCGGCCCGACCTCGTCCGCGTACCAGGAAGCGGACCTGGACCTCGCCGCTGTCGTGCGACAGGCCCCCGTTGTTCTTCACGCAGTCCGCGAACTTGTCGCGCGCGACGCTCAGCTTCTTTGCGGCCAAGGGCAGCTGTCCTTGATCCGCGGCGACGCCGGCGATGGACGCCAAGACCGCCGCGTTCGCCGCGGGAGCGTCCGGCTCAGCGCTGGCGCTGGCCGGGGCGGACGGCTTGCCCGGTGTTGGCGTGGGGGGCTTGTTCTTGGCCAAGCTCTGGGCTTCCTCCCGGCTGATGCAGCGCACCAACATTCCCTTGCCGTTCGCCAAGCGGCCCCAGGCACATACCGGATCGTACGGGTAGCGGCTGGCATCCGCAGGATCCGCCTCGGCGCGGGGGACGGACAGCACTCCCACGGCGGCGAGGCTGACCACGCTGCCCACGAGCGCCAATACTCGCGTGTTCTTCATGACGACCAGTCGGCTAGCACGTCTGCTTCGGTCGTTCCATCCCGCTCAGGACTCGCGATCCACGAATCCCTGCAGAACCCAGGCGCTCTGCGGCTCGTCGATGCCCTTGAACATCAAGCCGGTCATCTCCTCCGCCTTGACCAGCGGGGCCACGCGGTCGTACACGGACGCGCTCATCAACACGCCTCCGAGGGGCGCCTTGGACTCGTGGCGCTGGGCGCGATTGACCACGTCGCCGATGCAGGTGTAGTCCCGGCGCACGAAACGCGAGCCGATATCGCCGCGCACGACGTTTCCACAGTTGAGACCGATGCGCATGATCAGCGGCTTTTCCCGCTGGGCGTTGAAGACGTCCAGCGACCGTTGCATGCCCCAAGCAGCGCGCACGGCGCGCAGCACGTGTGGCTCGTCGAGATCCGGCCGGTCCTCGAACACGGCCATGATGGCGTCGCCGATGAACTTGTCGATGTCGCCGCCCTGGTCCTTGATCACGATGCACAAGGCGTCGAACGCCTCGTTCAAGATCGCCACGACTTCCGCGGGCGTCATCTTCGAGCTCATGCTGGTGAAGCCCGAGATGTCGGAAAACAGCAGCGTGGCGTCGACTTCCTTGGCGCGGATGTCGCCCATCGCCCCGCTCATGGACAGCTCTTCCGCCGCCCGAACCGCCCCTTCGCTGATGTACAGCCGCGACGCTTCCTTGTAGCGGGACAAGCGTGACTCCGCCAAGACGCGCTCCACGATGGCGATGCACTTGTCCGTGGTGAACGGCTTCACCAGGTAGCTGGTGAGCCCAGCCGCTCGCATTTGCGCCTGGTCTCGTTTGGAATCCCGCGCCGTCAGCATGACGAGCGGCACGTCGCGCGTCTTGATGTCGTGGCGCAAGGCGTGGACCAGCTCGAAGCCGGTCATGCGGGGCATGTCATAGTCCGTGAGCACCAGCTCCGGCGGTGCCGCGACCGCCTTTTCCAGCCCGTCTTGGCCGTCCACGGCGGTTTCGATTCGGAATCCTTGGCGGCGCAGGCAATCGGCGACCAGGTGACGGATCGCTGCGGAATCATCCACGACCAACACGCGCTCCCGCGCGCTCACCATGCGCGTGGCCAGCAAGGAGTGCAGGCGGCTGACGAGCTCTTCCGGCACCACCGGCTTTACCAGGTAGTCGTCCGCGCCGGCGTCGAAGCCCTTTTCCAGATCTGCGGCTTCTCCCAAAGAGGAGCAGATCACCACGGGAATGCTGGCCGTGCGCTCGTCTTCTTTCAGCGTGCGGCACAGCGAAAATCCGTCGAGCTCGGGCATTTCCACATCCGTGAGCAATAGGTCCGGATGCTCCCGTTCGATGACCTCGAGGGCTTCTTTGCCGTTGAACGCTTGCTGCACCACGTAGCCAGCCGCCTCCAAAATTGGAACCGTGTGCTTGTGGATCAGCTCGCTGTCGTCGGCGAGCAACACCGTGAGCTTGCCTTCTGCCGAACTTTCAATGGCGCGCAGCAACTCCTGCGCTTGAAACGGCATCTGGATCGACTGGAAGAACCCCGAGCGTCGCGCCTCCTCGCATTCCGCGACTTCCAGTCCGAGAAATATCGCGCGCTCCGGTGCCAGGCCTGCCTTCTCCGCCCGCGCCAGAGCGCGCGCCGCGGGCTCGCCCCCGACAATGGGTGCGAACAGCACGACTTCGGGTGGGGACTCGGTTTGCGCCATCAGGGCCTCGAGGTCCGGGGCCACGTGCAGCTCGTGTCCCGCCGGCGCGATTGCTCGGGCGACGAACTGGCCGAGGACCCCCGGTGACGTGACGAGGCCAACCTGCATGGCGTGCGATAGTAGCGGGAAGCCAGCGCTTGGACGAGGGGCCCCGCACCGGCATAGTACGGTCACTTCGTGGCCATTCCGTCTCAGCCCCCGCCTGCTCCGGCCGCGGACGCAGTGCTGACGTTCTTGGAGAGCGTCGGGCGCCGCTCCGAAGCGGAGCTGTACCTCGAGCTCTTCCGCCGGTTGCCCAAAGAGAGCTTCGCATTGATCGCGCCCGGTGCGCCGGTCGTGCGCCAAGGACTGGGCGGGTTCGTCGAGCAACTCCGATTCCTCGGGGAGCTGGGGTTGTGCGCTCCGGTGCTCGTGGGGCTGTTCGATCCGGATACGGCCGAGACCAGCCTGGCGCGGCTGGAGCGACGCCTGACCACCGCCCGGATGTCCGGCTCTCGGCACGTTGCCAGCGACCCCGGCCTGGCGGACGCCTTGCGCGAGAGCTTGCAGCGGGGCGCCACGCCGTTGATCGTGGTCGACGACGGCGCAGGCACGGAGATGCGACAGCGCCTGGCTTGGGTCGGGCGCTTGGCATCGGAGCTGGCGACACGCAAGCTCGTGCTGTTGCGCCGCCATGGAGGCCTGCACGTCCACGGCGATCGGCGACGAGAGGTCGCGCAACGCCACCTGATGCCGATCGAGGGCAGCAGCCTGTCGTTGGTCAACCTACGTACGGATCACGAGCTGCTCGCCTCCTTGTTGGGTAAGTCCGACGCGCGGTTGCTCGCGCACGTCGAAGAGCTCCTGTCCCACGCGGAGCCGAGTCGGTTGGTGGTCAGCATCACCACGCCGCTGGACCTGCTGCGCGAGTTGTTCACGGTGAAGGGTGCCGGCACCTTGGTGAAGCGCGGTAGCGCCATCGAGCGTCGTGATGGCTACGAGAACTTGGACCGACGGCGCTTGGGTGCGCTCTTGGAAGCGAGCTTCGGTCATCCGCTGCTCACGCAGTTCTTCGACAAGCAACCCTTGGCCGTCTACGTGGAGCAAGAGTTTCGCGGCGCGGCCGTCGTGCACGCCGGCACACAGCGCTCCGTATCTGTCCAAGTTCGCCGTCGAGCCCCTGGCTCAGGGCGAGGGCGTGGGCAGGGACTTGTGGCAAGCGCTGGCGCGGGACTTTCCCCGGCTCTATTGGCGTACCCGCGCCGGCAATCCCACCGCTGCCTGGTACCTCACGGTGTGCGACGGCATGCTGCGGCTGCCCGGCTGGCAGGTCTTCTGGCGCGGTCTGGCCCCCTCCGAGGTTCCCGCCATCGCGGAGCACGCCACCAGCTTGGAAGACGATTTTCCGGCGCTGACTTCCCTCGCGATTTCTCTGCTCAACGATCCCGCGGCGAATACCGAATGATTTTCGCGTGCCCGGTCCTGTCCGCTTGACCGCCGTCACGTTTCTCAAAGTGCGAGCAAAGCTTGCCGGCGCTCCGTAGCGCGACGTCAAGACTGCGCGAATTACGCGCGAAAGGTTCGCGTGTTGGTGGGCCCGACTCTTGCTACCGCGCGGAGCCACGTGCTTGCACGCGCGCGATTGCTGCGTGCGCTCGAATGGAGAAGGCAAATGTGGAAGGTCAAGTCATCCATGGTGGGCTGGCCCATCAGCGCGGCCGTCGTATTGGCTGGCGCACTGGCGGTCGGCGCATGCGCCGCGGACGACGGCGCGCCTGGCAAAGCCGGGCCGGCCGGTGAGGCGGGGGCGGGCACGAGCTGCTCCGTCACGGACAACGGGGACGGTACCTCGACCATCAGCTGCGAAGACGGCACCAGTGTCACCGTCCAGGGCGGCGCAACGGGCGATGCCGGCAGCGGCTGCACCGTCACCGACAACGGCGATGGCACCAAGACCATCAAGTGCGATGACGGCACCAGCGTGACCGTCAGTGACGGGGATGGCGGCGTCGCCAAGCCCGGCAAGCCCGGCCTCAACGCCGGGGAGACTCCCGGTCTCGAGGTCGTTCCGACCGTCACCCCGCCGGCCAATTCCACCGATTTCGCCGTGGGTGAGAAGATCGTCGTCACCTTCGAGCTGAAGGACAAAGCGGGCCTGCCCCTGGAGATGGCGGACTTCTCGACGCTGTCCCTGTACATGAGCGGTCCCCAGGACGTGCTGAAGACCGTCGCAGCGGTGAAGCTCCTGAACACCACCACGGACCGGTCCGCGTCGGAGCATCACTACGTCAACCTGCTCACCACCACGAACGCGAATCTGGTCGTGAACGGCAACATCCTCACCTACACGATGGAGCCCGTCACGGACGAGGAGCCGGGGACGTACACCATCGGGCTGCGCGCCACTCCCAAGGACTTCCCCCTCGACGAGAAGTTCGAGCAGGTGGACGTCCAAATTGGCACGGCGACGCCGGAAGCCAAGATTGTCGAAGGCGGCTGCGATTCCTGCCACAAGGGTGCGGCCAACGGCCAGTACTACATGCACCACGTCGACCCGGGCCACAGCCCCACGGGCAGCCCCGCCATCGACTCGGCGCCCATCGACACGTGCAAGAACTGCCACAACCAGGAAGGCTACGCGGCGGTTCGCGTGTGCGCCGATGGCAGCAAGCCGGTCAGTGCCGGTGGGTCCCCGGCGAAGTACATCTGCGCCGACAACTCCGAGTGGTCCGCCACCGCGACGGGCGCCTATCTGAGCGACGCCATCGTGCGCCGCGTTCACGGCCTGCACATGGGCGAAGAGCTGCTCTCCGAGTTCAACACGAACCCGGACTGGGGCGACATGGAGGCCTATCTGGATCTGGCCTTCCCGTACAACATCAAGAATTGCACCAAGTGCCACCAGGACGATTCGTGGAAGACCAAGCCCAGCCGCTTGGCTTGCGGCGCCTGCCACGACTCGTTGGATTGGGCCACCGGCAACCTGACTCCCGGCCGGGTGCTGGGCAAGGCCACCGGCAACACCGCCTGTACCGTCAAGCTGGATTGCACCTCGACCTACGGCAAGGGCGAGTGCAACACGACCACTGGGAACTGCGAGATCCAGAGTCACAACGGTGGCGCGCAGACCGACGATTCCAAGTGCACCACGTGCCACACGTCGAGCGGTATTGCCTCTGCCCACGAGGTCGCCGACCTCGCCCCCAAGTACACGCTGGACGTCACGATGACTTCGCCTGCCAACGGCACGCACTACGTGCCCGGTGAGGCGCCGGTCGTGACCATCGTGATCAAGGACGGCGGTACGGCCATCGATCACACCACGGTCAAGCAGAGTGCTAGCGATTTCTCGAGCTCGTACCTGTTCATCAACGGCCCGCGCGCTCGGCGTATCCCGCAGCTCACGTCGGCTGCTCGCGCGTCGGTGACCAGCGGGGCAGGGCCCTGGGACTTGAGCGCCGCCACGGATCTGCAGCTCAAGGTGGGTTCGGCTTCGTTGACCATCGATACGGACGCGACGGTCAAGAAGGCCGGCGCGACGGCTGCCGAGGTCGCGGCTTGGCTCAATGGTGATTCGTCCTTCTCCGCCGTGGCTTTCGCGCAGGAAGAGGGCGATGCCGTCGAGATCATGGCGCATCCCAGTCCACGGCAGAACAACCTCGAGGTCGTGGCCAGCACGGTCGGTACCGCGCTGGGCCTCGGCGTGGGCGTCCACGAAGCGCACGCGGGCTCGAGCTCGTACGCTGCCAACCCGATCTACCAGCACACCAACGCCACGCAGGACGATCCCAAGGTGACCTGGTCGGCCGGGAACATCACCTACCAGCTCGATGACGTGGCCAACGCAGAGCCCGGCACCTACTCTTTGTGGGTACGCACCGGTCCCAACCCCCGCGCTTGGAAGCTCATCAACTTCCAGGTCGGGACCGCCACCGAGGAAAAGAAGATCGCGACGAACTGCCTGGATTGCCACAACACGTCCGCTCAGGGCGGCATCCACGGCAACTACGAATGGGACACCGATCTGTGCGGCAGCTGCCACGACTACCGTCGTGCCGCGGATGACCGCATGGCCGGCGACCCAGTGGACGGCTGGGGTGCCTTCGCGGCCTCCGGGCGCTCCAACATGGGCTTCGGCGCCGCGCCAATCTCCCGTCGCGTGCACGGCATGCACTTCGCGAACTACGTCCAGAACCCTGCCGAGATCCACGGCAGCAGCTCGACGAAGCAAGCGGACATCCCGCTGGTCATCTTCCCGCAAGATGTGCGCAATTGTCAGAAGTGCCACTCCGACAGCTCCTCCTGGAGCGAGAAGCCGGCCCGCGTTGCCTGCATGGCCTGTCACGACAGCGATGCAGACAAGGCCCACGGTGAGCTGATGACCTTCGACCCGACGCCTGCGGATCCCTACAACGGGGACGAGCAGGAGTCCTGCGGGACCTGCCACGGCCCGGGTAAGGACTTCAGCGTGGAGAAGGCCCACAACATCACGAACCCCTACGTGCCGCCCTATCCGCGCTAGTAGGCATTCGTGACCCGCGTGGCCCCCCGTCTTTCACTAGGCGGGGGGCTCGCGCTTTTTGTAGGTGCCGGCGTTTCTGCAGACCGCCGCATAGCGCGCTGGCGTCTGCCCCACCTGGGACTCGAAGTCGCGAATGAAGTGCGACTGGTCGGCGTAGCCCAGGTCATGGGCCAAGGCAGCCCAGCTGAGCGCCTCGCCGCTCGCGACCAGCGCCGCGGCCTCGTGCACGCGATAGCGGCGGATGACCCACTTGGCGCTCACACCGACGTAGCGCCGGAACAGTCGCTGCAGCGTCCGGACCGGAAGCCCCGCTTCCGCCGCGAGCTCCTCGACTCGCGTGATGCTCCGCGTACGAAGTGCCAGGGTGGCCACGTCTGCCACGGTTGCGACGTTCTCATCCGGATCGGGTAACCGACGGCGCAGGAAATCCTCCACGATGGCGACGGCCTGGTCCGCGCCTTTGGCCGAAAGGACCTGGCGCTCCAGCTCGGGCCCGTCCACGTCGAACAGCTCTTGAACCGGAACCACCCGGTCCGTGAGCCGAGAGATGTCGAAGCGGACGAAAGGATAGAAGCCTCCCGGTTTGAACTTGGCGCCCACGACGTGGCCCACGCCTTCGAGCTGCGCCACGAACTTCTTGGTTCCCACGCCATGCACCCCCGAGCCCGCGCGTTCGAATGCCAAGTTCACACAGGGGTGCGGCAGGGTCTGTTGCGCGTAGGGTGCACGCCCCCGCAAGTCCCAGCGCACTATCCAATATCGCTCCACGAATGGCTGAAGAGCCGCCGACGGCTCGTGACGGGTGAGCTCGAAATGCGCCTCGCCGGCCTCGGGATTCAGGATTCCGTGGGTCGTGACCGCTGCCGGCATGTGTCGCATTTCTACAATACGAGCCGGGCTCTGCGGCTCCAAAATGGGCACCATGTCAGACCCCAAGAGTTACGAAGGAGCCTGCCACTGCGGGAAGGTCCGCTTCCGCGCCACCACGGACCTTGCCATGGTCGTGTCCTGCAACTGCTCGAATCTGTTCCAAGGCGGCGACGCTCTTGACCTTCGTTCCGCTCGAACACTTCGAGCTGCTCTCGGGCGAGGGCGAGCTCGCCGAGTATCGCTTTCACACCAAGACCATCGCCCACCAGTTCTGCAAGACCTGTGGCATCCGCCCCTTTGCTCGCGGCAAGCAGAAGGACGGTTCGGAGGTGCGTGCCGTCAACGTGCGCTGCCTGGCGGACGTCGACCTCGACGGGCTGACCGTCACTGCCGTCGACGGCAAGAGCTTGTAGATCTTGTTTGTCGGTCCGGCGCGGAACCGTGCGCGCGCCGGACCAACAAACCCTCGATCACAACCAGTCAGTGTGGACGAAAGGACCCTGCGGGTCGTCCGCGCGCTGGTAAGTGTGCGACCCGAAGGCGTCACGCTGAGCTTGCGTGAGGTTCTGGGGCAGTCGCGCGGAGCGGTAACTGTCGTAGTAGGCCAAGCTGGCGCTCATGGCGGGCATCGGAATACCGTGACCCATGGCCAGGGCGACGATGCGGCGCCAGGCCTGCTGTCCGTCTTGGACTTGCTGGTGGATGGCTTCGTCCAGCAGCAGGTTGTCGAGCTTGGGAGTGCGCTCGTAGGCCTTCATGATGGTGTCCAAGAAGCGCGCGCGAATGATGCAGCCGCCCTTCCAGATGCGCGCCATTTCCCGCAGATCCACGCTCCATTCGTGGTGGCGCGAGCCCTCGGCGATGAGCGCCATGCCCTGGGCGTAGGCGCAGATCTTGGAGCACAACAAGGCGTCGTGGACGTCTTTGACGAGCTTCTTCTTCTCTTCCACCGTGGTTTGGCCCGCGGCTCCTTTGAGCACCTTGCTGGCTCGGGTGCGCTCTTCCTTCATGCTGGACAGCACGCGCGCATCGATGGCCGCTGCGATGGACGGAATGGCCACGCCTTGCTCCAGGGCCACCTGGGCGGTCCAGCGTCCGGTGCCCTTCTGGCCGGCGCGATCCAATACGTTGTCGACGAGCCAACCATCGGACTTGGGATCCTTGACGGTGAAGATCTTGGCGGTGATCTCGATCAGGAAGGACTCGAGCGGTCCCGAGTTGTACTGCTGGAACACCTCGGCCAGCGCCGGCGGCTGCATGGCCCCGACCTCGCGTAGCACGTGATACGCCTCGGCGATGCACTGCATGTCGGCGTACTCGATGCCGTTGTGGACCATCTTGACGAAGTGGCCGGCACCGTCCGGTCCCACGTAGGTGACGCACGGGCCGGAGTCCGTCTTGGCGGCGATCGCCTCCAGCATGGGGCGCACGTGCTCGTAGGCTTCGCGCTTGCCGCCCGGCATCATGCTGGGACCGTGGCGCGCGCCATCCTCACCGCCGGACACGCCCATGCCGAAAAAGTTCAGCTTCTTTTCGGCCATCCACTTTTCGCGGCGCTGGGTGTCCTGGTACCAGGAGTTGCCACCGTCGATCACGATGTCTCCAGGCTCCAGCAGTGGGGCGAGCTGCTCGAGCACCGAGTCCACCGGCTTGCCGGCCTTGATCAGCAGGATGATTCGGCGGGGACGCTCGAGGTTTGCCACGAGGTCTTTCAGCGTGTCGTTGGGGCGCAGAGGAGTGCCCTCCACCGCCTTCATCATCATGTCCTTCTCGAGGTTCCACACCGCCATGGAAAACCCGTGGTCGGCGATGTTGAGGGACAGGTTCTTGCCCATCACCCCGAGACCAATCATTCCAAATGCTGCTTTGTCTGCCATGAGCTCTCTCCAATAGGTGGCCGCGGGGTCACTTCAAGCAATGAGCCGCGCCGACGCCGGCGGCGAGCTCTTCCGGGGTGATACGCCCGTCGCCGTCGCGATCGAGCGCATCGAATACTGCGTCCGTGCCGCCCCACTCCTCGCGGGTGATGGCACCGTCGCCGTCCAGGTCGTACACGGAGAACATCTGCAGCGCGGCAGAGCCGACCTTCTCACGCCCGTCCAGCTTGGCGAGGCGTTCCTGAAGCAGCTTCTCCAGCGCGACGATGGCCTTGGAAAATCCTTCGATGCCTTCCGCCAGCTTCTCCTTCGCCATGCGGTCGGCCTCGTGCATCTTCGTGAAGACGCTTTCGTTCATTTCGATTTTCTCGATGCTCTTCTCTTTGGCACGCTTTTCGTCGAGCTTCCGCGGTAGGTCGCCAGTGGCTTCCTCCAGCTTTTCGAGCAACTTGGGCGAGATGGTGAGCAAGTCGCATCCGGCCAGCTCGGTGATCTCGCCGGTATTCCGGAAGCTGGCGCCCATGATCTCCGTCTTGGAGCCGTGGTGCTTGAAGTACTCGTAGATTTGCGTGACGTTGATCACGCCCGGATCCTCGGGCGCGGGGTAGCTGTCCCGACCGGTCTCTTTCTTGTGCCAGTCGAGAATACGGCCCACGAACGGTGAAATGAGCGTCACCTTGGCGTTGGCGCAGGCGACGGCCTGGTGGATGCCGAACAGCAACGTGAGGTTGCAGTGAATGCCCTCCTTTTCGAGCTGCTCCGCCGCGACGATGCCCTCCCAGGTGGAAGCGATCTTGATCAGAATGCGGTCGCGTGAAGCGCCTGCTTCTTCGTATTGCGAGATCAGCTCCCGGGCCTTGGCCATGGTCTTTTGCGTGTCATACGAGAGCCGCGCATCCACCTCGGTGGACACCCGGCCGGGCACGATCTTCAGAATGCGAAGGCCGAACTCGACACTGAGCCGATCGATGGCGCGGTCGACGATCTGCTTTTCGTCAGCGCCATCTCCCGCGCGCTTCTTGGACCACTGAAGCGCGCCGTTCACCACGTCGTCGTACTCGGCCATCTGCGCCGCAGCAGAGATCAGCGACGGATTGGTGGTGGCGTCCCGAGGCTTGAAGCGCTCGATGGAATTGATGTCGCCGGTGTCTGCCACGACCACCGTCATCGTCTTGAGTTGCTCTAGTAGAGACTTTGCCATGGGCCCTCCTCACGCGCGGCTGGCGCGGATCTTCTTGTAGCGGTTGATGAGCCCGTTCGTCGAAGCGTCGTGGCTCGTGATGTCCTGGGCGTGGGACAGCTCGGGCAAGATGGCCTTGGCCAGCTGCTTGCCGAGCTCCACGCCCCACTGATCGAAGCTGTTGATGTTCCAGATCACTCCTTGAGTGAAGATCTTGTGCTCGTACAGGGCGATGAGCTGGCCCAAGCTCCGCGGTGTGATTCGTTCGAGCAGAAACGAGCTGGTGGGGCGATTGCCGGAAAATACCTTGTGGGGGACCAGCTGAGCGATGCGGTCCTGAGGGAGTCCCCCCTTCTCCAGCTCTGCCCGTGCTTCCTCGGCGGTTTTGCCTTTCATCAGTGCTTCTGTCTGCGCGAAGAAATTGGCGAGCAGGATCTGGTGGTGGTCGCCGAGCGGGTTGTGGCTGAACGCCGGCGCGATGAAGTCCGCCGGAATCAAGCGCGTGCCCTGATGGATGAGCTGGTAAAACGCGTGCTGGCCGTTGGTACCCGGCTCGCCCCAGATCACGGGACCGGTGGTGTAGTCCGTGATGGGCTTGCCATCGCGGTCCACGCTCTTGCCGTTGCTCTCCATGTCTCCCTGCTGGAAGTAGGCAGCAAAGCGGTGAAGGTACTGGTCGTAGGGCAGGATGGCATGGGTGCTGGCGCCGAAGAAATTGGCGTACCACACACCCAGAAGTCCCATGATGACCGGCATGTTGCGCTCGAACGGTGCGGACTTGAAGTGATTGTCCGTGTCGTGGGCGCCGGCCAAGCAGCTCTTCGAAGTGATCCATGCCGATGACGCAGGCGATGGACAGACCGATGGCGGACCACAGCGAATAACGGCCGCCGACCCAGTCCCAGAACTCGAACATATTGTCCGGATCGATGCCGAACTCCGTGACCGCTTCCGTATTGGTGGATAGGGCCACGAAGTGCTTGGCCACGGCGGAGCGGTCGCCCAGCTCGTCCAAGAGCCACTTGCGCGCGGACTTGGCGTTGGTGAGCGTCTCCTGTGTCGTGAAGGTTTTGCTCGCTACCGTGAACAGCGTCGTTTCCGGGCTGACGGTCTTCAACGTTTCGGCCAGATGGGTGCCATCCACGTTGGAGACGAAGTGTGCGCGCATACCCGGCTTCCAATACGGACGCAGCGCCTCGGAGACCATCAACGGTCCGAGATCCGAGCCGCCGATGCCGATGTTGACGATGTCCGTGATGGCCTTGCCTGTGTGGCCGCGCCAAGTGCCCGAGTGCAGCGACTCGGTGAAGCGGCGCATCTTGGTGAGCACCGCGTTCACGTCCGGCATCACGTCCTTGCCGTCCACCAACACCGGGGTGTTCGAGCGATTGCGGAGCGCCGTGTGCAGCACTGCGCGGCCTTCGGTGACGTTGATTTTGTCACCCTTGAACATGCGTTCGATGAACGCGCTCAGCTCGGCCTGCTCGGCGAGGTCGACCAGCAGGCGGAGAGTTTCCGCGGTGACGCGGTGCTTGGAGTAGTCGAAGAAAACGCCCTCGTGCTCCAGAGACATCTCCTCGAAACGCTTGGGGTTCTTGCTGAACAGCGCGCGCAGCTCGAGAGCGGATACGTCGCGATAGTGGGCTTCGAGGGCCTTGTAGGCGGGAGACTGGGTGAGGCTCATGAGGTCTGCTCCATGTGTCGTGCGGCAGCTTCGTCCACGTACAGAAAAAGCTCCCCGCTCTTGGGGGCGATGCGGGCCGAGGGGAGCTTCGGCGCGCCGCTCTTTCGTTCGCCCAACATTTGGGCGAGGCGGTCCGCCTTGCCCGCACCGGTGACCAGGAAGAGCACCGCACGCGCGGCATCGATGGTCGGCAGCGAGAGGGATACGCGCTCCCGCGGTGGTACCGGGCTCTCGCTGGTGACAACGGCGCGCTCCTTTTCCTCCAGCGCGGGCGAGCCGGGGAACAAGCTGGCGGTGTGTCCGTCGTCACCCATGCCCAGGAGCACCAGGTCCAGCGGCTCGGTGCCGAGCGTTTCGGCATAGGCGCGAGCCGCTTGTTCGCGAGGCAGCTCGCCGTGGATGCGATGAACGTTGTCGGCGGCGATGGGCACGTTGTCGAGGAACGCCTCGCGAGCCATTCGGTAGTTGCTCTTCTCGTGATCCGGAGGCACGGCTCGCTCGTCGCCGAAGAAGATCTGCCAGCGGCTCCAATCGATGCGGCCCGATGCTTCCGGCGAGGCGAGCAACTGGTACAGTCGTCGCGGAGTGCTGCCGCCGGCCAGCGCGATACGGAACGTGCCGCGCTCCTGCGCGGCGGCGGTGGCGGCTTCGATCACGTGCTCTAGAGCTGCCCGCGCCACGGCTTCCCCGTCGGCCTCGAGGCGCACGGTGGGCGTAGCATCGGCGCTCAGCGCCACAGATCCCCCTCCGGAACCCGGAGGTGTTCGGCTTCCTTCGGTCCCCAGCAGCCCGCGGGGTAGGGGTGCAAAGGCGGCGGGCTTTCGATCAGGGGTGTGTACACGCGCCACGACTCTTCCACCTCGTCGGCGTGTACGAACAGCGTCTGGTCGCCTTCGAGCACGTCGAGCAGCAACGTCTCGTACGCCTCCGGCATGTCTTTGAATTCGTCCTTGTAGCGGAACGCGAGCGGGATGCGCTTGAGTCGGAAGGGCTCGCCGGGCTCCTTGACGTCGAAGTGCAGGCTGAACCCTTCGTCGGGCTGCAGGGTGAGCACCAAGATGTCCGCCGTGTCGAGAGCCAGGCCCTTGGACTGGAACAAGCTGACGGGCACGTCGTTGAAGCGCACGATGATCTGCGTCGAGCGCCGCTTCATGCGTTTGCCGGTCCGCAGGTAAAACGGTACTCCCTTCCAGCGCCAGGTGTTCACGAACACCTCCAGCGCCACGAACGTATCCGTCTGCGAATCGTCGTCGATGCCGGCCTCGTCGCGATAGCCGGGCACATTGCGGCCGTCCACCTGCCCCGCGGCGTACTGGCCTCGAACTACGCGGTCGCATTCGATGGGGGCCACGGATTTGAGCACCTTGATCTTTTCGTGTCGAATCGCGTCCGCCTCGAAGGAGGTCGGAACCTCCATCGCGACCAGCGTCAGCAGCTGGGTCAGATGGTTTTGCAGCATGTCCCGCGTGGCGCCGCTCTTGTCGTAGTAGCCGGCGCGGGTGCCCACGCCGAGATCTTCGGCCACGTGGATTTCCACGCTTTGAACGCGCTCACGGTTCCACAGTGATTCGAAAATGGCATTCGCGAAACGGAACACCAACAAGTTTTGCACCGTCTCTTTCCCGAGATAGTGATCGATGCGGTAGATCTGATCTTCTCTGAAATGCTCGTGGAGCAGCGCGTTGAGCTTCTTGGCCGACGCGAGATCTCTGCCGAAGGGCTTTTCGACGACCAGTCGCGACCAACCTTGCGGCTTGCTGAGGCCTGCGCCATCGAGACCTTCCACCACCCCCGGCACCGCGCCCGGTGGTAGCGCCAAATAGAACGCGTAGTTCTGGGGAAGGTCGTGCTTCTTCCGAATCTCGTCCAACCGCTTGGCCAGGCTCTGGTAGTCGTCCTTCGTGCCCTTGCCGATGCTCTGGAAATAGAGGCTGTCGTTCAAGAGCTCGACCGCGCTCTTGTCGAGCCCGGCGTCCGACAGCGCTTTCAAAGACAGGTCGCGATAGGAATCGTCGGTCACCGACGTGTCCGGCGAGACGCCTACGACCGCGCACCGTCCTTTCAACGTGCCCTGCTCGAAGTGACGTGCGAGGGCGGGCAGCAGCTTGCGACGCGCGAGGTCGCCGGTGCCGCCGAAGATTACGAATACGCTCGGTTCCAAACTGTCGATTGAGCCCATGTCGTTCCTTTGGTGTCTTCTGCGCGAGCCATGCGTCCGACATCTCGGACACATCGAATCCCCTTCAGGCGGTGCTCCACGGAGCATCCCGGGCCCGGCGCGGCGCGTTCGGGCCCCGCCTTCTCGGTAACACGCGACCGCGCGGGCGAGCACTGTGCACGCGAGCAGCAAGGACCCCCGCTGCAAGATGCAACGGATTGACGGTGGACGAAGCGGCCAATTTCATACGACCTTCACACTTGGGGGCGAGTGTCCCGTCAACCTGGAGAGAGTCGAACGATGCAGGGCTACCAGCCGATCGAGAACTACGGCGTCATCGGAGATCTGCACACCGTGGCCCTGGTGGGCATGGATGGGTCGATCGATTTCATGTGCTTCCCCGAGTTCGACTCGCCGACCGTGTTCGGGGCGCTGCTCGATCGCGAGAAAGGCGGGCGCTTTCAGCTCGCGCCGGTGCTGGAAGGCGCAAAGCAGAAGCAGATGTACCTGCCGGACACCAACATCCTTCTCTCCCGCTTCCTTTCCGAAGAGGGCGTGGCCGAGGTCAGCGACTTCATGCCTGTGGAGGAAGTGGGCTGGGCGCACAACCTCGTTCGGCGCGCCAAGACGGTGCGCGGCGAGGTTGCGTTCCGCATGGTCTGCGATCCCAGGCTTCGACTACGGCCGAGCGTCGCACAAGGTCGAAACCAAGAAGGGGGAGGTGATATTCGCCTCCGAAGGCCCGGACAAGACGGTTCTGCGTCTGCGCACGCCCGTGCCCGTGCGCATCGAGAACGGCGCGGCGGTGGCCGAGTTCAAGCTGAGGACCGGCGGAATCTTCGCCTTGGGTGCTGGAAGAGGTCGTGCCCGGCGAGCCGTCGCCGTCCGCGGCGTCCTGACTACGTCGCGGAGGCGTTCAAGATGACCTCCAGCTTCTGGCGCAACTGGATCGGTCGTTCTCAGTACAAGGGGCGCTGGCGGGAGATGGTCAACCGCTCCGCGTCTCGTGCTCAAGCTGATGACCTCGCAGAAGTACGGTTCTCTGGTCGCCGCGCCCACTTTCGGCCTGCCGGAAGAAATCGGCGGCGTGCGCAACTGGGACTACCGCTACACCTGGATCCGCGACGCTTCGTTCACGCTGTACGCTCTGCTGCGCCTGGGATTCACCGACGAGGCCGCCAGTTTCATGGGCTGGCTGGAAGAGCGCACCGGCGAGCTGACCGACGGCGGCGCGCTGCAAATCATGTACGGCTTGGACGGTCGCCGGCACCTGACGGAGGAGAGCCTCGACTCACTTCGAGGGATACCGTGGCTCGTCGCCGGTGCGCATCGGAAACGGGGCGTACGATCAGCTCCAGCTCGACATCTACGGCGAGCTGATGGATTCCATCTACCTGTACGACAAGTACGGCGATCCGATCCACTACGACGCCTGGAAAGACGTGACGCGCCTGGTGAACTGGGTGTGCGAAAACTGGAACCAGCCCGACGAGGGCGTCTGGGAAGTTCGCGGCGGCCGCCAACACTTCCTGTACTCGCGTCTGATGTGCTGGGTGGCGCTGGACCGCGCAATGCGTCTGGCGCACAAGCGCTCGCTTGCCGTCACCCTTCGACCGCTGGCTCAAAGCTCGTGACGCGATCCACCGGCAGATCCACAGTGACTTCTTCGACTCCGAGCTGGGAGCCTTCGTCCAGTTCATGGGCAGCAAGACTCTCGACGCGGCGAGCTTGACCATGCCGCTGATGCGCTTCATCAGCCCGTCGGATCCCCGCTGGCTCAGCACCATGCGCGCCATCCGGCGTGACCTGGTAGAGGACTCGCTGGTTTACCGCTACCGGGTGGGCGAAGCGGCCTCCGACGGCCTGCACGGGGAAGAAGGCACGTTCTCCATCTGCAGCTTCTGGTACGTGGAGTGCCTGTCGCGGGCGGGCAATCTGGCCGAAAGCGCGCTTCTACTTCGAGAAGATGCTGGGCTACGCGAACCACGTCGGACTGTATGCGGAGCAGCTGGGGGCGGCCGGCGAGCACCTCGGCAACTTCCCGCAGGCCTTCACGCATTTGGCGTTGATCAGCGCTGCTTTCGACCTGGATCGCCGTCTCAATCGCTCCAGCCACGAAGCCTGAGCCCCGGCAGCAGGGGGTCGGTCCATCGCGCGCTAGTCTCGAGGACGTCCCGCGGGCTGTTCGCGATGAACCGACAAGAAGCCGGTGGGAAGGCGAACGGAAGTGAAGGATGATGGCGCTTTCGAGGCGTCGATGATCGTCACGGCCGAAGACCTGAGGCTCCAAGAGGACGCCCGTCGCGACAAGAACTGGAAGCGCTGGGGACCGTACCTGTCGGAGCGCCAGTGGGGCACGGTGCGCGAGGACTACTCCGCGAACGGTGACAGCTGGCGCTACTTTCCCGCACGACCATGCCCGCAGTCGGGCCTACCGCTGGGGCGAGGACGGGCTGCTCGGGCATCTGCGACCGGCAGGCGCGGCTGTGCTTCGCCCTCGCGCTGTGGAACGAGCAGGACTTCATCCTGAAGGAGCGCCTGTTCGGCCTGACGGGTCCCGAGGGCAACCACGGCGAGGACGTGAAGGAGCTGTACTACTATTTGGATGCGGCGCCGACGTACTCGTACATGAAGGCGCAGTACAAGTACCCGCAGCTGCGCGTTTCCGTACCAAAGCCTCGTGGAGGAAAACGCGAAGCGCGGACGCCATGGAGCGAGAGCTCGAGCTGTCCGACCTCGGCGTGTTCGACGGCGGGCGCTACTTCGACGTCTTGCGCGGAGTACGCCAAGGGTGGGCCCAACGACATCGTGGCGCGGTTCACGATCTCAAACCGCGGTCCCGAGGCTCGACCGCATTCACGTGCTGCCGACGCTTGTGGTTTCGCAATACCTGGTCTTGGGGTCGGACGGGCGAAGGCTATTGGCCAAAGCCCAAGCTGCACGCCGACGGCGCGCAGTGATCCAATGCCTAGCACGAGAGCCTGGGCTTCATGCGGCTGGAGTTGGAGCAGCTCCACGGGCTGAGTGAGCTCTTGTTCACCGACAACGAGACCAATGCGGAGTTGTTGTTCGGCTCGAAGAACACGCTCACCCTTCGTGAAGGACGCGTTTCACGGGTACGTGATTCACGGCAAGACAGCGGCAGTGAATCCCGGCGGCTTTGGCACCAAGGCCGCGGCGCACTACGTGCTGGACGTGCCCGCGGAGGCGAGGCTGTCGTGCTCCGGGCGCGGCTTACCGCCCACGTGGACGACGAGCCGGCCCAGCTTCCCCGAATACGCCGACGACACGATCGCTGAGCACGCCTTCGGGAGACGGAAGCATTCTACGCCGTTCGGCGACCGCCGGCGCAAACCGAGGAAGAAGCTGCCGTAGCGCGTCAGGCGCTACGCGGGCCTTCTGTGGACCAAGCAGTACTACCATTACGTGATGGAGCACTGGCTCGAGGGAGACCCAGCGGAGCCACCGCCACCGGCCAGTCGATATCACGGACGCAATCGCGATTGGCGCCACCTGTACAACCGCGACGTGATCAGCATGCCCGACAAGTGGGAATACCCCTGGTACGCGGCGTGGGACTTGGCGTTCCACATGCTGCCCATGACGCGCGTGGATCCGCACTTCGCGCAGGAGCAACTGGTGCTCTTGTTGCGCGAGTGGTACCTGCATCCCAACGGCCAGGTCCCCGCCTACGAGTTCGGATTCGGCGACGTGAACCCTGCCGGTGCACGCCTGGGCGGCGTGGCGCGTGTACAAGATGAGCGGGAAACGCGGCGAGCGGGACCGCGTGTTCTTGGCACGGGTATTCAACAAGCTGCTGCTCAACTTCACGTGGTGGGTGAACCGCAAGGACGACGAAGGAGACCACCTGTTTTCTGGCGGGTTTCTCGGGTTGGACAACATCGGCCTGTTCGATCGCTCGCATGCTTTGCCGAGTGGCGGACGCCTCGAGCAAGCCGACGGAACGGCCTGGATGGCGTTCTACGCGTCCACCATGCTGGCCATGGCGCTCGAGCTCGCCCACTACGAGCCCAGCTACGAGGACATGGCTTCCAAGTTCTTCGAGCACTTCGTCGCCATCGTGGATGCCATGAACAGCCTGGGCGGGGCGGGCCTGTGGGAAGAGGAGGACGGCTTCTACTACGACCAACTGCACATCCACGGGCAGGTCATTCCGCTGCGCACGCGCTCGCTGGTCGGATTGGTGCCGCTGTTTGCCGTGGAAGCGCTAGAAGACGAAGTGGTGGACCATCTGCCCGGGTTCAAGCGTCGCATGCAGTGGTTCTTGGACAATCGAAGGGACCTGGCTCGCCACATCACCTGCCTGACGCCGCATGGTAGCGAGCCGCGCCGGCTACTGGCCGTGCCGTCGCGCGAGCGGCTCGAGCGTTTGCTCCGCTACCTGCTGGACGAAAACGAGTTCCTGTCCCCGCACGGCATCCGCTCATTGTCGCGTTACCACCTCGACAATCCGTACACCTTCGACATCGACGGCCGCAGCTACCGCGTGGACTACGAGCCGGGGGAGAGCACGACGGGCATGTTCGGCGGCAACTCGAACTGGCGCGGGCCGGTGTGGTTCCCGTTGAACTACCTGATCATCGAGGCGCTGGAGCGCTACCACTACTTCTACGGGGACTCGCTGAAAGTGGAGTGCCCGACGGGATCCGGAAACTGGGTCACGCTGGACGCCGCTGCGGCCGAGATAGCCCGGCGCCTTTCTCGCTTGTTCTTGCCGGGCGAAGGTGGAAAGCGTCCGTGCCACGGCGGAGACTCGCGCTACGCCGAGGACCCGGCATACCGGGACCTCGTCCTGTTCCACGAATACTTTCACGGGGAGACGGGCGAGGGCCTGGGAGCCGCCCACCAGACGGGGTGGACGGCGTTGGTGGCCCAGTGCTTGGAGGCCGTCGCCGCGGGCCGCCACCGCTAGCGGGCTACCCCGCTAGGCGTGCTTCTGGGGCGGCGGGCGAACCGACGCGAGCGGGGCGACCTTGGGTTCCAGGCCCAGCTGCCGGACGAGCTGAGCGAGATGCACGCCCGAAGCCGGAATGCAGGGCACGATGCGGTCGATGCGATCCGAGATCCAGGGCGACACGTCGCCTACGGTTGCCAGATGCGGCCCGCCGACGCCGAGCAGTTGCTGCCACTCGTTTTGCCGCTGACTGCCGTAGGCCGCCAGCGCGTCCCTCGACGAGCTTCCGCGCAGGTTGCCGCCCAAGATCTCCGCGAGTTGCGCGGCTTCGCGCAGTCCAACGTTCATGCTCTGGCCGCCGACTGGCCCCGTCATGTGGGCGGCGTCGCCCGCGAGCCAAATGCGATCACTGCCAAAGCTGCGCGCCAGCCGTTGCTCGAACTTGACGGCCATGCGCCAGTGGATCTTGTCGACCTCCGCGGTGAACCACGGTGCGCGCTCGCGGATCATCCTGTGCAGGTAGTCGGGGTCCAGCTTCGGGAAGCGTCGATTGCCCACCACCATGAGCAGCCGGTCCTTTTCCCGCGAGTTGCCGGGCGCACGGAAGTCCGTGAGCTGGAAGCTCCAGCGGTAGCGGTTGTCGGTCATGGGCCAGAGCACGTTGGTGGTGCCCTGGTCCATCACGACGCAGACCTCGTCGGGCACGTCGCCCTCGGCATCGAACTCGAAAACTGCGAATTCGTCGGCGTCACGGACGGCGTCGAACTTGATCCGAAGCTGAGTGCGAACCACCGAGTCGTGACCATCGGCACCGATCACGAACGGAACGTCCAGCTTCTGGGAACGCTCCACGATGGTTTCCGTGTGTGCGACGGCATAACCGAGGGAGTCGTGCTCCAGAGTGTCGATGGTGACGGCGACGGCGTTGTCTTGGGGGGTGATGCGGGCGAGGCGATGGGCCCATTCCACCTCCACGCCTTCTTTGCCGAGGGCCTCCTCCAGGAGCTTCTCGAAGCTCGCCTGCGGCATGATCGCCAAGAATGGGAACTTGGTCTGCAGGGTGGAGAAGTCGAGCTGGGCTCGACGTTCGGCGCCGTCGTACAGCCCGACGCGGTTGATGCGACGGGCACCGGCCAGCACCTGGTCGACGAGGCCGACCTCGTCCAAGAGCTCGAGGGTGCGCGGGTGCAGGGCCAGCGCGTAGCTGTGCGTCGAACCGCGCCACTCCTCGTCGACGATACGGATACGAATCCCGCGCTTCGCCAGCCATAGGGCGGCAAACAATCCCACGGGACCGGCGCCAGCAATCAGCACCTCGGGCTTGGGACGACCGAACATGGTGTGCTCCTCCGTTCAACGAGCGAGAAAAACGCCCTTTTGAATGCAAAAGGCGTACGCAACGGAAGGTCGCGGTCAAAAGCCAGCGGAGGGCGCAACGTTGCATCTCGCCACGCACGAGCTGCGCGCGGCAATTGCGCCCGCGCATGCCGTGCGCCCCCATTCCAGTAGGACCGTACCGAGAGGCTGGGTTAGACTGTACGATCATGAGGCGGCGGGTGCTCGCAGGTCTTTCGGCGTGGGCCATGACGGTATGGGTGGCCGGTTGCGGTTCGGGTGACGAGTTCTCGTCGCACTCCGGTGGCGCGGCGGGGGCGGGTGCCGTTGCGACCGGCGGCGCCGCAGGCGGCGGCGCTAGCGGAGGCACGACCGCCACGGGCGGTGCCGGCGGCGCCGGCGCGACGGGTGGTGGCGGTGCTGGCGGCGCCGGCGCATCCGGCGCCGGCGGTGGGCCGGGAGGCAACGGGGGGCAGACCGGCGACGCCAGCGTGGACGGGGCCGCCGGTGCCACCGGCTGCCCGCAGGAAAAGCCTGGAGAAGATTCGGGTTGCACTCAGCAGGGGCTGGCCTGCTGCTATGGGCACGCGCCCGAAAAGCCCATGCGCTGCGTCCCGGGGGGATCGGGTGGGGCGTACGTGTGGAAGACCTTGCAGGCCCGCGAATGTTGCCCTGCGGTCGCGCCCCTGGTGAACACCAGCTGCAACACGCCGGGCGACATCCAGTGCTGCTACCTAGCGGTCGGCTTCACGTGTACCGAAGCGAGCAACCACTGGGCGAGCTCGCTCTGTAACTAAGGAACGATCAGGCGAAGCGCGCGGGCGTTCACATCCACGCGGACGTGGGGGCTCGGAGCGTGCTCCTCGCCGTCCAATTGGGCGAAGATCTCTACCTCGCCTTCGGGTGCCAGCCGGAGATCGAAGCTCCGGCCGCGAATGGGCTTGGAGTGCTCGACGCCGATCTCGTTGAGCATCTCCTCCGTGATGGGATTGCCGTCCAGATCCACGATGGCCTTGCTGACCCACTCCCGCTTGCCTCGAAACACGATCAGCTCGAACTGTCCGTCGTCGTGGCGGCTGCTTTGGTCGAAGACCCAGGCTCCGCCATAGACGCGGGTGCCCTTGATCACGAGATCCGTGAGACCAGAAAACGAGTGAGGCTCGCCGTCGACCGTGATCTGTGCAGAGAACTTGTCGCTGATGATCTGAGATTCCAGGAATGTTCGGAGCAGCGCCCCCGCGTAGACCAGTTGGTCCCGGTAGATTTCTTTCAGCGGGCCGAGCGCGGCCACCGTTTCCCGATCCTGGTTTCGCACGGAAAGCACCCGTGCTGACAGGCCCCAACCGGCGGAGTCGAAGAACAGTGTGCGCTCGTGGAGTGAGCCGTCTGCTGCCACGTTGCACAGAACGCCGGCATCCAGCTTGGTTTCCTTGCCGGCGCACACGACGTCCACGTTGTCCGCCAGCGCCTCCGGCGTTGCGGACAGGCCAAAGCTCTTGCCCTGGTCGTTGGCAGTGCCGGTTGGCAGCATGCCCATGGCGATATCCGCCGCTCGACGCGAGCCCAGGATCCCCGCCGCCACCTCGCGGAAATGTCCCGTCGCCTCCCATGCTGACCACGGTGCCGTCGCCGCTCTCGTCCAGATGTTGGCTGAGGGCGGCGATGGTGGCGCCACCGGGCAGCGTGGAAAACAGCTCGGCCTTGACGCCACACTCGCGGAAGAGCTTGCGAGCCGCCTCGATGCGCTCACTGTTCTTGCCGCTCTGCGCGGTCGGGTTGCCGACCAATAGTAGACGCTTCACGTCCCGAAGAGTGTCACGGTGGAGGCCCGGCGACTAGCTGCCGTGGCGATCGGACAGCCTCGCCAACAGAGCGATTCGGCTTCGAAAGAGCTGGCCCTGCTCCGTGTCTCCGAGCGTGCGAGGGGGCGCGAAGTTCCGGAGCTCCGAAACCGCGGGAATGATGTCGATGCCTTGTTCCACCGCGAGGGCGACCGACTCGAAGTGATGGTGCAACGCCAAGCGAGTCCCGTGGGCGTCCAGCACGAGTGTATAGCCATGGTCACCGTAGGCTTCCGAGAACGCGCCATCGATCGTCACCGCCATGCCGCTCCGCTTGAGTGGGCTTTCACCTGCTTCGACTTTCACGGGAACGTGACCGTTGACGATCATCCCAAGCTCGGGGCTCACGCCGAAATCGTCGAGGATGCGTCTGCAAAAGTCCTTCTCGTTGATCAAGCGGAAGTAGGGGTTTTTGAGCTCGACGTGGCTCTTTTCGTCTGCGACCAGGTCTCGTTCGAAGGTGGTGATCTTGTCTTTGCCGAACAGGGGCGAACGGGGGCCGCACCACAAGTAGAAGAGCAGGTCGAGGTCGGGCTGGCTCGGGTGCTCCACGGCTCGGGCCACCACTGCTTCCAGCGCCTCGAACAAAGCGCGTCCGCGCCGGGGAGAACCGTCGACGATCAGGGAGAGCGGCTCACCGGCGTCATTCACCGGCACGCAGCCGTGGAAGATCAAGTGCTGGTCTCGGACCAGGTACATGCTGCCTCGGTCCACCAGGAAGCGGACGTGATTCCACAGGCGCTGGCTGGCCATGAACGAGCGCCGAATGCGCTCGATGCAGGCGGATTCGGCCTCGGTCAGCGCATAAGGATCGCGCATGTCGAGGGTCGGGAAATGCGTGTCCCTGAGCGCCATTCGCCGGCCGTCGATCGCCACCGTTCTTCGCGCCCAGGTCCATGTGGTGCAACAAGCGGCGCTCATCCATGTCGAAAGGCGGGGTTATTCCGCGATGACCCGGCCCTCCAGCTTGAATTGCAAAATCGCCGCGGCCTTCTGCATTCGCGCCAGGGTACGCCGGGGCGCAATCCGCTTCCCCGGGACGCAAAGCATTCGGCCGGGTCGTCCCCGTAGACTTCGTCCGCCAGGGCTTCGAGAGGCAATAGCGTTATTCCGTAGCCCTCTTCGAGCTGAGCGGTGCGCCCGTATCTGAGTGAGATTCTGAGCACGTGAGCGATCAACGAGCGGTGGCCGAGACGCCGCGCCAATCCAAGCGACGTCGTGATTTCCCCAGGTGATGCGCACGTTGGGTTGCTGAGAGAGGTAGTCGACCACCATGTCGCCGCGGGCCCGCGGTCGTAGCAGTCACCGGCGATGGCGATCTCGTCCACACTGAGGTTACGCAGAACGCGCGCCACGATGCGCAGCAAGTGTGCCGCGCGGCCTTGGGTGGTCAATGCGTCGATGACCCCATCGACGTATTGCTTTCGATATTCGGAGCGAGGGCTCGAACACGAGGTCCTCCAGCAGACTTCTGGTACTCGCTCGGAAATACGCTCCGGACGTGATCGAACGGGCGTGCCCGAGCCAACCTGCTTACCAGCTCCAGTAGCTCGCGTAGTCGGGTTTCGAAGCGTCGAGCGCGTGCCGCGGAGTCCGGAAGCTGAGGCCTCGATCCGCTCCAATGTCTCGCTGGGATAGAAGACCAGCGTAAGAAGCTCTCGAAGATCCTCGGCGGAAAGTCGATCGGCGAACGTGCTGCTCCACCAGGGGCGCAGCGAGCCGGAGGCGTTGTTTATGACGTGCCGGAGCTTCTCGAACTCGCCGTGAACGTCGCTCAGCACGTGAACCGTCGGCTTGGGAAGCCGAAGCTCTCCCTCGAGGCTGGGCGATCTCGGCCGTTACCGAGTCCGGGGTCGGAAATTGCTCGCGCAAGAGCCCGAGGGCAACTGCTCGGGATTCGTCGTTGCTCGACGTCATCTCGCTAGTGGATGGTGCGCGGCCGTCCGAGGTCAACCCGCCGCCGCCCTGCAAAAGCCAGGAGCGGCTCAGCGCAGGCTGCCGCGCCTGCGAGCGTGAGCGCAGGTGAATGATGCACCCAAGAAGAAGACATGCGCGCTGTAGTTCACCCACATCAGCAACATGACGATGCTGCTGGCGGCCCCGTACAGGGACACGTCCCTGCGCGTCACGTAGGCGGTTATGGCCAAGGAGCCGACGGTGAAGAGCAGCGCGGTGACGGCGCCGCCGAGCAGAGCGTCGCCCAGGGTGACCTTCGCCTGCGGCAGTAGGCGGAACATGAGAGAGAACAGGGCGACGGCTACTGAAAGCGATACCGTCGCCTCCAGCGCCCTGGAGACCTCAGTCGCGTTCAACCTCCGATCTGGCGCGATGCGGCGAAACCCATGTGCAACAGCGTGTCGCCGACCAAGAGCAACCCGATCGCCGAGTACCATGACGAAAGCCAAGGAGCGGCGCACGAGCTGGCTTCGCACCGTCGCCCAGACGCCCGTGCTTCGAGCCGGGCGTCTCGACTTGCCACAGCATGTCCAGCGCGCGGGTCAGCTGCGAAAAGAGCCGGGTCGACGCGTAGACCAGCACCACAGCGCTCAGCGCGCCAGACCAGCTGGAGCCCGTGTGGTGCTGGGCCGTCGACACCAGCGACAGCACCGTGTTTGCGCCCCGTTGCGCCGACCCAGCGCGAGAGATCGGAGCGCAGCGCGGAGGCGGCCGCCGCGTCGTTCACGAAGGAGCCTGCCACGCGTAGCGCGATGACCAGAATGGGAACCACGGAGACCAGGGCGTAGAAGGCGATCGAGCCGCTGAGCAAGCGTGCGCCGCGCTCCGAGAACATCCTGAAAGCATCTCGGGTGACTTCTTTGGCTGCGCCCAGCCATCTTTTTCCTGCCGCCATCGCCGGATTATGCGGATTGTCTGGTTACCGCGACAGTCCAGTGGGAAAATCCCCGCGATGGGGAAGCAGCGATTGGGCTTTGGCGCGCTCCTCGCCGCGCTCGTGTTGACCGCCTGTGGGGGCAAAGCGGAGGGCGGCGCCGGGGGCTGCGGCCGGTGGCACAGCGACCGGCGGGAATGGCGGAGCCGGTGGCGGTGGCGGAGGGGGAGCGGTTGGCAGCGGCGGGTCCGGGGGCGACATCCCTTCCAAGATCGACGCGCTGTGCAAACAAGTGGAAGCGCTGCCCTGCGCTCTCACCGATTGCAACGCTCAGGTGACCGAAAGCGTCGCCGAGGCTCGAACTGGCCCAGTGCACCCTCGAGCTTCGGCAGGCACTCCAGTGCTTGCTGGCGGAGGGGATGGTCTGTGACCAGAGTGGCGATCCAGTTGCGCCGCCCGCATGCAAGCCACTCATGAGCGCGTTGGAATCCTGCCTGCCGAGCTGCAGCGGCGGCGGTTCGGCGACCAGCTGCAGTGCGAGCTGCGTGGGCAAATACGTCAATTGGGCTGCGGAATGCCAGGTGGAGCCCGGCTCGATGACGTGCACCTGCACCATCGGGAGCGGTGCCGGCAAACAATTCGTGGTGGCGGGCACGTGCTCGGACAACTGGGAGGCTCAGGCGCAGGCCCAGTGCAACTGAGCCCTGGAAAACGCCGGCGAAAAGTCGTAGTCTCCCGCCGTGCTCGTTGCGTTCTTGGTGATCTTGGCGGTGGCTGGCCGTGGCCCTGTACCTGGGGTTGATGTTGCGCGAGGTGCCCGGGTTCGCCGAGCAGCGGCTGGGCAAGCTGGAGGCGCTGCCGCCCCACATCGGCAAGTGGCGCACGGACGAGGACTCTCCAGAAGCGGAAACAGCCGCCAAAGAAGGGCTGCGCAGGGAGATTCGCTACATGTACGACGATGCTGCCAGCCTGTTCGCCCCCGGCGGCAAGCTCACGTGTCAGGTTCGGTACCGCGACGCCGAGACGAATGCCATCGTGCGAGCAGAGCCGGAGCGCGTCATCAAGCGCAAGCGCGTGAAGGCTTAGCCGTCGTTGCCCGGTTTGGTGCCTTGGGCCGGGCCGTCGTGCTTGTCGTCGTCGCCGTCGTCGTGCTCCGGCGCCTTCTTGGATGACAGCGCAGGATCCTGCCCCTTCGAGTTGGCGTAGCGCGGCGCTTCGCCGGGGCCGGAGTAGTCGATCCAGTAGGTGCGCAGCTCCCGCACGTCCATGTGGATGAAGGTGGAGTTCGGGTAGTAGCCCACGCCGACCTTGGGCAGAGAGCGGCAGTAGTCGCGGACGACCTCGTTGGGTACGCCCGGAATGTGGAAGTCGACGGCATGGCCCGCGTTGTGGCGGGAATGGGGGGTGTACTGGGTGGGCCGGTACGGCCTGTAGCCGCTGATCACCTTGATCGGGCGGCCGCCAAAATGGTCGCTGACCTTGGTGAGCATGCGGATCAGCCGCTCGTGGATGTGCTCCCGCTGCCCAGTGCGCCAGGAGGCCAGCACGCGATCGAATCCAGCTCGCGCCTGATTGGTGACCTTGCCCTTGCGCACGGCGTACCCGCGCCACTTTCCGCTGAAGCTGGTCAGGTCCAGGTACCCACGCCGGCGGGGGCGGCGGGCGTAGGGGTCCTTTTCCTTCTTGGTCCGCTTCGCCTTCTTGGGCGACAAGTGCAAGCTGGCCGGCTTGGTGGCCGGCTCGGCTTTCCCGGCTTTGTCAGCCTTCTTGCCTCGGTGAGTCTTGGTGGCGTGCTCGGCCTTCGCCAGCTTCTCGGCCGTTTGGCTGCCGTCTTTGTCGTCTGGCGGGGGGATTGCCAGCTTCTGCTTCGGGCGGATCGGGCTCTTTTGCCGGATGCCGTTGGCGCGGCACAGAGCGTCCACGCTGATGCGATAGCGCTTGGCGATCATCCCGAGCGTCTGCCCCGGGTACACGACGTGCGTGCGCACTGCCGTGGGCTTTTCATGCTTCGCCTTTGCCAGCGCACTGGGCGCAGCTAGGGCGGACATCAGGGTCAGTAGCAGGACGGGCGCCAGTCTGGGCATCGGGTCGAGCCTTCGGCGGATAGCTCTTACACGCCTCGGCCGAAAGCCCAAAAAAGCGGAGGATGATGTCGGCGGGGCAGGGCCGGGGTGGCTGCCCGGACATTAACGGTGCAATCCAGTCCCGCTTTTTTGGCGTCTTTACTCCGACAGTGCCAAAGTTTGTCCCGGTAATCTCCAAAGGAGTGTTTGGGACCCCGGGTCCCGGGACACCCGCGGCCATCGAGGCGAAATGGGCGAAGGGAAGAATCTGGTCGGGGTCGATATCGGGACGAGCTCGATCAAGGTCTGCCAGCTGAAGGAGACCCGGAAAGGGCCCAGCCTTCTGCGCCTCGGTTTTGCCCCGCTCGCCCCGCAGACCATCGTGGATGGTCAGGTGATGGACGCCTCGAATGTCATCGAGACGCTTCAGCGCGTGTTTCACGACTCCAAGATCCGGCAGAAGGAATGCGCCATCAGCGTTTCCGGCCAGAGCGTCATCATCCGCAAGATCACCGTGCCGATGATGACTCAGGCGGAGCTGGACGAGCAGATTCACTGGGAAGCCGAGCAGCACATTCCGTTCGACATCAAGGACGTGCAGGTGGACTACCAGGTTCTCAGGCGGCGCCCCGAGGCGAGCCAGATGGACCTGCTCCTGGTCGCGGCAAAGCGCGATCAGATCAACGACTACGCGCAGCTCGCCCGCGACGCGCGGCTCAAGCCCGTGGTCTGCGATATCGACGCTTTCACGGTGCAGAACTTGTTCGAGTTCTCCCGCGGCTTGCCGCCGGACAACACCATCGCATTGATCAACGTGGGTGCCAGCCTGGCGTCGCTGAACATCATCGCCGGTGGCGTGAGTGCGTTCACGCGGGAAATCGCCAACGGTGGCAACGTCATAACCGACGAAATCCAGAAGCAGCTCGGTGTGCCCTTCGAGCAAGCCGAAGCGTACAAGTGCGGGGGGCCCGCAGATCCCAACGACCCGTATCGCGCCGGCATGGTGCCGCAGCAAGTCGTGCAGATCATCGAGTCCGTTTCCGACGCGATTGCCGCCGAAATCCAGCGCAGTCTGGACTTCTTCATGGCTACCAGCGGGGAAGCAGAAATTACCCGAATTTTCGTGACGGGCGGCACCGCGAATTTGTCGCAGCCTGGCCCAAGCAGTCGAGCGCAGGGCTCGCGTTCCTACCGAGGTCTGGTCCCCGGTGGAACGCATCATCGTGGACGCCAAGGAAGTGGCGGCCAACGTGCTGCAGAGCCGTGCGGCTCAGCTCGGCGTCGCCCTGGGGCTCTCGCTCCGTAAGGAAAAGGAGAGCCGGGCGTGATCAGAATCAATCTACTCCCGCAGAAGAAGCGGGCTGAGCGAACCGAAGCCAGCCAGATGTGGCTGGTCGTGGTTCTGGTGCTCTTCATCTTCGAGGCCGGTGGCTTGTTCGTGTTCCACGGCATCAAGAGCGAAGAGCTCAAGGATCAGAACCGCAAGAACGCGGAGCTGACCAACCAGATCGAGACGTCCAAGCGCGCGGTAGCCAACCACGCGAGGGTCAAGGAGCAGCTGGAGCAGCTCCGTGCTCGGGAAGATGCCATCGCCAAGCTGCAGAGCGCCCGCACTGGTCCTACGGCAGTGATGCTCGAGCTCGCCCGGATACTCACGCCGGGACGGGGGCCCAGCGTGGACCCGGATCGTCTGGCCCAAATCCGCAAAGAGAACCCACTGGCGGTTTACAACCCGGGATGGGACGCGCGCCGACTGTGGCTCACTAGATTCGTGGAGCAGCAGCGAAACGTGCGCCTCGAAGGCGTCGCACGCGACGGCGAGGACGTCAGCGAGCTCGCGCGGCGGATGAATCTGTCCAGCTACTTCTTCGACGTGCGGCTGCTCCCGGCCAAAACGGAGAAGGACAAGGACTCCGGCCTGGAAGTCGTACGTTTCCAGCTGGAAGCCCAGGTGAGGTACTGATGGCCAAGGAATCCAGCCTCGCCCGCCTGCCCCTGCTGGCCAAGCTCGGCATCGGCGCCGGCCTCTTGGTGTTGGTCGGCGTGGCCTACTTCGTCGTGTTCTACGGTGACCTCGCCAGCAGCATCAAGGCAGCGCAAGGACGCGAACGCCAGCTTCGCGGCGATCTCGCCGAGGCGCGCAAGAACGAGTTCGCCTACCAAAAGGATCTCGCCGAGCTCACGGACCGGCAGCAGCGTCAGCGTGAGCTCCAGAAGATCTTGCCGGCCACGACCGAGTACCCGTCGTTCTTGAGCTCACTTCAGTCCGTCGCAAACGTGAGTGGCGTGAGCCTTTCCGCTTGGACGCCGCAAGAAGAGATCCCCGAGCAGTTCTACGCCCGTGTCCCCATGAAGCTCGAGCTAACGGGCCGCTTTCACCAGGTCGCCAAGTTCTTCTACGGGGTGGGGCAGTTGGACCGCATCATCAACATGGAGAACATCTCGATCACGGACCCCAAGCCCGAAGGCGACGAGGTGGACGTGAAGGTCGAGGTGCTAGCTACGGCATTCCGCGCCTTGGAAGAAGGCAAGGGCAAGGTGGACAAACGCGACCAGCGACAGCAGCCGGGAGGGCCCAAGAAGTGAGCGCGCTCTGGCTTCGGGCCGCTTTTCTCGGTATTTTTGCCGTATCCGTCACGGCTTGCGCCGAAGAGATCGCCAAGCCAACCAGCGGCGGTGGTGGGCCTGCTGGATCCGCCAAGGCCGTGGCAGCGGTGGACGGCGGCGCCGGAGATGGCGCCGTCACGCCCCCCAAGATCGACTTTCAAGAGGCAGAATTCGCGGAGAACGAGCGAAGCCGAGACCCGTTTCGGTCCTATGCGAACACCTTCGTCGACGAGGCCCGCGGCAAGGTGAAGTCGCAGCGCGAGGTGTTGCTGGATCAGTACAACGTCGACGAGCTCAAGCTCATCGGCATCGTCACCGGTATCCACCCCGCCAAGGCGATGCTGGTGGATCCGACCGGCAAGGGCCATGTCGTTCAGCGTGGCCAGTACATCGGTCGGCCCGAGGTGGTTCAAGCGGGGACGGGCTCGGGAGCTTCTTACGAGATTAACTGGCGAGTAGACCGCATCCGCGACGGGGACATCGTTCTCGTGCGTGAAGATCCGAAGAACCCTGACGTTCCCAGCGCGACACGCGTCATTCCACTGCGCCCCGAAGGCACCGTCGTCGACGGCGAGTGAGCGTCGCGCGCGGCGTACCTGCGCTGGCGAGGGTGTGCTCGCGGACCGCCACTTAACTAAGCGTCGTCACGAAAGGCTCGGAATTTGTTCGTGATGGGCCACACCAGTTAGGATTTCGCGTCGAATGGTCGCAGAACCATTGAACAGCGTTTTATCGGCCATTCCGTTGATCGGAGCCTGACCATGAGGTGGACTTCGCCCCGTCTTACCAGCGCCCTCTCTCTGGGCCTGGCGCTTGCCATCCTGACGCCCAGCCGCGCCGAAGCGGCTGGTAGCGCCTCGAGGCATGCGACTCGAATTCAAGTCGCGCCCACGGGAAATACCGGGGCCGCTCAGGTGATTGTGAGTTTCACCGCGGCGCCCACGTTCTCCGCGCGCTTGGACAAGCAACGCAAGCGGCTCATCATCGACGTGCCGGATGCGGACATCCGTGGGGCACCCGGAGCGGTTACCAAGCACGCCGGCGTGATCGGCGGCGTGCTCGCCCAGACCTTCGACAACGCCGGGTCCAAGACGACCCGTGTGCTCGTCACGTTGCTGAAGGACGCAAAGTACTCGGTCAGCGTGCGAGGCACCAAGCTGGTCGTGGTCTTCAAGCCCGGCAAGCTCGGCGTGCTGGACGAGAAGAAGCCCATCACGCTGAAAGCGGCGGAGCCCGAGGCCCCCACCGGGGTGGCGCGGGTCTCCGACGTGCGCTTCGAGCACAAGGCGGGTCAGGACGACGTCGTGATCGACCTGTCGCAGGGCGTGCGCTATCGGCTGGGCAAGAGCGGGAAGAACCGTGCGCGCCTGGTGCTGGACGGCGCCAGCTTGCCCAAGGCCCTGACGCGTACTCTGGATGCCACGGCGTTTGGCGGAACCATCAACGCGGTGTCCAGCTACGCGCCCGATGGCTCCAGCGACGAGGTGGTGATCGAGGTCGAGGCCGGCGAGTCGGAAAATCACGTCGCCAAGCGCGGCAACAGCCTGGTTTGGTCGTTCTACAAGCCCGGCGCGCTGCCTTCCAGCGTGACTGGCGTGGCTCGCGATGGAGGCGTCGCGCGCAAGACGCGCACGGTCTACGTGGAGCCGGAATTCGCCGACATTCCCAAGGTTCACGACGGCTATGCCGAAGGCGCCGTGGAGCGAACGGCGGGCGACGAAGCCGCCGCCGTCAGCCCTGGGATCCTGGGTCAGGCGCGCGGACGCTACACGGGCCGCCGTGTCGATTTGGACCTGAAGGACGCTGACGTTCACAACGTGCTCCGGCTGCTCGCGGACGTCGGTCGAGTGAACATCGTCACCGCCGACAACGTGTCGGGCAGCGTCACGATTCGCATGCGCAACGTGCCCTGGGATCAGGCTTTGGACGTGGTGCTTCAAGCCAAAGGCCTGGGCATGGTGCGCCAGGGCAACATGATCCGCGTGGCACCGCTCTCCGATCTGGAGAAAGAGCGCGAGATGGCCATTGCGCGGCGCAAGCAGGAAATGCAGCTCGCTCCCATCGAGACGCGGCTCATTCCGGTGAGCTACGCCAACGCCGGGGACATCCAAGCGCGAGCCAAGGATCTGCTCAGTCGAACGCGGGACCATCGCGGTAGACGAGCGCACCAACGTGATGATCGTGCGCGACGTCGCTGGCAACCTGAACCAGATCGAAGAGCTAACGCGGTCCCTGGACACTCAGACACCGCAGGTGCTCGTCGAAGCGCGCATCGTGGAGGCTACGAGCCGCTATCTGCGCGACGTCGGCATTCAGTGGGGCGGTGACGCCACCTTCTCTGGTGCCACGGGCAACTCGACGGGCCTGGTGTTTCCGAACTCCGTTGGTCTGGTAGGTGGTGCCAGCGACTCGAACACGCCCACTGCGGGTCTGTCGCCGTTCTCCAACTCGGTTCCCAATCCGAACTTCGCGGTCAACCTGCCCGCCACGGTCGGTACCGGACAAGGCGGCGCCATCGGGCTTTCCTTCGGGTCCATCGACAACACCATCAACCTGGCGGTTCGCCTGTCAGCGGCGGAGTCCAGCGGCATGCTGCGGATTCTGTCCAGCCCGCGCATCCTGACGATGGACAACCAACAGGCGCGAATCAGCCAGGGCACCTTGATCCCGTTCTCACAGATCAGTGCTCAGGGCGTGCAGACGACCTTCCAGGAAGCGAAGCTGCAGCTGCTCGTGAAGCCGCACGTGACGGCGGACGGCAGCATCAGCATGAAGGTGAAGATCAATCGCGACGAGCCGGACTTCAACCAGACGTCACCTCGCGGCGATCCGACCATCCTCAAGCGTGAGGCGGAAACGGACCTGTTGGTGATGGACGGTCACACCGCGGTGATCGGCGGTATCTTCACACGCAACACCGGTCGCAACCTACGACCAGGTGCCGTTCTTCGGAGACATTCCGCTGATCGGGCTGCTCTTCCAGCGGCGTCGCGCGAGCGACAGCCGTGGGGAGCTCGTCATCTTCCTGACGCCGCGCATCGTCAACCGCGCCGAGGCGCTCGGCCGCTAGCGACTGTCACAGGCAGGCGGGCACGAAGTCGGCGCAGCAGTCGCCGAAACCGATGCAAGACGCGTCACAGTAGCAAGCGGGGCTCGAGCCGGCCGCGGGGGTCGAGCTCCAGCACTGACCCATGCAGCTTCCGCCACTGGGCGAGGGCGCGGGGGTCGGTTCCGGCGGCGGTGCGGGCGGTGTCGAGCCGCAGGCCGCGGTGAAATCCTGGCAGCAGTCGCCGTAGCCGGTGCACTGGTCGTCGCAGTAGCAGCTAGGGCTCGAGCCGGGCGCCGCGTTGGGGCTGCCGCACAATCCCTGACAGGAGCCGGCGCTCGGCGCCGGAGGCGTGCCGCCCGGATCCGGCGTGGGTTCCGGAGTGGGCTCGGGCGTCGGGTCCGGCGTCGGCGTGGGCGTGCCGGGATCCACGGTCGGAACGTCGCAGTTGCCGGGAGCGGTGATCACGTTGATGTCGTTGCCGTAGTAAAAGCGCAGGATGCCCACGTAGTTGTGGCCGTTGTCCTCCAGGCAGCGCGCTCCGTACTGGCTCATGCACCCGCGGTTCTGGCCGAAGCCGGGCGGACCGACGTAGCCGAGCTTCGTCTGGGTCACGCTGGTGCCGGACTTTCCGTCGTTGAAAGTCACCCACTTCGTGGTGGAGCCGCCGCTATCCACGCAGGCCGGACCCGACACGCCGGAGTCCCCGGCCACGTAGAAGCCGTAGGTGAGCATGTTCGAATAGGACAAGTACTGCTGGGCGGTCTCGGCCACGGCCTGGTAGTGCAGGGGGCCCGGCTTGTTGCTGCAGCTGTAGACCTGGCACCCTTGGCCATCGCAGATCGAGCCTTGGGTCGCCATGTTGTAGTAGGCCACGCTGCGCGCAGCGATTGCTTGCGCCTTCAACGCTTCGAGTCCGGCTCCGTTGTTCTCGCAAGCGATCACGTGCGGCAGGTAGTCCAGCTCCATGTCCACGGACCCGTGGCCGCTCACCTGGATGCTGCAATAGGCGCTGGAGACCTGGCTGACTCGCTCGGCGGCGCGTCCGGTCCCCTCTCCGGTCTCGGTCGGGTCTCCCGTGGCCGCGGAGCAGCCGGAAGCGAGGGCCACGAGGACGAGGGGACCGAGCAGGGATTGGATGCGCATGGGGAGTGTCCAAAGCAGTCCCCGTGCCAGGGCAAATCCCGGGACTTTTGCGGTGTTCTTTGGGGAAATCCGCGGTTTGTCCGGACGCCTCGCGGGCTTCGTCCGGACGCTTTCAGGGGGCGGGGCTGAGGCGATCGGCCAGATAGCGGAGGGCTAGCGGGTAGCGGTACTCGATGGCGGAGTGGGTCGCGTCGAACAACTCGAAGTACACCTCGCCCACGCCAATGGCATCCAGCTCCCGGCGGAACGCCTCGGCCCCGAGATCCAGGAAGTACTGATCGCGGTGGCCGGCGTCGATGTAGATGGCGCGCAGGCCGCGCAACGCAGGCCCATGCTTGGACACCATCCGAACCGGGTCCCACGCCAGCCAACGCTCCCATATTTCCGGGATTATCCGGCCGGTGGCCGTGTCGTAGGGAAGCCGGACCGTGCCGTCTTCCTCCGCCGAATAGCAAGCAGCCATGCAGTAGTCGTTCAATAGATGCATCTCCCACGGCTCGCGCAGTGGCGTCGACGTGCGCTGCCGTGCCCAGAATGCCTCGAAGCTACCGTCGCAATGATCGCGCAGCGCGCGAACGGCATCGCGGAACGCCGGCTGGTAGCAGGTCTCGAACAGCGCGTCTCCGGCGTGGGTCGCGAGCCCGCCGAACAGATCCGGGCGCAGCATGGGCGTGACCATGGCTCCGTAGCCCCCGCTGGACTTGCCCATGATGCCGCGGTGGGCCGCGCTCGGCAGCGTGCGGAACTTGTCGTCCACGAAGGGCACGACCTCGTTGCACAGATAGCTGTGGTATTCGCCCGTGCCTGGGGAGTCGAGGAATTGGCTGCCGCCCAGGCGCGTCCAGCAATCCACGTACACCACGATGCAGGGCGGCGCCTTCTTTGCCGCGAACAGCTGGTCGGCGAGCTCCGGGAAGTTCTTGCGCAACGGATAGCGGTTCTTCCACATGTCCAGCTGCCCGGTGAGCCCCTGGATCGCATACACCACCGGATAGCGCTGGCTGGGCGTGTCGTCGTAGCCGGGCGGCAAGTAGACCCACAGCGGCCGGACGTGTGGGTCGCCTAGAGGGTTATCCTTCAATAGCTCGCTCTCGAAGACGATCTCCTCGATGCGGCCCGCGTACTCGTGGGACCACGGTTCCATGACGGCGAGGCTACGCCATCACCCTCGGGTGCGCGATGCCGCCGTGCTCCTTGGAATGCGAGCCGGGGCGTTTGGATGTTGGTTCGCCGCGGAAGCGCCGCGGCCCGACGGACGTCGCGCCGGACCAACAAAAAAAGGCTCTCCTCACATCTTCGTGGGTGGGCAAACAGGTCGTGGCAATGGCCGGGTGCGTGGCGCGCTCCTGGGGTGGGGCGTGCGAGCGCACCATCGTTTCCTTGCCCCGGTCGACTGATGCGCATGGAAAGCGGCGCGCGAAATCGACCGTGCCCTGTCGAATTTGTTTGACGGGTCGTCGCGGGAGCGGCGTTTCGATTTCGTCGCTCGTTCGGGAGGCGCGCGTTGTTCGCGCTCACGCGCACGTGAATGGAGCTCCGAAGCGAAATCGAGTTTCGAAGGGTTCGCAGTCGTGAAAGCGCGCTGGCGCGCCGCTCACGAGGGCGAATTTCACCGTGATATGCCGGAGACAACCCTGGGGAGGACCTCATGTCATTGCACGAATCGGTTGCCACGCTGACGCAGCTTTCTGATCGCGATCTCTGGACCAGCGCACTGTCCGCCAACGGCGAGCGGCGAAAAGCGACGGCACTCTTGTTGGCGCACCTCGCGGTGATCGAAGCGCGCGAGCTGCATCTGCTTCGCGGCTATTCGTCGATGTTCGACTTCTGCGTGCGGGGCTTCGGCATGAGCGAGGGCACCGCGCATCGCGCCATCTCCGGCACGCGCTCGGCGCACCGGTACCCACTGGTGCTGGAGATGCTGGCCGACGGCAGGCTGCATCTGTCGGGACTGTCGCTCCTCGCGCCTCACCTGACGGCGGAAAACCATGAGAAACTCCTGGAGGAAGCCGCGGGAAAGACGAAGGCGGCAATTCGCGAGATCCTGGCTCGCTGGTTCCCGAAGCCGGACGTCCCAGACTGCGTGCAGCCGCTGTCGCCGAAAGGCGAGCAGGGCCACCTGGGCTTGGACGGCGCGCCCGCTGGGCCGCGGCCGCAGGTCGAGCCGCTTTCCGAGGAGCGCTTCGGTGTGCAGTTCACGGCAAGCGCGCGCCTCCGGGACAAGCTCGAGCACGCGCGCAATCTGATGAGCCACGTGAGCCGGGAGCTCGAGATCGTGATTGAGCGCGCCCTGGATGCGCTCATCCGCGAGCTCGAGAACAAGCAGTGGGGCAAGACGGACCGGACACGGTGCTCTCGGGGGACCAAAGACGGCAGCCCGTCGCGAAAAGACAAGCGCGAGGTGTACGAGCGGGACGACGCGCAGTGCGCCTTCGTTTCGGAGGACGGAGTGCGCTGCACGTCCAAGGCGTTCCTTCAGTACGACCATGTCGAGCGCGCGAGCTCTCGGTGGCAGCGGCAAGGCGGACGAGAGCCGGCTGCTCTGTCAGAGAGCACAACTTACATCACGCAAAACAGGTTTTCGGCCGGGAGCCCGTGGAGCGAGCGATCGACTTGCGCCAGCGAAAGTCGGGGCCAGCCGAGCTGGATCCCGTGGAGCAGAAGCGGGAAAAACTCCTCGCCGCGCTCCTGGCCCGGGCTTCAAGAAGGCCGAGAGCAAGCAGGTCGTGGCCAACGTGGCGCGCGACGAGACCTCCTTGTCCATGGAAGAGCTGCTCCGCCTTGCGTTCGCGTTGCTCGTTCCAGGATGATTTCAGCGCCACCGTCGACGCCGCGTTCGAAAAGCGCACCCACTAAGGTGTGAGGAGAGCCAAAAATGATCAGTTCGCTTTCGCGACCTCTCGCTTCTTCGGCTTCGGGTGGGGGACGTCGTAGCCGGTCGGCTTGGTGCTGGGCACGGCGCCCTCGGCCTTCCAGCGGAACGCGTGGGGAACCATGCCGTGGCCCAAGGCGTACAGCACCGTCGTCTCGTAACCGGCCAGCGGGGGCGTGTTGGTTCCCGCGCGATGCAAGAACGCGGGGTGCTGCGAGCCGCGGTCGAGCTCGACGACGCGCTTGCAGCCGGTGCGGAGCAGCGCTGCGGCGAGGGAATCGCTGGAGTCATGCCGTGCGCGGGCGACCAGCACGCGTCCCGACGCCACGCACAGGGCGCCGCGCAGGCGCATGGGCCCGTGGGTCAAGGCGTATTCCGTGAGCTTGCCGTCCTCGGCCAGGAGGGGCAGCTGAACGGCTTCCTCGTCGATCTTGAGCACCGGCTGCGAGCCGGGCGGCAACAGCTTGGGCGCGCGATGGGGAGCCACCACCACGGTGGCGTAGGCGCTGCGCAGATCCAGCGCCGGCTTGCCGTCGAAAGCCAGCCCGTAGCGAGTCACCTCGGTGGTGTGGCCCAGGTTGATGGCCGCGATGACCTTGTGCTGCTCGTCGCCGCTGAGCTCGAGCTTCTTCTTCACGCCGCCTTCCATGCTCGGCTCTTTGCTGCCGGCCCGCACGCGCCACTCCACGCGGCCCGGCTCGAAGCTTTCCAAGTCCACGTCGAGATTGCCCATGCGCAGCCGTGCGGAAAAGACACCCGGCAGCCAGGAAGGCGCCGGCTGGGTGCCGCCGTCGGGCTTCCACTGCACGCGGCTCGGGTCTTTGGGCACGGGGTTGCGAACCATGACGTAGAAGAAGTCCTTGGCGCTCCAGCGCACGAACTTCCCGGGTCCAGCTTCATGTCCTCGTGCGCCTTCTTGAGATTGAACTCTTTGGCGCGCATGTCGACGATGTCGGTGAACACGAAGCCGCAGTGGCCGGGATTCATGTCGAGGTGCATGCCGTAGGAGCACCCCGCCTGGCGCAGTGCCTTGCCCAGCGTGGGCCCGTCGATTTCCGAGCCGAAGGCGTAGTAGAGATGGCCGGCCGGGCGTGACGCACAGCGCGGTGCGCTGGGTCATCACGCTGGTACCCGAGAGCTGCCAGCCCCAGATGTATCGGCCTGTCGGATTGGCCACGCCGTCCTCCACCAGCGGGTCGAGGTTTTGGCGGAAAGAGACGATGTTGTCCGGGATGTCCTCGGATTGCGGCCAGCTGCCCAGGCCGACATCCTCGCTGTCGGTCACGGTCACCGTCGCGGCGCCCGGTACGGGAGGCAACAGCACGCGCTTGTTCACCATCATGCCGTACTTGCCGTGGGTGGTCTTGAAGGCGCCGTTGAACGTCGCGACGATGCGGTCCTGCACGTCCTTGTCCCGCGGCAGCCGCCCGTCGCCGGGGGGGCCCGCCAGCGGCTTGGGGTCCTCGAAGCCCGCCTGCATGCCCAGCTCCAGCTGCCGCATGTCCATCGCGATCAGCATCACCTCGGAGTAGGGGCGTTCCGAGTCCGGCCGAATGAACGTCTTGTAGAAGTAGGCTGGTGCTTTGCCGGCCTTGGAATCCGTTCCCGGCAACGGGCGCAAGAACGGCAGCTGTACCGGTTGCCACTCGCCTTCGCCGGGCTTCAGCTCTTTCCACAGTGACGGAATCGGCGGCGGCGGCCAGTTGTCGCCGTCCTTCAACTCCGAGGCGTCGAGCACTCGCGCGACGGTGTCCGCGCCCGTGTCACCCTTCAGTTGGTTCTTGTCCCCGCTGTTCGAGAACAGCTTGAATGTCGTGCGCCGGACGGTGTCCTTGGCGCCAAACACCTTGTCCTCCAGCCAGGCGATGGGTCCGGGGCCGACCTCCGCGCGCACCGTGTCGACGCCCCACAACACCAACGGCTTTTGCGTGTTGGCGGTGCACCTCGGCGCGCGCCGCGTAGGCCTGGCCGCCCTCGGCGGCGGTGAGCTTCGCGTGTGCGCGTGTCGAGCACCAGGCTGCGCCCCTGCTCTCCGATCTCCACGCGCAAGAGCGGCGGATCGAGCACCAGCTTGGCCTGCTTCGCGGGTAGCTCCAGCACTACGTCGGTGCGGCCCACACCATCCGAGCTGCCCGTCTCCTGGAACGACGTGACCGCCTGCAGCGCCCGCTGGAACGAGCTCCGGGGTCGGTCCTCGGGCCTGACGCCCGAAAGCTCGAGAAGTGTCACGCCCTGGATGCTGCCGAAGGCGACGGTGGCGAAGGCCGCGACGTTGTCGCGAACCTCGAGGCCGGCGTCGTCGCCCAAGGGCGTGTCCGTGAGGTTTCGGATCTGACGGACACCAATCGGCTTGCCGTCCAGCGTGACGCGCACGGCGGCGCGGTACACGTCCCGCGGCTTGCCCTTGGCCTGGGCACCAAGAAACAATATCTTCCGGCCGAAGAAGGTCTCCGAGAGGAAGCCCGGGCTCGGCTCCCAGCGAATGTCCCGCGGGTCCACCACGGTACCCGAAGCATGGCCGAGCATGGTCGCCAGCCCTTCGAGGGATCGCGCCGGTGGACGCTCCGCGGCGCAGCGCACCCCGAACCCCAGGCCGGCGGCAACGGCGAGCAGCGGCGCGCGCTGCTTGACGAAGGCCTTGAGCTGCATCGGTTTCCGCAACCGCCCGGGTGTACCGAGGGGGGGCCACCCGCGCAAGTTTGGGGACGATCCCGGGGCAAATCGCGGGGTTCGGCTTGACAGACGCGGGCAGATGTCGCAAAGAATTCGACGCAATGCAACGCGCCACCGCGACCACGACGACCACGACCTGCTTCGGCGGGAACGGTTTCGTGCGCGCGCGGTAACGGCCAAACGCTTCGTGAAATCAGCCCCGCCGGGAAACCGACGGGGCTTTTGGCATTTGGCCACCAGGAGCTCCGTCGGTCCGGCCTCAGACGACAGGACCGAGTCATGCTCGACGACAACGACCACAGGCAAATAGGCAAGCGCCTCGATCTCTTTCACTTTCAGGAAGAGGCACCGGGGATGGTGTTTTGGCACGCCCGGGGCTTGTCCCTGTTTCGACAGCTGGAGCTGGCCGCGCGCCGGCAGCTGGAGCGTCAGGGCTACGAAGAAGTGCGCACACCGCAGCTCCTGAAGAAGGCGATTTGGGAGCGAAGCGGCCATTGGCACAGCTTTCCCGAAGGCATGTTCGTGCTCCAGGCGGAGCAGGCGGCGCTCAAGCCGGTGAGCTGCCCCGGGCACGTGGAGATCTTCCGACGCCGGGCGGCATCCTTCCGCGACTTGCCGGTGCGGCTTGCCGAGCTCGGCGTGGTGCATCGAGACGAGCCCAGCGGCACGCTGCAGGGCCTGTTTCGCCTGCGGCAGTTCACCCAGGACGACGGCCACGTATTTTGCGCGCCGGACCAGATCCAGGACGAGGTCGTGCGTTTTCTGAGGGGACTGTTCGATCTCTACGCGGCGTTCGGGTTTCACGACGTGGCGGTCGCACTGTCACTCCGGCCGGAGAAGCGCACCGGCTCCGATGAGATCTGGGATCGGGCCGAGGCCCTGTTGGCGTCCAGCGCCGAGAGGGCCGGGCTCGAGTACACGGAGCAGCCCGGAGCCGGAGCCTTCTACGGGCCCAAGCTCGAGCTGTCGCTCCGGGATTGCTTCGGTCGGGCGTGGCAGTGTGGGACGATACAGCTCGACTTCGTGCTGCCCGAGAGCTTCGACATCCACTACGTGGACTCGGGAGGTGCGCGGCGCCGGCCGGCAATGCTGCACCGGGCGCTGTACGGCAGCGTGGAACGCTTCCTGGGCGTGCTACTCGAGCACCACGGCGGCGTGCTGCCCGCGTGGCTCGCGCCGGACCAGGTCGTGGTGACTGCGATTTCCGAAGCTGCAGCAGAGCTACGCTGGAGAAGTTCTGGAAGCGCTCCAGCGATGTTCCGTGCGGGCACGCCTGGACCCAGGTAGGGACTCCCTCGCGCGTCGTGTCGCGCGCGCCCACGAAGCGGCGGTGCCGTTCTTCGTGGTGGTGGGCGCCCGGGAGGCGCGGGACCGTTCGCTGTCGCTGAGGCAATCCAATCAGGAGCAGGTCCTGGCCCTGGACGCGGGGATAGACCTGGTGAGACGGGCATGCCGCTTTCTCAGTTGAGACTGGTACACTGGTTCATGCTCGAACGCCTGGCGCCCCTCCTCGCGCTCCCGGTTCTGATCGCCTGCGGAAGCAGCGACGATGCGGCGTCGGACGGCGGTAAGTTCGGAGGGCACCAGCTGGCCTCGCTGAGCGACCCGTGCGAGGGGATGGCTGGTCTCACAGGCCAATCGATCTTGGACCAGCGGGTGGACGCGCAGGACTCCACCCTGGCGTACATCACGGCGTCGGGACAGCCCGTTGATCCCACGGACGTCAGCGTGACAATCGCGTGGCCCGATGCTCCGGCGGCGACGTGCTATCCGCCGTTCGAATCCCAGAGCCACCAGGTCGCGGATCGACGCGTGGCCATCGCGGGGCTGACTCTCGGATTTTCGACGGCGGACGGGAAGTTCAGCGAGACGTTGCCGGCCAAAGCCTGGTTGATGGTGAACAGCGGCGCCGTCGGGCCCATGCAGATCCTGGCGGCCACCACGCGCCCGGAGCTGAAAGGGACCTGGCAGCCCTTTCCGGAGTACGCGACCTTCTCGACGATGCTGTTCGCATTGGTGCCCAGCCTTCAGAGCGGCGTCGTGGCCGCCAGCGCACAACCCGTCGACGAGCTTCAAGCGGGCGTCATCCAAGGCAGCCTTGCCGTGGCGACGTTTCCGCAGGCACCGTAGTCAGCGGCGACGCAGCGCCCAGGCCAGAGCCGCGCAGAACAACGCCAGGGGAGCGCCGAGGGGAAGCGGCGCGCGCGTGGCGGTGCACGCGCCGCAGCCGCTCTTGGCGGGCGGCGGTGCGGCCTGCGACGGCGCAGGCGCTGGTGTGGGAGCGCTGGGCTCGGCCGAAACGCTGGGCGGTGTCTCGGGGACGTCGCCCCCCTCCGCCTCCACCAGGGTGCCGTCCTCGGCCAGGTACTCGGTGCGCACCAGGTCCGCGGCGCAGCCCTGTGGCGAGAAGCTCACGCGGTAGACCCAACGGATCTCGTCCGCCGTCATGGTGTCCGGCACCGTGCGGACGCCCTGGAAGGGCTTGCCGCACTTTTCGCCTGCATCGGTGATGGCGTTGGCGGCCTCGCGATTCATGTCCTTCTGTAGCGCTGCGAGCTTGTCGGCCGCGCCGGAGTCGACCGCGACGAGTTGCATCGCGCCGCCCATCGGATGCCAGTCGACTTTGGCAACTTGGCCCGGGACGATGCGATCGGCGCCTCGAAAAGTATGGGCGAGGACCAGCACTTTGCCGGCTGGAACCCCAGGAGCATCCACGCGAATGGACAGGCGCACGCTCTTCCGGCCACTGGGGATGACGTCCGCCGAGGCCACGGACGTGCCGAGCAGCACGATGGCGAGCGGTAGGAACCACGAATGGCGCATGTGACGATTGCTATCACCCCGCGCTGACTCCCGAAAGAGCGCGTGATAGGCACGTGGCGTGGCGCTCTTCGAGATCGATGCCGTTGCCGTTTCGGTGCCGGGGCGCGTTCTCATGCGGGACGTGTCGCTGGACCTGGAGGGCGGCGAGCTGGTCGGCCTGACGGGCCCTTCGGGCAGCGGCAAGACGGAGCTGCTCAGATCCGTCGCCGGGCTCCGGGACGCGGACAGCGGAAGCGTCCGGCTTCGGGGACGAGCAGCAGGCGATTGGCCTTGGCCCGAGTGGCGCCGGCGCGTGACCTACGTCGCGCAGCGAGCTGTGCTCTTGGATGGGACGGTGCGCGACAATCTGCTGCGTCCGTTCCGCTACCGGAGCGTGGCCGGGGAGCCGGACGAGAAAGAGCTCGCAGAGCTCCTGACACGGCTGGGACTCGCTGAAGACGTGTTGCAGCAAGAGGCGCGTACGCTGTCCGTCGGCGAGCAGCAGCGCGTGGGCCTGATCCGCGCGCTGAGCATCTCGCCGGATGTGCTGCTGTTGGACGAGCCCACCAGCGCGCTCGACGCCGAAGCCGTCGAGCGGGTCGAGGAGCTGGTGCGCCGGCGCGCCCGGGAGAGGGAGCTCGCCGCCATCATCGTGAGCCACGATTCCGCCCAAACCCGGCGTTGGACCGCGCGCCAGATCGACGTCTTGGATCATGCCTGAGCGCGGCGCTATCCCCCTCGGGGCGTACGAACTGTCCGTCGCTGCGGCGCTGGTGCTCGTCGCGGGGTTGGTGAGCGTCGTCCTCCGCCTGAAGCTCGAGTCCAAGCTGGCCGTGGCGTCGGTTCGCACCGTGGTTCAGCTGCTGCTCGTGGGCTACGTGCTTCAATGGGTGTTTCGCATCGAGCAGCCGCTGGTGCTCGCCGGGGTGCTGCTGTTGATGACCGCCGCTGCGGGGCGCGCCGCCGTCCAGCGTTCCAGTCGCAGTTTTGCCGGCGCCGGTTTGGGTGCCTTCTCCACGCTCGTGATCACCGGCCTCGCCACCACGTTCACCGTCACCGGCGTCATCGTCGGTGTTCGCCCTTGGTATCACGCGCAGTACGTCATCCCGCTGCTCGGGATGGTGCTCGGCAACTCACTCACCGGTGTGTCGCTGGCAATGGACTCGTTGCTCACGGAGCTGGACGAGCACAAAGACCGCATCGAGATGGAGCTCTCTTTGGGCGCTACCCGCTGGGAGGCCGCACGAGAACCGCTGTCCGAGGCCGTGCGTCGCGGCATGATCCCAATCCTCAACTCCATGACCGTCGTGGGCATCGTGTCGCTGCCGGGCATGATGACGGGGCAGATCTTGGAGGGCGCGAGCCCGCTTTCCGCCGTGAAGTATCAGATCGTGGTGATGTTCATGCTGGCAGCGTCCACCTCGCTGGGCTCGATGGGCGTGGCGCTCTTCGTGTACCGGCGGCTGTTCAACGATCGCCACCAGCTGCGCGTGGAACGCATCCGGAAGAAGAAGAGCTGAGAAATCAGCGGCGCGTCAGCGCTTTTTCCAGCTCGTCCGCTGCTTCCGTGAGGGCGGCAAGCTCGAAGCCGAGGGTCTGCGCCGCCTTCTCGTCGGGCATGGCGCCTTCTTCGAGCAGCAGTGCGCCGTAGGTGCGGGCGGACTCGCTCACGCGATGCAGGGCGTTCTTCACGTCGATGGCCCGATTCACGTTGTTCATCGCACCCTCGAGGATTCTGAGCACGCGCTCGGCGCGTGCCTCGCCGTCCGCCGAAACCATCGGCGGCACGCGTCGCCGCCGCGGGGCGGGCGCGGGCTCTTCTCCGAAGCCCTCCACGCTAGGCACCGACTTCAGCCGCTCCAGCAAAGACTCGTTGGTCTCGAAGGGATAATCGTTGAGCAGAATCAGGCTCTCGCCGGCGCGCTCGAGCAAATACTGGAGCACCGCGACCTGCAAGCCGCCGGTGGTGTCGATGTCGCCCGGGTTCTCGATGGTGAACGCCGAGCGGCAAGTTGCGAGACGCTTCTCGATCGCCTCGTCGAGCTCGAGGTTCAGCTTGGCGTACGCTTCCTGTGCCTCCGCGAGGCTCGGCACCGAGCCCATGGCGCCCATCTCCCCCGTGTCGTCGTCGTCGTCGGGATGCTCCGTGAACCACGCGTCGAGCGCCCGCCCGCACTCGAGCTCCAAGTCGATCATCTCGGTCTGCGACAGGGGCGAAAGCAGGGTGTAGGTGGCGCTCATGGGAGGTTGCCTGCCCCAAAGCTCGCCGCGACGGAAGTCCGGGACGCAGGCGGATACGGGATTTGGCTGTAAATTGCCGTATTTGATGAACAAATTTCAGTGCGCTGCGCGCGCCGAGAGCTCCCGCCACACCCTCGCGTACTCCCTCGCCATCCGTCGCCGGTCGAAACGCTGCACCCGCTCGAGACCGGCGGCCCCGCGTCGAGCGCGCTCTTCGGGCTCTTCGAGCAAGCGAACGATCTGCCGTGCCGCATCGCCGAGGAACACCAAGTCCGCTCCGGCGAGCCTGCCTGCCTTGGCAATCAGCAAGCGGCGCGCGTGGGATAGCAGTGATCCGCGGCTGCCTCGCGCGCGGAAGGCATCGTCCGCTGCGCAGATCCCGCTCCCAGTCCTCGCGCGTGTCAGGGGACGTTCACGACAACCGGTGCGACCATTCGTGCGTCGCGGGTGCCGGCGACGGGAACGACCACGTTCACGGAGTAGCTGCCCGGGGGAAAGGGCGCGTCGAACCAGCCGGTTGCACTGCCGTCGGCAAACGACCGTTCCTCCAATGCGTTCGCCACGAAGTGGAGGCCGAGCACGCGCGCGCGCCCGTGCGGTGCGATCTCGAGCCGCGCTACGGCGCGCTGGCCGTCCACGGTGCCCGCGACCAGCGAGCAGACACTGCTGCCCAGTGCTCCGTCCACCGCGGGCGCCGACGAAGCAGCGCAGAAGCGACCGTTGTCGACGGCCAGGTATAGGTCCAGCGGCTCGGCGCTCGGATTGTCGATGCTGACGTTCAGCTCGGTACAGCGGAAACAGGTGCCCTTGGCGGTGTCCACGCGCAGGGCGAGGCGCGCATCGGGCGGCGGCGCTTCCGCTGCGGTCAGGCCCGGCACCACGCAACCCCGCGAGCCGAGCACCGCGATGACGTCCAGATCGCCGCCGGCGCAGCTCGTCTGGCGCGTCGCCGGGAGCGGGGCCGCGGTGGTGGTCGCCGGGGACACCACCACAGGTTCGGCCGGCGGCACGGGCTTCGTCGGCGTGCAGGCCAGGGCCATCAGGGCGAGTGGGAGCCGGTGCATGGACAGGACAACGCGACGGGCGTCTGGAGCTTACGGGGGTGTAATATTGGCCGGGTGTCGGACTCGACCAAGCGCAGGATCGGTTTCTTCGAACAGCGGGGGCAGCGCTTTGCCGTTGTCAGTCAGGCGGTCGAGCCTGCTCAGGAGTTGACCGCCGCAGAGCAGGAAGTGTGCCGCATGCTGCTCGATGGCGAGGCTGACGCGACCATCGCCGCGCAACGCTGCACCAGCGTGCGGACCGTCGGCAACCAGATTCAGTCCATCTACCGCAAGCTGGGAGTGTGCAATCGGCTCGAGCTCTTGGCCTTGCTGCTCGGTCCCACCGACAGCGAGCCTGACAAGCCGATCAGCTGACGCCGGGAGCGGAGCCCGAGCTTACGCAGGCCGCGCTCGAGATGGGTCCGCACCGTGGCCATGGAAATTCCCAGCTCGTAGGCCATGGCGGCGTCGTCCCGGCCCAGGGCGGCGAGCATGGCAACCTGTCCTTCCCGCCGCGTGAGCCGCCGGTCCTCGACGGCTTGGGGCTCGTTTTCGAACGCGAGGTAGTAGCGGCGCTGGTCCGAGTCGAACACCTCCGCGATGCTCCAGCGTCCGGAAAACAGCGCGCGCCACAGCTCCAGAGCTTCTTCCGGGTTGTCGCGTAAGGCGCGACTGCGCGCGCGGTCCACGGCTTTGACGGCCTCGCGCAGTTCCTCACGGCGGGCGCCGTCGCGCGCGGAGCCTTCGGCGTGGGCCAGCTTGCCGTCGACGTCGAGCACGGCTTCGGCCGCGGCAAAGGGATCCCGCTCGGGCAGCTCGGCCAGCACGTTGCGCAAGCGAAAGCCCGCGAGCACGTGCACGGCTGCGCGTCGCCAGGTCGCGGCGGCGCGGGGATGGATGTTCACCCGTTGGCGAGTCGTGAGCGCGCACCAGACGGACCAACCGTTCGGATCGGCGGCCTGCACGTTGAAGATGTCGCGATAGCCGAGGGGATACAGCGTTCGGCCGTACAGAAGCTGCATCGACTTGTCGGCGTAGCGACCCGCGATCGACTGCGCGAACCCCGACGCGCTCTCGCATCCGAACCGCAAATGCATCTTGCGACGGAGGGCGTGGGGAATCATGCGTTCGATGCGGGCGGTCAAGGCCTCCAGCTCCGGGTCGGCCGGCACGGTGACGCGCTCGTTCGATCTTCACCTTCTGCCCGCGGGTGACCAGGCTGCACACCACGCTGGAGCCCTCCGACAAGCGGCGTGAGGGCGTGGCCGAGGCCCGCCAGCCAGCTCTCGTCGTCGTCGAGCAGACGGTAGGACGCCTCGAGCACGGAAACCGCCGGGTCCACCCTCACGAAACCATGGTACCAGGTTTGCCGTCGTGTCGAGCTCGCAGGAGTCGTCAGTCCCTGCGCCGCCGCATTTCGTTTTCTGGGTCGGTCCGCTCGACCGGAATCCCTTTTAGCGGGAACCCCGCGTGCGCATCACCCCTTGATCACGCCCAGCGGGACCAGCCGCGCGACCTTGCGCGATATGCCGGCACCGTCGATGACGTCGACCACGTCGGCCACGTCCTTGTAGGCTTCGCTCATCTCCTCCGCCAGGGTGCGCAAACCCTTGCTCATCACTTCGATGCCGCGCTCCCGGAGCTCGCGATCGATGCGGCGTCCCTTGGCCTTCTTGAGCGCCGCTTTGCGGGACAGCACGCGGCCCGCGCCGTGGCAGGAGGAGCCGAACGTCTCCCGCATGGCGGCGGCATTGCCGGCGAGCACGAAGGAGTAGCGGCCCATGTCGCCGGGGATCAGCACCGGCTGCCCCACGGCGCGGTAGCTCTCGGGCACGCGCGGGTCGCCGGGACCGAACGCGCGGGTCGCGCCCTTGCGGTGCACCAGCACGCGCCGCTGCTCACCGCTCGACCTCGTGCTGCTCGAACTTCGCGATGTTGTGGCACACGTCGTAGAGCAAGCGCGCGCGCCGACGCCGCTCTCGGCCATGCCCAAGGCGTGGGCCAGGGCGCGGACCGCGAGCCCGGTCATCACCTGGCGATTGGCCCAGGCGAAGTTGGCCGCCGCCTGCATGGCGCCGAGGTAGCTCTGCCCGATGTCCGAACCGATCGGCGCGCAGGCGAGCTGGCGATCCGGTAGCGCCGCGTAGTCGGCGCCGAAGCTCTGCGTAGCTCCGAGACAGCTCGTGCAGGGTCTCGTCGCACACCTGGTGACCCAGGCCGCGGGAGCCGGAGTGGATCATCACCGTGACCTCGCCCTGGCGCAGGCCGAACGCGGCCGCGGCCTCCGCGTCGTAGATCTCGTCCACGAGCTGCACTTCCAGGAAGTGGTTGCCGCTGCCCAGGGTCCCGAGCTGCCCCGCGCCGCGACCGAGCGCGCGATCGCTCACCGCGCTCGGCTCCGCGCCGGACAAACAACCCTCTTCTTCTGTACGGAGCAGGTCGTCGCTGCCGGCGGCAAAGCCGCGCTCGATGGCCCAGGCGGCGCCCTGCCTCATCACCCGGCGAAGCTCGCCGGGGGACAGCGTTCTCGATGGCGTTGCTGGAGCCCACGCCGGTGGGGATGGCGTTGAACAGGCGCGTCACGATGTCGTGCATGCGCGGGCGCACTTCGTCCGCGTGCAGCGTGGTGGTGAGCACGCGGACAACCGCAGTTGATGTCGTAGCCCACACCGCCGGGGGAGACGGCGCCGTCCTGCGCGTCCACCGCGGCCACGCCGCCGATGGGAAAGCCGTAGCCCCAGTGGATGTCCGGCATGGCCAGGCTGGCAGCCGAGAATGCCCGGCAGATGAGCGACGTTGGCGACCTGCTCCAGCGCCTTGTCCGAGCGCACGGTCTCGAGCTGCGCCGGCGCCAGATACACCCGGCCGGGCACCCTCATGCGCCCTTCGCGCGGGATCTCCCAGCTGAAGGGACCGACCTGTCTGAGCTTCAGCGCCATGGTGCACCTCACACGTCGAATACGACTTGCGCCACCCAGCCGTCGCCGTCGCGCTCGAAGCGCGCCTCGTGCAGCGTAACGGCCTTGAGCGTGAGCCCGTCGATGTGCGCTTCGGGATCATAGGGGCCGTAGCCCACTTCCACCTCGGCCCCGGTTTCGGGATCGAGCACGCAGCACCGCGCAGCTCTCGGGCACCATGCCTTCCACCTCGAAGCGGTAGAGCAGCTCGCGCAACACGTCCACGGCCATGGCGGCGCGATCCCCCGGCTCGACACGCACGCGGAGCATTCCATCGGGCTTCACCGCGCCACCGGCCGTGAGCAGCGACGACAGGGCCAGCACCAAACGTGCGAGGACCTGCTCCGCGTCCGCACCTCTCACGACAACCCCCGCGTCTGCGGTGTGGTCGAGCTCCTCGAAAGGCTGGGGTAAGTGATGCCAATCAATCACGTACGTTCCTGCTAGCAGCGGTCCCGGTGGAAATCGATGTAAGCTGTCAGCTAGGTCTCGGGAGGTCCGCTCATGAGCTTCAAATGGCGCTGGCTGGCAGGGTTGCTCGTTGCTGGCGCAGTCGCCGGGGGTTGCTCCTCGGATGACGAGGTCGCCAGCAACGAGGACCGGCCCGTCGTCGCTGCGGAGAACACCAACGTGGTGACCGCGGTGGACGACGTGATCGTCGAAGCGGACCGCCTGCGTTTTCCCAAGGCCACCCACTCGGAGATCTTGGAGCGAGTGAAGGGCGACCTTCTAGTTGGGGATCGCGCCTCGCCGGCCAGCACCGTGAACCAGAACCCCGACGGCTTTCTGCGGACCGTCGAGTCCGTGTCGGTGGTGGGCGACGAGATCATCGTCGACACGAGTCCGGCCTACGTCACCGACATGATCGTGGACGGGCGGCAGTCGACGGAGCTGAAACCGCCCACTCCCACCGCACCCGCGAGCCACGCAATGGCGGTGAAGGCCACGGCTTTGCCGACCATCGACTTTGCGGGGCTGAAGTTCGGCCCGTTGGAGGTGAAGTCCCCGGACATCAAGATCAACTTGAAGGGCGTACCGCTGACGGGGAATTTCTACGCAAAGGCGACCGTCGACATCGGTAAGGGGAAGCTCTCGTTCAAGCCCGACACCGGGCTCGTGTTCGACATCAAGAACGGCAAGCTCGAGGAGTTTCAGGCCTACCTTCAAGGTCAGTGGGACGCCGAGGTATCGAGTCAGTTTCAGTTCGAGACGGGTTTTTCCGCTGGCGTGGATTGGAAGACGGCGCTGGGCGAGGCCACCCCCGCCGAAAAGAAAGCGTTTGCCGACCAGCTCACGGCGTTTGCGAGCGGCGGTCCCATCCCGGAGTTCAACGCGAAGGTGGCGTCACACTCCATCAACTTGCCCACCTGGTGGGTGCCCACGCCCATCGGTCCCATCCCCGTCGTCTCGACGCTCAACTTCGATCTGGGGCTGTCTTGTGGCGTGAAGTTCAAGGGCACGGTGACGGCGAAAGCCGGAACCAAGGCCAGCGCGACGCTGAAGATCGGCGCGAAGTACCTGAACAAGAACGGACAGGAGGGCTGGTCACCCATCGCCGACAAGAACTGGGACATCCAGCCGGATGAGGTCAGCGTTACCGGCGCGCTCGACGCGGAAGCGAGCTGCAAGCTGAAGCCGACCTTCTCTCTGATCTTCTACGGCGTTGCCGGGCCCTACATCTACGTGTCCGCCTCGGCGACGGCCAAGGCTTCGGCCGCTCAATCTTGCGACGGTACCTCGGAGATCCCGAAGGTCGACGTGAACCTGAACCTCACGCAGAACTACGCGATGGGCGTGGGCGCCAAGCTGGGCTTGTTCATTCCGCCGCTCAAGATCGACTACACGCTGGCCGAAGCGGACGTGAAGCTGTTCAATCTGGACTGGGTCATCGGCGACTTCGACGTGTACTCCGGCTATCCGGATCTCGGCTTCGGCTTCTGTTCGGCGAGCGGCAGCGGCGGAACCGGCGGAACCGGCGGAACCGGCGGAACCGGCGGCAGCGGCGGTGGCACCGGCGGCAGCGGTGGCGGGACCGGCGGCACGGGCGGCAGCGGTGGCAGCGGCGGCACCGGCGGGGGCACCTCGAGCCCGTGTGCCGGCAAAGCGAGCGGCTGGTACTGCGGCGGCTCGAGTCAGTTCTCCTATGGCGATGCGAGTACGCGCTACCTGTGCTCCGGCGGCGCACTCGCTTCCAGCGAAGTGTGCGCCAACGGTTGTCAGGTCAATCCGCCGGGGAGTGACGACGTTTGCACCACCGCCAGCCCGTGTGCCGGCAAGGCGAGCGGCTGGTACTGCGGCGGCTCGAGCCAATTCTCCTATGGTGATCCGAGCACGCGCTATCTGTGCTCTGGCGGAGCGCTGGCCTCGAGCGAGGTTTGCCCTGCCGGCTGTCAGGTGGCTCCGCCAGGATACGACGATACCTGCCTGTAACCGCCTCGACGCGCTTGGCGCGCGGCCCGCGGGCTGATAACCAGGGCGCCCTTGGCGAAGAGCAACCTCCTGGTGCGGGTGCTGACGGCAATCGTCGTCGTCCCCCTCTTGCTGGCCCTGATGTTCTGGGGCCCGGTTTGGGGTTGGTACACCTTGGTGGCCTGCGCTTGTCTGGTGGGCGCTTCGGAGCTGTTCGGCATGACGCACCCGGGCGATCGCGTGGCCCAGGGCCTCGGTATTGCCATGACGGTGGGAGTATCGGCGGGCGTTTACTTTTTCAGTGACGAGCCAAAGAAGCTCCTGGCCGTCGTTCTGCTCGTTCCCATCGTGGGCGTCTTGCTTCCGCTGTGGCGACTGGGGGAAATTCCCTCGGCGGGGCTACGCGTCATGGCCAACGTGGCGGGGCCTTTTTACATCGGCGCCCTGCTCACGACCATCGCCCTCGTGCGTCGAGATCAGGGTGACCTCGGGCCCGCACTACGTGGTGATGACGCTGACCTTCGCCTGGTTCGGGGACACGGGGGGCTACTTCGCCGGACGCTTCCTGGGCAAGACCAAGCTGTACGAGGCGGTGAGCCCCAAGAAGACGCGGGAGGGGTTCTTCGGCTCGCTGGGCGGCTCGGTTCTGGGCGCGGTGGTGGCCCACTTCTGGTACCTGCCCAGCATCCCACTGGAGCACGCCGTGCCTTTGGCCATCGTGGCAGGAAGCCTCGGTCAGATGGGCGACCTGGTAGAGTCGCTGCTGAAACGATCAACGGGTATCAAGGACTCGGGTTGGATCGTTCCCGGTCACGGCGGCATCCTCGATCGCATCGACGCGCTCCTGATCGTCGCTCCGCTGGTGTATCTGTACACTGCATTTCGCGGCTAGAGCTGACGCGACGCGTTGTTGCAAAAAAACGCGGCTGTGCCTAAACCCGGGCAAAACTTGCCGTTCTCGACCCGAGAACGACTGGGAGTGGCACAGCGATGACGCACATTACCGAGCCCCCGGCTTCCACCAGCGAGCCGTACCACGACGTTCCCGCGGGCGATGGCCAGCACGAGCCCGGGCGACTGTCATACGTCGATCCGACCGAGCAAGCGGGCGACGATCGCTACGAGTTCTTCCAGGTCGTTCAGGGTTACTTGGATCGGGCCTGTCGGCTGATCAAGATGCCCGACTACATCGCGCGCATTCTGAGTCAGCCGAAGAACGAGATCATCGTTCACTTCCCGGTGCGCATGGACAGCGGCGAGTTTCGTCTGTTCAAGGGCTACCGCATCCAGCACTCCAACATCCTGGGACCCTACAAGGGCGGCATGCGCTTCCACGAGTCTGCGTCCTTGGACGACTTCAAGGCGCTCGCCTCGCTGATGACGTGGAAGTGCTCGCTGATGAACTTGCCCTTCGGTGGCGCCAAGGGCGGCATCAAGTTCAATCCGCGAAACGTCTCTCGCAGCGAGGTGCAGCGCATCACGCGGCGCTTCTTCCACGCCCTGGGCTCCAACATCGGGCCGGACTACGACGTGCCGGCACCGGACATGGGGACCGGCGCTCAGACCATGGCTTGGGCCATGGACACCTACATGAACACCGTCGGCATGGTCAGCAAGCAAGCGGTGATGGGCGTGGTCACCGGCAAGCCGATCACCAGCGGCGGCACCTACGGCCGAGAAAAGGCCACCGGTCAGGGGTTGGTGCACTGCATCGTGGAATGGGCCCGTCGCGGCGGCTACGAGCTCGAAGGCAAGAAGCTCATCGTGCAGGGCTTCGGCAACGTGGGTTCCCACGCAGCCGTGTTGCTCAGTCATCTGGGTGTGTCACTGGTCGCCGTCGGGGATCACACCGGATACCTGTACAACCCCGAGGGCTTCAACGCGCACCGCCTACAGTCCTACGTTCAAGAGCACGGCAGCATTGCCGGCTACCCGAACGGCAAGGAAATCGATCGCGACGAATTCTTCTCGGTTCAAGCTGACATCTTCGCGCCCGCCGCGCTGGAAAATCAGGTTGGCCTCAAGGAGGCCGAGGCGCTGCAGGTCAAGCTGGTGGCGGAGGGTGCCAACGGGCCCACCACGCCGGAAGGGGAAGCCGTGCTGCTGCGACGCGGCATCGACGTACTTCCCGACGTGATTGCCAACGCGGGCGGCGTGACCGTGAGCTACTACGAGTGGGTGCAAAACCGCCGCAGCGAGCAGTGGTCCCTGGCCGAGGTGGACCAGCGGCTGCAAGAAGCGATGTCCCAGGCCTACAGCCGCATGGTGCATGCGGCGAACAACTTCGGCTGCGACTACCGTACGGCGTGCTACGTCGTCGCGCTGCAGCGGCTGCAACAGGTCTACGAAGAGCGCGAGATCTTCCCGTGACTCAGGGCGTGGTGCCCGCGTGGGCGCCACAGCTCGGACAGCGCGCACCGGGCGCCATCACGTAGCGCGCAGCGCAGAATGGACAGCGCGTCGGGTGCGGCCCCTCGCCCAGCAGGCCCAGCTCCGGACGGGCCTCGCGCAGGCGCAGGGTGGCTGCCAAGAGCACGTCCCGGAGTGCCCGTCCGGCCTGCTCCGCCCGGGCCAAGGACAACGTGCTCGAGCCCTGCCGCCCGATCAGGCGCAAGCTGGCGGGTTGCCGTGTGACGTCGCGGTCGTAGCCCAGGGTCGGCGAAAACGTGATGCCCAACAGATCACGGCCGTCGATCACCGTCTCGTCCCAGTGCTCCGGGCCCTTTTCTTTGTGGGTGCGGAGGGTCTCGGCGCGCACGCTGATCACGCGACGGGTGGGGGGACCTCCCCTCAGGTCCATCCAGGCCAAACGCAGGGCGCGCCGGCCTTGCTCCATGAGCAGCAGCAGCGGAACGAACGGTACGAGCACGATGGCCATCAGCCAGCCGAGCATGCGCTGAACGGTGCTCAGGGGCTCGGCTTCGTCGACGAGCACCAAGGCATCCGGCTCGCGAACCACCTGGACGCCGTGCTGCGTCAGCACCGCGATCGACTGCTCTTCGTTGAGCAGCTCCGGATGCGTGAGCAGCGGACGACCGCCGTACCAGGTCTCCAGAACCTCGTTCACCGGTCCCGCGAGCACTTCCTGAACCACCACTTGCTCGCGCTCCGCCGCTGCCAGGACCGCGGCGACCGTCGCCCGGCCCTCTTCCGCCGACGTGGGCACCACCGTCGTTCCCCAAACAGCGCGCCCCGGGGGATCCAACAGGTGAAGCCGGAGCTCGTGCCAGCGCTGGTAGAAGCGCCCGCGCACCGTGGGGATCTCCAGATCGGTCTCGCTGAACAGCATGATCAAAATGATCAGCGGCAGCAGGCACAGGAGGCAGATGAACCCCAGGGAAAACTCCAAGATGGCCATGGGGCGAAAGCGCTCACCCCGATGATGCTCGAGCACGATCCGGGCGACGCCCTGCATCGGTCGACCGAGCACGTCGGATAATGAGGCTCCCTGGATGGGCACGGCACTACGAAATCGCCAGCGCCCGGGTTCGTCAAGCGCAACGTGTTTTCCGCTGCTACGCTGAGGGGAGATGAGTCGCTCGGCACCGCCCCCGGACTTTCGCTACGTGAGCCTGGAGCCGGCACCGCCCCCGCGCGACGTTCGTCTCCTGGCTGCGGGAGCCGGCTTCGGCGCGTTCGGCGCTGGCGTGTTCATGGGCGGAGCTGAGCTTTCCACGGCGTGTGCCGCGACGGTCGCCGGCGTGCTCGCGACGCTCTTGACCTTGCGCGAAGCGGGGCCCACGCGTCGTGGCAGCTCGGCGCACCGCATGACCATCGTCCCGTGGGGCGTGTTGGTGCACTCCGAGCCGACGCCACGGGTATTGCGCTGGGCTGCGGTTCGCTCGCTGGCCGTGGAGTTCATTCACGACATGGATCACGCGACCCCATCCACGCGCTGGAGCATGGTGACCATCCGAACGGAGCGCGACGTCCTGTTCGGTCGCGCGCGCGGTGCCGTCAGCTTGGAGCGTCTGGAGGCCCACCTGGAGAGCTACGCTCGAGAGGCAGCACTGCCCATCGCCCTGGACTTGGATGGCACTACGGCACTGGAGGACCCGTTCGAGCCAGCCTTCGAGCGTCTGCTCGCCGAGGCGCGGCGGGTGCTCGGGACGGGGGAGCTGGGTGAGCGGTTGTCCCTCGCTCCCGAGAGCTATCGACATGCTCGCGGCACCATCTCCGGCGTGCGCACCCGCGATGCGCTCGTTGCCGCCATTTGCGATGCGCCCAGCGGAGCGGCGGACCCGCGGGCGCTCGCGGCCGTGCTGGCCGCCGAGCTCGGCGCTCGGGACGTGTTGCCCGACGTCGTGGCCCTGAGCGCGGCTCCGCATCCTCTCGTCGCGGCGGTGGCGCGCGCCGCTGCCCTCAGACTGGGCGCTGAAGCCAAGCGTGTCGGGGCGTTGGAGGAGGTCGAGCCCTTTCTGGCGGCCTTCGATCTGGACCCGATTCGCGCCTGGACGCGCGCCGACACCCGCGCCGCCGCCTGACACGACCGCAGTTGACAGCGCCGCGTGGCGTCGACGATCCTCGCTTTCGTGCTCGGCGGCGCGGACGAGACGGTTGGATGAGGGCCGCGCCCAGAGGTACGGCGGCGGCGGGTCTTTGCTTGACCCTGGCTTTTGTGCTGGCTCCGGCCCGCGCGCGGGCGATGGAAGCAGAGGTGCAGTCCACTACCGACGCGCAGTTCTACACCCTCGCCAGCCCCTACGGCGATCCCATCGTACGCCGCCGTCGCTACACCCAGACCCTGGGCCTCGGGGTGTACGACATCGGTGGTGACGGCGTCGGCTTCGGTCCGCGGCTGAGCTTCAAGCTGCGCATGCGGCTCGACTCGGATTTTGGCCAAGAAGGTGGGGAGCTGAACCCGAACAACTCGGGGCGCTTCATCCCGGGTCTGGAGCGCTCGCCCGTGGACGTGATGTACGCCTACCTGGAGGGCGAACGCTATCTGGGCGGCTGGCTCGGATTCCGACTGGGGCGCCAGTACACGACGGATGCCCTCGGCTGGTGGTCCTTCGACGGTGGCTTGTTGCGTATCACGACGCCGGCCTACTTCCAGGTGGAGGCCTACGGAGGCTTCGAGCAACGCGGGGGTCTACCCGCTCTGCTCGCGACCTCGCGCTACACCGCCGACGGCGTGTACCGAGGCAACCGCAGCGAGCTGGAGGCCAGTCAATATCCGTACTACCTGGAGGAATCCCAGCTCGCTCCCGCCTACGGCTTCGCCATCGAGAGCAGCGGCGTGTCGTGGGTGCACGGCCGGCTTTCCTATCGCAAGGTGATCAACCGCGACACGGTCGTCGTCTCGCCGTTTGCGGACGCCGGCGGCGGCTTCGTCACCGTGGGCGGGGATCGCGTTTCCAGCGAGCGAATCGGCTACTCCGCGCGCCTCTCCACGGCCAGCCTGGGGGCCGTCCGCGGCAGCGTCGTGTACGACTTCTACAACCAAATCTTCAGCGAGCATGCCCTGGCCGCCGACTGGTACGCGACCGACAAGCTCACCGTGGGTGCGGACTACGACTACTACTTTCCGACCTTCGACGCGGACTCCATCTTCAACTGGTTTACTCACGAGGCCACCACCACGTATCTAGGCCGGGCCGAGTACCGTGCATCACGGCGTTTCGATGTGGCGCTGTCGGGGGGCGCGCGCCTGTTTCGCACCGAAGGCAACGCCGACACCTACGCGAGCACGGCGGACCGCAGCGAGTCGGGGTTGATGGCGGACGCTCTCGGAACAGCGGGCGGTCGCTATCGCTGGCAGGAGGGTAGCGTGGAGCTGCGCGGCACGGGGGAGACCGGGGATCGCGGCCACCGGGTGGGCGGCGACGTTACTACCCGCCAAGCGTTCGACTACGGACTGTACGATGCAATGGTGGTGCTGTCCTTGTACGACTGGAGCGATGCGCTGCGCCCGCAGCGAGATGCCACCAGCTTCAGCTACGTGCTGGGCGGAGGCTACTCGCCGCTTTCGCGCACTCGTGTCGGGCTGGAGTGGGAGCACAGCATGAACCGCTTGGTGGGCCAGCGTTACCGCGTGCTCGCCACCGTCGACGTCACGGTGCTCAAATGAAGCGCTCCACCTGGTTTTTCCTGATGGCCTGCGTGGCCGCTCTCGGTTTCGGCATTTTCTTTGATGTCGGTCCGGCGCGAGCCCGCCCCGGTCCGGCCGTCGCGGCGCCGACCGGGTCCGTCGCGGCCGCCTCCGTGCATGGCCTGGCACCGCTGCCCGGCGACGCGCCGGTCCCCTTGGTGGACAGGCCGCCGGGCGCGGAGGCTGGCCGTGGCCCGAGCCCCGGGATTTTCCCGCCGCAGCGCCTCACCATCCGCTTCAATCACAAGAAGCACGTGCGCCAGTTGGGCATCCCCTGTACCGGCTGTCACGAAGCGGCGAAGACCAGCAAGCGGTCGAAGGACCGTCTGTTGCCCCCCGCCACGCGTTGCGATGCATGCCACGGCAGCGATCATCGAAATCTGGATGCCGTCACCACCAACGCGGACGAGCTCATCGGTCAGTGCGCGTTCTGCCACGTGGGCTACGACCCCAAGGCGGGCAACCGGGTAGAGCGGCTCGTGCTTCCGACCCCCAACCTCAAGATGAACCATGCGGCGCACTTGGCGCGGAACATCGCGTGCGCCCAATGCCACGGCCAGGTGGACAGCATAGAGCTGGCGACGCGCGACCAGATGCCGCGCATGCGCGGATGCTTTTCGTGCCACCAGATGTCGGGGCCCGCGGCCGGCAAAGCCAGGGGCGCCTGTGACAATTGCCACCTGACGGAGCGAGGCGGTGTGATGAAGACCGCGTTCGTTTCGGGCAAGCTGGTGCCCCCGCGCTGGCTACACGACGCCGGCCACGGGCCGGATTGGATCCTGCGTCATCGAGAGGTGGCCGGGAACGACAGTCAGTTTTGCAGCAGCTGTCACTCCGAGAAGGACTGCACCGACTGCCACGATGGCCGAGTGCGTCCGCGCAAGGTGCATCCCAACGACTGGATCAGCATGCACCCCACGGCGGCGCGGCAGAACAGCCCGCGTTGCTCGAGCTGCCACCGCGCTCAGTCGTTCTGCGTCTCGTGCCACCAAAGAGCGGGGGTCACCCTGAGCGGCCCCTATGCGGCGTTCGCGGGTCGCGGTCGCTTCCACCCGCCCAAGAGCGTGTGGACCGATCCACCCAGGACCGCCGGGCACCACGCCTGGGAGGCACAGCGCAACATCGAGGCTTGTGTCAGCTGCCACGTGGAGCGCGACTGCGCCCTGTGCCACGCCAGCACCCGGGTCGGGGGCCGAGGGCCCGGGGGGCTCATGGGTCAGGGCACCAATCCGCATCCGTCGGACTTCCGCAGCCGATGCCGTACGGCACTGCGCAAAAACGCCCGTCCGTGCCTGGTTTGCCACGATCCTGCCGATCCCCAGCTCCTGGAGTGCCGCTGATGGCTCGCCGGCCGACCAGGAAAACGGGGGCGAGGGCCGCAATCCGCTTGCGCGACCGTTCGCCCGGCGGGTATAGGCATGGGCCTTCCGGCCACGGCCTGCCGGACTCCAAGGAGGCGCCCTTTGAAGGAGCTGGTTCGCTATCTTCTGACAAATATGTACCTGGATTTTCAGGGAGATATCTCCGTCGAGAAGGTGCGCGAGTTCCTCCGGGAGGACGACAGCAAAGAAGCCCGCAGGCTGCTGTCGAAGATCATCGAGGAAAAGGGCGTGGACGACCTCCTGATCACGCTCGCGGACTGCCTCAAGGAGCACATCCGCAGCGGCGTGACCGAGGACACCGTCCGCGATCAGCTCAACCTCTACTCCGAGAGCTGATTTTCCTCGCAGCCGTCGCCCTCTCGGCGGCGAGTTGCGATCAAGGTTCGCCAGATCTGGACGAGGGTGTGGGTCCGCCGCTGCACGCGGTGGCGATCTACCCGGAGCCCGAAGCCGGCACCGAGTGTACGCGTGTCGAGCCCCGCGGACTGCGGTGTCCCGCGGGATGCCGTGATCCAGATCCGGTTCGACCGCTACCTGTTGCCCGAGACCGCGGTCCGTCAGTCGCTTCACGTCTTCACCGGCGACCCGGACCTCGGCGTATTTCTTCAGCCGGAGTACGACATGGTGGAACGGGTGCTCTCGTTCCGTCTCTCCGACGGCGGCTGGTATCTGCCCGGCGTGCTCTACACCGTGGAGCTGGTGGTTCCCACGGACGACGGGTCATTTGGTTTCCGCGCCTTCGACGGCGCGCCTCTGGGCGAAGGGCCGGTGCCGTTGAAGTTCGATTTCCGAACCGCGAAGGTGGATCCGCCTCCGCCACCCGAAGACGAGGCGCCCGTCACCTGCGAGCTCGCCCTCGCGGCGTTCGCCGCCCAAAACGGTGGCTGCGCGAGCGCGGCGTGCCACTCGTCGGAAGGCAGTCCCCCCATGGGACTGGTGCTCGACTCCGCGGCGGGGATCGTCGTGACCGCGATCGACCGTCCGGCTCACGAAACCGAGATCGGCGGCAAGACTGGCGTGGTGCTCGAGAGCCCGGCGCGCCTCGGCGTGAGCATGCCGATCATCGATCCGGGGCGGCCCTACAACAGCTATCTGATGTACAAGCTGCTGCGGAAAACTGACTCGTTTCGCACGTCCGCTGAGCCGGCGACGGTGTGCGTGACGCGCTATCAGGTCGGCTTCGGCCCCGATGGGCTGTGCCCGCCACCGCCGCCGAAGGAAGACACGCGGCTGCGCGAGTGGTTCGTGCGGGGGGAGCCCATGCCCCTTGGCATCAGTCTGGACGCCGAGCACCCACGTGATCGGATGCTCCTGATCCAACGCTGGATCCGCGAAGGCGCGCAGCTCGACGGTTGCCTCTGAGGTCCGGACTGGGGGCGTCCAGCCGTTGTTTCGCCCGGGCAGGGTGGTAGGGTGAATTTCATGGCTGGACATTCCGATGTTGCCGAATCTGCCAATGGTGCCGACAGCGCGCCGCCGTCGGCTGCGGCACCGGTGTCGGAGCCGCTGACGGACGACAAGCGCATCCTGGAAGTGCTGCGCCGGGCGACGCGCAATCTCCGTCATCGTCAGCTCGACCGGCTGCACGAATCGCGGCAGATGGTGTTCGAAAAACTGCGCGAGATCCCCGATCGCATGCAGAAGCTCACCAATCGCGTGCGCCTGCTCTTGGATCTGGTGGACGACTATTGGGCGGGGCGCTATCGGCGGGTGCGCTGGTACACGCTGGCCGTGGCCGTGGCGGCGGCGCTGTACTTCATCAGCCCCACGGACCTGATCCCCGACGCCATACCGGGCATCGGCCAACTCGACGACGTGCTGGCCGTCGCCATCGCTCTCCGGCTGATTCGCGCCGACCTGGTGGCCTACTGCGAGTTCCGCGACTTGGACCCGACGGACTACTTCTGAGCGTCCGTGGCGCTTTCGCGGAAGACCAACAAAATCTGGCTCTCCTCACACCTTAGTGGGTGCGCTTTTCCAGCGCGACGTCGACGGTGGCGCTGAAGTCATCCCGGAACGAGCAACGCGAGCGCACGGCGGAGCAGCTCTTCCATGGACGAGGTCGCGTCGCGCGCCACGTTGGCCACGACCTGCTTGCTCTCGGCCTTCTTGAAGCCCTGCGCCATGAGCGCGGCGAGGAGCTTTTGCCGCTTCTGCTCCGCGGGACCCAGTTCGGCTGGCTGTGACTTTCGCTGGCGCAAGTCCATCGCTCGCTCCACGGGCTCCCGGCCGAAAACCTGTTTTGCGTGATGCAAGTTGTGCTCTCTGGCAGAGCAGCCGGCTCTCGTCGGCCTTGCCGCTGCCGCCGAGAGCCCGCGGCTCGACATGGTCGTACTGAAGAAACGCTTTGGACGCGCAGCGCACGCCGTCCTCCGAGACGTAGGCGCACTGCGCGTGGTCCCGCTCGTACACCTCGCGCTTGTCTTTTCGCGACGGGCTGCCGTCCTGGGTCCCCCGAGAGCGCCGTGGCCGGTCCGTCTTGCCCACTGCCGCCCGGCAGGTCAGTCGTTCCGCGGGTTCGCGCGGCGCTTGCGCCAGCGGGCGCGGGCGTAGTCCTTGAGGCCGGCGATCTTTCCCCGGTACATGGATCCGAGAATGGCCAGGCTGGTCCCGGGGCGACGCGCTGCGATCCGCGCGAGCTCCGAAACGCCGTCGATTACGAAGGTGTAGAACAGGAAAGCGCCGCTGCGCCCAGGGTCGAGGTTCTTCAGCATCACGTACACGCGATTGTGATGCATGAAGAACTTGCGCTTCACGTCGGCTCCCGCCTGATTGCCAGACAAGTGGCGCGGCGCGTCCACGAAGTGGTCCACCAGGATGCGACCATCGAAGATGATGCGATAGCCGCTGTTTCGAACGGCAAAGCAAAGGTCGGTTTCGTAGTGATGCGCGTTGCCCAGGATGAGCTCGTCGAAAGGCGCCATCAGCTCCCGCCGAAAGCTCATGTTCACGCCCTTCAGGTGCTGCGCTTCACTCGAACGCGGGTAAATGCTCTCGTGGTTGCCCACGATGCGTCCGTACCAGTAGATGCGAGCCACCGTGCGCGCGCGATGCGCCACGATGCCGTTGTCGGTATGGGTGATGTCGCGCCCGCCCACCGCACCGATCGTGGGATCCGACTCGAACCACTTTTCTATGCGTGCGAGCCAGTCGGGATGAGCTCGCGCGTCGTCGTCGATGAAGCTGACGGTGTCGGCGGTGACGAGCTTCATGCCTACGCGGTTCGCCGCGAGTACTCCGGGCTCTTCCACGCGGCCGTGACACAGTGAGACCGGCCCCGAGTAGCTCTGCAACAGCCCTCCCACCAACTCCTCGGTGGGCGCGTCTCCTACGCGCGTCACGATCACTATCTCGTCCGGGAGCCGCTCTTGCGAGAGCAGGGAATCGAGACAGCGCTGGAGGTAGTCGCGCCGCCCGTAGGTGGTCACCAGCACCGCCATCCTCATCGCCCGAACGCCTCCGTTCGAGCTGCCTTCAGCAGACCCAGGAGCCGGCCCACGTGCGTCAAGGCGCGCGTCTGCGCCAAGACGCTGCGGTGGCGATTGGGGATCGTCACGACGGCCACGGCACCATGGAACATCGCCTCCGCCAAGCCCGTCGCGATCCGGCGCACGCGGCTGCCCTTGGCGATCAGGCCGTCCGAGTAGCCCTTCTCGAGCGAGTTTTCGCGCAAAAACTTGGCGGACGACCGATCCGGACCGATCACGTGATAGATGCGCGCCGTCGGCGCGTACACGATCGGCTCTCCGCGCTCGCGCAGCCGCCGAGTGATCTCGATGTCCTCCGAATAGCCGGCAGCGCCCTTGCCCAGGTCCTCGCGAAAAGCGTCCACCTCATCGAACATGTCGCGGCGGAAAACCATGTTTCCACCATACATGTCGATGGAAGACGGCCCCTCGGCCGCGTCGCGGGTCTGCCCCAAGATCACGGCCAGAGGACCCCGCAGCCACGCGGGGCGACCTTCGGGAAAATCCAGGGCAATCGCCCCCTGAACCGCTCGAGCGTCGTAGGTCTCTGCAACCCGGAGATGTTCGCGCAAGACCGCAGGATCCACGAGCTGATCATCGTCGGTGAAGAACAAGTACCGGCCCCGCGCTTCCCGGATGCCGCGGTTGCGCGCCGCCGACAGACCCACTTTCGTTTCCAGGACGTAGCGCACCTCGAAGGGAGCGCTCTGGGCGAAGTCCTCCGCCACTTTGGCGGTGTCGTCGGTGGAGCCATTGTCCACCAGGCACAGCTCGAAGTCCTCCGGCGGGAAATCGATGCGCAACAAGCTCTCGAGGGCATTCTTCAGGAGCTTGGCGCGATTGCGCGTGCAAAGGATTATGGAAAATGTCGGCCGCTGGAGCTGGCCTTCGTCATCCGGATGTGCGCATTCTGCCATGAACCAAAGCGGGAACTATGCAGAACTCGGACCGGCGCGCAACTCGCGCTCACTCGCAGTTGGTCGCAATGGACGTGGGCGGTTCGAGCCCACTGTTGTCCGCCGGCATCACCGCGGGTGGCGCCGCCGCGCCATTGGACGGGCACCCGTTTGGCACGAGTTGTGCTTGAGCCCGCCGCGTGCTAATTCGCGCGCGCCTTGACCGTCCGTTCCGAGGGAACCTTGCCCCGCGCTGAGCTACGAGCCGAGTCCCAGAAAGTCGTGACCTACCTGCCCGACAACTCGGTGCGGCACGGCTACCTGTCCATCGTCAAAGACATCGTCGTGGAGCTGCTCACAACGCGCTGGCTCACGCTGCAGTTGTTCAAACGCGACATGTTCGCGTTCTACAAACAGTCGCTCCTCGGTGTGTTTTGGGTGGTGTTCGTACCGCTGGTCACCGTCGGCACCTTCGTCCTGCTCAAGGGCTCCGGAGTGGTCGCCGTAGGCAAGATGGCCGCACCGTACCCGGTGTACGCGGTGCTGGGCATCGGCATCTGGCAGCTCTTTTCACAAGGCTTGGTGGCTGGCGCCAACTCTCTGGTGCAAGGCGGCGAGATGATCTCGCGCATCAACTTCTCGAAGAAGTCGCTGATCATCGCGTCCATGGGCCGCACCGTGGTGTCGTTCCTGATCGTGCTCCTGTTGCTCGGTATACTATTCGGCTACTACGCAACCCGGGGCTACACGCCGCCGCTGACTGCAGGCTTGCTGCTCGCACCCGTTACCTTGGTGCCCATGGCGCTGTTCACGCTGGGTCTGTCTTTTTACCTGGCCTTGCTCAATGGCATCGCGCGCGACATCGGCACCATGCTGGGTATGGTGGTCACCTTCCTGATGCTCCTGACCCCGGTGCTGTACGACCGGCCGGTCCTGGGTCCCGACGCGCCGCAACTTGCGCGCCTGCTCGACACCATCACGCAGTACAACCCGCTCTACTACTTGGTGCAGGGCCCGCGGGATCTGGTCCTGCTGGGCCACATGAGCACACCCATGGGCTTCGCCATCTCCTCCGCCGTCGCAATCGGAGTATTTGCGGTGGCCCTGGTCGGTTTCCACCTGACGGAAACCCGTATCGCGGAACGGATCTGACTCGTGCGCGACGATCTGGTAATCGCCGTCGAAAACGTCTCCAAGAAGTACTGCAAGGACCTGCGGCGTTCCATGCTGTACGGGTTGGAGGACTTGTCGCGCAACGCCGTCGGAATGCGTTCGCGCTCCGAGGTGCTGCGCAAGCAAGAGTTCTGGGCGGTTCGGGACGTCAGCTTCGAAGTGGAGCGCGGTCAAAGCATCGGGTTGATCGGCCCCAACGGCTCCGGCAAGACCACTCTGCTCAAGATGGTGAATGGCATTCTGGCCGGACAAGGGCGCCATCCACGTGCGCGGTCGCGTGGGCGCACTGATAGCCGTGGGCGCAGGCTTTCATCCGCTGTTGACCGGACGCGAGAACGTCTACATCAACGGCGCGATCCTGGGCATGAACAAAGCGGAGCTGGACGAGAGCTTCGACAGCATCGTGGAGTTCGCCGAGATTGGGGAATTCATCGACACGCCGGTGAAACACTATTCCAGTGGCATGTTCGTTCGTTTGGGTTTTGCCGTCGCGGTGCACTCGCGGCCCGACATCATGTTGGTGGACGAAGTGCTGGCCGTGGGCGATCGTGGCTTTCAAACCAAGTGCTTCCGCAAGATGTCGGATTTCGCAAGAACGGAACGAGCTTCATCGTCGTGTCCCACAACATGCACACCATCGCCAGTTTCGTGGACTGGGTGGCGTTGCTGAACAAGGGGGACTTCGAGCGCTACGACAACGTGTTCGACGGCATTCGCGAGTACACGCGCCTGTTCATGGGCGAGGGCGAGGAGGCCATCGAGCGGCTGTTGAACGGCGGGGACCACGTCCAGTTCGAGAACGTGGAGCTGTCGGACCGCAATCTCCCGTCGGGCGGCTCGTTCACGTTCACCCTGCCGTACACCTGCACGCAGGCCTACGAGGACATCGAGATCGACATCGCCATCTACGACTCGCGGGATCCTGACATGTACTTCCAGGCCACGAACCGCGCCTATGGCACCCACGTGGATCTAAAACCGGGGAAGCACACGCTCAGCGTCACCACCGAGGCCGTGGCCATCAACGGCAGCGTGGGCACCATCGTGCTCGCGATTTGGGCGAAGAACCGAACGGAGCACCTGTTCTGGTGGCGCGTGCCCATCGAGGTCGCGAGCATGCCGTTTTCCACCGGCAAGAACTTCCTGCCGGTGCGCATCGAGCACTCCTAGGCGATGGGGGCGCGGGTCCGCAAGCTGAAGCGAGCCGTGGCGGGTCTGGTCGCCGACGCCAAGCTCGCTCTGTCCCGCGAAGAGCCGGTCCACTTTTTCTGGATCGTCTCGACGGCGTATCAGGCGGCACCCTTCCTGGAGCGGCACATTCGGTCCGTTGCCTCCCAACGCTATCCGAAGGACCTTTACCGCCATGTGCTGATCGACGACGCGTCCAGTGACGACACCGAACGCGTCGTGCGCGATGCCCTTCGCACCCACGGGATCGACAACGTCGAATACCGCCGGAACACGGAGAACCTCGGCGGCTGCGCAAACCTGACCGCGGGGTTCCGCGAAGCACCGACAGGAAGCATCGTGTTGCAGGTGGATGGGGATGACTGGTTGCCGGATCCTCGGGTGCTGGCCTACCTCGACGTGCTGTATCGCGACCGCGAGCTGTGGATGACATACAACTCTTGGCGGTTTCCCGACGGGCGCCCGTCGGCCAACAGCGAGCGGCTCCCCAGGCGGGTGGTTGCCCGGGCCAGCTATCGCGACTATCGCTGGATCTCGTCGCACCTTCACTCGTTCCGCCGGGAGTTGTTCGAGCACGTGCTGGACGAAAGCCTGATCGATCCGGATACCGGCGAGTACTTCCGGTCCTCCGTAGACATGGCTCACTACTTTCCGATGTTGGAGCTGGCCGGTCACCACGCCCGCCACGTGGAGCGCGTAACCTACGTGTACAACCTGCACGGCGGCTCACTGATCTCCAGCCAACGGGAGAAGCAGAAGGAGCGCGAGGCCCGCATACGCGGGCTGCCGCGCTACGCTCCGCTCAGGTCCCTGGATTTTCCGCGCGCCGCGCGCCGCTAGGATTTTTCCGCTGCGAAGTAGTGGCGGGTGAGGCGCCGGGGCGAGCCGAATTGTCGCAGCAATTGCTGCATTTCCGCGCGCGTGTACACGTACAGGTGGAACTCGTTCTTGGCGCACAGCTCGTCCGCGGCAGTGCGCGTCTTCGGGAAGGCGGAGCTCCCCACCAGCACGCCTCCCGGCCGGCACACGCGGCGCAGTTCCGCCAGATACCGGCGGCCGTCCTCCACGCTGAAGTGCTCGATGGCTTCCATGCACATCACCACGTCGAAGCTCTCGTCCTCGAAGGGCAGGGCAAGCACGCTGCCTTCCACGAACTCCAGGTTGTCATCGGTCCAGCGACGGCGGCAGAAGTCGATCGCTTCCGCGTCGCGATCGACGCCTACGACCTGTCGCGCTGCACCCGCAACCAAGTAGCTACCCCAGCCCAGGCCGGAACAACTGTCGAGTACCCGTTTGCCCGCGGACCAGTCCATCGCCAGCAGGTAGCGACACAGCATGTGCTTGTACCAGCCCGACTCCATGAACTCGCGATTGCCGGGCAATCCGCGCTCGTCGTCCTCTCCGGCGGACAGCCCCAAGTCTTCGGGGCGAAGGCTCAGGACGGTGTCGACGCGTGAGCGCATGGGCAGATCCGCCGTCCAGCGCTCGAAAGTCCGGTTCAGGAGTCGCGCTTCTAGCCAGCGCTCGAGACGACCCAGCACTGCGGCTCAGCCCGCTGCCAAGTCAGGCACTACAGGAAGCGCCGTCGCTGTCCCGCTGCCCCTTAACCAAGCTCTTGCTGGGAACCAAGCGGTCACTCTGCCCACGCCAGGTGCCGTTCTCGAACTTCACCTCGATCATCTCGCGGGGATCGTAGGTGGGGAACTTGGTGGTGCCGTGACGGGTCACGTCGTCCCGGTAGGGGTTCTTCCACACGATCTCGGGACGCGAGGTCTTCACCAGCTTCCAGGTATCGAGCTTGTCCTTCCAGGTCTCTTTCGGGTGGTCCACGATCAAGGACATGGCCGTGACAATGCCGTGCTTTTTGGCCCATTTCACGGTGTCGCGAATTTGCTCGACCTTGATCTGTTTGTTGTAGAAGTCGAGCATCCGCTGGCTACCGCTCTCAGCGCCGACGTAGATGCCCCGACATCCGCTTCGAGCCATCAGCTCGATGAACGCCTCTTCCGACCCGAGGTCCACGCGGGTCTCGCAAGCCCAATTGATCTTGATGTTGCGCTTGAGAATCAGCTCGCAAATCTCGACTACGCGCTTCTTGTTCGCGGTGAAGATGTCCTCCCGGAAGTAGACGCCGGCCGGGTCGTAGGTCTTGACCAGGTACTCGATGTCGTCCACTACGCGTTCGGCGCTCTGGGAGGTCCACAGCACGCCCCAGATGTCACGAACCGTGCAGAAGCTGCAGGTGTAGGGGCAGCTCCGCGAGGTGTTCATCAAGTAGATCGGCTTGATGTCCGTGAAGGGGATCTCCCAGGTGTAGTCCCGAGGCTTGTCCAAAAATAGGTCGTAATCCGCCCGCGGCATCGCATCCAGGTTCTCGATCCGCTGGGTTCGGATCAAAGTTCCGCGAGGGAACTTTCCATGAACCAGGTCGTTGATGATGTATTCCGCCTCGCCTTGGACGACGTAGTCCACCCGCGGCGGCACCGTGGTGGGGAACGCGGTGGTGTGCGGACCGCCAAAGGCGACGGTGCCTTTGAAGTCCTCCAGCAGGTCCACCACGGCGAGGGCGTCCTCGTAGCACGGCGTGCTCGTGTACACGCCGACGAAGTCGAACTCGTTCACGTCACCGTCGACCCACGCACCGCGATCCGCGAAGCGGTCGACGAGCTGCACCGAGTGCCCTTCCTTCTTGAGCACCGCCGACAGGTAACCGAGGCCGATGGGGAAGCGACGTTCGTTTGTCGAGAAGTTCGCGTTGCTGTCGCCGTTGTTGACTAGTAGAACCTTCATCAGGGGCACTCCTTGGGCGATCGGCCGCGCGGACTGGTGCAATCCGCGTTCCTATAGCGCCCGGCACTTTCCTGTCAACGAAACGGTCGATCCGTGCGGAAACGCCCTGGTCGCTAGTGTTGCAAAATTGCTACACCTCGAGCCGCTCTTGCGTCGGTAGGGACCACGACGCACGCTTGAGCCGAACGGTTCATTCGCGCATGAAGGTCGCCGCCACTCTCGAAGCCCCACGTCGCGAAACTCGCGCGGACATGGAACACACCGCACGCTTCCTGGAGCAGGCGCTCGGGTGTGACGGCGGCTATCGCTTTGCCGTGGGCTGTCCCAAGACGTTGTTGGCAACCTGCTTTGGAGTGCTGGCGCAAGAGACGCTCGGGGCGCTGCCAGGGCTTCCGGCGCAGCGCCGCCGGGAGCTGATTGAGTCCATCTCCAGCTGCCAGCAGCCCGACGGAACGTTCCGCGATCCGCAGCACGGCGACAGTATCGTGCTGAACTTGCGGAAGTTCACTCCCACCTATTTGTCGTGGCAGGAGACCTACTTCGCACTGCATGCGCTCGACGCGCTGGATGCCGAGCCACCACAGCGCTTGTCTTTCATCGAGCCCTTCACCTCGGATTCGGTGGTGATGCCTTGGCTGGGGACGTTGGGCTTCGACGACTTCTGGTTCGCCAGCAACTACGTGATGTTCCTGCTCTACTTCTTGATTGAAGCCGAGGGTTCGAGCTCGCCGGCCGCCCATCGCGTCCTCGACTGGCTCGACAAGCGTCAGGATCCCAAGACCGGCTACTGGGGAACGCAACAAGGCGCCTCCCTGTTCAACGGGATGGCGGGAGCGTTTCATGTTTACGGCTTCTACCAGTACCTGGGCAGGCCCATCTTCCATCAGTCCGCCGCCGTCGCCTCCACACTGAAGCTGCAAGAGAGCACCGGACTGTGGAGCGCGCCCGGCGGCGGGTCGTGCGAGGACCTGGACGCCATCGACATTCTCGCCAAGCTCGAGGCCGACGGCTCCAGGCAGGAGCGCGAAGTGCGCGACGCCCTCGCGCGCGCCCTTCCGGCGCTGCGCGCCAGCCGGCGACCGGACGGCGGCTACTGCTGGACTTCGCCCCAGCGCCGCGCCAAGCATCGTCAGGTCGTCTACAGCGGCCTCAGCACCCTGCGAGTCGACAGCAACCAGAGCGACGCCTGGTCGACCTGGTTCCGCCCGCTGGCCATCGCCCTGGCCCAAGAAAGGCTCGGGCAAGAGCCTGCCTGGCCCGTACGCTACCGCAGCCGCCCGCTACTGGGTTGGCACCCCACGCCCGACCACAACAAGGCGAAGCCGGGCTACCTCGAGCGTGCGCGCGTACTGGTCGACGATGTCACGCTCGGCAGCAGCCCCCCCAAGGACCACTTCTGAGCGTCCGCGGCGCTTCCCCGGCGGACCAACAAGTTCTCAGAAGTAGCTGGGGCCCGTGTTCGGGGAGCCTTGGCAGTTGTTACCGGTCCAGTCGTTCTTGTCCGTGAGCCACTGGCCGGGCTTGAAGTCGTCGGCGCAGCCGACGTTGCTGCCGAACACGTCGTTGCCGGAGAACGTGTTGTTGCGCGGGGCCCAGTACGCCTTCACCTCGTCCGCGCCCACGCTGAGGATGCCGTAGAAGCTGCTGGTCTTGTTGCCGGTGATGGTGTTGCCGTTGACGACGAGGTTGTTCGCGTCCGTGTCCTGGCACAGGAAGATGCCGGCGGAGTGCCCGCCATTCGGGCCGGTGGCGCAATACGGATGGTACGGCTGGGGCGGCTCCGTCGCCGGATGGCTGATGGTGTTGCCCTGGATCAGCCAGTTGCTGGCGCCATACAGGCTGACCGCGGCCCACGCCGTGTTGTCGGACACCTGGTTGTTGGTGAACACGCCGCCCCAGGCGCCGTTGATGTCCATGGCGGGTCCGAAGCTGAACTTGATGGTGTTGCCGTCAATCACGGTGCCAAGAGTGGCGGCTTTGGCCTCGGAGTAGATGGCGGCGCCTTCGGCAACGCCGCCGAAACCGCCAGTCGCGCAGCTCACGCTGCCCTTGCCCGGCACGTTGGTGGGCTGGGCGCTGTAGAGCATCTGGTTGTTCTTCGCCGTCACGCCCTTGCCCGCGGCGCCGATGGCGGAGCAGCGCGAGTTCTCGAGCACGGAGTCTTCCACCACATAGCCGCGGCAGCAGACGTTGTAGGTCGCCACGCCCGCGCCGTCCAAGGTGAGCTTCTGAACGTGGAAAGGGTTGGCTTCCGGCGTTGCGGGAAGAGTGTCGCTGATCATGGCGTCGCAGCAACCGAAGGTCCACGCGCTCTGGCTCGCCTTCAGGATGGACTGCGCAGCGCTCACTCCTCGGAGAGTGTGGCCGGGCTTGACGGCCACGGTTTGAGTCAGGGTGTAGGTTCCGGGCTGGACCTCGACGCAGTCGTGTTGATCGACGGCAGCTTGTAGCGAGAGCTGCTCCGTCCATTTGAAGCAGCCGTCGGCGGTGTAGTTGGGATCCCCTCCCGACCCGCCGCTGCCCGCGTTGCCGCTGCTGCCCGCGTTGCCGCTGCTGCCCGCGTTGCCGCTGCTGCCCGCGTTGCCGCCGGCTCCGCCTGACGGAAACCCCGCGTCCGTGGCGCCGACGCCACCGTTGCCGCCGGCGGCCGAGCCCGCACTGCCGGCGGCGCCGCCCGCCGGCGGTCCACTTCCGCTGCCGTCGTCGCTGCCGCAGCCCAGCGTCAGCGGGAGCGCGACGATGCTCGCCAAGACTACGGGTCGCATGCCTGAGCCTATCACGCGTGCGGCTACCACCGTCGGCGTGCGTGCTACGCTCTCGCCAATGCTGGCTGTCCGCCTCTGCCTGCTCGCCTTTGCCAGCTCGGTCGCTTGCGCTTGCGCGTCGAGCGAGCCGGTCGATGGGGACCTGCCGGGGAGTGGTGGCTCAGCGGGAATGACGGACGCCGCCGCCGGCGACGCAGCAGGCGGAGGCAGCGGCGGCGCGGGCGCCGGGGGAGGCTTTCCCTCGGGGGGCAGCGGCGGCGGCTTTCCTGGCGGAGCGGCGGGCGCCGCTCCGGACGGCGGCGGTGGGGCCGGCGGCGGCAGTGGCGGAACGACGTGCGGCGCCGAGGTTTGCAATGGGGAAGACGACGACTGCGACGGCACCGCAGACAACGGCGGCGTGTGCAGCGCCGGGTGCGTCGGGCACAAATTCGACAACCACGGGTATGCGTTTTGCGCCAACCAGACGACGTTGAGCTTGGCCGCCGAAGACTGCATCAATCAAAACATGAAACCGGCACGCCCCAACGATGCCACGGAAAACGACTGGCTGCGCTCGACGGCCACGTCCCTCGGCATGGGCGCGCTGTGGCTGGGGGCCACGGACTGGACCACGGAGGGAAGCTGGGAGTGGCCGGACGGTACGGCGTTCTGGACCGGCGGCGCCAACGGCAGCCCGGTGGGCGGCGTGTACACCAACTGGGGGCCGAACGATCCGACGGGCAAGGACGCCAACGACTGCATGCAGATGAGTGCCGACGGTACGTGGCACGAGACCGCTTGCAGCGCCAAAGTCGTGTACGTCTGCGAAGACTACTGAGCTACTCGGCGGCGCGTTTGGCGGCCTTGCCGCCCGAGCGCAAGCGCTCGATGGCAAAGAAGACGGCTTCCGGCGTGCTCGGGCAGCCCAGCTCCACGATGCCGTCCGCGCCGAAGGCGGCGACCGCCTCCCGCAGCGCTTCGCGCGCGCTGATGGCCAACATCAAGGGCGGCTCGCCCACGGCTTTGCTGCCGTACACGACGGTCGGCTCCGCGGCGCGGTCCAGGAGCTTCACGTTGAACGTCACCGGGCATTCGCCCATACCCGGAAGCTTGTAGGTGGACGCGCCGCGAGTGGCAAAGCGTCCCTCCGCGTCCCACACCAGCTCCTCCAGGGTCAGCCAGCCCAAGCCTTGGATGAAACCGCCCTCGACCTGGCCGCGATCCACCAGCGGCGACAGCGAGTCCCCGACGTCGTGAAGGATGTCCACTCGCCGAAACTCGTACATCCCGGTGAAGCCGTCCACCTCCACCTCCGTCACCGCGGCGCCGTAGGCGTAGTAGTGGAACGGCTTGCCGGTTCCGCTCTGCTTGTCGAAGTAGATGTCCGGCGTGCGGTAATAGCCCGAAGAAAACAGCGGGATGCGCGCCATGTACGCGCGGTGCGTGACGTCGCCGAAGCTCAGCTTCTTGCCCGGGCTCTGCCGCGCGAACACTTGGCCGTCCTCGAACACGATGTCGGCGGCGGCTCCGCCGAGCTCCAGCGCCGCCACGTCCGCCAGGCGCTCGCGGATGGCTTCGCAGGCGAGCTTCACCGCGGCGCCGTTGAGATCCGAGCCGCTCGACGCCGCCGTGGCCGAGGTGTTCGGCACCTTGTCCGTGCGCGTGGGCATCATGCGAACCCGATCGAGCGGCACGCCCAGGGTGTGCGCCGCGACCTGCATCACCTTGGTGTGCAGCCCCTGGCCCATCTCCGTGCCGCCGTGGTTCACCTGCACGCTTCCGTCCTGGTACACGAGCACCAGCGCGCCGGCCTGGTTGAAGAAGGTTGCCGTGAAGGAGATGCCGAACTTCACCGGCGTGATGGCCAGCCCGCGCTTGGTGTTCGGGCTGTTCGCGTTGAACTCGGCGATCTGCTTCTGCCGCTCGGCGAAGGCGCTGCTTTCGGACAGCTCTTTCCAGATCCGCTCTATCCGCGAGGCGTCCCGCACGTCCTCCGCGTAGTGGGTCTGGTCACCTTCGCGATAGAAGTTCTTGTGCCTGACTTCGTGAGGCGGCAAACCGAGGCTACGGGCCACGCGGTCGAGCACGTCTTCGATGACGACCATGCCCTGAGGACCTCCGAAGCCCCGGAATGCGGTTTGCGACGTCTTGTTCGTGCGGCAGCCGCGGCCCACGACTTCCAGTGCAGGCACGTTGTAGCAATTGTCGACGTGAAACATCGCGCGGTACACGATGGGCTCGGTCAGGTCCAAGCTCCAGCCGCCATCGGCAAACAGCGCGAACTTGGCAGCGCTGAGCTTGCCGTCGTCGTCGAAGCCGACGTCGAACCGACCCAAGAACGGGTGACGCTTGCCGCTCAAGGTCATGTCGTGCAGGCGGTCGAGGCGCACGCGTACGGGCCGTCCGGTCTTTGCGCAGGCGACGGCTGCCACGGCGGCGAAGCCGTTGGCCTGCACCTCCTTGCCGCCGAAGGCACCGCCCATGCGCAGGGACTGCACGGTGACGGCGTTCTTCGGGACGCCCAGCACGCGGGCGACGATCTCCTGAGTTTCGGACGGGTGTTGGGTGCTGGAATGCACCAAGACGTGCCCCGTTTCGTCCATCACCGCGAAGGCCGCGTGCGCTTCGAGATAGAAGTGCTCCTGGCCGCCGATGTGGATCTCGCCGCTCAGTCGGTGAGGTGCCTGGCTCAGCGCGGTGTCCGGATCCCCGCGCCGAATGGTGAGCGCGTCGGTGAGAAAGCTCTGTTGAGCGATGGCGTCTTCGATGCTCAGGATCGCGGGCAAAGCTCGGCTTCCACCGTGACCTTCGCGGCGGCCTGGCGGGCCTGCTCCTCCGTTTCGGCGATGACCCAGGCCACGGCCTGCCCGTGGTACATGACCTCCGAGGGGAACAGCGGCTCGTCGCGGCGCGAAGCGCCCAATTCGTTTTCGCCGGGAACGCTCTCGGCGCCCAGCACCAGCACCACGCCCAGGCAGCGCCCGCGCTTCGCTGGCGACGATGCGCGTGATGCGCGCGTGAGCGTGGGGCACGGTGACTGGCCAGGCGTGGAGCGTGCCCGGGTGTCGGAGAGCGAGATCGTCGGTGTAAAGAGCGTCCCCGGTCACGTGGCCGCGGGCGCTCTCGTGCGAGATGCCGGCTGCCCAGTGCCGTCATGACGCGCCTCCCTGAGTCTCTGCGTAGAACTTGCGCAACAGCTGCGTGACCATCGCCCGGCGATAGGCCGCGCTGCCGCGGTGGTCGTCGATGGGCGAAAAGGAGCGCTCCAAGACCGCCGCAGCGCGCTCCACCGTGGCCTCGTTCCACCGCTGGCCGAGCACGGCTTGCTCGGCTTCGTTGGCGCGAACCGGCGTGGCCGCCACGCCGCCGAAGGCCAAGCTGAGCTTTGCCACGGTTCCGCTGCCGCCATCGACAGAGCGAAGGCAGCGGCCACGGTGGAGATGTCGTCCAGCTTGCGCTTGCTCACCTTGTAGAAGCGCTGATGCTGGGGCAGCGGCAGGCCGGATCACGATGCCGCTCAGCACCTCCCCGGCCTCGAGCTCGGGTCTTGCGGTAGCCCGTGAAGAACTCCTTCGAGGGCACGGTGCGGGCGCCGCTCGCGCTGGACAGCTCCACGTCGGCGTCCAGGGCCAAGCAGCGCCGGTGGGCCGTCGCCGATGGGCGAAGCCGTGGCCAGGTTGCCGCCGAAGGTGGCGCGATTGCGGATCAGGCGGGAGGAAAACAGCGGGAACAGCTGCTCCAGGAGCGGCAGGCGTCCCGCTACGAAGCGCTCCACGTCGCTGAGCGGAACGCCGGCGCCGATGCGCACGCGCTCGGCCGTCCATTCCGTGGCGTGCGCAGCTCCGCGACGTTCTCGAGGGAGATCAACGTGTCGAAGCGGACGACCGCGCTGGTTCATGTCCACCACGACGTCGGTGCCACCGGCGACGAGGCGTGCCTCGGGATGGGCCGCTTGCAGCCGAAACACGTCGGAGAGCTGGGTGGGGCGGAAGTAGCTCCTGCCGTTTTCGAGCGACACCGCGGCCAGCTCGGGAGCTGGCCGCGCCAAACGCGCTTGAAATGGATCGTCGGCGGGCGCCGGGCCGCAGCCCCTGCGCGGCATCGCGGATCGGGCGGTAGCCCGTGCAGCGGCACAGATTGCCGGAAATGGCTTCCAGGTCGAAGCCGTCTCGCTCGGGCCGGTGGTACTCGGCGAACAAGCTCATCACGAAGCCCGGCGTGCAGTAGCCGCACTGCGAGCCACCGTGCTTCACCATGGTCTGTTGCACCGGGTGGAGCTCGCCGTCCCGCGCCAGCCCCTCCACGCTCAGACTTCCTGACCCGCCACGGAACCGAGCAACAGCAGACAACTGTTGACCGGCTGGTAGCGCGCGCGGCCTTCGGCGTCCCGGGTGACGAGCACCACGGCGCAGGCGCCGCACTCGCCCTCGGCGCAGCCTTCCTTGGTGCCCGTCAGGCCGCGGGCCCGCAGAAAGTGCAGCAGTGGTTGGTGGGGGTCGGCGCCGTCGGCGTCGATGTGCCGGCCATTGAGCGTGAACGCGATCGACATGACGGCCCGAAGCGTAGCGTCGCTCGGGCCGAGGGGAAAGCCGGCGGGGGCTGAGGCCTGTCAGTGATACGTGACGCTGAACAGCAGGGTCGGCGCCCAGACCGTGTACTTTTCGTCGATATCGCTCTTGCTGTTCTTCAGTGACGCCCACATCACGCGCGCTTCCGGACCGATGCTCCACTGCTCACCGACCCAGAAATCGTAGCCCAGCCCGAAGGCCAAGCCGAGGCCGTTCATCGTGGCGTTGTCGCTGGAGGTGCTGGTGTTGTCCTGAACCTGGGCGGAGGCCGCGCCCATCATGGCCTGCAGGTGGAAGCCCTTGGTGTCATCGAAGTAGTAGTCGCCGAAGATCCCCAGCACCCCGAACCCGAGGTCGTTTTCGCGTCCCCTTCGACGATTGCCGAGGTGACTTTGGGCTTCGATACGTTCATGAACGCGAAGCCGCCACCGATGACGAAGCCGGGGGCGGGTGTTCCGCCGATCAACAGCTCCAGCGTGGCGCCGCCGCCTTTGATCGTGGCATCCGTGGTCGGAGCACCGGGCAGGGCTGGTGTGGCCATCAAAGCTCGCGTAGCCGCCGCCAATACCGAAGCGCAAATAGAAGCTGTCGTGTTGGTGGACGCCAACGCGCTCCTCCGCTGGCGGCGGGGGATAGCCGTACGCAGGCTGTTGCCCGGGTGGCGGGCCATAGCCCGGCTGTTGCCCGGGTGGCGGACCGTAGGCGCCGGGTGGCGGCGCGGGTGCCGGCTGCGCCTGCGGCGGCTGGGCCGGAGCCGGCTGCGTCCGGTCGCCGGGGGCGGCGGTGCGGGAGCTGCCGCCGGGGGCGGCGGTGGGGGCGGCGTGGGTTCCGGTTCGGGGGCGCTCCCTGGGCCAGGGCATTCGCCGTGAGGGTGAGAACGCAAGTCGCGGGCAAGAGCTTCGATACCATCCGGGCCTCCCAGTTGGGCGAGAGCTAACCCCGGTCCGGCGACCCCACGTCAATTCAGGAGCAGGTCAAAATCGCGCCCCACAGCTCGATGGCGCCCCCCGTCCCGCGGACCGTATGCAGTGACAGCACGCGGCCGTGACGCATGGCCAGGCCGCCCCGGGCGAGCTGCAGCCCGGCGTCGTTGGCGACCTCCACGATTGGGCCCGACGCTCGCAGCTTGCGATCCAGCGGCCGGCCCGCAGGCGCAGGTTGCCCGTCGATGCCCTCCAGCCAGCGAGAGCAGAAAGCCGCCGGACGGCAAGGCGACCACGGACGGCCACTGCCGGTTCGCCGGAGCGTCGCCGGGCTCGAGGCGAACCGTCGTCTGCGGCAGCTTGCCGGGCTTGGCCAGGGCTGCGTACAGCGACCACGCTTCGCCCTCGCCCGGGCGGCGAACACGGTGAGCACGCCGTCATCGCCCACCCCCATCGCCGGCGGACCCAAGCGGCGAGCGCCGACGTCGAGCCGGCCCAGGTCCGTGGAGCGCGCGCCGTTTTCTGCGAGCCAACCGAACACGATGTCTCCGCGCGCGCCTCCGCGGCCAGGGCGATGGCGGTTCCCGTAGCCGTCGAGCCCCACCGACGCGATGAAGCTCAACGTACCCGGCGGCCCGGGCCACACCACGCTCGGCTCACGACCTTCGTCCACGCGCACGATGCCCGCCGGCGTCGCGCCGAGCCGAAACGGAGTGCGCGCGCCGATGGTGCGCGCACCCTGGACGCGCGCGTCGGGGCCGTCCACGGCGAAAGTGACCGGTGCCCGGTGCGGCAGGGGAGTCACCCGCAGCACGCGGGTTCGCCTCTTGTCGGCGGAGCCGCGTCTCGGTGCTCAGGTCTTCCAGGGTGACGATCAAGCCGACGGCTTCAGTGGTGCTGGCCGCGAAACCGACGGCAATCTTGTCGCCCGGCGCCGTGGCGACCTGGGGCGGGACGTCGGGCGCAATGGACGCTGAAAGTCGCCGGGGCAGCTGCGCCAGTCGGCAGTTGACGACGGCCGGCGCGGTAGTGGGCGGGGCTGTGGCAGCTCTCGCGGGCCCGGCTCGCCGCCGGCGCAGGCTCTTTGCCGCGGTGGGTGACAAGAACACCAGCGCTGCGATCACCCCGACCAGCGCCAGCGTGGCGAACACGCCGACGGCGGCGGAAAGCGCGGTGCTTGTCCGCCGCCAGTCTGAGCGGCATCGGCACGCGTCGCGGATCCAGGAACGGTGGCGGTGGGGCGGTCGGGAGCGGTCGCAGCGGCGGCTCGATCGCAGGGGTGGCGGAGCGCTGCGGAAGGGAGGCTCCTTGCGTTCGACCGATAGCTCCGGCGCGATCTCGATGACGGGATCGTCCGGCGGCACGGGCCGAGAGGCTGCACGCCGGGCGGGGGCAGCGGGGCGCTCCGAGCAGCGGGAACGGCACGCTTCGCGGTGGGGGGAGCAAGGGAATGGCTCGGTCTTGAGCGGTGGGCTCCAGGCGGGTGCGGAGCCGAAGCGCGGCGGCAGGCGAGAGCGCTGGCAGCGCTTGGCGGTCGCCGCAGCGTCTGGGCTTCGTCCAGCTCGTTCTTTTCCAGGGTGCGCGTCTCGTCGAGCCACGCTTGGTCCTTTGGACGCGGCTTGGTGATGGTCTCGTAGAAGCCCGACCCGGTGAGCTCGTCGAAGCTCGGCAGCGACTGCTCCGTCGTTTCGACGAGGTCGTCGTTGTCGTAGCTGAGCACTCGTGCGGGGCCGTGGCTGGGCACGAAGACTTGAAGCGTGGGGCCGTCTTCCGGATCTTCCTCTTCCGGCCGAACGGGCTCGGTGGCGCTCTCCCAGTTACCGGGTGGCTTGCGCACCCTTCGAAGCTATCACGCGTCGTCTGGGTCCGTGGCGCCCGCGGTGAGCGCACCGGCTTCCACGCCGAGATCGCCCGAGAGCACCCGGGCCAGGGCCGGATCGTGCACCACCGAGAGGTGCGGACCGGCGTGCTCGTGCCGCAACGCGACCAGCTCTCCCACGATGCTGACGGCGATTTCCTCGGGGCTGACGGCACCGATGTCCAGGCCCACGGGTGCGTAGACCCGCTCCAGAGCCGGCAGTCCTCGGCGCTGGGCGATGCGGGCAATGACCCGGAAAACCTTGCGCCGGCTGCCAATCATCCCGATGTACCGGTGAGGCAGTGCGGGTGTAGGTGTCGAGGGCCTGCTCGTCCAGGCGGTGGTCGTGGGTGACGATCAGGACCCAGTCTTCGGCGCGCGGCGCGAGGCGAGCTGCCGCTTCGGAAGGCTCAGCCAACATCCGCTGGCAACCGCCGAACCTTTCCTCGGTATTGAGCTCTTCTCGGTCGTCGATGACCGTGACGTCGAAGCCGACGGTCCTGGCCAGGGCGGCCGTTGGCCGCGCCACGTGCCCCGCCCCGAAGAGCAGCAGGCGCTGAACGGACTCCACGGGCTCCACGAACACCTCCATGCGCCCGCCGCAGCACATTCCCAAGTCGCGAGTCAGCTCATAGCTGAGCAGCTCCGGCTTGCCGCTGCTCCTGCACTCGCGCAGCGCTTCGAGCACGGCATGCTCCACGGCGCCGCCTCCGACGGTGCCCACGGTGGTGTCGTCGGCCAACAGCAGCAGCCGGGCGCCGGGCTGCTGCGGGGCCGAACCGCTGGTGCGGATCACCGTGGCCAGAGCGGCGCGCCGGCCGCCTTCGAGCGCCCGAAGCAGCGCTTGAGTCACATCCTTGTGCACCCGAGGAAAGGTACCAGAACCGCCCAGACACCGCCCCGAGCCCCGCTGTGGGCTGATCGCGATCATCAACTCCGTTGACGGTTGCCCAAAAAATAAGCAAGAATACGGAATGTTACCGGGGGCGGTAGGATGGCACCAAAGTTGACAGGCGCGCGCTGGCGGGCGAAGCGGCGCATCGGGCGCGGTGCCACCAGCGAAGTGTGGCTGGCCGAGGCCGAGGACGGCACGCGAGCTGCGCTGAAGATCGCGTCGGACCCCGCTCACGCTTCGCGGCTCGCGGACGAGGCCGAGCGCCTGCTCTTGGTGCGGGGCGATGCGCTGCCCCGACTGCTGGACGCCGGTGTGGTGGGCGCGGCCGAGCCCGAGCTCGCTCACCTGGCGGGTCACGCGTACGTGGCCATGGACTACGCCCCCGGCAAAGAGCTCGACGTCCGCGCCGTCCGCGATCGCGTGCGGCTCGCGCTGGTCGTAGCTCGAGACGTCGGGGAAGGGCTCGCGGAGCTACACGCTGCAGGAAGTGCGCACGGCGACGTCAAGCCCGCGAACATCGTCGTCGACCGAGGCCCGCGGGCACGGCTGGTCGATCTGGGATTGGGCACCGACGCCGACGAGCAAGTTCCTCGCGGAGGCACGCGTCGCTATCTGGGTCCCGAGGTATTCGCCGGCGATGGCGGAGACGCGCGGGCTCGCGACCTGTGGGCCTTGGGTGTGACGCTGGCGGAGCTCGCGAGCGAAGACATCGCTCGCGCCGACGACCCCGCGCGCGCGGACGCGCTCTCGTCGTTGGCTCCCGAGGTCGCGCCCATCGTGCGTGCACTGTTGGCCCCCTCGCCGGCGGCGCGGCCGAGCGCGGCGTGGGTGCGCCGTCGCGCGATGAGCGAGCTGGGCGAGCTGGAGCCGATCGATCGCCGCCAGCGGCGAGCACGGCACGCGGTCCAGCGCGCCTATCTCGTGGTGCGCGCGCGTGAGCTGGCCGCGGCGGCTCGACACCGCGCTCAAAGCGTCGAAGTGACGGGCGTTTGTGGGCAGTGGCTCAGCGAAGCGGTCCGTCTGGCGCGCAGCGTTGCAGCGCTTCGCGGCGAGCCGCTGAGCGGCGAGCTGCCGCCGCTCGAAGAGCTCGGCCCCTTGGGTCGGTCGCGTTGGCTAGTGGCTCTGGTCGGGGCGGCGGCCGCCCGCTGGCCGTTGCCGCCGGGCCTGGGAGACAGCGAGCTCGCCGAGCGGCTCTTGTCGCTGGCCGACAGCCTGGAGCCGGAGAGCTTCACGCTGGCAGCGCTGTTGGGCGGCGTCGCCGACCCCGTCGAGGTGCCGAGGAGCCCACGGCGTTGGCCCTGGCGCTCGGCCGCGGAGCGCCGCCCTCGGCAGTTCTCGATGCCGCCGAGCGGCTCGTGTCCCGCGGCGGTGCGCCCGCGCCTTGGGACTTGCACTGGCGCAGGCGCTGCGCCTGCGCGGCGACGCCGGCCGCGCGCTCGCCGTGCTGGAGCAGCTGGACATGCCCATGGCACGCGTCGAGAGCGCCGAGGTGGCTGCGGCGCGCCGGCGAAGTCGAGCGCGCACGCGCTAGCGCTCGACGAAATCGACACCGACGGACCCGGCCGTCCGCGCGCGCGCGGCGGCCGTTCACGCACGCCTCGCGCTGGACGCGGGGGACCCCGCCGCCGCACGAGCGCTGCTCGCAGACGTCGCGCTCACGGCTCCGGTGCTGGAGTCGCGCGCCCTGGCGGAGCTCCGCGCGGACGATCGCGCTGCCGCCACGGCAAGCGCGACTTGGGCCTGACGCTGGCGCGGGGCGACGAAGAGCACGCGCGGCTGGAAGCGGCGCTCGGCTACGTTGCGCACTTCGCCGGCGACGCCGAGGCCGCCCACGCGGCCTTTTCTCGTGCCGCGGAGCACGCCGAGCGCTGCGGCGCGGTGCTGGAGGAAGCGACCTATCTCACCAGCGTGGCCGCGGCGGCGGCGAACCTGGGCGAGCTGGGCAGCGCGCTCCGCGCGTCGAGCCGAGCCATCTTGCTGTTCGAGCACCTGGGACGACAGCACGACGCGGCGCGAGCCGCGCTGTCTCGCGCCAGCGTGTACGCCTCTGCGGGTGTGGCCGTCGAGGCTCGCGACGCCGCCGCCGACGCCATGGTGCGAGCTCGCGCGGCGGGCGACGACGTGTGCCGCGCCTACGCTCACCTCGCGGTTTGCGACGCCCTTGGCCCGGGGGAGCACGAAGGGCGCGAGCACGCGGAGCGGGCGCGAGGGCTGCTCTCGGACCCCAGCGCCGACGACGAGCTGTTCGTGGGCGCGCGTCTGCTCCGTCATGGGGCAGACGTGGACGTCGATCGGCTGGACACCCTGGCGCGGGACGGCGCCCGCGCCCTGGACGCTCGCCTGGACTGGTGGGGCGCGCGAGCTTGGGTCGAGGCGCGGGCTTCCGCGCCGAGCCGACCCCAAGAAATCTTGCTGGAGCTGGCGCAGCTGACGTCGGTACGGGCACCGCTCACGGTGCGTGGTCCCGCGGCGGCAGCCGGTGGCGCCCTGGCGGCCCGCGTCGGTGACGGAGATTCGGTACGCCGCTTCGCGCTATTGGTGCGTGAGCTGGGCCGCGAGCTGGCGGAGCGGGCGCCGCCGGAGCTGCGTGCGGCGGTGGCGCAGCTGCCCTGGGTGCGCACGGTGGAGTCGCCGGTCGGCGGCGAGCTGGCGCCGGAACAACTCGGCGACGTGGAGGCCCTGGTGCACGCGCTGGGCACGCGCGATCGCCTACGCCCGCTCTTGGACCAAGTGCTCGACGCGTTGGTACTGTGGACCGGCGTGGAACGCGGCCTATTGCTGCTGCGCGCGCCCGGCGGACGTCTGGTGCCGCGCGCTGCTCGAAATCTCGCGCGCCGCGATCTCACCGGCGAGCAACTGGCGCTGAGCCAGAGCTTGGCCGAGCGCGCGGCGCAGCGGCGCGAGCCGGTCGTGGCCGTGGACGCGGCGGGCGAGATGTCCGACGTGCACGCCAGCGTGCATGCGCTCAAGCTGCGCAGCGTGCTGGCCGTGCCACTGATGGCGCGCGGCGAGGTGTTGGGCGTCGCTTATCTCGACGACCGCGTGCGGCGGGGCGCGTTCGGTCCGCGGGAGCTAGCGTGGGTGCGGCTGGTCGCTGCGCTGGCCTCTGTCGCCATCGCCGACGCGCGGGACCAGCTGTTGCTCCGGCGCGCGGCACGGCGAGCGCGTCGCGCCGAAGCGCGCTTGGCGCGGGAGCTGGCCCAACGGGAGGCCGCGCTGGACGTCGCCGAGCGCGAGCTGGCGCTGACCCGTTCCGGGCGCGGCACCCGCTTCGATTACCCGGATATCATTGGTGAAAGTGAGCCGCTTACGGCTCTGCTCCGGCTCGTGGACCGCGTGGCGTTGAGCGACGTTCCGGTGCTGGTCACCGGCGAGTCGGGTAGCGGAAAGGAGCTGGTCGCACGCGCCATTCATCGCAACGGTCCGCGTGCGCGCCTGCCCTTCGTGAGCGAGAACTGCGGGGCCATTCCCGAGGGGCTGCTCGAGTCCGCGCTGTTCGGTCACGTGAAGGGCGCCTTCACCGGGGCGTCGCGGCCGCGTGCGGGCCTGTTCGAGGTGGCCGACGGCGGCACGCTGTTCTTGGACGAGATCGGCGAAATGAGCTTGGGCATGCAGACCAAGCTGTTGCGCGTGCTGGAAGACGGAGAGGTGCGTGCCGTCGGTGGGGAGCGCAGCCGCACGGTGAACGTGCGCGTGATCGGAGCCACCAACCGCGACCTGGAAGAGCTGGTCCTACAAGGGCGCTTCCGTCAGGATCTCTTGTATCGACTGAACGTGATCGCGCTCCGGGTGCCGCCGCTGCGGGAGCGGCCGGGCGACATCCCGCTGCTCGTGGCGCACCTGATCGCCAAGCACGCGGAGCAACCGGTGGACGTGACCAAGCCGGCCATGGCCGCTCTGGTCGGTGCCAGCTGGCCGGGCAACGTGCGCCAGCTCGAAAACGAGCTGCGCCGCGCGCTGGTGCTGGCCGACGGTGAGATCCGGCTCGAGCATCTATCGCCGGAGATCCGCGAGAGCGAAGGCAAGGGCCCGCGCGCGACGGGCCTGAATCTGAAGGCGCGGGTGGACGCTCTCGAAGCGGAGCTGCTGGAGACGGCCCTGGAGCGCACCGGCGGCAATCAGACCCGCGCGGCGGAGCTACTGGGGCTTTCGCGCTACGGTCTCAGCAAGATGATGAAGCGCCTGGACGTCGATGCGGTGCCGGAATCTGGACGTCGGTCCGCGGGAGCGGTAGGCAAGCGTCGATGAGACGTGGCGCGGCGGCTCGCCCGGTCCTGAAATGGGCCGGGGGCAAGACGCAGCTACTCGATCGCATCTTGCCGCTGCTGCCGGAGTCGATCGACACCTACTACGAGCCCTTTGCCGGCGGCGCAGCGGTGTTCTTCGCGCTTGCCGCCGAGCAGCGCTTCAAGAGGGCCGTGCTGTCGGATCAGAACCCGGACCTCTTGTCCGTGTATCGCGCGCTGCAGACGGACGTGGCAGGCGTGATCGACGCGCTCCAGCGCATGCCGCACTCCGAAAAGGACTACTACGAGATCCGCTCGCAGCGCCCGCGCGCCCTCGTCAAGCGAGCGGCCCGCGTCATCTACTTGAACAAGACGGGGTACAATGGCCTGTACCGCGTCAATCGTTCCGGTCAGTTCAACGTGCCCTTTGGTCGCTACGCGAAACCGACGATCTGCGACGCCGCCAATCTTCAGGCCGCTGCCCGCGCGTTGAAGGGCGTGGAAATCTTGGAGGCCGATTTCGAAGTGGTGTGTGAAGGAGCGCGCGCCGGCGACGCGGTGTACTTCGATCCGCCCTATCTGCCGCTGTCGGTCACCTCCAGCTTCGCCGCGTACTACCGCCATCCCTTTGGCGTGAGAGAGCACGCCCGCTTGGCCCGCGTGTTTCGCGAGCTTTCAGCGCGCGGCGTGCGGGCCGTGCTGTCCAACTCCTACACGCCGGAATCGAAGAAGCTGTTCGCCGGCTGGGAGGGCAAGATCGTGCCGGTGTCCCGCCCGATCAACTCCAAGGGATCGGGGCGGGGACAGATCGACGAGCTGCTGCTCGAAAACCGAGTCGGCCGCACGCGTCGAGCGTGAATGTTGGTCCGCCGCGGAAGCGGCACGGACGCGACGGCCTCCGGGGAACATCTGCACCGGAGCCGACGTATAGCGCTCCGTGGATCTGACGATGCCCCGAAGGGCGCTGGTGCTGATCTGTGCGCTCGGGGCCTGGGGATGCGCCGCGTCGGGATCGGACGGCGTGGGCAACGGCGGAGGCGCTGGTTTTGACAGCGGGCTCGGGGGCACGGCTGCGGGGGGCGGCGGCTACGGTGCGACGGGCGGCACGTCGGGTGGCGGGAGCGGCGGCGGAAGGGCGGAGGGGGGCGCGAGCGGAAGCGGGGGCGCGAGCGGAACCGGGGCGCGAGCGGAACGGCGGCGGAGCGGAACCGGCGGCGCGGGAGCGGAACCGGCGGCGCGAGCGGAACCGGCGGCGCTGGGCGTGGCGGAATCGCCGGGAGTGGCGGAATCGGTGGCACGGGCGGCAGCGGCGGCAGTGGCGGCACGAGTGGCAGTGGCGGCACGGGGGGCAGCGGCGGCACGGGGGGCAGTGGCGGCACGGGGGGCAGTGGCGGCACGGGGGGCAGTGGCGGCACGGGGGGCAGCGGCGGCAGCACCGGCGGCTGCATCTCCGGCGCAACGGGGAGCTACGCCATGCGTTTTCGCTGGGCGGGCAATGGTCCCGGATCCACCGCGTACGTGGACTACGAGCTGAACAATCTACCGGACACCTCGAACTGGCATGTCGGTGCCTACTCCCAGAACATCGGCTACACGCCGAAGTTCGACGATACGTTCCTGGCCCAAGGGGGGCTCGACTTGGAGGGCACGGCCTTCATCGATGTCGACATGAGCACCGTGGGCCTGTCGTCGATCAAGAACGTGACGCTCGCGATCTACGGCCGCAGCTTCAACACCACCGCCAGCGGCAGCTTCACCTGGCAGACCTTCAAGGGTACCGGCGCATCGCCCTACGGCGGTGTCGCCAACAGCGCGCCCTACCAATGGTACCAAGCCAATGCCACCGCCGCGTTCACGGCCGGCGACGGCGGCATCCTGTTGCGCATCAAGCCGGCGGGTCCGTCCGGCGCCTTGATCGTCAACCGCGTGGAAGTCTGCTTCGACGCGACATAGGCGATGCCGAGACAAAGTTGCGCCGGCGCTGTCGACGCAGACCGGCCAGCGCCAACAGCGCGAGAAAGCCGAAGGGCGCGGCCGACGCGGTGGTGGGTGCCATCGCGCAGCCCGCGCACGAGCCTCCCGAGTCACTCCGAGGCGCGGCCTGAGGCACGCAAATGGTGCATGGGACCTGCATCGGCCCTATCCGGGGGGAGTACTTGGTGCAGGTCGCAGAAGTGCAGCGCCCCGGACTATTGAAGGGCACCATCCCCTGGTCGACCTGTTGCGGGGTCGCATCCGGGGGCGGCGCGTTGTTGCAGGGAGCGCCGGGCTGCCTCATCCCGCAGTCGTCCGGGGGAAGGAATCTCGGCCAACGCGGAGCCGCTCAGCAAGCCGACGAACGACAGAACCAAGAAATGGCGGCCGAGCATCGAACACCTCTAAAGGATCGTCCCTGAGTGGGGCAAGCATCGCGCCGCGCTGGTTCCGCGCCGAACCAACGAAAATCCCCGAGGCGGCTCAGGCGGCTTCCGCGTCGGCTTCCAGGTCGTGGAACAGCTCGCGGAGCTCCGGGCGCTTGCGCAGCGGAGCGCAGAAGCGGGTGGCCAGCTCGAGCAGCTCGGCTTCTAGCGCGTCGGCCTGGTCGCCCATCTCGCTGATGCTCTTTTGCGTCTCTGCGGTTTCGCGCTCGATTTCTTCTTCCGCCTTGGCCAGAGCGTTCCTCAGCTCCTGGATCTGGAACTCGAAATCGTCCACCTCCGCCTTCTTCTCGGCGGCCAGCTTTTCCGCGTCGCTCCGGCGCTTGCCGGCGGCGACCCAGGCGTCCACCTTCTTGGCTACCGCGCGATACGCTTCGGCGAGCTCGGGGTAGGGGGCCTGAAACCCGGTGCGTCCCTCCCAGAACATCACATTGCGGTGTGACTCGAGCACGGCGTCGCGCGCATCGTCCAGGGTGGTGTCGACCTCCGTCGCGGCGGAAAGCGCCAGCTTGGCCTCGTCGCGGGCGCGGCTGGCATCCACACCCAGCGCGTGAACGGCGTTACCGAAACGCTGGCGCCCGTCGCGTCCGCGCGTCTCGATGGTTTCGAGGTGACGCTGCTGCGCCAGGCTCTTGCTGCGGAGCGTGGTGATCTCTCGCACCAGCGCTTTGACCTGGCCGAGCAGCTCCGAGAGATCTTTGGGGCGGTCGTCCGGAAAGGCCTTGGACAGCATTTGCTCGAAGACCGCCGTGCGCCGCACCCAGCGATCGATGGCGACGGGCGGCAACGTCTCCGCGTGCCCGCGCAAGCTCTCTTCTTCCTCTTTGGGCTCCTCGGGGATTCGCGCACCCAGAGGACCGGCGATGGCGGTCAGATCCGCGACCAGCCGGTGGGCGTCTACCGGGCGTTCCTCCGGGGTTTTCGCCATCAGCTGCTGGGCCAGATCGTCCAGAGCCTTGGGAATGCTGCTGTCGATGGACAGCATCGACGGCGGAGCCTCTTTGAGGTGCTTGATGAAGTAGCCCGCCACGTCCCGCGCGTCGAAGGGCAGCTTCCCGGTGATCATCTCGAACATCATCACGCCCACGGCGTAGAGGTCCGCCGCCGGGCCCGCGTCGATGCTGGTGATGCGTTCCGGCGCCATGTACTGCGGCGTTCCGAACACCTCGCCGCTGCCTGTCAGTCGGGAGTCCTGCAGCGATCGAGCGATGCCGAAGTCGAGCAGCACGGCGCGGTCGCCGCCTTCGGGATCCTTCGCGACGAAGATGTTCTCGGGTTTGAGATCGCGATGGATGACCTCGAGATCGTGGGCGCGGGCCAGGGCGCGAGCGATCTGGATCAACAGGGGCAGAGCCCGCTCCAGGGGCAGCCGATGCTCGCGCTCCAGAAGGTCTGCCAGGGTCTCGCCCTCCAACAGCTCCATGACCAGATACAAGCCGCCGTCGCCGGTTTCGCCCTGGTCGAAGATCTCGATGATGTTGGGGTGAGCGAGCTTCTGGGCAGCTTTGGCTTCGCGGCGAAAGCGCTCGCGGATCACCTCATTGCCCACCAGGCTCTGGTTCATGATCTTGACGGCACACGGCCGATCGATCAGCCGGTGCCGAGCTCGGTACACCGTGGCCATGCCGCCTTCGCCCAGCACGTCTTCGATCAGGTAGCGGCCGGCGATGGTCGTACCGATGCGCGGATCCTGGATCTCTACCAGGGTCGACCCGTCGACGAAGCACGCAGTCTTGTCGCTCGGGTACTTGAGATTACATTGCGGGCAGGCCTTCATCGGCGAGTCCAAAGAGCATCCTCCGACAGGCGCGCAGCAGTTGCCAGGGGGAAATGTCAGGCGCTGGAGGGCTCGGGCGGGAGCGCCGTTTCCAAGTCCGTTCCCGGTGGGACGATGTAGTGCTCTGGGGTCGCCGGGTACACGTCGATGGTCGTTTCCACGCGAGCTGCACCGGTGATCGGTACGATTCGGCGGGTGCGGCGGATGCGATAGCCGCGGATGCCCTTCTGCTTTTTGACGATGGTGCCCTCCGGCAGCCAGGCGCTCGTCGTGACCTTGCGCTTGAAGGGAATGACCGCCAGCGTATCGCGGGCGAAGAGCACCTCGGCGGGCTTTTTGGCGCCCAAGAGCGTGACCCGCAACGTGTTCTTCTGCACTTCGGTGTGGATGAAGATGGGGAAAGACCAAGGGTTTCTGAGCTTCAGGTCCAGGGTGGGCCAGGACACCGTCGAGTCCAGCCCCAGCCCGATGTACGCCGACGGGCGCGAGTGCGGCGCCCGCTCCACGACGTCCAACCCGGCGAAGAAGGCGGCTGCGTGCAGCGTGCTGGAGACCTGGCAGGTGCCTCCGCCGACGCCGCGGACCATCTCGCCTTTGTAGATCTCCCAACCCGGGCGAAAGCCGTTCGCCCGTGAGCGAGCCCCGACCACGCGGTTGAAGCTGACCACGCCGCCCGGCGCGAGGACCACGCCATCGAGCTTTGCGGCCGCGGTCTCGATGTTGGTGGCGCGATTGTCCGCGTCGCCGCCGCGGCCGAACCGCGTTTCGTATTGCGCCACGACGGTGTCCAGGTGCGCACGGCGGACCAACGCCGTGCTGACCTCCGGCGCGATTTCTACGAAGGGGAGCTCGATTCCGCGGGCGCCGCTGCGAGCGGCTCGAAGCACGGCCTCCGCGGAGGCGTCCAGGTCGAGGAAGCGCCCCGGGTCGTGGGCGAGAACCTTGTCGTGCTCGAAGTCGTAGCGCGCCGGTTTGGCGAGCTGGTCGCTCCGCTTCTTCAGCGGCAACAGCACGCCGGCAAGGACATTCGGGTCCAGCGACAGGTCCAAGGGCACGTCGATCTCGCCACGGCGCGCCCGGACGAGCTCGTCCAACCTGAGCGCCAGGCTGCCGTGACGGCCGATGGCGCCTGCCCGTCGAGCCACAAGAGCCACGTCCACACGAAGACCCAGCTTCGCAAAGCTGAGCTTGCGGGTCGTGTCGTGGATGCGAACGTCGAGCTCGCGCGAGAGCAGCTCGCGCGCCCGCGCCGCCACCGCCTCGCGAACGTCCTGACCGGGTCGCAGCTCATGGCCGTCGACCCGCAGGCCGACGACGGCGCCGGAGGCTGGCAATAGGCGCGGCCGGGCCCAGACCCCGGCGCCGAGCGCCAAAATGGCTGCCGCGAGCAGCCCGCCGAGTTTCCGGCCCGAGCCCATGCGCCCATTTTTCCATCTGGGCGCGGTCGTGCTAAGCCCGATTCGCCCTTCAGGGGCACGAGAATCGTCACGATGGCAACGACCAAAGCCGGCCTGAAGGTCGAATTCCCGAAGCCCAACGAGGACAAGCCCCGGATCGCTCGGGTCGGGATCATCACCGTCGTGGGCTTCGCAATCGGTGTGCTGTGGCCCCGTCTGGCAGGAGTTCAGCTGGTTCCCAGCGCTCCGACGGAGGGCGTGGTGGCTGCCACTTCGGCGGACGACGAAGGCGCGCCGGCGGGCTCGGGGGATCCCGCGCCCCCCGCGGCGGCCGTCGCCCCGGCGGCCACGCAAGCGGCGGGGAACAAACCCCCACCGGCCGACGTGAGCGACCGCGTGGATATCGGCGAGCTGCAGATCACGAGCTGCTACGACGCCGAGGGGCACCGCAAGAACGAGTGCGGCTCCCTGGAGCTGGAAGGCGTGGCGATGGCGCGGCTGCAGTCGCTGGTCACCTGTCCGGCTGCCGAGAGCGCCGAGGGCACCCTCAGCCTGGGGTCTGGAGCTCGACTTCGGCAAGAAGAAGGTCGTCGACTACTTGCGTGGCAAGAGCACGACCTTGCCCGATGCCACGGCGGACGCTTTGCTCGAGTGCGCCAAGAAGGAATTCGACACGGTGTCCCTCGACGCCGTGAAGCACCAGTACCAAAAATACACCGCCTTCTATCTCGTTACGCTGAAGCCTCCGGGGGACAAGGGCTCCGCGGATCCTCAGGTGACGGAGGCCAGCGGGCGCGCCACCGTCAGTTGGGACGTGGCCATCATCCGCGACAAGCCCAAAGACGGCGCTATCGTCGCTCGCATTTTGCGCGGCACGCGCGTGGTGGTGAGCGGACGGCAGGACGACTGGTACCGTGTGAAGTACGACGCCAAGGGGAGCGAAGGCTGGGTCTTCAAGACGGCCATCGGGATGTGATGCGCGTGCGCCCGGCGCTGGTTTGCATGGCTCTTGTTTCGGTCTCGGCTACCGCGTTCGCCCAGACCAAGAGCAGGGCCGGCGGCTCCTTGACCATCGCCGTGGGCGCGCCCGAGGACCAAGACGCGGAGCAGCAGCGCGCAGTGGCCCACGGGCAAGAGACCCAGGTCGACGCAGCGGAGCTGGAGAACGCGCACCCGGGAGACTCGGGCGCGGGCGTCCGCGGCACCTTTGGCCGGACCTTCAGCGAGAACACGGAAAACGGTTGGTTCGGGCGCATCGAGCTGGAGGCGTTCGCGACCGATGGGTACGCGCGACCGGGCCCTGTCGGCGGCGTGTTGATTGGCGGGGAGGTGTGGACGTCGCCCGCGGGCGGTGGCGGCGGCATGCCCATGAGCCTGTTTCTCGGCTACCGCTCTCCGGTGTTCTTCACCACCATCGGGGCCGGCGTCGACCTGTTCATCTACGACCGCGTGGACGACGACGGGGGCTTCGGCATCTACGCGCCGTTCGGCGCTGCCACCATGGGATTCGACTTCGGCGGCTTTCGGATCTTGGCCGACGGGCGTGCCATAGAACGTTGGCAGTGGGGCGCCCCGGACCGCCCTCAGCTGCAGGTCGGGGTGACTCTGTCCCAAGTGCTGGGGACCTCGCGCAACCAGGGACCGAGACAGCGTTCCCGTCCCCGCTAGCACGGATTCGCGCCGGACCAACAAATCCCGCTTTCGCCCGAGGCGTCCGTTCGAGCTAGACTTGGTGGACCCTCGTGGACAAGAGCAAGAAAGCCGCTGACGGCAACGGCACCGCCCCGAGCGCTGTCGGCAAGGCGGACAAGCCGGCAGCTCCCGCGAAGGAAGACTTCGTGGTGCTCGGCCCGAAGACTTCGGACGGTGCTGGCGTCGGCGTGCTGCGTTTTCGCGAGGGGCAGGTCGAGACCGGGGTGGTGCGCCCGATGGAGCACGGCAAGCCGATCGCCGGCCAAGTCGTGCGCCTCAAGCCGCGTCCGGAGCTCCCCGTCGTGTGTGACGTCGACGTGGAGCTCGACGCCACACCCAAAGTGACATCCCGCGGCGGGCCGCCGCAAGTCGCGACGGACGAGTACCGCCGCGGTTGGGACGCGATCTACAAGCGCAAGAAGAAGACGCTCGCGAGCTGAGCGATCAGGGCGTTGCGGCAGGCGCGGGCGCGGCGTCCGGTGCCGAGCAGTCGACCGTCGTCGCGGGCAGGCACTGGCCGTCGGGATGACACAGCTTGATCACCGCGGTTTCCAGACAGGTGGTGACCTTGGGATCACACACGCGGCAGCGGTCGCCGCAGGCCTTGCCGGCGCAGGGGTCGTAGCCGGCGTCGACCGCGGGTGCGGGCTCCGGCGTGGCCGCCGGTGCCGCCGTGGCCGTGGCCGTGGGCGCCTGCGGCTCGTTCTTCTTGTAGGTCTTGATAGTGCACGCCGTGGCCAGGACGATGCCTGCCACCGTGAGCATGAGGGCCTTGTTCATGACGCTGCCAGCAGAGCGCCGCGCCGACGGCCTGTCAACCCGGTCACAGTGCGTCGAGTAGCTCCGTCACCTTGCTCTTGGCGATCACGAACGTCGCGTCCACGCTGCCCGAGCGCGCGTACACGATGCTCGTGTTTTGATAAGCGTCCCCTGCGCCAAAGCTGAGCTGCCGTGGCTTGCCGCCGCCCGGTGGCTCGATGCGGACCACGAGGGTGGGCTTGGTCAGACCTTCGCTGGGGCGCGCCGCACCGAGATGAACGGCGGCCTCGGCTCGAAGGCCCGCGAGGGCTTCCATGATCTTCGTGACCGAGGAGGCGCCGAGCTCCGGTCCCGCCGTCTGAGTGAAATGGTCCCCCTCTCGTGACAGCTCGACCTTCTTGCCGTCTCGCTCCAGGGTCACCTTTTTCGCTTCGTCCGGGGCCACCATCAGAGCGGAGCGATCCAGGAGCAGCCCTTGAAGCGCTTCGACGACGCGTCGAGACATCACGAACACGCCCGGTTCCCCAGCGAGCTTCGCGTAAGCGCCGCCGCTGACCAGACTACCCACCACCAGCTGACGCTCCTGAGTACCGGCGTCCCCCGCGGCATAGCTCACGCGAGCGCGCACGGTCGGGTGCTCGAAGCCAAAGCTGCCGTCGTCGCTGTCGGCTACCCAGCGCTCGGCCGTGAGCGAGCCCAGAAGATCCACGACGTCCGTGCACAGTCCGGCATCCGGGTCGTAGCCTTTGGGCTTGTCGAAGCGAAACTGGCCGGATGGTTCGCGAACGATCCGTTGGTCCGACGCCGGCAGCGGTGATTTCGGCCGAGTGGAAATCCGAGGCGGTGAATTCGAGGACCTTCTTGTCGCGCACCAGAGTGGTGTCCACGCGGATGGGTCGTGCCACCTCCCGGCCCAGCTGAAGCACGGCGCCGTCGTTGACCCGCCGCACCCACAGCTTGCCGTCGGGGCTTCGTTTGCCCAAGTCCACGCGATCCTTTGCCAGGCCCGAATCAGTCTTGCGAATGTATTTGATGTCGATGTGGCCCGCGGGAGGCGAGAGCCCCAGCGCGGCCAGGTCGGGCGCTTTCTCGATCTCGCCTTCGGCCCCGAGGATGGAGTCGAGCCACTCGTTGCCGGCTTCCAGCTCCACGTTCGTCTTGATTGGCGCGAGCATGACGAAGCCGTTGTCTTTGCGCTCCAGGTCGAGCTTCTTTTCGCCGAGCGTGATGCTGATGGACTCGACTTGGTCCTTCTGAGCGAAAAACAGCGTCTGATCCACCAACTTTTCGGCGGGTAGGGTGAGCCCCACCATCACGCTCTTGGGCACGCAGGCTCCCTGCACGTCGGGCTTGCGTCGGAGCGCTACCGCGTCCTTGTCGTTGCCCGGACACTGCCCGCCGACTTGCACGAGCCCCGTGGGAAGCTTGCCGTCCTTGGGAACCAGCGTGATTTTCACGACGTCCCCGTCGAGAGCGCCGGCGGCCGCCTTTTCGCTCAGAAACTCGTCTGCCTTGGTGCGAGCGAACTGCACCAGCACCTGATCGAATATCTCGCGATTGACGCGCACGTTGCCCAGCATGCCGTCGAACCGCCAGACGTTGTCGCCCATGGCCGCCAGCTTGCGGGTGCCACCCGCTCCCTCCAAGACGATGCGCTGAAGCGAGCTGGAGAAGTACGGCAGGATCAGGCGTCCGCGAAGATCCGCCAGCTGGATGGTGAGCTCCGTCGCGAGATCCCGACTGATGATCACGACTCCGCTGCCCGGAGCCCCCTTGGCTTCGAGCTCCAGATAGTGCGAGCCGGCGGGCATCGCAGCTTCCTTCCCCAGGCGGAGGTCGTAGTGGATGCTGCCCATCGAGATGCCCATCACCCACTGCGGCTCCGTTAGCCCGAACTGGGCGCGGTCGACTTCGCCCTTGTCGATGCGTCGAACCCAGCGCGCGAACTCCAGGGACCCGAGTAGCTTGTCGACGGCGTACGCGTCCGCTTCCTCTTGGATGGGCTCCCGAATCTGCCAGCTCACGTCTCCGGCGTCTTCGTCCCCCTCTCGTTGGAGCACGATGTGCTCCTTGCCTCGGTCGAAGGTGACGCGGGACAGCTCCCCCGGGCGCCAGGCGGAGAGCACGTTATTTTCTCGCGCCTCGCGTTCTCCGGTCGTCACCTTGCCGCGCGTCAACACCACGACGGCGATCAGCGTTACCGCACCCACGACCAGCGCGATGTTGAGCCACTGGCTGCGCAACGCCCGCGACATCAGCTTTCCTCGTCGTCGGGTTCGCTTCGCCGTTCGCTCTCTTTTTCGTGGCGCTCGTTCCCTTCGCGGCGAGAGCGCTTCTCTTTGGAGCGTCGGCGCAGCATCACGAAGATGCCCAGGGCAGCCACCGACAGGGGCATGTACAACAGCACGTAGTTGCGAACGTCACCCAGGGACTCTTCGGTCAGCGCCAGGCCGACGTCGTGGCTCGCCTTTTCCGGAACGCTGACCAGCGCCGGTCGCGCAGCCAGCCACGAAAGGGCGCTCTCCACGAACAGACGATTGCCCAAGAGCGTTGGCTCCCGCCAGTTGCGGCTCCAAGCCAGGTTTGCGCTACCGACCACGACCATGCGTGGCCCATGCGGGGCCTTGGAGGCCTTCGGCTTGGGTAGCTCCGCGGCGTAGGCCACCACGAACGGTCCGGACTTGTCGCCCTCACCCTTTGTCACGGGCTTGCCCTGCTCAACGAACGGGCGAATGTCCTTGAGGACGAACGCTTTTTCGCTGCTGACCAGCAGGGAGACGGGTCGCTCTCCAGTGGCCCGCAGGCTCTGTGCCGCGCTGACCAGCACGCGATAGCGAGGCTCTCCGCCGCGGAACAGCCCGGCCGTCACCGCATGCTCTTTGGGCGTTGCGAAAAACGACTCCCCCAGGCCGGAAGGCAAACGCAGCTTGTCGTCCTGCTCGACGATGAAGTCCGCGTTCAAGTCGATTCCGGCGCTCCGGGTCAATGGCTCCAGACCCGTGGGCTGGATGCGGTTGTCCTCGTCCAGGATCGGATTGGCGAGCAAGAGCACGTTACCGCCGGCTTTGAACCAGTTCGAGATGCGAGCGGTGGTCTTCTCCGGAACCTGCACTTCCGGGCCGGCCAGCACCAGCACCCGGCAGTCCTCCAGCTTGGTGTCCGACTTCGTCCCGGAAAGGTCGAGGGTCTCGACGTCGTAGTTGTTCTTGTCCAGACGGTAGCGCAGCTCGCCGAGGCCGTTGGGGCCTCCGTCCTCGATGCTGATCTCCTGATGGCCGGACGAAAAGCAGATCGTGGTCCGCTCGCGCGTCAGTACGTTGCGGATGGCCTCCGTCAGCGCCTGCTCCAGCTGCGGCCTAGCGCGCCCCTGGTCGTCGTCGTACGCGACGATGTCGTCGTTGGTGATGTACCAGTGGCGCTCGCCCTTGGACACGACGATGGCGGCATCCGTGACGACACGACCGTCCTCCGCCTTGCCCGCGACGATGCCGTACTTCTGTTGCAGGGCGAGAAACTCCGCCGGATTGCGGTCCGGGTCGACGTAGCGCGTGTGCAGCTGTCGTGTTTCCGCGCCGTAGGCGGTGAGCATGTTGCGAACGCTCACCGTGAGCGGATCGCTCGCGGCCAAGAACACGATGACGTCGACCGGAGCGTCGAGCTCGTGCAGCGTTTCGGTGGTGGCGGAGCTCAGCGTGTAGAGCCCCTGACTGGTCCAGTCCCAACGCTCGTAGAAGCGAGCGGCGAGCACGTTGGCGCTGAGCCCGATCAGCGCTGCGGCGAGCACACCTGCAGCGGACAGCGCCTTCAGCGTGGGGCTGGCGGCGCCAGTGGTCTGCTTGACCGAGTCGGACTTCGCCATCAGCCCCATCTCCAGGAGTCCACTACTCTTACCGTGATGAACAGTGGGACGGCGACGAGGCTACCGTCGAACACCAGCCGGCGGAGATCCACGATCCCCTTGGAGAACTCGTCCATCTGGCTGAGCACCGACACGTGGCTGGAGATGTCGTGCACCAACCCGGGATCGAAGATGTACTCGCCGATGCCGATGATGAAGAGCCCGAATTGCACCATCACGGTGAGCACGAAGGCGAGGAGCTGACTGCGCGTCATTGCGCTCATCAGCGTGCCGAGGGCGAGATAGCCCGCGCCGATGCCGAACACGCCCAGGTAGCTGGAGCCCACGACCGACCACTCGATGTGTCCGGTGTTGCGCAGGATGACGACGTACAGGACCGTGGGCGCCCACATCAGAATGTAGGTGGTGAGCGACGCCAGGTACTTGCCCATCACGACGCCGGCGGGAGTGACGGGAGCGGTGAGCAGCCCCTCGATGGTGCCGCTGCGACGCTCCTCGGCGAGAACGCGCATGGTCAGCGCGGGGCAGACCAAGAGCAGCGAGACGAGCAGGAATATCGATTGGCCGAAGTAGGCCTGCACCGGACCGTTGTCCATCGAGACCTGCGACAGGTTCGAGATGTGGACAACGATGGAATAGAAGGAAATCCCCTGCAGCAGCAGGAACACCACGGACAGCACCCAGGCCAGGGGGGTTACCCACAGGCTGAGCATCTCGCGCCGGTACACCGCAGCAAGTCCGCTCACGAATCCGCCTCCTCCGCCGCGCGCTCCGCGTGGGTGAGCTGAGCGAAGACGTCTTCGAGCGTCGCGCGCACGGGGCTGGCTTCGCGCACGCCCACGCCGGCGCCGACCAGCAAAGCGACGGCTTTCTCCAGCACCTCGCCGGCGTCGGCGTCGCGCGACATCGTCAGCGTGTAGCGGCGCAGGTCGTCGTCGGCTTTGCTGCCTTTGACCTTGCGGACGCCGTCCATGCCGCCGAGTAGGCCCTTGCCCTTGGCATCCGGGTCCCGGACCAAGAGGCTGGCCGCGCGTGCGCCGCGACGCTTTCGCAGCTCGTCGATGGTGCCCTCGGCGACTAGACGCCCCCGGTCGATCACCAACGCGCGGTCACAGGTCGACTCCACCTCGGACAAGATGTGCGTGGAAAGTAGGATGGTGTGGCTCTCCCCCAACTCCCGGATCAAGCGGCGCACGTCGCGGATTTGGTTCGGGTCCAGGCCTGCCGTCGGCTCGTCCAGAATCAAGAGCGGCGGGTTGGCCACCAGCGCGTCTGCCAGCCCAACGCGTTGCCGGTAACCTTTGGAAAGGTGCAGGATGAGCGTGTCCGCCATCTCCGTGACCGCTGCTTGTTCCATGGCGCGAGCTACGGCCTTCTTCCGTTCTGCACGGGGCACCTTCTTGGCTCGCGCGCGAAATGCGAGGTACTCGCGCACCCTCATCTCCGGGTACAGGGGCGCGGCTTCCGGCATGTAGCCGACGCTCTTTCGCGCCTCGAGGGATTGCTCCACGATGTCGTGGTCCCCGATGCGGACGCGGCCGGAGGTGGCGCCCAAGAAGCCCACCAGGATCCTGAGCGTGGTGCTCTTGCCGGCGCCATTGGGACCCAAAAAGCCCACGACCTCGCCCTTGCCGACGCTGAAGGAAACGTCGCGGACGGCCACCACGGTGCCGTAGTCCTTGGTCAGGTGCTCGACCTCGATCATGCGATGTTCGCGGCTTTAGCACGGCTCGGAGCCGCTCGGAAAAGGGTGGATTTATTCCCGTGGGCCCGCTGATTTTGCCCGATTCGGCGCATTGCCCTAGATCCTGGGTCGTGCGTCGCTTTTCACTGCTCTCGCTCGTCCGTCCTCGCTCTCGGCTGCAACGGCCCGGGCGCGGCTCCGCCGGCTGCGGCTCAGGCCGAAGCCGCGACCGCACCCGGCCCACGTCCGCCGCCGAAACCACCCGAGCCGGCAAAGCCGCCGCCCCCCGCCCGGCCAGCGCCAGCGCCGCTCCAGTCGCCAGTGCGGAGCCGCCCAAGCCCGAGATCCCCGACGACATGCTGCCGGTACCCGGCGGCACGTTCACGATGGGGGCGGACGACGAGGGCGAGCAGGACGAGCGTCCAGCGCACAAGGTCACCGTGAAGGGCTTCTTGCTCGACAAGACGGAGGTCACCAACGAGGCCTACCTCGAGTGTGTGGCAGGCCAAAGTCTGCAAGCCGTACCGCGAGGGTGTAGCGGTGGCCATGAAGTACGGCTCCGACCGCGACTTCCGTCATCCGAAGCAGCCGGTCGTCGGGGTGTCGTGGAACGACGCCAAGACTTACTGCGAGTGGCGCGGTAAGCGCTTGCCGCGGGAAGCGGAATGGGAGCGCGCGGCGCGCGGCGACGACGGGCGAAAGTATCCCTGGGGCAACGACAAACGCCGACAAGGACAAGCACGGCGCCTTCGCCGGGGCGAAGAACGGCACCACCGTGGACGTCGGCTCCTACCCCGAAGGCCGAGGCCCCTATGGGCACTTCGATCTGGCCGGAAACGTGTGGGAATGGGTCGAGGACATGTACGACCCGTATGCGTACAAACGGCCCACGGCTTCGGAAGGCAAGCCGGGATCGTGCGAAGAGATTTTGAAAGCTCAGGACGAGCTGCGCCGGAACCACCAGCAGGGCTATACGGGCACGAACCCGATCCCGGCCGAATGCGAGCACGTTCTGCGCGGCGGGGCGTTCAACTATCGGCCGCAAGGGCTTGCGCGCGTCGAACCGCGTGCACCATCCGGGCGGATTTCGCATCCTGGTGGCCGGGTTCCGCTGCGCCAAAGACATGTGAAGGGTCATCCTTGGCCAGCACGGCGCGCGGGACGAGTCTAGGATAGCCGTCTCGGTTCCCCGTGCCTCGCCACTCGCTTCCCCTGCGCCTTGTTCGGGGCTGCGCTGCTCCTGACGGCTCCGGCGTTGGCCCAGCGCCCCCCCGAGACCGTCACCTTCCCCCAGGCGCCCCCGGGGAGCGACGTCTCGCCGCGAGAGTCACGCACGCTGGATGCGCTAGCGTCGCCTTCGGCGGAGCAGCCGCCCGCGCGCCGCTGGCGTTGGCCGCGCTTCGGCACGGAGGAGTACGTGTTGACGGGCGCGTCCATGGCGCTGGCGGTCGGCGCGCTGGTGATCAAGCCTACGTCGGCCGCTGGACCGGAGGCGTGCTCGCCGACGAAGACGCGCGTGATCAGCTGCGGCTCGACGGCTACCTCGCGCGGCGGCGCGCCCGGGACGCAAGTGACGTGCTCTTGGCCGTGACCGTCACGACGCCGATGCTGGCCGATGCCGTGACTACCGCTGGTTGGTACCACCGGAGTCCGGACGTAGCCGAGCAAATGTTGCTGATCGACGCCGAAGTCTTGGCGGTGACGACCGGAGTCCACGGTCTGGTTGCTGCTCTCGCCAATCGTGAGCGGCCCTACGGTCGCACTTGCGGCTCGGAGCTCGACGCGGACGGCCTCGATTGCCGCCGCAACGATCGCTATCGCAGCTTCTTCAGTGGACACTCGTCGGTTTCCTTCGCCGCAGCCAGCTTGATCTGCATCCACCACCAGGAGCTGGAGCTGTACGGCGGCGGCGCTGCCGATGCGCTGGCGTGCGGAGCGGGCTACGCGGCAGCCACCGCCACCGCCACGCTGCGCGTCGTGGGTGACATGCATTACTTGTCCGACGTGATGGTCGGCGCCGCCTGGGGAACCGTAGCGGGGCTCGGCTTGCCGTGGGTGTTTCACTATCGCGTGAAGGACGGCGGTAGCCGCGAGAGCGCACGCCAGCTGCACCTGGTGCCCTATCCCGGTGGCGTCTCGCTGGGAGGGACGTTCTGATGCGTCGCGCCCTGTGGGCAGCCCTGCTGCTGATCTCGAGCGCGCGGACTAGCGCGGCGGACACCCTGGTGCCGGGGCCGCTCCCGCCGGGATCCAGCGTGGAAGGCGGAGCCACCTCGCCGTACTGGTCACGTTTCGACTCGCAACCGTTCCTGGCGGCCACCCTGGAGCTCGGCTGGGTGTATGCGCGCCCGCAGTTCCAAGCCGGCGTGGGCAAGCCGTTCTATCGTTGGATCGGGCTCGACGGTCAGCCGCTGATCTCCGGCTCCGGCGCGGGGCTGTACGGCGGCGTCCGGGCCCAGGTGCCGCTCTTGGATCTGCGCGCCGGCGCTCGCTACTTCTCACCTTTCGACCACAAGATGTTGGCCGAGAGCGAGCGCCACGTCCGAGACGAGCTCGAGCAGCTCGATGGCCCGGATGCGAACGCGGTCACGCTCGAGGCGGAGCTACGAGGTGCCGTCAGCCTGCCGGGCGGCGGGCCGTTCTGGATGGTGACCGGGCACTATGTCACCGGTGTGGATTCGAACCACGACCTGTACGAGGAGACGCTCAAGCTCGTGATCAGGCCGCCCTGGGTGTGGCGCGCCCGGGTCGGCTACGCGTTCCACTTCGGGCGTGAGCGGGCGTTTCGCGTGGGCTTCGCCGAAGAAGTGCTGCAGAGCCCGGGGCGCGACGGGTACGTTCTGCGCGCAGGTCTGGTGTCCGTCGTGAAGCTGGGCGACACCGTGGATCTGCAAGCCACGTTCTTGCCGGTCATCCACAGCCCCGACGCCATCGGCCTGGCGGGCGCGGATTTCGGTCAGCTCGGCGTGCGCTGGCGCTGGGCCACGCGCCCGCCGAAAACACAATGAGCCGCTGCCCGAAGGCAGCGGCTCATCGTTGCTAGCGGACTGAAGCGCTCAGCCGTTCCGTCGGCGGAGGCGGCTCAGCGCAATCGCCGCGCCGGCCAGACCGAGGAAGGCCAGCGAGCTGTTGTTCGGTGCCTTCTCGCCCGGCACGCTGCAGCCGCAGCCGCTGTCGTCCTCGGACTTGGCCGGGGGCTTGTTGACGCCGCCGTCGAAGCCGCCGCCGAAGCCGCCGGTCGCGCCGAAGCCGCCCGTTGCGCCGCTGCCACCGGTGCCACCCGTAGCGCCAGTGCCGCCCGTCGCGCCGGTGCCGCCCGTCGCGCCGGTGCCGCCGGTTCCGCCAGTGCCGCCGGCTCCCGCAGAGCCCGCAGCGCCGCCGCTGCCCGCCGCGCCGGCTGCACCACCTGCGCCCGCCGCGCCGGCTGCACCAGCTGCGCCTGCAGCGCCGGCTGCACCAGCTGCGCCCGCAGCGCCACTTGCGCCGGCGGCGCCCGCAGCGCCCGCAGCGCCCGCGGCGCCACCTGCGCCCGCGGCACCCGCCGCGCCCGCAGCGCCGGCTGCACCCGCAGCGCCCGCAGCACCCGCGGCGCCTGCGCACCGCCGGTGCCAGCATCCGCCGTACTCGTGACCTCGCCGGCCAGCGCTACGTTGTCGATACGGAAGGTACCGCTCGTGCCGGAGGCACCGAACGCAGCGATGCGGATCGAGAAAGGCTGGGTGTACGGGCCGGCCGCTGCAGTCAGTGTGAACGACTCGGTCGTCCACGTGCTAGCAGCAATGGTTCCGGTGCCGACCGACGTCACGGTACTGCCTTGCACGACATACGCTTCGAAGGAGGTGGGGCCGGTGCTCGACCGGTAGGTGTCGAAGCCGAGCGTCGAAAGCGACACCGACTTACTGGCGTCCGGCGTCACCGTGAAGGTGTACCAATCCGCACCGGCGGACGTGTTGACCCAGTTGTTGGAGTTCAGCGCGGTGCCGGGATTTCCCGTAGGGAACGTAGTCGCCGTAGTCGCACCTTCTCGAGCGACGCTGCTCGCGGTAACCCCGCTAGCGACCGTCGTTGGAGCCGTTTCATTGGGCGTGGCGCCCTCGAACGTGTACGTCACCAGGTCGACGACCACCGCGCTCGACTTCTTGCCGAGCTTCGAGGCGTCATCGTCCCCTGAACATGCCGGGATGACGCCGGCAGCGAATACGAGCGAATACCAGACCCAAGCGCGTGGAGCGCGAACGCGAATCGACATATCGAAACACCCTCCCACAGGTATCAGATGGAACGGTTCTGTATCACGGCGAAGGAGCGTGCTCAAAGACAATTCGCGTAGGATTGGAAAGAGCACTGGGGTACGGCGACGGTGAGACCCGTCATCCCGACAGATTGCGCGCTGGATGTGCGGCTTCACACTCTCGTCACAAGAGCGGCGCCGCCCCGACGATCTGCCACAGCTCGTACAGCGCGAAGCCCACGCCCGAGAGCAGCGCCAGCCACGTGAAGTGCTTGCTCATGAACGTGAAGCGCGGAGCGGCGAAGAACAGCAAGAACAGTGGAACCGCGATGACGAAGCTCGCCATCGTGCTCGGCTCGCTCGGCTCCGAGCCGCCGGCTTCGGGACCGAGGAAGTGGTACCACAGCGCGGTGGACAGGTTCAGCATCAGCTCACTGATCGCGATCGTGGGCAACAGCAGCATCAGGTAGATCGGGCTCGACGCAGCGACGCGTGGCTTGGGTCCGGCGAACTTGGCCAGCAGATGGAGGAAGAACAACCCGACCGCGCCAAACACTGCGAGCTGTTGCCAGCCCTCCGAGAGGGCGGATTTGTCGTCCATCATTCCGCTGACCGACGCTGCGGCCATGATCATCACGATGCCAAAGCCGAAGGAGGGGTAGAAGAACAACACCTCCGGCCAAGTCGTCTTCGTTGTCGTCTCGCGGCCCGTCCGTTCGTCCCGGCCCCGAAGCTCCACGAGCTTCAGCTTGATGTCCGGCTTCAGCAGGCTGATCAAGAACAGCGCCACGCAATACGCGAAGTAAAGCGCCAGCAAGCCGAGCACCGTCAACTCGGACGGCGAGAGCAACAACAGCCGTAGCTGCTGGTTGATGGGCTCGAACACCAGCCAGTGCAGCGCATCGGCCAGCACGGGCAGGAGGCCCGCAGCTACCTCCCAGCGATTCTTGCCCAGCAGGTTCGGCAGCACTCCCATGGAAGCACTGCTATCACGCGCCCGTTTTTCAGGAGGTGACGGGCCTCAGACCTGAGCCTGCTCCTCCGAGCCGCCGTCTTCTTCTTCGTCTTCCAGGGCGGCGCCGTGGCACTTCTTGAACTTCTTGCCCGAGCCGCAGGGGCAGGGATCGTTCCGGCCGATCTTGGGCGCCGCCGGTGCCGAGGCACGCGCCGGCGGGGGCATGGACGCCGCCGCTTCCCGCATCTGACCGAGCACGTCCTCCGGCGGAGCGCCTTGGGTGCCCGGGTGCCGCGCCACCGCCTGCTCTAGCAGCTGCTGGTGCTCTTCGGCAGCGACCTGCTCCAGGGCTTCGATGTCCTCCTGGCGCTGAACCTCGACCTCGAAGAAGCGCATCAGCACGGTGCCGCTGACCTTGGCCATCATGTTCAAGAAGAGGTCGTAGCCTTCCTTCTTGTACTCGTTCTTCGGGTCCTTCTGGCCGTAGCCGCGCAGACCGATGCCGTCCCTGAGATGCTCCATGTTCGACAGGTGGTCCTGCCAGGCCTGGTCGATGGCCTCGAGGTAGATGTGGCGGAACACGCGCATCGCGATGTCGACGCCGAGGTCCTTCTCTTTCTCGAAGTAGAGCTTCTCGGCGAGCTTGTACAGCTCGCGAACCAGCATCTCGGCGTCGCCGATGTCCTCGATGTCCGAGTCGAGCTTGGTCTGGAAGTGCTCCTTGAAGCCGGACTTGATGTTCTTCCAGTCCCAGTCCTCCGGCGGCTTGTTCTCCGGACAGCTCTCTTCCACGATCGCCGCGATGACCTGGTCCATCAGGTCCAACATCCGCTCGCGCTGCTCCGACAGGCCGTGCATGACCATGTCCAAGAGCTCGTCGTGCAGCTCCGACGCGGTGCGCTTCTTGCGCGACTCGACATCCAGCTTCACGCCCCAGAGCTGATAGACCTCCCGCTGCAAAGACTCGAGCTCGACCAGCTTCTTGATCTTGCTCATGTCCTTCTTCTTGGGATCCCGCGGCTTGCCCTCTTTGTCCGTCAGGGCCTCCAGCGGCGGATCCGCGAAGAAGGAAATCAGCTTGGGTACCAACGGTTTGACGATCTTCGCGATCTCCGGGTCCGCCTCCACCTTGCGTGAGTGCCCCGTGGGCTTGCCCAGCTCGTCCACCTCTTCCGGCTCGTAGCGGCCCAGCAAGAGGGATTGGCGCAGCGTGTACACCGTCTTGCGCTGAGCGTTCATCACGTCGTCGTACTCGAGCAGATTCTTGCGGATGTCGAAGTTCCGCTCTTCCACCTTGCGCTGGGCGTTCTCCACGCTCTTGGTGACCCACGGGTGCTCGATGGGCTCGTCGTCCGGCAAGCCCATGCGGTCCATGAGGTTCTTCACGCGCTCGCCGCTGAAGATGCGCATCAGGTCGTCTTCCAACGACAGGTAGAAGCGCGTGGAGCCGGGATCACCCTGGCGCCCGGCGCGGCCGCGGAGCTGGTTGTCGATTCGCCGCGACTCGTGGCGCTCGGTGCCGACGATGTGCAGGCCGCCCTGCTCGATGACCTCGTCGTGCTCCTTGGCGCAGCTCTTTTCGAACTTCTTCACCAACCGCTCGAACTCTTCCGCGTCCAGGTCCGGGTCCTTGCCGGCCTCTTTGAGCTCCCGGCGCGCGAGCATGTCCGGGTTGCCGCCCAGCAAGATGTCCGTGCCGCGGCCTGCCATGTTGGTGGACACGGTGATGGCACCTTTGCGCCCGGCCTGGGCGACCACGTACGCCTCGTTCTCGTGGTGCTTGGCGTTCAAGACGTGGTGCGGGATCTTCTTCTTGGACAGAATGCGCGCGATGGCTGCGCTCTTTTCCACGCTGGTGGTGCCCACCAGCACCGGGCGCCCGGCCTCGTGCTCCGTCATGATCTCTTTGATCACCGCCGTGAACTTCTCGCGCTCCGTCTTGTAGACGACGTCCTGGTGGTCGGCGCGGATGTTGGGCTTGTTCGTCGGGATCACGACGACGTCCAGCTCGTATGTGGCGTGAAACTCCTGGGCTTCCGTCTCCGCCGTGCCCGTCATGCCTGCGAGCTTGTCGTACATGCGGAACAGGTTCTGGAACGTGATGGTCGCGATGGTGCGACTCTCTTCGTGGATCTTGACGTTCTCTTTGGCCTCCACCGCCTGGTGCAGACCATCGCTCCAGCGGCGACCGGGCAAGACGCGCCCGGTGAACTCGTCCACGATCAGCACCTCGCCATCCGGCGTGACCATGTAGTGCTGGTCCCGCTTGTACAGCGCGTGAGCCTTCAAGCAGCTGGTTCAGGATGTGCAGCGACGCCACGTTGATCGGGTCGTACAGGTTCTTGATCCCAATCATGCGCTGCACGGTTTCCACACCGTCGTCCGTCAGCGTGGCGGAAAACGCCTTCTCGTCCACGTTGTAGTGCTCGTCCTTGCGCAGACGGGCGACCACCTCGTTGAGCGTGCGGTACTTCTCGCTGGCGGCTTCCGCCGGGCCGCTGATGATCAACGGGGTGCGCGCCTCGTCGATCAAGATGGAGTCCACCTCGTCCACGATGGCGTAGCTGAGCTTGCGCTGGGCGTAGTCCAGAGCGGAAAATTTGAGGTTGTCGCGCAGATAGTCGAAGCCGAATTCGTTGTTCTGCCCGTAGCAGATGTCCATCTTGTAGGCGGCGCGCTTCTCGTGGTCCGGCTGCTGGTTCACGATGGTGCCGATGCTCAACCCCAAGAAGTTGTAGAGCTTGCCCATCCACTCGGCGTCGCGCTTGGCGAGGTAGTCGTTCACCGTCACCAGGTGGACGCCCTTGCCCTCGAGCGCATTGAGATAGATGGGCAGCGTGGCGACGAGGGTTTTGCCTTCGCCCGTCTTCATCTCGGCGATCTTGCCGCTGTGCAGCACCATGCCGCCCAAGAGCTGCACGTCGTAGTGCCGCATCTTGAGCGCGCGCTTGCCGGCCTCACGGCAGACGGCGAAGGCTTCGACCAGGAGCTCGTCCAGAGTGGCTCCGTTGTCGAGCTTCTCCTTGAACTCCGCCGTCTTGGCCTTCAGCTCCGCGTCCGAAAGCTTCTGGATCTTGGATTCCAGCTCGTTGATGGCGGCGACCCTCGGCTGCATGCGCCGGACCGCGCGCTCGTTCGAGGTGCCGAAAAGTTTCTTAGCTACCCAGGTGAGCATCGTGCTTGGTTGACCTTCTCTATTTCGCGCTTTCGCTGTGCTCGGAAGCCGCCGGCGCGCGAAAAGTCCTGGCAAGCTAATGCGCCTCGCGGCGCCCTGCCAGCGTTTGTCCGACTTTTGCTGGCTGCTCCGCTTCGAGGCCTGCCCTGGCGGGCTTCGGCGCCTGCGGGAACGCCGACAAAAGCGTCAAAAATTCCGCGATTTGGCGAGAGGCTCCGGCGCCGGCGGCTCGCACTAGCACGCTCCCGGGTCCCGCCGCTACCCTCCCGTTCGTGCTTCGCAGCGTGGCAGAGGGCCTGTGGGTGGCGGATCACCCCCTGAAAATTGCGGGACTCTCGCTGGGCTCGCGCATGACCATCGCGCGCCTCGGCGACGGCTCGCTGTGGCTGCACTCCCCGGTGAAGCACTCTCCGGAGCTGGCCCTGAAGGTCTCGGCTCTGGGTCGCGTCGGTCACATCGTGGCGCCCAGCAAGGTGCATCACTTGATGGTGGCGGGCTGGGCGCGGGCGACTCCGGAGGCCACGCTTCACGGCGCTCCCGGCCTCCCCGACAAGCGCCACGACCTGAGCTTTGCCGGCGAGCTCGGCGACGAGCCCGCGGCGGCCTGGGCAGACGTCTTCGAGCAGTGTTGTCTGAAGGGCGCGCCCTACGTGAACGAGGTGCTGTTCCTGCATCGCCCGTCGCGCACGCTGATCGTGACGGACGCGGCCTTCAACATTCCGAACGCGCCGGACCTTTGGACGCGAAGCTATCTCAGGGCGTTCGGTGCCCTCGGGGGCTTCGCCCAGAGCCGCATGTTCAAGCTGTGCGTGCGAGACAAGCGCGCGATGCGCGAGAGCATCGATCGCGTGCTGGCTTGGGATTTCGACCGCGTGATCGTGACCCACGGTGACGTATTGGAAACCGGAGGCCGAAAGGCCATCGAAGACGTGTTTGGTTGGCTGTGAGACGATGCGGGTGAGCGAGGAGGCAGCAACGTGCGACATTTGAAAATGTTTTTCGCGGTCCTGAGCTGTGGTTTTTTTGTTGTCGGTACGGCGCGGGCACAGCCCGAGCCGGCCCCACCCGAGCCCGCTCCCGCCGAGCCGGCGCCCCCGCCGTCCGAACCGGCCCAGCCCGAACCGCCGCAGCCCGCGCCAGCTCAGCCTGCGCCGGCCCAGCCCGCGCCGCCGCCCGCCGGCTATGGCCAACCGCCGCCGGGCAAGCCCCGCCGCCGGGCTACGGCCAGCCGCCGCCCCCCGGCTACGGACAGCCGGCCTACGGTTACCAAGAGCCGCCGCCGCCCACGCCCGTGGAGGATCCGACCATCCACTACCACGACGGCTTCTACCTGCGTCTCGGTCTCGGCATGGGCTACTTCACCACCAGCGTGACCGTAGATCCCGCGCCGGCCGTCACGCGGGACGTCAAGATCACCGGCCTCGCCATCGTCGGAGAGTTCCTGCTGGGAGGTACGCCGGCGCCGGGCTTCGTGATCGGCGGCGGCAGCATGGGCGCGAGCGTGCCCAGCGCCAAGCTCGAGGTTGACGGCCAGCAGGTGGACACCGCGAGCGACAATGTGGCGCTCTCCATGCTGGGCATATTCATGGACGTCTACCCGGATCCCAGCGCCGGTCTGCACATCCAGGGCATGGTGGGCTTCGCTCAGCTCAGCTCCAACGACGACAACAACAGCGACGACAACCCGACCGGGTTGGGCCTCGCCCTCGGAATCGGTAACGAGTGGTGGGTGGGCGAGCAGTGGGGCATCGGCGTGATGGGCCGGTTGATGTACGCCAACACGAACCTGGACTTGAACAACAGCATCACCGGCAAGTACTCGACCTTGGTGCCCGGCTTGCTGTTCACCGCGACGCTGCACTGACTCGCTTGGAGCGCCGGCCGCGACCCTTCGGTCGTGGCACGGCGCCCAGTGTCGCGGCCACCCGCGAGACCGCGCTGCGCAGCCAAGCGTGGGCGGGATCCACGTCATTTCTCGCGTGCCAGGCCATGGACACGCCGTAGCCGCCGAGCGCGAGCGGCGGCTCGCGCGCCACCAACCCGAGGTCGTCGGCGAACAGGGTGGCGATGCGCGCAGAGATCGTGATCACGTAGCTGCCGTGCGCGACGAGGTGCGGAGCCACGAGGAAGTTCGACACGGAGCGCGCGACGCGCCGGCTCAGGCCTCGCCGCGCGAGGGCTTCGTCCACGCTGCCGCGGGGGCTGCCCCGCGGCGCGACGAGCACGTGGTCGAGGGCGGCGTACTCCGTGACGCCCAATGGCTTCCGGAGCGCGGTGTGTCCGCGCCGGAACAAACAAACCAGCTCATCACGGAAGAGCTCTTTCGTTTTGATGTCGTCGCTGGGTGAGCGGAACACGCCGATCGCCAGGTCCGCCTCGCCGCTCCGGAGCTGCCCTTGGAGGTCGCGCAGCGCCTTGGAGTACAGATTCACGCCGGGTGCCTCGCTCGCGATCAACTGGCCGACGGGAGCTACGACGACCAGCTCCGCGTAGTCCGTGGCGGCGACGCTGAAGGCGCGCTCCAGCTCTGCGGGATCCAGCTCCTGCTCCGGCGCCAGCGCACGCTCCACGTCCTCGAGCAGGCGCCGGACCACGGGACGCAGCTTCTGGGCGCGGGCGCTGGCAACCAGGCTGCGACCGGAGCGGACCAGCACCGGATCCCCGAGCAGCTCCCGGAGCCGCCCCAGGGCGTGGCTGGTGGCGGAGGCGCTGAGGCCGAGACGGGCCGCGGCGGCCTTCACGTTCTCGGTTTCCAGCAGTGCGTCCAGCACCACCAGCAGGTTCAGGTCCAGATTTCTGAGATGCATAGAATGCATTCATATCATGTAAAACATGCAGTTGCCGCATCCGAGGGCCGGCTTAGGTTCTGCTCTCGAAAGGAAGCAGCACCATGACCATCCTGATTACCGGAGCCACTGGAACCGTCGGCAGCAAGACCGTGAGCAGCCTCGCCGCGCTCGGCGTAAAAGCCGTTAGCGGCGTGCGCACACCCAAAGGCGCGGGCTCCGTGCACGCGGATCTCGACGACGCCAATAGCTTGAACCGCGCCTTCGAAGGCGTGAAGCGTTTGCTCTTGATCACGCCCTTCGTCGAGAGCTTCGAGCCCCAGGTGACGCGGGCACTTTCGGCGGCCAAACGCGCCGGAGTGGAGCACGTCGTTCGCCTCAGCGCGGCGGGTGCCTCGCCGGATGCCGGCATGGAGCTCGCGCGACAGCACGGCCGAGCGGACGAAGCGCTGAAAGCGAGTGGCATGGGTTGGACCATCGTCAAGCCGCTCTTCTTCCAAGACAACTTCGTCAAGTTCCAAGCCGACACCATCAAGAAGGACGGCGCGTTCTACGGCGCATCCAAGGGCGGCAGGAGCGCCTACATCAGCTCGCGAGACATCGGCGAGGTGCTGGCGAAAGTTCTCCAAGATCCCGCTCCGCACGCGGGAAAAACCCTGGATTTGACCGGGCCCGAGGCGCTGAGCGACAGCCAGGCCGCGGACATCATCGGCCAGGCGCTGGGTAAGACCGTTCGCTACGTGGACCTCGAGCCGGAGCAGCTCGAGGCTGGCTTGCGCTCGAGCGGTACGCCGGACTGGATGGTGGACGGGCTCATCGCCCTCGAGGCCGTGAAAGCGAACGGTTGGGCCGCGGAGGTGTCGCCCGTGGTGCAGAGCGTGCTGGGGAAAGAGGGCCAGCGCTTCGCCGACTTCATCGCCGAGAACGTGAGCGCGTTCCGCTGATATCAGTCCGCGGGCTTCTTGCGCCGAGCGAGCCGCGCCTTTTGACGCTCTTGGGCTTCACGGAAACGCCGCCGCTCGTCTTCGGTCTCGAGCACGAGCGGCGGCGCCGGCATGGGCTTGCCGTCGTCGCCGAGCGCCACGTACACGAGGTACGCGGAGTTCGTGTGCGTGATCTCTCCGGTGATGAAGTTCTCTGCATGGACGCGCACGCCGACCTCCAGCGAGCTCTTGCCCACGAAGTTGACGCTGGCCACGCAACACAACAGCTCTCCCACGTGCACGGGGGACACGAAGGTCATGGAGTCCATCGCTACCGTCACGCACGGGCGCTGGGCGTGGCGCATGGCGGCGATGCCTCCGGTTTCGTCCACCATCTTCATGATCAACCCGCCGTGCACGTTGCCGTAGGCGTTGGCGTGCTCCGGCAGCATCAGCTGGTGGAGCTGCACGCGGCACTCTCCAGGCGTCTTTCCGCGCGGCTTTTGGGCCATGGCCGGGGACGCTACCCGGGTTTTTTGCATCATGCTACGCTCGCGCCGCTCTTCGAGGCCCGAGTCCTGCCGGCGCCCGGCCACCGCGATGGACCTCCTCTACTTCGTCATCCTGGTGAGCTCGCTCATCTTCGTGCACGAGCTCGGTCATTTCGCCTTCGCCAAGATCTTTGGCGTCAAGGTGATGACCTTCAGCCTGGGGTTCGGCCCCAAGATTCTTCGACTGCGTGGTCGGGAGACGGAGTACTGCATCAGCCTGCTGCCGCTGGGCGGCTACGTGAAGATGCTGGAGGCGTCGAAGACGGACATCGTCCTGCCCGAGGACAAGAACCGGACCTTCGAATCCCTGCCCATCTACAAGCGCGTCATCGTCGTGCTCGCCGGTCCGATGATGAACCTGTTTTTTCCGATCCTCCTCTACTTCTCCGTGTTCGTCACCGACGGTCCGTTCCTGCCGCCCACCGTTGGCGTCGTGCTTCCAGGTCACCCGGCATCCGGAAAGCTGTTTCCCGGCGATCGCATCATGGCGGTCAACGGGCAGGACGTCGGCACCTTCGACGAGCTCAAGCGCATCGTCAGCAAGAACCCGAGCAAGCCCGTGCGCTTCAAGGTGTTCCGCGACAACAAGGAAGTCGAGGTGGAGGTGACCGCGGAGGAGACCGTGGAGCGCCGGGAGCTCGACATCGTGGAGCGGGTGGGGACCGTCGGCATCCAGCCCAGCGCCCCGGCTGCCGTCATCGGCATCGCCAACACGGATTCCCCGGCCTATCGCGCGGGTCTCAGGACCTTCGACGTGATCACCTACGTGGCCGGACAGCCCGTACGGCGCTTCATGGATCTGGATCGCGCGCTGTCCGAAAATCGTGGAGAAACCGTCCCCGTCACCTACTTGCGGCCGGTGACCGTGCCGGAAGCTCTGGGCGGGCTGGCGGACATGGCGGTGTTCGAGGCCGGAGTGGTGGCCCTCACGCCCGACGCGAGCGGAACGGACCTGCAATCGAGCACGGGCATCGAGCTGGCCGATCTGTACGCGGCGGTCGTTCCCGAGGACAGCTACTTGCACAAGGCCGGCCTCAGACCGGGAGACAAGATCCTGCGGCTGGACGACGAGGCCGTGCCCGCCTGGTCGACGTTCCGCGAGCGCGTGTTGGCCGCGCCGGACCGGCCGCACCGCATCGATTACCTGGCGGCTCGCGACGGGCGCGAGCGCTCGGGTACGTTCCAAATGCGTCGGGAAGACTTCACCGACGAGCACGGCCAGACCTTCGCGCGTTACGTGTTGAGAGTGCAGCATTGGATACCGCTGGCTCCCGAAAAGAAGGTGGAGCACCCGACGCCCGTCCGCTACGCGATGGAGAAGGCCGTGGAAGAAACGGTGGACGTCACGCGCTTCGTGATGATCGGCATCGTTCGCTTGGCGCAGGGGCGGATCAGCCTCAAGTCTCTATCCGGTCCGATCACCATCTACGAGGTGGCCGGCGAAGAGGGCCGCAAAGGTCCCGATTACTTCGTGTGGGTGATGGCGCTGATCAGCATCAATCTGGGCTTGTTGAATTTGCTGCCCATTCCGGTGCTGGACGGCGGACATCTGATGTTCTTTGCCATCGAGGCCGTTTTGCGCCGGCCGTTGCCACTTCGGGTGCGTGAAATCGCGCATTTGTTGGGCATGATGATCTTGGTCGGCTTGATGGCCCTGGCCTTCAAGAACGACGTGGAACGGCGCTGGGACGTCATCGTCGGCCAGCTCCGCGAGCTGGTCGGGTGACGGAGCTGGTGCGACCCATCGCCGCTCGCGTGCTGGAGCGGGTGGCACGGGACGGCGCATTTGCGGCGGCCGCGCTGGACGCGGAGCTCGCGCGTCACCCTCAGCTGGATGCTCGCGATCGCGGCCTCGCCACAGAGCTGGTGTACGGCACGCTGCGCTGTCGAGGCGCACTGGAGCGAGAGCTCGCGCGCTTTGCGCCGCGCGGGCTCTCGAAGACCGATTCGTCCGTCGTCGCGCACATGCTCGTCGCGGCCTATCAGATCCTGCTTCTGGACCGTGTTCCGGCTCACGCCGCGGTGAACGCAGCCGTGAGCGCGATCACGAAGGAGCGAGGCAAGCGCATCGCGGGCTTCGCCAACGCGGTCTTGCGCAAGGTCGCGGCCGAGGACGCGAAGCTGTCACGAGCCGAAGCAGTGGTGGAGAGTCTGCCGCCTTGGTTATGGCGCCGGCTCAAGGGCTCCGTCGGGGAGCTCGAAGCCCGCGCGCTGGTGGGTGCGGACGAGACGGTGCCACCTGGCGCGGCCGTGCGCATCGTGGGGCCGGGAGAGCTGCCCTCGTGGCTGCGCGACGCGCCCGTCGGCCGTGTCGCGCCGCGGTCGCGGCTGCTCCGCGCCGCAGGGGACCTGCGGCGCCGCGAGGGCTACGCCGAGGGCCGCTTCGTGATCCAGGAGGAGGGCGCTCAGGTGGTGGGACTGGCGTTGGGCGCGCGCGCCGGGGAGCGCGTGCTCGACGCATGCGCCGGGCGCGGGCAGAAGACGACCTTGCTCGCCGAGCAAGTGGGCGCCGGGGGGGAGGTGTGGGCGTCGGATCTTTATCCCGAAAAGCTCGAAGCGCTGGCCGGCGAGTGCCGGCGGCTGGGTCTTTTGGAGGTGCGCTCCGCCGCGGTGGACTGGACCGTGGGCTCGGGAAAGATCCCGGACGGATTTCGACCGCGTGCTGGTGGACGCGCCTTGCACCGGCGTGGGCACTCTGCAGCGCCGCCCGGAGATTGCGTTCCGCCTGCGTCCCGAGGATCCGCGGCGTCTGGCTGCCCTGGCGGAGAGCATCCTGCGCCGGGCTGCCACCCGCGCCCGGTCGGGAGGCCGCATCGTGTTCGCGGTATGCAGCATCCTGCCGGAGGAAGGCGATCAGGTCGTGCAGCGCGTCGCCGACGTGCTCGAGCCCGTGCCTTTCGACGCGCCCGACCTCGACGAGCTACTCCCGACCGACGCGACCAGCTTCCGGCTCTTGCCGCTCCGGCACGGTACGGAGGGCTATTTCGTGGCCAGCTTCCGCCGGCCCTGACTCACTTCACGCCGGCTTCTTTGAGCGTAGCGAGGTACGCGCGATCCGAGACGGTGATGTGCGTGACGAGCCAGCCGCTCAGATAGTCCATCAGTGCCTGGGTTACGCTCTGGAAACCGGACTCGAAGCGATCCTTGTAGATCTCGATCTGGTCCGTGAAGATGCGGTGCTCTCGCCGGTGCTGCTTCAGGTCTTCGTAGTCGTTTTCGTGCAGCAGCACTTCTTCGGTCTTGAAGTGAGTGTGGGTGTAGTCCACCAGCTCCGCCAGGGTGGCGGCCATCACCTCGTTGCTGCGCCCATCCTCCATGGCCTGCCCGAGCTCGTTGATCAGCTCCACCAAGCGCTTGTGCTGCGCGTCGATGATCTCGATACCGAGCTCGATCTGGGGTCCCCATGTGATTGCGGGCATGCGCGTGTTCTCCTTCAAGGTTTTCGGGCTGGGACTCCGAGGGCACATAGGCCCGACTTGCCAAATCTCAAATGATGCGGCTCAGGGGAGGCGTTTTCCCGGGCTCGGGCGCACTTGCCGGGGACGGACGAATCCCTCGCCCCCGCCCGGGAGCCTGCGCGCGGCGCGCGGTCGGCGCGTTCGTGCTCGGCCGACGCGCCGACGGGCGAACCGCGAAACCAAGGCACAACGCACTCCCGGTTGCTTCCCGCGCGAATGCGGCAAATAGTCTCGGCATGAGTGGCATCAATCTCCGAGGCGCCTACACCGCCCTCGTCACGCCCTTCACCAAAGACGGCTCCAAGATCGACTGGGAAGCCTTCGACAAGCTCGTCACCGGTCAGCTCGAAGGCGGCATCTCCGGCCTGGTGCCGTGTGGCACCACCGGCGAGACACCCACACTGAGCGACGCCGAGCAGCTCGAGGTGATCCAACGCACCGCGAAGCTGGCCAAGGGCAAGGTGCCGATCTTGGCCGGCACCGGATCCAACAACACGCAAAAGAGCATCAAGGCGAGCCAGGCTGCGCTGGAAGCGGGCGCGGACGCCGTGATGATCGTGATGCCGTACTACAACAAGCCCAGCCAAGAAGGCATGTTCCAGCACGTGCGTCTGATTGCAGAGGCCGTAAGCGCACCCATCGTGCTCTACAACATTCCCGGTCGCACCAACGTGGAGCTGTCTGCAGACTCCACGCTGCGCGTGCTGGACGCGTGCAAGAACGTGGTGGGCGTCAAAGACGCGACGGGCAACGTAGCCTATTGCCAGGAAGTGCTGCGGCGCGCCGGGGATCGCGTCACGCTGATGAGCGGCGACGATCCGCTCACCTTGCCGATGATGGCGGTGGGCGTGAAAGGCGTGATTAGCGTCACTTCCAACGTGTATCCCCGCCAGGTGAGCGAGGTCGTGGCGGACGTGGAGGCCGGGCGCTGGGAAGCGGCGCGGGCCAAGCACTTCAAGTTGTACCCGGTGCACAAGGCGCTGTTCATCGAGCCCAATCCGCAAATTCCGAAGGCCGTGCTGGCGGCCAAGGGACTGATGCAGGACACCGTGCGTCCGCCGTTGGTGCCCGCCAGCACCGGAGCGCGGGAGACCGTCTCGCTCTGGTCATCGCGGAGTTCGAAAAGTCGTGAAGCTCGCCCTGCACGGGGCCACCGGCCGCATGGGGCTCACGGTGGCTCGCCTCGCCCACGAGGCCGAGGACGTCGACATCGTGGGCGCGGTGTGCTCCAGCGTGGATCCGGGACAGGGGCGCGACGTCGGGGAGCTGGCTGGCGTCGGTACCGTGGGCGTGGAAGCGACGGCGGATCTCGGTGCGGGTCTGCTGGGCGCAGACGTGGTGGTGGACTTTTCCGTGGCCTCGGCGGTGCCGGGATTGCTCGCCGTAGCTGCACGCCAGAAAGTGGCCGTGATGAGCGGCACGACGAACCTGGACGCCGCCGGCCGTCAGGCCCTGGACAAGGCGGCGGAGAGCGTGCCGGTGCTGTGGGCGCCGAACACCAGCTTGGGAGTGCAAGTGCTCGCGGAGGTCGTGGAGCAGGCGCTCAAGCGATTGGGTCTGGGTTACGACGTGGAGATCGTGGAAATCCACCACCGGCGCAAGGTGGACGCACCCAGCGGTACCGCCCGGCGGCTGGCGGACGCCGCCCGCGCGGTGCGCGGGGAGCTTCGGGAGCTGCACGGGCGCGGCGGCGAGGTGGGTGCCCGCAAAGACGACGAAATGGCCGTTTTCGGCGTGCGCGGCGGCGACGTGGTGGGTGACCACACGGTGTATCTGCTGGGGCCCGGGGAGCGACTGGAGCTCACCCACCGGGCGACGAGTCGCGAGCTGTTCGCTCACGGCGCGCTCCGCGGCGCGCGCTTTCTGGCGGGCAAGAAGCCCGGCCTGTACACGATCGCAGACGTTCTCGGCTGATGCGCGGACGCCTCGCGCTTCTCTCGTTGTCGCTGGCCATCGTTGCCTGCGGTCCGGCGCGGCCGGCGTCGGATCCCGCCGGCGTCGTCGTCGCCCCCGCGCGACCCACGCCGCCACCTTCGCCGAAGGCGCCCACTGCGCAACGCACGTTCCGCGACAACTTGCGCCGCGCCACGGCAAACGCAACCGCCGACGGCTGGATCGTCAAAGAGACGATCGAGATACCGGGACACAACGCGGCCATCTTGCTGCTGGAGCCGACGGCGGAAAAGGCGCCCGCCTACAAGCTGGAGCGCTTCGTCGCGGTAGGCGCCGGTCCTTTCGTCGTTCACACCGGCGAGAGCGGCATGATCGACGTGATGAAGACCAAGAAGGGCCGGCTCACCTGGGACCTGCGCGGCGATGGGTCCGCTTACGTGGTCTTGCATCTCACTCCGTGTGGCGCGAATTGCGGCGTTGCCACGCCCAAGGTACTCGAGCTCGTCAAGGATGCCTTCGTCGAGCCCAAGGCCGTCCCCAGCTGCCCCACCTGCATTCAGGATGGCGACCGCGACGGCATCCCGGAGTTTGCGTATCGCATGTTCGCATTGAGCATCGCGCCCTGCGCGCGGGTGTCGTGCGGGCCGTCGCTGGCGCTGCAGCTGGAAGTGCGCGGCCTGGAGTCCTGGGAAGGTGGACGTTTCGCCAAGAACCTGCGGGATTTCACGCCGCTGTACTTCGAGCGGCTCAAGCGCGTTCAGCGCGCCGCACGCCGCGCGAAGAAGGTGCGCGACAAGTCCAAGCGCTGTCCCCTGGGCGCGCTGCAGGTCGCCGCGGAGCTGTACGTATATGGACAGCTCATCGGTGAGAAGCCCGATCAGGCCATGAAGAACGCGGACGACGTGATGCGCGGCTACGACACCGCGCCCTGCTCCGGGGAGTACGATCTGCTCGAGGCCCCGCGGCCCTGGAGCGAGCTGAGAGCGGAGCTCTTGAAGCAGAAGCTACCGGTGCTCGACGTGCGCCGCGCCAAGCGGCGCTGATTTCTATCGAATTCACATTTAAGTCGGGCTATTGGCAGGGGCATGTCGATGCTTCGTGCGATAGGGGTGGCTCCGGAAACCGGCCTGGTTTGGACGCCAGAGATCTGGGAAAAGGAGCTGACTGAGAGGCGCGTGTTGCCGCTGCGGCTGGATTCGCCGGTGACGATCAAACGCGACGTGCGCAGTTTCGTGGTGAGCGCGAGCGCTGCAGAATTCGCAGAGGCTTTTGCCAGGTCCATGGCCGACCCGAATCGAGCCTTCGGTTTGGTTCGCGTGATGCGCCCCCGCGCTGACGTCGGCAGGCCTTTCGAGGTGGGTCAGCGATTTCAAGGACGGTTCAGCGTTCGCCAGCTGCTCGTCCAACAAGCGGAAGATGGTCGTCTGGATGCAGATTGGCTGGAGCGCATGACGAATTGGTCGCGTTCGAGCTCGATGGGTCGACTATTGCAGGGGGCTCTCAGGTCGGTCGAAGATGCCTGGACCAGCGATTTTGGCGAATTGGTCGAGCTGGACACCAATCACTTCCCGGCCCGCGTGAAATACGTTTACCTGGAGGGCTCCTACATTGCCGGTAGCTCGGCGTTCGAGGTGGAGGAGTTGGGCCCCGGCCGCTGTCGCGTGGAGCAGACTTGGGTGTATCAGGAGAATCCGAGCGCCGTACGTGATGTGGGTGGGAACCAGCGTGCTTCGCATGCACTTGCAGGTCGTGTGGAGCCAGGTCGAGCAAGCGGCTCAGGCCGTCGGAGCAGCGATCTTGGAGTCCGACGTTCCTGACGCCTACCGACTCAGTGCCTGAACCAGGGTTGAGCGGCCCGAGGTAGTCGGGCGAAGTCGAGCTCGCTCTCGAGGGTGGCGGCAAGCTGCAGGAGCCCGAGGTCGGCGTGGGGCCGGCCCACGAGCTGTGCGCCAATCGGCAACCCTTCGGGGCTCGACGCCACGGGTATGCTGATCGCCGGCTGGCCCGTGAGGTTGAACGGAGCGGTAAACGCGGCGATGCGGGCCGCTCGCTCGAAAGTCTCTAGCGGGGTCAAGCCGCGAAAGGACCCCACCCGTGGGGCTGTCGACATCACGGTGGGGGTCAGCCAGACGTCGGCGTCCGCGAAGGCATGGAAGACCCGCCGCGCGATCGTGCGGGCGAGCTCCCGCGTTCGGCGCTTGTCGACCCGCCGAGAGCCCTGTCGCAGCCATCGCGTGAACGGCTCGAGCCGCCTCTCGTCGAGCCACGGCATCACCATGGAGTTGACCTGCCACAGCGGCAGAAACTCTTCCGGGGTCGTCCCGCCCAAGGGTTCCATCTCTCGTACCCGGTGGCCGAGCCGCTCGAGAAGCGCTGCCACGTGCCGCACGGCTTGCGCCACTGCCGGATCGCTTTGTCCCAGAACGGAGCGAGTCGTGAAACGCACCTCGAGGGCTGCTGGCTCGTCGCGCAATTGCGCGACGAACCGTGGTTTCAACGCGGGTTCCGGGTGGCCGCTGCGACGGCGCTGCAGGATGCTGAGCGCGCCCTCGAGGCGTGTCGACCCCGGATCCGCGAGTACGTCGAGCATCGCCGCGGCATCCGCGACGTTCCCCGCGATGGGACCGCAAGTCCAGATCAGATCCGGATCGTCCATGCCGAAAGGGTTGACGACGAGTCCTCGGGAAGGCTTGAGGCCGACCACGCCACAGAAAGAGGCCGGAATGCGAATGGATCCGGCGCCGTCGCTCCCCAGGGCGAGCGGACAAAGCATGGCTGCGACAGCTGCAGCAGACCCACCGCTGGAGCCTCCCGCGCTGTACTCGGGATGGTGAGGGTTTCGCGTCGGGGGATGGATGGCCGGCTCGGTCACGGGCAGCACGCCGAGCTCGGACGTGGAGGCCTTGCCGAGCACGATCATGCCGGCGCGTCTCAGGCGGCGCACGGCGAGATCGTCGAACGGTGTCCAGAGTCGGGTGGCCGCCCGGGAGCCGAGGCGCATGTGGCTGAGACGAACCGCGTTGAGGTCTTTGACGGCTACTGGAATCCCGGACAGACCGCCGGACGGCGTCGTACGAGCCGCCTGTCTGCGCGCTTCTCGGTCGTGCACCTCGACGAACGCGCTGAGCTCGCCGTCCAGGTCGCGGATGCGGTCCAGGTAGTGAGCGACCACCTCGCGCGTCGTCAGCTCCCGTTGCTCCAGACGGCGGGCGGTTTCCAGGGCGCTCGAGCTCGAAAGCATGGCGGGTAACTACCGTTGTCGGGCGTCAATTGCCAAGCCCGACGCCATGCGCTACCGCAAACTCGAGGACGGCAGGCATGATAGGGACCCGTTCAGGGCTCGTCGTCGCCGTGCTGGCGGTCGGCGCGTGCGACAAACCGAGCGACGACGATTTCGCCCGTCAGCGGCTCGCCATGGTGAAGCGCACGGTCGTGGCCCGCGGCGTCAAAGACGCCCGCGTGCTCGCGGCGATGCGCAAGGTGCCGCGCCACGAGCTGGTGCCCAAACCCAGCCGCAAGTACGCATACGAGCGATCGGCCGCTGCCCATCGGCTGGGGTCAAACCATCAGCCAGCCCTACGTGGTGGCGGCCATGACCGAGGCGGCGCTGCCGAAGCGTACGGATCGCTGCCTGGAGATCGGCACCGGCAGCGGCTACCAGGCTGCGGTGCTCGCAGAGCTGTGCCAGAAGGTGTTCAGCATCGAGATCGTTCCCGAGCTCGCCCGCTTCGCGAAGGAGAACCTGCGGCGCCTGGGCTACGGGCCGGACCGGGTGCAGCTGTACACCGGGGACGGCTACAAGGGCTGGCCCGAAGAGGCGCCCTTTCAGGTGATCATCGTGACGGCCGCTCCGCCGAAAGTGCCCCGCGCGCTCTTGGACCAGCTCGCGGAGAAGGGGCGGTTGATCGTGCCCGTAGGTCCGGAAGGCGGCGTGCAAACGCTCCAGCGCTGGACCCGCCTCGAGCCGGGGCAGGGGGACGCTGCTTTCGAGAAGGAAGAGCTCATGAACGTGCGCTTCGTTCCGATGGTGAGCGAGCGCTGACCATGAGGCTCGCGCTCGTGCTGCTCGCCGCGCTCTCGTCGTGTCGTGGCACCGAAACGCGGCACGCCGACGCGCCTGCCGAAAGGCAACCAGCTGCCGCGCCGAGCGCCTCGACTCGGCCCGCCGTCAGCGGCGAGGAGGAGAAGCTCGCGCGCGCCCGCGAAAGCATGGTCCAAAATGCCTTGGTCGCCGAAGGCATCAAGGATGCACGCGTGCTGGCGGCGGCGCGCAAGGTCCCACGTCACGAGTTCGTGCCCGAGGCGTTCCGCGACTATGCCTATGCCGACGTGCCGCTGCCCATCCCCGCCGGCCAGTCCATCAGCCAGCCCTACGTGGTGGCGGCCATGACCGAAGCGGCACTGCCCAAGCCCACCGACCGCTGTCTGGAAATCGGCACCGGCAGCGGCTACCAGGCTGCGGTGCTCGCCGAGCTGTGCCAGAAGGTGTTCAGCATCGAGATCGTCCCCGAGCTCGCCCGCTTCGCCAAAGAGAACCTCCGCCGCCTGGGCTACGGCGAGGACAAGGTGGCGCTGCGCACCGGGGACGGCTACCGAGGTTGGCCCGAGGCAGCGCCGTTTCAAGTGATCATCGTGACGGCGGCTCCGCCACAGGTGCCCCAGGCGCTCCTGGACCAGCTCGCGGTAGGCGGACGCCTGGTGGTGCCGGTGGGTCCCGAGGACGGCGTGCAGCTTCTGGAGCGCTGGACGCGGCGCGGTCCGGGACGGGATGCGCTGGAGCGAAAGGAGCTGATGGACGTGCGCTTCGTGCCGATGGTGCAGGGACGCTGAGGCGCCGCTTGCTGGGTTCCGCGCCGGACCAACAAACCAGATTTAGATGTCTTGCGGCCAATACCAGCCGCGTGGAGCGTCGAGCCGGCAGGCGGCCAGGGCGCGATGCGCGGGGCTGGCCTCGACGAAGCTCCGGGCGTCATCGCCCATCTTGTCGGCGTAGGTCCGCAGGCGCTTCGCGGCGCGGCGGGCGCAGCGCTCGGCTTTGGCGGCTTGGCCCAAGCGCCGGAGCAGCACGGCTTCCATCAAGCGCACCTCCAAAGCGGTAGCGAACACGTCGGAGTACTGCATGCGGCGATCGGCCGGATTCTTGGAAGGCGCGTCGGATCCGCTCCAAGGCCTCGCGTGTCTTGCCCTCGTAGTCGAGCAACGCAGCGGCCGCCGAGTGGTGGCGGCGTCGCGATTCGGCCATCTCGTGGCGGCCTTCGAGGGCGTCGAACTCCACGCGCAGAGCGCGCGCCTCTTCGGCGTCCCCTTCGGCCCCGCGCATCAACAGCGTACGGATCAAGCCACACAGCGCGTGGGAGTCTTGCACCGCGATTCCACGTTCGGCATTCTGGGCGTGGGCGGTCCGATAGCAGGCGATGGCACCGTCGAGATCCCCGCGCACCACGCCGACGTCGCCGAGGTTCGACCAGGCCAGCGCGACCACGACGGGCGCGGCTTGGCTGGACGCCGCCGCCACGGCGCGTAGCTCGCTTTCGGCGTCGTCAACTCGACCCAAGGCCAAGTACAGCTGCCCGACGTTGTTGCGGGTGATCATCGCCGAGGCGTGAAGCTCGAGTCGGTCCTTCAGCTGCAAAGACCGCTCGAAAGCGGCAACGGCTTCCCCGATCAGCCCCGTCCACTGGCACACGGTTCCGAGGTTGTTCAGCGCCTTCGCTTCGCTCTGGGCGCTGCCGGAGCTGCGCGCGGAACGTACGGCTCGCCGATACAGTCCCAAGGCGGCTCGCACCTCGCCGATTTCGCGCTCCGCGTTGCCCAGCGCGCGGAGCGCCTCGGAATGAGCGACGGGATCCGCCGCCGCCCGAGCCGCGCGCACGGATTGGCGCGCGGTGTCGCGCGCGGCCTGGGCCACACCCAACCGCAGCGCGGCCAGGGAAGCGCCCAGCCACGCGCGCGACTCCAGCGCCGTGTCGCGGCCTTGCTTCGCGATCTCGGCTGCCCGAGTGAAGTCTTCCAGGGCGCGGGCCTGGTTGCCGTAGTCCTCGTTGATGGTGGCGCTGACCATGGCGACCTCCGCCGCCAACACGTCGGTCGCCTGCAGCGTGTCCACGATTTGGCGGGCGCGCTCCGGCTCGCCGCGCGCCACCGCCACCCGCGCCTCGCGCAGACGGATCTCTTGCCGTTCGGTCGGCGTGGCACTCGATAGCAGGCGCAGCAGTGCGGCGAGCGCTTCGTCCACCCCCGCGCCGACGCCTGCCAGCACGCATGCGTCCAGTCGCCGAAGCCAGGCGTCCACCGGCACCTGGCCGTGAGCCCGGTGCAGGCTGATCTCCATCTGGCTGGCCAGCGCGGCCTGATCCGGGCGTCCCGCAGCTTCCGCGGCTCGCGCGGCCTCCATCGCGATGCGCACCGCGCGGCCGAGATCGCCGCCGCTCTGGTAGTGCTCCGCGGCTTGCAGGAGCGCGCGCCAGTCGCCGCGGCCGGTGCGGCGGCGGAGCTTTCCGGCTCGACGGTGGGCAGCGCGCAAGCTGTCCGGCCGCGCCGTCTGGATCACCATCTCGCGGTAGCGATCGTGCATCGCGTACTGTGCCCGGCCGCGGTCGTCGGTGCGCTCTTCCACGATGCCGGCGCGAACCAGGGCGCGGAGACCCAGGGTGAAGCTGCGGGGAGCCACCTCGGCGAGCTCCGCGCCGGAAGCCTCTCCGCCCAACACGGCGACGGCCAGGGCCAGCCGCTGGCTCTCGCGCCCGAGCCGATGCACGCGCGCGGACAGCACCTCGTTCACCGGCAGCGCGGGAAGCTCCCGGGCCAACACCCACTCTCCGCTTTGCCGCACGATGGCGCCGGTCTCCAGGGCCAGGCGCAGGGATTCCTGCAGGTGCTGAGCGACCGCGCCGTGCTCTCGCAGGTGGGCGCCCAGGGCGCAGTCGTCCAGAAGCTCCGAGCGCCCGAACATGGACGCGACAAGCTCCCGCGCGGCACTCGGCGAGAGCGTGTCGCACGAGATTGGGTCGGCACCCAGCGTGCCCACCAGCGTGTCCGCGAGCGGGTTCGGTCGCGAGGAGAGCACGAAGGCTGCTCGGGCGCCGTGGCGCCGTGCGGAGAGCACCAGTCCGGCCAGCAGCTCGGCCACGTCTTCGTCCGCCCAGTGCACGTCTTCCACCGCGAGGGCGCCCGCGTTGAGCTCGAAGCACAGCGCCAGGGCGCGGCCCAGTGCTTCGATGCGTGCGCGCCGGGCGCGCTCCGGGTCGAGCGCCATGCCCAGACGCTCGCCGCGGCGGCGCAGCTCCGGCAGCGCGCGAGCCAGCTCCTTGCGGTCGTCGTCGGACAGGCGGTCGACGACCGCGGGGGTGAGCACTGCGCGCGCGATGGACGGAACCACGGACTTGGCCGCCCAGCTGGGGCGCGCGCGAACCTGGACCCACAGCCGGCCGGCGAGCTGAGCCCGTTGCCGGAGCTCACGCAGCAAGCGCGACTTGCCGCTGCCCGCGTCGCCCACCACGACGAACGCAGCGCCCCCGGGCTCGCGCAGGATGACGCGCTCCCGCAGTTGCTCCACGGCCGCCTCGTGGCCAACGAAGCGACCGGAGAGGACGTAGCTGGCCAGGGATTCCACGGGCTCCGCGTCCGGGCGTACGCCGTTGGCTTCCGCCAGCGCCGAGAGCGCCTCCGCGGCGCTGGCGAAACGCGCGCCGGGATCCTTCTCCAAGAGTCGTTTGATGACGCGCGCAACGGTGGGCTTCACTTTGGACTCGGGAAGCTCCGGCACCGGTGCGGACAGCTGCTGTGCGAGAACCTCGGCGGCGGAGCCGCGGAAGGGAACCTCGCCCATCACCTGGCGGTACAAGGTGATGCCCAGGGAGTACAGATCGGCGCGAGCGTCCAGCGGGCCGGCGGTGATGGCCTCGGGCGGCATGTAGGCGAAGGTGCCGACCAGGCGGTGGTCGTCGCTGCCGCCGAAGGCGCGCGAAATGCCGAAGTCCAACAGCGTGAGCTTGTTCGCCTGGCGATCCACCAGCACGTTCGAGGGCTTGACGTCGCGATGCAGGATGCCACGCCCGTGCAGGTACTCGAGCGCGCGACAGAGCTGAGCCCAAAAAGGGATGGCTTCTGGATCGTCGGGGCGCAGGCCGGAGGAGCTCAGCGGCTCGCCGCTGACCAGGGATTGGGTGAAGTAGGCGACGTCGGTGGCGATGTGGCCGAAGTCGTGCACCTCCGCCAGGTTCGGGTGGGACAGGGATGCGAGCAGCGAAAACTCGGCCTTCAACGTCTCCAAAGATTGCGCGTCGGCATCCACCAGCCGGGTGAGCTTGAGCGCCGAGCGCCGGCCGCCGGCGAGCTCGTCCAGGACCTCGTACACCTCGCCGAAGCCGCCCAAGCCCAAGAGCCGCACCACCCGGTAGCGATCACGGATCGTCGTGCCATCCGCAAACAAGCGCGACGCGCCGTCGCCGGCGGGCCGTGTGCCCGAATCGATCACTGTCGGCGCTTCGGTGTGCCGTGTGCTTTCCGGCTGTTCGGCAGGGCCGCCCATCATGTCTGATTCTAGGGCGAGAGCGACCGCGCCGACACCTCGATGAGCTTTTCAGCAGCGCGCTGCTGGTCTATCGCAGGTCCAGTGGACCTGACACGCATCAGTCGCGACTTGTGCAAGCGGGTGGCAAAGCTGCGCTTCGGCGAGCCGGTGCGGTTCGTGTACAATCCGCTGGAGTACGCGCGCGCACCGCACGAGGCGTATCTCTCGCGCTTTGGCACGGGCAAGAAACGCGTGGTGCTGTTGGGCATGAACCCGGGTCCCTTCGGCATGGCCCAGACCGGCGTGCCCTTCGGCGAGGTGTCGTTGGTTCGCGACTGGCTCGGCATTCATGAAAAGGTAGGTCGCCCGCCGCGCGAGCATCCGAAGCGGCCGGTCCTCGGCTTCGAGTGCACCCGCGCGGAGGTGAGCGGATCACGTCTGTGGGGCTTCGCCAAGGAGCGCTTCGGCACGCCGGAGCGCTTCTTCCGAGAGCACTTCGTGGTCAACTACTGTCCGCTGGTGTTCATGGAGGAGAGCGGCAAGAACCGCACTCCCGACAAGCTGCCCGAGGCAGAGCGCGCGCCGCTGTTCGACGCCTGCAACGAAGCGCTGGTTCGCACCGTGAAGCTGCTCGAGCCGGAGCTCCTGGTGGGTGTGGGTGCCTTCGCGGAGAAGCGCGCCCGCGAGGTGGTCGGCGAGCGGGTGAGGGTGGGCTCGGTGCTGCATCCGAGTCCCGCAAGTCCCAAGGCCAACCGCGGCTGGTCTCAGGCCGCCAGCGCCGAGCTTGCCGCTCTTGGGGTGCGGATCCCGGCGGCGCGTCGTGGCTGAGCGCGCAAAGCTCGGCCGCGGCGCACTCTTCATCGCGCTCGCCTTGCTGTTCCTGGCGCTCCTCGCCACCCGCGCTGCGCTCAGACCCACGCGGCCCCGTTCAGCAGACGCAGCACCCGAGCAGTTCTCCGAAGCGCGAGCTCGCGCCGCGCTGGGTCGCGTTCTGCAAACTTCGACGCCTCACCCGGTCGGTTCCGAGCAGAACGAGCGCGTGCGTCAACGTATCGAGGACGAGCTTCGCTGCCCTGGGCCTCGAGCCCAAGCGACAAGAAGCCGTGACCTGCGGTGGGCGCGGGACCTGCGCTCGCGTGCAGAACGTCATCGCGCGCATCGAGGGACAGAAACCGGGGCCCGCCGTGATGCTCGCCGCGCATTACGATTCCGTGGGCGCGGGGCCGGGCGCAGCGGACGACGGCTCGGGTGTGGCGGCCATCCTCGAGGTGGCCCGCGCCCTTCGCGCCGGGGACAAGCCGCTCTTGCCAGTGCTGCTCTTGATCGACGACGGCGAGGAAGTCGGCTTGCTCGGCGCCAAGGCCTTCGTCGCGGACCGCGAGCTGAGCAAAGACGTCGGCGTCGTCGTGAACCTCGAAGCGCGCGGCACCCAGGGACCGAGCCTGCTGTTCGAAACCACCGCCGACGACGCCTGGCTGCTCGCCCGCGTCGGGCCCCGCCTCTCGCATCCGGTGACGAGCTCGCTGTTCTACGCGGTCTACCGCCGTATGCCCAACGACACGGATCTGTCGGTGTTCCGCGCGCACGGGTACCACGGAGTCGGCTTCGCGTTCATCGGCGGCGTCGCCCGCTACCACACGCCGCTGGACGATCTGGAACACCTCGACCCGGGCAGCTTGCAGCATCAAGGCGACAATGCCCTTGCCACCGTGCACGCGCTGTCCAGCTCGACGTCCGTGGAGTCGCCGCCCCGCGGCGATGCCGTCTACTTCGATCTTCTTGGCGTTACCGTGGTGAGCTGGCCCGTGCTGTGGGCGCGCATCTTGGCCGGCATCGCTCTGGCCTTGGCGGCCATCGGCGGGCTGCTCCTGCTGCGCCGCGGGGGACTGTCGCTTTCGGGATCGCTCTGGGCGCTGTTGCGCTTCTTCGCGGTGCTGGCCGTTGCGGGCGTGCTGGGCGCGTTCGCACAACGCGTTTGGAAAGCGAGCGGTGCGCTGCCCGGAGCGTTCGTGGCCCACCCCACGGCATTCACCGCTGCCTGCGCCGGAGCCGGCGCGCTCGCCGTCGCCTTCGCTGCCAAGACCGCGCGCCATGCCGTGGACGAGTGGGCGGGTGCTCAGCTGTTCTGGCTGGGCGGCGCTGCGGTCGTCGCGATCTTGGAGCCCAAGGCTAGCTTCGTGCTCTTGCTACCGGGCCTCGGCGCGGCGCTGGCAACCTGCATCGGTTTCGCGCGCCGCGAGTAGCAGCGACGGTGCTCTGCCCCTCGCGGTGCTGGTATCCGCCGCGCTGGTCTGGGTCCTGTGGCTGCCGCTGGCCACGATCCTGCTCGAGCGACGCCATCGGTTTTGCCGTGCCCGGCGCTACGGCGGTGGTCTGGGCCGTGATCCTGTCCCCGTTCGTGCCGCTCTTTCCCACCCTCGCGCTCGGGCGCAAGATCCCGCACCGTCGTCGCCGCGAGCATCGCGCTTCCTGGCCAGCCTCGGGGTCGCCGCCGCGCAGAAACCATTTTCCCGCGAGGCGCCGCAGCGCATGAGCATCGCCCTTTCGGTCGAGCCCACGCGCACGCGCTGGCTCGTGGACGCGTCCGGCGGACCCATCTCCGAAGCCTTCGCCGAGCGCACCAAGCTCGGCGCCGAGTTGGTGGATCCGTCGCCGTGGCTGGGCGGCTGGGGACCCCAGGCGCGAGCCGCCGAAGGCCCGAGCGTCCACTTGCCGGCGCCGGAAGTCGAGTTGCTCGCCTCCGCACCGCGGGGAGCCCTCAGGCACCTGCGCCTCAGGCTCCGCTCCCAACGCGGCGCACGAGTACTGAGCGTCGAGTGGCCCGACTCGACGCAGGTGAGCGGCGTGTCCTTCGAGGGCGCGCCGGTCACTCCCTGGCCCACGGACCACGGACGCCGCGTGGTGTTCGCCGGACCCAGCGACGATGGCGTCACGCTGGAGCTCTCCACCGGCGCGGCTCCCATCGAGCTCTTGGTCGCCGACCACACGCCGGGCTTTCCCCGTGGCTTGAACGTGCCGGCGCGCCCCGTGACCGCCGCCGCATCCCAGCACGGCGACGTGACGGTGGTCAGTCAGGCGCGTGTCGTTTTGAGCAGGGATGTCGGTCCGGCGCGAGCCCGGCGATTGTCGGCCCCGGCGACGACCTCACTTTATTCTCGGTTGACAGCCAGCCCGCCCGCTTTTCCACTGCACCATGCACTCGATCCCGATCCTCACCACCTTCGATGCGCCGCCGGGTTCGCACATCGAGCGGATCGTCGGTCCCTGCTGGGGCATCACCGTGCGGTCCCGCAGCGTGTGGGCACTGCCTGCGCTGGCTGCCAGCAGATCTTCGGCGGGGAGATCTCGGCGCTCACGGAGCTGGCCACGGACTCGCGCAACGAAGCCATGAACCGCCTCGAAAAGCACGCGCTCGATCAGGGCGCGAATTGCGTGCTCGGCATGCGCTTCGATTCCGGCGAGCTGATGCAGAACACCAACGAAATCGTCGCCTACGGTACCGCCGTGGTGCTGCGCCAGGACTGAACGAGATGGCGCAGGGCAACGCAACGTCCGTCCCTCGCGCTGCCGTTCGACCGCCCCGTCCGCCCGAGCACGTGGTCCGCTACGTGGATCAGCTCTCGCGGGCGGCGCACCGCTTTCATCGCTTCGCGCATCACCCGCTGTGTGGGCGCTACGAGTCCGAGGTATTTCGCGTCGGCAAGCGCGGGCGGGTGTGCAAGGGCTGCAGCCTGGCGGTGCTGGGCGCGGTTTGCGGTGCCGCCGCCGCCGTGCTCATCGGCCCGCCCTGGGTGGCGGCCGCTTTCGTCGCCATCATCGGCGTGGCCTTTGCCGCTGCGTCGCTGACTCCGGGAGAAGGCGGCAGCAAGTGGGGCACTCGTTTCTTGCCGTCTTCCGCTCTCGGCTTCGGCGCTGTCGGCGGCATCGTGTCGCTGTCCCAGGAGGGCGCCATCCTGGCGGCTGTCGTCGCGCTCTCGACGGTGGCCCTCGGCGCGCGCTATCGCCGGCGCGGTCCGAACCGCGCGCCCTGCACCAGCTGTCCGGAACGCGAAGAGCAACCGTGCAGCGGTTTCCTTCCCATCGTGCGACGCGAACGCGCCTTGGTACGCGCCAGCCGCCGACTGCTCGCGCCGGACGTCCCCAAGCGCGTGCCCAACGCCAAATAGAGCGTGGACTGCGCCTGTGGCACACTGGCTCACAGAGGTGCCAATGGCGAACATGACAGTGCGGCGTTTGGGGGCGGCCCTGGTGGTCATCGTTTCGGCGGGCCTGCTGGCAGCGGGATGCAGCAGCGACAAAGACAGCGGCACCGGGGGCGGGCTGTGCGTGAACGACTCCCGCGAGCCTGCGTCGTGCACGGCCCAGTGGGTGCTCCTGGATCCCTGCGACGTCGTAGCTCAGGGTGCCTACGTGGAAGCGGCGGTCTTCGACGGAGCGTGCCCGGATGACGCCACGCTGTCCCAAGGCGACACATCGGCGGCCCTCGAGCGCCAGTACGTGATTCCGTCGCTCGCCTTCCAGCCGGTCGACGGCCTGGCGGCGAAGAGCTACGGCTTCGCGCTGCTGGTCCGTGACGACCAGTGCCGCGTGCAGGTGTGGGGCTGTACCGAGGCGGATCTCGCCAACATCAAGGAGATCCGCACCGCTGTCCGCGCCTGGAGCGAGCAAGACCAGTGCACCCCCGCGCCGGCCGGGGCATGCCCTGCGGCCTCGACATGCGCCGGCGGCCTCTGCTCCTGAGCCGTTCACCAGCATTGCGTTCTGCGCCGTGCGCCGCCAATCGCGCGATAGTCCCGGGCTTTTCGTCTGGGTCCACCAACTTGTGACCTTCCGGCAGCAGTACTAGAAGGGCGTCGCCGCGGTGGAGGCCGCGCCCTGACAAGGAACGAACCAGCTCGTGCCCAAATTCACCTGGAACATCGATCCGATCTTGGTCCACATCGGGCCGCTCGCCATCCGCTACTACAGCCTGCTCTTCGTGTTCGTGTTTCTGGGCGGCTACTCGCTGTTGAAGTGGCAGATCGAGCGCGGCGGGGGCGACGAAGAGGACGCGGGGGACTTCATCGTCTACGGCGTGCTGGGCGTGCTGGTCGGCTCGCGGCTCGGCCACGTCCTGTTCTACGACCTCGACAAGGCCATCAAGGACCCACTGTGGGTATTCCGCATTTGGGAAGGTGGCCTCGCCAGCCACGGCGCGGTGCTGGGTCTCATCTTCGCGATGTACCTGTTCACCAAACGCCGACACGTTCCGTTCCTCGAGGGCGCTGACCGCTTCTCGTTTTCGGCGGCGCTGGGCGCCACGCTGGTGCGCGTCGGCAACTTCTTCAACTCCGAGATCGTCGGTCGCGTCACGGATCAGAGCTGGGGCGTCAAGTTCCCGCGCTACGACCGCGTCGGCGAGGTGCCCTACCGGCACCCGAGCCAGCTGTACGAGGTGGCGCTGGGGCTGTTCGTGCTCGGCGCTCTGTGGCTGTTCGACAAGAAGATCGGCAAAGAGAAGCGCCCCCGCGGCGCGATGATTTCCTTGTTCTTCGCGCTCTATTTCCCGGGGCGCTTCGTGGTGGAGTACTTCAAGGAGTACCAGACGCTTCCCACCTCCTCGGCGCTGACCATGGGGCAGTACCTGAGTATTCCGGCGGCGCTGCTGGGCTTCTACGGCCTGTATTGGTCGTTCAAGCGCAAGCTGCCGGTGGGCTGGGTGCGGCCGGAATACGACGACCTCGACGACGAGGACTACGACGACGAGGACTACGACGACGAGGACCTCGACGACGACCGCTACGACCCCGACGTCGAGGAAGAGTTCGCGAAGAAGCCGGAAAAGAAGGCTTCCAAGAAGCCGGCGTCGAAGAAGAAGACGTCCAAGAAGACGAGCTCGAAGAAGAAGAAGCCGGCGCCGCCGCCGCCTCCCGAAGACGACGAGGACGAGGACGACGACGACGGGGACGACGAGGACGACGAGGACGTCCCCTCGCAGCCGAGCGAAAAGAAGAAGGCCAAGGAGCCGCCGCCGGACGAGGACGACGAGGACGAGGACGAGGACGACGACGACGACGAGTCGCCGCCACCGGCCAAGGCAGAGAAGAAGGCCGCCAGTGAGCCGCCGCCGTCAGACGACGACGACGACGACGACGACGACGACGACGACGAGAAACACTGACCGCTCCGTTACCCCCACGGTCGCGCTGCGTGGGAGCCGTGGTGTGGGAACTCCTTCGAGCACCGCTTGTAGGGCAACTTTCTGCGCGTTTAGCTGATCATCTGGGCGACATAGCCCGGCCATCCCCGAAAAATGATCACCGAAACGAGCATTTTCTGCCCTACATCAGGGTCACGCCTCGGTCGCGCCGCACCAGGCGAGACCGCGAGGTTGCGCGCCGTCCGCGTGGTTGCGCGCCGCCCGCGTGGTTGCGAGCCGTCCGCGAGGTTCCGCGCCGGACCAACAAAATCTGAAGAATGATGCTGGTACGGCGCGGTATCAGCGTGCGCGGCTACTTGATCGGCGGGGGCGTGTAGATACGTTCCACGTCGGCGCCGCCAGTGAAGGCGTAGGAGCCGGCGCTGCCGTAGCCGTAGGCCACGATGCCGAAGGGTTTGTCCCCCGAGAGGTTGTGCACGCCCTGGACCAGCGGGCAGCGGCGGGACTCGTAGGCGACGCCGCCGATGGTCCCCGAGGGCGTGGTCGGGCAGCTCGTCGCGCTACCGTCCAGGATCACGCTGGAACCGACTTCGGCGATGATCACCACGTAGTTTTGCGTCCAGCTCGGGGGAGTGAGGATCACGTACTCCGTGCGGTACTGCTCTACCGGAGGGAACACGGTGAGCGACGGATCGCCAATGTAGGGGCCGTCCACGTATTCGTTGCTCACCAGGATCTGGCCGACCATGATGGGCTTGTCCGTGGTGACGATGATGTCGTCCTGGGTCCAGGTCGTTTTCAGCTCACCTGGGGCCAGCGTGAAGCTGTCGTAGGGCGGCGGCAGCGTCGTGGTGACGTTGGCCGTTTCGGCCACGCCCAAGAAGCGCAGCACGTCGGGCTCCTTGAAGCTGCCGGTGGAGCGCACGGGGCTGCGGGCGATCACGTAGTTGTTGCCCAGGGACTCCGCCGGGAACATCTGCTCTTCCAGGTGGTCGAGGCAGCAGGAGTCGCCGCTGGCCCAGCCCGGCGGAGTGGGTACCTTCACCTCGCCCGGCGCGCTGGTGGTTTCCACACCGCTGAACACGGCGACGGGGGCGGTGGAGAGCACCACGGTGCTGCTCAGGTCCCCCGCGGCCTGTTCGCCCAGCACGGCGTCGTCGGTCTCCAGATTGAGAACGTCGAAGGGGCCGAGGGTGACGACGATGTCGCCGCCGGCCGGCGTGGCCGCGATGGGCGGATTGCCCCGGATGCGGAAGCTCGGTCGCACGGTGACCTGGGTGTTGGCCTGGGTGCCGACCACCGTGACATAGGAACGGTCGACGATCAGACCAATCCCAGGGAAGTTGATGGGAGTTGGGTGGCCTGCCGGCCAGCCGATGACGCGATAAATCTTGCCGAGGGCATTGGTGGGCAGCAGCAGAGAAGCGTCGTTGGAGAATGCGTTCTCGAACACGTTGAACTGGTACACGACGATCGGCGCCGATGACGTGATCCGATACGCGTTGGACGACAGGCAAGTGCCCGGGGATCCGTAGTCGTTCGGCTTCACGCCGCAATCCAGCTCGCGGGTGGGCAAAATGACCGTTTCCAGGCTGCCCGGTGCCACGCTGATCTGTTTGACGGTCTGCGGCGTGGGCGGTTGGCCGACTGGTGCCGAGTTGAGCTCGATGGTGACGTTGGCCTGCATCTGGCTGGCGTTGGACAGCACGACGCCCCAGGGGGCGCTGGCCGGATCGTTGAGACCATCTTGCTGATCCAGATCGACCGCCCAGAACTCGCAGCCCACGTTCGAGGGCTGATCCTCCGCGACTTGGCAGGCGTCGCTGCACTTACCCTTGGAGCACACCAGCCCGTTCTGAACGTCGCAGGTTTCCACCAGCTCGTCGGTGTTCGTCCCGTCGGCGCTGCACTTGTGCACTTCGTTGCCGACGCAAGACTTCGAGCCGGGCACGCATTTCACGCAGCCCAAGTTCGGGGCGCACGCCTCGGGACAGTCGATCGTGGTGCCCGGCTGACCGTTTTCGCACGGCGTGTATAGGTTCGCCGCGCAGAAGCCGCAGGTCGCGCCGCCGTCTTGGCCGCCGGAACCGGAAGAGGCGCCGTTGCCGCCGTTGCCGCCGTTGTTGTTGTCGTCGCTGCTCGTCGCCGAGCAGGAAGCCGCGACGGCACCGAGAAGTGGAAGGATGGATATCCATCGAAAGAGCCCGCGCATGAACGGGTCCATACCACTGTGAGCGGCCGGCCGGTCGTCCCGCATGACGGGTGTCCGTTGAGCCCAATTGGAAATTTCGTGTGGTGTTGCGTGACCACGCGATGCGTCATGGGCTTTGAAGCTGTGCGCAGCCGCGCTGGTCGCCAAGCTGACAGGCTTTGTCGAACATTTCGCGGGCCAGCGCGTCCTGCTTCTGCAGCGTGTAGACCGCGCCCAAGCGGAAGCAGGCATCCGCGCGGTTCGCGTCGCACGCACGGATGAACAGCGACAGCGCGCGGTCTTCGTTCTTGTCCACGCCGGCGCCGGCCATCAGCAGCGCACCGAGGCCAGTGCACGCCATCATGTCGCCTTGGTCGCAGGCCCGCTCGAAGGCCTGCGCCGCAGCCGACGGATCCGCGGGTACGCCTTTGCCCTGAGCCAGAATGCTGCCGAGCAGGGTGCAGCTCTCGGCGATGTTCTTGTCACAGGTGCGATGGAGCAAGCAGCACGGCCTCCGCGACGTTCTTCTGGGTGCCTTCGCCTTGGTACAGGAGCGTGGCCAGGTACGCGCACGCCGGCGCGTGATCTGCCTTGCAGGCGCGGCGCAAGAGCTTCACGGCACGTACCGGATCCTTTTTGCCCGCTTCGCCGCTGGCCAGCACGACCCCGAGGCTGGTGCAGGCGAGCAGTAGGCCGCCGTTGCACGCCTGGTCGTAGAGCTGGGCTGCGTGCGCCATGTCCTTGGGTACGCCTTCGGCGGTGTGAAACATCGTAGCCAGGTTGCCGCACGCGGCTGCGTCCCCGAGCTTGCAGCCGCGCTCGTACAGCTCCACCGCGTGCTTCACGTTGGTGGGGGCGCCTTCGCCGTAGCGCTCCATGTTGGCCAGCTCGCTGCAGCTCGCCCCGTCCGCGGCCTGGCAGCCACGAGTCAATAGCTCGCGGGCTCGCTTGGTGTCTCGCGTCGGGCCGTGGCGCATCGCCGAGCCCGCGCCGGAACAAGCGACGAAGCGGCCGAGCTCGCAGGCTCGCGCCAGCGCAGCGACCGCAACGGCCATGTTCTTGGGCACGCTGGTGCCTTCGGCATGGGCGGCAGCCAGGAGCTGGCAGGCCACGCCGTCCCGCTTGTCGCACAGCTTGCCCAGTTGCTCCGCCGCGGCCTGGGCGCGGGGCTTGTCCGCCACGCCTTTTTCCGCGAGCACCAAGAGCACGTAGCAAGCCGTCGGGTCGTCCGCGTCGCAGCGCTTTTGGCACTCTTCTGCGGTGGGACAGGCGCGCACGGTGCCGGGCTCGGACTTGGCGGGTTCGCGAGCGCCGCACGCGAGAGCCAGGGCCGACAGCAGCAACGGGAAGGCGCGCCGGAGCATGAAGCTCACGGTAGCACCGGCCGGCGGGAGAGGGAGGTGGATGCGTGCCGTCGGCAAGGCGCTAGGGTCCCGCGGGCACGAAGCTGGAAAGCAGCCTGGCACTGGCGCTGTCGGGCACGAATGCATCGCCCGCGAGCTCGAACACGAGCTGGTGCTTCAGCGTCCTTCCCGCCGCGCTTCCGAGTGGCGGCATGGGAGCATTCTTGTCCAGCGCACGCACCGCGCGCGCGCACCACGAACGAAACGCCGCTCCGACCGAGGACTTCGCGTGTGACACCCGCACGATCAACTCCTCGTGCCCATCGTGGTCGACATCCGAAAAGTCGAAGCTCTCGATGGTCCCGCGCGTCACCTCCATCCCTGGCGTCGTGCCCAGGAAGCAGGCCCCCGCCGTGTTGTCGTCGAGCTCCATGATGGACCTCCACGCGGCCTCTGATCCGTCGGGCTGGGCCCAGTCGTAGCTGAACAACCGATCATGCCAGAAGCTCTGGTGCCCATCGACCCAACGGCATACGAGCAGATCGCGGCCGTCCGGACGCCGGAACGGTTTGCAGCTCTCTGGGTGCACGCCCGAGCGGTACTCGACGGCTCGCCAGGCATTGCCGTCGCGCTTCGCGAGCAGCGTGCCGCCCCAGTTCTCCGCGTGCGACTCGCAGCCGGAGAAGACAGCGGCGGCTTCGTCAGTCCCTGCCCGCGTGAACGCGCCGTGCACCAGGAACTCCAGCGGGAAGAACGCTGGCGGATCGCGCACGACCTGACCATCGGGCTGTGCTGCTTTGCCTTCGAACGGCGGGCATTCGCGACAGCCGATCTCGAGCTTGGGGCCGCTGCCCCGAAGCGCGACGGCGCAGACCGTGCTCGCGAACGCGAACTTCTCCTTCGCCGCAGGATCGGTGAGGTCTGCGGGCGGAGGCAACGGGTCTACCCGCGGCGGCGACGCCACCGATTCGGACGAGGCCGCGGGCGGGCTCTCGGACCGAGAAGGCTCCACGACCGACGGCACTCGAGCCGCGGGCGGAGGCGCCTGCAGGGGCTGGGGCGCAGGTTGACGCGCACACTGCCAGATGACCAGTGGCAGCAGCAGGCCGAAGACGGCGGGCAGCTGGCGTTCAAACATCGGCACCGCTCAGGGCAGCTCGAAGGCGCCGAGATCACAGCTCGCCGGGTTGCGGGGCTCGCCGCGCTGATCGGTCGCCGGACAATCGGTGCCCGCCCCGAGGGCCGGACTGCCGGCCGCCAAGGCGAGGGTCTGCGTGAAGCCGCCGTTGTCGGCGAGATCGCTGGCGAGCAGCGGGTCGGAGTGGACCAAGGCGGCGCCACAGGTGTCCGTGTCCGACGCGGGATACGCGATGGTGCTCGACGCATTGATGGCGCGCCGGCAGTGGCGGTTGTCGCCGTCGGCTCCGTTTTCGTAGAAGATCGAGTTCTTGACCAGCGGCGCGGAGTCCGCGGCACCGAAGAGACCGTCGCTGCCCTCGTCGGCGACGTTGTACGCCAACGTACAGTTGAGGAGCGTGATGGGCTTGGTGTCGTATGAGATGGCGCCGCCCCACTTCGCTGCGTGGTTGGCGAAAAACGTCACGTTCTCGAAGGTTGCAGGGCCGCGCCCCATCCACAGCGCTCCCCCCTGACCGGCGGTGTCGTTGTCGGCGAACAGGCTGTTGTTGACGAAGGCTACGGCGTCGATGCGAATGGCTCCGGCGAGCCCGGGGCTGTCCGTGGTCACGCGGTTGCCACGAAACTCGGCACGGTTGATGACGAGCTGATCTTGTCCGTAGGCGTACAAGAAGCCCGCCGCGGCGCTGCTCGAAGCGACGTTGTCGATGAAACGGGTCCCGCAGATGACGATCTTGCCATCGTTGACCCCGTTCTGCCCCTGATACGGGACGTACGCACCATCGGTGTAGATGCCACCACCGTCGCCGCTCGTGGCCTCGTTGGCGTGAAACACACTGTCCACGACGGTGAGGTCCGAGAGCACCGTGTGCGTGGCTCCCCCGCTCGGCGCGCGGTTTCCGTCGAAGGTGCTGCCCACGACTGTGAGCCACCCCGCGGAGCCCGCGAAGATGGCGCCGCCATTGTTGCCGTCGTCGCCATCGGCCACATTGCCGAGAAAAGCGCAATCTTTCACGTACAGGTTCGACTGCCAGCCGCGGTGGATGGCTCCCCCCGAGCCGTCAGCGTCGTCGACGCCAGCGACTTTCTTGGCGTGCCCGTGCTGGAACGTCAGCCCTTCGACGATCACCGTCGAGCTGTTGTCCGTGCGCAGGATGCCGACCGCGTCACCGCCATCCAGCGTCACGCGCCCGCCGCCGTCGAGATGCGTGCCGCCCTTGGCCAGCAGCGTCGAGCTGACCGCGATGAGCACGGGCTCGCTGCCGCAGTCGAAGTCGACCAGACCACCCGTGTCGAGGGCGACCTGGAGCGCGCCCTCGTCGCAACTGGCGGCGGTGCCGTCACCAACGGTGTGAGTCGGAAGGCTCCCGAGATCGGGGGGCGGCGGGAGGTCGCAGCCGCTCGCTTCGATGTGTGGCGGGGGCTGCCCGGCGCCCGAGGCGCTGTCGTCCGAGCCGCCGCAGCCGACGCACATGAGGGCGAGCGCGACTGCACTTCCTGTGACGCTTCGGAGCGTTGCGGAGCACATGCTTCGAAGCTTCTCGCCGTTTGGACACGGCGGCAAGGAACGCGACGACACGAGGGAGGTCGACAGCTCGAGTGGACCGACCCTGGCAAGGTTGGTGGAGAACGTTCAGGGGCCGTGGTCGGATTCGCCGTCCGTCTCCCCCTCGGATTCGGACTCCGTGTTCGATGTGGAGTCGGACTGGCCCTCGGTCTGGTAGGTTTCGGCCGAGTCCGCGTGGACTTTCGCGGGAGTGTCGGCTCCTTTCGATGGGGTACAGCCCAGCGTTAGCGCGGCGAACAAGAACGCGACCTTCATGTGGTCATGAAAGCTAGACGCACTGGTGCGAGTCAACCGGCCGGCGCCGGCCGGTTTCTCTGCACGGCTAACGCCGTCATGAAGGATGCGTCGGATTTCGGGGACGCCGGCCCCATCGTCGACATCGCGCTCTCGAACAGCGCATCCACGAAGATGTGAGGAGAGCCAAATAAATTGACCATGGATATCGCGTCGCGGCTTCCGTAAAAACGACCTGAAGCAGTTGCAATTTGACGCGCACGGACCCCGAGGCGAGCCGCTTCCAAAGGGCGTACCGACCTCGGGGGGGTGGGCCCTGTGCGCGCAACTGCTTCGCCACCTCCCGCCCCTCGCGACGTTCAACCCCAGCGCCGGAAGGCGGTCGAGCTCGAAGCGAAATGCGGCATGGCACTCTTCGTCGACGAGCGGCCGCCGTTTGCGGTACGGTAGGTCGGTTGGTCGTGTCGCAGGAAGACATTGGGGTGTTCGTGCGCTGCGAGGGGGCGGCTCATGGCGAGTGCTCGAGTAGCGGGGTCTAGCGCTTGAGCAAACGCCGCACCGATCCGATTGCGGTCGTCGAGGCCGCTTACTCCCTCGATCAAGATCCCCAATCCTGGCTCGAGCGCATCGTCGAGCTCGCCCACCCGTCCCTCGATCACGGACTCGGCGTCTTCGCCTACGAGTACGACCTCCGCGATCCGGCGAAGTTCCTCCTGGGTAGCCGTGCTCTCAAGGGTGTGGACGACGAAATGACCGCAGGGGCGGATACCTTCACGCGCAGCCTCCCCGCAGAGGTCAACCGGGCCTTGTATCCCCGCACACCCTACTTCGCGACAGCGACGGAGCGACTCGGATTCGATCCGACCAAGCTGCCCAAGGCAGCGGTGGCGCTCCAAACCGGCATGACCGACGGCCTGGCGGCGACCGGCGCCATCGGCGACGGTCGCGGCGTGGTGGTCGGTGCCGCGCTCGGTTCCGGGCGGCGACCGGATCCGCGGCTGCGCGATACCTGGTCGCGCATCACGATGCACCTCGCCGCCGCGTACCGGCTGCGCTGCGCGCTGCGCGAGGGAGCCTCGTTCGATCCTTTGGCCGAAGCAGCAGCCATCCTCGACCCGCAGGGCACCGTCCAGCACGCCGTCGGCCCCGCGAAGCACGGCGACGCTCGAGAGCTCCTGCGCGAAGCGGCCGTGCGCATCGATCGGGCACGGGGCGCACTGCGACACAACGACGCCGAGAGGGCCTTGGAGCTCTGGCGGGCGCTGGTCGACGGACGTTGGACGCTCGTCGACCGCTTTGACAGCGATGGACGCCGGTTCGTCGTGGCCGTCAAGAATGCTCCGCGCCTCACTAAACCTCTCCGGCTCACGCAACGCGAACGCCAAGTCGTGACGCTGGCCGCAGCCGGACATGCGAACAAACTAATCGCCTACGAGCTGGGCATCTCCATGGGAAACGTCGCGGCCACGCTGTCGCGCGCCATGCAGAAGATCGGTGTTCGCTCACGCGCGGCGCTCGCGGCGCTGATGCGCGACGTTACTTGAGGTTGGCGCGGCTCCCGGTTACTTCGGGATGGGGGCAGTGTCGCAGCCGAGCTCGACGCGGACCTCGCCGTCGGTCCCGCCGATGGCGTTGCAGCTCACGGGGCAGAGCACGATCTCCGTGGGGACCGCCGGATTGTCGTAGTACCAGCCACCGAGGTTCGGGTCGCAGGAGGCGGCGTTCGCCACGTTGTAGATCAGCTCCTCGCTGCCGCCGGTGGGCGTGTGCCAGACGTTGACTTTCTTCGGATTGATCGTCTCGCCCGGCGGTGGCGGCGGCACCTTGAAGGTGCAGCCCAGGGCGGCGCCCTGGATCGCCTTGATGGCGTCCAGGAATTCCTTGCCGGCGTTGGCGGGATCCACGATCAGCGCCGCGCTGGTGCCACCGGATTGGGCGATCTTGTCGAGGTCGGCGGTGTTCACGCCGCTGTTGTTGATGCCGATCACGAAGGTGGCTACGGGGGGATTGCTGGCAAGTGCGGCAGCCGCGACTTGCTGAACACCAGCGGTGTCGCTGTTGCATTCGTTGGGATTACCGTCCGTGGCCAGCACGATGATGACCTTGCGTTCCGGCGTTTGCTTCGCGTACGCGGTGGTGGCCTGCGCCGCGGCCTGCATCGCCGGCACCGTGGGCGTGTTTCCGCCGGGCGACGTCGCGTTCAGCGCGGCGGCGACTTGGCTGGCCACGCTGGGCAGTTGCTGGATCACCACCACCGGGGGCAGGTAGTCGTTGAGCGAACAAGCCTCGTTGCCGTCGGGAACGCACAGGGGGCCGAAGGGGATGCACCCGGCCTGGCAGGGCGGTAGCGCACAGTTGGCGCTCGAGCCGTTACCCGGTGGGAAGAACTCCAGGCCCACGCCGATGCCATCGCTGTCGGGGCTGTTGATGAACTGGAGGAACGCCCCCTTTGTAGCGTCCCACAGCGACTGGCCGCCGCTGGTCGGCGTGTCCATGGAGCCCGATTTGTCGAACACGATGAACATGTCCAACGGTGTGCGCTGACCGTTGGTGCTGGAGGTGGCGCAGGCCGCGTCGCCCAGCGGCGTGGTGCCCGAGGAGCCGCCGTTGCCGCCGGTCATGATCGCGCCGCTGCCGCCGTTGCCGGAGCTGGCAGCGGAGCCGCCGCCGCCGCCGGTGCCACCGCCGCCGCTGCTGGCGCTGCACGCTGCAATGATTCCGCCCACGAACAAGAAAGCGACCCAACGCATGACTGGATCGTGTCTGGCGAGACAAAGGCCGTCAATCGCGCGCCGCGTCAGGGGGCTTCCGCGATGGACCGACAAAATCAGTCAAATCCGGGCTGTGCCGGGGCAGGCCTTCCGCGGGGTGAGGTTTGGGTCTACATTCCGCCGGTCGCTCGGGGCGCGGCCACCGACAGGGCCGCTGAGACGAACCCGTGGAACCTGATCCGGCTCATACCGGCGGAGGGAAGCGACGCTGACAGCGGCGTCGCTCCTTCCGGAAGAGAAGAAGGAGAAACCGATGCCCGCTTGGTCCTTGCCGCTTCGTGGCGCGAAGAACCCCTCCACCACGAGTGAGGGAACGACGCCCGGTTCGTTTGCCCTGGGCGCGGACGTCGGCGGAGCCTTGGCGTTCTCGTCCCCGGACACTCCCGGCATGCCGGCGCCCAGCGACAAGACGGCCTGGGACTTCCTGCCTGAAGGCTGGACCCGCGGTGCGAACGGCTTCGCCGTGGCGCCGGAGGGCTTCGTTCCGATCACCCAGCTGGAGCACGCGCGCCTGGGCATCGTCACGCCGGAGATGAAGCGCGTCGCCGAGCGCGAGCCGCACCTCTCCGCGGAGCAGGTGCGTGACGAGGTGGCTGCCGGTCGCATGATCATCCCGGCCAACCGCGTGCACCTTGGCTACCAGCTCGATCCGATGTGCATCGGGCGCGCGAGCCGCACCAAGATCAACGCGAACCTGGGCGCCTCGCCGGTGTCCAGCGGTACGGACGAAGAGGTCGAGAAGATGCGCTGGTCCGTGCGCTGGGGCGCGGACACGGTGATGGATCTGTCCACCGGTGGCGATTTGGACGCCTGTCGGGACGCCATCATCCGCGCGTCCAATGCTCCCATCGGCACGGTGCCCATCTACTCGATGATCATCGGGCGCAAGATCGAGGAGCTGACCAAGGAAGTCATCCTCGACACCCTGCGCCACCAGGCGAAGCAGGGCGTGGACTACTTCACGATCCACGCCGGCGTGCTGCGCGCACACTTGCCGCTGGTGCAGAAGCGCTTGATCGGCATCGTGAGCCGGGGCGGCTCGCTGTTGGCCAAGTGGATGCTCACCCACAAGGCCGAGAACCCCATGTACACCCTGTTCGAGGACATCTGCGACGTGATGCGCGAGTACGACGTCTCGTTCTCCTTGGGTGACGGCCTGCGCCCCGGGGGCCTGGCGGACGCGACGGACCAGGCGCAGCTCGAGGAGCTGTCCACCCTGGGCGAGCTGACCGAGCGCGCGTGGAAGAAGGGCGTGCAGGTCATGATCGAGGGGCCGGGCCACGTGCCCTTCGATCAGATCGAATACAACATGAAGCTCGAGCGGCGCCTGTGCCACGGCGCGCCGTTCTACGTGCTCGGGCCGCTGGTGACGGACGTGTTCCCCGGCTACGACCACATCACGAGCTGCATCGGCGCGACGGCGGCGGCGTACCACGGCGCCAGCATGCTCTGTTACGTCACGCCCAAGGAGCACGTGGGGCTGCCCAAGCGGGACGACGTGAAGCAAGGCTGCATCGCCTACAAGATCGCCGCCCACGCGGCGGACGTGGCGCTGGGCATTCCGGGCACGCGCGATTGGGACGACGACCTGACCAAGGCCCGTGCGGCGCTCAACTGGGAGAAGCACTTCGATCTGGCCTTCGATACCGACTACGCGCGGGCGCTGCACGACGAAGACATGGACGTGGACACGGACTTTTGCGCCATGTGCGGCCACGATTGGTGCTCCGTGCGCATCTCGAAAGAGATCGTGGAGTTTCACAGCGGCAAGGCCGACGGCTTCGAGCGCGAGCGCGTGCTGAAGAGCGCGGCGCTCAGCCCGGAGCAGAAGGCCACGCTGGAAAAGCGCGGCGTGCTGTCGCCGGAGGAGATCCACCGCCTGGCCAACAAGACGCGAAAGGCCGTGGGCGGCGATCACGACAAGGCCGTCTGTCACAGCGACTACGTGGATCCGGACAAGGCTCAGCAGATCCAAAACGAGCGGCTGGTGCAGATCGGCAAGAAGCCGGACGTCGCGTCGCCGTGAAGCGCTGGGGCCTTGCGGCCCTCGTAGTGGGCGCGTGCACCCCGGCGCCGCGCCCAACGCCTCCGCCGGCTGTCGCCCCCGTCGCGGCTCCGGAGCCCGAGGACGCGGGAGTGGAGGCTGCGCCTGAAGTGGCCGTCGCAGATGCCGCACCGGAAGCCGCGGCGGTGGACTGCGACGCTCTGGCCGAGGAAATCCAGACGCGCCTGACGTTCGACAACACCTGCGGCCCGGCCACGCGCTGCATGCGCATCGTCGCGCCCTGCCTGTCTCCCTGTGGCATGGCCGCGCCAGAGCACGCCGTGGTGCCCTTGATGGGCAAGATCGAAGAGCTGAAGGCGCGCTGCGCGATGAGCTGCGGCAAGGTGAAGTGCGCCGCCTGGTCCGCGAACGCCGCCGTCTGCGAAGCCAAGCGGTGCGTGATCTCGCACTAGATCGTTTGTTTGTTGGTCCGGCGCGGAACCACGGGGGCGTTCAGTCTTTCGGAACCGTTCGAAAGAGCTGCCAGCCCTTCTCGGTGTCTGCCAAGAGCCAGAGCGAGCCCATGGCGTCCATGAACGGCGTGCCTTGGAAGTTCGCGTGGGGACCGTTGGGCTCGCGGTCCACGAAGCTCTCGGTGTGCCAGCGGGCGCCGTCCCACTGGAATACATCCGTTCTCGAGATGAACCAGACGTCGTCCGCGGCGGTTCCTGTCAACCGGTTCGCGCCAAAGTACTCGGGGACGGCCATGAGCGTCCACGTGGAACCGTCATACTTCCCGAGCGACATGTGGGTCTCTCGGCGTGGACCGCCATGCAGCACGCCAAAGAAGTATGGGTTGATGATAGTCCAGACCGCGCCCTCGGGATCTGACCACATGTCCCAGATGGGTGAGATCGGCTCGGTGCTCGGAGGCATCTTTGTCGGCTCCCAGCGTTTCCCGTCGAAGTGGAAGTAGTGAAATGCCTGGGAGTCGGCATCGTCAGCAAACGGCGGAAAGACCATGATCCAGATCGAGTCTCTCCGGGGTGCGAAGAGCATGCCCCCGCGTGGGTTGTCGGTTGGTGGAAGAGGGATGCCGAATAGTGGGCGCGTGTCAGCGGGCAAGGTGAACCCGGACCGCTTTGAGAGCAGCGTCAGCCCGAGCAACAGGCTGGTGTCGGGCGTGCGCGAGTAGGTATCGCAGTGCACGGCGCCGTTCGCTTCGAGTCGAGCCACGATGTATGAATCGTGCTCGCCAAAGCCTATGGCCACCACGCCGTGGTGGGTGCTTTCGAGCCAGTATCGATCTTGCGTCGCCCCCCGGCAGAGCTCCGCTTGGTGGACCACGCGCTTTCCGTCGTGGACGTAGATCTTCTTCCCCGAAAGCAGGTAAACAACGTCACCAGCACCCGCCATGTCGGAGAAGGCGACACCTTTTGGCAGCGGGATCCGGCGAAACGCGCGCGTGGGCCGAAGCGTTGGATAGGGCACGGGCTCGGGGAGCTCCAGCGGCCGCGATGCCGACGGCACCGGCATTGGCGCGGTCCCGGCGGGCCGCGGTGGGGTCACGAGAGGCTCGACACGCGACTCGGCCGCGCGCGAGCACGCACAGAGCAACACTATCGCGACCAGCACGCCGACATGTGAGCGCGGTTGCGTCTGGTCAACGCGCGAGCGTGCCCCAGCGCGCTCTCGGCCCGGGACGTGCTCGGAAGTGTGCACTACACACAGCGTAGCGTGTTCAGCTTGATGCGCAGGCCTGTTTCTGATCGACGGCACGCCGAAGCCGAGCTACCCGCGTGCACGCATTCGCAGCCGCCGGGCGGTCATCATTGGCGGGCTGTGCCTCGCGGCACCAGTCAGCGCGAGCGATTCTCGAGCAGGACGGAGTCGTGCACGACGCGGCCATCCAGCGTCATCAGGCTCTTGACCGGGATGCCCGGAACCTCCCGCGCATACCAGTCCTTCATCACCCGGCGCAGGCCGTCGTCCCGGAGCTCGTCCACGGTGTAGAGCAGCGTGTCGAAAGTGCCGGCGGGCACGGTTATCCGCGCCTGTTCGATTCGAGTGACGTTCGCCGGGCGAGTGACCTGGCGTTCCTGCTGCGCCCACGTGAAGGTCGCGGTGATCTGGGAGGCGAGTGCAGCGCCGCTGGCGTCCGAGAAAGTCACATGCACGCCCCCGCCCGTGGGGTTCACGTTCGTGTACAGGATGGTGCGCCGCGTCTTCTCACCGCTGTCTGGTGAGGTCTCCTCCAGCACCACGGTGCGGCCGCTGGGAGTGCCCGCGCGCATTTCATCGGCGGTGAAAGGTGGCGGCGCCATGCCATCCGTCCGCGGCGCTGGCAGCGGCAGGGGAGCCGGAGTCGGAGCCGCCGCCGGTGCGGGCGCCACGGGGTGTGGCCGCGCCGGACCAACAGAAGAACAAGCAATGCACGGAAGGAGCAGCAACGCGTATTTCACGTTCTGCAGACATAGCCGATTTCCGCGGCGGAGGGCTCCGGGTGTTTTGGTGGTCCGCCGCGCCCCCTTCGGGGGAACCGGCCTGGCTCGCGCGCGCGTTTCGTGGCATGGCCAGCGGCGGGAGGCAGGCATGGGCTGGCTCGGACGACTCGTTGGTATCGGGATCATCGCGGGCGCCTTCGCGGCGTGCGGAGGCACTTCGAGCGGCGGTGGCGGCGCAGGGCAGGGCGGGAGCGGAGCGACTGGCGGTGGCGGCGGAAGCGGGGGCGCGACGATCCCGCTGGCGAAGATCGAGCAGATTCTGCGCGAGCGTGGATCAGCTTCCGTGCAAGCCCAAGTCCTGCGTTGCGGACACCACGGAGGCCGCTGCGAGCGCCCTGAAGGACGGCTGCCAAAAGGAGTTCGAAGCCATTCTCGATTGCACCTTGGTTCACCCCATGCAGTGCGTGGACGGTCAGCCCGAGCTCGATCCGGCGTGCGACGCCGCGCTGCAGACCTACAACGAGTGCGGTCCGTATGATTGTTCTTCTTCGGTCACGAGCAACGGAGACTGCTCGGCGACCTGCAACGGCGCGGCCGCCTTCGAGGTGAGCTGCACGCCGACGAGCACGGCGGACCCGGCTCTGAGCTGCACCTGCACCTCAGGGCCCAAAACTGGTGGCGGTTACACCGTCATCGGAAGTTGCCCCGACACGGAATGGCTGAAAGCCGCGCCCAACTACTGCGACGCAGACTGAGCCAGCAAAAGGGCCCGCCCCGCGGGAAGCGGAGCAAGTCGTGCGCGCGTCCTTTCGGCGCGCGTCAGGGCGCGACCTGGGCGATGAGCAGCCCATGCATGCCAAAGCCGAGCAGTTGCCCCGCGCCGAGATTGATGGTGCCGTGCCCTTTAGCCACGACGATGAGCTGTCCGGGGGCGACGGAAGCGAGGGCCGGTTCCCTCAGGTCGTTTTGCAGGGAAGAAGCGGGTACGATCCAGGCGAACGGGTTCGTGCCAGCAGAATCAGTGCCCCGGATGAAGATGCCGGAAGCGGTTGCATAGCTATTGTTCCCGGTCACGTAGATTCGCCCGTCGGGACCGACCGCCAGGTCGCTGATGCCGGGCGTGTCCGGAAAGATGTGCGTGAAGCTCAGCTGCCCCGAGTCGTCGTACACCAGGAAGAAGCTCTGTGAGCCAACCACTTGGCTGAAGCCCGCGCAGCTGGGTGTGCCTTGTCCAGCGACGACAGCGCGGTCGTCGGTCGAGATGGCCACCCTGGCGCGTGACTGAGTGCCGAATATCTTGCAGCTCGTGGACCACTTGGTGTCGAGCTTGGAATCGAAGCGGACCGTAACGGTGCCTTCTTCCAGTCCCTGGCCGAAATCCACATGCGACGACGTACTGAACGTGAAGATTGGGTCGCCCGACGAATGGACTACGACGTCGTCAGCGTGCGTCCCTGTGCCGGAGCCACCAAAGGTGCGTGTTTCCATTACGGCTCCCCCCGGCGCGATGCGTGTGGCGGCTGCGAGCGTCGTCGATGCGTCTCCGACCACGGATTCCGCCACGAATACGTCGCCGTTCGGGGCAGCGGCGACACCCGACGCTTGCGGGGCGGAGTGGGCCCAGACGAATTCGCCCGCGGGATCCAACTTCAGCACCGCCAGAGGTGGATTGTTGGAGCCCGCCGGCGCTCCCGGCATCCCGTGGTAGTCCACGTTGGCGGCGCCACCACCCAACATCCCCGCAACGAAGATGCTGCCATCGGGACCGACCGCGACGTCAGACACCAGGCCGGTCGATGTCGATGACACCTGGCGCAACCAGTACGCCGGGCCACCGCCGGCCGGCAGCTTGGCGATGTACCAGTCGTTGCTGAAGGTCGAAATCACCTGACCCGGTACGCCGGTGCTCAGGGTGCCGGCGCCGAATGCGCCTGCGACGACGATGTCGCCTTGGGGCGAGAGGGCAACACGCGCGTTTTGTATGTTGCCTTCCCATGCGGTGTTCCAGATGGCGGGGGTGAGCGTGCTGGCTCCAGCGTCGGCGTCGCTCGGGGCGTCGAAGGGATTGACGTCCGCGGCGCCCGCGTCGCTGCCGCTCTCCGGGATCGACGACTCGACACTGGTGTCCGCTGCGGCTTCGGTGATCCCGCCATCGCTGGACAACTGTGCCGGCGTGGTCTCGGAAGCCGAACAATGTATTAACGCCAGCGCGCCGAGCAGCGAAAGGCCGATGCCTGACGAGAGCTTTCGAGCGATGATCATGCCCCCAGCGCTAAATTAGCACGATCGACGCGGCGCGGGAGTGACGGATGTCGTGTTTCGAGTGGACTCACCGGTGGCCGGTACCCTGGTCATTCCAAGCATCCCCGGGCGCGGCCGGTTCCGATCCGCTGTTGTTTGCCGAGATCGCGGTGCATGCTCTGCGTCGGATGATCACGCGCACCGCACCGGTCTGCGAAGCCGGAAAGTGCATGGTTCCGCGCTAGGGCGCGGCGCGTTCTGGTGAAGATGGCGAAGCTCGAACCTGCGCTGGCTGTGCGAATCGTCGTGCCACTCGTGGCTGCGCTTGTGGTGCTAGCGATCACGCTGGCCGTGCCGCTCCTGCCGCAGGGCGGCGACACGGTTCCCGGCCGGCTCGGCATGGTCAGCCTGACGTGCAGCGGAACGTCGGATCTGGCAAGCGTAGCCTGGCTCCGACAGCGAGCCCGGAGCGGACGGTTGCCGTACTACGCCCTGCCGTCTTCCGACGGAAAGAAGTTGGTATCGAGCTTCGGTCCGGGCCCCGGCTATCTGGGCGAGATGTTCGCGAGTGGGCTCGCACCAAAGACTCAGGTGACCGATGAGGTCCTGAGGCGAAAAGCGCGCCATGGCTCCGCGCTGGCCCTCGCCCTCTCCACCGCGCTGCTGGCGCTGGCGCTGCTCGCGCGCGTGGGGTGGCGTTGGGCGGCGGCGGGCGCGCTGGTAGCGGGGTGCTCCTTCGCCGGCGCGCCGACCCTGGGACAAGGTTTCGTGGCAACAGACCGCAGCGCTCCCCGCGCTGCTGGCCGCTCTGGCGGCGGCGGCCTGGACGCGACAGCGGCCGTGGCTCCTGGTGCCGGCGGTGGCCTTTGCCGTTTTCGCCGCCACGCTGCGCCCCCCGGACGCACCCCTGTGTGTGGCCGTCGCCGTGTTCGGCGCCCTCGCTGCTCGCGAAGCCAAGGCTCCGCCCGCCGTGGTGTTAGCAGCGGGCATCGTCGCGATCTTCGCAGTGATGCCGGTGATGATCTGGAACCTGTGGTACTTCGACTCGATCGTGTCGCCCGGTCAGCTGACGGCCAACGCGCGTGCGACGGAAAAGATCTTCAATTTCTCGCCGGGGCACCTAGCGTTGGGGTCGGCCGGTTTGCTGGTGAGCCCCGCGCGCGGCGTTCTGTGGTTTGCGCCGGTGTGGCTCGTGGGCGCGTGGCCTCGTACTCGGCTCGCTCTGCCGCTGACTGTGGGAGTCGCGGCGCAGCTCGTCGTGGCGGCGGTGTTCTACAAGTGGTGGGGCGGTATGACGTTCGGTCCGCGGCTGCTCGCGCTTTCGCTTTGGGTGGCGATCTTCGCCGCCGCGAGCTGGCCGCCGCGCCGCCGCGCCGTGCTGGGCGCCGCGCTGGGCGTCACCCTTGCGGTGGGCCTGCTCGGTGCGCTTCGCTACGATCCCCGGCGCTGGGAGATCCCGAACAACCCCGACGAGCACCCTGAGGCGCTGTGGCAACTGACGGACTCGCCGCTCCCGGCAATGCTGGGTCAGAAGCTGATGGACGTGCGCTTGCAGGACGCCCCGCCCGGACCGTTCGTGCTGTGTGCGGCGCCGGGTACCGCACTGGAAGACCTCCCCTCCGGTCACCCCTGAGGATGACGACGCCGGGGAGCCTGGCCGTGCTGCTCCACGAGACCGGCGGCCGCGCTCACTCGCCGACGCACGCTGTCAAGAGGTCGCAAGTCGTATCCACCGCCAAACACGCCGCTTGGCCCGGGGAGAGTTGAGGGCACGACGACTCGCATTTTGCGGTGTCTTGAAACTGTTCTGGGCATTGTTGCGCGGCATGTGCGCAGCCCTCGTTACAGGCAGCCTGCGTTGCGCCGCCGCCGGTCGCTGGGCTGCCCTCGGCGCAGCGCTCCAGAAACTCGCAAGTGCTTTCGACGCTCAAGCACGCGACCCGACCGGGAGATAGGGCCGAGCAACCACTCTCGCACTTTGCCGTGTCTTGGAACTGGGCAGGGCAGACGCTCGAGGCGTGACTGCAGGCGCTCTGGCATGCGGCACTCGTCTGGGAACCCCCGCCTCCGCTCGAACCCGAGCTGCACGCCATGGCCAGTACTGCCCCAATCGCAATCACGCTAAACCTCATTCTCTCAGCGTATTGGCTGTCAGGCGTGAGGGCAAGCGGCGCGCGAGCTGCAACGTCCCCAGCCGCGGTCGCGGGAGCTCACCTTGCCGCGGGCGTGCGCATCGGCGCGGGCCGGGCTCACGTCGACCTCGATACCCCTCGCGGGGATCGAGCGGCGGCGCGGACTTCGACGTTGGCTGGTGGCGTCCTCAGGCGCCGCGGCCACGGAAGGACGCGGAGCCTACCTGATTGACGGCAGTCCTCGACCAAATGCCCATAGAAAGCCCAGCGCCGGGCCGGTAGGCGGAAGGTGAGATGTTGCGATCCAATTTGGTCGGGGCAGCCGCTGGAGCGCGGTGGTTGTACGAAATCGCACTTCTGCTGCAGCTCGCTATCGTCGCTGCCGGGCCGATGGTGGCGCCCGTATCGGCGCACGCCGACCAAGGCACCCAGAGCGCGTCATTGAACAAGTTCATCGAGGGCAAGAGCGCCTTCGAAGCGGGGCAGTTCGAAGAGGCGCTGGTGGCCTTCAAGGCGAGTCTGGAGCTGCAGGCGAGCCCAAACACGCGGCTGTACATCGCCCGCTGCCATCGCGCGCTCGGGCAGGTGGCCAGCGCGTACACGCAGTACAAGCTGTCCGCGCGGGAAGCGCAGGACCGGCTGACCGCCTCGGGCGAGAAGCGTTACTCGGCAACGCGCGATGCGGCGGCCAGCGAGGCGGCGGAGATCGAAGGCAAGGTTCCGCGTTTGACCGTCGTGGTGCCCAGCGATCCGCCCCCGGGATTTCGCGTCACCGTCAGCGGTGCGGAGCTGCAGCGGGCGGCGTGGGGCGTCGCGGTGGAGACGGATCCCGGCACGCTGGAAGTGGTAGCGCACGGCGCCCGCAGCAAGCCGTTTCACGAGCGCGTAACACTTGCCGAGGGTGAGCAGAAGCGAGTGGAAGTTCGGCTGGAGCGGGTGCCCACTGCTCGCCTTCTGCTGCGCTTCGGCACGCGACCGGCGGGGCTGTCGGTCACGCTGGACGGCGACGCGGTGGAGCCCGGAAGCCTGGATCGCGCGAGGGAAGTCGACGTCGGGCGTCACACGTTGGTAGTGCGCGCGCCGGGCTACCTGCCTTTCCGCTGGAGCCAGGAGCTATCGGATCGTCAAGACGCTGCCGTGCGCATCCGCTTGCGCGCAGATGCGCGGGCAACGGGCAGCAGCGGAACGCCCCGGTGGATCTTCTATGGCGTTGCCGGAGCCAGCGTGGTGGCCGTGGGCGCCGGCACGTACCTGGCAATCGACGCGAAGAGCAAATCCGACGACGAGCAGGCGAAGGATCCGCTGGAGCGCGACTCCGCGGTGCGCGACGACATCAAGGGCCAGTCCACCACGGCGAACATCCTGTTCGTGGCCGGTGGCATGCTCGCCGTGGGCGCCGGCGTGCTGGCCTTCACCACCGATTGGGGCTTGCCCGGCACGGAGAAGGGCCGCGTCGCGCTCACGCCGCTGGTCGGCCCTTCCGGCGCCGGCGCTGGCGCCTGGGGGAGCTTCTGACATGCGCCGGCTTCGCGGGCTGGGTCTCGTTGGGCTGCTGGGTGCGATCGCGAGTTGCACGTTCGGCGGGTTGGCGGACTACGACGTGGAGCCGTGCAGTCCGGCCCTGAGCCAGGGCGCGGACGTGTGCAATCGACTCGACCCGGGGCCCACCTGCAATCCGTTCCAGTGTGATCCGGCGAGCCAGCGCTGCGTTCGGCGTCCGCGCGATGACGACCGCGACGGGGATCCGACCGTCGCCTGCGGCGGCGGCGACTGCGACGACGCGAATCCGAGCAACCGCTCGGGAGTGGACGAGCAGTGCGACGGCAAGGACAACAACTGCGACGGCATCGTGGACGAGTTCGTGGTCGCCGCCACTCCGGCCGGCGAGGTACAGAAGCTCGGCACGTTGCCGTCCACGGCGGACGTCACCTTCGCGAGCGACAACGGTTCGGACGTCGTCGCCAGCCTGCTGGTGCAGACCGGCGGCGGCAGCTGCATCCAAGCCGTGCGCATGCAGGGCCAAAATCCCGGATTTTTGTTCGACGGTTGCTCGTTTCTATCCAGTGAGCCGACCTTGGCACCGCGGCAGCCCTACGTGCAGCTTGCCGAATCCGGCGGCGCTGCACTGTTCGTGCTGACCAGCGGCTGCGGCAAAGGCGCGCTTTCCTATCGCTACAGCGCAGGCATCGCGGGCAAGGCTGACCTAGCGTGCAACGCCACCGCCGCCGGTGTGGCGCTCCCGGCCCTAGCGTTCTTCGCGGACGACCCGAAGACGGCCATGGCGCTGTATTTCGACGTTCCGCTATCCGCGCGCGATGCTCTGGACGACTGCAGCGCCGCGGCCCCCGCGCCCCTGCGCGCACTGCTCGTGGAGAAGGCGGCCAGTGCGAGCCCGGCGTTGGCCAAGGCCGTCGAGCGCACCCTCACGTCAGACTCCCTCTCTGTGCGGCCACCGGGTGTGGCGCCCGTCGCCGGGAGCGGGATCGTGTTGGTGGCCGCACCGGTCAGCAACGACGTCTCGGTGTGGACTGTGGCGCGTGATGCGCTCTTGGCCGGCGGCGCCAAGCCGGGTGTCATTACCATTCCGGACTTGGTCGGTGCCCGCAGCGCAGCCATCGCCGTTTCCCCCACCGCCAGCGTGGCGGTCGCGGCGGAGCTGGGTTGCCCCGGCAGCCAGAGCGTGCGTCTGGCGTTGGGCAATTTCGACGCTCCCACGGCGAGCGTGGGTTTCAGCGCGAGCGTCGAGGTCGCGCCGACGGGCGCGCTGGCGACGCAGCCGGCCGTGACATGGAACGCGGCGCGCGGCGAATGGCTCGTCACTTGGTTGTCGAGCGGAGGGCTCATGCAAGCTCGCCGCTTCACTCCCGACGGTACCCCCAGCGGCGGCGCCGTCGATATCGCGAGCCCATCGGGCGGCGGCACGCCGGCGAGCGACGGCACGCTCTACGTGCTGGGCGCCGAGAGCGGCAACAGCAGCTTCAGTGCGTTTTCACTGGGGTGCAACTGAGGAAGAAATGCCATGCGTACTGTGAGAATCGGTTCGGTCGCTGCGTTCTTGGTGTTGGGGGTCGTTGCGGCGTGCGGGGGCGGAGGCGACTCGGGCGGGACCAACGGAGGCGGTGGCGGCGCGGGTGGTACCGGCGCCACGGGCACCGGTGCCACGGGCACGGGGGCGACCGGCGCGACGGGAACCGGCGCGACCGGGGGCGGACCCGCAATCGACTGCCAGACCGCGGCTGATTGTGCTGCACAAATGCCGGCCACGACGCCGGCCGGCTGCGCCGATGCGAGCTGCGACACCGTGCTCGGCAAGTGCGTGTTCAAAGCCCGGGACGACGACGGCGACGGGCACGCCAAGGCGAATTGCGTCGCCTCCGGGGGCGGCGTGATCGAGGTGGGCGACGACTGCGACGACGCGGACGCGAACACGTATCCCGGGGCTTGGGACGGCCCAGCCGACGGCAGCAATCCGGATCGCTGTGACACCAAAGACCAGGACTGCGACGGCAACGCCGATGACGAACAAGCCGCGGGCGGCAAGTCCTGCGCCTGCGACCCGAGCAATCCGCCAAAGTGCAGCGATTCTTCCCAGGGCACTGCGATCCCCGGCCTCGACTCGTCCAAGGACGGCGTCGGGATCTGCAAGCTCGGCGTGCGCGAATGCGTGAACGGCGTTGCTGGGGCCTGCAACGGCGCGGTGGGACCAGCGGAAAAGAACTGCGCGTCCGAGGCAGACAACGACTGCAACGGCACGGCCGACAAGTCGGAAACCTCTGCGTGCCAATGCCAATCTGGGCAAACGCAAAGCTGTCAGACCGGGCAACTCGGAGCGTGCGCAGTTGGAGTCCAGCAGTGTATGTTCAATGGGCGCTCGTCGGCGTGGAGCCCGTGCAAGTCGACCGTCACTCCCGCAACCAATTGCTCGTCGGCAGGTGACGAAAACTGCAACGGGGTTCCTGACAAGAGTGACCTTGCTTGTAAGTGCCAACCCGGGAATGTGGCTGTGGGACAGGACCGGTCATGCAACTCACACCCTGAAGACGGCACTGGGACGTGCCAGGCAGGCACGCAAGATTGCGTACTCAACGGCACCATCGTTCAGTGGTCGTTGTGCACCGGGGACGTAGGCCCCAAGTCCCAAGATAGCTGCCAGCCGTTCCAAGACAACAACTGCGACGGTCTCTATGGGGATGCCTACGGAAGTTGTTTCGTCACCGTTTACACGTTGGTTCCGAAGGGTGAGAAGGACAACTTCCTCAACGGTTTACCGCTGGTGAATGCCGATGCGATGTGGAGCCCGTACGACAACGAGGCGGGCTGGGACTTGGTATTCGCGGCCAAGATGTACAAGTCCCAGCAACCCGACACTGTCCCCGCGGTCCGCTGCTACAACTCCAGCATCGGAAACACGCGAGCGTCGTAGGTGTGACCGGAACTGCATCCGACTGCCCTCAGGGTTCAAGTATGAAGCCGTGATGGGCTGGCTGGTGAAACAGGACGTGCCGGTGGGCGCACCGCTCAAGCCGGGTTTCGTGCGCTACCAGGCAAGACCCAGTGTACCCGGCCGCTAAGGTGCAGGGGTTCGTCGTCGGTTCACCGTGCACCCTTTCCACGGCTTGTACGTCTGCGGACAAGGTTTTCGTTCCGGACTGAGCTCCCATGTCCGCCGCGCTCCCCTACACCATCGCCTCCCGCTATCGCGTCATCCGCGAGCTCGGGCGCGGTGGTATGGGCGCGGTGTACCTGGTGGAGCACACGAACACCGGGGATCGGCTCGCGCTGAAGCTGCTCCACGGGCACGCCGGCGCAAAACCCGATGTCGTCGCGCGCTTCAAGCGCGAGGCGCGGGCTCCCGCGCGGATCAAGAGCGAGAACGTCGTCAAGGTCACCGACGCGGACGTCGCGGCGGAGCTGGACGGCGCTCCGTTCTTGGTCATGGAGCTGCTCGAAGGGCAGGACCTGGAGAAGATCGTCACCGAGCGCGGGCCCCTGCCCGCCGCCGAAGTCGTCGATTGGCTGTCCCAGGTCGCGCGCGCGTTGGACAAGGCGCACGCCATCGGCATCGTCCACCGCGACCTGAAGCCCGAGAATCTGTTTTTGCACCACCGCGAAGACGGAACCCGCATCGTCAAGATCCTGGACTTCGGCATTTCCAAGGCCATGGGCAGCGAAGCCGGCGGCAGCACGGCGGAGGGCGGCGGCCTCACCAAGAGCGGCGCCATCTTCGGCACGCCGCTGTACATGGCACCGGAGCAAGCGCGCGGGCGCCACGACATCGTGGGGCCGCCCACGGACCAGTGGGCCATCGGGCTCATCGCGTATCGACTGCTCACGGGCGAGGTGTACTGGCAGGCCAACACCTTCGCTGCGCTCGTGCTGCAGATCGTGTCCGAACCCCTAGCACCGCCTTCGACTCGGTTGCCCACGCTGGGCCCGGCCTTCGACGCATGGTTCGCGCGCTCGTGCGAGCGCGATCCCGGGCGCCGCTGGCGCACCGTGGGCCATCAGGTCGTGGCGCTGGGCGAGGCCCTGGGCGTGGGCGCACCCGAAGCACTACCGACCGCGCCCACCGCGCTCGTCACCGGAGCAGCAGTCGCCGTCCCGCCGCCGCTCATCGCCGAAGCCGAGTCGGGCATCGGCAACACCGCGAGTCCCCTTTCGCGCACCACTCCGCAGGCGGAATTCGTGCCTCAGCGACGCTTGCCGGCGCTGCTCGCCGTCGGCGCGGTGATTGTCGTCGGCATCGCGGCGACCACGGGCGTCGTCGCCTTGCGCTCCGCGAGCTCCGCCTCGCCCGGCGCCTCGGCGTCGGAATTGGCGGCCACGGCGAGCGAGACGCAGTCGCCGGAGCCCGCCACCACGCCGGCTCCGCCACCGCTTTCCGAACCGCCGGCACCGAGCGCAAGCGTGAGCGCGAGCGCAAAACCGAGCGCGCGCCCTGTGCCGGTCCGCCCGATTGCGAGCAAGCCGCGTGCGTCCAGCGCGCCGCTGCCCGCAGCAACGACCGCGGCGCCGGCGAAGCCACCGGCGCCCAGCACCAAGACGAAACCGAAACCGTTTGCCCCAGAAGCGCCGTAGCCGGATTGCGCGGGCTACGGGGGAACTCGCTCAGCTTCGTTGGGACAGCTTGCGCGCGAGCTCGGCGCGGGAGCGGACGCCAAGCTTGCGAAACAACGATCCGATCTGGTTGGCGACCGTGCTGGGAGCCACGCCGCGCGCCTGAGCGATCGCGCGATTCGATTCGCCAGCCAGTAGGAGGTCGAGGACCGCGCGCTCGGCAGCGGTCAGCCCAGCTGGCAACAGATGCTGCGGCAGCGCGAAGCTCAGGACCATGAGCTTCTCCCACCCAAGCGGCGTAACCCGCAAATCTTTGGGGGCTCCCATGGTAGCCCGCGAGCGCTTCATGCGGTTCATCATGCCCATCGCGTAGCTCGATGCAATTTCGGTTCTGTTTCGCCCTGAGCCCCGTCATCATCAATGGAACGGCTAGGCCGCCGAGGGTCGATGACAACGAGCGACGTCATCCAGCTGGTGGAGTGCGCATATGCGCTGCAGCGCACGGACGCAGCTTGGCTCGACGCGGTCAACGCCGCCGCCAGTCCTCTGCTCGATGAAGGCTTGGGCTGTACCAGCTACACCTACAGGTTTCCCAAAAACGGGCGCCTGAAGCTTACGGGGTTCGCGAGCTCCGGGCTCAGCCCTGCACTCGTGAAACTGGTGCGGGCGTGGATGGCCCAAGCCGATGTGGTCGGCCTCAGGCGAGCCCATGTGGAGTTCGGTCCAGCGGCGAGCACCAGTGAAGCCTCGGAAGGCGCTCTGACGATTGAAGGCGGGCTCTTTGCCGAATCGTTCGGTCCATACGGAATCCACGACGTACTCGGCTGTCGTGGGTTGAACGGCGACAGTTGCATCGCCATCGCGGCGCCCCGAGACCAAATCACCCGGGCGGATCACCACTTCCGAACGAGGTGGTCGCAGATCGCGGCGCATCTTGGCGCCGGCCTCAGACTGCGTGAAGCGCTCGCCGGCGCGTCTCCGTTGGACGCCCTGGGCCGAGATGACGCAGTGCTGGACGCGGGCGGTCGAGTGACTCACGCTGCGGGCGAATCTGAGAAGCCCAGCGCTCGTGAGAAGCTACGCCTCGCCGCTCTTTCTATCGATCGCGCCCGTAGCTCCGTCAGGACGCATGAAGACGAAGCCCTCGCACAGTGGCGTGCTTTGGTCGACGGACGCTGGAGCCTGGTCGACAGCTTCGACTCGGATGGACGGCGATTCATCGTCGCCCGCCGGAACGACGAGCAGCTCGCGGATCCTCGGGGACTGAGCGAGCGAGAGTCCCAGGTCGTCGCTCTGGCGGCCATGGGCCACACCAACCGGCTGGTTGCATATCATCTGGGATTGAGCAAGTCGACGGTAGCGACGCACCTCACGCACGCAATGCGCAAGCTCGGTATCGCGTCTCGCTTGGATCTCGTCAGGCTGTTCGCGGACTGAGGTGGTTCGGCAGGACGGCTCGAGGCTCGAAAACGGACCGCCGTGTTGGACGCTAAAGCGCTCTACTCGAACCGCACGTGCCGCGCCGCAGATCAGTTGAAGCCGGCGCGAATGTACGCGTTCACGGTGCTGGCCGTCAGATCCTCCCGCCAGGTCAGGCGGCTCTGCTTGCGCGCTTCGTCCAAGAAGCCTTCCAGGGTGGCCGGCAAGCCCAAGCTGCCGGCATAGCTGCCGACGGTGCGATCAGGATCGCTGAAGCTACCGCTCCACTGGCTGGCACTGGCCTCGCCGGATGCGGACTTCCAACCCGCGAGATCCACGTCGTTCTTGTCTACGCACAGCCGGATCGTCCCGCCGTATTGGTTGTCCGAATAGGTCACGTTCGCGAAGGAGCCTTGGTGGTCCACCAGGCACGAGCCGTTGGACGGGTCGATGATAAGGTTCTTGGTCACCTTGACGTTGGACCAGCCGCTTTGGGGCGCGAGCGAGATGCCGCGCCCCTTGAGATCGTAGAACAGGTTGTCCTTGATGGTGATGTCGCTGGCGGAGCCGCTGGCCATGGAGATGCCATAGGCGTTCGTGTACCAAGGTTGGTGCAGGAAGTAGTTGCCTTCGATCGTAGCCGTGGCGTTGTCCGCGACGTCCAGCATCCAGGCAAAGTTCCGATTGGTGGGGTTCCCGAGGCCGATCTGCGTGAACACGTTGTTCTTGATCTGCACGTTGGAAAAGCGATCCGGTTCACTGGTGTTGCCACCGATGCCGATGCCGATCTCGCCATCTACCAGCAGGTTGTCCTCGAACACGAGATCGTCTGCGTCGCCGGTGGCGTCGGAGCGCATCTTGATGCCCATGCTGGACGCCCGGGCGATGACGTTGCCGCGGATCACGAGGTGATCCGCGTTGAGGTACATGTCGTGATTGAACATGCTGGCGCAGGCGGAGCTGACGTCCTCGTTCCAGCCGTTGTGATCCAGGACGTTGCCCTCAATCAGCAGATTTGCGACGTGGCTGGAGTAGATGCCCGACGGCCGATAGGTGGAGTTCTGGTTGCAGGTGTCCACGTGGTAGCTCTGCTCGATGACGTTGCGACGGACCTCGATGCCGTCGTAGTGCTCGGTGCCGAACGATTGAAGCACCATCTCGCCGTACAAAAGGTGGCAGCCTTCGATGAGCAGGCCATCTCCCCCGCCGACGTAACGGAAGCCCCCGCCGGTAGCGCCGTCGAAATCGGGCCCGCCGGGGATCTTCGGGTACGACACGATCTTCCAGCCCCACCACGTGCACGAAGCTCCGCGGCTTGCCGTTGTGGTCGATGAAATTGTCGGCGATCTCGACTCGCGGCGGCTTGTCCGACTCGCCGTAGGCGGCGATCACCAGCGGATGGGTCGCGTCCTTGCCAGACTTGAAACGGTTCAGCGTTTCGCCGTGCCAGGTGTCGCCGCGTTTGAGCAGCATGAAGTCGTTCTCGCCGTCGCGCACCAGATCGGAGCCGCGGGTGAGCGTCTTCACGGCTTTGTCCGGCGTGCTGCCGTCGTTGGCGTCGTCGCCCCCGCTGGAGCTCACGTAGATGAGCAGGCTGTCGGGTCCTGGGTCGTAGGTGGTGAAGCCACCCTCTTGATCCCGCGGACCGGAGATCTCGTCGTCGTCCGCGTTGGCGCAGCCGAGGTCCATGCCATAGTCCGTGTAGCCGTCGCCATCGTTGTCGATGCCGTCGTTGCAATCGCCCACCGGCGTTGCCCCCGCGGCGCCTCCGTTGCCTGCCGCGCCGCCGGTGGCGCTGCCGGCGCTGCCCCCGCTGCCGCTTGCGGCGCCGCTGCCCCCGGCGGAGCTGCCGCCGCTCGAACCGTCGTCACTGGATGAATCACTCCCACAGGCGACCACGCCGGCGGTCGCCATGACAGAAACGAAAAACCAGGGGACGAACTTGCGCATGAGGAATTCCTTCAGCATCAGCCCAGGTGCGATGGTTCCGCGCATTGTACACGCAGTGTGTTGGGTGCGGAGACAGCTGTGTTAGCGTTCGCTCGTATGGCGCGGTGGGAGATGGCGCTTGCCGTCGTTCTGTGCGTTGCCTGCAGTCGCAACCTCGGAGCCGTTGCAAGTCCCGGAGGCAGTGACGCGCCAGTTGCTCTGGCGCCCACGCGCAAGCCGCAGACGGGTCCGGCGCCATCGGGTGCGCCCGCGGTCGATTTGCCACAAAGCGAAGTTGTCGCGCGCAACGCCGAGTGGGCGCTGAAGCTGCGTTTCGACCTGGCGGCACCTTCGGGCACGCTCACCCAGCGGTCTCAAACCTACCCCATGCAGGACGCACACCTGCTTCTCGTGCGAGCAAAGCGGGTGGCGGCTGCTCAATTCGATGCGGACTACCGCTTGAGCTTCGAGATCGACATCTGCCAACACGCTTTGCCCGCGCCCAACCCCCGCTGGGACGTGTGCTACTACGCAACAGGCTCCGAGCGTCCGGTGGTGCGCAAGCGATACGAGATGTTGGTTCATCGCCAAGGCGTCCCCGGCGGGTCTTCTGGGTTGGTTGAAATCGTCGATGTGGCCTGCGTGCCGAGCTCCGGATTGGGGCCGAGCTGCAGCATGTGCGGAACTACGTCGCCGCATGGCTCCTGCACACCCCAGGCTCCGTAGATCGATCCCGCGTTCGTCGTAGCCAGCGGTCGCTCAAGAATTGGCGCCTGCGGCCGTTGGTAAGTCTGGCAGTCGGCACGTGCGCCGGAAGCCGGAAGGCAAGCGGCAATGGAAAGCTTGTATTCGCTCTTCGAGAAGGCCGAGCAGATCGAAGAAGTAATGTCCGACATCTACCTACTGCTGGCGGATGGCGCCTCCGACCCGGGGGACGCGCAAGACTCCTTCGCCAGCTCCACCGAGAGGAGCTCCAGCACGCGGCGCGCATTCGCATGTTTGCGTCGGCCTACATGAATGACCGCAACAACATGCGGGAGGTCGCTGCGCAAGTTGCCGATCTGTCGCAGTTGCTCGCCGACGCGAAGGACACCCTGGAGAGCGTGCGGGCTGCTCCGCCGTCGGTCGAGGAGGCGTTTCGCCTTGCCGTGGCCATGGAGAGGCGTCTCGCAAGCGTGCACGTCGGCGCCCTGGTGACCGGCATGCCGGCCGGGTTCGTCGCCCTGTTCGCCTCGCTGGAGAAGCAAGACCGCGCGCACGCGGGCATGCTCGCAGGCGCCACGAGGATGTAGCCACCCATCAGTCAGCCTCTCGACGCGCGTGCTGGCTCGGTCGCGCGGTTGTGTGGCATGGCCAGTCAGCGGGAGGCATTCATGGGCTGGCTTGGACGACTCGGAAGCATTGGGATCGTCGCTTGCACGTTCGCAGCGTGCGGTGGCTCGTCGGATGGCGGCGGCGCTGCGGGGCAGGGCGGCAGCGGCGCGACGGGGGGTGGGGGTGGTGGCGGCGGAAGCTCCATCCCTCTGGCGGAGATCGAGCAGATCTGCGCCAAGGTCGACCAGCTCCCGTGCAAGATCGACTACTGCGTGGCCGATGCCACGGAGTCGGCGGCGGAGGCGCTGAAGCAAGGCTGCGCCAGTGAGTTCAAGGCCATCCTCGACTGCACAGTGGCGCATCCGATGGTCTGCGTGGACGGCCAGCCGGAGCTCGATCCGGCGTGTGCCTCCGCGAACCAGGCCTACGAGGACTGCGGCTCCGGAGACTGCGTGGTGGGCAGCGCCGTGGGCAGCGAGTGCCAGGCGTCGTGCACCGGCAGCCAGCAATTCGACGTGAGCTGCACCCCCACGGCATCGCCGGACCCGTCCCTCAGCTGCACCTGCACCTCGGGGCCCAAGGCCGGCGGCGGCTTCACCGTAGTGGGCAGCTGTTCCGACACGGATTGGATGCAAGCCGCGGCCGTCCACTGCGACGCCGGCTGAAGCGGCGGCCATGGCTAGTCGGGCCCGTTGAAGGCCGCGATTGTGGCGAACGAGCTCGGGGTCAGTCGCTGGTAAGCTCCAGATGATCCACCAAGAGTAGCAGCGCGCGGTTGAGCTCCGTGAATCGTTTCGTGCCGATGGCACGCTCCAGCTCACTTTCGATTTCTGCGAGCACCCCCAACCCGTGGAAAATCCCCTCGCGGCCGCGAGTGCTAAAGCGAATTAGCTTCGCGCGCCCGTCACGCGGGTCCGCGACGCGCTCCAGCGCGCCCATTTGCTCCAGCTCGTCCACGAGCTGCCCTACGGCTTGCTTGGAAACGCCGAGCTTTTCCGCAAGCGCCGTCAGGCGGACACCTTCGAAGTCGACGTGAGGGAACAGCAGCGTGTGTGCCACGCGCACGGGCAGCCCGGTCTCGGAGCGGAGCCGCGCGATCGCGCGCTCGTTGACGAGGCGTGCGCACTTGAACAGAAGCTGCGCGGTGCTCTTGCGTTTGCGTGCCTCGAGAGCGTCGTCGGAAGCCTTCACGCGCTCATATTGCCTCAGAGAGACAATTAGTCAAGCGCGCTTGACTAATTGATGGGGCCGCCGCATGCTTGCGGGCATGGCGATGGAGAGTGCGTCAGCGGTGCCGGAGCCGGGCACCGCGGCCGCGACGGCAAACAGGCTCACCCCGGTGGCGGAGGGTGTGTGGATCGCGCAAGCGCCGGTCGGTTTCCTCGGGCTGCGCTTGACCTCGACGATGACAGTGCTCCGGCTTGGCACGGGCGGCGCAGTCGTTCATTCACCGGTGCCGATGAGTGACGAGCTTCGCACAGGGCTGAAGGAGCTGGGTGGCGTGACGCACCTCTACGCTCCCAATCTTTTTCATCATCTTCATCTGGGCACGTGGGCTGCCGCTTTCCCCGACGCGCGAGTGCACGCTCCCGCGGGATTGTCGCAGAAGCGTCCCGATGTGCGCATCGATCGCATTTTGGGTGCCGAGCCAGAGTCGGCTTTCGACGGTTTCGTGGACGAGCTCGCCATCGCGGGGTTTCGCCTCGACGAGACCGTGCTCTTCCACCGGCCGTCGCGAACGCTGATCGTCGCCGATCTGGTGCACAACATCGGACAACCCACGCACGCGTGGACCAAGCTCTACACTCGCGCGATGGGCTTCTACGATCGCGTGGCGCTGAGCCGAATGATCCGCTGGACCGGCGTTTCGGATCGCAGCAAGATGAAGAGCAGTGTCGAACGCCTCCTCGAACTGCCGTTCGAACGATTGATCGTGGGCCACGGCGCGCCGCTTCAAGACGCGCGGCAGAAGCTCGCAGATGCTTGCTCTTGGCTCGGCTGACCGACGACGCGGCGGGAAGCCACGCCTCGCTTCAGTCGTCGGTCTCGTTGCAGAACGCGACCAGGAGCTTGGGCTTTCGTAGGGCATCGCGCAGCGATGGGCTGACGCGCGCCATCGACATCTTCGTCAGGACGGGACGCACGATGGTTTCGCAGCGGCGGGCCGGGTCGTCGCCCGGTTTGAGAGCGTGGAGGAAAGCGCGCCAGCTCTGCTCGGTCGTCCGGCGCTGGGCAGGCGTGAGCGACGACCAGTGAGCGACCATGTCTTCCACCGTTTGCTGAGCGTGAAGACCGATGCCGTCCGTGGGATGGTCGTTGAGCACATTGGCGATCTTGTGCAGCGCGCGGCCGAGCCGCGGGAGAGCGCTCGCTCCGTACGCGCCCGTGTAGAGGCGGAGAGCACGCGGGTAGCGGAGGTCTTCGACGGGCACTTTGTCGAAGCGCTTCCGCGCATAGGCCTTCAGCAGGGCGAGCTCGTGCTCGTCCGCGTTCTGCCAGGCGCCTACGAGGGCGGCGTCGATGTCGATGCCTCGCTGGTCCGGGGGTGCGTTCTCGACGCAGTGGAGCGCTGGCTCGAATCCCTCGATGCAACTCTTCGCTCGGCATCAGCTGCAGGATTGTGGAGACCCGCCCGAAGACAGCCGCTCCCGGAAGCGGCTTCGCGTCGCCGCAGGCTTCGAGATGCTCGAGCAACACCGGCACGGCGCGGGCATCACCGCCGAGTGCCGCGAGCGCACCGCTTCCGTACTTCCACGTCTCGTTAGCAAGCAGGCGCCGGTAGTCCGCTGACGACGCTTTCGGGGACTCCCTCAGTCGCCGTGCCTCCGCGTAGCGGAGGAGCTCCGGGTTCGGTCCGCTCGCCGGCAGTCGTTCGATGCTGCGCAAGGCAAAGCCCTTCGCGGGTTTGCTTGCGAGGTACACGATGACCTTGGCCCCTGGAGAGAACAGGCTCGACGCCAGAGTTGGCTTCTCCGGCGGAAAGCAGCCGTAGCTCGGCAGCTCGTCCGACGATGACACGCTCCGAGAGGCGACCCGGCCGTACAGGACGCGCGCGAGGTGGAGACGCACCGCCGGTCGGCCTTCGAACGTCAGCTTGGGGCCGATGGTGGCGGTCGCAATGACGTCCGACTGGCGCGCAATGTAAAACGGGCCGATCGGTTTGGCCTTGCCGGTGCCCGAGGGCGGCAGCTCGAGCATCACCTGGGGCGGCGCCGCGCTCGACGGTTCCGCGCGCGACGCTTGCTCCGTTCCCGACCGCTCGCAAGCCGTCGCCGCCAGTCCAATGGCGAGAAGCAACGCTTTCTGTCTCATGGCGAGTCGGGCCCCTCGCCATCCGTTTCGAACCGTAGGAACGTTTTGCCGAAGCCGAGCACGTCGCTCCCACTCCTTTCCCGTCTCGACATCCACCAGCCGCGCCACCACGGACTGAGCATAACCCGGCAGCTGCGGGAGTGACGGCACGGGCCAAGATCGCGCCGGACCAGCAAAATCGGCCAACCGCTACAACACCGGGCGCCAGCGCATGCTCGTCTCGAAGCGCTCACGCAGGGTGATGAGCGTCTGCAGCGTGATGCGGAGATCTTCCTTGGACAGGCCGCGGCCGATGGCGGAAAGCACGCGGTCGTCGATGGCGTCCCAGTCGCGCACCAGGCGCTGCCCTTTGGGCGTGGCGCGCGCCAGCGCGGAGCGAGCGTGGCGTGGGTTTTCCAACAGCTCTGCCAGGCCGTCCCGGACCAGAGCGTCCACCACGGGCTGCAAGCTCTGCCGTGTGACGGAGCGCGCGCGGGCCAGGGCCGGCACCGTCTGCGCGCCGTAGCGCGTCAGGCCGCGCAGCACGCCGCGGCGTGCGGTGGAGCGGCCGTCCTCGCCGTAAATCTCTTCTGCCACGAAACGCAGGCGGTGGAACAAGCCGATGGTTTCGTCGACCACGCCGCGGAGCTCGCCGCGGACGTGGGGTTTGCGCAAGCGACGCGGCGCGCGGGTGGCCATGGGGCACCGTGGAATATGACAGGGACCCTGTCAAGTTTCGCTCCGGACGGCCTTCCAAGTCGTCGTCCGCCGTGACAGTTCATCAGCGAAACCGAGGAGGACGAAGATGACCGACACGCTCGGGCGGATCACGCGATTCGCCTTTCCGCTGTCCGAAGAGCAGCGCATGGTGCAGCACACGGCGCACGAATTCGCGCGCCGGCGCCTGGCCCCGGGCGCCCAAGAACGGGACAAGAGCGGCCGCTTCCCCATCGAACAGCTGCAGGAGCTGGCGACGCTGGGCCTGCTCGCGATGAAGGTACCCGTGAGCGACGGCGGCGCCGGCATCGACAACGTGGGCTACGCGCTGGCCATGGAGGCCATCTCCGAGGCCTGCGCGTCGACGGCGGTGGTGCTGGCTTCCAGCAACTTGAGCACCAAGATTTTGGCGGACCACGCCACCGCTGCGCAGAAGGAACGTTGGCTGACGCCCTATGCCGAGGGCAAGCTCGGTCCCGTGAGCTTCGCCTTGAGTGAGCCCGCCGGTGGGTCGGACGCCGCGGCGATCACCACCACCGCGCGGCTCGATGGCAAGCACTGGATCTTGGACGGCTCCAAGATGTGGATCACGAGCGGTGCCCACGCGGGGTTGCATCTGGTGTTCGCGCGCAGCGACGGGCCCGGCAAGGAAGGCATCAGCTGTTTCGTGGTCGAGCGCGGCACGCCCGGCCTCGAGATCGGCAAGGAAGAGCACAAGATGGGGCAGCGCGCTTCGGGCACCGTCGCGTTGCATTTCGACGGTTGCCGCATTCCCGAAGAGAACCTGATCGGCGCCCGCGGTGCAGGTTACGCGGTCGCGCTGTCCGCCCTGGGCGCCGGTCGAGCCGGGATTGCGGCGTTGTCCATCGGACTGGCCGAAGCCGCCCTCGCCGCCGGACTGGAGTACGCCCGCGAGCGCCGCGCTTTCGGCAAGACGCTCACGGACTTTCAGAACACGCAATTCGTGCTGGCGGACTGTCGCGCCGAGCTGGACGCCGCCTGGCTGCTCACCCTGCGGGCCGCACACTTGCTCGACAGTGGCGACCGCGCCGTGGCGGAAACCAGCATGGCCAAGCTGTTCGCGAGCGAAACCGCGGGTCGCGTGATCGACAAGATGGTGCAGCTCCACGGCGGTTACGGATACTCCCAGGAGTACCTGGTGGAGCGGCTGTACCGCGACGTGCGCGTGACCCGCATCTACGAAGGCACCAGCGAGATCCAGCGCATCGTGATCGCGCGCCGGATGCTCGCGGCGACATGACGGAAGTCGTGAACCGCGGCGGCACACCGGGCGGTGGTGGATCGCGCTCGGCCGAACGCGTATCCTGAAGGAAGTCGGGGGTGGAGGTGTAGGTGCGGGGCAGGCGAATTGTCGGGCGGCTCACGATTGCAGGGCTGGTTACGCTCAGCTTTTCGCTATTGCCGTCGTGCTCTGGCGACGAGTCTTCCAGCTCCGGCAGCGGTGGTGATACCGGAGATTCGGGGGTTGGCGGAACCAGTGGCCTCGGCGGGTTTCCGGGCAGCGGCGGCGGCGCCGGCGTCTTGCCGATGTGCTACAGCGACGACCAGTGTGACAACGGCGTCGAATGCGACGGCGTGGAGACCTGCAATGGCTTCGCATGTCAGCCCGGTACGCCCGAGGAATGCGTCAACCCGAATGCAGTGCACTGCTCGGTGCAGTGCCAGAGCCACTATGAGCCGAAGGGATGCGTCGTCCGGGGGAGCGACGACGATGGAGATGGCCACGGAGACGCGAAGTGCTCAGCGACGACTCCGGGTACTCTCCCCGGGGACGACTGCGACGACGCCAACGCCGACGTTTACCCCGGCGCAGCGGAAACGTGCAACGGCCTGGACGACGACTGCGACGGCAAGGACGATCTTCAGGACGGCTTGCCGCTGTACGGCGATGCACAGCTCGTCGTCAGCTCCCCGGCCGGTGCGTATCAACCTGCCATCGCCTGGGGATCGGATAGCTACGGCCTGGCTTGGACGGACGAACGCGACGGCGCACCGCGGATCTACTTTGCTCTGATGAATGCCGGCGGCAACCTCACGACGACACCTGCTGCGATCTCCACGACCGGCAGTCGCCCGACCATCGCCTACAACGGCAACGAGTTCTTGGTGGCATTTGCTGGTGGGATGCAACGCATCAGCGCGGCCGGCGCGCCGCTAGGGGGGAGTATCCCGCTTTCGGCTGCGCAAGACGGGTGGCCCAACGTGGCTTGGACCGGCTCCCACTGGCTGGTCACGTACGACCGCTCGTTCAGCGGAGGTCGCTCGATCCGCGGCGTCAGCGTGTCCGCCACGGGCACGGTGAGCGCCGAGACGACTCTGAGCAGCAATACCAGCGGCCTGGCCGGCGCACCCTATTCAGCCTTCGCCGGAGGCACGCTGGATGTGGTCTGGGACTTCCGACCGTCGACTTCACCCGAGCTCGACACTATCGGCTTCGGTCGCACGGACGCGGCACTGTCGGTGTTGAGCGAAGGGGACATCGCCACGCCGCCGCCCGTCAATTCGCAGCCGAGAATCGGGGACGGTGGCGCGGTCTTTCAACTCGTTTGGCGCCGGGGCCCAGCCGCGCGGTACGTTTCGCAAGATCCTGCCGGCTCCACGGTCTGTGGCCCGGTGGATGTCGGCTCGTCCGAGGTGGGCAGCGATCTCCGTCCGCAGTCCGTGGTTCCAAACGAGGAGCGCACCCTCGTGCTGTTCCAGGACGGCGTCGGCGGCGGTGCCGCCTTGCGCTTGGCGCGCTTCGGTGCGGACTGTAGCTTCATCGACAGTCACGATGTGGCAGCAGGCGCCGAGCTAGTCGAGCCAGAACGCAGCGCCGGCATGGCACGCGGGGCTGCGGGTTACGCCATCGTGTGGGCGCAAGGCAGTGGAGCTGCGCGCGCCCTGTACGCTCGCGTCCTCGGCCCCCACCTGTGCGACGCACCCAAGTGACGACGAAAATCGCCGCTATCTTACGACGAGTCCAAGAACCGGTAGGCGGCGTGAGCCGTGCGCGGGCGGCCACGCGCAACCACGACGTCTGGTGGTCGATACCCGGGCGCTTTGCCCACCCAGCCTGCGGAGCTACGCTATGAGCATGACCGATGCGGGGGCAGCCGCCGACCCCCTCGTCCACTGGGACGAGTTCATCCGGCTCGACACCGACGACCTGCGAGAGCTGATCGACGGTCGGCTGGTGGAGGTCGAGGTGCCTGATTACGAGCACGAGCGGATTGTCGGCCTGCTCGTCTACTACCTGCAGGCTTGGGTCCTGCCGCGAGACGCCGGCGTCGTGCTGCCTTCGAGCTACAAGGTCCGCATCTCGGAGCTGCGCGGCGTGATGCCCGACGTGCAGTTCCTGACGCACGAGACCGCCGCGCAGGCCGGTCATCTCGGGATGGAAGAAGGGCGCCCCGACTTGGCCGTCGAGGTCATCTCGCCTTCGAGCCGCCGCTACGATCGCGTGACCAAGCTCGCCTGGTACGCCAGCATCGGGGTGCCGGAGTACTGGCTCGTCGACCGCGACGCGCGCATCGTCGAGCGCTTGGTGCTGACGCCCGAGGGCTACGTCATCGCCCAGACGGCCGGCGAAGGCGCGTTCGAGCCCGCGTCGTTCGAGGGACTGTCCATCCCGCTCGCCGCGTTGTTTCCCGAACGCGCCTGACCGCCCTCACTTCGGTGCGCGTTGCACCAAGTCCGCCAGGTTGCCGGTGCCCAGGGCCAGGAAGAAGACGTTCTGGCCGTCCACGTCGAAGTCGCCCAGGGAGTACTGGCTCTTGGACAGATCCACGACCACCTTGGGCGTGCCGCCGCTGACGGGTACGGAGCTGATGGTCTGGTCCGTGGCGTTGCCGAAGTAGGCGTTGGTTCCGTCCACCGCCAGGGACCCGGCGTTGCCGGTGCCCGTTGCCAACACTTTCCCCGGGCCGGCGGCGCCGGTGAAGCGCAGCACTTTGAGGGTGCTGTCGTCCTCGCGGCCGAGCACGTACAGGTCGCCGCCGCTTTCCACCAGGGAGCGCGGGTAGGCCGGCACGTCGGCTACGGTCTCGGGAGACGCGGCCGAGTTGCCTGCGGGCACGCGCAGGAGCTGGCCCGGGAACGTCGAGCCGCCGGGTCGAATCCAGTACACGTAGCCGCCGGTCACGACCATGCTGGCGATCAGCTCGGGGCTGGTGTTGGCGGTCAGCTCCAGGTCGGTGCCACCGCTCTTGGGGAAGCGACAGATGCCGCCGTCGAAGAAGTACTGGTCGCAGGGGAAGTACAGGTACGTCGCGTCGGTGGCGACCATCTCATCGCCGCCCACCACGTAGGCCGCCACGCCCGGTCCTTTCGCGTCCACGAAGTCTTCTTCCGGACCGGAGGGCAGCGTGAGCTTGGTGACACCGCCGCCGCTCCAGCCCAGATCGATGGCGGTGTACCAGGCGAACACGCTCGAGCCGTCCACCACGAAGGTGCGCCCACTGCCGTGGATGTAGCCGACCTGCGTGCCTTGCGGGATGGGCGAGCCGCTCTTGAAGGTGTTGGTCTTCGGCTCGCGCAAGAGCAAGCCGATGGCCGTGCCGGGCGGGATTGTTCTCGCCGGTGGTGGACCACATCACGTCGTTGCCCACAACGTGCACGGCCGAAGGCTTCCAGGTGACGCCCACGGTGTCGTAGCCCGTGCCGCCGCCACCGGTTCCGCCGGTTCCGGTTCCGCCGGTTCCGGTTCCACCGGTTCCAGTTCCGCCGGTTCCGCCGGTTCCGGTTCCGCCGACACCACCGGTTCCAGCTCCGCCGACGCCACCGGTTCCAGCTCCGCCGGTTCCGGTTCCGCCCGTTCCACTGCCGCTGGCGCCGCCCGTGCCGCTGCCCGCGGCGCCGCCGCTGTTCGCCGCGCCGGTGCCCGTCGCGCCTTGATCGTTCTTGCCGAGATCCTGATCGAGCACGCAGCCCGTGGCCAAAAGCAGGGTCAACGCGGAAAAGATGTGAAGCTTCATGTCTCGTGCCTCCGTGAGTCGTTTCGCTTTCGACCCTCGTTTGGGCTCAGCCCCGCGAATCCGTCACGGCGAGCTCAAAGATTGCTCGACGGCACCCTTGAGCAAGCTGTTCGGGTATTTTTTCTCGAACTTCTTCGCTTCCTCGGCCGCGGCCTTGTCGTCCCCGCGCAGCACCAGGGCTTGTACGCGCAGGCTCTCGCGTTCTTCCGCCAGGCGTCCTTTGGGAAACTCGCGGGCATGGGCGGATAGCGCCGCGAGCGCGGCGTCGCCCTGCCGTTTGGCGAGGGCGGTGCGGGCCCGCGAGATCAGAGCGCGCTCCCGGGCCAGGCTCCGGTCCCGCGCCGGACCAGCATCCACCTGAACAGTAGGCTTCTTTTGTTCCGGCGCGAGATCCTCGGGCTCGATGGCGTCGTCGTCTTGCGCCGTGCTCGGTGCCGACGACGGCACGTGCACCACCACCACCCGTGGCGCCGCGGGCTCGACCGTCGCGCGCGTCGGCGTCGGGGTCTGACGCATCGACCAGTGCCGTCGATGCGGCCCCGAGCGCAAAGGCCGTCAGCGCGATGGCCGCCGGCTTGGCCGCGATGCTCGCGAGCAGCCCGGGCGTCGTTGTCGTGGGCGGGGGCACCGTGGCGCCGGGCTGACCGCCCCCATCGCCACCGCCGCCGGGTCCGCCGCCACCACCACCGGGTGGCAGCCCCAGCGTGCCGACCAAGCGCGAAAACACGCGATCCGTCGCCGCCGCATCCGGCTCCGGACGATTCTGCTCCTCGGCGAAGAGCTCCGACAGGCGCGGGGGCAGGGGTTCGAGCTCGCTCATGGGTTTCCTCCACCTGCTCCAGCCGTTCGACGGCGGTGCGGATCTCTTGGCGCGCCAGACGCAGGCGCGAGTACGCGGTGTTCACCGGGATCGACAGCTCGCTGGCGATGTCCGGCACCGAGTGGCCGTCGATGTCGTGCATCACCAGCACCACGCGCCGCTCCAGCGGCACGGCGTCCAGCGCGCGGAGCGCCAGATCCCGCGCTTCCATCTCGGCGTGGGCGGGCGTCACCGACGCGGCATCCATCGCCGTGTCGTCGCCCACGCGCTCGTAGCGGTTGCGCGCGAGCCGGCGGTAGTCCGACGCCACGCGATAGGCGAAGCCGCACAGCCAGGGCCGGATCGGCCGCGCCGGATCGTAGTCGCCGAGGTGCCGGTACACCGCCACGAACACGTCGTGCACCACGTCCTCGAGATCCCGCGCCGGCACCCCCAACCGCTCGAGCGTTTTCCACACGTAGCCCACCTCGGCGCGAAAGATCGCCTCGAACCCGGACGCGGGACCGGCAGCGACGGCGGACGTAGGGGCCACGTTCGGCATTTGGGCCTAGGCCGGCGGATCCGTCACGGAGCCCCGAAACTTTCTCCAAGCCCCGGTAACTCCATTGTATTTTTGTCGGTCCAACGCGGGACCGTCACAGCTCGCCACGAACTCCTACCCCCAGATCGCCGCTCAGCGGCGGTGACGACCACACCTCGCGGTCGTTCAATCTCAGCGTGGTGCGCGCGAGATTGGCGCGCACGTCGGCCTGGACGACGATGCCCACGGCGTCGCTCACGGGAATGTCCACTCCGCCCCGGGCGCCGGCGGCACCGAACAGCGTGGTCGCCTTGGCCGGCTGGGACACGTCCTCGCCGCTGCCTTGCAGCACGCCCAGGGAGCCGACGGCGCAGGCGAAGCCGACGCCGAGGTGCACGCAGGGGAGTAGGCTCCCGAGCAAGAGCGAGGCGCTGACGCTGCCGTCGGGCTCGCTCTTCTCGGCGGCGAGATCTGCGCGCCCCTCGAGCCCCAGGCTCAGCTTCGGCCAGCGCGCGCCCGCGTACGCCCAAAAGCCCAGCGCCTGAGCCGGCGCCGTTCCCACGGCGAGATGAGCGCCGCCGGCGATCCGGAGATGCAGGGGCGTGGAGGCGGGTTCGGGCGCTGGCTCGACTTTCGGGATGGGAGCCGGAGCGGGCGGAGGCGGCGCGGGTTTGGGCGGCGGCGCCGGAGCCGGCTCGGGTTTCGGCTCGGGTTTCTTCGTCGAGTGCACCGGATCGATGGCGATGCTCACCGCCAGGGCCAAGGTGGCGGCCAGCTCGCGGCAGTCTTTGCCCGGAGACGACAGCTCGCGGCGGCCGGTGACCGCGCCCTCGGCATCCAACAGCTCGATGGTCGCGGTCAGCTCCCCTGCGGCCCGCGCGATGCGAACGCGGAGCGTCTCGCCGGCTTCGGTCTGGAACGGGTCGTAGCCGAGATCCGCAGCGACGGCGTCACTGAGCTCGCTCGAGTCCGGACAGCGCTCGGCACCGGCATTGCGCTCGTAGTCCAGCTTCACGTGGCGCGGCGGCGCGGCGTGGGCGGCGTGCGCCAGAAGGACGCCCGCCAGGACGCACGACAAGCGAGACAAAGGGCTCATGCGCAGAGCCCTTGGTAGCATGGCGTTCGCGGCGTTCATCGCGGCCTGGCTCCTGCCGGGCCATCCCCGCCGCAGTTAGCGAATTCTCGCGGGGCCCCGGCACGAGGGTTGCTGTGGCGGGGCGTTGTCATGAACGAGCATTGGAAGACGATTCAGTGGTTGAGCCTGGCCTTGGTCGCCGCAGCCATCGTGGCGCTCGTGAACGGCTGGTACTTCGTGGTATTCGGGCTCTTCTTTGCGGCCTGGCTGGTCGCGCTCGTCGTGGGTCCCGAGTGGGCACGACGGCACGACGAAGAGCCGCACCACGTGAATCGCGCGTAGCCGTTGCGTTATTGACCCCTTGCGGGACGCAGCCGATGCGGAGACCCGTGGTGCGAGTCTGCGCATCGGTGCGAGGGGGGCGCGGGCCCAGGACTTCTTACGGTGGAGCGAGGCCTCAGCTGCGCATCCCTGCGTACAGCTTCTCGACGGCGTCTTCGATCATGCCGCTCAGCGCATCGCCGAAGGGCGTCTTGCTGAAGGCAGCGGCGCGGAAGCCGAAGCCGCCGCCCGATAGCTCGAGCCCGGCTTGATCGCTCGGCACGAGCGCCGTCGCCTCCGCGGTGGTCACGATCTTGGCCGTTTCGAAGTCGACGGCTCGAAGGGTGATGCGCATCGCCGCATACTCGCGGCCCGCCTCGACGCCGCCGATGCCCGGCAGCTTGACCGAGAGGTCGGCGCCTTTGACGCGCGGCTCGAAGAACGTGAGCGATCCTGTAACGAGGGTCTTCAGACCGAGCAGCTTGCCCTTTTTCGCGAAGCTACTGCAGTCGAAGAAGTCCTTATTTGGACCGTCGTCGCACAAGCGAATCTCTTCGATCAATATGGCGATCTGCTCGCGCTCGACCAGCGTGAAGCACCCGGAGCGGTCCATCGCTGCCATCAGCAAGTCGTCACTGCCAGCCAGATCGACCTGAGTGCTGGTGTCGTTCTTGAGTGGCGTCGCACCCAGCGTGCCCGGTAACGGAGCCGAGCACAGCGCAGGACGCTCTTGGACGGGGCTGGCCGGCGGGGGTGTTTCCGAGCCCCCGCAGGCCGTGGCGCCGACGACGCAGATCAGAGCAGCGAATCGGCGTTGGTAACGGGCTTGCGACATGCGTTCTCCATTTCCACGATCGCGCTGGGGCGGTCACACCAAGTCACGCCGTAGGGCGCCGGGTAGCAGGTTTCCTGGATGCAAGCGTTCTTGCTCTGTTTCGCGAGCTCGCGCAGCTTCGCTCCGCTCTTGCATTCGCCGCGTGCCATGGCCATCGCGGCGGCTGCCGTCAGCGTGTTGGCATCCAGACAAGGCGTTGGCTTGGACGTGCGCCGGTCAGGCGACCGCAGCTGGCTCAGACGCTCCTTGAGCACACGCTTGCTTTCGGTTTGGTTTTTGGCCAAGTGCAACGCGAGGGCGCGCTTCATGTCGAGCTCGTCGATCATCAGCGTGTACTGCGGAGTGCGCTTGGCGACGCCATTGCGTGCCTCCGTGTAAATCTCGGCCACGCGCTTCCATTGCTTCTTTTCCAGGGCCTCGCGTCGAGGTTGTAAGTCGTACCAGAGCAGGTACTGCCGGTGACGCTGCGCTGCACTCCGGCCGATCTGCATGAAGCGACTTTCGGCCTGGGTGTTGCCGGCCAATCGTGCCGTCTCTGCGTATTTGTAATAGGCGCTGGCTTTCCAGTAGTCGCTCGCGCCGTTGACACGGTCGAACTCGAGGAACAGCTCCGTCGCGTAGGCGGGATACTTGTTCTCGATGGCACCACCCACTCGGGCGAGGTAGGTCACCAGCTGGTAGGGGTTGGGTGAGGCGCGCGTGTAGTAGTCACGCACGTAGGCGTTGATTTTGCGACTCTCGGCTTGATTGCCCGCGAGCGCGTAGGTCGCGGACAGGTAGCCGCGGTAGGTGATGCGGTCGATGGGGCCGAAGGCCTTGTCGAATTCGGGCAGGGCGCGCTGGCCGAGGGCAACGACTCGATTCAGCGTTGCGGCCGAGAGCCCGGTGTCCTTGTTCGCGTAGTGCATGGCACCCCGGGCGCACTCTGCCTCGTAGGCGGGCGCGCCTTTGACGACGTCCATGCACTCGATCCAGCAGTGTCGCGAAGTCGTCGTTGTTGGCGGAGTTCTTCAAGCTGTACTCGAGCTGGGCTGCGGCTTTAGCCACGTCCTTCGCTTTCAGGTAGGCCTCGGTCGACTTCTTGCGAAACTCCCGAGCCTTTGAAGCGCTCTTGGTGAGGAAGGCGCGTTTCGAATACAGGCTGCCGACCAAGCTGGGGTGCTCAGCGCTGTCCTCGAAGTGACCGGCCCATTCCCAGGGCTTCTGCCGCCAGCGCGTCTATCTTGGAGGTCCGAGAGGGCAATCGCGCCACGACTCGTGCCGCTTCGCGATAGCGGCCCGCCTTGGCCAACGCCCGGGCTTTCATGCCGATGCCGTCGATCTTCAGCAGACCGACCATGCGATTAGCCTCGAGGGCCTTCTCCGCGCCGCCGCGATACTGGTGCGAGTACGCTCGCGAGATCGCGTGAGCAGCACGTCCGCCTGAGCTTCGAGCGAGCGCAATGGGTCGCCGAGCTTTTCGATGACCTCTGCGCGACGGCGTTGCAGCGCAATCGCTTCGACCGTGCCGGTAGCATGCACTTGACGCATTCTCGAGCCAGGCCAGGTTGGAGAGACAGGACGCCGCCGTCTCGTAGTTGCCGCTTTCTCTCCGTCTGAGCTTCGATGTCGCGGAGCTCTTTCTTGGCTGCTTGCGTCGCGGAGGAATCGACGCCGATCGCGGCATACCCGAGATCGTACGCTGCTTGAGCGCGCTGGCGGTTCGTGAGTACGCGCGCGGCATCCAGGCGCGCCGTGTAGGCGGCCACCTTGGCCTTGGGACGCACGTTCGCCGCCACGGCTGCGGCGTCGTTCAAGGTGAAGTACAGCATCGCGGGTTGCTGCTCTGTCATTCGGCGTGCAGCCGTGATGGCGGCTTGCGCCGCATCGGTCTTGCCGTGCGAAGCGAGCATTAGCGCTTCGAGACGCAACGCATTCAAGTTGGTGTGGGGTTCTTCTAGCCAGGAGGCGACCTTCTTGGCCAAGCTCACCACTCGTTCGCGCTCGGCTTCGACGGCCTCACTGTTCCCCTTGAGCTCCCAGTAGCGCACCCACAGTGCGTCGAAGGCTTTTCGCAAGTCGGCGCTGTCACCCCTGAGTGGAGCTTCGTTCGCTCCGCTGAGTTCGGCCAGGGTCATGCCGCTGCGTGCTAGGCTCTTTTCGAGCTTTTCTTGACCTTCCAGCGACTCCAGATCGACGCCGTCCTCCGGCGGATCCAAGAGCGCGGCGACGCTCGTTAGACGTTGGCCTGTCGCTGAGACTCGGGGGCGGTTCGCTTGGCCCACTCACGGAGCAACGAAGCCAGGTCCACGTTGTAAGCCTTGGCCAACAGCGCGTCGCCCTCGTTGAGGGAGCGCTTGGGCGCCGACGGCGACTTCACACCCGTGCGCGCGAGCAGATCCGCGTCGAGCCGCGAGGCCGGGTCGGGCAAGCCACCGTGTAGCGCAATGATCTTGTCGAGGCGATGGGCCATCGCATCGAGCAGCATCTTGTCTGCCTTGCTGGGATAGCCCTGCGAACGGAGCTCCTCAGCCAAGTACACATAGGCTTCGTCGAGATACGCACCGCCCACCCCTTGCGCCATCTTCAGAGCCTTCTCGCGGAGCTCGATGCGTTGCTTGCCGGTACGCGCCTCGCCGGCGGCGTTGCCAAGAGCGATGGCGCCGGTTCGATAGTTGCCGGCTTTGACGCAGAGCCCGGCGACATCGCGCCAGTCTTTCGAAGCATTCTCGCCGCGCTGCAGCCTGCGATGGATATCGTTGAAGAGTGCGTGAAAGCGCACGCTACACTCCGACAGAGCACCGCCCTTGGGGGCGAGCTGTTGGGCCAGCTCGACGGCGCGATTTGCTGCCGGTGCGTACACTTTTCCCACCTGCTGCTCGTAGCGAAGGAGGGCGTTGACCATCACCGCCGGGTCTCCGCACGAAGCGGCCAGTCGCACCGCCTGCCGCATGCCCCGCACGCTACCCTTGTCACCCACGCGATACCGCTCGGTGGTGATGCGCGCGCGGTCGCAGGAGGTGGCCGCAGTGTTCGGCATGGCCGACAAGAGCTTGTCGGCGCGGTCCTGGACCCAATCGCGCATGCCGAGGTCGCTCATGAGCTTTAGGTACTCCGCCTCGTAACGCCACGCGCTGCTGGGGCGGTCCAAGGCCCTGGCGTAGAGCGGCTGCGCATCCAGCGTCTTGCCTTGGTACTGGAGCTCCATGCGCGTGCCGCCGTCTCCAAGCGTTTCGCATCGAGGGGCGGCGGTCCGCTGATGGCCGTGACCGTGGTGCCCAGCGACTTGCGCAATCGCTCTGCAGCGGTCGCGACGGCATTCGACCACGAGTCGAGCGGAGCATCGAACTCGATGGCGGGCTGCCATACGCCGGTTTCGGTTGCGACCGCCTTGATCACACCTTTGAAGCTGCCGTCCCCGTTGGGAAACATCTTACCGGTCACCAGCAGGCGCGCGCCCAGCAGCTTGCCCGCGCCGACGACGGAATCACCTGCCTCGCCGCGAGTCTTTTCCAGCTCCTCGATAATGCGCTCGAGCTCCGCGCGCTCCAGTACGCTGGTGCCCTCAGCCTGACTCAAGCGGGCAGCCACGACCTCGGCCGCAGCCTCGCCTAGCCAAGCCTTGTCCGCGTCGCCGAGCACCACTAGGGGCGGAACCGCGATGCGCGCGACGTCGGTGCACAGCCCGCTCTTCGAGTCACCCGCCATCAGCGCGTCGAGCTCTTCCTCCGCCGAAAGGTTCTTTGCATCGGGATCGGCGGCCGCGCGGGCCTGTCCGCACGCACCCTGGGCGCGCGTCGGAGACTGGATTGATTGTGCGCCGTTCTTGGTGCAGCCGATGGCGATTGCGACGGAAAGTAGGCCCAATACGCTGCGACGAAGGCGGGCAATTCTCATCGTATGGCTCGTGAACGGTCCGCTGCATGGCCTGCTTTAGTGCAAGCAAATGAGACAGAGCCGCGACCGAAAAAGATAGCCGCCCGCCGCGCCCCTCAGCAACCAACAGATGCACGCACTCATGCAAAAAAAATCGACGCGGCCGCCGACAAAAACCTTCGAAGATAACTTGCGAGGGTGACTTCTCGCAACGGTTTCTTCTTCTTCGCGCGTAGGTGCGATGAGCGGTGGCCAAAAGGACTCCTCCAGAAGCTGGCGTTCATCGTGGTTCGCGGCTCACTCAAAAGTGCACCGCCGAACGCGCGTGGTGCGTCCGGCGGTGCGGGCTGGAGGTCGTTGGAGGGTGATCAGGACTTCTTCTGCTTGCCCTTGTTGCCGCGCTTGCCCTTGTTGCCGCGGTGGCCGAGCTTGCCGTCCTTGAAGGCCTGCCGGAGCTCGGCCTTGCTCACCTTGGCGTCCTTGTTGGCGTCGGCCACGCTGATGCGCTTCCAGCGCTTGGCGCCGACCTCGGCTTCGGTCAAAAAGCCGTCCTTGTTCTTGTCGGCCTTCTGGAAGCGAGCGCCTCGGTGCTTGCCGCGCGCGCCCTTGGCCTTCTTGGCCTGCCGGGCTTCCATGCGTTCGGCTTTCTTGGCTCCCGGTCCGTTCGGAGCGGCGTGGGCGGCCGTCACTCCCGCCAGCAGGATTCCAAATGCAGCAGCCAAACCCATGAAAGTCTTGGTCTTCCTATCCATCGTTATCTCCTTGTTCACAGGGTCCGACGGAGTGCGGCAGGGATCCCCTACGGAAGGATCTTCTTTTTTCGGTTCGGGGTGGCACGGGCGTTGCTCTTCTTGGAGGACGTCATGAACGAGCATTGGAAGATCATTCAGTGGTTCAGTCTGGCAGTCATTGCCGCCGCGATCTTCGCGCTGCTGAACAGTTGGTACTTCGTGGTCGTCGGCCTCTTCTATGCCACGGTCGTGGTCGCTTTCGTCGTCGCGACGGAGTGGGCACGACAGCAGGACGAGGACCGACACCGCCGGCACCACACGTAGCGCGGCAGCAACGGTTGCAGGGCCCACGCGCGTTCACGCAACGCGTGCCGGCGAGCTACTCGTCGTCGCCCACGCCCAGGTCGAGAACGACCTTGCCGGTCTTGGCGTCCAGGACGACCAGGTAGTCCCCCACGACGACGTAGACTCGGTTTTCCGATGCAGAGACGCTCTTCATGAAGCTGCCGGGTGAGTCGATGGGGCTGCGCCACAGTTCCTTGCCCGTCTTGGCATCCAGGGCCAGCACCCATTGCTTCTTGTCCGTCTGCGACCAGTAGCCGATGAAGGCTCGGCCGCCGGCCAGATCCGCGTGATTCGAGCCGAGCACGAGAGCGCCGGGCTTGGCGCTGGGGAGCAATACGGTTTGCCATTTCGGCTCGCGCTCCTCGCCGGAGAAGCCGTACGCAGTGGGAATGGTGGTAGGGCCGTTGGCGACGCCTACGACGGTGGTGCCATCGACGAGTGCCCAGCTCTGCTTGTGCTGCGCGAGATCACCGAGCGTTGCGACGTCGGTCTGGCGCGCATGGGCCATGCTGCGCTGGCAAACGCGGCGACCCGTCCAGCGGGGTCTGAGCGCCGGTCGCAGATGTCCACTTGCAACGGATGGTCGGCGTGACGTCGTGCCCAGCACTAACGGCGAAGTCGGGGTCTCGCCGGCGCACACGAGGCGCGCGTTCGGTAGCGGGAACTTTGCCGTGGGCTTTCCGTCGTGGACGTTCAAGACGGTGCCCTGCCGCTTCTGGTGCAAGAGCAGCAGGTCACCTTGCTTCCCGAATTGCGGTAGACCGCCTGCCACCGCGGTTGCGATGTCGATGGGGCCGAAGCGCCACAGCGGCTTCTTGTCCACGCCGTTGAAAGCGCCCAGGTAGCGGCCGCGGGGCTTGCCCACGTACACGCCAACGATGTCCTCCACGCCGTCGCCGTTCACGTCCACCGGGATGGGCGCGTCCGAGCCCCACTTGATCACGACGTAGGTGTCGTCGGACATACCGCCGCGGGCCACGCGGACGCGCTCTCCGAACCAGTACGCCGCGAAGGCGATGCCGAAGATGGCGACGGTGCCGAAGGTGAGCACCAGCTGCTCCATTCCTTCAGGCACGCCGATCCGGTGCAAAAAGCGAAACACCGGGCCTTCATCTTCTGACATGACGCAGCGTAACACGGTGGGTGTAGACTCGAATAGGGACGTGCCGGGACCTCTCTCTACTTCGTCGCGCATCGAGGCGACTTTCTGTTTCGTGGACCTCGCTGGTTACACTGCGCTCACCGAAGCGCAGGGGGACGAGGACGCCGCGGACGTTGCGACGCGCTTCGCCGATCTCCACTCGGGAGTCACTCGAACCGGGCGACCGCCTGGTGAAGACCATCGGGGACGCCGTATTGGTGACGACGCCGAACCCGCTGTCGGGCGTTACCTTGGTCGAGCGGCTGCTGACCTACGCCGCGGGTGAGCCAGGCTTTCCGGCACTCCGAGCCGGCTTGCACCACGGCGATGCCGTCGAACGCGATGGCGACGTGTTCGGCGCGGCGGTGAACCTCGCGTCTCGCGTCGCCGGCGAGGCCCACGCCGGCGAGGTGCTCGGCACCGGTCCTGTCGCGGAGGCGGCTCGCGGCCTCGGCATTCCGGTGGCCGAGCTCGGCAACGTATTGCTCAAGAACGTTCGGGACCCGATTCCGCTCTTCTCCCTGGCGCTGGTGGTGGGCGTGACGGAAACCCCCATCGACCCGGTGTGCCGTACGCCCGTGGATCGCCGCGGCGCCGCCGGACGCCTCCGCTACCACGGGGAGGAATTCTGGTTCTGCTCGCTGACCTGCGCCGCGGCTTTTGCCAGCAATCCCGGTTGGCACGCCGCCGAGGCTCGCAAAAGCCGCCCGCCCCGCGCCGGCTGACGGCCGGCGAGTCCTCGGGTACCTTGTCGCCCATGAGCGATTCTCGTCGGCATCTTCGAGGACAACTCCCAGACCATCGGCCGCACCCCGCTGGTGCGCATCAAGCGTTTGGCGCCGGACGCGAAGGCGACGGTGCTCGCCAAGATCGAAGGTCGCAATCCGGCCTACTCGGTGAAGTGCCGCATCGGCGCGGCCATGGTGTGGGACGCGGAGAAGCGCGGCCTGCTCGGGCCGGGCAAGGCGATCATCGAGGCGACCAGCGGCAACACCGGCATCGCCCTGGCCTTCGCAGCGGCCTCCCGAGGCGTCGAGTGCGTGCTGACGATGCCGGATACGATGAGCATGGAGCGGCGCAAGGTGCTGGTCGCCTTCGGTGCCAAGCTGGTGCTCACGCCCGGAGCCGCGGGCATGAAGGGCGCCATCGCCAAGGCGGAAGAGATGGCGGCGGCGGAGCCCGACAAGTACGTGCCCATGCGCCAATTCGACAATCCCGAAAACCCCGGCATTCACGAGCGCACCACCGGACCCGAGATCTGGGACGCTACCGGCGGCGACGTCGACGTGCTGGTGGCGGGAGTGGGGACGGGCGGAACCATCACGGGCGTCAGCCGCTACTTCGAGAAGGTGAAGGGCAAGGCGCTGCATTCCGTCGCGGTGGAGCCGACGCACTCGCCGGTGATCACGCAGACGCTGGCCAAAGAGCCGATCGTGCCCGGCCCGCACAAGATCCAGGGCATCGGCGCCGGCTTCGTGCCGAAGAATCTCGACCTTTCCATCGTGGACGAGGTTGCTCAGGTGACCAGCGACGAAGCCCTGGAGATGGCGCGACGGCTTGCTCGAGAAGAGGGAATTCTCGCCGGCATCTCGTGTGGCGCGGCGATGACGGCGGCGCTCCGCATCGCTTCCGCGCCGCGCTGGCAACAAAAGAAAATCGTGGTGGTGCTGCCGGATTCGGGCGAGCGCTATTTGAGCGGAGCGCTGTACGAAGGGATGTTCGACGAGGTCGTCGCCATGAAGCCCAGCACGTGACTTCGGTCACCCGGGGCGGCGTTCGCGCGGTGCTACGCTTCGCCCGAGAGGTGGCGACATGTCGAAGAGGATCTTGACGCTTTCGGTCCTGGCGTTCGCGAGCGCCGCGTTGGTCGGCGCTTGCGGGTCGGATGACAACAGCTCCAGTTCTTCGCCCGGCAGCGCGCTGGTCGCGTTCTCCGGCAGCAAGTGCAAGAAGGAGGCGCAGTCGGGCCAGGCGCTCACGGCGGAGGATGCCTACGCGGGTCTTTCCTGTATCCGCTGGGAGCCCTTGGGCGAAGACGCTTTGCGCATCACGCTGGTGAACTTCGCCGGAGGCTGCGGCGCGCAGTGGAAGGGCAAAGTGGAGACCCCTGAGACCGGGCTCGAGCTGTGGGCCACGAACCCCGGCTGTCTGCTCGCCGCGTGCGGCTCCTGCATCTACGACTGGACCTTCGACGTGAAAATCGCGCGCGATGCGGATCTCCCGCTGAAGATCGTGACCGACCCGTGCCCCGGTCAGCAGCCGCCCGAAGAGATGAGCACGACGCTGCCGCTGTCCGGCGGAACGACGGGAGAGCTGTGCCGATTCGCGGATTTCAACGCGCTGGGCTGGCAGGCGTCTGCGCTCGACACCTGCGGCCAGGCCTACATGCCGTGTCGCACGGGCAACGGTATGTGCTCGCTGGGCTCGGCACGACGGAGTGCGAGACCGGCCTCACCTGCGGGGATGGCGCCAGCGCCGCCGAGCAGGTTTGCCTCGCTCCTTGCAGCGGCGATCCGGATTGCGTGCCGGCGGGCATCCTGACGTGTCAGGGCGGCCTATGCCGGCCCGCGAACCCCTGGTGAGCGCACCCGCTCGACCAGCGCCTCGGTAAAGGCGCGCACCGCATCCTCTTCGGCGGGAAGCTCGAGCGCTTCCACCGGATCTGGAAGCCTCAGCGCGATGGTGGCTAGCGAGGTGTCCCGAATGCAGGCGACCACGTGCGGTCCGTCGCTGCGTTCCACCAGCTCGCTCAGCACCGGCCAGTGCCCGCGCTCGGCGGCTTCCAGCTTGCCCACACCGCCGATGAAGATGACTTCTGCTGGTTCTTCGCGGGACCAAGCTTTGGCCACGGCGAACGCTTCATCGTCGAAGCGATAAGAGCACAGATCCGGATCGTTCGAGCGCCGCGCCAGGGCATGGCGCGTACCGTCGCTCACCCGACACACGTCCCAGCCGACCAGCTCACCTTCGGCGTCGTGGGAGCGGAGCTGCACGAAACCGCCCACCCGGATGCCGCGCCGGGCCAGCTCTTGGGCCACCCCGAGGGCCACCCGATCTTTTTCCAATTTGCTGCGTCCGACGACCGCCGACCATTGGCCCATGGCGGGGTGAGTATGCCACCAGCGTTGAAATCCCGGAAACATACGCTACGTTACGTACCTTCCCCGTGCTTGGTGCCCGAAAGTTCCGGATCTTCTGGCTCGCTGCCGCAGCGGTGCGGTTCGTCGCGCTGTTGATGGCGCTGGAGCTCTCCGGCTTCGTGCATGCCGCTCAGGATGTTGCTCTCGGCCTCGCCGACGTCGGCCATCACGAACGCGACTGCGACGAGGACGGGAAGTCCTGTCCTCCGGGTTGCACCAACTGTCACTGTGCGCGCAGCGGCGTGGTCGAACCCCCGGAGCACGACTGGGCAGCATCTCTGGTTCTGCCTCGCGACTATCGCCGACTGGATCTGGCTCACGACGGCCGCACGCCGAAACATCCCGAGCCGACCTCCCTGTACCGACCTCCGAAGCCCACCGCGGGCTGAATCACCGTCGGTCTTTCGAGGGCCGCTCTCGTCGAGCGGTCGCGTGATTCTCGGTGCCGTCCGCGGCGCCGAGCGGAGGTTTATTCGTCATGTGGACAAGATTTCGCGTCGGCGTTGCGCTCGCAACGCTGGCGCTCACAGGAAACGTGGACGCGGCGCCCACCTCGTGCTCCGCCATCAGCCGTCAAAACGTCGCGCGTTGCGCCGTTTCGCACAGCCCAGCGGTGAACGCGAGCCAGCGCCAGACGGCGGCGGCGCGCGGGAGGAGCGAGGCCGCACGGGCAGTGCTGCCGGAAAATCCGGTGCTGGGGATCAGCGCCGGGCGCCGAGAGACGCGTGGCGCGGGAGCGTCCTTGGATTTCAGTGCGCAGCTGTCGCAACAGCTCGAGATCGGCGGCCAGCGCGGCGCGCGAAGGCGAGCGGCTCGCGCCAATCTCAGGGCCCAGCGGGAACAGGCGCTCCTGGAGGAGCGGCGCGTCGCTGCTGACGCCTGGCAGTCCTACTTCGACGTTTTGGCCGCACGCGAGGACCTGCGGCTCGTGCGTCGGTTCCGGCGAAATGCGGCGGCAATCGAGCAAGCGGTGTCAGCCCGAGCGAGAGAAGGCGCCGCCTCCAGCGTCGAGGCGGAGCTCGCTGCCGCTGTGGAAGTGAGCGCGCGTCGGCTGGAGATTGGCGCCGCCCGGCGGCTCGAGACCCGCCGAGCTCAGCTCGCCAGTCGCGTCGGATTGGATCCCGCGCGACCGCAGCTCGCGGTCAGCGGACAGCTCGAGCCCATCTCGGGTGTGGAAGCCTTCGCGCGTGCGGCCATGGCCCGCCGCGAATCAGGGCGACCAGAAGTCAGAGTGCTCGCTGCGCGGCGGGAGCAAGCCTTGGCTCGAGCGGAGCTGTATCGCAGTCGGCGCATCCCGAACCTGACGGTGTCCGTGTTCGCCGCTCGCGAGGGCGCAGACGACCGCATCTTCGGTGCGGGGCTGGCGCTTCCCATACCTCTCCCGCATCCCTTGGGCCGGTCCTACGCAGGAGAGATCGAAGAAGCCGAGGCCCTGGGCCAGAGCGCCTCGAGCCGGCTGGCCGAGAGGCGCCGGGCACTTCGGTTGACACTGGTGACCGCGTTGGCCGAGTTCCAGTCCCGCAAACGGGAGCTGGGGGCGTTCACGCCGCAGCGGATCCAAAGAGCGGAGAAGGCTCTGGATGACATCGGGCGCGAGCTTGCCGAGCTCCGCTTGCCGGTGCGCGACGCTCTGATGACCGCGCAGGCGCTGATGGAGCTTTTGCGCGGGCGCGTTGAAGCGCGTCATGCGCTGTGCACGGCATCGGTGGAGCTGGCGCGCGCTGCGTCGTTCCCCTTCCAGGCAGGTGCGTCATGACCCGCTGGCCCGCACTCTTGGTCTTGCTCGTGGTGTCCTGTACCAAGCCCGCCGAGCAACGCGAGCTGCCTCCGGGCGAGCCGTCCCACCGGGACGAGCCCGAGCACATCGCGCCCCCCAAATCGGTTCACCTGTCGGCCGACGTCATCAAGGCCGCCGAGATTCGCACCACGCCGGTCAAGCGCGAGCGGCTCGTACCCACGCTGTCACTGCCCGGTGAAGTCGTTCCCGATCCGGACCGAAGTGCGCGCATCAGCTCTCCCATCGCCGGACGCATCGACCGAGTGCTGTTCAAGGAGGGTGCTCGGGTCAAGAAGGGCGATGCTCTGGTGTTGGTCCGGGTGCCCGAGTTGGGTCGCGTCAGGGCAGAGCGCGCGACCGCGCAAGCGAGAGCGAAGGCCGCCAACGCCAACGCGAAGCGCTTGCGGGCGCTGCTCGACAAAGGCCTCACGTCCGAACAAGAGTTGCTCGACGCCGAGGCCGACGTCCGAGCCTTCGAAGCGAAGGCGCGTGGTCTGTCCGCCGATCTCGCCGCGGTTGGCTCCGGGGGTGGTGCGAGTCTGACCCTGCGCGCTCCCGTATCCGGGGCGGTGCTGACTCGGAATGCGGTCGTGGGCCAGCCCGTCACGGCCAACGAGGTATTGGGATCGATCGCCGATCTTTCGGAGGTTTGGTTTTTGGGGCGCGTGTTCGAAAAGGACCTCGGAAAAGTCCGCGCCGAGACCAAAGCCGAAGTGGAGCTGAACGCCTTTCCCGACCAGCGGTTCGCCGGTGAGTTGGAGTACGTGGGCAAGCAGGTCGATCCGGTGGCCCGAACCCTGACCGCGCGGGTGCGACTGAAGAACCACGACGAGCTGTTGCGCGTGGGGCTGTTCGGCGTCGCGCGGGTGGAAACCGAGACGGGCAAAGAGCGCGCGGCGGAGTTGGTCGTGCCGCGCTCGGCCGTCACGGAAGTGCACGGAAAAAAGGTCGTGTTCGTCCGGCAGGCCGACAACCACTTCGAGCTCCACGAAGTCGTGCTCGGCGACGGCAGCTTGGGTCGCGTCGAAGTGCGGGCCGGCCTGCGCGAGGGCGAGGTCGTCGTCAGCGCCGGAGTGTTCTCGGTGAAGAGCGCCTTGCTCAAAGACAGCTTCGCCGAGGAGGAATAGCGTGAAGCTCCTTTCGGCGATCGTCGCGTGGTCGCTGAAGAACAGAGCGGCCGTAATCGTGGCCACGCTGCTCTTCATCGCCTATGGCGTCCACTCCGCGACACGTCTCCCCATCGACGCCGTTCCGGATGTCACCAGCAAGCAGGTGCAGATCATCACCAGTGCGCCCGCGTTGTCACCGGTCGAGATCGAGAAATACGTGACGGTTCCCGTCGAGCGCAGCATGGCCGGCTTGCCGCGCACGACCGAGGTGCGCTCGCTGTCCAAGTACGGCATCAGCGTCGTTACGGTGGTATTCGAGGACTCGACGGACATCTACTTCGCGCGCCAGCTGGTGAGTGAGCGGATGCGTGAGGCCCAAAGCGCGGTGCCCAGCCAATACGGGACCCCCGAGATGGGCCCGATCAGCACCGGACTGGGTGAGATCTATCAGTTCACCGTTACCAACGACGATCTCACCCTGATGCAGCTCGAGGAGCTGCTCGACTGGCACATTGGCCCGCAGCTCCGCACCGTCCCTGGTGTGGTGGAGGTGAACAGCTTCGGTGGGGAGGACAAGCAATACCAAGTGGTGCTCGATCCCATGCGACTGCAGGCATCCGGCGTTTCGATCGCCCAGGTCGTGCAGGCGCTGGAAAGCTCGAACGCGAACGCCGGCGGTGGCTACATCGAGCACGAAGGCGAGCACTTCGTCGTTGGCACGGACGGGCTCGTGCAGTCCCTCGAAGACCTGGAAGGGGTGGTGATCGGCGCTACCCCCGAGGGCGTGCCCATCACCATCGCCACGGTGGGAGACGTTCGCTTTGGCCCCCGGCTACGCCGCGGTGCCGCATCCAAAGACGGCAAGGGCGAGGTGGTCGTCGGAACGACGCTGATGTTGATGGGCGAGAATTCGCGCACCGTCACCGAAGCGGTGAAAGACAAGCTCGCCGAGATCCAGCCCTCTCTCCCCGAGGGCACCCGGGTGGAAGCCTTCTACGACCGGTCGGCGTTGGTGGAGCGCACGATCTCCACGGTGACCACCAACCTGGTCGAAGGCGCGCTGCTCGTCGTGCTCGTCTTGTTCTTGCTGTTGGGCGACCTGCGAGCCGGTTTGGTCGTTGCCACGGTCATCCCGCTCTCGTTGTTGTTCGCGCTCACCATGATGCGGGCTCTGGGCATCAGCGGGAACCTGATGAGCCTGGGTGCCATCGACTTTGGGCTCATCGTGGATGGATCGGTCATCATCGTCGAGAACGCGGCGCGGCGGCTGACTGAGCGACGCATGAGCTTGGGCCGTGCGCTGGCCGCGGAGGAGCGGATTGACGTGGTGCGCGACGCTGCTCTGGAGGTGCGTTCGGCCAGTGTTTTCGGCGAGCTCATCATCGCCATCGTCTACCTTCCGATCCTTTCGCTCACGGCAGTGGAGGGCAAGCTCTTCCGCCCCATGGCCTCGACGGTGCTCTTGGCCCTGGCAGGTGCTTTCGTGTTGTCGCTGACCTTGGTGCCCGTGCTGACCAGCCTGGTCGTCCGTCCCCGGCTGAGCCAACGTGAGACCTGGTTGGTGCGCACGGCCCAGCGCTTCTTCTCACCGCTGTTGGACCGCGCGCTTCAGCACCGCTGGCTCGTCGTCGCCAGCGCCTTCGTGTTCCTGGTGGGCGGGGCATTGGCCTTCACGCGGGTCGGCGCCGAGTTCGTACCGGAGCTCGACGAGGGAGACGTTCTGGTCGAAGCGCGCCGGTTGCCCGGAGTGGCGCTGTCGCAATCGGTGGCCACGGACTTGCGAATGCAAAAGGCGATTCTCGAGGTGCCCGAAGTGAGCCACGTCGTGAGCAAGACCGGCTCGCCCGAGCTGGCAACGGACCCCATGGGCATCGAGCAGACCGACGTGTATGTCGCGCTCAGGCCGCGCGCACAATGGCGAGCAGACGTCGCCAAGGAAGATCTGGCACGAGAAATCTCGGAGAAGCTCGAGCGCGCGGTGCCGGAGGTTGCGGGCGGCATATCGCAACCCATAGAGATGCGGACGAACGAGCTCGTCGCGGGGATCCGTGCGGATGCCGCAATTCTCATTTACGGACCGAACCTGGACGAGCTGGAGCGGTTGGGTGCTCGAGCGCAGGAGATCATCGGCAAGGTGCCGGGCGCCGTGGACGTGCGTGCGGAGCAAGTTGCCGGGCTTCGCTATCTCCGAATAACGCCCGAACGCGCCAAGCTCGCGCGCTATGGGCTGACGGTGGCGGACGTGAACCGCGTGGCGGAGACCCTGGCAGTGGGGCACGGGGCGGGGTCGGTGTTGGAGGGTGAACGTCGATTTGGAATCGTCGTCCTGATACATCACGGTTTCGACGGCGACCTCGCTGCCCTCAATGCCCTGCCACTTCGATCGGTGAGCGGGCAGATCGTCCCCCTGGGAGACGTTGCGAGTCTCCGCTTCCTCACTGGGCCGGCGCAGATCAACCGGGAGTCGCAGTCGCGTCGCATCATCGTCGAGTTCAACGTCCGGGGGCGCGATCTGCTTTCTGTCGTGGACGAGGCTCGAGGAGCCGTGCAGCAACAGCTCGACCTACCCACCGGCTATCACCGGAAGTGGGGCGGCCAGTTTCAGCACTACACCGAGGCCAAGCGGCGGCTCCTCGTGGTGGTGCCCTTGGCCCTAGGACTGATCCTCTTCTTCTTGTGGTTGGCGTTTCGTTCCTCTCGGGCGGCGGCGCTCATATTCTTGGGTGTTCCCTTCGCTGCCGTGGGAGGCGTGTTGGCCCTCGCGCTGCGTTCCATCCCGTTCTCGATCTCCGCCGGGGTTGGCTTTGTTGCGCTGTTTGGCGTGGCCGTGCTGAACGGGCTCGTGCTGGTCGCCTTTGCGCGCCAGGAAGAGGAGCGGGGCGCGCCTGCGGCCTTGGCCATTCGCCGGGCCGCTGAGCTCCGGCTGCGGCCGGTGTTGATGACGGCGCTGGTGGCTTCGCTCGGCTTCTTGCCGATGGCGATTTCCACGGCGCCGGGCAGCGAGGTTCAGCGCCCGTTGGCGACCGTGGTGATTGGCGGGCTCGTCACGGCAACCCTACTCACGTTGTTCGTGCTTCCCGTCGTTTACGCCGCCTTCGCGGGTCGACCGAGGCGTTCCGCGAGCGACTGAATTTCGAGGGCTGGGCGCGCGCGGTTGCGGTACCCTGACCCCTTTTGACAGGAGGCTCATTCATGCAACAGGGTGGATACGGACAGCCGGGTTGGGGAGGACAGGCACCGGGTGGCGGACCGCCCGGCTACGGGGCTCCTCCGGGGGCGCCCCAGGCCGCAGGGGGCGGAGCGTACGAGTTCACGCCGGATCAGGACCAGAAGATCGGCAAGCTCGGCACGCTGCTCGATGGTTTCCGGCGTGCTGCAGATCGTGTGGGGTCTGGGTCAGGGCGTCACCAGCTGGATCTTCGGGCTGGCGCAGTGGCTGTACAACGCGCCGATCTCCCTGGCGCTGATCATCATCGGCATCATGCTGCTGCTGGCCGGCGGCTCGTTCAAGAAGATCCGCGACACCCAGGGCAACGACATGGGCCACCTGATGGACGCGGTAAACAAGCTGTCCACGGCGACCATTGTTCAGATCGGTGGCTTCGTCCTCGCCATGCTGCTCGGCATCGTGGTGGTGCTGCTGGTCGCGGTGCTGGGTGTGATCGCGGTCGCCGCGTCCTGAGCCAAGCGCGAGTTGCGAGCAGCGGGGACCTGCCCCGCTGCCCGCGACTGAAGCGCTACTGCCAGCTGCAGCCGGGCTGCGAGGCGCACGTAGCCTGGGTCGTGATCGTGCTACAGGCCGTCGCGGTGCCACCGCAGGTGCTGGCGTCCCAGGTGCAGCCCGCGGAGGTGCACAGAGTGTTGGTGGCCTTCGTCGAGCACGCGTTCGGAGTGCCGCTGCACTGGTTGCCCGAGAACGTGCAACCGCCGGCCTGGGCGCAGCCGGCTGCGGTCGTGTAGGTGCTGCACGCCTTGGCCGTGCCGCTGCAACTCGGGGTCTGCGCGCTACAGCCCGCGGCGAGGGCACACTCGGCTACGCCGAGCTGGCCGCAGGGCGTTGCCGTGCCGGTGCACGATGCGCTGGTTCCACCCGCTGCGCCGCCGGAGCCGGCTGCGCCACCAGAGCCGGCTGCGCCACCAGAGCCGGCTGCGCCCGCCGCGCCGCCGGAGCCTGCCGCGCCTGCCGCGCCTGCCGCGCCTGCCGCGCCTGCCGCGCCTGCCGGAGCCTGCCGCGCCACCGGACCCGCCGGCCATGCCGCCGGAGCCGCCGGTCGAGCCGCCGGAGCCGCCGGTCGAGCCGCCGGACCCACCAGAGCCACCGGTCGAGCCGCCGGAGCCGCCGATGCCGCCATCGGTCGAGCCGCCGGACCCGCCGGAGCCGCTTCCTTCGTCGTCCGAACCGCAGCCCTGGACTGCCGCCATGGCGGCAACGAGTGCAAGACCAAAGACAAACTTCGAGCGCATGATCACCTCACCTAAAAGACCCATCCACGGGCAAAGAGTGAGTGGCGGCGCCTGCGGCGTCCTTATGAATCAGCGCCCGCACTGCAGCGTGCAGGAATTCATCCGCACGACTGCCGACCCCCTGGTATGCTCCGCGCCGGATGAGCGACGACTCCGACGTGCTCGTGGTGGGTGCCAGCCCCCGGATGCGAGCATCACCGTGATGTGCCACTGGAGCCACGCCGCCGCGCCCACGGCGTATCCCTCAGGCGTTCCTCCTCCCGCGATATAGTACGCACGACGGCCCCCCCAGCCGACCAATATTGCGGCGAGCATCACCTCACCATCCCAGGCCGCGAACACCGTCGCCCCCCACGCTGTGGTTGAGTCGAGGATGTGATCGGCAAGGCCTGCGACCGAAGAGGCGTCAAGCGACGCGGCGCGCAGGCTGGTTCGCTGCCTCGCTCCGGTCTGAACCACATCGAGCACTCGACTCGCATCCGAGTCCAGGTGTGCGCGTACCGTCCAGCCGGCACGATCGCCCCTTCGGATGTGTCGCCGATGGTGTTGGCTGCAGCGCGCAAGCATTTCCTCCCGTGTCCCACCGAGCGCGATGACGAATTCTTCTCGGCGAACGCATGCCGTCGCGCCGGGCAAGCCGTGGCACCACGTAGCGTCAAAGGAATCCATGATCACTTCGGCGGCGCCGCCTTCGCTGAGTGCGGCGACCAAGTCCTCGATGGCGCCCGCGCCATTGTGAGTATCGCGTAATGCAGGAATTGACGGAAAATACACGTGCCTTGCCTGCCGGCTCAGCCGGCAGGCATGACGAACGCCTACCGCTACTCCGTCCACCCCGTCTGGACTCGAGTGGACACAGAACAACGGTTCGCCCGCGGGCGCACCCGTCTGCAAGCTCTTGGGCGAATGGAAGAATCCAGCGTCGCAGGCGTTCATCCAACCCTGCCACTCTGCCGGACAACTGGGAGTAATCTGCCAAGCCGTCGGCGCGCTGATTCGCGGTTGTTGGGGAGTCACGGGCCGTTCCATAACAAGTTCCGTGCCGTGGGCGCTGCGTGAATGAAACATTGTGCCACGTCCGAGCGGCACGAATTAACCGGGTTCGCCGCGCACGTGCCGCGATGGAAGTCACACGGCGGGTGGCCTTGATGCCGTGGCGCCGCCAGGCGACTTCCCTCGCGGTCGCCGTGTTGGCAGCACCGCCCAGATGTGAAGCGGGGGGCTCGCGTGCGAGCCCGCCCCAGCCACAACTTGTCCGGCAGGCACCAGGCCGGCGACGAGGTCTTCCACTACTCGAATGCTGCATTTCGAGGCGGGCTAGCGCCAGCGTGAACGCCTTCAGCATCTGGTCGTGAGCCACGCTTCCCACCGCAACTCGGGTGGGTGGTGCTAGGGTCGCGGGCTACTCACTTCCGGCTCGTGTTCCCGGAGTCGGATGTCGCGGGCGGAGACTGCCCGCGTGCTTGTGTCTTCTTTATGTCGCGCCGGTCTGAACCCTGCATTGCCTGGTGGGTACGCTGGATGGTCGTCGCTAAAGATGTGTTCCGAGTGCCCCAAGCATTTGCCGGCGGCGGAGTCATGGGCGGCGGCCCGAATGCATTCGGGGACCAATACCCGCGTCGCGGCGCTCGCCGACACGGATACGATTGTGCGCGTCGGCAGGGAGCGTGGCCCCGGTGTCGGATGCGGCGCTGATTGGTGCTCTGATCGTCCGGGGTGTGATCTATCCGGAACTCGCGCATGGCGGTGTCTAGTACAGCAGAAATGACGGAGCGATGTCGGCAGAGAGGCGTGCCCGATGCCGCCGTCCACGGAGGGGAGCTTGAGGGGGAAACCGCGCGGGTGACGCGCCCCTGCCGGGGGCCCCCATCTCCGCTGGCACAGACGCGTTGGTCAGGACGGCTGGAGTCAGAAGTTTCGGCCTCGTCGTCCAGGCCGCGACACCGGTGGCTCAGCGCCGTGGGCTCGGGACGACCCGCATACCAGTCATGACTGTGAGGTCCAGGCCGCCGTTGAAATTGTCGGGGGCGGCGATTCGACAACGGCCCGACGCGCGATCAACCCGCTCGCCAATCGCTGCCTCGCCAGCGCAGTGTGGAGGCCGATTGAAATGCCAATGACACTGTATGGCAAGGCCGAATAGCCCTGCGAAAGGAAGAACCCGCTGACACAGTACCCAATCAGGCTTGCGGCGAGCGCATCCCCCATCGCGGCGGCCCGGACATCCCCCACGAGTCGACCGAGGCGAACCACGCGTCGGGCACGTCCGATTCCACCTACCAGCAGGGCGACGAATGCAATCAGGGCCGGGATTCCAAGCTCGGCACCAACTTCCACGAAGGAATTGTGGGCGGCAGACCACTTCAGCCCAAAGCCATAATTCTGGATGTGCGCCAGGGGTGAGATCGTGCCCTCAGCCACCGGGAAATTCCCGGCACCGACCCCGACCACGGGGTGGCTGACCATGTAGCCGATCCCACGCTTCCAGACACTCATTCGGCCGCCCTCGGAGTTGCCGGCCCAGTTGTAGTCCTTGGTCGGGTGCATGATGCTGTCCATCATCGTCCAATACTTCGTGCCGGCCGCGCCTGCGAAAAGCACGACGGCGATCCCTGCAAGCCCGAGTCGCCGGCGGAGCGGGGCCGACCGGTTGGCGAACACGTCGTAGCCAACTACGGTGAGGAGGCCCAGGAAGGCGCCACGAGAACCAGTCCGGATGATCGTAAAGAGCATGATGCCGATTGCAGCCATCGCCCCGAGTCTTGCCTCGCGCCGAACGCTATTGAATGCAAACCAACTGGCTAGCGGCAGTGTGCACACGAGGATCAGGCCGAGTCCGTTGGCATCGTAGTACACGAGGTCTCCGAGCCGGCCGTCGGGTCCCACCTTGAACCGGGCGAGGACGACCGACGAGAATATCAGCGCACCGAAGACGTGCATGGCTGAGAACCGATACGCATCGATCGAGCTGCGGATGGTGGCTGCGATGCCGATAGCGACAATGACCGAGGGCAGCACGACTTTCAACGCCACATTGAAGCTCAACCCGGGATACAGGCTGAGCGGGATTCCGAGTACGGCGATGGCGGCGATGATTGCTGCAAGGATGGCCGGTGGCTTTCCCGCGACGATCGCGATCTTCCTCGCTAGCTGCGGATCCAAGAGCATAAGGAGGAACAACGCGCCGGTCACGAGCGTCACCGGTTTGAACGCGTCCAGAACGGGGAAGAGATCCTGGATGCGCCAGGCGTACGCGAGTACGGCGGCGGCAAGCAGGAGGCGTGCGATGCCCCAGGGGGCGCGCGACTCGCTCACGTCATCACTTCGTGATCGCTCACCCAAGAGAAAGCCTCGGCAGTTTCCAATCCACGACTCTCGCAGCGGACAACGTCTGAATCCGGCCGCGCGGGAGACGCGCTGCCGGATGCGGAGCCCGCAACGTCAACATATCGTACCTAAGCATGGGGCGCGACATCGTCGTAGAACCGGATGTAGGCATCGGCCATTCGCCCGACGGTAAACTCGCGCTCGAACCGCTTCCGGGCGGCTTCCGCGAGGCGTGTGCGCAGCGGCTCTTCCGCCACGATCCGGCGGAGAGCCTGGAACAGGCTTTGCGGGCTGTTGGGCTCGATGAGCAACGCCTCGCGTTCATCGTCGAGCATCCGCGGGATTCCGCCGACCCGGGAGGCCACGATCGGCACGCCGAGGGCCATCGTCTCCAGGAGGGCCATTGGCATCCCTTCGGTCTGTGACGCCAGGACGAACACATCGCTCTGCTCGTAAAGCGGACGCACGTCCCGGACGAAGCCCACGAACCGCACGGCATGTTCAATACCGAGGGAGGCCGCGCGCGCCTGCAAGTCGTTCCGCAGATCACCGTGACCCGCCACCACGAGGCCGATGTTCGGGAAGTCGGTGCGGAGTGCGGCAACGGCATCGATCACCAAGTGAACGTTCTTCTCCGGGGCGAGCCGGCTGAGAGAAAGCACACACGGCGAAAAGGCCTGCGCGATGTCGGGCGCGGCGCGGCTGGCCGTGGTCGGGGTGGGAATCCTGATACCGTTTGCGATTACTCGAATGCGACCGGACAGCACGCGTCGAGACGTCAATTCTTTGGCAATCTGATCGGATACAGCCGCCGTTCCGCTGAAGCGTCGGAGTACTGGGCTCTCGAGGGCGAGATACCGCGCGAGAGACTTCGAGTGCTCGCCGGCCTTTGCTGCCACTCCGTGATATGTCGCCACGGTGGGCAGCCGCTGCGCGACCGACACAGCCCCGGCCAGGATAGTGGCCTTGTAGCCGTGAACGTGCACGATCCGCGGGGCGTAACTGCCGATCGTCCGGTAGAGATCAGCCCATCCACGCGGTGTGAATCGCGCGGTGCACATGACTGACGCTGTCGGGATTCCCAGGTTCTCCGCCGCTCCCACGATTTCGGCATCCGGACCGTCCAGGCAGAGCAGGCGCACCGGACAGTTTTTCCGCTGCAGTTCAGGCAGGAGGTTGAGGAGCATGCGTTCGATGCCGTACAGGCCGCCACTGCTGAGCGCGTGAATCACGACATCGGAAGTTGTACGGCGAGAGTTCTTCATCGTCATCACTCCAGGTCCGATGCCAGTCGTTCTGCACGCGTTTCTCGCTTCGCCGGCGGCGTCCGATGTCCTCTAGCCGGCCCACCGATCGACGAGCGAGGTACGGGTGCCGGTACGGCAACTCAGTTCGCTCGGGAGGAGCGTCAGGCCCCTCCCGGCCCGATCCCCACGGCGAGAGATAGCGCGGGAAGCCGACGCGGAAATATAACCGTCCATGTCGGTGCCCCGGCCGCGCACTCCCGTTCCGTCCCACGCTTGGTGCCCCGGTCAGGTCAGGGCGTCTTCGAGGGCCGCCTGAAGAATCTCTGCGAATGTCGCCGCATACGGCATTTCAAGCACCGCCCCGTGCCCGCCGGGAAACTCGCGGATCTCGTGTGCCGCGGCGTACCGCGTCCAGGCAAACCGCGGATCGGTCTTCTTGCTCAGCCCGTCGGCCGCTTCTTCGGGGGAGATGAAGAGGGACAGCCGTCCTGGGTACGGTTTGGGCACGTACTGCTCAAACTTTTCCTCCGTGGCTCGGAGCAGCACCTCATTCTTCGACGGGTCGATTTCCTGGAACCCATGACGCGCGACCTCGCGTTCAACTGCGTCAAGGGCGCGGCGCTCGGCGCGCGCGTTGCGACGACGTGCCTGACGTTCTCGCAAGGAGTCCGATGAGCGTCCGCCCCTCCGCGCGCGCCACCCGGACCTTGTGGCGTAAATGCTGCAACCGCATGGTCAATTTGCCGATCCGGCCCGCCGGATAATTCGGAAACCAGCAATCGATCACTCCGACGACGATACGCGTCCGCCATCGGCGATCAGCCGCTCGCGCGATTTCATACCCGACGAGCCCCCCACGCAGAAGCCGCAATGCAGTACGGACCGTGGGGGGTCACGGCTCGTACCAATTCCAGGTAATTGCTCGCCTGCTCTCCCACCTTCCATGTCCCTGAGCGATTTGCATGCCTCTAAACCAGCTCGAATACACTGGCTGATCCGGTCGAGGGGCTGACCAAGTGGCGCAGACGGAACAGGCCGAGGGCCGCGCCCCCGGGGATCCAGAAGATCGGAGGCCGTGAGCCGGAAGCCTGGATCGAAACTGAGGGTGTGCTGCCCCGCTGTCCGCTGACTCTGTTCCAGGTGTTGGCGAGTTCGGCAATCGTCGGCGACTCGAACAGAACGTCGAGCGGAACTGTTGTCCGAGACCTGGGTGATCTTGGTCATCATCGACAGGGCGAGCAGGGAATGCCCGCCGAGTCCGAAGAAGTCATCGGTCACGCTCACCCGGGCAGCTGAGAAGCTCTTCCCATATCTCGCTCAACTGTTCTCGATATACGTGCGTGGCAGGGTCTCCGTCCGACCAACGGCGACCGCGTCCTCGTCTGGCCGCGGCAGGGCCTTCTTGTCCACCTTTCCGTTCGCCGTCAGCGGCATGGCGTCGAGCGACACGCATGCTGTGGGGACCATGTACTCGGGAAGGTGGTTCTTCAGATACGACCGCAGTTCGGTGGGCGCGATGGGTCCGCCCTTGGTACGAGATAGGCCACGATTCGCTTGTCACCCGCCGTATCTTCCCTGGCAACGACCACCGCTTGCGCACTCCCCGATATTGCGTGAGAAGCGTCTGGATTTCACCCAGTTCGATCCGGAATCCCCGATCTTGACCTGGTCGTCCGTGCGGCCGAGACATCGATGCTCCCGTCGGTATGGATGCGCGCTAGATCGCCCGTGCGGTACATTCGATGTCCCGGTCGGAACGGGTTGGCGACGAACTTCTCCGCGGTCAGCTCTGGTCGCTTCAGGTATCCCCGTGCGAGACCGTCGCCGCCGATGTACAGCTCCCCCGTGGCCCCGATCGGCACGGTCGGCGGAGTTCGTCCAGGATGTAGCACTGGGTGTTCCCGATCGGCCGCCCGATCAGATCGGCCCCGCGCCCGAAGTGATCTGGTATCCCGTCGACCAGACGGTCGTTTCCGTTGGGCCGTAGAGATTCCAGACGCGACCGACGATCGGCGCCAGCCTCTGCGCGAGTTCCGGCGGCATCGCCTCGCCCCCGCAGGCGATCTGCATGCTGGCGTCGCCGGTCCACCCGGCCTGGAGGAGCAGCCGCCACGTGACGGGCGTCGCCTGAAGGAACGTCACGTGATAGCGCTCCATGAGTTGCAACAGTTGTCCTCCGTCGGCCGCCTGTTCCGACGTGGCGACGATGACCTGCGCGCCGACCAGCCAGGGCAAGCCAGAATCTCGAGACCCGCGATGTCGAATGAGATCGTGGTGACCGCCAGGACCCGATCCCGAGCGTTCAACCCGAACCACTCGTGCATGGACCACAGGAAGTTCATCAGGGAGCCGCGGGACACTTCGACGCCCTTGGGCTTGCCCGTCGATCCCGACGTGTAGATCACGTACGCCAGACAATCTGGCTGAACCGAGATCTCGAGATTCGTGTCGCTGTTCCGTCGCCAAGGGGCCGACTCCGGCGGCGCGTCGAGGGCGAGTATCGGTGCCCGCGAACTCGGGAAGCATTCCGCGCAGCCGTTGCTCCGTGATGAGGAGCGTGAAGCCTCGCTGTCCTCCAGCATGTAGGCCAGGCGCGGCTCGGGCAGGTACGGGTCGAGCGGGAAGTATGCGGCACCGGACTTCATCACGGCAAGGAGCGCCACCATCAGCGTCTCGGATCGGCTCGAGGCAGATCCGATCAGGCGGTCGGGCGCCGCACCCAGCGTGACCAGTTCACGCGCCAGCTGGTTGGCTCGCCGGTTCAGTTCGCGGTAGCTGAGACGTTCGTCCCCAAGGTGACAGCGATGGAATCCGGCGTCCGTTCGACTTGGTTCTCGATCAACTGCCCGAGCGCTCGGGTCTTTGGGTATGCCTGGTCCGTGCATTCCAGTCGTACAGGACGCACCGTTCCTCGGCTGGCGTGAAAATCGGGGTCTGCCAGAGGGGTCACGGTCCCGTTGCGCCCCACGCCGACAGGACGCGGCAGAGTTCGCCTATCAGCCGTTCAATCGTCTCATCATGAAAGCGGCCACGGTCGAACTCGAACTTGAGCACCAGGGCCTCGTGATCGTCGTATGCCAGGAGCGAGAGGCGGAAACCTCGTGTTCTCGAGCAGGCGGAACGTCACGATTGGACCAAGCGCCGCCCTGGCGGCGGAGTCGTGTCGCGAAACGGTAGTTCTCGAACACGACGAGAGAATCGAAGAGCGGGGATCCAGCCGGGAGTCGACTGACTTGCTTGATGTCGACGAGCGGAAGGTGCTCATTGCCCCGGAGACTGTTCCATGATGCGCGGACTTGCTGCAACCACTCGCGAACCGGCACGTCCAGCTGGACCGAGATCCGGACCGGAATGGTGGCAAGAAACAGCCCGACGATCTGATCCGCGTCAGGAATCGTGCCCCGTCGGGTGGTCTTTGTTGCGCCGAACACGATATCCGACTCGCCCGTGTGCCGCGAGAGCAACAGGGCCCAGGCGGCCATCACGATCGAATTCAGCGAGAGATCTTCGCGGGCCGAGAGTTCACGTAGCGCGCGTGTCGTTCCCGGCGTCAACGTCGCCTCGCGCTCTCCCACCCCCGTCACGGGGGCGCCGAAATGATCGAACGGAAGCGGGGTCGTCGCACCGAACCCCGCCAACTGCTGTCGCCAGAAGCCGCGGGCCGCCGACTGGTCCTGCTGGACGACCCACTCGATGTATTCCCGGTACGGTCGGTCCTGCACCGCCGGTGGCGCCCCGGTGTCGTACGCCGCGAACACCGCCCGGAGAATCACCTCAAACGAGCGCCCGTCGATAAGGATATGGTGGATGCTCCAGACCATTCGGCTGTGCGCATCGTCCAGTCGAAAGAGGGCGACCCGCATTGCCGGCGCTGTGGCGAGGTCGAAACCCTCGCGCCGGTCCGCTTCCAGATAGGCTTCGATATATCGCTCACGGTCGTCGGAGTTGAAGTCCCGAAGATCGTGGAATGCGAGTCGGATCCGTGCCTGGTCTTCGACTCGCTGCGTCGGTGGACCAGGGCCATCCCAATCGAAGGCTGTGCGCAGCGTGCCGTACAGGTCGAGCACGACGTTCCACGCCGCTTCGAGCCTCGGCGGATCCACCGGCTCGTCGAGTTCGCCGATGATCTGCTCCAGGTCGGTTCCCGAATGCCGATCCAGCAACCAATGGAACAGCATCCCCTGCTGGATGGGGGCGAGCGGGTAAGCGTCAGCCTGCATACGACAAGTACCAACCGGCTAGAGGGGGGCCTGAAGCCCGGTGCGCCAACGGCCGGGCGACACCATCAAGGGAAACAGTGTTTCTCAATATGCGGGTCGCTCGCAGAGAGTGTCAATCGACCCAACACATGCGTTCTCTCGTGTAGGTCGCTATGGGCGATACGCGAGTCGCGAGACAGTCGCCCCGATCGGATCGCCACTGACCGTTGTGGCGCCACCACACCAGAGTGCAGCCCGCGCCATACGGGCCGGCTGCGCTAAGACGCCACACTTCCTCAACACAACAATTGCGTTGGGGCTACGTCCGACGTTGGCGTCGCACGACCTCGACAAATGCGACGAGGCGGCGGCGGTGCACCGTGAGGCACATAACTGAGTACACCACGGCGCCGATCCCCACCTGGACTCCGAGCACAACCGGGCCGGGCACATGCGCGCCGATCACCGTCTTCGTTCCCCAGACCGCCATGGACATCACGGTGGTGCTGCTCACCGCGGGCCACAAGGCCCGGAGGTAATCACTGGTGCTCAGCGCAATACGTCGAGAAACCCGCCAGTATTGGAAGAACGCCAGCACGGGATAGACGGTCATCCATGCGAGGGCGAGTCCCGGCGTGCCCCATCGCCGGCCCATGAAGTAGAACGAAACCGGCATTACCACAGCAGAGAGCAGGGAGGTATACATCGCGAATCGCGAGTCGCGGATCACGTTCAGGATCTGGGCAAACAGCGGGATCACCGACCGGAAGCCGACGAAGATCGCCAGTAGTTCTAGAGGACGGACGGCGCCACTCCACCTCGGTCCGAGAAACACCGAGACGAAATCCGGCGCCACCAGCGCCATCCCGACCGACGCCGGCATGGTCAGCAGGGCCAGCCCCTCGGTCAATCGCAGCAGATAACGGCGCAGTTCCGCCGGCTCATGCTGTACGGCCGCGAAGATCGGAAACGCGACCTGCCCGATGAGCACCGTGATCTTCTCGATTGGTACGTTGGCCAGGGTCCAGGCAAAATCGTAGACGCCAAGCGCCGCTTTGCCCAACAGGCGGCCGGCGATGACGAAGTCTGCGTTCGAGTACGCATACCACGAGAGACGGGACGTGAGGATGTGGCCGCTGAATCGCATCGCATGCTGCAACGTGCTGGCGCGCGGTCGGGCCACGCGGAGCCGCCGAAGCCGGAGGATCTGGACGGTTGAGAGCGTCGTGCTGAGCACGCCGCCGATGACGAGGGTCCAGTACCTGAACCCGAAGTAGGCAAATGCGATCAACGCGACCGCGAGGGTCATCGCGCTTACGGTGTCGATCACCGCCAATTCGCGAAATCGCAGTTCTCGACGGAGCAGGGCACCGGGGACGATCCGGAACGACGTGATGATGAAGGTCACGCTCATGACGATCACAACGGCGGGTAGCTCGGGCGATCGAAAGAATGTTCCCAACGGCCAGGCGGCGAGGCATGACAGGGCAAAGCTGCCGAGTCCAAAGAGAAGAGCGAAGCCGTTCAGCTGGGCCAGCTGCTCCTCGCTCAGGTCGCGCAAGGCCAGGACCGTAGTACCGAGTCCGAACTCACTGAGCATGGTCACCAGGCCGAGGTAGATCGAGGCCATGCCGACCAATCCGTAGTCTTCGGGCGTGAGGAGGCGTGCCACGATGACCGTGGAGGCCCACGAGAGCAATTGGCTGCCCCACTTTGCACCGCTCGTCCAGGCCAGCCCGTGAAGGAGCGACCGATCGAGTGACTCGGACTTGCTGCGCGACTCGGTGCTCGTGGGGGGCAAATTAGGCGTGGAGTCTGACATTACACCTCAAGAGGGACACGACCGCGTCGGATATCCGACGGACGAACCACTGTTGGATTCGATTCGCCGGCCGCCGTCCGCGGATAGGCCCGACTTCGGGTCCGACTCGGCAGGTCGGGATCCGTCCACTCATCGGCGCGGCCGAATCGCCGCAAACCAATCCACCGTTTCCCAGAATGCCGGCGCCGGGTCGTGCCAGCGAAAGACTTCGTTCCGGGACCCTCGCCCCGGCGCAAGGAAGTTCCTGAACACCGCGAACCGGCTCCCGGCCGACGCCCTTGCGTCCGCTCCGCAGCGCAAACAGGCGATCAGGTGATCCACTTCGCCCCACCACCAGCGCAATCGGACCCCGGGGCGCACGGTCGGCTCCTCGGTCGCAGCACGGCCCAGCGCGGCCTCCACGAGAATTCGCGGGAAGTCAACGCCCGCGTCCACGGCGAGCTGCAGCGATCCCCAGAACCGGCCGTTCACCTCCATCAGGTACGCCACGCCCGTCTTCGCATCGCGCTTGAACTCGACCATCGCCGGGCCTTGCCAGTCGAGCACGGCGAGCAACTCCTCTGCTGCGGCTACCAAGGGGGGGTCAGGAGTGACGCTGATACAGCACACGCTTACGCCGCCAGACGGCGGCTTCTCGCGAATCCGTTCGTGGGCGAACCTGGCAAGGTTGCGTCCATCCCAACGCAGTAGAAACACGCCGGTCCCGGGGCCTACGATGCGCTCCTGGAGGAGCACCGGAAACGCGGCGGCCGGCAGCGCATTCAAGATCGCACGCAACTCGTCGAGGTCTCGGGCCCAACTGACGCCGAGCTTGATCGGTCCGTCGGTTCCATCGTTCACGGAACGCCCGGGTTTCACCACGAGGGGCCAAGTAACGCGAGCCAACGCGGCTTCGCCGGCGTCTTCGGCGCGGGAAAGCGTGAGTTGGCGTGGGACGTGGATTCCGAGCGTTTCGGCCAGCCGCAGCACCACCGGCTTATCGGCCGCCCGGCGCACGATGTCCGCCGAGGCGAAGGGGATCGTTCCCGAAAGCTCCCCTCGCACGGGCAACAGTGCCAGCAGCGCGGGGTCCGTCACCGGCAGCACCACGTCGGCGGTGTAGCGCCGCGACGCCTCGACGACCGCTCGGGCGAAGCCGTCGGGATCGGCCAACGGATCGGGGACGACCTCCGCCCGCGCGGCATACCGCGAAGCTCCAGCGAGCGAATGCCGCCGGGACGAGGCCACGATGACTCGGTGCCCCGCACGACCGAGCGATCGCACCACGGCCAGCGCGGCGCGATGTTCGCCGTCGGTGACCAATACGGTAGCCGGTGGCGAAATCATGACGCCCAAGTCCACCGGCGGCGGCCCGGGCTGGTGCCGCCGCGGATGTCGTTACCGTAGGGGCGGGGGTGGTTTCGCGGCATCAACTCCATCATGTCAAGAACCATTCCGTCGACTATTGGGGCCAGGTACGTCGCTACGGGAACCGAACGCCGCGCTCCACACGCTGCCGGATGAAAATAGTGGATTGGCGGGTCCACAATCGACGACCGCCTTGAGAATTCGTCCAATCATGGTTAGATGTTTCGGCCCGACCCCGAGTCAGGGAGTTCCAAGTGGACCAAACTTCGTTCCGCATCGCCGCGGTCGGCGACCTCCAACTTGGGGACTCCCCCACCTGTGTGGGGTTCGGCTTTGCCAGTCGCTATGGCCCGGAGACACTCCCTCGTGTGCTCGGCGCGGTGATTCCCACTCTCCGTGACGCCGATCTCGTCTTCGGGAATCTCGAGACGCCTCTTTCAGTGCGCGGGCGCCGCGCCGATTCTCTGGCCTCTCGGCAGCTGCGTGGTGATCCGGGATTCGCCGCGGCGCTCCGGGCGGCGGGGTTTACCGTGCTCAACGTGGCCAACAACCACGCGATGCAGCATGGGCCCGAGGCGTTCCGTGATACGGTGGACGCCGTACGACGCGCCGGGATCGCCGTTTGCGGGCTCCGAGGGACGGCGCCGTGGGCGAGCACTCCGGTCACGATCTCGGCGGCCGGGAGACGGATCGGCATCCTCGGCTACTGTCTGCGGCCGCGCCAGTACTCGCCGGAGGTGCCCGCCCATGCCGAAGGGAACGCGGAAGCGATACGTGCCGATGTGGCGCGGCTCCGCTCCGAGACGGACGCCGTGATCGTCTCGATGCACTGGGGCGAGGAATTCGTGCCCCTTCCGTCGACCGACGAGATGGCAATCGGCCACTCGCTCGTCGACGCCGGTGCTTCCGTGGTGTTGGGACACCATCCGCACGTCGTTCGTCCGGTCGAGACGTATCGCGGTGCAATCATCGCCTACAGTCTTGGGAATCTGGTCGGCGATATGGTATGGTATGCGCCGTTCCGGACGGGCGCGATTCTGCGCGTGACACTCGACGGATCCGTCGTGCGCGACGCCATCGTGCAAGCCACGTTGCTTCAGCCCGACTACCGGCCCCGGCTCGTCGGTGGCCGGTCAGTGGCCGTGCCCTCGCACGAATTGACGGCCCTCGATCCCGCTGACTATGCCAGCGCCATCCGCGACACATGGCGCCGACAGCGACTCGCGGCGTACTGGTACACGATGACGCGCCCCTGGCGATTCCCGCCGAGGATTCTCGGCCAGTTGGTCGTCCGGACGTTACGAAACAAGTTGTCAGGTCTGATCGGGACGTCGAACGAATCGCGGGAACCGTAGCCGCTCTTCGTCACACGAGGAGGCCGGACGCCCGGAGGGCGAAGCCGTCGATCGAGATTCCCGCAGGGATGTTGACGCGCGGTACGGCGAACGGATTTGCGATCACGGCGGGTGCCCACCCGCCGTCAATCGCGAATCCCGCCTCATAGCCGGCCGCGGCGGCCGCCATGATCACTCGGGGGTCGAACCTGCCGTACGGGTAGGCGACGAGAGGCACGGTGAACTTCTGGAAGTGCTCGCGGAGCCAGGCGAGCGGCTCCGTCATTTCACGCGTCAGGTGCTGGGCGTCAATGCGCGCGAGATTCGGGTGGCTCCAACTGTGAGCGCCGAGTACCACGTTGCCGGGGCGCATCGCCGCCTCGAGGTCTGCGATCCCCGCCCCTCGGGCTTCGGGCGCCGCCGCCCACACCGGGGAGCGGCGCTCCGCTGCCCGGGCGCGGATTGCCTCGTCGTCGCCCCGCAGTTCGTCGAGCGCGGTCGCACGTAGGCCGGGGTCCAGTCCGCCGGTGGGGGAGGCCAATTCGTCCCACCAGAAGGTGCCGCCCTCGAGAAATCCTGGGGTGACGAATACGGTAGCGGGAAGCTTCCGGCGCGCGAGTTCCGCCAGGCCCAGTGTCACCGCGCCGCGATATGCGTCGTCGAACGTCACGGCGGCACGCGGCCGCCGCTGAGCCTTCGTGGCGGGGCGCAGCAACTGCCGCAGAGGGACGATTTCGTGCGTAGCCTCGAGGAAATCGAGTTGTTGCCGGAAGTCGCCGATTGGTAGATGGAGCGATCGATCTCCCCCACCAGACCACTCATCGGGGACCACGTCATGGTAGGCGAGAACGAGCGCGTGCGATCGCAACGTACGGCGCACGATGGGCGCGACGCTCGCGCGCAGGGTGAACTCGGCGACTCGCTTCGCCGCGTTTCGAACTGGGAAGTTCACGGCGTCGCGACCGCGCCGGTACCTACGGGCTCGGGGGGCTCGCTCATGACTCCGCCGAGATTGACCTCAGACCAGACGTAGACGTTGGAGAGCAGCCAGAGCGCTTCGCCGTGGTCCGCCGCGCCCGCGGCGTGTTCGTCCGTGAGGCGACGTACTTCGCGCTGGACGAACAGGCCGGCGGCCGGATGCCCCGGGTCACGAAGTCGGTCCAGCAACGGCGCGAGCACTGGCGAACGAAACCACGTGTCCAGCGGTACGCCAAATCCCGACTTGGCACCCCGAGCAATGGCGGGATTGAGACGTCGATGCGCCAGGGCCTTCACGACCCGCTTGTTCTCGGTGCCCGAGAGCTTGAGGTGCCCGGCAAGCTGCACCGCCCACTCGACGAGCGGAATGTCGAGAAACGGAACCCGTCCCTCGAGACTGACGGCCATGGACATCCGATCCATGCGGTCGAGCGCGCACCCCAGATACGTCAGCAACTCGTATCTGGACAGGGTTGCAACGGCTCCGTTGTGGGACCGTGCGTTGGCCAGCAGGGCCCGGCGCTCCGAGAGAGCTGCGTCAACCGGGTTTCCGGTTAGCCGCGCGACGAGTTCCGGCGCAACGTAGGCTGAATTGAAGAGCATGGCGTCTTCCAGATCACGCCCGAAACTGTCCCCGAGCTTGGTTGTCCGGTGACCCGGGCCGCGAGCGAGGATACCGGCGAGCGGTCGTCGGATCGCGCGGGGCAGCCCGTCCGCCGCGGCCCGCCACCGCGCGATGTGATACCGTGGATAGCCGCAGAACAATTCGTCTGAGCCCTCACCTGTGAGCACCACGGTGACGAATTGGCGGGCGAACCGACTGAGTTGGTAGAGCGGAATCGTGTTCGGATGACTCAGTGGCTCGTCATGGTACCACACGAGGCGGGGCAGGAGTCCCCCGAATTCCTCGGGCTCGGCGATGACCGTGTGGTGCGCGGCGCCGATGCGACGCGCGGTATCCTCGGCAAGGGCACGCTCGTCCCACGCCGGATCGTGGAATCCGACGGCGAACGTCGCCAGTTGATGCGAACTGGCGTCGGCCGCGTAGGCGCTCACCAGACCGGAGTCGACGCCGCCACTGCAAAACGCCCCGAGGGGCACCTCGCTCATGAGCTGCGACTGCACCGATTGCTGGAGGAGGTCGGCCAGCGCGTCGGCCGCACGTTCCAAGTCCCGGCCCGGCACTTCGTCGGCCGGAGGGCTCCAGAACCGGTCGACGGCGAGCCGTCCTCGCTCCCATACGGCCACATGTCCGGCTGGGAGCCGGTGCACGTCGTCATGAAAGGCGTTGCCGCCGGCGACATACCGGAAGACGAGATACTCCTGAACGCTTTCCGGGCGAGGCCGAGGGCGCCATGGGGTGCCGGCAAACAACGCCTTGATCTCCGAGGCAAACCGCAACGTTCCCCCGTCGAGCCGGTAGAACAGTGGCTTGATGCCCAGGTGATCGCGCGCCAGCAAGACGCGGTGCCGCTTCATGTCGTGCAGCGCGAAGGCGAACATGCCATTCAGTTCGCGAACGAGGTCGTCCCCCCACTCCTCGTAAGCGTGGACCAGTACCTCCGTGTCACTGTGGGTTCGAAACGTGTGCCCCCGGGCCGACAGCCGGCCGGCGAGTTCGCGATGGTTATAGATTTCGCCGTTGAAGGAAACCCACACCGTCCCGTCCTCGTTCGCGAGTGGCTGGGCGCCACCTGCGACGTCGATGATGCTGAGTCGACGATGGCCGAGCCCGACACCATGCTCGATGTGCATGCCGGCGCCGTCCGGACCGCGGTGGGCGATGGTGTCGCACATGCGTTGAAGCGCCTCCCGATTCACCGGGAGATCGTGGGTTGGGTGGGCAATGCCGCAGATACCGCACATCAGCGGGACCGGCCCGAAGGCGTCAAGGTGGGGATCGTCATGGGTTACGGGGTCCCGGTGGTCGGCGGTGTAAGGGAGGCTGCGACGGAATCAAAGTCAAGGCAAGAAAAGTGGCTACAATGTGGCCCGGAAATTGCACGAATCGTGCCGGCGGGCGGGCAGAGAATCGTGTCTTGGAGGGAAAGTAATGGCGTGGATGGAGGGCCTATACCAGCGAGCGCCGCAGTGGGCTCGAGTGGCGATGCTGAATGCGTATGCGCTCCGCCGCCGGAGTCACTGGGACGGGCGGGCGTTCCGGCGCCTGGCCGCTCAATGGGAAGAGAGCCAGTGGTGGAACGCCGCCGCGTTGCGCACGCTGCAGGACGAGCGCGTCGGGGCAGTCGTGCGCACGGCGTACGATCGGGTACCATTCTACCGTCAGCGGTGGGATGCGCACGGCGTCAACGTGGGGCAGGTCCAGGGTGTGGCCGATCTGCCGCTGCTGCCGGTGCTGACCAAGACAGATGTTCGAGAGGCTGGGGCGGCGCTCCTCGCTCGCCCGGCCCGTGGGATGGTCCACGGCCACACCAGTGGCACGACGGGCTCCCCGCTTTCGCTCTGGTACGATCGGTCCGTACTCGTGGCGAACATGGTGGCGTACCGTCGTCAGCAAGGCTGGGCCGGCATGCGCCAGAACGATTGGTGCGCCCTGTTCCTCGGGCGCGTCGTTGTTCCCATCGAGCAGCAGAGGCCGCCGTTCTGGATGCCGGACTACGTGCAGCGGCAACTGTGGTGCTCGTCCTTCCACCTATCCGAGACAACGCTACCCATCTACGTTCAGGAGTTGCGTCGGCGGCGCATTCGCTTCATCGAGGGCTATCCCTCCACTCTCTTCATTCTGGCGCGATACCTGATCCGAAACGGGGAACGCCTGCCTCTGCGGGCCGTGCTCACGTCGTCCGAGACGCTGCACCATGTGCAGCGGGAGACCATGGCCGCAGCGTTCGACGCCCCCGTATTCGACTTTTATGGCCTTGCCGAACGGGCCTTGTTCGCCGGTGAATGCGCGATCCATGGCGGCAAGCACCTGTTCGACGAGTACGGCGTCACGGAGCTCACCGATCGGGAAGGCCGGACCGTTGGCGAGGGGGATTCCGGGATGCTCACCGGCACCTCACTGTGGAACCTCGGGATGCCGCTCATTCGCTATCAGACGTCCGACGTCTCCCGCTTCGTGCCGGCCCGGTGCAGGTGTGGCCGTGGGCTGTCGCGCCTCGCCGACGTCACCACGAAGGCCGAGGACATCGTGGTGACGCCGGACGGCCGATTCGTGTCGCCGTCGGTGCTGACGCATCCGTTCAAACCGTTCGACCAGATTCTGAAATCGCAAATCGTGCAAGACGCCCTGGATCACGTGATGGTCTCGATCGTTCCTTCGACCGCGTTTACCGCCGAGCAGCGCAGCCAGCTCGAAGCGGGCCTTCGTGAGCGACTCGGGACGGCGATGCGGATCGAAATGCAGATGGTGGAGGAGATTCCCGCCGAACCGTCCGGGAAATTTCGATGGGTCATCTGCCGTGTTCCGCATGACCGCATGGTCAATTGGGAGACGCCCCCCGCGTGAGCCTTCGTGTGCTGTACGTCTACCAGGGAGACTGGCCGCGAAACGCGACGCGCGTCAGAAAGCAGACGCAGGCGCTTGCCGAGGCCGGGCACACGGTGCGCTTACTGGCCGGGAATCCGAACGGCAAGGCCCTTCGCGAATCCGTCGATTGGATGGACGTCGAACGCGTCCCCATGCTCGGACCGCGCGCCATCAATCGGTATGTCAACTTTCCGGTCTTTGCCAATCCCCTCTGGGTGTGGCGAATCTGGCGTGCGACACGTCGGTTCCGGGCCGACTGCCTGATCGTCCGCGATCTTCCGCTCGCCCCTGCCGTGCTCGCGGTCGGGGCTCTGCTCGGGCTGCCGGTGCACTACGAGATGGCGGATGTCTATCCAATCGCGCTCCGGGCCAACCGTGCCGAGCATCCCGGCCTCATCTCGCGGATGGCGCGCAACGCTGCCCTGGCGGAGTGGCTGGATGGACTCGTGATCAGGCGGGCGGCATCGGTGTTCGCGGTGTCGGCCGAATCGCGTGATCGCTGTCTGTCGCTTGGGGCGGCGCCCGAGGCGGCTGTGGTGGTCGGCAATACGCCCGCCGAACTCCCGGATCTGAACACGGAGTATCCATTTCCGGATGACCTTGCAGGCTGGGAAGGGAGATCGATCGTTCTGTTCCTGGGAAATCTTCTCGGAGATCGCGGCCTGCTGGAGGCCGTTGAGGCCGTTGCTCGCGCGCGTCAGAAGGTGCCTACGATCGCCCTTGCGATCATCGGCGACGGTCCAGAGTCTCCACGGATTGCCGAGCGGATCGCAGCCCTCGATGCGGACGATTTCATCCGGCTGCTCGGGTGGAAAGGCTATCGGGACCATGCGCCGTATTATCGACATGCGTCGATTGGAATCCTGCCGTTCCTCGACACCGAGCACATCAACATCACGCTCGCCAACAAGCTTTTCGACTATATGGGTGCGGCTCTTCCGATCGTGGCTTCGGACGTGCGTCCGATGCGACGCGTGGTCACGGAAACCGGTGCGGGCGTACTCGTCCCCCCGGGCGACGCGGCAGCGTTGGCCGGAGCGCTGGCCGACTTGGTGGACGATCCAGTTAGGCGCGGTCAACTCGGGGCCCGGGGACGATCTGCCGTCGAACAGCAGTATTCGTGGACGCAGGATCGTGGCCGTCTGCTGTCGGCGGTGCTGCGCGCCGGGCGGGGCCGCTAGCCGTGTGTGGCATTGCCGGAATCTGGGCGCGGCAGCCTGCGGGTGCCGATGAGATGCAGCGCGTCGTGACGACCATGCGCGACGCGATCGCGCACCGTGGCCCCGACGACGCCGGTAGTTGGGTCGACGGGCCGGTAGCGTTCGGACATCGCCGCCTGTCCATCGTCGATCTCAGTGCGCTCGGGCATCAGCCGATGACGAGTCCGGATGGACGATTCGTGATCTGTTACAATGGGGAGGTTTACAACTTCATCGCGTTGCGGGAAGAACTGCGGGAGCACGGCCACACATTTCGAGGGGGGTCGGACACCGAGGTGATGCTGGCCGCGTTCATGCAGTGGGGTGTTCGAGGAGCCGTCCAACGTTTCATCGGCATGTTCGCGTTTGCACTCTGGGACACGCAGGAGCGGGCCCTGTACCTTGCACGTGATCGTGTGGGCATCAAACCGCTGTATGTTGGGCGCACCGCGGACGGCGATCTGCTGTTCGGGTCGGAGCTCAAGGCGCTGATGGCACATCCGCGATTCAGTCGTCGGGTGGCGCCGGCCGCATTCGGCGACTATTTGCGCTACACGTACGTGCCGTCTCCGGCCTGCATCTTCGCCGATGCGATGAAACTCGCGCCGGGGCACCTGCTGAGGCTTGAAGCCGCCGACGCGTCCTGGGCGCCCGAGCCCTACTGGACAGTCGAGGCTATCGCCGGCGCCGGCGCTGAACGCCCGTTCGGCGGGAGTCAGCCAGAGGCGGAGGAAGCGCTGGATGGCCTGCTCCGTGACGCCGTGCGCCTCCGGATGATTGCCGATGTACCGCTCGGGGGATTCCTGTCGGGCGGGATCGATTCCTCTCTGGTGGTGGCTCTGATGCAGGCCGAAGCCGACCGTCCGGTGAAGACGTTCACCATCGGCTTCGCCGAGCAGCGGTACGACGAGAGTCGGTACGCGCGGGCCATCGCGGAATTTCTGGGGACGGCGCACACCGAGATGATGGTGACGGCAGGCGAGGCACAGGCGCTCATTCCGGCACTGCCTGAGATGTATGATGAGCCGCTGGCTGACGTGTCGCAGATTCCGACCCACATCGTCGCCGCGTTGGCGCGCAAGCACGTGACGGTCGCGCTTTCCGGCGACGGTGGCGACGAGTTGTTCGGCGGGTACGACCGGTACCGGTTCAGCGGGCGGGCCTGGCGAAGGTTGCAGCCGATCCCGGTCCCGCTACGGCGAGGTGGTGGGACCATGCTTCGGCATGTGGCCCGAGTGGCTGCCCAGGTGTCGGGGACACGAGCGGGGCAGCTTTCAAAGGCGGCGGACTTGCTGAGCGCGCCGAGCCTGGAGGCGCTCTACCGCGGGTTGGTGTCGACGGCGAGCAACGCCGACGTGCTCGTCGACGAACGCTTTCGCGCGGAGAGTGACGGTCGGCTGTTCCGGCTTCTGGGCAACGCATGCCGGTCGGCTCCGATGGAGCGTATGATGATTGCGGACGCCGCCGTCTACCTGCCGGACGACCTCCTCACCAAGTTCGATCGGGCATCGATGGCAGTGGGACTCGAGGGGCGCGTTCCGCTGCTCGATCACCGCGTCGCGGAGTTTGCGTGGACGCTGCCGCTCGCTTGGCGGACCGGACCTCGCGAGGGCAAGATCCTGCTTCGACGCGTCCTCTCCCGCTATCTGCCCGTGTCACTTTTCGAACGGCCGAAGATGGGGTTCGAAGTGCCGATTGGAGTGTGGCTGCGGGGAGCGCTTCGGGATTGGGCCAACGACCTGCTTGCCGAGGGGCCGCTTCGAGGCGCTGGGTTCTTCGACGCAGCCGCCGTGCGGCGAACTTGGAGCGAGCATTCCAAGGGGCGGACGAACGGCGGGCACCTCTTGTGGAGCGTGCTGATGTTCGAAGCGTGGCGCCGACGCTGGGGCGCGAGTTGCTAGCCTCGCGCGGCCGGAGACCGTGTGACCGCTACTTCGCCCGCCACCAGCGGAAGTCATCCATGTCGACTGTGAAGGGCGGGGTAACGGTTGTCAGGTTCCCCGCCCAACGGATGAGATCGATCCCCTCGGTCGAGAGCCCATCGACATCGTCCCACTGGCACCACGACTTGTAACCCCCCGCCGGCGTGATGCCGACGGCGGCAGCCGATACATCGATAAGCTTCGTGCCGTCCACCCACATGCGGGCGATGCCGTCCCGCGAGCCCGGGGCTGTGTTCGGCCTGTACTCGTATGTGAAGCGGTGCCACTGGCCGTCGAACACCGCCGCCGGATAGGGCCCGACCGGCTGGTTGGCCTGGCATGTGGTGCCACCGCCTGCGTCGTAGACCTGCCAGACGAAAGAAGACGGCGCGATCGCGGCGCACGGTAAGTGATCGTGGGTGTTCCACTGGACGCGGTTTCCGTCGCGGTGAAACGCCATGAACCACTTGAAGGCCAGGACGGTTCTTCCCAAGGGCGACGCCACGGTGACGCGCGCCCAATACTGGAAGAAGTGGGTCGTCGTATCGGGGAGCGTGGGCATGTTGATGAGATCCCACGTATGCGTCTCCTGATCGGCGCCCGAGTATACCTCCCGGAGGGCCTGCCCGGTGCCTCCGTGACCTGGTTTGATGAGCCGTTGTGTGTTGTTCAAAGTGGCCACGAAGATGTTCTTCCAACTCATCGCGGGACCGGTGTAAGCCTGCATGTTCGCGACGCTGGTGTACTCGTCCATGTCGTCGGAGAACACCATCGTATCCTTGGTGGCATCGAACGTCGGCTCCGAACTTGGGGGAGGCCCCAGCTTTCGGGGCGTGCCCCCGGGCGTCATGCTGCTGCCGCAAGCCATGATGCCAACGAGCGCCAATCCTCGGAGCAATCGCCAGCGCCGAATATTCCCCATATGGTCCATTCCGGCCCTCATTCTGACCAACTTGGTATGCCATTGCGGGAAACGGAATAGCGACCGTGGTTCTCGGGCGCACGAGGCGCACGAGGCGCACGAGGCGCACGAGGCGCACGAGGCGCACGAGGCGCACCGGGCACAGGGCCAGAAAGCAACGGCGCCGGGGGACCCCGAAGGATCCTCCGGCGCCGCTGCGTGAGCGGTGGCCTACTTCGCCCGCCACCACATGAAATCGTCCATATCCACCGTGAAGCCTGGTGTGGTGGTGGTCAAATTCCCGGCCCAGCGAATGAGGTCAATCGCCTGAGTGGAGAGCCCATCCACGTCGTCCCACTGGCACCAGGGTTTGTAGCCGCCTGCTGGTGTCACGCCAACGGCCGAGGCCGAGACGTCGATGACTTTCGTGCCGTCAATCCACATGCGGGCGATGCCATCGCGCGATCCAGGCGACGTGTTCGGACGATACTCGTAGGTGAATCGGTGCCATCGCCCGTCGAACACGTCGACAGGGTAGGGTCCGACGGGCTGATTGGCCTGGCACGTCGTCTCTCCGCCGTCGTCGTACACCTGCCACAGGGAATAGCCCTTCGGGCTGTCGACGCCGCAGGGGAGGTGGTCATGCGTATTCCACTGGACGCGGTTGCCGTTGCGGTGAAAACCCATGAACCACTTGAACGCGAGCACGGTGTTCGTGATCGGCGCGGCCAACGTGACCCGCCCTTCGTACTGGAAGAATTCGGTCGCGGTATCCGGCAGCGTCGGGGCGTTGATCAGGTCCCATGTATGACTTTCTTGGTTGGCGCCGGCGTAAACCTGGCGCAGCGCCTGTCCGGTCCCGCCGTAGCCCGGGGACACGATCTGGTTGTTGCGATCCGAGGCGACGAACTCATTCTTCCAGCTCATTGCGGAGCCGGTATAGGACTGCATGGCGGAGACGCTGGTGTACTCCTCCATGTTGTCGGAGAACACCAATGTTCCCGTTGTCGAGTTGTAGGACGGTTCACTCGTCCCCGTCGGCGGCGGCGGCGGAGGATTGTTGGACGTTCCGCTTGTGACGACAACCGTCGCCGTGCCGCTCTTTCCGCTGCTCGTGGCCCTGATCGTGGCCGTGCCGGTGGCGACCGCGGTCACCAACCCGGAGGCGTTGACCGTCGCCACGCCCGTCGCATTGGACGACCAACTCACGGACTGGCCGGTCATGACGACGCCGTTCTGATCCCTGACCGTTGCCGCCAACTGCTTGGTGGCTGCGGGCGCCAACGTGTCCGGGGTCGGCGCGACGCTGACCGAGGAGACGGTCTGCTGGACCGGCGCCGCGACCACCGACAGCTTTGCGCTGCCCGTGACGCCGCCAGTCGTCGCTCGAATTGACGCCGACCCGGCGCCAACGCTGGTGGTGTAGCCCGAACTGTTGACGGTGGCCACGCCCGTGGCGGAACTTGCCCACGTGATCGTCCGCCCCGTCAGCACGTTGCCGGCAGAGTCCTGCACGGTGGCCGTGAACTGATAGTGCTGGCCAACCGTGTCGCTCGCGGTGCTCGGCGAAACGACAACTTTCGCCACGCTGGCCGCCGGCGCGCTCGGGGTCGTGGCGGTCGCCACATTGGAGAGCGGTCCGAAGACGGCATTGTTGCTGAGCGTGCCGCGGTACGCCACGAGCTGGAAATCGTAGTTCGTGGCCGCGGTCAGCCCCGTCACGGTGCAGTTGACCGCACTGCCGGCCGTGTATCCGGTCACCGGCGTGCTGCACGTACCCGAAGCCACCTGGGTCGCGCTCCCCCAACTGATGGGATGTACGGCATACCGGACGTCGTAGGTCGCGTTCCCGCCGGTGCCATCACCAACCGCGGTGAACGACAGCGTGGCGGAAGTCGCGCTCGAGGCTACTGCGGCCAAGTCCACCACCGCACCCGGCGCATTGGTCGTCGTGCCGGAAACGTTCACGGAGGCCACGCCCAGGACACCGGCGCTGGTCGCCGAGACCGTCGCGGTGCCGGTGCTGCGTGCCGTGGCCATCCCCGCGCTGTCGATGGACTCCACGCTCGGCGCGGTACTGAGCCACACTACGGGTCGATTGGTCAGCGTATTCCCACTGGAATCCAGCAGCGTGGCCGTGAATTGCGTGGTCTGGCCGACGGTCTCGGTCGACGGGTTCGGCGATACCGTGATCGACGCGATCGGGACGCCCGTTGAGGTCGTCTGGGCGGTGGCGCTCACGCTGTCGGTGGTCGCGGTGATCGTCGTCCTGCCTACTCCCCAACGTCGCGCCCTGCCGGTGCTGTCGATCTTGACGATGGTGGAGTCGCTGGAATGCCAACGAATCTTTCGCCCGGAGAGTGCGATCCCTCGACGATCGTAGACGGTGGCCGTGAATTGGGTCGAGTGCCCGATACTGTCGGTGGCTGAACTCGGCGAGATGGAAAGGGAGGCAGGCGCGCCCGCTGCACTATTCGTACCCGAGACCAGGCTGGGTTGCGTACTGTTGTCGGAGGAGCAGGCGGCGATGGCGAGGGCGAGCAGGACTGCGGGATACTGTCGAACGCGCGCGAGGGCGCGAACGAGACGGGGAGCGCATTGAGTGGAGTTCCCCCCGGGGGCCGGGGGCGTACTAAAGCGACTGCCGTAATTCTGTTCCACACCTTGTAGGGTGTAGAATGAGCCGCCAGCGCCGACGGGCTCTCGTCGGAATCGCTGGCGGCTCGGCCGGCATCGCGAGTCTTCACTCGCTACAGCCCCGGAACTCTGCGTCACCACCTTTCGATGGCTTTGCTCTGAGCAGCGTATCCTACCGCTTCATCGGTGCCCCCTGTTACTCCGGGGCTACCGGTGTGTTCCAACGAGTCACCCGCGTTACTCGTGAGTGACCTCGCAGTACTAACGACCGACATTGCCTCGGGGTAACATCGAGGTAACAGCCAGAATTTGACGTTAACTCTCCGCTGCGTGGATTAATTGGCTCCAATACTAAACATATGATGCGAGCTGTGCATAAACTGATCTGTTCCTCGGTTTCGCCAGGACTCATTCCCGTCGACCAATCGCCAGCGCGGTACGAACATTGCTCGCCCCCGCATGCGTGATGAAGACACACACGCCAGCTCTCGACAGCATCCGCTGCAAGCGCATCGCCCACATGATCGAATCGGACGGCCCCGGCGGCGCCGAACGCATGGTGGCCGCGCTGGCCGGCGCATTCGAACGCGCCGGTTGCCCGAGCGTTGCAGTGCTCCCGGTCCAGGGCGAGGGCTGGCTCGCGAAACAACTCGAGGGCACGAACGTCGTCATCGATCACGTTGCGCTCGGTGGACCGGCGTCGCCACGTGTGGTCCTGGCCCTCGCCCGGTTGTTCCGCCGTCACCGGATCGACGTCGTGCACAGCCACGAGTTCACCATGGGGGTCTTCGGTAGCGCCGCCGCCCGGCTTGCCGGCATCCCGCACTTCATCACGATGCACGGGGGCCGGCATTACGCTTCGGCGTGGCACCGGCGCCTCGCGATGCGTGCCGGCATCGGGCTCAGTGCCGGCCTGGTCGGAGTCTCCGAGAGCGTGGCGGCGCAGCTTCGCCAAGACCTCAACCTCAGCGGGGGCCGCGTCACAGTGATTCCCAATGGCGTGCCTCGTCCACCGAAGGTGAGCGGTACCTTGCGCGCCGAATTGGGGTTGGCGCCGACCGACCGCCTCGTGGTAGCGGTGGGCAATCTCTATCCCGTGAAGGGACACGATGTGCTCGTCAACGCCCTCGCCCAGGTCGCGAAGACCATTCCGGGTGTCCACGTGGCGATTGCCGGCCGCGGAGAAATGCGCGAACCGCTGCAGCGCCAGGCGGAGGAACTCGGAGTCGCACCCAGCCTGCATCTGCTGGGCTACCGCGCCGACATCGCCAACATCCTCGTGTCGGGCGATGTGTTTGCGCTCCCGTCCCGCTCGGAGGGCCTGCCGCTCGCCGTCCTCGAAGCGATGTTCACCGGCCTTCCGATCGTCGCAACCGACGTGGGCGATGTCGCGAGCGTGCTCGCCGAGGGCGCCGGCCTGGTGGTACCGCCCGAAGACGCCACGAGCCTGGCGGGCGCGCTGCGGGTCGTGCTCTCAGACCGGGCCGTAGCGGAACGCCTCGGTGCCGCCGCACTCCGGCGCGCCGGCGCGGAATACGATCTCTCACAGTCCGTCGAACGATACGCAGCACTCTTCGCCCGACGGCTCGGCGTGGATCAGCCGGCGTAGCTCTCTAGCAGGCTCACGATCTTCCGACGCTCACTCAATCGGGCCATGGAATGGGTCGGCAGCGTGGCCAGCTCCCGGCACAGTTGCTCGGCTCCGGGCCAGCGCTGGGTGTGCGCCTCCGGCATCAGACGCGCGCGCACGGGCAGCAATTCCCCGAGGGGGATCGGATAGCCGGGCGCGACGCCGAGCGCGCGCGCCCGCTCCGGATCGGCGAAACCGCTCAACCCGCGCGGCACCCGGATGGGGAACCGCAGGTACCCGCCCTCGGCTCCCGGTACGGGTGGCACCGGCGATACGAGCGGGAGATCACTGAGTTGGGCGAGATACCACGCGGCTGTTTCCCGGCGGCGCTCGGCTTCCTGAGCAGCACGTGGGGCCGAGGCCATGAGCAGGCTCGCCGCGGCGGCCGAGAGTTGGCGCGATGGGGTAGGCGTGTGATACCGCGTCTCTCCCAGGTGGAGCCAGGGCAGGGCCGCCGCGAGCGAAAATGTGGACGGATGCACGAAGGCACTCATCGCGGTGGCGCGCCCCAGTGTCGAGACCGAGGGTTCCGCGTGCATGCCGGCGGCGGCCATCATCTCCTCGAGGAGGGCGGCCGCCTTTCCGCGGGCCAGCAGCGCACCACCGTTCCCCCCGGTCCAGCCCTTGCCTCGCCCAAAGCTCAGCACGCTCAATCCCGCCTGCCGCCCGGCCATCTGGCCGCCCCACGAGCTTCCGTGACCCTGCGCGGCATCTTCCACGAGCACGGCGCCTGTGTGCGCCGCCGCGGCATGCAGTTCGTCCCACGGCACGGCCATCCCGTAGAGCGGCGCGATCACGACGATGCCGGCGCCGGCCGCCATGGCGTCGGCGAATGACTCGGACTGCGGCGCCAGCGTCTCCGGCAGCACGTCGTAGAGCGTCAGAGGCCCTCCGGCGGCAACGGCGGCCGTGGCGAGGTCGAAGCACGCATACGCGGGCAGCGCGATTCCCGTGCCGTTTGCCGTCAGCTGCGAGGCGACGCGGAGGGCGAGTTCCAACGCGTGCGTTCCACTGTCCAGCAGCGCGACGCTCTCCGCCTCGTACGCGCTCTTCAGATACTCACGCAGCGCCGGACGCGAATCGTGGCGGCGGATCAGATTGCCAGTGGCTCCGGCAATTGCACGTGCCGGCAGGGGCGAGTATGCCGGCGGCAGCCTTCGCCATGCACGTCCGGAACGCCGCCGGGGAGCCGCAGACCCCGGCTCCACCGAATCGCCCGGTGGAGTCGTGCGCGGGTCGGTCACGGTAGCTGCGTGGCGATCATCGGCCCCAACCGGTTGGTCACGGCGAGGGGAAGCCTCCGCCAGCACGCCGACGCCATGCGGAAGATGGGCTGATCGGGTGACGGCGGTGCCTGCGCTTCGCCCGGGGCCCACTGCGTCCAGGGCAGGGGAACGTCATGCCCACCCCACTGGCGCTTGAACTTGTGCGTTCCGCCGCCCGGCGTGCAGCGCCCGAAGTCGAAGATGCGCTGGCCCGAGGCGATGGCGCGCTGCATCAACGACCAGTACAGAAGCATGTTCGGCGCGCGGGCGTTGTACTCGCGGAGCGCCGACGCCCACGTCAACTCGAACTGGCCGTTCCAGGTGAACCCGACGCCGCCGGCGATCGGCGTGGTGCCGTCGTAGACCACGGCGCACTCGGCCACGCCGGGGAACGCGCTCATGATCCGCTCGAACACACGCCGCGGCAGCACGGGGGTGCCCAGGGCACGCATGTTGCGCGTGAATACCTCGTAGAAGGCGTCGAGTTCAGTGCTGCCGAACCGGACCTCGAACTCCTCGCGCATCGCCCGCCGGACCTGGCTGCGCAGCTTCGACGAAAACGCCTTCCACAACGGCTCCTCGGTTGCCGGGAGCGGAAGGTGCACGGTGATCTTCCGGTCCGTCACCCGCCCCCACTGAGGCGCCGATCCGTAGTTCCGCAGTTCCACCAGGGTCACCTTGCGCCGCCGCCCCTCACTCTCCGCCTCGGCCGCCAGGGCGTCCCGAGCTTCGGGCGTGCCCAGCGGTCCGCCCGCATTCAGGAACGGCATCGAGATCAGGTACTTCCCGAACAGCCGGCTGCTCACATGGACCAGTGGCAGCACGCCGGTGAGCTCACCGCGATCGTCGCGAACGGCGAGCGGCAGCACCTCGTGGCCGAAGACGTCGCGCATGATCGGCCACCACGCGGCCAGGTGGGCGAACGTCCCTTCGTGATCGGCGCGGACGAACGCGTCCCACTCCTCCGCGGGGCCGGTGAACGGGGCGACCGCGTTCACAACTGGTCCACCGTCTGAGCGATGGTGGCGAACCGGAACTCGGTGAGCAGACGCTCGAGCCGGGGCATGGTCCGCGTCATACCGCCGTAGTGGCGGACGCGAGTCGCCCATCCCACCGGCATCCGCGGTTGCCCCGGATCGATTTCCCAGGGGTGGATGTAGAAGGTGCCCGGCACGCCACGGCGGTCACACGCCGAGAATGCCGAGCGCACGAATGCGTAGGGGAACAGACGGAAGTAGGCTCCACCGGCCGCCGGCAGGGAGATTCCAGACCGGCGCCAGGTGGTCGGCGGAACTTCGGCCAGCCGACCGCTGGGACGCTCGAGCCAATGGGGGTCGGGCTTCGCCGCACGCATAGCCATATCCGTCGGGTCGCCAGATCGGAAAGAGGCTGGAGTCGTAGGAGTAGCCTTCTTCCAGCAACACATCGAGCGCCCACTCGAGCCCGGGCACGATCGAATAGCTGGGCGCGCGAAACCCGCGCACGCGCTGGCCGGTGGTATCCTCGAGCAGGCGTTTGCTGTCGCGGACGGATTCCCTGAATTGGTGCGGCGCCTGCTGCGTAACGCGCCGGTGGTCCCATCCGTGCGAAGCCACCTCGTGCCCGGCGGCGGCGATGGCCTTTACCAGATCGGGATCGCGCTCCGCAACCCAGCCAAGGACGAAGAAGGTGCCCGTGGCGTCGTGACGGGCCATCAGGTCGAGCAACCGGCGAACCGCGTCCGCCGATCGCCGTTCGAGCCCGTCCCACTCCGACCGGTCGATCACGCGCTCGAACGCCGATGCGTGGAAGTACTCCTCCACGTCGACGGTAAAATGGTGCTGCGTCATGACAACGCTCGATGCAATGGATGTGCCGTGCCTGCCACGGTCTATTTGTGGCGCTGACGCAACGACCACCGGCCGTGGTGGGCCTAGCGAGAGGTCGCGATGGGGGACCCGGACGCCCCGAGTATAGCACGGGCCACCTGCTCCGCGCACATCTCGATGCGGGCGTAGACCCGATCGAAGACTTCAACGGGGAGTTCCACGGGATCCATGATGGTGCGTCCGTCCGACGATCCCGGATCGAAATCCCCGAGCGGGACCACCTGCCCAGGCGGCTTCCCGAACCGCTCGCAGATATCCCGTGCCTGGCGCGCATCCATGGTGATCACGAGATCGGCGCCCTGAACGATGGCTGGTTCGAGCACCCGCGAGCGATGGTCGGTCATGTCGATACCGCGACCGGCGGCCGCCTGGAGGGCGTTCTGGGGCGGCTGGCGGCCCGGCCCGATGAATCCCGCCGAGCTGACGCGAACGGCGGCTCCGTTCAACTCACGGCGAATCGCGGCCTCGGCAAAGGGGCTCCGGCAGATGTTGCCGTGGCACACGACCAGGATGGACCGCGGGCGCGGATCGCGGGCGGCCGCCGCGTACGCCGCACGGCGGCGGAAGGGGTGCAGAGCCCGGTCTCGGGCGAACCTGGACGCGGCCAGAACCGGGTGCATCAGTTTTCGCACGGTCATGATCGCGGGGGGATGACGAGCGAGAGTGAAGACGGACGTTGCGTCGCCGGTCCAGCGCGACGATCACCCCGCTTCCGCGCAAGATTCGGGCCGCCGCAGCCGCCTGATCAGCCGCTCGGTGAGGGCGGCCGAGCACCGTTCGATCCGTCCGTAGACGCGATCGTACGTCGCTGCCGGCTGTCCGAACGGATCGTCGATGGCGCGGGGGGTCGCTTCGATGGGGTCGAAGTCGCTGAGGACGAGGACCTGGCTCGACGGCTTCCCGAATCGCCGGCGGATTTCGCGAGCCTGGGCCGCGTCCATCGTGACCACCAGCCCGGCGGCGCGCACCATCGCCGAGGTGAGCGTCACCGACCGGTGCGTGGACAGGTTCACGCCGCGCCGATGGGCCGCGAGGATCGCCTCTGGGGGAGATCGCCGTCCGGGGCCCACGAAACCGGCCGATTGCACGGAAATTCCCGTCCGGGACAGCCACCGGCCCATGATCACGGCCGCATACGGGCTGCGACAGATATTCCCGTGGCACACCACAAGCACCGTCGACACCTGCTGAGGCCGCGAGATCACGACCTGGGCTGCATACCGCCGCACCTGGTGCAGCACGAGATCCGGTGCCTGTCGCACCGCCGTCAACAGCGAACCCACCGTTATCCTCTGTGTGGCCTGAGGTCGCACCCCAGGAGTGATGCAGACGCGTCGTCTCGGGGGGCGTCCTCTGATACCGTTCATGGACCTGGCGGTTCCCGATGCCGTCACCGGGTCGGCCACACTGCCGGCGAGTCCTGCAAGGATGGGCGCGTGCGCACCCGAGTTCCGCCGGGATGGCAGGCTCTTGGGGCACGGACATTGCGACTGTGCGCCCGGAGGACGAAGTTTACTTCAATGACACACAAAGCCAATTCCGCCAAGACACCCGCCGAGCCGCAGGAGGGCGCCGGGCAACCGACGCCGAACGCCGACGACGTGGGCATTGTGGGCCAGGATCCGGCAGCGTCGGGCGATGTCGTCGACGCGGCCACGGTCGTGGCCGCCCTGGAAGGCGAACTCGCCGACCAGAAGGACAAGCTGCTCCGCCTCGCGGCCGAGTATGACAATTTTCGCAAGCGTACGGTGCGCGAGCGGCAAGACGCCGAACTGCGCGGCATGGGGCTGTTGATTCGCGGCATGCTCGACGCGCTGGATGACCTGGGCCGGTTTGCACACGTGGATCCGGCGACCGTGGACGCGGCGACGGTGGTTCAGGGCGCCGACATGGTGGAGAAGAAGTTGTTGAAGACGCTGGCGGGGCACGGGCTGGAGGTGCTGAATCCGCTCGGGGAGCAGTTCAACCCCGAGGTGCACGAAGCCGTGTCGGCCGTCCGTGCCGAACTGCCTGAGGAGGACCACCGCGTCGCCCAGGTTTACCAGGTGGGCTACCTCTTCAATGGCCAGTTGCTTCGTCCCGCTCGCGTCGTCGTGACGCAGTGGCACGACGAACCGTAGCCAACCCGCATGCCGCCATCCAAGGACTACTACGCTGTACTCGGGGTGCCCGCTTCCGCCAAGCAGGAAGACATCAAGAAGCAGTACCGGAAGCTGGCCAAGAAATTCCACCCCGACGCCAATCCGAACGACCCAAAGGCCGCTGAACGCTTCAAGGAGATCTCGGAGGCGTACACGGTCATCGGCGACGCGGAGAAGCGCAAACAGTACGACGAGATGCGCCGCCTCGGCGCGTTCGGCGGCGGGTTCACGTCGGCCCGCGGTCCGCGCCCGTCATCGGGGGCCCCCGGCGGCGCGCCCGGCGGCGGCTTCAAGTTCGAGGATCTGGGTGACCTCGGAGGCCTGGGTGGCTTCGGCGACCTGTTCAGTTCCATGTTCGGCGGGGGGCGCGCTCGCTCGCGCGGACCCGAACGCGGGCAGGATGTCGAGCGGTCGCTCGAAGTGCCGTTCCGCACCGCCGCCACCGGCGGCAAGGTGCCGGTGGAACTCGAGTTGACCGAGGAGTGCGAGACCTGTCACGGATCGGGCGGTGCGCCGGGCGCCAAGTTCCAGACCTGTCCGGAGTGCGGGGGGCGGGGCACGATCTCGTTCGGCCAGGGTGGGTTCGCCGTCCAGCGTCCCTGCCCGCAGTGTCTGGGGCGCGGCCAGGTGCCGAGCGAACGCTGCTCCACGTGCGGTGGCAACGGTGAGGTGCGGGCCCGCCGCAAGGTGCTGATCACCGTGCCGGCCGGCGCCGATACGGGTACGCGGATCCGGCTCAAGGGGCAGGGCGGGCGCGGGGCGCGCAACGGCCCGCCGGGCGATCTGCTGATCACCATTCAGGTGGCCGCCGACCGGTTCTATGCCCGGGAGGGGCTCGACCTCGTGGCGAAGGTCCCGATCAACATCGCGCAGGCAACCCTCGGGTCCAAGGTCGGCGTGCGCACGCTCAACGGGAAGAAGGTGGCCATCCGCATTCCCGCCGGTACACCCTCGGGCAAGCGCTTCCGGGTAAAGGGGCAGGGGGTGGAGAAGGAGGGCGCCCGCGGCGACCTGATCGTGCAGGTCGAGGTCACGGTGCCCGACAAGCTCACGCCCGATCAGGAAAAGATGATGAAGGAGTTCGCGGAGGCGGGCGGGCTGAAGTACTGAACAGTCGGACAGTCGGACAGTCGGACAGTCGGACAACAGTCGGACAGTCAGACAGTCAAACGGCACCTGCGGCGCCTGCGGTGGGGGTGGTGAGTGGCTGGCAGGACGAGCTGCTACGCGGACACTCGCCTACCTGCCTGCGGGTTCACCGGCCATCACGGGCAGCGCTCGCCGGGCCGCCGACTCGATGAGTCCACCCCCCAACACCCGGTCGCCGTCGTAGAACACGGCCGATTGTCCCGGGGTGATGGCGCTGACTGCGTCGTCGAGGGCGAGTTCGATCTCGTCGCCTTCCAGCCGAACGATCTCGGCACGCGCCGCCGGCGCCCGGTGGCGCACCTGCACGCGGATGCGCGCGCCGACGGTGGGCGCATCCACGAGCCAGTTCACGCCGCGGGCAACAAGACCGCTGCCGAGCAGCTCCTCGCGCGTGCCGATCACCACCGCCCGGTCGGCGGGACGGATGGCGACCACGAACATCGGCTCGGCGAAGCCGCCGGGGAGCCCTCGCCGTTGCCCGATGGTGAAGCGCGCGTGTCCGTCGTGGTGTCCCACGACCTCTCCGCCGGAAAGCACGAATGGGCCCCGCGAGAGGCTCGGGGCGTCGGCGCCGAGTTTCGAGCGAATGATCTTCGTGTGGTCGCCGTCGGGCACGAAGCAGATGTCCTGGCTCTCCAGCTTGTCGGCCACGACCCGGAGGTCCAGCAGGCGGGCCAGAGCACGCGTCTCGCTCTTGGTCTGCGTTCCCACGGGGAGCAACATGCGGGACAGCACCGTGCGGTCGATGCCCCACAGGAAGTACGACTGGTCCTTGGACCGATCGACGCCTCGATGGAGCACCCCGTCGACGATGCGCGCGTAGTGGCCGGTCGCGATCCAGCGCGCGTCGACGCCGTCCGCGCGATGCACGAGGTCCCGGAACTTGGTGAAGGTGTTGCAGCGCACGCAGGGGATCGGCGTGCGTCCACGCGCGTACTCGTCGACGAAGTCGTCGATGACATCGTGCGAGAACGCGCTCTCGAGATTGAGGACGTAGTGCGGAATGCCGAGCGTGTCGCACACGCGGCGCGCGTCGTTGATCGAGTCCAGTGAGCAACAGGGGCGGTCGACGACCTCGTCGCCGTAGCAGAACAGCTTCATCGTAGCGCCCACGACGTCGTAGCCCTGCTCGACGAGCATGGCGGCAGCCACGGACGAATCGACGCCGCCCGACATGGCGACCAACACGCGCTCCTTCATGGATGGCATCGGGCGCGGGCTCAGACGGCGGCCGCCGAAACGCCGCGCGCCTTGGCCACGAGGGCGGGGAACACCTCGGCCACCCGGTCGATGGCGGCATCGTCGGTCAACGCGCCGAGACTCATGCGCACGGCCGCGCCGGCCAGGGCCGGATTCACGCCGATGGCCGACAACACATACGACGGTGAGCCGGCGCCGGTCTGACACGCCGATCCGCCCGAGCACGCGATGCCCTGGAGATCGAGTGCCATGAGCATGGACTCGCTCTCCGTGCCCGGTACCGAGACGTTCAGGATGTGCGGCGCGCGCGGTGCGTGGCGGGCATGCACGACGATCTCGGGGATGCGCTGCTCGAGCATGGCCTGGAGGCGGTCGCGCAGGGCGGCCAACCGTGTGGATTCCTCCTCCCGTTCGGCGACCGCGAGTTCGGCGGCTGTGGCGAGCGCCACCGCAAACGCGACGTTCTCGGTGCCGGGGCGACGGCCGCGGTCCTGGGAACCGCCGTGGAAGAGCGGCTCGACGGACGTGCCACGCCGGACGAACAACACGCCGCATCCCTTGGGGGCGCCGATCTTGTGCCCCGAGATGGAGAGCAGGTCGACGGGGAGCTTCGTGGTGTCGACATCGAGCTTGCCAAATGCCTGCACGGCGTCGGTATGGAAGACCACGCCGCGTTCGCGCGCCATGGCCGCGAACTCGGGCACCGGCTGAATGGCGCCGATCTCGTTGTTCACCCACATCACCGACGCGATCGCGACGTCGTCCCGCAACAGCTCGTCGAAGGACGATCGATCGACGAGGCCGTCGGGCGTCATGCGGGTGAGCCGCTCCTCGGCGCCCTCGTGGGCGGCCGTGTGCACCGCCTCCAGCACCGCCTTGTGCTCGATGGGGGTGGTGACGATGGCCGTCTTCCCACGGCTCCGATGCGCCCGCCAGACGCCCAGCACGGCGAGGTTGTCGGACTCCGTGCCGCCGGAGGTGAAGCAGACCTCATCCGCGTGCGCCCCGAGGCACCGGGCGACGCGCTCCCGCGCCTCATCCAGCGCGACGCGGGCTTCCCGGCCCCACCGGTGGGCGCTCGACGGGTTCCCGAAGCGCGGGCCGTAGAACGGCTGCATGGCGTCGAGGACCTCCGGACGTACCGGGGTCGTGGCCGAGTGATCGAGATAGATGGGGACCGCCATGGTCCGAAATATAGGGCGGCCCGCCAGCGGGCGCCGCTAGAAGGTCGCGACCTCGAGTGCCGTCACGTCGTCCACGCGCATGGTCTCGGTGGTGTAGAATGGCTCGCCGTACCGGGTGCGGATGAGCGCACCGTAATACGCCGAGTAGTGCCGCACGACGTCATATAGCGGTTCGCCATTGGGATACACCTCGCCGGCCTGGATCGTGTCGTCGAACTGGGAGCCGTAACAGCGGATGGCTTCCATCTTCCGCTCGAACACGTCCGAAACGTCCACGACGAAGGTCGGCCGTTCGAAGTCCTGCCGATAGGTCACGGCGTGGATCACCTTGTGCGGACGGTGCTTCGGGATTCCCGGCGCCACCTTGGCCAGGCCTGCCACGAAGCACGCATCGCGCACCAATTGGGCCGCGGCGATGTGATCGGGATGCCGGCCCTTGAGAGAGGGCGCGATGACGACACGCGGCTGGAGACGCCGGATCACGCCCGCCACCATGGCACGCGTCTCGGGCGTGTTCACGATTCCCGGCGTCGGGCAGGCCGAGGTTCTCGCGCACCGAGACGCCCAGAATCTTCGCCGCGCGTGCGGCCTCCTCCCCACGCAGGTCGGCCGAGCCTCGCGTCCCCGCTTCGCCCTGCGAGAGATCGAGAATGCCGGTGGTACGGCCCCGGCCGGCCGCCACGAGCAGGGTGCCGCCGCAGGTGAGTTCGACGTCGTCGCGATGGGCGGCGATGGCCAGCAGATCGATGGGCATGGGGGAGAATATAGGCGTCGAACGGTGAACGTTCGACGGTCACTCGTACCGCAGCGCCTCCACCGGATCCAGCCGCGCCGCACGCAGGGCCGGCAGCACGCCGAACGCCAGCCCGATGCCGACGGATACCCCCACTGCGGCGAGCGTCAGCGCCACCGGCGCCGCGGCGTTGATGCTCATCGCGACGGTCACGATGCGCCCCAGGGCGAGGCCGACCGCAATGCCGACCACGCCGCCGACGCCGGTGAGCGTCGCCGCTTCCACCAGAAACTGCTGCATGATGTCGCGCCGCGTGGCCCCGACAGCCTTGCGGAGCCCGATCTCGTGGGTGCGCTCCGTCACGCTGATCATCATCACCGCCATCACCCCGATGCCGCCCACCAGGAGTGCCACGGCGCTCAGCACGATCATCACCAGGAAGAACACGCCCGTGAGCTTGTTGAACACGTCGAGAATCTGATCCTGCGTGAGCAGGTCGAAGGTGTTGTGATCCGCCGGGTGCAGCCCGCGCGACTCGCGCAAGGCAACGATCACGGCGCTCTCGGCGTCGTCGATGGTGACGCCGGGGCGCGGCTTCACCGGGATGAACACCATGTTCGTCTTGTCGAGCGTGAACTGATGGTCGAGCATCAGGTACGGCACGATGGCCATGATCTGTTGCCCGGGCGGATTGAAGATGTTCGCCGCCGGTTGGTACAGGCCGACCACTTGCGCGGGCTTGCTCCCGATGTGCACCCACTTCCCGATCGGATCGATGCTGCCGAACAACTTCTGCGCCACGTCCACGTCGAGCACGGCCACCGACTTGCCGCTCGTCTCCTCGCTGTGCGTGAACCACCGGCCTTCGGTGAGGCTGCCGCCCTGGATCTCCGTGAAGTTGGCGTCGGCCCCGACGATCACCTGCGGTTGGGTCCGTATGCCCGCGTACTCCACGCGGGCGATGTACTGTCCCCACATACCGGCGTACGCGATCTCGGGCAGGGCCTGAATGCGCCGCGCCTCGGCGACGGTGAGGTTGGGCCGGTCGCGCACCCACTGCGGCAGATCCTGCGGGTTCAGCGGCGTCTGGGAGAACACCTTCATCACGTAGAAGGTGGTCGGGCCGGCAATCTTGATGGTGTCGATGATCTGCTGCTGGATGCCCTGTACGATGGACGCCATGGCCATGACGGTGGAGACGCCGATCACCACGCCGAGAATGGTGAGCCCGGAGCGCAGCTTGCTCACCCGCAGCGAGTCGAACGCCACGGCGACGTTCTCGCGGAAGCTGTCGAGCAGGCGGGTCCAGACGCTCATCGGCAGCCGTCAGTCGGCGTGGAGGGCGGCCACCGGATCCAGCCGGGCGGCGCGCACGGCCGGATACACACCGAAGATCACGCCCACGCCGGCGCCGAGGGCGAGGGCCAAACCCACCGACCAGAGCGTGACCCGCGCGGGCAGGGGGGAGACGATGGTGATCGCCTGCGCGAACATGAATCCGGCGGCCGCGCCCAGGGCGCCGCCGAGCGTGGCCAGCATGATCGCCTCGGCCAGGAACTGCTGGCGAATGTCGCGCTGGGTGGCACCCACCGATTTGCGGATTCCGATCTCGTGCGTGCGCTCCCGCACGGCCATCAGCATGATGTTCATGATCACGATGCCGCCGACCACGATGCCGATGGCCACGACGGCCGGGACGACCGCGAACAGCACGGCGGTCAGCTTCTTCCAGAAGGCGACGAACGCCTCGGAGGTCTCTACCGAGAAGTCGTCGGGCTGGCCCGGGCGCAGATGGTGGGCCACCCGCATCGCAGCCTCGGCCTCCTGCATCCCGCGTTCGATGCCGGCGGCGGTGGCCATCTTCACCGAGACCTGCGTGGTCTTGCGCCGGCCGTACACCGATTCGAAGGTCGTGATCGGCATCAGCGCAAAGCCGTCGAACGACTGCCCGAGTACGCTGCCCTTGGGCGCGATCACGCCCACCACCGTGAACTGCTCGCCGCGGATGCGAACGGTCTGGCCCACGGGCGAGACGCCGGCGAACAGGTTCTTGGCGACGTCCGCTCCGATCGCGATCACGGATCGCCGCTCGCGGACATCGATTTCGTTGATCGGCTGGCCGGCGGTGAACCGGTAGTCCTGCACCGTCTGATACGGCGGCGTGATGCCGAAAACCAGGACGCTTCCCAGCGTCCGGTCGCGCCAGATGACGTCGGAGCGCGGCGTCGGGTATCCGGAGGTCAGCCCGACCGCTTCGGCATCGGGGAGCGCCGCCGCGACGGCCTCCGCATCGGCCATCGTGATGGCGGGGCGCCGGCGGGCCCGCTCCATCTCCTCGTCGGAGATCAGTCCGATCTGGATGGGGTCGCGCCGGACCATGAACGAGTTGGCGCCGACCATGTTGTCGGCGATGTTCTCCTTCACGTACGCGTTCATGCCCTGGATGATGGCGACGACCGCCACCAGAAACGCGACGCTCACCACGATCCCGAGGAGCGTGAAGAACGAGCGCAGCTTGCTCACCCGGATCTGCGTGAGCGCCGTCAGCAGCACGTCGGCGAAGCGCATCACTAAAGCTACTACGCCGCGGGGAAGGGACGAATGGGATACGACGCAACGGCTACGACAGGCTGTGGAACGACGCAACGGCTACGACAGGCTGTGGGCGGTCAGCCGACAGCCGTCTGCTGACTGCAAATGCGCCGTTACGGTTCTACCGACCTACCGACCTACCGACCTACCGACCTACCGACCTACCGTCCCACCGTCATTCGTATCGCAGCGCTTCCACTGGATCCAGGCTCGCCGCCCGGGCCGCGGGGAGCATGCCGAATACCATGCCCGCGAAGGCGCTCCCGAGTAATGCGATCAGGATTGCCACCGGGGGGGTCGTGGCGTCGATCGGGGTGGCGTGGCGGACGATGTACGTGAGCCCGCCGCCCACCGCCAGCCCCACGATGGCGCCGAGCGTGGTGAGGGTGGCGGCCTCGACGAGGAACTGCCAGAGGATCACGCCGCGCGTGGCCCCCATCGCCTTCCGCACCCCGATCTCCCGCGTGCGCTCGGTGACACTGATCATCATGATCGCCACCACGCCCACGCCGCCCACCAACAGGCCGATGGCGGAGAGGGTGATCATCACCAGGAAGAACACGCCGACGATCTTGTTGTACAGCTCCATGATCTTCTCCGGCGTCGAAACGAAGAAGTCGTTCTCCGTGGCCGGGCGGAGATGGCGGTTGACGCGCAACTGCGCGATCACCTGGTCCATGGCCGCGTCGCGATTCGCGCCGGCCACGGGTTTCACGGTCAGGTCCAACCACCGCAGGCTGAAGTTCAGCCGGCGGTATGCCGTGAGAATCGGGACCACGACGAGCCCGTTGTCCCCGCTGGCGAAGGCGTTGGGAATCGGGTTGTAGACGCCGATGATCGTGAAGTCCTGGCCACCCAGGCGCACGTGCTTCCCGACCGGGTCGGCCCCCAGGGCGAGACGGTCGACGATCTTGGTATTCACCAGGGCGACCGCCGCGCCGGCGTCGTTCTCCTGAGGCGTGAAGTCGCGGCCCTGCGAGATGTCGCCGCCCGACACGTCGAACCAGCCGGGCGTGTAGGCATTCACGCTCACGCCGTTCAGTTCGCGGTCGGCGAACTTGATGCCGGCGTTGCTCCCCACGTGGGCCGTCACTTCCTGTACGTCGGGCAGGGCCGCGATCAACTTGGCCTGGGCCAGGGTGAGCGACGGATTATGCCGCCAGGGACAGGAATCGGCCGACCCGGTGCAGCTGTTGATCTGCGCGGGCCAGCGCGTGATGAAGAAGGTGTTCGGCCCAGCGGCGGCGATGCTCTTGGACACGCCGGCGTTGATGCCGTGAACCGCGGCCGACATGACCGTGACCACGAACACGCCGACGGCGATGCCGAGAATGGTGAGCCCGGCTCGCACCCGGTTGGAGCGGATCGAGTCGAGGGCCATCAGGATGCCCTCGAAGAGAGCCGAGACTCTGGCGACGATGTTCTTCATGTCAGTCGGTGCGGATGGCGAGAATGGGGTCGAGTCGCGAGGCACGGCTGGCCGGATAGGCGCCGGCGATGATGCCGACTCCGGCGCCCACGCCCACGGCGAGGGCGATGGACCAGGGCGCCACGGCGGCCGGCAGCGGCGACACCAGCGCGACGAGCTTGGCCAGTCCGATGCCGAGCCCCACCCCCATGAGCGCACCCAAGGCGCTCAGCGTGGCGCTCTCCACCAGGAATTGCGACAGGATGTCGCGGCGGCGCGCGCCGAGCGACTTGCGAATGCCGATTTCGCGCGTGCGCTCGGCCACCGCCACCAGCATGATGTTCATGATCACGATGGCGCCCACCACGAGACCGATGGCCGGGAGTACGATGCCGGCCAGCACGAGGTACTTCTTGATCGTCTCCCACTGGGCCAGCGCCGACGCGGAACTCTCCAACACGAAGTTGTCCTTCTGCGCCGGGTGGAGTTGGTGCCGCCGGCGCATGACCTCGCGCACCAGCTCTTCAATCGGTTGGTACGTGTCGGCCGTGGGGGACTGCACCAGCACGCCGTACAGATTCCGGCGGCCGCCCGTCACCCGCGAGAGCTCGGAATTGAAGGGCGCCTGGACCTGGCGGTCGAGGTTGAGCCCGAACACCGTTCCCTGGTGGGCCAGCACGCCGATCACCTCGAACGGAAAGCGGCCGATCCGGATCGTCCGGCCGATCGGGTCGAGGTTGGGGAAGTACTCCTTGGCCAGTGCGTCCCCGATCACCGCGACGTTCGCGCCGAGGGCGTCCTCCTCCTCCGTGAAGGCCCGTCCCTCGACGATCTGGAGATCCTTGATCACGAAGAACTGGGGAGAGACCGCTTCGGCGAGCACCTGGGCCCCACCGCTGGCGTACTGGGAGCTGACGTTCATCCACCGGATGTCCTGCAGCGCCCAACGCGCCCCGTCGGGCAGGGCGGCCTTCACGGCCAGGCCATCGCTGACCGAGATCTTCGGCCGTTCCTGCCACTCCTTCCACTCGGCATCCGTGACGTTCCCCGTTTGGATGTCGGGGTACGGACGGAGGTTGAAGGTGTTGATTCCCAGAAACTTGCCGGCGAAGTCCTGCTCGACGTAGACGCTCATTCCCTGCACGATCGAGACGACCGCGATCAGGAAGGTCACGCTGATCATCACGCCGAGCAGCGTGAAGAAACTCTTCAGCTTCTGGACCCGGATCTGGGCGATGGCCAGACGGATGGATTCAAAGAATTGCACGGCGCCCCACGGCTGGGAGTGAGTCGATGCTCCCCCTACGGACGGGCGTCCTGCCAGGTGTCAATCGGGGCGGCCGCGGCCGCCGGTGTTATTGCGGGAGCGTCATTTGGGCGCCGCCGGCGACGATGACGAAGTCGTCCCGGCGGTTGCGCGACCGGCACGACTCCCGCCGGTCGGTGCAGACGGGATGGGACGCGCCGTGGTCCACGATGTCGATGCGATTGACGCCGACGCCGTGGGCAATCAGATAGCTCCGGGCCTGTTCCGCGCGGAACTTGCCGAGCAGGTGGTTGAACGCGCCCGACTCCTGCGGGTCCACGTTGCCCTCGACCCGGACGCGGAGGTTCGGATTCGCCTTCAGGACGGGGATCTTCGCATCCAGGGCCGCCTTGGCATCGGCGTCGAGCGCGAACTGGTCGGCGTCGAAGAACACTTTGGTCTCGATCACGGCCCGAGCGCGTTCCGTTTCCATGCGACGCGTCGCGATCGCGACGGAGTCGGCATGGGCCCGGGCGGCGGCTGCCGCCGAGGAGTCGGCGCGCGCCTTCGCCGCGGCGGCGGCGCTGTCGCGCACGGCGGCGGCGATGCTGTCCCGGTTGACCAGGGGAACGGGCGGCGGCTGGTCGACCACGTAGTTCGGTGGCGTGCACGCGGTGGCTTTGATCCCGGACGCCGCGTTCTCGCTGCAGATGAGTTCGAACAGCGTGGAGAATATGGCGCGGAACTCCTCGGGCGGGTCGCTGAGGTACTGCGCGCTGGCACTGTTCACGAAGTCCCGGAAGGCGGCGGCGGCCCGCTGGACGGCCACCGACGACGGGTCGCTCGACAGCGGCGCCGTCGGGGACGACCCGCGGGCGGCCGGCCGGGGACGTCCGGAATCGTCGTCGCCGGCGGCTGAGCCCGAGGGGCCGCCGGCCCCTGCCAGCGGGATTCGGTCAGGCCGCAATCCGGATCGCGGTCCCGCTTCCACCGGCCCCGCCGCCGGCGTGGCCAGAAGGCCCGTGAGGGCCGCCAACAGCCGGTCGATCTGCGCGGGCAGCGCACCGCTGGGGCGTAGGGCGTCGGCGATCTTCCGGCGTACCGCGGGGGCCGGCTCCGCGGTGGACAGGAGTTGCCCCAGCGCCTGAACACCGAACCCCGACGTGGTGAGGCCGCCCCCCGCCACCGTTCCACTGTTCAGCGACGATCCGAGCTTGAACGCGAACGCCCGCACGGCGAACGCCGAAAGCGCCGTATTGCGGGCCTGGCCGGCGGCTCGAGGATGAAATGCCCCCATGAATGCAGAACTGGCGACGCCGGCACCGGAAAAGTCGGACACGGCACCCCGCTGGGCGTTGGCGGCGCCACCGGCCATGCAGAGCCCCAGGATCGTTCCGGTGAAGACCAGCGTTCGCGTCGCCATCATGCTCGGTCTCGATGCGGGTTAGCGAAAGAACTGCGAGAAGCGGAAGCCGTACCCGACACCGAACACGAATCGCGCTGTCGGATTTGCACGGCCCAACACGTCGGCCATCGCCGGATTGAAGACGATCGGAAAATTGGGAAACGGGGCGACCGACAGACCGACGGCGAGATCCTGTCCGCTGAAGTCCGCGATCAGCGACGTGCTCGAGGCGAGGCGGAGCCCGCCACTTGCGAAGATGCCGACGCCCGTGGTGTCCGGATGTCCGCTGGATGCGTCGCCAATCCAGGGGCGGAACCGGCCGGTTCCCAGCCCCGCATTCAGCGTGATGCTGCCGAACGGACCGGCGGGGTTGGTGGTGAGTTGCTGCACGGTGGAAACCACGCCGTAGATGTCCGACCCGCCGTCCCCTCCAGTGCCCCACTGGAGTGCGTTCTCCGCTCCCACGGCGATGGCAAAATTGCCGGGCAGCCGGCGGTGCAGCATTGCACTCACGCCACCCACGCGCATGAAGTTGAATCCCGTCTGCTGCGTCTGTGAGTTCCGGAGGGTGGAGTACGAGGTCACCGTGACCTCCAGTCCGACCGCGTTCACGGGATCGCCGAGGCCGAATCCTCCGAATGCCGCGCCGTCCTGGATCTTCGCGTCGTGGCGAAGGCTGGCCTGGTAGCTGAGACCGACGAAGCCGTCGCCGAAGCTGGCTCCGAACGCCGACGGGGAACTCTCGCTGCTGCCCGGGGCGGAGCGCGCGAAGTCCTGCGGAGGGCGCGCCGCAGCGGGGGTCGGGGGGAGCCGGAATCGCGCGCGCAGGCTGTCGACGCTCTGCGCGCCGGCGGGACTTGCCGCCCCGAGTACGAGGAGCACCCCCGCGCACGTCATGCCTTTGCGCAGCAGACGGTCCCGCCTCATACGCTCCGCCTCCTCTGTCGCCGGAATGATCGATCTCGGTACTGCGTGCGCCTGGATGAGGGGCAACACGGTACCCCATCATGCGAGGCCGGTGTCGACGTCGGCCTCACGTCCAGAATATGACCGAGTGGCCGGTACGGCGTAAGGCCGGATCGGTGGATCGCCGCCGCCGCGGATTCGCGCGTTTCCACCCGTGCGCGCCGCCCGTGGGCGGCAGCTATCGGACTAGTCCAATGCTCCGGAATTCAGCGGTTATTCGTACCGCAGCGCCTCGACGGGATCCAGCCGCGAGGCACGCGCCGCCGGCAGCAGTCCGAACAGAATTCCGGTGAATGCGCTGGTGCCGAGGGCCGCCGCGATGGCCCAGGGCGGCACCGACGCCGGAATGGGTGTGGCGGCACGCACGAGCATCGAAAGCAGGACTCCGACGATCAGGCCGATCGCGGCCCCGATGCCGGTGAGGGTGATGGCCTCGACCAGGAACTGCCAGAGGATGGTGGCCCGGGTGGCGCCGAGCGCCTTGCGCACCCCGATCTCCCGGGTGCGCTCGGTGACGCTGATCATCATGATCGCGATCACGCCCACGCCGCCGACGATGAGCCCGATGGCCGACAGGACGAGCATGACCAGGAAGAACATGCCGAAGACCTTGTTGTACGTCTCGAACAGCTTGTCCTGGGTGATAACGGCGAAGTCGTTGTCGGTGGCCGGGCGCAGCCCGTGCCGCTGGCGCATCAGCGCGGTGACCTGGTCCACCGCCTCGTCACGCGAGACGGCCTCGCGGGGGACGACGGAGATGCCGATCATCCGCCGGCCGGCGTTGAGCACGCGGAGCGCCGTCTGGATGGGGACGTATCCGTGCGGATCGTCGCCGGCCAGGAAGCTCGCGCCGGAGTGGTAGATGCCGATCACGCGGAACTGCTCGCCGCGCACCTGGATGTATTTGTCGATGGGATCGGATGCGTCGAACAGGCGGGCCGCCATGATGCTGTCGATCACGATCACCCGGTCACCCGCATTCGCTTCGGCCTGCGTCCAGCTGCGCCCCGGATAGAGATCGCCACCGCCGTCGATGATGACCCAGTTGGAGGTGAAGGCGCTGATCGACGGTGCGCTGAGATCGCGGTCGGCGTACTTGACCGGAAGCGACATGTCGAGCCGGGCGCCCGCGGCGCGCACCCCCGGCAACGCGTCGATGGCCTTCTGGTCGGCCATCGTGAGCGGCGGGTTATGCCGCCACTTGCAGGTGGCGTCGGTGCCGTCGCACGCCTCGAACGTGATCGGGAATCGCGACAGGAAGAACGTCTTGGGGCCGGCGGACTCGAGGTCCTTGGCCACGCTGTTGTTGATGCCGTGAATGGACGCCGAGATGACGACCACCACGAAGACGCCGACGGCGATGCCCAGAATGGTGAGGCCGGCCCGTACCTTGTTCGAGCGGATCGACTCGACGGCGATTCCCACGCCTTCCTTCAGATTGAACGCCCAGGTCTCGAGGAGTACGCGCATGGGGCTCCCTACTCCTGCCGCAGGGCGGCGATGGGGTCGAGCAGGGCGGCCCGGCTGGCCGGGTACACCCCGGCTATGATTCCCACGCCGGCCCCCACCGAGACGCCGAGGACCACCGACCAGAGTTCGACCGCGGCCGGCATCGGGCTCACCGCCGAAATGAACTTGGCGAATCCGAAGCCCAGCGCGACGCCGAGTGCGGCGCCGAGCACTGCCAGCACGACGCTCTCCACGAGAAACTGGCGGAGGATGTCGCGGCGCTTGGCGCCGAGCGCCTTGCGGATGCCGATCTCGCGGGTCCGCTCGGCCACCGCCACCAGCATGATGTTCATGATCACGATGGCGCCCACGACGAGCCCGATGGCCGGCAGCGCCACGCCGGCCAGTACCAGGTAGTGTTGGATCTTGTTCCAGAAGGCGAGCGCCGAGTCCGACGTCTGCAGGGCGAAGTCATCGGGTTCCGCGGGGTGCAGCCCGTGGCGGGCCCGCATCACTTCGCGTACCCGCTCCTCGTTAGCCGGGATCTCGGCGGCCGTAGCCGACTGCACCGTGACGGCGTCCACCACCCCGTGCGGGTTGAGCAGCCGGCTGATGGGCGAGCGGTCGGGCGCGACGAGGAAGCCGTCGAAGGACATGCCGAACGCGCTCCCCTGCGTTTCGGCCACCCCGATGATGGTGTACGGGATCCCGGCCACGCGGATCTCGCGGCCGAGGGGGTTGAGGTTCGGGAAGAAGTGGTCCTGCACGTCCTTCCCGATCACCACGACCGGGCTCCCGAGGGCGAACTCCTGCGGCGAGGGCAGGCGCCCGAGCGCGACGTCCATGCGCTTGATCGTGAAGTACTGCGAGCTCACCCCGTAGGCGGTCACGCGGCGCGGGCTGCCGTAACGCGACTGCACGGTGAGGCCCGAGACGCTGTAGCTGGCCCAGAGCGTGCCCGGAGCCAGCGACGCCACCACCGGGGGGACGTCGTAGTTGTAGATCCGCGGACGCAGGCGCCAGGCGCGGCGCTCGGCCGCGGTGACCCCGCCGACGCTGATGTTGGGGCGCTGGCGCAGCTCGAACGAATTGATCGCGATGAGCTTGCCCAGCAGGTCGTCCCGCATGTAGTTGCCCATGCCGCTCACGATGGAGACCACCGTGATCAGGAACATGACCCCGATCATGACACCGAGGGCGGTGAAGAAGCTCTTGAGCTTCTGCACCCGGATCTGGGCGATGGCGAGGCGGATGGCTTCGTAGAAGGGCACGGATGGCTGGACGAGGAGGTCCCGGAAAGCTAACGAGGCGGCGGAGAAGATCCCCGCCGCCCCGGACCGGCAGGCGCCGGCAGTTGTTACATGGTGCCGATCCGCTCGGTGAAGGCCTCGCGGCGGTCGTCGGTGGCCACCAGGCCGTCGCGCAGTACCACGACGCGCCGAGCGTGCGCGGCGATGTCGGGCTCGTGGGTTACCATGATGACGGTCTGGCCGCTCGTCGCCAACTCCTCGAAGACCTTCATGATCTCCTCGGAGGTGGCCGAGTCGAGGTTGCCGGTGGGCTCGTCGGCCAGGAGGATCGAGGGCCGGTTCACCAGCGCGCGGGCGATGGCGACGCGTTGGCGCTGACCGCCCGAGAGTTCGTTGGGGCGGTGGTCCATGCGGCCCTCGAGTTGCACCCGCTCCAGGGCTTCCTTGGCCCGCTTGCGTCGCTCGTCGGCGCTGATGCCGGCGTACACCAGCGGCAGCTCCACATTGTGGAGCGCCGTGGCGCGCGGCAGCAGGTTGAAGGTCTGGAAGACGAACCCGATTTCCTTATTCCGGATGCGGGCCAGCTGGTCGTCCGACATCTCGGAGACCAGCGTGCCGTTCAGCCAGTACTCCCCGGCCGTGGGGGTGTCCAGGCACCCGATCACGTTCATGAGCGTGGACTTGCCGGAGCCCGACGGTCCCATGATCGCGACGTACTCGTTGCGCGCGATGGCGATGTCCACGCCCCGGAGGGCGCGGACGATCTCGCCGCCCATGTCGTAGTGACGCTGAATCCCGCGCGTCACGATCACCCACTTGCTCTCCGGGGCCTTCCCCTGCTCGGAGACGACGACCGCGCGTTCGGCGGTCGAGCTGACCGGGGCTTCAGCGGTGTGCTGGCTCACTTGGTTCCGTCCTGGGGTTTCTTGGTGTCGACCTTGGTCTCCCGCACCACCATTCCGTCCTTCAGATCACGGATGGCCTGATAGGTACCGGCCACGATGCGCTCGCCTTCCTTGAGGCCGTCGAGGACCTCGAAGTCCTTCTCGCCTGCGATCCCTACCTTTACGGGGCGGAAGGTCACTTTGTTGTCCGCACCGACGACGAACACCCCCTCGACGTCCTTCTTGCCCACTTCGACCTTCGGTTTGGGGCGACCCAGCCCGACCGCCGTATCGGCGTTCTGCAGCGCCTGGTTCTCGCGGACGGTGAGGGCGATGATCGGGATGGCGAGGACGTTGTTGCGGGTGGCCGTGATCACCTTGGCGGTGGCCGAGAAGTCGGGGCGGGTGTCCTTGGGGGCGTTCAGCAGCCGGATGGTCACCTCGTAGTCGACGGCCTGGTCGGAGCTGGCGGCCGCGGTGGAGGCGCCGGCCACCGAGCTGTTCGAGATCTCGGTCACGCGGCCCAGGAACGTGGTGTCGGGGAAGGCGTCGATCTGGACGACGGCCGAATCACCCACGGCGATCCGGGAGACGTCGGTCTCGTCCACCTTCACCTTCGTCTCCAGTTCCGACATGTCACTGATCGTGAGCAGCGTCGCGGCATCCTTGTTCAGGGTGCCCTGAATCGCGGTCTCACCCTGTTCCACGTTGAGCCGCGTGACGCGCCCCGACATCGGGGCGTAGATCGTGGTCTTGGCCAGCGAGGACCGGGCATTGTCGAGCGAGGCGAGCGCCTGATCCACCTGGTGGGCCGACGACTGGACGAGCGCCTGGTTGACGTCCACGGCCGTCTTGAGCTGCTCCATCTGCTCGGGGGTCACGAATTGGGCGTTGGCCTTCTGCAACTCCGTGCTGCGCTGGTAGGCGCTCTGGGCCTGCATCAGGTTGGCCCTTGCCTGTTCATTCTGAGCCCGGGCGGAGGCCACGTTGGCCTCCCACTGCTTCACGGTGGCCTGGGCGTTGGACGGGTCGATCTGGAGCAGGAACTGCCCCTGCTTCACCATGTCGCCCTCCTTCACGGAGAGCTTCGTGATCTTGCCCGAGACGTCGGAGCTGACGTTGACCTTGGTGTGCGGGCTCACCTGCCCGCTGGCCGTCACCGACGCCACCAGGTTGGCTCGCTGCACCGGCTCGATGCGGACCTCCACGCCGGCGTTGGATTTCCGGGAGATGGTCAACCCTACGATGCCGGCGACCACCACCAGAATGACAGCGAAAACGGACAACTTTGCGCGCTTGCTCATGGATGTCCCCGGGGGCTATCGGAGGGGGCGGCCGACCGCGCTCTCGAGCGCGGCGAACGCCTTCTGGTAATCATAAATGGAATTGAGCCGATCGACCTGCGCCTGCACGAACGTCCCGTGGGCCGTGGTCACGTCGAGATAGGTGGCCTGGCCCACGCGATACCGCTGTTGCGCGAACTGGTATTCCTCGCGCGCCTTATCGGCGTTCTGCTGGCGCAGGGCGATGGTCTTGCCGGCCAGCTGGAGATTCAGGTACGCCTGGGTGACCTGGGTCCGCGTCTGCAATTCCTGCGCCTTCAGCCGGTATTCCGCGTTCTCCTTGGTCGCGATGGCCTGCTGCACGCTTTCCTCGCGGTTGAACCCGTCGAAGATGGGCAGCGAGATCGTGGCATTCACGGAGAGCGGTGACCGCGTGAAGCGGAACGGGAAGACGTTGTTCGAACTGCGAATCTGGTCGATCTGCCCGGGGGTCAGCGTCGGCGACGGGCACCCCGCCGACGCCAGCCCGACCCGTGTGCGGATGGAGTCCTGCTGGACGCAGCCGGCGTAGGCGCTCATGGCGCTTGCCTGCGCGCGTCCCACGAGGTAGTCGGAATTCGTGTACTCGTACGAATTGCCGCCCCACCCGGTGCTCAGCGAGAGCGTGGGCGTGTAGCGCGACTCGGCCGTGCGGACCCCGATCGCCGCGGCGTGCTGGGAGGCGCGCAGGGCTTCGATTGCCGGGTTGCGGCCATGCGCCAGCACGAGCAGCGAGTCGAGTGCGAGGGGCGGCACGTTGGTGCTGAACGTGGTCGTGAGCTGGACGCCGGCTGGCTCGGGCGCGCCGATCTGCTGGTACAACGTCACGAGCGCCACGTCGGCGTTGTTGTGCGCGGTGAGGGCGGCAATCTGGGCCTGTCCGAGCGCGACCTCGGCACTGTTCACGTCGAGGATCGTGCCCTGACCCACCTGCATCTTGGCCTTCGCCAGATCGAGCTGGCCCTGCGCCGTGATCACCAGCGTGTCCTGGAGCGACGCGTTGGCCTGCGCGGCCAGCGCGTCCAGGTATGCCGAGGTCACGTTGGCGCGGAGGAGTTCCGCCTGCCCGGTGATGTCGGCTTCCGTGGCGTCACGATTGGCCTTTTGCAGCTTGGGGTTCATGAACGACGCGGCACTCAGACTGTAGTTGACGCCGAGGCTGTAGTGGGACGTGATGGCGTCGGACGATCCCGTGAACGTGAGCCCCTGGAAGACCTGGCTCCCGGCCTGCTGATACCCGGCGCTGAATGACGAGCTGACCGTGGGCAGGAATGCCCCGTAGGCCGAGCGCACGGCGGCATCCGCGGTGCGGCGTCCGGTGACGGTCTGCAGGTATGTGGGGTTGGTCTGGCGGGCGAGAGCGATTGCCTGCTCGAGTGACAGCGATGGCCCGGAGGGTGATGCGCCCCCTTGGGCAAGTGCAACCTGGCCAACGAGCGCGAGCAGCACGGCAGACACCGAAAGACGCATGGAGAGCTGATCCTGTGGTAAGGGGTCAGCCTGTCGTACGGTGGTCGGCCGAACCCGGTTTCAAGACGGCATATGTCTGCGGGTCGGCCGTCGCTTGCGGCGGTGGTAACGCGGACGATGCCGTCGCGTCAGCGCGGCAATTCGTCGCGCTGGGCGACGAGGCCCTGGGCCGGAATGGCCACGCGGAGCAGGTGCCCCTGCGCGTCCACCCAGATGTCCCGGCTGGCACCGTCCGCCGCGATGAGCGCAAAGTGCCGAGCGTTCACCGTCCCGCGACCGATGCGAATGGACTCCTGCCCACGTTCCTCGAACCGAAATGTAGCTTGTGTACCGAGGCGGGGATCGACCACGGAAAACTGGGAACGAAGGGGCGGCAGGACCGCGAAGAAATAGGGGTCGAACGCCTGCGGGTCGAGGAGGAGCGGATTCGCGCTCATGACGTAATCGCGGGCGGATTCACCGTGCGGCGTCTTGGTCAGCGTACTGAACCGTCCGGGACGGCCGCTGCCATCGACGTGGGCGACGCGCCTGGTGTGCACGCGCACTTCGGCTTCGTACGTGAGGGGGGCTCCGGCGGAGTCCGTGGTCAGCCGGAGCGCGACGCGCGCGGAATCGAACGACACGGTGGCCGTGGCCCGGTACGCCTGGCCGCCTCCCGCCGCGGCACGCACGATCCGGTAGGCCTCCCGGCCGATCGGGGTGCCGTTCCGCGTGATCACGAGCGATCCCTCGTCCACCATCGTCTCCTGAGCGAAGGCGTGGCCGGCAACGGTCGTGAGCGCGAGAGCAACCGCGGTACCGAGCTGGATCGGTCTCATACGATAGGGGTACCCAGAAGGGATGCGCATGTTCAGAAGGCCGGTGCGGGTGTCTTGAATATGCGCTCCGCGACGCGTTCCCGGATGCGTTCGTAGATCAGCCTGCCTTTCTCCGCCGACGCCAGAGTGGGGCGGCCGATGGAGCCCGGACTGTCGGCCGGCACGCGAAGCCAACCGCGGCGGTACCGTCGCAAGGCGTCGTCCGACAGCATATAATCTTGTGCCAGCGACATTTGCACGCACTGCGGCGCCACGTACAGCAGGAGCGACGTATCCACCTCGTCCCCGTGAATGGGCTCGATCTGCCCTTCCAGCAGATCGCGGAAGTTCAGACCGAACACGTTGACCGCCCGCACCCTGGCGGTGGACGTGATCAAGCTCTCCAACGCCTCCAGGTGGGAGTCGCTGTCGTGGGCCGTGAGGAGGATGAACTCGCGCACCCCGCCGGATTCCCAGGAGTCGACGAGGTCGTTGAGCATACGGTGCAGGGTCTTCCGGCGGATCGCGGCATTGCCGGCAAAGGTGCGGTCGGTGGCCACGTTGACGCCGTATTCCACCGTCGGCGCACGGAGGACGTGGAACTCGGCCGACAGATCGTCGGCCAGTCGCTCGACGACCAGTGTGTCGCCGCCCATGGGGAGATGCGGACCGTGCTGTTCGCAGGTTCCGATCGGCAGGATGAGTCGCGGGTCGGCGGCCAACGTGGCGGCGACTTCGGCCGGGCGCATCTCCTTGAGCCGTTTGGGGCGTGGTCCGGCGGAGTGGTTCGAAGCCATGAATCGAGAGTGAGCGATGGCCGGCGTGCGCACTGAACGGCTGCGTGCGGCCTGGTGGCCGGTGGCCGCCGCGCTGGCGCTGCTGGCCGCCAGCCAGTGGCTGAACGGGACGAGCGTAGAGTATCTCGTGGCGGCGATCGTCGCCACCGTACTCGCGGCGGCGGGGCTCCGGGCCGTGGGGCCGCGCGGTCGGTTCTGGGCCACGCTCTCGACCTCCGGCCTGGGCATTCTCGTGCTGCTGGCCGGGTTCTCCCAATGGAAGCTGGCACGCATCGACCAGCACTGGATCGAGATCCGGTCGTCGCTCCGGGCCGATGCCTTGGCGACGCTTCAGCGCCGGGTGGACGAGGCGGAGACGCAGATGCGCGACGACGCGGACCGCGCGCTGTTGGTCCCGGAGGACACCGCGGCGGCATTTCACGCGCTCGAGGGGCTGGTCCAGCCGAGCGGTGACGTGGGCATGGTGCTCTACGAGAATGGCGAACCGTTGGCCTGGTCGGGGCGGGTGCACGTGCCCACGGACACGCTCCACGCTTCCATCGGCATTGCGCGGAGCGACTTCTACACCAGTCTGTTCACGGTGGCCACGCGCGGGCAGCGACGTGTGGTGGTGACGCAACTGTTGGATGCCACGCCGCCCGCCGACCGTCTCACGCATCCGATTGCCGGAGAGATCGCCGACATCGTGGGCATTCCGGGCTTCGAGTTCGCGGCGGTCCGCCCGGTGGCCACCGCATCGGAGTGGCACGGGCTGCGCGTGGGCGGCGCGCTGCTCACTTACGTGCGGCCGGCGCCGCTCACCGAAGCCGCGGTGCGCCTCGAGTCGCTGCAGAGCGCGCAGCTGGAGGTGGCGCTGGCGCTCGCCCTGTCGCTGGGCTGCTTCTTGATTGCGGCCTGGCGCGTGGGCCGGAAGTTCCGGTGGCGGCTGGCCACCGTGGCTGCGGCGCTGGTCTGCACCGCGTACGTGCCCCTCAGCGCGTTCTCGAACTATTCCCGGTTGTTCAACGCATCCCTCTACTTCACGCCGATCGGGGGAGCGCTCACGGCCAATGCCGGCGCCTTGATGATCACCGGGGTGCTCACCCTGCTGGCGCTGATGGCGGCGGTGCGCCGGCTCGCGCGCGACCGGCCGCGCGGGTGGTGGGCGCTTGCCGTTCTGGTGATCGCCGGGCTGGGGCCCTTTCTGCTCCGGGATCTGGCCCGCGGAATTTCGATCCCCATCTACGGCGTGAATGCGTCGCTCTGGCTGATCTGGGAGGTGCCGATCTTTCTGGCCGGGTGCGCGGTGTTGCTCGCCGGTGCGACGGCCGGGAGCGCGGCGTTGGGGCCGACGCGCGGGTTGCCCGCCTGGGTGGGGCCCGTGCTGGCCGCGGTCGCCGCGCTGCTGGCGCCCCTGACGTTGCAGGCCAACGGACGATGGCCCTGGTGGTATCCCATCCCCTGGATCATCGCGATCGGGACGCTGGCGCTCTCGCGACGGTCGCGGGCCATCGTATCCAGCGTGGCGGCGGTGGCGGCGCTGGGAGCCACGACGCTGGTGTGGGGGGCCACGACGCGCGGTCGGATGGCGCTGGCGGAGAGCGACGTGCGCGGGCTCTCGCAGAACGATCCGCTCGTCGTCAAGCTCGTGGAACGGTTCGCGGCGGCGGTGCGCGCGTCGGGGCCCCCCCAGGTGTCCCGCGAATGGCTGTTGCGGGCGTACGCCACGTCGTCGCTCGCCCCGGCCGGGTTCCCGGTCTGGCTGTCGATCTGGACGAATGACTCCACACCGGCGGCGGTGCTCCGCGCGTCGGCGATGGACGTCCCGATCTCGCAGGTCCGCGCCATCGCGGCGCAGGCCCGGGCGATGGACAGTACGGTGGAGTATCCGATCATCGCCCAGCCCGCGGTGCAGTTCGGGGTCGGCATCCCGGTGGGCGACGCCGTGGTCGTCGTGGTGGCCGCATCGCGGACGCGCCTCGTGGCGGCCGATCCGTTCGCCAAGCTGCTCGGCATCGATCAGCCGCCCGAGGCGGAACCGCCGTACGTACTGCAGTTGGCGGAGGCGCCGCTGCATCCGCCCCCCGGCGAGCCCACCATCGACTGGCGCCGGGAGGGCACGGCCCTGCACGGCGACTGGGTGGCACGCGGCGGGCTTGGACCGTCGCGGGTGCACCTGGAGGTGGAACTGCGCTCGGTGGATGCGCTCGTCCAGCGCGGGTCGCTCGTGGTGCTGTTCGACCTGGCGATCGTGGGTGTGCTCTGGCTGATGAGTGTGATGGCGGACGGCGCGGTGGGGCGCTGGCTGCGGGAGCGGCAGCGGCGCTGGCGCCGCAGCTACCGCACGCAGGTGACGCTCGCGCTGTTCGGGTTCTTCATGATCCCGGCCGTGGCGTTCGCCGCGTGGTCGTATCAGCAGTTGGCCGCCGATGCGATGCAGAGCCGCGAGCTGCTCGTGGGCGAAACCCTGCGGGCCGTGGCGCCGGTCATGGGCAGCCAGGCATGGTTGTCGAGCGAGAGTCGCCGGCTCGACGCGCCGCTGTTTCTCTACAGCAACGGCGAGTTGTCGGCGGCCAGCGATTCCCTGCTGGCGTCTCTCGCGCCGACGGGGCGCTTCCTGCCCCCCGACATGGCGCTGGCCCTGGTGGTGCACGACGAGGTGGCGCAGAGCCACGACGAGCATTTCGGCTCTTCGCATGCGCTGTTCGGGTTCCGGGCGGTGGACGACCCGCAGGGCCCGGTGGTGCTGGCGGCGCCCGCGCGGGCCGACGATCTGGCGCTGGAACGGCGCCGGCGCGACCTGGGGATCCTGGTGCTGTTCACCACGGTGGCCGGCGCACTGGCCGCCTTCTGGCTGAGCGGGCTCGTGGCGCGCGGGCTCGCCGGTCCCATCCGCTCGCTGCGCCAGGCCGCGCTCGCGCTGGCGGCCGGCGGGCGCGCCCCGACGCTGGAAGACAATTCGACCGTGGAATTCCGTCCGGTGTTCGCGGCCTTCCGGCGCATGGCCACCGATCTCGAAGCGAGCCGCGCCGCCACGGCGCACGCCGAGCGCGTGCTGGCGTGGGGCGAGATGGCGCGCCAGGTGGCGCACGAGATCAAGAATCCGCTCACGCCGATCCGGCTGGGGGTGCAGCATCTGCAGCGGGCGCGCGCCGACAAACGCGTGGACTTCGATCGCGTGCTGGACGAGAACGTGAAGCGGATCCTCGCCGAGATCGACCACCTGGACGAGATCGCGCGCGCGTTCAGCCGCTACGGGTCGGCGCCGAACGCCCGCTCCGGCGCCGCGCCCACCGACGTGGGGGCGGTGGTGCGTGATCTCATCGGGCTCGAACGCATGGGCGAGGAAGGCATCGATTGGCCGCTCGACGCCCCCGACGGCCCCTGTGTCGCGGTGGCCCAGCGCGACGAACTGCGCGAGGTGCTGCTCAACATCTACGAGAACGCGCGCCTGGCCGGCGCGCATGCCATCGGCACCACGGTGCGCCCGGGCGACATGGTGTCCATCGAGGTACGCGACGACGGGCACGGCATCTCGCCCGACGTCATGCCCCGGGTGTTCGAGCCGCACTTCTCCACGCGCACGAGCGGCAGCGGGCTCGGGCTGGCGATCAGCCTGCAGCTCATCGAAGGGTGGGGCGGCACACTCACGATCGAGAGCCAGGAGGGGCAGGGCACCGTGGTTCGGATCTCGCTGCCCCCGCGTGAGCTACAGCCGCACGCGCACCGTCTTCACGTTCACGAATTCACGAAGGCCGAACGCCCCGAGTTCGCGTCCGTAGCCCGACGCCTTCACGCCGCCGAAGGGAAAGCGCGGGTCCGACGCGACCATCGCGTTGACGAACACGCTGCCGGCGTCCAACTCGCGGGCGAAGCGCTTGGCCTCGGTCCCATCGCGCGTCCAGGCACTGGCGCCGAGGCCGAAGCGCGTGCCGTTGGCGATCCGGACGGCCTCGTCGAAGTCGCGGGCCACGAACAACGAGGCCACCGGGCCGAAGAGTTCGTCCGTAAACGCCGGGGAGTCCGCCGGGATGTCGGTGAGCACCGTCGGCTGGAAGAAGAAGCCGGGTCCGTCGATGCGCGCTCCGCCGCACAGCACGCGCGCCCCCATGGCGACCGATCGATTGACCTGCTGTTCCAGGTCGACCAGTGCCTGGGCGCTGCACAGGGGGCCCACCTGCGTGGCGTCGTCCATGGGGTCGCCCACGACCAGCGATCGCATGGCGTCCACGAAGCGTTCCGTGAACTCGGCGGCCACGTCTGCGTGCGACGATGAACCGCTTGGCGGCGATGCACGACTGGCCGTTGTTGATGGTGCGCGCGCGCACCGCAACCTCGACGGCCTTTGCCATGTCGGCGCTCGGCATGACGATAAACGGGTCGCTGCCCCCCAGCTCGAGCACCGACTTCTTGAGATGCCGGCCGGCGGTCTGCGCCACCTGCGAGCCGGCGCCCTCACTGCCGGTGAGCGTGACCCGCGGCCACCCGGGGGTCGGCGAGCACGCGCTCGACGTCGGCGCCCGGAATGAGCAACGTCTGGAACACGCCGGGCGGCGCGCCGGCCGCCGTGAACAGATCTTCGAGCGCGAGCGCGCACTGCGGCACGTTGCTGGCGTGCTTGAGCAGGCCGACGTTGCCCGCCACCAGCGCCGGCGCGGCGAACCGGATCACCTGCCAGAACGGGAAGTTCCAGGGCATGACGGCCAGCACGACGCCCAGCGGATGGAATTCGACCCGCGCGTCCTCGCCCTCGGCGGCCACGTGCTTGGCGGCGAGCATCGTGTGGGCGTGCTCGGCGTAGTAGCGGCAGGTGTTGGCGCACTTGGCGGCCTCGTCGCGGGCGGCGCTCACGCGCTTGCCCATCTCGAGGGTCATCAGGCGTGCGTACCGGTCGCGATCCCGGTCGAGCAGATCTCCCGCCGCGGCGACCACACGCGCGCGATCGGCGGTTCGGGCCTCGCGCCAGAGACGCGCAGCAGCGGCGGCCCGGGCCAGCCGGGCCTCGATGTCCGCCGCGGTGTGCGCGGGGAACGTCTTCACCCGTTCGCCGGTGGCGGGATTGATCGTGGCAATTGACATGGAGCTACTCCTCGTGCGTCATGCCCCGGCCGGTTCGTCGGAACCCCACAGCCCATCGTCGTCCTCGCCGCCGAGCCACCGGCGCCACCAGGGCGCGCGTCGCTCGCGATGCGCCACGGCGCGAACCGCGTCGCGCCAGGCCCGGCGCATGACCGCCGCATCCTGGAATCGCCGGTTCACGTCGGGGTCGAGGCCGGTGCGCAGCCACTCGGCAATCTCCTCCGGAAACGACGACAGATCGAGGTCCCGCGACATCGCGCGGCCAAGAATGGCGCGGACGTCCGATTCACCGTACGGGGGCGTTCCCGATAGCGCAAAGTACACGATCGCCGCCATCGAGTAGCAGTCGGCGGCCGTGTCCTGGGGCTCGCCGAGCAGTTGCTCGGGGGGCGCGAAGGCGGGGGTGCCGGCCGCGTCGGCCGGGTCCTGTCCCCAGATGTTGGCGATGCCGAAGTCGGCGATGCGCCACCGGCGATAGCGGTCGATGACCACGTTCTCGGGCTTGAGGTCGCGGTGGACGACGCCGATCGCGTGCGCCGCGGCCAGTCCGTCGAGGACCAGATCGACCCGTGGCGCCAGCTCGGCCAGGGGGCGCGCGCCGGCGCGCTGCACCAGCTCGGCCACCGAACCGGCCTCGGCCAGTTCCATGGTGTACCACGACACGCTGCCGCGCGAATCGAAGTCGTAGATCGGCACGATGGCCGGGTGGGCGAGCTGCGCCGCCAGCTGTGCTTCGCGGCGAAAGCGGCTCACTGCGACCTCGTCGCCGGCGATGTGCGGATGCAGGAGCTTGAGTGCGACTTCGCGTCCCAGCGAGAGGTCACGCACGCGCCACACCGAACCGAACGAGCCCGATCCCAGGGGGGCCAGCACGTCGTATTCGTCGCCCAACGCCCAGCGCAGCCGCGCCTCCTCCGATTCCTCCGGTGCCTGCCTGTCCTCGTCGCCGATGAGGAGCATCGTCCGGCTGCCGACCACGCGATCCACCGCGCGGATCATCGCGGCGACGCTCGGGAAGCGCTGGGCCGGGTCTTCGCGCAGCGCACGATCGAGCACCACCGCCACGGACTTCGGACAGTCGGGGCGTACGAGGCTGATCGGCGGGACGTCGCGGGCGGGAGGCATCTCGCCGGAAAGAGCGTAGAAGCAGAGCGCCGCCAACTGCCACTGATCGGTGAGCCGCGTCGGCGCCCATGCCGCGTTTTCCCATTCCGAGGGCGAGGGCATCCACGTGGGGTCGGGGGCCACGCCCCGGGGGATGTCGGAGGCGGGCACGGCCCACTCCCACCCGAGCATCCAGAGGCGTCCCATGGGCGCCACCCACACGGTTTCCGGCGACACGGCGCCGTGCGTGGCGCCGGCATCGTGCAGATAGCTGATGGCCGATCCGACTTCGCGCATCACGCGCAGCATCGCCGGCACGTCTTCGGCGCCGGCCCGGCGCACACGCGCCCCAACCGTTTCGCCGGCGATCCAGCGCCGCAGATACCCGGGGCCATGCCGGGCCGTGCCGTACGTGGCCCAGTAGTGGTAGGTGGTGGGGACGGCCGGGTGGTTGCGGTGCGCCAGGTGGCGCGCCTCGGCGGCCAACCAGGGTTCGTCCGCCGGATCGGGCACGCTCACCAGCGAGAGCGAACGCCCGAGCGCGTCGACCAGTTCCTGATAGTGGCGGTAGCCGAACAGCAACCCCTCGGGCCCCCACGCCCAATTCGGCGGCAGCTCCCAGGTGGCGAGATGCGGCGGCAGTTGATGCGTGACCGCATACGGCTCGGACGACGCGGCGTGGGTCACGCCGGGCCCCCGTCAGATTCGGCGGGATTCAGTGAGTGGCTCCTGAGCCGCCTGGGTAAGGTCGGCGATGTTGACGGTGTCGGGGCGGACGCTGACGTCCACCAGGTCCACCTGATGCTGGCGCCCGTCCCGCCGACGGGCCGACCGGATGGACGGGATGTGCAGGGAGACGGCCACCACGCGCCAACAGGTGCTGGGTCCGGTAAGCACCCCATCGGCGTCGAGCGTATCGAGGAACAGGGTCTCGCCGCAGGCGGGGAGCACGTGGCTCAGGCATTCGGCCAGCACCTGGTCCGGCCGGTCATGTCGGGCCACGCGCAAGGTGAACATCGAGCGTCTCCGGGAATGGCAGGGTGCGGGCATCGGGCGGCGTCGGCGAAGCACGAACCGCGGGTCGTCTCCATCGGCGTTCCGAAAAACTATCCGCCCGCGGGAACGGACACTAGTGTTCCCGATCGCGCCGCAGAAGCAATGAAACTGCCGGGTGCCGGGTACGTACGGTGAACGGAGAACGCAACAGGGGGATTCCGTGTTCCAATTCCTGGGCTTAGCGGCCACCGTGGCCGCCACCGTATTCGGTTACCTGACGGCACGACGCTTCGTGCAGAACCGTCTTCGGTACGTAGACGCCGTGCATACGATCAAGGCGCCGATCATCGCCGGCGTCGTCGCTGGACTGGTGGCCGCGCCGGTGGTGTGGCTGCTGCCGTTGGTGGGCGGGGGCACGGCGATCCTGTTCGGCGCCAGCGTGGCGCTCGGCGTCGCCAACGGTTCGCGCGAGGTGCGCAAGCGTCTGACCGCGGGCTGAATCGACGCGGCCTGCCGTGATCGGATGATGCGCTGGGAGTTCGGCCGCCGAACTTCCCGGCATGCTGGCCGCCATCCGTTCCGCCGCCGTGCTCGGCATCGAGGCGTACGACGTCACCGTCGAGGTGGACGTGTCGCCCGGACTGCCGCAATGGAGCATCGTGGGGCTGGCCTCCAGTTCGGTGAAGGAGGCACGCGAGCGCGTGATCGCCGCGCTCGCCAACTCGGGGCTCACGCTTCCGCCGCGGCGCATCACCGTCGGCCTCTCCCCCGCCGACGTGCACAAGACCGGCGCCGCCTTCGACCTCCCGATCGCCATCGGACTGCTCGCCGCGCTCGGCATCGTGCCCGAGTCGATCGGCGCGCGCGTGCTCCTGCTCGGCGAATTGGGGCTCGACGGCAGCATCCGCGCGGTTCGCGGGGTGCTGCCGGTGGCGCGCCGGCTGGCGGCTTCGGGGGAGCGGCGGACCCTGATTCTCCCGCGCGCCAACGCCGCGGAAGCGACGCTGGTGGAGGGCACGCGCGTGTGCGCGCCCACGTCGCTCGCCGAGTTGGTGGAATGGCTGCGGGCCGATACGCTGCCCGCACCCGCCATCAGCCGCGCATTGGCCGGCGCCCCCGACGGCGCCGATTTCGCCGACGTGGTGGGGCAGGCGAGCGCCAAGCGGGCACTGGAGATCGCGGCGGCCGGCGGGCACAACGTGCTGATGGTCGGCGCACCCGGGGCGGGAAAGACCATGCTCGCCCGCCGGCTTCCGTCCATTCTGCCCGCGCTGGCCGGCGACGAGGCGCTGGAGGTAACGGCCATCCACTCCGTGGCGGGACTTACCGGCGGGGAACGCGGGCTCCGCACCGAGCGGCCCTTCCGGGCGCCGCACCATACGATCAGCACGGCGGGGCTGGTGGGCGGCGGGAGCCAGCCGCGTCCCGGAGAGGTGAGCCTGGCGCACCACGGCGTGTTGTTTCTCGACGAGATGCCCGAATTCCCGCGGTACGTGCTGGAATCGCTGCGCCAGCCCATGGAAGACGGCCGCGTGGTGATAGCGCGGGCGACGCGCGCCGTATGCTTCCCGGCGCGGTTCACGCTGGTGGGCGCCATGAATCCCTGTCCCTGCGGGCATGCGGGATCGTCCGGCGCAGTGCCGTGCGTGTGCGGGGAGAGTGAGATCCAACGCTATCGCGCCCGTCTCTCGGGGCCGCTCCTCGACCGCATCGATATGCACGTCAACGTGGGCGCCGTCCCCCTCGAACTGTTCGGCGGAGCATCGCGCGACGCGGAGGAGCCGTCGGCGGCGATCCGGGCCCGCGTGGAAGCGGCGCGCTCCGTACAGCGCGTCCGGTACGCATCCCGCATCGACGTCACCTGCAACGCGCAGGGGAGCGGGCGCTGGCTCGACCGGCAGGGTGGGCTCACACGAGCGGCGCGCGCCATGCTCACCAGCGCCGCCGACGGGTTGCGCCTGTCGGCCCGCGGCTACCATCGAGTGATCAAGGTGGCGCGAACGATCGCCGATCTGGCCCAGGCGGTGGAGGTGACGCCGGCCCACGTGGCCGAGGCGCTGCGCTACCGCGCGATGATCAACTGACCGCCGGCGTCACCGTCGCGTGGTTCCTCGTTTTCCCATGCGCGTCCAGAGCACGATGGTGCCGCACGACGAGCCGGTGGCATTGAGTTCGAGCGGCGTGTCCGCGGGGCCCGGGTAGACCTCGACGCCCACGAGGTCTTCCGTGCGGAAGGCACTCAGGTCGGGCGGCTCGCCGACGCCGGGGGCATAGATGCGAATGCCGTCCACCCAGACGGCCAGGTAGCACACGGGCGTCGATCCGCACGACCGGCCGACGCACGACGACGGCACCTGACTGGCCACCGCCCACCCGCCGGTGCTCAGTGGCGCGAGCAGTACGCGCTGCGCTTCCGCCCGGAGCACCGACGAGAAGTGCCAGTCCTTCAGTTCGTCCAGCCGGTCGCTGGTGATGAAGCTGCCGGGGGCGGAGGCCATGCGCCGCTTGAAGTCGGCCAAGGGATCGCCCAGGCCCGGTTCCGAAACGCGCACGGTGTCGAGCTGCACGTCCGCGCGCCGCATCCAGAAACGCAGGTCGATCGAATCGCCGGCGGCGATGCGCGCCGTGCCCGCAATGGCGCGGTATCCGGGTTGGCGAAGGGTGACGTGGTAGAGTGCGGGGGCGACGCCGTGGAACGCGAACACCCCGTTGGGACCGGTGCGGGCCACACGTTGCGCTTCGTGGAGCGTCACCTCGACGTTCGCGAGCGGCGTGCCGGCGGAGTCGAAGACCTGCCCCCGCAGCACGGCGCGCTGCTGGGCGGCGAGTGGGGAAGCGCCGCTCGCCAACGCCATCGCGACGAGGAGCGTGCGGGCAAGGAGAGTGCGCGGGTGCGCGGTTGTGGCCATCGCGGTGGCCCCGGGAGGGTGGTCTCCCCAACCGTACCAGCCCCGGACCGGGGAGGCAAGGCGCCCGTGAGGGCGCCGGTGGGTGCCGCGGCCGGCGAGCAGATGCCCACCGGCCGCGGTCCCGTTCCGTAAATGCGTTACTGCTGGGTGCTCATCTGCTTCACGACGCCCGCGAGCAACTTCACCTTCGCGGCGTCGGAGGCCGTGCCCGCATCCTGATCGAGCTGCGTGCCGAGCGCCTTCAGCGCATCGGCGCGCCCGGTGCCCGTCGCCTTCTCGGCGTCGTCGAGCGCCGTCTTGATGGCGGCCGTGCGTGCGGCGGGCAGTCCGTTGTCGCGCACCAACTGATCCAGATAGGCGCGTGCCACCGGGAAGGCTGCCGGCCAGACCAGCTTCGGCTGGCTCTGCGGGTTGTACTGATCGAAGTGGACGAGCGCCGCGGCGTCGATCTCGTTCTGCGTGAGGTCGGCCGTGGGCGTCAACTTGAAGACGTCCAGGCCGCGGGCGATTTCCGAGCCGTAGATGTAGCCGTTGTAGTAGTAGCCGGCCCAGAAGCCGCCGAGCACGAGCTTGGTGGAGTCGTTGGGGCCGCGGTCGAAGTAGGCGATCTCCTTGGGGTGCGCGGGATCGGTGAAGTCGAACACCGAGATGCCGCCCTGGTACCAGCCCTGGACCATGACGTCGCGTCCGGGAATCGGGACGAGCCCGCCGTTGTGCGCCACGCAGTTCTCGTTCACGGTCTGTGCGGCCGGCAACTTGTAGTAGCTCTTCCGCGTGAGCTGGTCACCGCTCACGGTGAAGATGGCGTCGGCCCCCCAGTCCATGGGATCGGTGGCCCGGCACTTGGCCTGCGTGCCGCCGCCCCACTCGTCGGTGAAGATCATCTTCGATCCGTCGTTGCTGAACGTGGCCGAATGCCAGAAGGCGAAGTTCGAGTCGGCCACGGCCTGAATGCGCACCGGGTGCACGGGGTCCTTGATGTTGAGCAGCAGCCCGTAGCCCGAGCAGGCACCGCCGGCCAGGCCGGCTTCGGGGTATACCGTGATGTCGTGGCACTGGGAGGGGCCGCCGCGCGTGCCACCGGAGGGGCGCAGGCGTGCAGTGAGCCCCATCGCCACCAGCGAATCGGCGAACACACTGGCCTTCGCGCTATCGTCGCGCGCGAGTTGGAGCGACGCGAGCAGCCGGGCGGCGCGGTCCGAGTCGGCCGCCGTCGCCGTTGAATCCATGCCGAGCCGGCCGAGCATCCGCCGTGCCGAATTCACCATGGCGCCGTTTGCCGTGTCGGCGTACGCCACGCCGTGCGCGGGCGGGGCGGTGAGGTCGTTGAAGATGCGGGCCGAGCTCACGATCTTCGCCTGCTCCGGGTGCGCCAGCGGGACCCGGATCACCTCGATGCGAAAGAGGGCCGAGTTCGGATCGCTGATGTCGCCGACCTCGCAGCTCGCCATTTCCGCCTTCGGGCGTACGCCCGCCAGACCGGACACGTACACGTAGACGATGCCCTTATCGTTGGGGTCGGGCACGAGCGTGTGTGTGTGCGAGCCGCGGCAGGTCTGCACGTCGGCCACCTGGCGGGGCTTCTTGGGGTTGGAGATGTCGAAGATGCGGATGCCGAGCATGCGCGCCTTGCTCACCGTGTCCTTGACCCCCTGCGTGCCGCAATCCAGGCGGCTGCCGGTGTTCTCGGCCGAGACGAAGAGCAGGTGGCCATACACGGACACGTCTCCCTGTTCCGTGAAGCACACGGGGGCCGCCGTCAACGCCGGCTTCGCCGGATCCGACACGTCCCAGATCTGGATGCCGCTGAAGTTGCCCTGATAGACGTAGTGGCCGCCGAACGCGAGATCCGAATTGGCGTAGGTGAGACCGCCCGGATCGTTGGGATGAAAGACTGCGGGCTTGTTCTCGTGCGCCACGAGGTCGAGCCCCTTCGACGCAACGCCCGCGTCGTACAGGCCGGCCTTGAGGTGGGCGCGGGGGTCGGTGGTGTCGGCCTGCGCCACCGTCGGCGCTTTTGCTGGTGCCGCTGTCGTGCACGCGGACGAGAACAGCAGAGGGGCGGCGGCGAGGAACAGCGCCTGCAGCGTGGCCCGCACGCGCGGGCCGGTGGGGGAGGAGGGTGTCATCGGGTTGGGCTCGGGGTGGTGGGAAGGGTCTTCAACATGGCCTGCATTCGGGCAATCTGGACGCGCTGGCTGGCGTCGATGTCGGTGGCGAAGCCGAACAGCTCGGACTGCTGACCGCCGCCGGGGGTGGCGAACAACGCGGCGACCATATCGACGGCGCCCTGGTGGTGCTTGATCATGCCCTGGAGATAGAGGCGATCGAACTCCGTGCCGCGGGCCGCGTCGAGTTGGCGCATCTCGGCGGGGGTGAGCATGCCCGACATCATCATCGGCGGATTACCCATGTCCATGCCGGGCATGTGCATGGGGCTGGAGTCCTCGACCGGCCCGGAGTGCGGGTGCTGCATCTTCAGCGGATCGGGGGCGCTCAGGTGGCGGGCGGCGAGCCAGTGCTGCATGAGGTCGATCTCATCGTACTGCGACAGGGCGATGCGCTTGCAGAGGATGGCGACGTCGGCGCGGGCGCCGTGCGTGGGCGCCCAGTTCGACATCACCACGGCCTGGGCGTGGTGCACGATCATGCCCTGCATGAATTTCACATCGGCGGGGGTGTAGTCCTTTCCCGCGGCCTGCGCGTGCAGAGGGGCGGCGGCGCCGAGCAGCGCCGCGAAGGAGAGGACGCGCGACGTCGTCGCGGCGATGGACCGTGCGTTGGACACTGACATGAGTTCCCCTGGGGATGGCGGGGGGGGATCGAGTGGGGGCGGGCGGTGCTGTGGAAGGCCGCGAACCATGCGTCCGAGGGCGGCGCCCGTCAAGGGTGCCGGCCGGGCAGGAACGTAAGGATGCCTCCGCGGTACGACCCCGTACCCGAATTCCCGCCCATGCTCCCCAATGTGATCCTCGTTCGCACACGCATGATCCGCGGTGCCACCGTGTGGGTGGCCACGCGGGCGCTCCTCGGCGTCGGACTGCGCATGGTGGGAGCCGACCCGATCCGACTTACCCCCACCGCGTCGCTGGGAGTGATCGTGCTGTGCGTTGCCGCGTCCGCGATCGACGAGGTGCGACACGGAGAGGGCGTGCTCATCGCCAACCTCGGCATATCACGACTCTGGTGTACGCTCATCGACGCCGTACCGCCACTGGTTGGGGAGCTGCTGGTGCTCGCGGCCGGCGCTCATCTCGGATGACCGCGATGCTGATCGCCGACTCCGTGGCGAAACGATTCGCCGGGCGGCCGGTGCTGACGTCGGCCACGCTCCGCGCCTACGCGGGAGAAGTTCGCGCGCTCGTCGGGCGCAACGGCATCGGGAAGTCGACGCTGCTCCGGATCGCGTGCGGCCGGCTGTCCCCCGATTCCGGAACGGTCCACTTCGCCGGCCGGCCGTATCTGGACGCCCGGCACCACCGGTTGGCGGCCGAGGGACTCTTCTACCTCCCGGTCCGCGGGCTGTTGTCGCGCGCGCTGCCCGTGGGGACGCAAATCGAGATGTTCAGCCGGCAATTCGCGGGCGGCCCGGCGTTGCAGGACCTCGACTGGCTCCGGATCGCGGGGCTGCTCGGACGAACCCCGGATCAATTGTCGGGCGGCGAACTCCGGCGGGTGGAAATCGCCGCGGCGCTGACACGAGATCCGAGATGCCTGGTTGCGGATGAACCCTTCCTCGGGGTCGCGCCGAGGGATGCGGAGTTGCTGTCGAACGCCTTCCGGTCGCTGGCGCGTCGCGGCTGCGCCGTCGTGATCACCGGCCACGAGGTGTCGTCGCTGTTTGCGGCGGCCACCCGCGTCACCTGGTGCACCGACGGGACGACCTACGAACTGGGAGCGCCGGCCGCAGCATCCGCGGATGAGCGGTTCCGGCGTGAGTACCTGGGCCCGACGACGTGGTGACGGTGGAGGCCGGCGGCGTTCCCTAAGGCGCGATGAACGCCGTGAACGTCGCGCTCAGCGCGCCGCTGGTCGCTACCAGCGTCTGGGCCCCGCTGCCGCCCAGCATCCAGGCGCCGACCGTGGCCGTACCGGTGCTGTCGGTAAGCACGGTACCGCCCGTCACACTGCCGCCGCCCGCGGTCACCGCGAACACCACGGGAATGCCGGCCAGGGGTGCGCCCGTGGCGCCGATGATCCTGACCGTGGGCGCCACCGGGACGGTGGTGGAAGCGGCGACGGTCTGTGAATCGCCCGCCACCTTGAGCATCGACGCGCCGGGGCCTGCGGTGGCGTACTCCGCAACGGAGTCGCCGGCGAGGCCGCTGGACAGCACGCCAAAGATCTGGATGCCGGAGGTCCGCCCAAGCGTCATCGTGGCCTGCGCGCGGCCGGTACTGTCGGTCACGGCGGCGGCGGGGTTCACCGACCCGGTTGCCGCCGGCACGAACGTCACCGCGACACCGGCCACGGGATGACCGCCCGGCGTCTGGGCCTGCACCACCAGCGGCTGCGGCAGCACGCTGCTCGGAGCCCCGGTCTGGGCGCCGCCACTCAGGATCACGAGCTTCGACGGCGGCGCGGTGATGGTGAGTGTCGTGGAATCGCGCAGGGCGTTCGGCGTCACGGCAAAGACGCGCGTTTCGCCCTCCGTGCCATTGGAGACGAACGTGCCGGTCCCGCTGTCGATCGCTCCGACGCTGGAGTCCGAGAGACTCCACGCCACGGTGGCCGACGTGACCACGGCTTTGGTGCTGTCGAGCGCCGTGAACAGGTATTTCACGATGCCCTGGACACCGATGACGGTGTCGCGCGGGGCGATGAAGAGCTGCGTGGCACCGGCCCCTGGACCCACATACTCGATCGCGATGACCGGAGGCGCAGCGGTGGACGGCGCGCCGACCGCGGCGGATATGATCTGCGTGCCGGAGAACAGTAGCTGCTGACCATGCCGCAGATCTACCGTGACCTGCAATCGCTCGGTCGGGGCGCTGAGGACGATGGGGAACGAGAGGCGGAGGGTATCGCTGCCGGGCGGCACGGCGACGACCGTGTCGAATCCGGCGGTGTCGGAGAGGCGGTCGAGCTGGTCGATCCGCACGTGCGCGGTATCGATCGCGAGTCCGAACTGCCCCAACGTGCCGAGGGCCGCCGCCGCGGCTCTGGAGAATTGCGGCGCCACGCGGACCAGAGCGGGCCCGCCGGCGCCGGGCGAACTTGGACCGTCGGTGCAGGTGACTCCGCCCAGCAGCACGAGCCCCAGGCTGGCGACGCGCGCCAGCCGCCGCACGACGTTCGAGCGCGTGCCGGGCGAGGTGAGGGGGATGCGCGTGGGTGTTGGCAGAGGGCGCGGGTTGGTGAGAGGAGGGAAGCAGGGCGCGAGGCGGTCGGTCGAGGCCCAACCTGTCACCCCGAAGGGGGGTGCTGTCAAGCGCCTGGATCACACCGGCCCGGAGGATCCGTCCCGGGGTAACACGAACCCCGCCCCGGCGAGCGGGGCTCGCCGGGGCGGGGGAAGGTCCTGGCCCGTCCGCGGGGCAGGCGTCGGATCAGTGGAGGATCAGAAGGCCAACCACGTGAACAGATACAGCGTGTTGTTGTCGGACGCCGAGCGTCCCGAGCCGTCGTAGTTGGTGTTCCCACCGTTGAACTTGGTGTACATCGTGTATTGCAGGCCCAACCGCACGTTCTGCCACACGTTGTAGTTCAGCTGACCCACGAAGCCCTGAGAGTTCGGGCTGCCGTTGGCGCTGCCGTCCACCGGGTTGGCCGCGTACAGAATGGCATCCGTGGTGCCGTTCGTCTGGAAGTAGCCGAACGACGCGCCGTAGTAGAGCGACGTGGCGAGCGACACGTTGGCCTTGAACGTGGTCAGGTTGTCGTGCTGCTGCGAGGCGCCCGAGATGAAATCGGCCACGCGGTTCTGCGATTCGTGCGTGTAGGTCGCGCGTCCGATCACGGCGCCCGCGCCCGTCGGGTGCTCGTACTGCGCATCGACGCCGACGTCGGTGAACTGGTTGGTGGGGCCGGTGATGTCAGAGGGGTACAACTGGGTGTGCATGCCGAACGTGCCCACCATCAGGTAATCCTGATTGAGCGGCTGCTGCCAGGCGACACGCCAGTACGGCGACACACCCGACGTGGTGTTGCCTGCGCTCCCGTCCAGCGGGTAGCTGGCGCCCTGCGGCGACGACCGATACAGGGTGAGTTCGGAGTAGAGGTGGTTGTTGAGCAACGTGTAAGCGCCGAGGCCGACCACGGCCTGTCCGAGCGCTCCGTCGATCATGGTGCCGGCACCCGGTGCCGGGACGGCCTCCGATCCCATGAAGGGGAAGCTCCATGCCGGTACCGTGTTCCAGACATCCTGCACGGTGGGATTGTTGTTCAGCGTCAGGCCGAAGAGCAGGCTGTTGCCATCGCCGAACGTGTGGTTCTTCGCGTAGCGGAGATCGAGGTTGTCCATGCCGAAGGTGCCGTCGGCCGCGGCGTACGTGAACTGCGAGAAGATGCCCAGGTTCGGCGTGATCGCGCCGCCGACGAACAGGCTGGCCTGGTCGGGGAACTGAGCGGTGCCGTTCTGCGTGCCGGGCACGGCCTTCGCCGTCTGTGCGAAATCGCCGACGAACATCGCTGCCATGGGCGGGACGGTGAGCAGCTTCAGGCTCGGATCCTTGGTGGTATCGGCCTGGGCGTTGATCGTCGCGATTCCGGTGAGCGTGTAGCCGTTGAGCTTGAACAGGCGGCCGAAGGGCGTAAGCGCCGGAAACTGATAGTGGCACATGCTGCAGGCCATGCCGGTCTGCCGCGAGAACGCCGGGATGTTGGCGTGGGCTTTCGCGAGGGCGACCATCAGGCTGCGGTTCATGACGGCGTGATCGGCGCTGACGCCGAGGGCACTGGCGGCGCTGGTCGCGCCACGGTCCGCGCGCGCGGTGGCCGGCGTCGCCAGCGTGGCCAGCGCGAGCAGGAGAGCGGAGAGACCCAGGCCTATCCGGCGCGGGAGGGAGAGATATCTGTGCATGGAGGCTCCGGTTACGGTTTCACACCGCGGTGGTTGACTGCCCAGATGTAAGCGGCGACTTCGGTGGCGAGCGCGTCGTTGATCCCGTTGGGGTGCGCGACCATGACGGTGCCCGGTACGCCGTGCGTCACGACGGCGAAGATCTGGGCGTAGGTGCCGCCCTTCGCCGCCAGCCAGGGCTTGCCGTGCTTGTCGAGCGGGGGAGCGATGGGCGACCCCTGAAGGTTGGCGCCATGGCAGACGAAGCAACCGCCCTGTCCATGAAAGATCCCGCGGCCCGAACTGATCATCTGCGTCGTGATCTGACCCGTGTCAGGCAAGGTCGCGGTTTGCGGACGGTGCACCGTGTGACCTCCGCCCGACGCAAGGACGATCGTGGCAGCGCTTCGCGCGAGAATCGTCAGGAACCCCATCGATGTGTATCCCCCAAAAAAAAGACGGTCTTCGCTTGCTCACGTCACTCGCGTGACGCGAGCGAACATTAGCCAGTGACCCTCTTCATGCCATCGGACGAACACTGTCCTTGTGTGGGGAAATCCCTGAGAAAAACACAAAGAAACCGTATAGATCAGCGTGCCGGAGTTGGCGCGCGCGCGCGCGAATGTCGCGTGCGCCTTTCTGCGATCGTGCGATTCAGAGGGTGACACGCGCAATGAATTGATTCTCCCCGCGCGCTGCGGGTGGCGGTGCGACCGGCCCCGAGCGGTACACTCGGCGCACGAACCCAGCGTCTCCCTCCCGCCACCCTGCTCATGCGCCTTTGCCTCGCCATCGTCCTCTGCGTTGCGTCCGCCCCCGTGCTCCCGATTCGCCAACTCGGGGCCCAGCGGTCCGACGGCCGCTGCCGTCCGTACGCGTGGAGCGCTTCACGGACGCTCACGATGGCGGACGGACGGCCCGTGTACGTCGACGGCGCCAGGCCGGTCCGGTTCGCGGGCGGACTGGCACTGCTCGGCGTGCCGACCTTCGTGTGGAGCACGCCCACGGTGTTCGCTGACACGGGGGCCGGGGCGCGGCCCATGGTCGATCCGTCGCGGCTAGCCGGTGTGGTGCGGGCACCTGGTGGCGCCACCGAGTTGGTCTCGATGCCCACCGGCGCGACCCGCATGCTGGCGGTGCAGGCCGCGTCCCGCAGTGACGGAGCACTCGACGTGTTCTGGGGCGAAAGCGCCGACACGTCGTACCACGCGCTGGAGCAGGTGCCGGCGGTCTGGCACGCCCGATTCGCCGGCAACGGATGGAGCACCCCCGAGCGCGTGTTGGCGTTCGACGAGATCGCGTGGAACGCCGGGTATCCGGTGGTGCGCACGATCGCCGGGGAGACGGCGCTCGCCGTACCCGTGCGACAGGCGCGCCGGTCGGGCGACACACTCGGCATCGTGTACCTGCGCCGCGATCACGGTGCGTGGCGCCGCGCGTGGATCCCCGCGGGCCCCATTCCACCCACCGACCTCGCGCTCACGACAACGTCGGACCACACGCTGGTGCTTGCCTTCGTGGGATCGATGCTGCTGCCGTCCGGACGCCTCGAGGCGAGCGGCGTGTTCATCGTCAGGTCGCACGATCTGGGCGCGACGTGGAGCGCGCCACAGAGCGTCGCCGACCTCGGCCTCGCCGGTGTCAACTGGCTGCGGATGGTGGCCACGCGCGACGGCGCTCTGCACCTGGTCTGGAGCGTGCATCGGACGGCGCCCGGGGCGCGGAACGCGCGGACCATCGAACGCGCGTCGTCGCGCGACGGCGGTGCGACGTGGCGGCAGGGGCGCGCCACCGTCAACGATCCCGTCGTCGAGTTTCTCGCCGCGGCTCGACTCGGCGACAGCGTGTTCGTCGTGGGCCGGTATCACGACGGGCACCAGCTCACCGCCGCCGCGGTCGGCGATGACGGGCCGATCGCGTGGCACCAGCTGCCGTTCGACGCCGCCGAGACGCCACCCCGGCTCACACCGTTGGGCCGCGATTCGCTGATGCTGAGTTGGGGCACACGGCGCCCGGGCGCGTATCCACTCTTTCCGGGGCTGCCGGCCCCGCTGGTGGAGACATCGACCATCACGACGAGGTGCGATTCCGCGCCTTGATGCGCTTGGCGCGTGCGAGGGCGGGGGATGCCCGCACCGCGCGCGCCGTTCGTTCCGTGCCGGGCCGGGCGGCATTGGGTGACCTGACCTCCCACCACAAGGAGACGCCTCAATGAGAACCGCCTGGAAGGGATCGCTGCTGTCCGTCGCCATCGCGCTCGCGGCGTGCGACCAATCGCCCACCGCCACGCCAACGCCTCCTCCCGTTCGCGGCGCGCCGAGCACCGCCGCGACGGCCGGCGCCCAGCGGCATGGCAACGTGGTGGTGGCCAGCGGGCCGGACGCGGACACACTGGTCCGCCACACGGCCGCCCGGTGGGCCGCGCATGGGCATCATGCCCTGCAGAACTACGTGGATACCTCGAGCTTCTGGGACGGCCGGGTGCCGGGTCCGTCCGCCGCGCTCGCGCCCCCGCCACCGGATGACGGCTCGGGCTACACCGACCTCTCGTCACTCACCGCGCAGATCCTGAAACAGGGGCTCGACGTGCGCGTGTCCGGCAACGAGGGGCTGGTCACGTTCTCGGCCGACTATTGGGGCACCGATGCGCATGCCGACCTCACGTTCGGCGCCAACTACGTGAGTGGGGCGACGGATATCCCGGCGCAGACGACGGGCGCGAACGACGGGCATGCGCTTCAGAAGCTCGCGTGCGCATCGGAACTCATGGGCGCGAGCATCTACCAGCCCGACTGCATTGCCTGGGCCGGAACCGTCACCGCCAGCGCCCACCTGTTCCTGAGCCACGACTGCGGGGAATTCGTGTACGGCTCGGCCACCACCAAAGCGTGGTTCGAGCTGCCGATCCCGACGGTGTCGTGGAGCAGCGGTGGCTTCAGCGTGAAGTTCGAGTGGAAGCAGTACGGCTCCACCGGCCCCGTCGCCATCGGCCGGAAGACGGCCTACCAGCCGTCCTGCCCGACCGTGGTCAAGAAGACGCCCGCCTGTTCCAACCAGCTGATCTACGACCCGTCCGGGTGCGATGGCACGTCGGACGGGAGCGTCCTGGACCCGCTGGGTGGCTCCAAGTCCAATGGCTGCACGCTGTACCTCGTCCAGGTCGAAGAGTCGTACGACGGAGGGAAGACCTGGGTCGTGGTGAGCAGCTGGCTCCAGACCATCTGCTGAGACCGCGCCGGCATCCGCGTGCGCTATCCCACATCAACCTTTCATCCGTTGCGAGGACTCCCATGACCAGAATTCCCGTTGTTCTCTGCGGTGCCCTGCTCGTTGCAGTCACGACGGCGCCACCGATCGCCGCGCAGGCCCAGCGCGTGCCCGCGGGTCGCGTGGCGGTGACCGTCGCCGTCACCGACTCCGCGAATTTCGGACAGGCCATCGTCATTCTCCGGCGTCCGAATGTCGATCCGCCGAACGTCATCCTGATGTCGCGGGCTGCTGCGACACCCCAGCATCTGGCCGCGGCGGCCGCCACGCTCTCCGTGATCATGCAGCGCGACGGGGACCGGCCGTCGGCGTCCGGCCTGTACCGCGTCCGGGTCGACGCCGGCGCCCCGGCCGAGGCGATCCGTCAGGCCCGCCATGCCCTGGCCCAGCTCGAGGACAGCGGGCAGGCCCCGGTCGGCGTAAAGGGGGTAGGACCTGCCCGGATCACGCGCATCTATCTCCCCGACCACTCAGCGCGTGCCCGGCTGATGAGCGAGGGGCGGATGCGGTTGCGCCGGCAACGTCCGGCGGGCGGCGGACACTAGCGCGCCACGCACGACGGCCGGGGGGCTTGGCGCTCGCCCGGCACGCCGTGCACCCCCGGGCAACGCAGGACTGGCCACTGTGGTGTACCGTGGTACATACTGGACCGCCCCATGATCCGCCCATGCTGAAGCGCGCCGCACTGATCGCCGGACTGCTGATGCTCGCCGCCCCACTGCGGGCACAGGACAAGTTCGTCACGCAGATCCTGATGGTGCCGACGTTCCGCGGCGCCGATCGCGATGCCGCGCACGAGGCGGCGGACATCGTGCGCAACCGCGTGGCCGATGCGTTTCACAACAAGGGGCTGCGCGTCGTCTCGGCCGGCAGCGTGGAGAACTGGCTGGAAAAGTCGGGTTACAACGAGGACATGCCGCTCCTGCCGGCGGAGCGGGAAATGGTGGCGCGGCATTTCCGCACCGACGAGGAGGTGGTCGGCACGGTGACGCCGGCGGATTCCGGCTACCGTGTGGACGCGCAGATCATCCTCACACGCGATCCGCGCATGGTGCAGCCGATCACTGCCGTCGCGCGGTCGGTGCGGGACGCGGCGGAGGCCGTGGCCCGCGACGTCATCGCCGCGCGCTCCCAGATGGTGCCGCTGCGCGAATGCGAGAACGCCGTGCGGGCCGGCGCGTTCGACAAGGCAGCGGCGCTGGCCGCTCGCGCCATCGCCGCGTACCCGCCGGCCACGCTCGCCCGCGCCTGCCTGCTGAGCGCGTTGGGGAGCATGCCGGGGGACCACGCGGATTCGGTGGTGGCGGTGGCGCGTGCGCTGCTGGTGCGCTGGCCGGCCAGCCCGATCGCGCTCGAGTACCTGGCCACGACCCTCGACGCCAAAGGCGATGCCGCCGGTGCCGGCGAGGCCTGGGTGCGCCTGCTCGACACCGATTCTCTCAACGCCTCCCTCATTCGTCGAGTCGTCGACGCACTCTCGCGCGAAGGGAACGCGACGCTTGCCGAGCCGCTCATCGTGCGAGGCGCCAAGGCGCATCCCGACGATCTCGAACTGCTGAAGCTCGAGTGGCTGGTCCATCTGGCCACCTCCAACTGGAAGGCCGCCGTGGCCACCGGCCAACGTCTGGAGGCGCGCGACGAAGCGTCGAAGGTGGATCCGGACTTCTATCGGCGCCTCGCCTCCGCGTACCGGGCCGACAGCCAGCCGGTGCGCGCATTGATGACGGTGGCAACCGGGGTCACCCGGTTCCCCGATGACGCGCCGCTCTACTCGCTCTACGTGCAACTCCTGCGGCAGGAGCACCAGGCCGCCCTGACCCGAGGGCTGGCCCGATTCCCCGAAACGGCGGACCTGCACGTGATCGCATCACAGACGCTCAAGGACCAGGGGGCGGTGGCGCAGGCGGTTGGTGAGATCCGGGTTGCGCTGGCCGTGAACCCGCGCCTCCCGCACGGCTGGCTGCAGCTGGCCGACGATGAGATGGCGCTCCAGCATCCGGACAGCGCGCTGGCCGCGCTCGACGCGGCGTTGGCCAACGGCGAGTCGACGGGCACCGTGGCCCAGTTCGCTCTGGCGCGGGGAAACGCGCTCTACGCGAGCGCCAACGGGACGAAGCGGCGCGCGGACTTCGAGCACGCACGGCAGTTTCTCCAACTGGCCAACCGGCTCGTGCCCACGCCCGAATCGGCGTTCCTGCTCGGTGCCTCCGCGCTCTCGGTAAGTCAGGCCGCGGCCACCGAGGCGCCGGCTGCCAAGAGCTGCGAGCTGGTCCGGCTGGCCGATTCCACGCTCGCCGAGGCGGAGACCAACCTGGCCACCGGCCGGTCGGTGGCGCCCGACGCCGCCCAACAGTTCCTGGACTATGCGTCGACGCTGCGGCCCTACGTGGCCAGCCAGCTCAAGGCGCTCTGCCCGGTGACGAGCGATCGCTGAACGGCGTTGCGCCGGGCCTGCCCTGCCGAGCGGCGCCCGGAGAAACTACAATTCGTCAATGCCGGGACCCGAGATCTCCACCGTCCAGATGTCGCTGACTCGCGAGCAGGCGCTCGTCGACTGGCTCCGCGCCCGGGGGCGCGTGGCCGTGGGCTTCAGTGGCGGTGTGGACTCCGCGTACCTGGCGTGCGTGGCCGTGGAGACGCTGGGTCCCGACGGCGTGCTGGCCATCATCGGGCGGAGCGCCTCGTATCCCGCCGCGCAGTGGGAGATGGCGCGCCGCGTGGCCGACGATTTCGGCGTGCCGGTGGTGGAGATCGATACCGACGAGTTGCACGATCCTCGCTACGCCGCCAATCCCACGAATCGGTGCTACTTCTGCAAGACCGAACTGTGGACGCGGCTCGTGCCGGAAGCGCGCCGCCGTGGATTCGACGTCGTGGCCGACGGGACCAACGCCGACGATCGCGGCGACTACCGGCCGGGCGCACAGGCCGGACGCGAATACGCCGTCGCGTCACCGCTTGCCGAAGCGGGCCTCACCAAGGCCGACATCCGCGAGCGGTCGCGCGTGCGCGGCATCCCCACCTGGCAGCAACCGTCGTCGCCCTGTCTGTCGTCGCGGTTGCCGTATGGCACCGCCGTGACCATCGAGCGGCTGCGCCAGGTCGAGGTGGCCGAGGAGGAGTTGCGGAAGCTCGGCGTGTGCGGCGATCTGCGAGTGCGCCACCACGGCGAGACGGCGCGCGTGGAGATCGACGTGCGGGAACTGTCGTGGTGGACGCGGCCGTCGCAGACGGCGCTGATCCGCGCGGCGGTCCTCTCCGCCGGGTTCGCGACCGTGGAGATCGACCCGCATGGCTACCGGTCGGGGTCGCTGAACGTGCTGGCGGGCGTGTTGCCCACGGCGGCGGACGCCGCCCCTTCGCCGCCGGCGGCCGGTGCGGCTGTTTCTCGCCATTAACTTCGAACCCGCGGTCCGGGCGGCGGTGCACGCGGCGGCCGCGCCGCTGCGGGACGCGGCGCCCGGCGTGTCGTGGGTGTCGGCCGGACGCGTGCACCTGACGCTCAAGTTCCTGGGCGAGCAGCCCGAGGCGATGGCCGATGCGGTGGCGACGGCCATGGACCGCGTGGCGCACGGGCACGCTGCATTCGAATCGTCACTCGGCGAATTCGGGGCCTTTCCGAACTTTCGGCGGGCTCGTGTCGTATGGATCGGTATGGATGACGACCCGCGGCTCGAGATCCTGCACCACGACGTCGAGGTGGCGGCGGATGCGCTGGGCCTTCCGATCGACGGGAAGCCCTTTCGCCCGCACGTGACGCTCGGCCGCGTGGGCCAGCGCCCCGGGGTCGACGTGCTGCGCGAACTCTCGCGGGCGGCGAAGCGCGCATCGCCGCCGCCCATCCCGGCGATCGTCCGCAGCATCGACCTCATGCGCAGCACACTCCGTCCCGACGGGGCGGAGCACGAACTGCTTCATTCCTCTCTCCTCCGGGAACGCTGACCCATGGGATGCATCGCACGACTCGGCTGTCTGGTGGTCCTGATCCTGCTCGGCATCGGCGCCTGGCTGACCCGCGACCGCTGGATGAGCTCGCTCCATCTGTCGCGGCCTCCGGTAGCCGAGGTGCCCATCCACTGGGAGCCGCTCACGCCCGAGGGCGCGCGCCGGGCGCAGGGGGCGCTCGACAGCCTGCGCAAGGTGAACGGGCCGGTGTTCCAGAACGTCGCCGCCGGTGACGCGGCGGCGTACGTGATGCAGGCGCTGATGGGGCGCATGCCGGCGCCGGCGGACAGCGCGGCGGCGGCGGTGGTGGGCGACGAGTTGTACGTGCGCGCGAACGTGAAACTCCGCGAGCTCGGCGGCAGTGCCGTGCTCGGTCCGCTCGCGTCCATGCTCGGCGAGCGCGAGCGAATGCAACTGGCCGGGACCTTCCATGTCGTGCACCCGGGGCTCACGGAGTACCGCGTCACGAAGATCACGCTGGGACGGTTCAGCGTTCCCTCGCCGGTGATTCCGAAGCTGCTGGGACGCGTGGCGCGCGGGGCCGGGCTGGACAGCGTTCACGCCCAGTCGCTGCCCATTCCGACCCCGCCGTACATGGTGGACATTCGCGTGGCCGATGGACACATCACCCTGTACAAGGGGCTCAAGTGACTCGCGCCGTCGTTGGCGGGGGCGGCGCGCGCGGGTAGCTTTGATCGATGCACCCCCATCCCCACGCCGCGGGTTCGTGATGAGCCGCCGCATTCTCATCGTCGACGACGAGCAGGGCGTTCGCGCCGCGCTGACGCAGCTCCTGGAGTTCGAGGGCTACGAGGTCCGCGGTGCGTCGAACGGCACCGACGGGATCGCGGAATACCGGCGATGGACGCCGCAACTCGTGTTCCTCGACGTGAAGATGGCGGGGATGGACGGCCTGGAGGCGCTGCGGCAGCTGCGCGAACTCGACCCGAAAGCGATCGTGGTCATGATCAGCGGGCACGCCACGATCCAGACGGCGGTCGAAGCCACGCAGCTGGGCGCCTACGACATTCTCGAGAAGCCGCTCGATACCGACCGCATCCTGGTGACGCTGCGCAACGCGCTGTCGCACCTGGCGCTCGACGAAGAGAATACGCGGTTGCGCGAGACCATCGAGTCGCGCTACGAGATCGTGGGCAAATCACGGGCCATCCGGGCCGTGATCGACAAGATCGAGAAGGTGGGCGCGACGCCGGCGCGGGTGTTGATCACCGGAGAGAACGGCACCGGCAAGGAGTTGGTGGCGCGCGCCATCCACCGGCGGTCGCAGCGCTCGGCGAAGCCGTTCGTCGAGGTCAACTGCGCGGCCATTCCCGGGGAATTGATCGAGAGCGAGCTGTTCGGGCACCTGAAGGGCTCGTTCACCGGCGCCAGCGCCGATCGGGCCGGGAAGTTCGAGCAGGCGCACGGCGGCACGCTGTTCCTGGACGAGATCGGCGACATGAGCCTGGCCGCGCAGGCCAAGGTGCTGCGCGTGTTGCAGGACGGCGTGGTCACGCGCATCGGCGGTGCCAAGCCGGTGTCGGTGGACGTCCGCGTGCTGGCGGCCACCAACAAGAAGCTCGAGGAGGAGATCGCCGCCGGACGGTTTCGCGACGATCTGTTCTACCGGCTCCACGTCGTGCCGATTCACGTGCCGCCGCTGCGCGAGCGGCGGGAGGACATTCCGCTGCTCATCGCGCATTTCACCGCGGTGCTCACCAAGCACGAAGGAGTGCCGCCGCGGCAGTTCGCCCCCGAGGCGACGGCTCGGTTGGCCGGGCTGGACTGGCCGGGCAACGTGCGTGAATTGCGCAACACCATCGAGCGGTTGCTGATTCTGGCGGCCGGTCCGATGGTCACCGTCGAGGACGTGGACCGGCTGGTGGGCGGCGGGGACGGCGATGCGGGCGCCGCGGCGATGGGGGCGGCGATGCAGGCTCGCACGTTCGATGAATTCCGGCAGGTCGCGGAGCGGGCGTTCCTGCTGGCCAAGCTGCGCGAATACGACTGGAACGTTTCGGAGACGGCGCGCGGGCTCGAGATGCCGCGGTCGAATCTCTACAAGAAGATGGAACGATACGGGCTGAGCCGCGAAGGCGCGGACTGAGCACGACAACGCAAGGAGCCACCGTGGCGGAACGCGACTGGTCGAAGGAACTCGCCAAGATCGACAAACAACTGCAGGGGATGCCCGCCGATGAGCCGGTGCCGGCGCGCACGTCGGACGCGCGGGGCCGCCCGGGGGGACCGTCGGGTACGCCGGGCGCCAGGGCCACGACGCCAGACGAGAAGCCGGTTCGCGCCACCGGCGGGTTCGGTGTCTTCGCGCGCCTCACCCTCTCCGTGGTGCTGGGCGTGGCGATCGTCGTCTGGCCGTACGAGTCCCGGTGCGGGTTCGGGCTGTTCGCCTACCTGGCGGCCGTCACCGTGGTGGCCGTCAGCGGCGGGTGGAGCGCCGTCTGGACCTGGCGCCACCGCGCGGCTCGCGCTCACGTGCTCTCCCTGTTAATCCTCCTGTGGGGGCTCGTGCTGGGTTCCATGGAGGTGCTGCCCCGCGTCGGCTACGCGAAGCCGGACCTTCGCCATCCGGCCGGCTGGATGTGCCAATGAGCGTGCCACGAGGGCACGCCCTTTCCTGATCGAGATACCATGACGAAAACCTTCAAGAACTTCATCGCCGGCCAGTGGACCGAGCCGGCCAGCGGCGAATACTTCGAGAACCGGAACCCGGCGGACCACAACGATGTGATCGGCCGGTTCCCGCGCTCCGACGCCAGTGATGTGCAGCGGGCCGTGGAATCCGCCAAGCGCGGCTTCGACCTCTGGCGGCGGACGCCGGCACCGGCCCGCGGCGACGCACTGCGCCGGGCCGGCGATCTGCTCGTGCGGCGCAAGGACGAGATCGCCGATCTGATGACCCGCGAGATGGGCAAGCCGTTGGCGGAGACCAAGGGCGACGTGCAGGAGGGAATCGACACTGCCTATTACGCGGCCACGGAGGGGCGCCAGCTATTCGGCCGCACGGTGCCGAGCGAGCTCCGGAACAAGTGGGCGATGAGCTTCCGGCGGCCGATCGGCGTGGCGGGCATCATCACGCCGTTCAACTTCCCGCTGGCGATTCCCACGTGGAAGATCTTTCCGGCGCTGCTGTGCGGAAATTCGGTGATCTTCAAGCCGGCCGAGGACGTGCCGCACACCGGGCATGTGTTCGTGGAGATCCTGCTCGAGGCGGGGGTGCCGCCCGAGGTGGTGCAGTTGGTGCACGGCGTCGGCGAGCAGGCCGGCAAGGCGATCGTGGAGCATCCCGACATCCCGCTGGTGTCGTTCACCGGGTCCACCGATACGGGGAAGCTCGTCGGCGAGACCTGCGGCCGCATGCACAAGCGGCTCTCGCTCGAGATGGGCGGGAAGAACGCGATGATCGTGCTCGACGATGCCGATCTGGACCTGGCGCTCGACGGCGTGCTTTGGGGCGCCTTCGGGACCACCGGCCAGCGGTGCACCGCCACCAGCCGGCTCATCGTGCAGGGTGGCGTCCACGACCGGTTCCTGGGGAAGCTGGTGGACCGGGTGAAACAGCTGAAGCTCGGCGACGGCCGCAAGGCGGGAACCGATGTGGGCCCGATGATCAACGAAGCCGCGATCCGGAAGACGGAGCACTACGTGGACGTGGGACAGTCCGAGGGGGCCGACCTGCTGTGCGGTGGGCGCCGGGCCACCGGGAAGGGCCTGGAGAACGGTTGGTACTTCGAGCCCACGATCTTCGCCCGGGTGCAGGCGGGGATGCGCATCGAGCAGGAAGAGATCTTCGGGCCGGTGCTGTCGGTGGTGCGTGTGAACGACGCCGACGAGGCGTTCGCGGTGAACAATGACGTGAAGTACGGTCTGTCGTCATCCCTGTACACGCGCGATGTGAATCTGGCGTTCCGGGCCCTGAACGAACTCGACAACGGGATCACGTACATCAACGCGCCGACGATCGGCGCTGAGGCACATCTTCCGTTCGGCGGGGTCAAACAGACGGGGAACGGCCACCGCGAAGGCGGGTGGGAGGTATATGAGTTCTATTCGGAGACGAAGGTGGGATATGTGGACTTCTCCGGGGCGCTGCAGCGGGCGCAGATCGACAACTACTAGCCGGCGGGGGGGCGGCGCGCCCGGGTGGGCGCGCCGGCTTGCTTGCATCCCGCACCGGGTACCGTTAATTCCAGACACAGACCCCCGCAGGACTTCGCGCGTGCCGGCCACGAATCACGGTTCCCGCCCGGTCGCGGCATGCGCAGGAGCAGGAGCAGGACGAGAGGCTGCATGGAAGTGAACGACACCGAAACCTCAGGTAATCCGGCGCCGTCGTCGCAACCCGTGACGCCGGAGCGGCGCAACGAGGCGTTGCGCGAGGCCAATCGGGGTGCGGGCCCGCTCGCCTTCCTGTGGGAGTGGACCAAGATCTTCTGGATCTCGGTGGCCCTCTTCCTGGTCATCCGGACCTTCTTCGTCGAAGCCTTCAAGATCCCCACCGGCAGCATGGAGAACACGCTGATGGTGGGCGATTTCCTGCTCGTCAACAAGCTTGCCTATGGAGCGGAGGTCCCGTTCACGCACGACCGGCTGCCGGCGCTGGAGCATCCGCGTCGCGGCGACGTCATCGTGTTCGACTGGCCGGTGGACCCCACCAAGAACTTCGTGAAACGGCTGGTCGGGCTGCCGGGCGACACGCTGTCGATGCACAACGGCATCCTGATCCGCAACGGCCGGATGGTGAAGGAGAACTACGTCCGGCGAGAGGCGCCCGACATGGATCCGTCGGGCGAGGAATTCACGTGGCAGCGGAACTATCTGGTGCGCAGCGCGGGGGCGGCGGTGAGCTACCACCCGTCGCGCAACAACTGGGGACCGCTGGTCGTGCCGCCCAAGCATTACTTCGTCCTGGGTGATAATCGCGACGACTCGCTCGACAGCCGATATTGGGGATTCGTGCCCGACTCCCTTGTCACGGGCCGTCCCATCCTGATCTATTACAGTTACGCGCCGGACTCGTCGGACCGGGCCTTCGCCTGGATGACCCACGTCCGCTGGAAGCGGCTGGGCGAGTTCGTACGCTGAAGTGATGATCCCACCTGTGGTGTTCCCGTCCGGGCGGCGCGCATAGGCGCCGACGTTCGTCGCTACCAGGAGTCGTCGTTCGCATGCCAACGCCTGGCCCCAAGAAGACGTCGTTCGAGGAAGGCTCTCTCGATCAGTATCTGCGGGACATCAGCGCCTACCCACTCATCTCGCGTGAGGAAGAGGTGGCGCTCGCCAAGCGGATCCGGAAGCACGACCAGGAGGCGCTCGACAAGCTCGTGCGCTCCAACCTGCGGTTCGTGGTGTCGGTGGCCAAGAAGTACCAGAACCAGGGCGTGTCGCTGTCCGACCTGATCAACGAGGGCAACCTCGGCCTCATTCGCGCCGCCCACAAGTTCGACGAGACCAAGGGCATCAAGTTCATCTCGTACGCCGTCTGGTGGATTCGCCAGGCCATCCTGCAGGCCCTGGCCGAGCAGTCGCGCATCGTCCGCGTGCCGCTCAACCGGGCCGGCACGCTCCACCGCATCGGCAAGCGCGCCAACGTGCTGCTGCAGGAACTGGGGCGCGAGGCCACGCACGCCGAGATCGCCGACGGGATGGACATCACCGAAGAGGAAGTCGCGAAGACGATGTCGATCTCGCAGACCCACCTCTCGCTCGATGCCCCCCTCACGCCCGGCGAGGACAATAAGCTCCTCGACTATTTGCCCGACAACCTCAATCCCACGCCCGACGAGCAGACCTTCGAGAAGGCGCTCACCGAGTCGATCGAGGAGGCCCTGTCGCACCTCAAGGAGCGGGAGTCGAAGATTCTCCGCCTCTACTTCGGCCTCGGCGACCAGGCGGAGCCGATGACGCTGGAGGAGATCGGCGCCCTACTCGGCATCACGCGGGAGCGTGTGCGGCAGATCAAGGAGAAGGCGCTGAGCCGGCTGCGGCACGTGAGCCGGGCGAGGGCGCTGGAGAGTTATCTCGGGTAGGAAGGCGGACAGTCGGACAGTCGGACAGTCGGACAGTCGGACAGTCGGACAGTCGGACAGTCGGACAGTCGGACAGTCGGACAGTCGGACAGTCGGACAGTCGGACAGTCGGACAGTCACATCAGGAAATCGCCGGGATCAGCGATAGTTCCCGAACTGGAGTTCCACCCCGAAGTCCTGACTCTTGAGGATCGTCATCGCCGCCTGCAGGTCATCCTTGGAGGGGGAGCTCACCCGCACCTGTTCGCCCTGTATGGCGGCCTGGACCTTCTTGAGCTTGGCCGCCTTGACGGCGGCGGCCACCTTCTTTGCCGTGTCGGCGTCGAGCGCCGTCTTGAGCTTGACGTCTCGGCGCACCGTATCGCCTCCGGCAGGTTTGATCTCCCCGACATCCAGATTCTTGACCGACACCCCGCGTTTGATTAAGCGGGTCTGAACGACGTCGAACAGCGACTTCATCTGGAAGTCGTTATCGGCCGAGAGCGCGAGGAGCGCTTCCCCCCGCTTGAACTCGATCGTTGCCTTCGAGCCCTTGAAGTCGTAGCGCTGCGCGATCTCCTTCTGGGCTTGGTTCACGGCGTTGTCGACTTCCTGGAGGTCGACCCCCGTGGTGACGTCGAAAGAGGATGTGGATGGCATCGGAGAGGAGAAGAGAAGGGAGCGATTGGTCGGGCAGGCAGAGGGGCCGCGGTACGATGAGCGGGTCCAACATGCACGAAAACGGTGACGGGCCCGTCGCGCAAGGCGAGCATGTTGGCCCATGCAGGCGGCCGACAATCTCAAAGTCACACGAAAGGCGGAGGAACTGGCGGTGCTCGTGTATCGGGCCACGCGCGAGTTTCCCCGGGAAGAGCGATACGGGCTCACCTCTCAGGTGCGGCGGGCGGCCACCTCGGTGGGCTCGAATATCGCCGAGGGGTGCGGTCGTTCGGGGGACCTCGAGATCGCCCAATTCCTGCAATACTCTCTCGGATCGGCCAGCGAGCTGGAATTCCAACTCCGCGTCGCCGCCCGGCTCGGCATGGGAGATCCGGTCGGCCTTATGGAAGTGCGTGAGGCAACGGCTGAACTGAAGCGAATGCTCTCTCGGTTGATCGTCCACCTGCGTCAGGCAAGCCGCCAAGGGAATACGTAGCTTCGCCGTCCGACTGTCCCACTGTCCGCCACTGTCCGACTGTCCGACTGTCCGACTGTCCGACTGCCTGACTGCCCCCCCCGTCCAGCCCACGCTACTTTTCCAGGGTGAAAGTCTCCTTCATCACCCTCGGCTGCGACAAGAACACCGTCGACTCCGAACGCTATCTGGCACAGCTCGCCGACCGGGGGGCTGAGTTCGCCGCCGACGCCGCGCAGGCCGACGTCATCGTCATCAACACCTGCGGTTTCATCGACGCCGCCAAGAAGGAGTCGATCGACGCCATCGTCGAGGCCGGACGCCTCAAGACGCAGGGCAATGCCCGCGCCGTGGTCGCTGTGGGATGCATGGTGCAGCGGCACAAGGCGGAGCTCGAAGCCGAACTGCCCGAGGTCGATTTCTTTCTCGGCGCGGCGGACATGGACCGCCTGATCCCCGAACTGGAAGCCCGCGGGCTCATCGACGACGTGCCGCAGGCGCACCCCGGCGTGCGCCTGTTCACCGGCGAACTCGCGCACGTGCGCTATCTGAAGATCAGCGAGGGGTGCGACCACGGGTGCGCGTTCTGCGCCATTCCGCTCATGCGCGGCCGGCACCGCTCCTTCGCGCTCGACGACGTGGTGCGCGAAGCCCAGCTGCTGGAGGCGCAGGGGGCGCGCGAGGTCAACCTCGTGGCGCAGGACCTGGCCCACTACGGCCGCGACCGGCGCGACGGCATCGGGCTGGAGCGCCTGCTCCGGTCCCTCGTGGCCGAGACCAGTCTGCCCTGGATCCGGATGCTCTACGTCTACTCGGCGGGGCTCACGCCCGGCGTGCTCGACCTGATGGCGCGCGAGCCGCGGCTGCTCCCGTACGTGGACATGCCCATCCAGCACGGTTCCGACGCGGTGCTGTCCCGCATGCGGCGGCCCGAACGCAACGCGACCATCCGTGACCGGGTGGCCCGGATCCGCGACGTGGTACCCGACGTGGCCATCCGCACCACCTGCATCGTGGGCTTCCCGGGCGAGACGGACGACGATTTCGGCGCGCTGCTGGGGCTGCTGGAAGAGGTGCAGTTCGACCGCGTGGGCGCGTTCACGTACTCGGCGCAGGAGGGCACGCGCGCCGCGCAGATGGACGACGACGTGCCGGAGTCGCTCAAGCAGGAACGGCTGGAACGGCTGAACGAACTGCAGCGCCTGATCACGGCCGACCGATACGAGGCGCGCGTCGGCCGCACGGTGCGCGCCATGGTGGACCGCGTGAACGACGACGGCACGGTGCAGGCCCGCACCGTGTGGCAGGCGGACGACATCGACGGCGTGACCTGGCTGGATGCCGACGCGGCGCCGCCGGGCGCGCTGTTGGACGTGCAGATTCGCGATGTGGACGAGTACGATTTTCGGGCGGCGGTCACGGGCGTGGTGTCCGCGGCACCGCCAGCCACGCGAAGACGGCCGTTGCCGCTGGCGGCGGTAGCGTCGATGGGGAGCTTCGGACGATGACAGGCAACAGCAAGTCTGCGGAGATCATGCGCCGGTCGCGGGAGGTGTTCCCGGGAGGCGTGAATTCACCGGTGCGGGCCTTTGGCGGGGTGGGCGGCACGCCGGTGGTGGCCGCGCGCGGCGCGGGCAGCCGGCTGTTCGACGTCGATGGGAACGAGTACATCGACTTCGTGCTGTCGTGGGGCCCCCTCGTGCTCGGCCATGCGCCGCCGGCGGTGCTCGATGCGCTCGAGCAGGCGATGGCGGCCGGCACCAGCTTCGGCATGCCCACCGAACTCGAGCTCCGGCTCGGCGAACTGATCCGTGATCGGTTGCCGCACATGGAGCGGCTCCGCTTCGTGTCCAGCGGCACGGAGGCCACGATGAGCGCGGTGCGCGTGGCCCGCGCCCATACCAGGCGCGACGGGATCCTCAAGTTCGACGGCTGCTACCACGGCCATGCCGACTCCTTTCTCGTCCGCGCGGGGTCGGGGGTGGCCACGCTCGGCCTGCCGAACTCGCCCGGAGTTCCCGCGGCGCTGGCCGAACTCACCCTCGTGGCGCCCTACAACGACGTGGCGGCCGTCGAGCAGTTGATGGCGGAGCAGGGGCCACGCATCGCCGCCATCATCGTCGAGCCGGTAGTGGGGAATGCCGGGTTCATTCCGCCCGACCCGGGATTCCTGCCGGCGTTGCGGCGGCTGGCCGATGCGCACGGCGCCCTGCTCATCTTCGACGAAGTGATGACGGGGTTCCGGATCGCACCCGGCGGCGCGCCGGAACGGTTCGGCGTGCGGCCCGACCTCACGACCCTCGGCAAGGTGATCGGCGGGGGCCTGCCGGTGGCCGCGTACGGGGGCCGGGCCGACCTCATGGACGAAGTGGCGCCGGCCGGGCCGGTCTATCAGGCGGGCACGCTCTCCGGAAATCCGTTGGCCATGGCGGCCGGGCATGCCACCATCACCATGCTCACGCCGGAACTGCACGCGCGCATCGAGCGGCGTACGGCGCGCCTGGTGCAGGGAATGCGCGAGATCGCCGCCCGCCGGGACGTGCCATTCACCGCCGACCATGCCGGCTCGATGTGGGGGTTCTTCTTCCGCGCCGAGCCCGTGCGCAACTTCGCCGACGCACGGACGTCGGATACGGACCTGTTCAAGCGGTTCTTCCACGAGGTACTCGCCCGGGGCGTTTATCTGGCGCCGTCGCCGTTCGAGGCGGGCTTCATGTCGGCGGCCCACGCTGACGTCGACATCGCCGCCGCGCTGGAGCGAATGGATGCCGCGCTGGGGGCCGCGCGTGGATAAGCGGGCGGGCACCATCGTCCTCGGCGCCCTCGTTGCCTGTTCGACAGTCATTCACGGCCGCTTCCCCGACTCCACATCCAGTCCGTCGTCGCCCGCCACGGCGGGGCGGCTGAGCGCGGGTCTTCCGCGCGTGCCCGATCCGCTGCCGTCCAGCGCGCACACCATTCGCGTGGCGCTGCTCACCAACGCGACGTCGGCGCGGATCTCGGCCACCGGGACCTGGCGTCTGTACCAGGCCGACGGCCAGTCGTTCGTGGCGCGCGGCGCGCCGGACGAGAGTTGGCGCGTGGAGCACAACGGCACGGACGTCCGGGCGGTCGGCAGCCACGGCACGCCCACCGCCTGGGAACCGCGCGCGATGGTGGCCCGGGCGGACGATCCGGCGGCGCTGATGATCGTCAACGGCAAGCGGTACGTGGGCGAACTCCGGTTGGTGGGCACCGACTACGGGCTGGAGGTCATCGAGCGCGTTCCGGTGGAGACGTACCTGCGGGGCGTCGTGCCGCTCGAGATCGGCGACCGGAACCCGGGAGACTCGGCGGCCATCCAGGCGCAGGCGGTGAGCGCGCGGAGCTACGCGTACACGCACCTGACCGACGCCGCCGACCAGTCGTACGACGTCACGGCGGGGGTGACGGACCAGGCCTATGGTGGCGTGAACGCCGAGACGGCGGTGGGGAACGCGGCCGTCGCGGCAACCGCGGGCATCGTGGTGACGTTCGGCGGACGCGTGGTGAACGCGCCCTACCACTCTACCTGTGGCGGGAGGACCGCCGGCGCCGAGGAGGTGTGGCACAGCCCGCCCGTGCCCTATCTGCGCTCGGTGAGTGACCGGATTCCGGGTACGGACCGTTACTACTGTGACATCTCGCCGCACTTCAAATGGACGCGCACGCTCTCGGCGTCGGAGCTGAACCGCTCGGTGGCACGCTATCTGGCGCGCTACGCCTCGGTGCCGGGCGGTGATCCGGGGCTCGTGCGTGGGCTCTCGGTCACCGGACACACGGCGTCGGGCCGGGTGGCCACGCTGAACGTGAAGACGACGCAGGGCTCGTACACGCTGCGGGGCGACGACATGCGGTACGTCCTCCGCAAGTACGGGGGGGCCATTCTCTCGAGTACGTACTTCTCGCTCCGCACGGAACGGAACAAGCAGGGCGCGCTCACGCAGGTGGTGCTCGATGGGCGCGGGTACGGGCATGGCGTGGGGATGTGTCAGTGGGGTGCGATCGGCCGCGCGCGGGCCGGGCAGGATTTCCGCACCATTCTGCGCACGTACTATCCGGGCGCGACTCTTGGCATAGTGGAATAGGAACGACGACGATGGCAGAAGCGGGGGAAACGATCGAGCCCGTTCGGATCGGGCTCATAGGGGCCGGCGCGATCGCCCAACTGGCACACCTGCCGGTGCTCGGCAAGATGCGGGGCGCCCGGCTGGTGGCCATCTGCGACAACGACCGCGCCAAGGCGCAGGCCATCGCGGAGCGATTGGACGTGCCCGACGTCGTGACCGACATCGAGGACCTGCTCGAACTCGATGTCATCGAGGCCGTGATCGTGGCCACGCCGAATCACCTGCACGAACCGCACGTATTGAGCGCCCTGGCGGCGCACAAGCACGTGCTGTGCGAGCGCCCGCTGGCGCTCTCGTCGCGCGGGATCGAACGCCTGTTGCAGGCCGCGGTCCGGGCCGAGCGATGCATGGTGGTGGCCAACAATCATCGCTTCCGCACCGACGTGCAGGCGCTGGATCGGTTTCTGCGCGGGGCCGAATTGGGACGCGTCACGGGTGTCCGGGCCGGAGCGTACCACTTCGCGAGGCCCGACGCCGGCTGGCGGATGCGCCGCGCCGAATCGGGCGGGGGGGCGTTCTTCGACTACGGGATCCCGTTGCTCGATCTCGCCTGCTGGCTGGCCGACTTTCCCGAGCCGCGCCGGGTGTCGGCGCACATCATCCGTCCGTCCGCTGCCGGTGCCGTGGAGTCGGCCATGCTCGTGGAACTCGCGTGTGAGAACGGGATGGTGTTGTCGTTCGACGTTTCCGGCGCGTACGTGGGGCAGGAAGAACGCTGGTGGTTCGAGGTGCTCGCAGAGCACGGCAGCGCGCGACTGGCGCCGCTGCGCGTGGTCAAGGAGATCAACGGGCGGCCGGCCGACGTCACGCCCACGGGCGCCGCCAGCCGCGACAGTGCGTTCATCCAGTCGTACCGGGCCGAACTGGCGCACTTCGTGGCCGTCGTGCGCGGGCAGGCGGAATACGAGCCGCCGACGGACCAGGTCACGCTGCATCGCATCGTCGAGGCCATCTATCGCTCGGCCGACGAGGGGCGCGAGATTCTCCTGTGACCTCGCGCCTCTTCCGACCGGCCCGTGCCGAGTTGCTCGCCACGCTGCTCTCGGCCGTGTTCTTCTTCTATGCCTTCCCGCCCTTCCGGCTGGTGGGGCCCGTGTTCGTCTGTCTGGTGCCCTTCGCGGTCGCCGTCACGCGCGCCGCCGACCGCGGGGACGATCCGTGGGCTGGGGTCCGGCTGGGCATGTGGTTCGGTATCTTCGCCTACGGGACCAGCATCTACTGGATCGCGACGGCCCTGCTGATCTTCACCAAGCTCGCCATCCTCGGGTATCTCGGCGCGCTGTTCGTGATCACCGCGCTGGCCGCGGCTACGGGCGGTGCGCTGTACGTGGCGCGCCGGAGCACGCGGTGGCCGATGGCGGTGCTGCTGCCGGTAGTCTGGGTGGCGTCGGAAGTGGCCATGAACCACCTGTCCGACCTCGCTTTTCCCTGGCTGCCGCTGGGGCTCGGCGTCACGCACACACCCGTGCTGGCGCAGATCGCCGACATCAGCGGCGTGCACGGGGTGAGCTTCTGGATCGCGCTCACCAACGGCCTCGTGGCCGACATGTGGCTGTCGCGGCGCGATCGGCGCGCCAACCTGTACCGCGGCGCCGCGATCGCCGCCATGGTGTGCGCCGTGGCCGGCTACGGCGAATGGCGGATGCACACGGTCAGGCTCCGGGCGTTGGGAAGCGTGGGCGTGGTGCAGCCGAACATCGCCGAGGATCAGAAGTGGGACTCCACGAGCATCGCGCGGATCATCAACGTCCTGGCCGCCGGCACGCACGAAGCGGAGGCGAAGGACCACCCGCAGCTCATCGTCTGGCCCGAAACGGCGCTCAACGACTATCTGCCGGCGCATCCGGCGTGGTCGGACTCCCTCCGCGCGCTGACGATGGGCGCCGACGTGCCGCTGCTCACCGGGATGATCGACGTGGTCTGGCACTCCCGGACGCTGTACGACCAGTTCAACGCGGCGATGCTGGTGGGCGCCGACGGCCGGCAGTCGCAGCTGATCTACCACAAGCGGCACCTGGTGCCGTTCGTCGAGCGCGTGCCGTTTCTCAGTCCCAGTTGGTTCGGGTGGGCGGGGCCGTATCTGGCCGGCTCGTTCGGCATCGGGGCCGGCCCGGTGGTGTACCACGTGCCGTTCGGCCGGTTCGGCGTGCTCATCTGCTACGAGTCGATCTTTCCCGGCGAGTCGCGCCAGTACCGCAATGACGGGGCCGACTTCCTGATCAACATCACCAACGATGCCTGGTTCGGGCACAGCAACGCGCCCTACCAGCACTTCTCGCATCTCGTGCTGCGCGCCATCGAGAACCGTACCGCCATCGTCCGCTCGGCCAACACCGGGATATCGGGGTGGATCGATCCGCTGGGCCGCATCCGGGCCGCCACGCCGATCTTCGAGCCCGCCGCCGAGTCGTACGCCCTGCAGACCAGCGACGTCCGGACACCGTACGACGCGTGGGGCGACTTCGTGGGGCTGCTCTCGCTGGCGGCCACCGTAGCCCTGGTGGGGAGCGTGTGGTGGACGCGGCGTACCGAGCGGAAGCGGCTCGCATGAGCGCCTCGGTCGGCATCGACGTCGGGGGGACGTTCACGGATCTCGTGTCCATCGACGCCGACGGCACCGTGGAGACGCGCAAGGTGCTGAGCACGCCCGCCGACCAGAGCGAAGGCGTCGAGGCGTCGCTGCGCGCGCTCGGACGCCGGGATGTGTCGCGCGTGGTGCACGGCACCACGGTGGCCACCAACATGCTGCTCGAGCGGGCCGGATCCCGCGTGGTGCTGTGCGCCACGGCCGGATTCACCGATCTGTTGGAGCTGCGCCGCCAGGTGCGGGCGTCGCTGTACGATCTGACGCGGCATCACCCGGAACCGCTGGTGCACCCGGCGCACGTGGTGCCGGTGGACGAGCGCATCGGCGCCGATGGTGTGCTCCGCCCGCTGCTCGCGCCGGCGATCACCGCCGCCGTCGACCGCGTGGGGGCGCTGGAGCCCGACATCGTCGCCGTCGCGCTGCTGCACGCATACCGCGATCCATCGCACGAGCAGGCGCTCGCCGCCGCCCTGCGCGATCGAATGCCGGACGTCGACGTCGTGTGTTCGTCGGACGTGTTCCCGGAAATTCGGGAGTACGAACGCACCACGACCACGGTGGCCGAGGCGTACCTGCGGCCGGGAGTGGCGCGCTACGTCCGCCGGCTGGCCGAGCGGCTGCGGGCCATGTCGCTGCCGGCCCTCGGCGTGATGACGTCGAGCGGCGGAATGCGCACGGCGCAGGATGCGTCATCGAGTGCCGCGCAGCTCGCGCTCTCGGGACCGGCCGGCGGCGTGGTGGGCGCGGCGGCCGTGCTGCGCGCCGCCGGCCTCGACCGTGCGCTCACCATCGACATCGGGGGCACGAGCGCCGACGTGGGGCTGATTCTGGACGGCGAGCCGCTGGTGGAACCGGGGGGCGAGGTGGCCGGCGTGCCGATCGCGTTGCCGCGCGTGCTCGTGGAGACCGTATCGGCCGGTGGCGGCAGCATCGCCTGGATCGATGACGGCGGGGCGCTGCGCGTCGGCCCGCGAAGCGCCGGTTCCGTGCCGGGACCGATCGCCTTCGGCCGCGGAGGCACGCAGCCCACGGTCACCGATGCGCACGTGATGCTCGGCAACATCCGCGCCGAACGGATGAGCGGCGGCGTGCAGCTCGATGTGCGGGGCGCGCGGGCCGGGATCGAAGCAATTGCCCGGACGCTGGGACGGAGCGCGGAGGATACGGCGCGGGCGATCGTGGCCACGGCCGATGCGACGATGGCGCGCGCGCTGCGGCGGGTGAGCGTGGAGCGCGGCGTGGATCCGCGGCAGTGCGCGCTGGTGGCGTTCGGCGGCGGGGGCCCGCTGCACGCCTGCGGGCTGGCGGAGATCGTGGGCATGTCCCGCGTGCTGGTGCCGCCGCACGCGGGCGTGCTGAGCGCGCTCGGGCTGGCGATGACCGCCGAGCGCCGCGAGGGCATGGTGAGCGTGATGCAGCGTGCCGGCGAGACCACGGCTGACGCGCTGGCGCGGCGATGCGCCAAGCCGAAGCACGGTGCGAAGGCGAGGCCGGCTGGACGCGGAGCTGGTTTCTGCGCGCCCGGTTCGCGGGGCAGGGGCACGAGCTGGACGTGAGTGCGTCACCCGGTGACGCGCCGGCCGAAATCCGCGCTCGGTTCGCGGAGCTGCACCGGTCGCGGGTGGGTTTCGAACTGCCCGTGGACGTGGAGATCGTGAGCGCGCGGTGCGTGGTGAGCGACGAGCCGCGCGCGGTGCGACTGGAGCGGGGCCGCGAGGCCGGCTGGGACGCGGCATCGCTCACCGATACCGGCGGCGCGTGCGATGCCGCGCTCGCCGAGCCGTGTTCGGTGGTGTTGCCCGACGCGACGATGCTCGTGTCGGCCGGATGGCGGGCGCGGGCGCTGCCCATGGGCGGCTGGATGCTGGAGCGCGGCGCATGAGCGAGTTCGACGTGCTCGAGTTGAGCGTGATGGCGAACGCGTTCGCGATGATCGCCGAGGAGATGGGCACGGTGCTCGTCCGCAGCGCCCTGTCGCCGAACATCCGCGAGCGGCGCGACGCCTCGGCGGCGCTGTTCGACGCGCGCGGGCGGATGGTGGCGCAGGCGGCGCACATCCCGGTGCACCTGGGCGCGATGCCGGAATCGGTGCGCGCGGTGATGGCGCACGCCCCGGCGCCGGGCGACGTGTTCATCCTCAACGATCCGTACCGCGGCGGCTCGCACCTGCCGGATCTCACGCTCGTGGAGGCGATCGCGCAGGACGGCGCCATCGTGGGCTTTGCCGCCGTGCGCGCGCACCACGCGGACGTGGGCGGCATGAGTCCCGGCAGCATGCCGCAGGGCGCGACGGAACTGGTGCAGGAAGGGCTGATCATCCCACCGGTGCGGCTGGTGGCCGGCGGGCGGTTGGACGAGATGATCCTGAACTTCATTCTCGCCAACGTGCGCACGCCCGACGAGCGGCGGGGCGACCTGCGCGCGCAACTGGCGGCGTGTGCCGCGGGCGCCGCCGGATGGCGGGCGCTGCTGGCGCGGGAGGGGGCGGCGCGGGTGGCGGCGGCCGTGGACGCGGTGCTCGACTACACCGAGCGACGGGCGCGGGCGCGCATCGCGGCGCTCGGGCCGCTCGACAGCTCGGCCCGCGACGCGCTGGAAGGGGACGGCGTGACGGACGACGCCGTGCCGGTGGTGGTGCGCGCGCAGGCGGTGGGCGACACGCTGCGGCTCGATTTCACCGGCAGTTCACCGTGGTACGCGGCAATGTGAACTGTCCGATCGCGGTGACGCGGGCGGCGGCGGTGTTCGTGCTGCGCACCCTGCTCGACGACGACGTGCCGACCAACGAGGGGATCGCGCGCGCCATCGACCTCGTGGTGCCCGACGACTGCGCGCTGAACGCCAGGTGGCCGGCGGCCGTGGCGGGTGGCAACGTGGAGATGTCGCAGCGCATTACCGACACGCTGATGCTCGCGCTGGCCAACGGCGGCGTGCCGGTGGCGGCGCAGGGGCAGGGCACGATGAACAACATCACCTTCGGCGGCGCGGGGTGGACCTTTTACGAGACGCTGGGAGGCGGGCAGGGGGCCAGCGAACGCGCCGACGGCCCGGACGCCGTCCACGTGGGGATGAGCAACACGCTCAACACGCCCATCGAATCGCTGGAGACGGCGTATCCGCTGCGCATCGAGGAGTACGCGGTGCGGCGCGGATCGGGCGGCGTCGGCATGCATCGCGGCGGCGACGGCGTGGTGCGTCGGTACCGGGCGCTGGAGCGGTGCACCGTCACGCTGCTCACCGAGCGGCGGCGCACGGCGCCGCACGGTGCCGCCGGCGGCGGCGACGGCAAGCACGGACGCAATGCGCTCAACGGAGAGACGATCCCGGCCAAGTGCCGGATCGAACTCAAGGCCGGCGATGTCGTGACGGTGGAGACGCCGGGAGGCGGAGGGTACGGATAGCGTCGGTTTTCAGTCGGCAGTCGGCGATGCACAGTGACTGCCGACTGCCCGCTGCCGCCTCGCGCATCAGTTCTCCGTCCTGGTCAGCTTGTCCAACCGTGTCTTGGCCGGCGTGAACTTGGGGAATTTGTCCAGCACCTGCCGGTAGAGTTCGGTGGCCCTGGCCGTGTTGCCGTTGTCCTGCGCGTCCAGCGCTTTGGAGTACAGCATGGCCGTGCGCAGGTCCATCTTCACCGGCGCGGACTCGGCGTCGTGGGTCTTCTTATCCGGCGCCTTCATCCCCACGTCCCGCTGGTGGGTGATGGCCGGCAGCTTCATGTCGTGGGCGATCCGGTCGGAGAGTTTCGCGATCAGTCCGAGCACGTCGTCGGTCTCGGCCTGGACGCGCTGCGGATTGGTGACGACGCCGGTTTCCATGTTCACCGACCGGCCGGTGAGGACCATGTGCCCGCGACCGTCGCTCATGAATCCGCCGAGGATCGCGTACTGGGCGCCCACCAGCTTACCCACGCGCACCGCGGTCTGCGGATCGACGGCTCCCTGCTTCACCAGGTTCTGCTCCTGCAGCACCTGCTGGATGCGGTCGCGGTCGACGACCACCACGTTGGGATTCGCGGCCAGATCCGTGATCAGGAAGTCGGCGACGCCCTTGCCGATGCCGTCGTACTCCGCCGCATCCTTGCCGATCGAGTTGTTGTCGAAGTTGAAGACGGCCACCACCGGCTTGGCGGCGCTCTGGGCCAGGGTCGTCGCCGGGGCCAGGGCGGCGCCCGCCAGGACCAGCGCCCACGCCGTGTGAACGAAACGCTTCATGGTCTCCTCCCGAGACGCGTACATCCGAGTGCTTTCGTCAAACCGTCAGCGTCATGCCTTCGGCGGCGGCGACGACGTCGAGTCGTCCCCCCCGCTGTCTCACCATCTCCCGGCTCTCCTCCACCCGCGCGTCCAGCTCGTCGTCGCTGCGCTCCGGCTTGTGATGGAAGAGCACCAACTGCTCGACCCCGGCCTCGAGGGCCAGCCCTACCGCGTCGGCGTAGGTCGAATGTCCCCAGCCGCGGAACTGCCCGTACTCCTCCCCCGTGTAGGTGGCGTCGTGCACCAGCACGCGCGCGCCGCGGACGAACGCCAGCAGTCCCTGCCGCCATCCGTCGGGGGTGTCGTAGCGGCCGCCGGTCCCGAGTTCGTTGTCCGAGATGTAGACCAGCGGCCGCGCGTCCGGTTCTGCGTCCGTGAACCGATACCCGAGCGCGCCGCCCGGGTGCCGCATGGGATACGCCGACACTTCATAGCCGTGGCGGCGCTTGGGTTGCCGCGCGATCTCCGAGAAGTCTATGCGAGCCTCCAGTTCCTCGAACGTGACGGGGAACACCACCGGCGACATCTGGTCGCGCACGATGCGATCGATGCTCGTCTCGAGGGTCCGGGATCCCCAGATCGTGAAGTGGTTGCCGCGTTGGAACAGTGGGCCGAAGAACGGCAGGCCCTGGATGTGATCCCAGTGGGCGTGTGTGAGAAAGATGTCACCCACGATCGGCGCGCCGGCGGCGCGCGCCATGAGCGAGTGTCCGAGTTCCCGCAGTCCGGTACCGGCATCGAGGATGATCAGCCAGCCGTCCGCGGTGCGGAGTTCGATGGACGGGGTGTTACCGCCGTATCGCACCGTGCGCGGGCCCGGGCTCGGGATCGATCCGCGCGTCCCCCAGAATTGAAGTTGCAGGGTCATGTGGGCATCGGTCGGCGCATCGGGTCAACATGGGGCCGCACGCTCCTCCCCCGCCAGTCAGCGTGTCACTGCGGGCGGGTGACCGCAGTCACACGCGAACCTGGGCCAGCCGGGCCAGCTCCGTCCGGTCGCGCAGCGTGATGCGGCGCCGCTCCACGCCGATCAAGCCGGCTTCCTGGAAATCCTTCATCGCGCGGGACACGGTCTCCCGGCTGGCGCCGATCATCTGCGCGATCGTCTGGTGCGTGAGCGCCTTCTCGATCAACGCGCTCCCGCCCTCGTCGGCCAGGTCCAGCAGCAGCCGCGCGATGCGGCCCGGCACGTCGAGCAACACCAGCCCGCCGATCTTGTCGTCGGCGCGGCGGAGCCGGCGCGACAGTTCCGTGAGTAGCGACCAGGCCACCGACGGACTCGATTCCACGCGCGCACGGAAGTCGTCGCGGTGGAGCACGAGGAGGTCGGCATCCTCCACTGCCATCACGTGGGCCGAGCGCGGACGGTCGTCGATGAGCGACAGCTCCCCGAAGTGTTCGCCCACGCCGAGCATCCCCAGAATGACCTCGCGACCGTCCTCGCCGATCAGCACCACCTTCACGCGGCCGCTGCGCACCACGAACAACGAATCGCCCGGGTCGTGCTCGAACAGGATCACGCTTCCCCGCGGATAGGTCTTCTCCCGGGTGAGTTCGGCGAAGCGCTCCAACTCCTGGCGGTCCAGGCCACCGAACAGCGGGACGGTGGCGAGGAAATCGGCGGTGGTCTGGGTCATACCAAGGCGGTAACACTCGCGTGCGGGGAAGGGTACGGTGTCATGCCCCTGAACATGGGCGCGAAGCTATGGGTCGCCGACCGCCGAGTCAATTCGGTACGCGGCGCCGGGCAACCGAGCGGGAAGGTAGTTGGGGGGCGACGGAACACGGATGTGGTGGGCAGCGGTGTCGCATGCCGTCACGCATGGCGCACGGCGGCATTCGGCGGTAGCATTGGTGCCGGCCCACCTTGGCAGGACGCCCGTCGGCGGCGCGGCGTTCTCACCCCCACACCGATCCGCCCATGGCACTCGCGCGCGCAGGATTCCTGGCTACGCTCTGTTTCTCGCTGTCGTCGGGCGCCGGCGTGCCGGCGGCGCCGAGTCGGCCCACGTCGCGCGCGGTGTCCGTCGCGCCGGATTCCGGGGGCGTGACCGATTCGCTTCGACTCTACTACGTGGGGCACGCGATCGGGTACGAGCACTACCGAGTGGCGCGCCAACCGTCCGGGTTCGTGGCGACGGCCGACTTCGACTATCTCGATCGGGGACGCCGCACGCACGTGGTGGATACCATGAGCCTGCGGTCCGACTACTCGCCGCGTCGGCTGGCCGTGTGGCGCGTGACCGATACGAGCGCCACCGCGGTTGCCCGCGTCGACGTGCGCGGCCGGCAGGCGCGGGTGACCGATCCGACGGGCACCCGCGCCGTCTCGCTTCCGGCAACGGCGTTCGCGGTCGCCGGCGATCATCCGATGTCGCAGCACCTGCTGCTGCTCCGCTACTGGCTGGCCCACGGGCGGCCCTCGTCGTTGGCCGTGGTGCCCGGTGGACCGACGAATGTGGTGACGATCGGGGACCGGGGACGGACGACGCTCACGGTGGCCGGGCGCGCGATGACGTTCACGCGGTATTCGGTGGACGGGGTGGTGTGGGGGGTGGAGTCGGTATGGGTTGATGCCCAGGGTCGGCTGGCGGTGGTGACCTCGGGTGGCGGCGGCGGGCTCACACTCGAGGCCATCCGGACGGCGCTCGTGCCGGCATATTCGCGGATCATGTCCGTGGTGATCCGCGACCGCATGGCCGATCTGGCAGCGATCTCCCACCGCGTGCATCCGGTGGCGTTCGGCACGGTGGCGCTGGTCGGGGGCACGCTCATCGACGGGCGGGGTGGGCCTGCCGTGGCCAACGCCACCGTCGTGGTACGCGCGGGTCGGATCGTGGACGCCGGGCCCGCCGACCGCGTGCCGGTGCCGGCGGGCGCCACGCGCATCGACGTGCGCGGCAAGACGGTCATGCCCGGCCTCTGGAACATGCACGTACATCTGCACCAGATGGAGTGGCTCCCGGTGTACATGGCCGCAGGCGAGACCACGGTGCGCGATATGGGCAACGAGATCGACTTCGAGTTGGCGCTGCGGCGAGCCGTGGATTCGGGCGACGCCATCGGGCCCACGCTGCTGCTCGCGGGCCTCGTCGATGGCGGTGGCCCGAACGCGTTCGGCGCGGTCACCGCCGACACGCCCGATGAGGGGCGGGCGGTGGTGGATCGCTACCATGCCCTGGGGTTTCCGCAGATCAAGATGTACGACCTGCTGCAGCCCGCCGTCGTGGGCGCGATCACGCGCGAAGCGCACCGTCTGGGCATGACGGTCACGGGACACGTGCCGCGGGCGCTCGGGTTGTATGTCACCATCGACTCGGGACAGGACCAGATCGCGCACATCCCGATTCGCGGGGCGGCCGGCTCCGACTCGGTGAGGGGCCAGGTCGCGTTCGTCGCAGCGCATCACGTGGCCATCGATCCCACCGCGTCCTGGGGGGACCTGCTGCGCCACTCCACCGCTGAGCCGGTGACGGACCTGGTGCCGCAGGTCCCGGATCTTCCCCCGGTGCTGCGCCAGCGGATCGTGCAGATGGGCGCGCACACCGATACGGCGCGCGCACACGGCATCCAGCGCAACATGCTCGGCGTGCTTCACGAACTGTACGCCGCCGGCGTGCCACTCCTGCCCGGCACCGACGAGGGCGTGCCCGGATTCAGCCTGTATCGCGAGCTGCAGCTCTACACGATGGCGGGGATGTCCAACATGGATGCACTGCTCGCCGCCACGTCGGTTTCCGCGCGGGCCATGGGAATGGCCGGTCACGTGGGGACCGTTGCCCCGGGGTTCGCGGCCGACCTCATCGTGCTGGACGCCAACCCGCTCGACGACATCAGGAATGTGAGCCGGGTCCGGTTCGTCATGAAGCGCGGGGTGCTGTACCGGAACGCGGACATCTGGCGGGCGGTGGGGTTCACGCCGCCGGAGTAGCGTGGCGCCACCCCATTGACGGCCTGATTAGGCTGTCTGGAGAGACGGGGCCACTTCCCAAGCCGTTGCCCGCTTGTCTTTTACGTCCGACGGCGGCTATATTTCATAGCTCTGCACCACCCATGATTTCGAGGTTTTCGTGAAGACCGACATCCATCCCGAGTACGCGACGGCAACCGTGAAGTGCGCCTGCGGGAATACGTTCCAGACGCGCTCCACCCAGGCCGAGATCCACACCGACGTGTGCTCCGAGTGCCATCCGTTCTACACCGGCAAGCAGCGCCTCGTGGACACCGCCGGCCGCGTGGAGCGCTTCCGCCAGAAGTTCGGGAAGAAGGCCTGAGTCTCCGCGACCGCCTCGCCGAGCAGCTGGCTCGCGCCGCTGAGGTCGAGCGCGCGCTGTCCGATCCGGGCTCACTCCGCGATTCCAAGAAGCTGGCCGAGCTGGGACGGGAACACCGGCGGTTGACGCCGCTGGTCGAACTGGCGGCCCGATTGCAGAAGGAAGAGAACGAGCTCGTGCAGGCGCGCGAGCTCGTTTCCATTGACGACCCGGACATGGCGGCCGAGGCGGCCGCCGAGGTCGAGCGGCTGGAAGCGTCCATCGAGCAGATCGAAGCACGGCTCAAGCCGTTGATCGTGCCGCACGATCCGCTCGACGACCGCAACGCCATCGTCGAGATCCGGGCCGGCACCGGCGGAGACGAGGCCGCGCTGTTCGCCGCCGACCTGTACCGCATGTACACGCGCTACTGCGAGCGCCGCCACTGGAAGCTCGAGGTGATGTCGTACTCCGAAGGCGCGCTGGGCGGCGTGAAGGAAGTCATCTTCAAGGTGGCGGGCGACGGTGCCTTCGGCGCCATGCGCTGGGAGTCGGGCGTGCATCGCGTGCAACGGGTGCCCGCCACGGAGGCGCAGGGGCGCATCCACACCTCGGCCGCCACGGTGGCGGTGCTGCCCGAAGCCGAGGAAGTGGACGTGAAGATCGACGAGAAGGAGCTGCGCATCGACGTGTTCCGCGCCTCGGGCCCCGGCGGCCAGGGGGTGAACACCACCGATTCCGCCGTGCGCATCACGCACCTTCCCACCGGACTGGTGATCAGCCAGCAGGACCAGCGCTCGCAGATCCAGAACCGCGCCAAGGCCATGGAAGTGCTGCGGGCCCGCCTGCTCGACCTGCGGCTGGCGGAGCGCGAGGCGGAGCGCTCGCGCGTGCGCAAGACGCAGGTGGGCACCGGCGACCGGTCGGCGAAGATCCGCACGTACAACTTTCCGCAGAGTCGCATCACCGACCATCGCATCGGCTACACGACGCACGATCTGCAGCGCGTGCTCGACGGGGACCTCGGCGACCTCATGGAGGCGCTGCGCCTGGCCGACGTCGAGGAGCGACTGAGCGTTGCCTGACCGCCGTCGGCCCGGGCGCGCCCCGCCCGGGCGCCACGCCCATCGCGGTGGATGCGGCAGGGCTGACCGTGGGCGCCGTGGTGCGGCAGACGGCGGAGGAGCTGGCGCGACGCCGGCGCCCCGAACGCCGCCATGGCGGCGCGTGAGATCGTGGCCGCGCTGCTCGACGTGGGGCGCCACTGGACGCTGCTGCACGGGCACGAGCCCGCCGACCTGATGCTGTTCCCGCGCGCCGTGCAGGCGGCGCACCGCCTGGCGGCGGGCATGCCGTTCCAGTACGCGGTGGGACGGGCCAGCTTTCGGCGTCTCACGCTCGAGGTGGACCCGCGCGTGCTGATCCCGCGCCCCGAGACGGAGTTGCTGGTGGAGTTCGTGCTCGAGTTGACGCGCGACGGGTCGGGCGGCGTGGCGATCGACGTCGGCACGGGGTCGGGCGCCATCGCGCTGGCGCTGGCGCAGGAGGGCACGTTCGCTCGCCTGATCGGCACGGACGTCTCAGCCGACGCGCTGGCGGTGGCGCGCGACAACGCGTCGGCGCTCGCGGCGGCGATCCCGCGCTCCGGTGGAATTCCGCCAGGGATCGCTGCTGCGGCCGGTGGGGGAGGTCCGGGCGCGGGCAATCGTGTCCAACCCGCCCTACATTGCATTCGAGGAAACCGCGGCCCTGCCGCCATCGGTGCGCGATTGGGAGCCGGTGACGGCGCTGCTCAGCGGAGAGAACGGGTTGGCGGCGACGCGCGAATTGGTGCGCGGCGCAGCGGCTCGGTTGGAGGCCGGTGGTGTGCTCGCGCTCGAAGTCGACGGGCGCCGCGCCTCGCTGGTGGCGGAGATGGTGTCCGCCGAAGCAGCTTTCGCAGACGTCTCGGTGCGGTTCGACCTCGCCGGGCGCGAACGGTTCGTACTCGCACGACGACGGGAGCACGCATGATCGAAGAGAAAGCCAAAGACCTGGGCCGGTTCATCGGCCAGAGCACCGAATATCAGGCCCTCAAGCGCGCCAACGAGGCGCTGGCCGAGGACAAGGACGCCGTGGCCCTGCTCAAGCAGATGGAGAGCTGCGGCTGGATGCGCAGAAGATGATCGCCGGCGGCCAACGGCCGACGCCCGAGATGGAGCAGCAGCTCGACGACCTGCTCACCAAGGTGCAGGGGCAGGCGGTGTACCAGCGGCTGATCGTGGCGCAGGAGAACTTCGACAAGACCATGGGGAAGGTGAACGATTGGATTCTCGAGGGCATCGAGAAGGGCGCCGCGAGTCCGATCATCATGTTGGGGTGACATGACACGTGGTCCGTTGATCGTCTTCGAGGGGGCGGAGGGCGTCGGCAAGTCGACGCAGCTCCGCCGTCTCGCACCATGGCTGGAATCGGGCGGCCGGGTGGTGCACGCGCACCGTGAACCCGGCGGCACGCCGCTGGGCGACGAGATCCGCCGCGTCCTGCTCGATCCGGCCTCCGACATCACGCCGCGCGCCGAGGCGCTGCTGTTCATGGCCTCGCGGGCGCAGCTGGTGGAGACGCTCGTCCGGCCCGGGCTCGAGGCCGGACACGTGGTCCTGCTCGACCGCTTCTTCCTCTCCACGTACGCCTATCAGGGCGCGGGGCGCGGCCTGCCCGAAACCGAGGTGCGGCGGGCCAACGCCGTGGCCACCAACGGGCTCGTGCCCGATCTCACGTTGCTGATGACGCTGCCGGTGGGCGAGGGGCTGGCACGGGCCGCGCAGCGCGGCGAGCGCGATCGCATGGAACGGAACGCCGACGATTTCCACCACCGGGTATCGCAGGCGTTCGCGGCGTTCGCCGACGCGGGCTGGCAGGCCGCGCATCCCGAGTGCGGCCCGATCGTGATCGTCGACGCGTCGGGCGCGGAGGACGAGGTGTTCGCGCGGGTGCGGGCGGTGGTCGAGGAGCGGCTCGGACTCTCGTAAGGCATTCCGGGTAGCCGGCCGGAACCCGCTCACCAGCGGGGGCCGCCGGGGCCCGCTACGTCGAATCGGGCGCCGCGCGCAGCGGATCGCTCTGCACCTGCACCACCAGCAGCGCCAGAATGATCACGTGCACCGCCGTGCACCAGGCGCAGATCTTGCCGATGACGCCCAACTCCTGATAGACGAGCCAGAGCACGCTGGCGGTGCCGATCAGGACCCAGGCGAACCCCGCCGCGCGCAGCCACGCCGGCTCCCGGCCGTTGCTCGCCCGCGCCGACAGCAGTGCGAGGACGACCTCCACCACGAACCAGACGACGCCGAGGACGGCCACGGGGATCCCGGCCACGAAGGCCGACGAACTGGTGAGCACCTGCTCACAGTTGACGAACGCCCCCCCGCTGCACACGAGGGGGACGTTGCTGTCGTAGTGGAGGAGTGTGAGGTAGCCGGCGATCAGCAGACCGGTCACCGAGAGCAGCATTCGGAGCCGGTCGTAGGACCGCCGTTGCATCACGGCACCTTGGTAGGCAGCGCCTTCACCGCCTGCGGAATCGGGGCGCCCGATGCACACGTCCTTCGGCTGATTCCCGTCCACCGCGCAGATGGCAGCCGTGATCTCACTGGCGTTGGCCAGGATCGCCTGCGCCGCGGGTCCGGAGCCGGTGGGCAGCGAGGCGGCGATGCCGGCGTGCGACTGGCCCGCGAGCAGGCCCGGGTTGTACGGCGACCCGCTCCACATGTACCGGCCGCCCACGAGCATGAACGGAATGCCGCCGGCGCTCGCCTTGTCGAGGTAGGGTGGGCCGTCGTACTTCTCGATCAGCGCTTCCTGCTCCTGGGTGGGCGTTTCCAGCGTGGGGTAGCGGCCGGCGATGGGCTCGGCGCCCTGGCAGCTCCACGGAGTGGAAGTCGATGTACTGGCTCGTGTAATGGCCGCCGTAGAACGAGAAGGTCGGCGTGCTGGGAAACACGTCCACCGACGACGACGCGGAGTAGGTGAGCCCGGAGAACTGGCCGAACCGCGACAGGGCGGCGATCACCGACCAGCGGGCGGCGGCGCAGTATGGGCAGTACAGCGAGCCGATGTACAGGACCACCGGCTTGCCGGGCGTGGTATCGGCGGTGCCGACGAAGATCGGGACGGTGGCGCCGGTGGTGCCCGCCCGCTCCCACGTGGCCGGCGTGATGGACGTGAAGGCCGTCATCACCGAGTCGGGCACGGGCGTGGAGATCAGGGCGGCCGCGGCGGCCGGCGGGGTGGCGTGCCGGCGGTTGACCGCGAACACGATCGTCGCCACGAGTGCCAGCGCGACCACGACCAGCAGCGAGTTCAGCTTCTTCGGGTTCTGAGCCACGAGTGGGTCTCCGGTGCGGGAGGGTCTAGTATAACCGTCGGCCGGCCGTCGTGTCAGCGCGCGACCACCCGCGCGCCCTTGGGCACGACGAAGTGGAACGCGGCGTCGTCCGTGGGCACGTTCACCTGCAGCGACGTGAGGCGCACGAAGCGCGTGACGCCGTTGGTCTGCGAGACCTCGAACTGGCGGATGTACCCGTCGGCGTCGTCGATCCACACCTTGGCGCGCGTGAAGTCCTTGGGCCCGTCGGGTTTCGGGGTGAGCAGCACCAGCCGTGTCGCGCGTCCGGCCACCGTGTCCGCCCCGCCGTCGGCGATGTCGTACTTCGCGAACGGGTGGTCGAGGAACTGGCCGGTGATGTCCACCGTCCCGCTGCCCTGGGCCGTCTCACGGCGCTTGATCACCTGATTCGGCGTGCTGCTGGGAAGGTAGAGCCAGAGCCAGGTGCCGTCGGCCACGATCCGGTCGCCGTCGGGATCCTGGAAGCGCACGGCGAGCCGGTCGGGGCGCCGCTGCTGGTACTCCCCCCGGGCGTGCGCCGTGCTGCCGGTGAGCGCGTTGCTCACGGTCTGTTCGAACGACGCCCGCACGCTGTGCACGCCCTGCCACACGTCCACCGCATGCTGCACGGCGGCCCGCTCGGGCGACTGCTGGGCGCGCGCCGCGGCCGGAGCCAGCGCGGCCCAGGTGCCGGCGGCGAGCAGGGCGAGGGTGGTACGGTGTGCGAACATGGGGCTCCCCGATGTGAAGACGCCGCGCGGCGTGCGCGGCGTCTGCTGGTGTTACCCGACCGAGATCGGGGCGGTTCCAGGCGTCGGTAACACCGTGCGGCCGATCGCCGCGGCGATGGCGCGGATCTCGGTGACCAGCCGCGCGAACTGCTCGGGGTAGAGCGACTGCCCGCCGTCGGAGAGGGCGCGGTCGGGAGTCGGGTGCACCTCGACGATGATGCCGTCGGCGCCGGCGGCGATGGCCGCGCGGGCCATCGGCGTCACCTTCTCGCGCAGCCCCGTGCCGTGGCTCGGATCGGCGATCATCGGCAGGTGCGAGAGCTTCTGCACCACCGGGATGGCCGTGAGGTCGAGCAGGTTGCGCGTGGTGGTGTCGAAGCTGCGGATGCCGCGTTCGCACAGAATCACCTGGTTGTTGCCCTCGGCCAGGATGTACTCGGCGCTCATCAGCAGATCGTTGATGGTGGCCGCCATGCCGCGCTTGAGCAGCACCGGCTTGCCGATGCGGCCCACGGCGCGCAGCAGCGAGTAGTTCTGCATGTTGCGCGCGCCCACCTGGATGCAGTCGGCGTACTGGGCCACGAGGTGCGCCCCCTCCTCGTCCAGCGCCTCGGTGACGATGGGCAGGCCCGTCTCGCGCTTGGCCAGGGCGAGCATCTCCAGCCCCTTCTTGCCCAATCCCTGGAAGGCATACGGGGAGCTCCGGGGCTTGAAGGCGCCGCCGCGCAGGGCGGTGGCGCCGGCCGCGCGGACGGCCCGGGCCGCGGTGACGATCTGATGCTCGTTCTCCACCGAACAGGGACCGGCGATGATCGCCACGTCGCGCCCGCCGAAGCTCACGCCCGGCGAGATGGTGACCACGGTGTTCTGCGGCTGCCATTCGCGCGACACCTGCTTGTACGGCTTGGAGACATGTATGACTTCGGCCACGCCCGGCAGGGCCTCGATGCGCGACGAGTCGACGCGCCCGTCGTTGCCCACCAGTCCCACCGCCGTGCGCTGCTCGCCCGGCATGGAACGCGCCTGGTAGCCCATTTCCTCGATCACGTGAACCACGCGCTCCACCTGTTCCGACGTCGCGCCGTGCTGCATTACGACCAGCATGTCAACTCCTCAGATGTCGGTCTGCCAGCCGTCGTGCGCGACGGTCACCGGACCGGGGTATCGTGCCGCGATGGCGGCCGAGATGTCAACGTTCTCCACCGGCGGGTACAGGTGCGTGAGCACCAGGCGCCGGGGTCCTGCGATTGCCGCGAGCGCGCCGCACTGTTCCGGCGTCAGGTGCTCCACGATGGCCATGGTCTCGGGAAGCGAACACTCGCACAGCAGGACGTCGCACCCCTTGGCCCATTCCGCGAGGCCCGGATCGAACCCGGTGTCGCCGGAGTAGACGAGCCGGTGCGCGCCGGCCGTGACGGAATATGCCACACTTTCCACCGTATGGGGAACCTTGAAGGCCTCCAGGCGCACGGCGTCCCCCAGAAGCAGAGGGGCGCCGGGGGCGGTCTCGACCACCTGGATCGGGAATCCCGGGTCGGTGACCCAGGCGCCGTAGGCGGCGGCCAGGCGCTGCAGGAGGTCGGCCGTGCCCACCGGGCCGATGATCTGCAGGGGGGCGCTCCGGGGCGGCAGGATGCCGTACTTCGACGCGAAGATCAGCGTCGGCAGGTCGCCATGATGGTCGATGTGGAAGTGGCTCAGGGCCACGTGCGTGATCTCGGGCCAGGGCAGGGCGAGTTCGGCCAGCCGCCGTGCTACCCCATTGCCGCAGTCCATGAGCAGACGGACCCCGTCGTGCTCCACGAGGTAGCCGCTGCAGGCGCGGGTGGGCGACAGGGCGATGGTGCCGGTGCCGAGGGTGGTGAGCCGAAGGGGCGCGCCGGGCCGGCGATCGTCCGCCGTCACCGGGCCGGCTCCGCGAGCGCGGTGGTGGCGCGCCTCATGCCGTGGCAGCGGTCTCCGCGGGCTCGGCCACGGCCGCGTCCACCGACGCACCCTTCATGCGCACGCTCACCAGCGACGAGACCCCCGGCTCCTGCATCGTGACGCCGAAGACGGCGTCGGCGGCCTCGGTGGTGGTGCGCGGGTTGTGCGTGATCACGATGAACTGCGTCTTCTTCTTGAACTCGGTGAGCATGCGCACGAAACGTCCGACGTTGGCGTCGTCCAGCGGCGCATCCACTTCGTCGAGCAGGCAGAAGGGACTCGGCTTGGTGAGGAAGATGCCGAACAGCAGGGACAGGGCGACGAGGGCCCGTTCGCCGCTCGACAGGAGGTGGATGCGCTGCGTGCGCTTGCCGCGCGGCGACGCGTGCACCTCGATGTCGCAGTCCAGCGGCGCCTCGGGGTTCTCCAGCCGCAGGTCGCACTCGCCCCCGCCGAACAGGGTCATGAAGATCTGGCGGAAGTTCTCGCGCACCTGCACGAAGGTCTGCAGGAACAGCTCGCGGGCGGTGGCGTCGATCTCGCGGATGGCCTGGAGCAGCGAGTTCTTGGCTTCGGTGAGATCGTCGCGCTGGGCGGTGAGGAAGTCGAGGCGCTTGACGGTCTCGTCGTGCTCCTCGATGGCCAGCACGTTCACCGCGCCGAGGTGTTCGATCTGCTGCCGCAGGTCGTCGGCTTCGGCGCGCAGCGCGTCGTCGTCGAGTTCCAGCGGCTCGGCGTTGGCGATCATCTCGTCCAGCGGTTTGCGCCACTCGGTCTCCAGCCGTTCGCGGATGGCGGCGCGGCGGCCCGACAACTCGGTGAACCGCAACTCGGCGTGGTGCAACTCCTCGGCGGCGGCGCTGCCGTCGTGCCGCGCGCGATCCAGGGTATGCTCGGCCTCGGTGAGCGTGGCGTCGGTGCTGACCACGGCACGCTCCGCTCCCGCCAGCCGCTGCTCGGCGTCGCTGAGCGCGGCCTGACGCGCATCGAGGTCCGTGCGCCAGGTGGTCATCTGTTCGTGGAGTTCGGCATCGCTGCTGCTCAGCCCTCCCAACTCCGCGCTCAGGGCGTCCAGCCGCTCGGCGGCGGAGCGCAATTCCTCGCCGAGGCGGCGCTCGCGGTCGGCGGCCACCTGGGCGCGCGCCTGCACCTGCGCCTGCTCCACCTGCCACGCCGAGCGCTGCTCGCGCGCCCGTTCCTGCTCGGCGTCGGCCTCGGCGAGGGCGGCGCGCGCGTTGGCGATGTCGGTCTCGCGTTCGGCGAGTCCGCCGCGCAGCGTTTCGCTCTCCTCGTCGAATGCCGCGATCGCGGCGCGGAGTTCCCCGCACCGGCGCTCCATCCGGCCGGCCAGTTCAGCAGCGGCCTGCAGATCGCGCTCGGCGCGCTGCACGGCACGCGCCGCATCGCTGTGGGCGGCGGCGGCGGTACTCAGCGCCTGCTGCGCGTGCGAGGCGGCGTCGGACGCCGAGGCCACCCGCTGTTCCGACTGCGTGAGCGCCTGCGCGGCCGCCTGTGCCGCCTGTTCGGCCTCGCCGCGGGCGGTCTGACTCGCGGCGAGTTCCCCGCGCAGGGCGAACAGCTCGGCGCGGCGGCGCAGGGGACCCGGTCCGCCCCCGGTGCCCGGGAGCCAGACCGCGCCCCGGCCATCGACGAACGCCGTTCCCTCGGCTTCGGCGCGCACCTGTCCAAGCAGTGCCCGGACCCAGGCGTCGGCCGGCGGCTGCGCCTGCGCGCCCGCCGCCAGCGCGTCGGGCGCCGGCACGTCGCTCGGCTGCGGCGCGGCGTCGAGGGGCAGCAGCAGCAGCGGTCCCGGATTGGCGGCCTGATGCCACCGGCGCACGGCCTCGGCGACCTGCCGGTCGCGCACCAGCACGGCGTGCACGGTGGCGCCCAGGAAGCGCTCGATGAGCACGGCGCCGGCCTGGTCGGCCGACAGGAAATCGCTGAGCGGGCCGAGCACGGCGCCGTCGCCGAACTGGTCGCGCTCGCGGAGCAGGCGTGCCGCGGCGGGGGCGAGCCCCACGCGTTCGCGCTCCAGCCCTTCGAGGGCGTGCACCTTGCCCTCGAGCGCGGTGAGCGATTGCTCGAGGCGGGCGAGATTCCCGCGGGCTTCGACGTCGCGCTCGCGCGCGGCCCGGTCGGCCTCACGCGCGGCCTGCAACTCGGCGTCGGCGGCCGTGGACGCGGCGCGCGCGGTCTCGAGCGCCGCGGCCGCTGTTTCGAGATCACGCTGCGCCGCGGTGAAGGCATCGGTGAGCGTCACCCGCTCCTGCTCCAGCACGGTGAGCTGCTGCGTGGTCTCGTCCAGTTCCCGCTGACTGCGCTCGCGGTCGAGATGGATGCGCCGCGCCCGGTCCTGCATCTCGCGCAGCGCCTGTTCGGCGCGCTCGGTGGCGGCGCGGGCCGTGGCCACCGCCTCGCGGCTCCCGTCCTCGCGCCGCTGCCGGTCGGCCAGTTCGGCTTCGAGCGCATGGAGCGACGCTTCGAGTTCCTGCTTCTCGGTGGAGGCCCGCTGGAGGTCCTCCTCGAGGCGCGTGCGGGTGAGCTGCCCGTGCGACGCCTCGGCTTCGGCGCGTTCGCGGCGCATCTGCGCGTTGCGGCGGCGTTCTTCGGCCACGGCCATCTCGCCGCGGATCTGCTGCACGCGCTCGCGCTGCTCGGCCACCAGGCGCGACAGCTCGTTGCGCTGGGCCTCGGCGGCGGTGCGCGCGTCGTGGGCCGCGTCGCGGGCGCGCTCCGCTTCCGCCACGCGCGACTCGCGCTCGGGCGCCTGGGCCCGCAACTCGTTCACGCGCACCTCGAGCCGCTGCAGCTCGTCCTGCCAGGCCTGCATCTCGCGCGCTGCCAGCGCGATCTCCACGGTGTAGCGGCGGCCGCTCAGTTCGGCGTAGCGCTCGGCACGGCGGCGCTGGCGCGCCAGCGAACGCACCTGCGTCGTGACCTCGCTGATCAGATCGTCCAGGCGCTGCAGATCGACCGTCGTCTCCTCGAGGCGGCGCTCGGTGGTGCGCCGCCGGTCGCGGTACAGCCCCACGCCCGCCGCCTCCTCGAACAGCTCGCGCCGGTCGTCGGGGCGATCGGACAGCAGGGCGTCGATCATCTTGCTCTCGATCACCACCCCCGTGTCGGCGCCGAGGCCGGTGCCGCGCAGCAGGTCGTGGATGTCGCGCAGCCGGCAGGGAGCGCCGTTGAGCAGGTAGTCGCTCTCGCCCGACCGCGACAGCCGGCGCGTGATCACCACTTCGCGGAAGGCGATCGGGAGTCCGCCGTCCTCGTTGTCGAAGTGCAGGGAGACCTCGGCCACGTTCACGGCGCGCCGCGCCGACGAGCCCTGGAAGATGACCTCCTCCATCTTGGCGCCGCGCAGCAGGCGGGCGCGCTGCTCGCCCAACACCCAGCGCACGGCATCGGACACGTTGGATTTGCCGCAGCCGTTGGGGCCGACGATGGCGGTGACGCCCTGATTGAACGTCAGCGTGGTCTCGTCGGCGAACGACTTGAAGCCGTGCATCTCGAGCTTGGTCAACCGCACTAGAAAGGTCTCCCGGTTCGGTACGCGAGCGTGCCGTGTACGCCGGCGTTCCGCAGGGCATCGCCCAGCAGCGTGGTATCCGCCGCCGAAGCAAAGGCGCCGGCGTAGAGCCACGCCCGGCCATCGGCCTGGCGCAGCGCGTACACCGGCAACCCGCGGGCGGCAAAGGCCGCCACGCGCGCCGCCGCGGCATCGGCCGCCACGTCCCGCTCGATCAAGAATGCCAGCGGAACGCGCACTATCGTTCCGCTCGTTTCACTGAGTTGGCCGTGCGCCCGGAGAGCCTGCAGGAGCGCTTCGGCATCGTTGGAGGTCGCATAGGCGCCGGCCACGATCTGGTAGTCGCCGGCCGCCCCATCGGGCATGGGCGCGAACGTACCCGCAGGTGCGAACGCTCCCACTTTCCGAAGCCGTAAGATAGCACCCGCGGGCGTATTCGCATGGCCGACGCGCACCGCGTACGGGGCCCGCGGCTGCGTGGCCCCGGGAAGGTCGGGAGCGGTGTGCGCCGGGATGCCGGCCTGGCTCATGATCGCGGCGCCGTCCTCGAGCCCGGAGGCGGCGAGCGGACGCTGGTAGTCGGGCCCGTGCCCCCTCACCAGGGGCCGCTCCATGAGCCAGAACCCCACCGCAAGCACCACGACGGTCAGACAGAGCCCCAGGAACGCCGGCCCCAGTCGCCGCAGCCGCCCCGGCCCATGGGGCAGGGCCGATGCGTTCACCGCGTGGCCTCGTACACGAAGTAGGTGTGCTGCGACGCGCGCCCCACGCGGTCGGCCTCGTCGCGCGTGGGGTAGGGGCCGAGCACCACGCGATAGATGGTGGTGCCGTTGCGCACCAACGGCTCGACGCGCGCCTGCTGACCCTCCACGTTGATCTGCGCGGCCAGGTCGTGGGCGTGGCTCTCCGAGAGCAGGGCGGCGAACGAGACGTTGTAGCCCACCTGCGCGATCACCGTATCGCGCACCGCGGTCGTTCCGGCGGCCTGCCGCAGGCTGTCGGCCGCCTGGGCGGCGCGCGCGGCGGAGTCGGCGGCCGCGGCGTCGATCGCCGTGCGCACGCTGTCGGCCGACGCGAGGTTGAAGCTCACCGGGACGTCGAGCGACGACTGCCGCGGCCGGAACCCGTTCCAGTGGAAGGGGAACCAATAGTCGGCCGCGCCGCCGCGCACGCGGTTGGCGGGGCGCAGCGTCTCGCCGTCGACGAAGACGACGTCCTTGCCCTGCGCGAGCGCGATGGCGCCGTCGGGCCCCACGAACGGCAGGTCGTGCCGCCAGGCGCTGGCCACGGCGCCCAGGACGTGGTAGCTGCCGATGGCCACCACCCATGCGGAATCACGGCCCTGCTCGCGGGCCAGCAGGTAGCGGCCCAGCGGGTCGAAGCGCAGGTCCGACGCCTGGCCGGGCAGGGTGATGCGGTCGGCGATCGCGTTGCGGTACCGGTCCACGACGTTCAGCGCCCGGCTGGAATCGGTGACGACGAAGACGCGGTCGCCGCTGGGGCTGACCGCGGCGGCAGCGATTCGCGCCGCGAAGCGCACCGATGGATTCCAGTGGAGGGTCCGCGCGTTCAGGCTCACGAGGCCGGAGTCGACGATCAGGTACAGGCGCTCGCCCACTTCGTGCGGCAGCGGCCGCCAGGTGGACGGCAGGCTGGCCGAGTCGACGATCTTGGACTCCGGGGGGAAGAGCTTCCACACCCGCGTGGCATCGTCGTGTCCGCCGGCCACGAGCAGCGAGCCGTCCTCCTGGGGAAAGACCGCGCGGGCCAGTTGCGGCGGGGTGAACGTCCAGCTCGCGCTGGTCGTATACCGGAGCACGTCGCCCTTGGCGTCGGTGCCGTAGACCGTGGACCCGTCGGCCGAGACGGCGTTGAGCAGGGCGGTATCCGACACCTGGTCGAAGGCGCCGGAGCGCAGGTCGAGGCGCACCGGCTGGTCGTGCGAATCGACGGCCAGCAGCGAGCCGGCGTCGCCGTCGAACGCGAGCACGCGGGCGATGGCGGGGGTCCGGGACGAGCCGGTCCACATCACCGAGTCGAGGTGCGTGTACGCGTACACGTGCGGCGTGCCGCCCGTCAGCGGCGCACGGAGTACCAGCGCGTCGGGGCCGCTCTGCGATCCGCTGCCGGCCGCACTCACCGGTACGAGGCCCTTGGGTTCGCCGCAGGCGGCTGCCGCCAGCGCGGCGGCCACCAGGGCGCGGCGGGTCAGAAGCTGGGCCATAGCGACCATGTCCAGAAGCCGTGGTGTCCGGGCTGGTCCAGCGGGATCGCGTAGTTCCAGCTGATGAGCGCGTAGTTGAACAGATTCAAGCGTAGGCCCACTCCGTAGCTGCGCAGCGGATACCGCTGGCGGGTGAGATCGTAATTCACGGGACGCGCGCCGTACACCGCCTGCCCGCGGGACCAGGCGAGCCCCTCGTCGTAGAACACGAAGCCGTCGATCGGCGGCAGGGAGACCGGCACGATGCCGAGATCGATCTTGCGAATCAACGGAAAGCGCAGTTCGGCGTTGGCCACCAGAACGCGGCTTCCCAGGAGTTGCAGGGCGCTGCAGTTGGACGGATTGGCCCCGACCACGGGGCAACTGGCGTAGAACTGGTTGTTGCGGTCGTAGCCGCGGACGTAGTCCGAACGGGCAATGTACTTCGGAAAGGCCGTCTCGTCCCGCCCCACGGCGATATTGGCGTAGAGGCGCGTGGCCACCGTGAGGTTGTTGAAGATGATCGGGTCGTACCGGCGGTAGTCGGCCAGATACTCCATCCAGTCGTACGCCCCCACTACGGGCGTGACCTGCAGCCGGTAGCGCTGACCGGCGATCGGGCCGGTGGGCGTGTACAGCGAGTTGTCGAATACGTAGGCGAACTGCGCGTCCAGGTAGTTGAGACTGTGGTCCCGGCGCGTGCTGTCGAACTGGAAGGGCGAGACCGAGATCCCGTTGTCCACCGCACGGCTGATGAACCAGCGTTCGCGGTCGATGTTGTTGAAGCCGCCGCCGATCTCGAAGCGGGCAAAGCGATCGAGCGGATAGGACGTGAGCCCGTACACCTGGCGGGCCACGTACGTCGTGATTTCCTGGTGCTCGCTGCTACTCGACGGCGTGCCGGCATTGACGATGGAGTCGCCGGTGAGGAAGTAGAAGGGCGACTGCGCGAACCCCGTGGTGTACTGCCAGCGGTGGGCGAGGTTGGTGTACCCGAGATACACCCGGGCCTCGCTCAGCCGGCCGTTGATCTCCGCCGACACCGCCACGCGATGGTCGCCGAGCATGTCGCCGAGGACCATGGTGGCGCCGCCGAAGAAGTTGCGCCCGTAGTTGTCGGGCGCGTAGCCGATGCTCGGGCGCGAGCACGTACTCGGGGCGGAAGCGCCCGTCGTACGGCAGGTCGCGGAAGCGCGTGGTGTCGGGGAGTCCGAGCGGCATGCTGTCGAGCAACGCGGCGACGCTGACCACCGCACTGTCGCCGCGTGCCTGCAGCGTCGTGGAATCGCGGGCGCTCCGGCGCGGGCATGGGCACGGCCGCGGCCACCGCGGGCGGCTGGTAGGCGGCGCCGGCGAGCGTTTCGGGATGGTCCAGGCTCCACACGGTGTACTTGCCGTCGGAGAAGTACGTGAAGGCCAGCCGGTCGGCGTCGCGCGCCCAGGTGATGGCGGGGCTGTATTCCGTGATGCCCGAGACGGCGCCCACCAGGTTGGTGAGCTGGTAGTGCTCCTGGGTGGCCAGGCGGTACAGGAACAGGTTGGCCGTGCCGGTGCGGTCGGAGATGTAGGCGATGGACGCGCCGTCGGGCGACCACTGCGGGTTCAGGTTGCGCCCCGCCTGATCGGGGAGCAGCCGGATGGTGCCCGATGCGAGGTCGTAGAGCGCGATGCGCCAGTTGGGGAAGCGCAGCAGGGCGAAGCTGGCGCTGGGCCCGCGGTCGGTCACGAAGGCGATGGTCTTGCCGTCGGGCGACCAGGCCGGCTGCAGCTCCGCGAACTTGTCGGACGTGAGCCGCTGCAGGTGGCTCCCATCGGCGTCCACGATGCACAGATTCGTGATGCCGCCGTGGCTGCCGCTGAACGCCAGGCGCTTGCCGTCGGGCGACCAGGTGGGGTTGGTGACGCTCTCGAAGGGCAGGTGGTCGAGGCGCGCGATGGGTTGCCGCCTGGCCACGTCGAACACGTAGAGCACGTCGCGCCCCGCGTACTGCGCCGTGAACGCGAGCCGCTGGCCGTCGGGGGAGAAGGAACTCTGCGAGTAGAGAACGCGCAGCTCCTCGTAGTTCGGATCGGTGGTGCTCTTCACCAGCCGTTCGAGGCGCTTGCCGGTGGTGGCGTCGGCCAGCCAGAGGTCGATGAACACCTGGCCGCGGGCCGGATTGCCGTTGGCCAGGAAGGCGACGTACTTGCCGTGGGGCGAGAGGGTCGGGGCCAGGAAGATGCTGCCGCCGCTGCGCGTGGGGTTGAGCATCGGTTTCGCGACGTCGCGCACGCGGGACAGGTCGGCGATGGCCGGCAGGTAGCGCCGCTGCAGGTATTCCTTCCAGGCCTCGCCCAACTCGTCGTACGACAGGCCGGTGGTGCGGCGGATGGCCTTCTCCACGCCGAGCGCGGGCGTGGCGCGCAGGATCTGCCCGATCGCGTCATCGCCCCACCGGGCCCCGATGTACGCCCACAACGAGTGGCCGTAGCGGTACGGGAAGTACTTGTCGGGATCGTCGGTCATCTCCTGGATGGTCGGGATGTTGCCGTTGAGCGCGGCGTCCCGCATCCAGGCATCGGTGAGCGGCGTGGTGGGCCCCAGCGACAGGTACTCGGCCATGCCTTCGGCGAACCAGAGCGGCGGATTCACCTGGGCCAGCGCCTGGAGACCGCTGCCGGCGTGGCCGTGCGCGAACACGTCGTATTGGAAGGCGTGCACCATCTCGTGCGTGAGCACGTGTTCGAAGCTGCGGTAGTCGCCGGTGAAATTGAGCAGCATCCGGTGGCGCAGGGCCTCGGTGACGCCGCCCACGGCCTCGCCCAGATCGCCGGTCACGTTGTTGGCGGCGAAGTCGGTGCGCGACGCGTAGAGGACGATCGGCTTCTTCTCGATGAACTTGTGATCGAGGATCCGCGACAGCCGGGCGTAGGCGCGCTCGGCCATGCGCGCGGCGTCCATCGCCGCCGGCCGCTCCACGGGATAGTAGTAGATGAGGAAGTGGTCGGTCTCGAGCGTATGCCAGGCGAAGGGCGTGTACTGCACCTGGTTCTGGCCGAAGTAGTCCTGCGCGCCGAGCGGGCGCACCGACCCAGCGGCGATCGCGACCGCGACGAGCGCCGCCGCGTGCCGAATCACGCACCCGCCCCCTGGGCGGCCACGGGAATGGTCTCGGCGTCTCCCCACAGCCGCTCGAGTTGATAGAACTCGCGGAGCGAGGGATGGAACAGGTGGACCACGAAGTCCACGTAGTCGAGCAGCACCCACCGGCCCGTGGTCAGTCCCTCTTCGTGGTACGGACGCTGCCCGACCTTGGCCAGCTCCTCCATCACGTGCGCGGCGAGGGCGCGCACGTGCGTGTCCGACGTTCCGTTCGCGATGACGAAGTAGTCGGTCATGTCGGCCACGCCGTGGAGGTCGAGGATGACCACGCGGTCGGCCTTGTTCTCGGTGCAGGCGCGCGCGGCGCGCTGGACGAGCTGGGAAACGGAAATGGCGGGCGACGGGGAAGGCATGTCGTAGATTAACCCGGCCGGTGGAGCGGCGGGAGCCTGAAACAGGCGCCGCCGACCGCGGAGCGGCCGGCGGCGCAGCGCGCGGGCGCGGAAGCCGCGGCCGCCGTTACTGCTTGATCACCCAAACCCGAATTTCGGGCTTTACGTCGGCGTGCAGCCGCACCGGCACCTTGTACACGCCCAGTGCCTTGATCGGCTCGTGCAGGTCGATCTGCCGGCGCTCGACGTGCACACCCTGCGCTTCGAGTTGCTGGTGAATGTCGGCGGCGGTCACCGAGCCGAACAGCTTCCCTTCCTCGCCCACACGGGCCGAGAAGGTGAGCGAGACCTGCTCGAGCGTGGTGGCGATGCTCTGCGCGGCTTCGCGGCGCGCGTTCTCGGCCGCTTCGAGCCGCGTCCGCTCCTGCGCGATGCGCTTCAGGTTGCCCGGCGTCGCCTCGTAGGCGAGGCCGCGCGGCAACAGGTAGTTGCGGGCGTAGCCCGCGCGAACCGAGACCACGTCTCCGGGCTTGCCGAGATTCTCGACGCCCTGGCGAAGAATGATTTCCATAAGAGTACCCGAAACCGGTTACGAAGTGGGACGAGCGCGGTTCCGCCAGTCGGCCCAGGTGTCTCCCAGGCCGAGTCCGAACGCGGCGATCGCGAGAAGCAGGAACCCGACGGCGGCCACGGCATTCAGGAACGGGGCCCAGAGCATCGCGAAGCCGACCGTGGCCATGACGGCCAGCGCGCCGGGCGCGAGGAACCAGGACAGCACTCCCAGCCCGCGGACGGCGTACAGCGCGCCGAAGAACACGAGCAGATTCTCCCCGAACCGTTCGAACCGCGACAGCACCGGCAGGAACAGGATGATCAGGCCCACGATCAAGCCCCAGACGAACTGATCGTTGAACCGAAATTCCCGGAGCGGCGCCAGCGGCGGTCCGAGCCGCGCGCGCCCCAGGCGATGATAGGTGGTCCAGGCGATGGCCAGGGCCACCAGCGATTCCAGCAGCAGCAGCGACGGATACAGGCCGGTGCCCGTCGAGGCGAGCACCGTGAGCTGCTTCTCCGTCTCGGCCGGCAACTCCCCGAGCTGCGGCACCTTCTTCACGAGATCGTTCCACTGATCCGGATACTGCCCGAGGAAGGTGTCGAGCTTGTGCATGGTGTCGGTGTTGCGCGCGGCGAGCTCGCTATCCACGGCCTTGTGCACCTCGGCGCCGGACACCGGGCCCAACATGGACATCGCCAGCGCCAGGATCAGCGCGACGGCCATCGCGATCAGGGCGCGGCCGAACAGCGCCCGCCGCATGCCGAACAGGCACACCAGTCCGAACGCTCCCGCCAGCAGCAGACTCCATCCCCGCTGCAGGTTGGCGAACACGGAAGGGGCCGCGGGTTGCTGCATCATCAGATACGCCGCCAGGGCCACGAACAACAGCGCCAGCGGCAGCCTGCCGCCCGCCCACCATCCCACCACGAAGCACGCGGCGAGTGCCGGCACGAGCAACACGATGGTGTGCTCCACCGGCAGCAGCGCGCGGAACTGGGGAATGGTGGGGACGAAGACGAAGGCGAGAATCGCGAGGAAGAGCTTGCCCCACCCGCGTTCCACCCGCGCCGACGCCGGGGCGACGGGAGCGGTCATGCTAGTTCTGCGTGCCCCGTGTGTACGGAATCAGCGCCAGGAAGCGGGCCCGCTTCACGGCGGTGGCCAGTTGGCGCTGATGGCGCGCACAGGTGCCGCTCAACCGGCTGGGCAGGATCTTGCCGTGGTCGGTGATGAAGCGCCCGAGCGTCCGGTCGTCCTTGTAGTCGACGAACCGCACGCGGGTCTCGCAGAAGGGACAGGTCTTGTGTTGGCGGCGCATGGGTCAATCCTCGTCGTCGTCGTCGTCCTGACGGCGCGCAGCGGCCGCCAGTTCTTCCTCGTCCATCGGCGGCGCGCCCGTCTCGTGCTCGTGCAGCGAGATCAGGTAGCGCAGCACGCCGTCGTCGAGCTTGAGCGCGCGCTCGAACTCCGGCAGCACGCCGGGCTCGGCGCTGAAGCGCGAGAGGACGTAGTAGCCCGTGTCCTTGCGGCCGATGTGGTAGGCGAGCTGACGGCGACCCCAGAGATCCACCGTGAGGTCGGCGGGGTTGCCCAGGAGTTCCTGGAAGCGCGTCAGTTTTTCGGTGATGGCGGCGTCTTCGAGCGTCGAGTCGAAGACGTAGACCGCCTCGTAGGGGCGAGTCATGTCGCGGCAATCCTCCCTTTGGTCGTCGAATCCGCCCCCCGCTGGTTGCCTGAGCAGGAGGAGGGTCAAGTTGTACCGGCCGCGCGAAGCGGCCGGGCGAGCCCGAAACCTAAGCGATTGTGGGGCGCGGAGTAAGGGGCTCGATCGGGGTCCGTGTCCGTCCCGCCGCCTGCACCGGCCGGCGCCTACGCCGCCGCGTCGTCGGCGGCCGTGTGGCCGAACGCCTCCACCATCGGGCGGCCCTCATAGATGGGCGGCGGCGCGATGCCCAGCGCCCACAGTACGGTGGCCGGGACGTCGAGGATGGAGGTGCCGGCGCGCAGGGGGCCGGGCACCACGGCACCCCCCGCCACCACGATCGGGATCGTCCGGTCGAATGGGTGCGCGCTGGCGTGATTGCGGGGGGCCACGCCGCCCCCGCCGTGGTCGGCCAGCGCGATGAGCACCGTGGTCGGGTCATGCTCCAGTCCGGTGAGGTCGATCAGGCGGCCGAGGGCGGCGTCCATGCGGCGCGCCGCGTCGCCGTACGCCGGCGACATCCACCCGGCGGCGTGTCCCGCGCGATCGCCGTCGGGCCAGTGCAGGAGCAGGAGGCCCGACCGCTGCGACCGCAGCGCGGGCAGGGCCGCCTGCAGAATCTCGTCGGCCCCGTCGCCATCGAACGACGGCCGCGCACGCCCGAGGCGCCGGCCAGCGCTCGCGCCATGCGCCGGTAGAGCAGGGGCACCTCGGCCATGCACGCCGTGCGTCAGGTACCCCGCCTCCTCGAGCAGCCGCGGGCAGCGGCGAGACGGGCCCCCGCGACCGCGGAATGTGGAACCGGTCGCTGGTGAGCCCGTGGCGTTCCGGCGACTCACGCCGGTGAGCAGCGAACCCATGGCAGCGGCGGTCACGCTCGGCGCCACCGTGGTGGCCGACGCGTGTGGATGCGTGGCGCGCGGCCAGCCGGCGCAGGGTGGCGAGGTCGAAGGCGTCGATCGCGTCGCGGCGGAGCCCGTCGAGGACCACCACGATGACGCGTCGGATCAGTCGGGTGCGTGTCATGCAGTCTCCGGTCAGGCGGCAGTTGGGGTGCCGTGTCCGCGATGGAGAATGGAGGGGGCAGGCGACGGCGGGCCGAACGATTGGTCGCCAACGCGTCACGGATGTGAGGCATTCGCCCCCTCCGGAGGACCGTCACCGATCCGTGACGGGGTGGTCGCGGAAGCGCGACGCGGCACGGCGAGCTTCCGCCGTCGAACCGTCACCACCGCGTCCGGACATCCCTCGCCGGCCGCGGCATCACCGGGCTCTCCCATGTCCAGTTCGTCACCGCGCGTGTTGTACTGCACGGATACCTATCCACCCCAGGTGAACGGGGTGTCGGTGGTGACCGCGCTCTCGGTGCGTGGACTCCTGGCGCGCGGTTGGCAGTGCCACGTGGTGGCCCCTCGCTACCCGGCCGACGTGCGCGGGACGCCGATGGGTGGGGCAGCACGGCAGGGAGAAACGATCACCGACGTGGCGAGCGCGGCCCTGCCCGTGTACCCCGATCTCCGGCTGTCGGCGCCGGCGCTGCGCCGCGTGACGCGCGCGATGCGCGCATTCGCGCCCGACCTGGTGCACTGTGAGACGGAGTTCGTGCTCGGGCGCGTGGGCCAGGTGGCGGCTCGCCGCCTCGGGATTCCCGTGGTCACGTCGTACCATACGGATTTCGGAAAGTATGTGGCGTCGTACGGCGCGCCCTGGCTCCGCGGCGCGGTGACGTCGTACGTGGCCCGGTTCCACCGGCGCGCACTCCGTACCTACACGCCGTCGGAGGTGGCGGCGGGGGAGCTGCGCCGCCTTGGCATCACGCATGCCGAGGTCTGGGGGCGTGGCGTGGACACCGCCGCCTTCTCGCCGCGGCACCGGTCACTGCCCCTTCGGGATTCCATCGCCGCGGGGCGGGATGCGTTCACCTTCCTCTACGTCGGGCGGCTGGCCGCCGAGAAGAGCGTGGACCGGGTGCTCGCGGCCTACTGCGACGCCGCAGCGCGTCTGCCGGCAGGCGCCGTACGGCTGGTGATCGCCGGCGCCGGTCCCCGCGAAGCGGCGTTGCGCGAGGCGGCGCCCGCCTCGGTGGTCTTCGTGGGCTATCTGGATCGCGAGAGGTCGCTGCCGGAACTCTACGCCAGCGCCGACGCCTTCGTCTTCGCGTCCACGACCGAGACGCTGGGGCTGGTAGTCCTGGAGGCGATGGCCAGCGGGCTACCCGTGGTCGCGGTGCCGGCCGGCGGCGTGGCCGAGCACCTGCGCGACGGAGAGAACGGCATCGCTGTTCCCGCCGGTGACGACGCCGCCATGGCGTCGGCCATGGTGCGCTTGGCCACCGACGCGGCACTGCGCCGGCGTTTGGCCCATGGGGCGGTAACGACGGCCGGAGCGCTCACGTGGGAGGCCGAGTTGGACCGCCTGGACCGCAGCTATCGGGAAGTGCTGGGCTTTGCGGAACCGGACGTCACACCGGCGGAGCCCGTGGCGATGCCGGCGCTCAGACGTTGAACCGGAACAGCATCACGTCGCCGTCCTGGACGACGTACTCCTTGCCTTCCGAGCGCACGACGCCCTTCTCGCGGGCGCCCTTCCAGCCGTCGGCCGCCACGAAGTCGTCGTAGCTCACCGTCTCGGCGCGGATGAAGCCGCGCTCGAAGTCGGTGTGGATCACGCCGGCGGCCACCGGCGCCGTGTCGCCGCGGTGGATCGTCCAGGCGCGGACCTCCTGCTCCCCCGCGGTGAAGTAGGTCTGCAGGCCGAGCAGGTGGTAGCCGGCGCGGATCAGCCGGTCGAGTCCGGCCGACTCGATGCCGAGTGACGAGAGGAATTCCGCGCGCTCGTCGATGGGCAGCTCGGCGAGCTCGGCTTCGATCTTGGCGGAGAAGGGAACGATCTCGGCCTGCTCCCCGCCGGCCGCCACCGCGGCGCGCAGTGCGCGCAGGTGGGGGCCTTCGTCGCCCGAGAGCTCGGCGTCGGTGACGTTGGCGGCGTAGAGCACCGGCTTGACCGTGAGCAGGTTGAGCGGCTGGAGCACGGCGAGCTGCTCGGCATCGAGCCCGGCGTGCCAGAGCGCCCGGCCTTCCTTGAGCGAGGCGTGCGCGAGTTCGAGCGCCGGGAGTTCGGCCTTGGCGTCCTTGTCGCCCGTGCGGGCGGCGCGCTGGGTCTTGTCGAGCCGCTTCTCCACCGCCCCCAGGTCCGACAGCGCGAGTTCGAATTCGATGACCTCGCGATCGCGCGCCGGATCGACGCCGCCCATCACGTGGGTCACGTCGGGGTCGTCGAAGCAGCGCACGACGTGCACGATGGCATCGGTCTCACGGATGTTGGAGAGGAATTTGTTGCCCAGCCCCTCGCCCTCGGCGGCGCCCTTCACCAGGCCCGCGATGTCCACGAACTGCACCACGGCTGGCACCGTCTTCTTGGGCTGGACGATGCGGGTGAGGACGTCGAGTCGCGGATCGGGGACCTCGACCATGCCGACGTTCGGATCGACGGTGCAGAACGGATAGTTGGCGGCGTCGGCCTTCGCGGCCGTGAGGGCGTTGAAGAGGGTGGATTTTCCGACGTTGGGGAGGCCGACGATACCGAGGCTGAGCATTGGACAGGGCGAGGGAAGAGGCGGAACTGCCGTACAGCGTGAGACTGCAACCGAAGGCTGTGAGCGCTCTGCTGACAGCCGTGAGCCAACCGCACCAACGGTCCTACGGATTTCGGCGGAGGCCGCCGGTGGCGCGGTGCGGTGGAAAGGTAACCAGGGCAACCGAATGGTTGTGCGGTGTCCCCAGCAGCCTGACATCGTACGTGCGAGCGAAGCGGAGGAGATGCTGCGGGACTTCAAGGGACTGCTGGTTTGGAAGAAGGCGCACGCGCTGGCCCTGAACGTCTACAGAGTCACGAGTTCCGAGCCGGGTCGGGCCAACTCAGGGCTCGTGGGCCAGTCGCGTCGCGCCGCAATCTCCATTGCCGCCAACATCGCGGAAGGGTGCGGGCGCGACACGCAGCGCGATTTCGCAAAATTCCTCAATATCGCCTTCGGCTCGGCAACGGAACTCGAGTACCACATGATCCTCGCTCGGGACCTTGGACTGATCGGCCGGGCGGAGTTCCGCGCGTTGGCCGGGCAAATCGAGGAAGTTCGTCGCATGCTGACGGGGCTCATTCACCGCGTGCGTGCGGCCCAGTCCGCGCCCTCCGCCTCAGCCCGCGGTTCACGCCATTGCGAGCGTCCCTCGTGACTCGCGGTCCGATCTGTCCCGGCGCCGTTGCCGTTCGCTGACCGCTGCAAGCCGACAGCTCAAAGCCTTCAGTCGTCGTCTCGCTGTTTCCCGCCGTTGAATCGGTTCATCGCCGTCTCCACCCCCTCCTTCACCCAGCACTCCACCGCCTCCCCGATCTTCGGCAGCAGATCCTCCACCAGCACCGCATCCCGCTTCCCGAACTGATCGAGCACGAAGTCCGCCAGATCGCCCCGCATCCGGCGCTCGTCTTCCGGCCGGATGCCGATGCGCAGCCGCGCGTAGTCCTGCGAATTCAACGCGGCCTGGATGCTCTTGAGTCCGTTGTGCCCGCCCGCCGATCCCCTGGCGCGGATTCGGAACGTACCCACCGGCAGCGCGATGTCGTCCGTGAGCACGAAGAGATCGGTGGCCGCGCTCCAGGCCGCCCGCCGGAGATAGGGCTTGAGCACCGCGCCGCTCAGATTCATGTAGGTCAGCGGCTTCACCAGCCGCACGCGCGCGCCGCGCGCCGTGCCCGACGCCACGAGCGCCTGCCCGTCCTTCTTCCACCCGTCCAGACGCCAAACGCCGGCCAGGTGGTCGAGTGCCCACCAGCCGACGTTGTGGCGCGTGCGTTCGTACTCGGCACCGGGATTGCCGAGACCGACGATCACTTTCATCGGGTCGTCGTCCGCCGGAGCGCGGGATCCGAACAGCGAGCGGAACAGAGAGGCGAGAATTACTTCTCCGCCTCCTCTTCTTCAGGCTTGGCCTTGCGGATGAGCTCGGGTTCGGTCGGGGTCTCGCCCGCCTCTGCCACGGCCTCGGCCGGGACTTCCTCGACCACCGTCTTGGGTGCGGTGACCACGCAGATCGTGGCCTCGGCCTCATCCAGCACTTCCACGCCGTCGGGAAGCTTGAGGTCCCCCACGTGAAAGCTGTGCCCGATGGTCAGCTCGGTGACCTCGACGTCGATGTGGTTGGGAATCATCGACGGGTCGACGTGAATCGAGACCTCGTGCATGACCTGGTCCAGAATGCCGCCGCCGTTGCGTACTCCGTCGGGGACGCCGACGAACACGAGCGGCACGTTCACCGTCACCTTCTCGCCGGCCACGAGTTCCTGGAAGTCCACGTGCAGGATCTCGGGCTTGAACGGGTGGCGCTGCAGGTCGCGAATGAGGGTCATCGCCGGCTTGCCGTCGATCATCAGTTCGATGACGGTGTTGGCGTAGGCGATCCGGTCCAGGAGCTTGCCGAATTCGCGGGCGTCGAGCGACAGCGACTGCGCTTCGCGGCCGTGGCCGTAGATAACCGCCGGCACCTGGCCGGAACGGCGGAGCTTGCGGGCGTTGCCGGTGCCGCTGTCGGACCGGGTGGTGGCCGTGAATTGTGCGGTTGCCATGAGTCAGTTCTTCCAGAAAAGCGGTCAATCCATGCAGCGAACCCGGAACACTCGGCGCAACTCTCAGGAGGCTGCGTCCTCCCTACCATACCGCGGATTGGATGACTGTCCGACTGTCTGACCGTCCGACAGTCGGACAGTCGGACAGTCTCACCCAACCCCCGATCCCGGGGCCCTACCCATCAATCAAACAGCGAACTCACGCTCTGTTCCGCGTGCGTGAACCGGATGGCCTTCGACAGCAGCTCGCCAACCGAGAGGATGGCCAGCTTGTCGAACCGCCGCTCCGGCGGCAGCGCGATCGTGTCGGTCACCGCGACCTCCTCGATCGGCGCCTTCGTCAGCCGCTCGCAGGCCGGGCCCGAGAGCAGCGCGTGCGTGGCGCACACGTACACCGAATGCGCGCCGAGCTCCTTGAGCGCCCGTGCCGCCTCCGACACCGTGCCTGCCGTATCGATCATGTCGTCGGCCAGGATGCAATCCTTGCCGTCGACCTCACCCACCACGTTCACCACTTCGGCCACGTTCGCGGCCGGCCGGCGCTTGTCGATGATTGCCAGCGACGCGTTGAGCCGCTTGGCGAATCCCCGCGCCATCTTGGCCGACCCGACATCGGGCGCCACGATCACGATGTCCCGGAGCTGCTTGCGGCGATAATGCGCCGTGAACACCGGCATCGCGTACAGATGGTCCACCGGAATGTCGAAGAATCCCTGCAACTGATGCTGGTGAAAATCGATGCCCAGCACCCGGTGCGCCCCCGCCGCCATGATCATGTTGGCCAGCAGCTTGGCCCCGATGGCCACGCGCGGCTGGTCCTTGCGGTCCTGCCGCGAATAGCCGTAGTACGGCATGACCACGGTGACCCGGGCCGCCGACGCCCGCTTGGCCGCGTCGATGAGCAACAGCAGCTCGAGGATGTTCTCGGCCGGCGGATTCGTCGGCTGGACGATGAATACGTCGTCGCCGCGAATGTTCTCGTCGATCCGCACGAAGATCTCGCCGTCGGCGAACCGCGACAGCGTGACCTTGCACAGATCGACGCCGATGTGCCGCGCGATCTCCTCGGCGAGCGCCCGGTTCGCTGTTCCGGAGAGCAGCTTGAATCCGTGGCTCGGTACGGAAAGTCCGTCCATGATCAAGCCTGATAAGTTACCGGGGGACCGTGGGTTATTCAACGTTCGTGCGTCGCGTCGATGGGGATTGCCCCCGGTGGATTCGAACCACCATTCTCGGATCCAAAGTCCGATGTCCTGCCATTGGACGAGGGGGCAGCGGCGGCCCTCAAAACCTACTCGATCGGCCGAACCGGAACAACGTGAACCGACGTCCGCGTGTCGATCAGCCGGGCGTCTTCCACATCCCCGGCCAGCAGCCCCCGCGCCCCGTCGGCGAACACCCCGAAAACGGTCGAGCCCGACCCCGCCAGCATCGCGATCCGGGCCTGCGCCCGCTCCAGCGCCTTCCGGTAGCCGGCGATGGCGGGCAGCCGAGCTTCCACCGCATCCTCGAAGTCGTTCTCGGCCACTTCCTCCACCTCGGCCCACGACAGCAGCGCGGCGGCCGGCAGCAGCGCCCCCGACAGTTCGTACTCCGGGCGCCCCTCGTCCAGCCACCGGTAGGCGTCGGCGGTCGAGATGCCGAACGGCGGCACCACCACCTGCACCCGGCGCCGCGGCAGCGGCGTGAGGCCAAGCATCCGTTCCCCGCGTCCCCAGGCGAAGGCCACCGGCGTCTCGGTGGACATGAACGGCACGTCGGCGCCGAGGCGCGCGGCGAGCTCCAGCATGCGCACGCCCATGGGGCGGGGCGCCAGCGCTTCGAGCATGCGCAGCACCGCGCCGGCGTCGGCGCTCCCGCCGCCCAGTCCGCCCCCCACCGGAATCCGCTTGACGATCTCGATGGCGAACCCGTTGGGCCACCCCGCGGCTTCCTGGTAGGCCACTGCCGCCCGGTAGGCCAGGTTCTGTTCCGCGGGGCCGAGTCCCCCGTCGGGGAGCGTATCCCCGGTGCAGTCGATGCTCCGTCCGGGCCGGTCGAGGCGCAGCGTCACCTCGTCGGCGAGGTCGATGCGCTGGAAGACGGTCTCGATCTGATGGTAGCCCGTCGATTCGCGGGTCAGCACGCGCAGGCGGAGGTTGATTTTGGCCTGCGCGGAGGCGCGGGCGGCGCGAGCCGAGGCGAGCGGAATGGTGGGCGTCGGGTAGGACGGGGGCGTCATGTGGTTCCTGCAGCGGGTCCGCTGCCCTGCTCGCTCGCCGCCCGGATCTCACCGTAGGTGATGCCCGCGCGGCTGAGGTACCAGAGGCCGAACAGCGTGATCGGAATGTACGACACGATATGGAAGGTGAGACTCCAGGCCGCCGCGGCGCTGGCCGCGATGCCGTACGCGGCGAGACCGATGCGCCCGCCGAGTTCGAACACGCCGGCGAACCCCGGGGTGGAGGGCACGGAGACGAAGGCCACGATCACGCCCTGCGCGAACAGCGCCGCCGAGAAGGTGGCGTTGATGTGCAGGGCCCGGAAGGCCAGCCAGAAGGCGAAGGCGTTGAGCAGCCACATCACGACCGCCCAGAACAGCACGGCCACGAAGCGCCGGGGGCTGCGCAGCACGCTCAGGCCGCCGGCGAACGAGTGGAGCACGGCGCTTCCGCGCGCCTCGATGGCCGGCGCCACGCGGCGCGCGAACCGCTCGTACACGGCGATGGCCTGCTTCGGGTAGCTCGCGAACAGAAACAGCGCGGCGAATCCCACCACGATCGCGCCGATGCCGAGCAGGGCGGCGTCGCGAAGGGACCAGCCGTGAATGTTGCTCACCCCCAGGAACCGCGGGTCGAGCATGGCCAACGCCATCAGCAGCAGCACCGATGCGCCGTCGAACAGGCGGTCCACCACCAGGGAGGCGAGCGAAGCGGAGAAACTCACTTCGGGGCGTTCGCGCGTGAGGGCGTACGCCCGGGCCAGTTCCCCGGCCCGCGCGGGCAGCACGTTGTTCACCATCATCCCGATGGCGACCGACCGCCAGAGCGGGCCGAAGGGGAGCTTCGGGGCAACGGGGTCGAGGATCACGCGCCACCGGATAGCCCGCACCGGAAAGATCGACGTGGCGGCCACCGAACACAGGACGAGGAGCGTGATGTCGGCCTCGCGCAGCCGATCGGCCACGGCGTGCCAGGGCACGCCGTGCAACGCCCACCAGAGTCCGGCCGCGCTCAGCACGATGCCGAGCGCGCCGCGCCAGCCAAGTTTCACGGACTACTCCTCGAGGGCGAAGTCGAGGACTTCGAACAGTTCGCGGAGCAGCTCGGGGTCCGGGGGATCGCCCGCCTCGCGCAGCTGCTCGCGCAGTTCGATGGCGCGCTCCACGGCGGCTCGGCCGCGGTACACCAGCGCATCCACGGGCACCACCTGGTCGCCCAGATCCGCCGGTTCGGCGAACGGCTGCGCGGTGAACGCGTCGAGGGCGGCAATGCCTTCGTCGAGCGACGCCGTAGCACCGACGGCGGTGGGCGTGGGGCGCACCGGCGTGGCGCGTACTGGCGTGGCGCGTACTGGCGTGGCGCGTACTGGCGTGGGCGTGACCGGGGTCGGGCGCACGGGGGTGGCGCGCACTGGTGTTGGCGTTACCGGCGTGGGGCGCACGGGGGTGGCGCGCACCGGCGTCGGCGTGGCCGGGGTCGGGCGGACGGGAGTGGCGCGCACCGGTGCCGGCGTGACCGGCGTGGGCCGCACGGGCGTGGCGCGCGCCGGCGGCGCGCTCTGCGGCGGCGTGAGCGGTGCGACCGGGGTGGACGGACGCTTCGGGATGGCCGGCATCGCCATGAACGGCGTGGGCGCCGACGACGAAACGGGCGCGTCGGGGAACGCGACGGTCTGCACGATGCGCTCCACCGTGGCCAGCGCGCGCTCGTCCAAGGTGTCGGTGACGTTGGCGTGCCTCACGATGAGGTCCACCACCGCCTGCTGGTTGAAGCTCTCCGCCGCCTGTTTGATGGCGCGGAGGCCGCGGCGCAGGTCGCGGCGCGAGCGCTCGCGCAACTGCGGATCTTCCGTGGACCGCACGGCAGCCACGGTCCCGGTCAGGAATTCGGCCAGGCTCGTCACCTCCATGCGGAACCGCTGCTTGGGGGTGGTGGGAGGGTTGGCGGCCGCCGACACCACGTGCGGACCGTCGTCGTCGAAGAAGAGCGAGGCAACGGGCACGATGTGCGTCGCCTGTCGGTCGACGTTCTCCAAGGCCTCGGACGCCGCCACGAACTGTTCGTACTCGGCGGACGGTTCGCTGGTCGGCCGTCCCTCGCGCAGGGCGCCGGCAATGCGGCGCAGCATCGCGGCCGCGGTGCGCAGCACTTCGACGTGGGCCGGCGACAGCCGGGGCTCACCCAGCTCCAACGGATGCGCGGCGTCCTCCGCGGCCTCCACGACCTCGGCCAGCGGGGGCATGTCCTTGATGCCGGCCACGCCGCGCAACGCGCGCACGCGGCTGAGCACCACGCCCACGCCCGGGCGGTTGTCCGGACGCGCCGCGAGCAGGTCGAGGCCGGCGGCGATGTTGTTGCACTCGCCCACCAGATAGGCCGGGGGGGTGGGGATCGCGGCCACGGCACCGCTGCGTCTCGGCGGCGGCGCGAAGGTGGCCAGTTCGCGTTTGCGCGACTCGGCGCGCTGGGATTCGGCGGCGCCCCATGTGCGCGCGGCCCGGACGAGGATCTTGCAGTCGTCGATGGCCGACACCATCGCGGCGCGCAGCGCGGGGTTCCAGTCGAGCACGCCGTCGCGCGTGGCGCGGCCGATGCCCTCGATGGCCGCGGCCAGTTCGGCGAACGCGGGCAGCTTGGCCATCGTCGCCGCCCCCCGAAGGGCGCGCGCGGTCCGCTGCATGGATTCCCCATCCGGCGGCGAGTCCTGAGATGCCTGCAGGATGAGCCCATCGAGCTTCTCGATGTACTCACTCGCTTCCAGGACGAAAAAGTCGATGAATCCACCTGCCGCCGTCATGCCCGCTCCATTGAGAATGCCGCGTTCCGAAGTTAGGACCACCGGCGTGCGGCGTCCATTGCCCGCCGCATCTCCGCGACGGCCTCGGCGAGCCCGACGAACAACGCACGGCCGATGATGGCGTGGCCGATGTTCAGTTCCTCGCATGTCGGGATCGCTGCCACGCGCGCGACGTTGGCCACGTTCAGGCCGTGGCCGGCGTGAATGGCCAGTCCCAGCGACGCGCCCAACTCCGCCGCCCGGGCCAGGGCGCGCAGGGGCGCCGAGTCGTCCGGTCGGTTGGCATACGTGCCGGTGTGCAGTTCCACGGCGTTGGCGCCGAGGGCGTGCGACCGCCGCACGGCGTCCTCATCGGGATCGATGAACAGGCTCGATCGGATGCCCGCCCGGTTGAGCCGCTCGATGCCGTTGGCCAACCGCCGGTTGTCGCGGCGGACGTCGAGGCCGCCTTCCGTGGTGATCTCCTCGCGCTTCTCGGGCACGAGCGTGGCCTGATGCGGATGGAGGCGTTCGGCGATGGCGAGCATCTCCTCGGTGCAGGCCATTTCGAGATTGAAGACCGTCTGGATTCCGGCGCGGATGCGCGCGACGTCGGCGTCCTGAATGTGCCGGCGATCCTCGCGCAGATGCGCCGTGATGCCGTCGGCGCCGGCGCGTTCGCACAGCAGCGCGGCGGCGAACGGATCCGGGTCCTCGCCGCGTCGGGCCTGCCGGAGCGTGGCCACGTGATCGATGTTGATATAGAGGCGCTGGCGCCGCGCGGCCGCGCCGGCGTCGTCTGTTGCTCGCATGGTCACGGCCCGTTAGGTTCGCTGCAAGACCCAGGTGGAGAGACGCGTGAGGAAGTTAATCATCGGATTGGTGCTCGCGGTGGGGTGTCGCTCGGGAGCGACGATGGCTTCGAATCCGCCCGGGCCGACGATGCCCACCGGCAGCGTCACCGGGGCCGCGACGTCGCCTGCGGCGATCGACGCCTTCATGGCCGCGATCAAAGCCCAGGATCTTCAGGCGCTGGGCGCCATCTGGGGGACGCCCAACGGGCCCGCTCGCAACCGACTGAGTTCCGATGTGCTGCAGGAGCGCGAGTTGACGATGCTCTGCTATCTGCATCACGACTCGTACACGGTGCTCAGCAATGCGCCGGGGATGAACGGCGGGCGCACGTATTCGGTGCAGTTGAAGTACAAGGGGCTGTCGCACGTCGGCCAGTTCGACGTCGGCCGGGCCACCGACGGGCGCTTCTACGTGTATTCCGTGGTCAACTTCACGGATTTTCAGGACTTCTGCGGCGCGAAGTGACGGGCGTCACGGCTCAATGTTCACTCAACTCCACCAGTACGCCGCCCGTCGATGCCGGATGCAGGAAGGCGATGCGTTTGCCTTCCGCGCCGATGCGGGGCACCTGGTCGATGAGCCGCAGGCCGGCGTCCCGGCACCGCGCCAACGTGCCGTCAAGGTCGTCCACCGCAAAGCACACGTGGTGGATGCCGGCGCCGCGTTTGGCGAGGAACTTTCCGATCGGAGAATCGGTTTCCTTGGCCTCGAGCAGTTCGACCAGCGACTCGCCGGCCGCCACGCCCGCAATGCGGGCGCCGTCGGCGTCGTCCAGCGGGACCTCGGGCATGCCGAGGATGTCACGGTACAGGGGAAGGATCGCGTCGAGCGCGGGCACGGCAATCCCGATGTGGGCAATGCGGGTGCCGCGCGGCGGAGATGCGGACATGGCAAGCGCTCCAACTAGGCGTGGGCGCTATTAACATAATGATGGGAGGCGGGCCCAGCAGGCCCGCCCCGGGGAGAATGGGATGTCGAACATGACCGCGGTAACCGACAGCAACTTCGAGCAGGAGGTCGAGAAGCATCCGGGGCTCACGATCGTGGACTTCTGGGCCACGTGGTGCGGCCCCTGCCGCATGATCGCGCCGATCCTCGACCAGCTCGCCACCGAGTACGCCGGCAAGGTCAAGGTGGCCAAGCTCGACGTGGACACCAACATCAAGACGTCGACCCGGTTCAACGTCCGGTCCATCCCCCTGCTCCTGTTCTTCAAGGACGGAAAGGTGGTCGATCAGATCGTCGGCGCCGTGCCGCGCGCCCACATCGAGTCGAAATTGCAGCAGCACGCGGCGTAGTTCCGTATTGCGACCGCCTCGTGGCGGCGTCATGTTTCGCCTGGAAGGCCAACGTCGGCCTTCCGGGCGTTTCGTTTCCCGGCCGGTCGGCCCGCACCAGCCGCCCGGATTACCGCCTCGCCTTCACGGCCTCACCGCTCCCGCTGGATGCCGTCCACCGTCGCCGCTCTCCGCTTTCCGTATCTGCGCGTGCTCTTGCCGCGCACGCGCCTTGCGTACATCCACGTGCGCAACCTGCTCTCCGACGCCAAGCGCGATCGGTCGGCGCGCGTGTCGGGCTACGTGGCCATCTGGCTGATCGACGAACTCGTCATCTTCTACCTGCTGCGCGGCGAGGTGGTGAACGCCACCATCATGAATGCCGCGGGCGGCCGCGCCGCCAGCATCACCACGGCACTCGAGCACCTGCCCGCGGACCCGGAGTACGGCGACATCTGCTTCCACGAAGCCGACGAGCAGCAGTTGGCGTGCATGTACGCCTCGCAGTCCCGGCCCGACGAGCCCTGGCCGTCGGGCATGAAGGTGAGCGATCCCGCCGAGCTGTTTCCCTATCTGGACGCCATGGCGTTCGACGGCTTTGCCGAGATCATCGCCGACGGCACCATGAACTACCTGGTGTTCGCCGACGGCGCCGTGGAGCGGGCCTTCCTCTCCACCACGCACCACGGCACCACGGCCGACCGCGTGGCCAAGATGTTCGCCCGGGAAGGAAAGGCGGAGGGCACCCAGGTGCTGCGCTGGTCGGGGCTCGACCCGCTGCCCGTCCAGGCGCCGCCCGCGCTCGTGCAGGCCTACCGCGACCTGGTGACCGGGGTGGTGGAGCGGTTCACGGCCGACGGCCGCACCAGCGCACCCGTGCTGGCGGAGCAGGCGCGGCAGAACCTGCTTCCCGAGCATCCGGTGCTCACGGGGTTCACGTTCAACGACCAGCGTCCCGACGACGTGATCATGGACACGGCACGGTTGACGGCGGCCGTGGGCGCGTGGCTCAAGGAATTCCTCTTCGCCGCCGCCGATCACGAGGCCACCTCGCCGGGCGCGGTGCTGCACGACCTCACGTGGGGCCGGCGGCACATGTTCCAGTCGGCCGGACTCTACGCCCTGCTCCCATGGAAAGTGCTGTGACGCGCCCCGGCGACGGGGCAGGCGGCACGACGCCGGGCCGCCTGTACGTGGTCAGCACCCCCATCGGCAACATGGGGGATTTTTCTTTTCGGGGGGTGGAAACGCTGCGCCACTCGGCGCTCGTGCTCGCCGAGGACACGCGACACACGCGACACCTGCTCGACCGGTACGACATCCTCACGCCGATGCAACCGTACCACGAACACAACGAGGCCAGGCAGACGCCGCGCCTTATCGAGCGGCTGCAGGCGGGCGACGACCTCGCCCTGGTGAGCGACGCCGGCACACCGCTCGTGTCCGACCCCGGCGCGCGGCTGGTGCGGGCCGCCATCGAGGCCGGCCTCGAGGTGGTGCCGGTGCCCGGGGCGTCGGCGCTGCTCGCCGCCCTCGTCGCCTCGGGGTTCTCTGCCGAGCCGTTCACGTTCTACGGATTCCTGCCGCGCGGGGGCGCCGATCGGGCGCCGCGGCTGGTGGCCGTGGCGCAGTCGCCCTTCACGTCGGTGCTCTACGAGGCGCCCGGCCGCGTGGTCGACACGCTCTCCGCGGTGGCCGAGCGGGCCGGCGACGACCGCCCGGCGGCCGTGGCGCGGGAACTGACCAAGCTCCACGAGGAGCTGCGCCGGGGAACGCTCGCCGAGTTGGTGGCCTACTATTCGGAGACGCCACCCAGGGGGGAAGTCGTGATCGTGATCGCCGGCGCTCCGGCCCCCGTGCTCGACGAATCGGCGCTGCGGGAACGGGCGCGCGACCTGCGGGCGCAGGGGTACTCGGTGCGCGACACGGCCGCCGAGCTGGCCCGCGAGTTCAACGCCGCGCGCAATCTGTCGTACCGCGTGGCGCGGGACGCGGAATGAAGATGCGGCCGGCAGGTGGCGGTCGGGGGCCGGCCCCCGGGCGCGCGCGGCGGATGGTCACGTCGCTCGCGGCTGCACTCGCCGCGATGGCGCTGTCCGGCGCGCGGCCGTCGGTCTCGCTGCCGCCGGCGGACGCCGGAGCCACGGCGCCGCACCTCACCATCGCGCGGCTGCAGTACGAGGGGGGCGGCGACTGGTACGCCAATCCGTCCAGCCTGCCCAACCTGCTCGAAGCCATCCGCGAGCGCACCACGTTGAAAGTCGATCGCACCGAAGCGCGCGTGACGCTGATGGACGACAAGCTGTTCGACTATCCGTTCATCCACGTCACGGGGCACGGCAACATCCACTTCTCGGACGCCGAGATCGTGCGCCTGCGCGAGTACCTGGAGCGCGGCGGCTTCCTGCACGTGGACGACAACTATGGGCTCGATCCCTACTTCCGGCGCGAGATCAAGCGCGTGTTCCCGAATCGCCCCCTGGTGGACGTGCCGCTGTCGCACCCCATCTACCACATCGTATACGACTTTCCAAAAGGGCTGCCCAAGATCCACGTGCACGACGGGCTGCCGGCGCGCGGCTTCGGCATCTTCCTGGGCGGGCGGCTGGCGGTGTACTACTCGTTCTCCAGCGATCTGGGCAACGGGTGGGAGGATCCCGACGTGTACCACGATCCACCGGCGCTGCATGAAGCGGCGCTGCGCATGGGCGTGAATCTGTTCGTGTACGCGGTCACCAGCCGGCCCGTGCCGTGACGATCGTCGAGCTGGTGGAGCGCGAGCGAACGCGCGCCCGGTGGCTCGAACTGGCGTCGGGCGCGGCGCTGGCCGTGGCCGTGGCGTGCGGCCTGTTCGCGGCCGGCGTGCTCCTGCTCGGACACGCGCGGTGGCTGTCGCTCCCGCGCGCCCTGCCGCTGGCCATCTGGGGCCTGGCCGCGCTCGGGCTCGGGGCGGTGGCATTTGCCACGCGCCGCCGGCTCGCGGCGCACACGTCGCGTGCCGGGATCGCCGCCGCCATCGAGCGCGAGCGCTCGCTGCGGGCCGGCGCGTTGCGCGGCGCCATCGAGGTGGCCGGCACGGGCGCGTTCGGGCGCCGGGCCGCCGAGTTGCTCGCCGAGTCGCTGCGCCAGCACGGCGACGCGCTGGCGCCGCAGTTACGGGCGCGGGCCCGCCGCCGCGCGCTGCAGATTGCCGGCGGCGCGTTGATCACGGTGGTGCTGCTGGCCGTGGTGGCGCCGCTGGGCAGCGACGGCCTGCTGGCCATTCTGCGTCCGGTGAGTGCCTGGCGCGGCACGCTGCTCGCGCCGCTGGGGTTCGACCACCTGCCCGCAACGGTGATGCGCGGCGACACGGTGCGCGTGATCGTCGCCGCGCCGGGACGCGTGCACGTCCAACTCCAGGACCGCACCACGGGCGAGGGGTGGTCGGCGCGCGCACTCGACGTCTCGCCAATCACCGGCCTGGCCGCCGTCACGCTCGGTCCTCTGCGCGGCGACCTCAGCCTGGTGGTCGGCGACGGCCGCACGCATAGCGATACGGCCACGGTGCGCGTCACCGACCGCCCGTTCGTGGGCGCCATCACCATGCGCGCCGTCTATCCGGCGTATCTCGACCGGCCGGCCGAGACGCTGCCGGTGGGCGAAGCCGTCGTGATCCCGCGGGGCACGGCCATCGCGTTCACGGGACGCGCGTCCACCCCGCTGGTGGCGGTGGGGCTCGTGCGCGACCGCGATTCGGTGGCGCTCCGGGCCGATCAACGCGCCTTCGACGGGCGGTTCACACCGGCGGTCTCGGGCACCTGGTCGTGGTTCGCACGCGGCGCCGACGCCGTCGTGGAGGAACTGCCCGCCCCCGTCGAGGTCACCGTCGTTCCCGACTCGGCGCCGCGCGTCGACATTCTGGCCCCGCTGGCCGATACGCTCGTCGCGGCGCTCGACACGGTGACGGTGCAGGGCGCCGCCTCCGACGACCATGGTCTGGCCGCAGTCGACCTGCACCTGTGGCGCCCGGGGCCCGGCGGCACGCGGACCGAGCGCACACAGCGGCTGGCCGTGAATCAGGGACCGGCGTGGGGTGGCTCGGCCGTGATCGATCTGTCGGCGCAACACCTCAACCCCGGTGACGCCCTGCACGTGAGCCTCTCGGCGGTGGACAACTCCCCGTGGGCGCAGCGGGGAACGAGCCGCGAACTGCTGCTCAAGGTGCCGAGCATGGACGAGCGGCGTCAGATGGCGCGGGCCGCCGCCGACTCCACCGTCGAGGCCGTGCAGCGCGCGGCCACCGCCGAGCAGAGTCTGCAGCAGCGCACCAGCGAGATGTCGCGCGAGCGGATGAATCATCCGGTGGACGATCGGCAGCGTGCGCGCAATCCCGCGGCGCGCGGGCAGAACGCGAACACGCTCAGCTACGAGTCGGCGGAGAAGGCCAAGGCGCTGGCCAGGGAGCAGCAGGATCTGGCCGACCGCGTGACCAAGCTGCAGCAGGCAGCAGCGCAGCTGCGCGACCAACTCAACCGCGCGGGCGCCATGGACAGCTCGCTGTCGCGGCAGTTGCGCGAGGCCCAGCAGATGCTGCGCGACGCGCTCACGCCGCAGCTGCTCGACGAGATGCGCAAGCTGCAATCGGCCGCGAATCAGTTGAGCGCCGATCAGGCGGACCGCTCGCTGGCCAATCTCGCGCAGCTGCAGAAGCAATTGCGCGAGCAGTTGGAGAAGAGCGCCAAGATGCTGCAGCGGGCGGCGTTCGAAGGGGCGATGCAGACGCTGCACGACGAGGCGAAGGACATTGCGTCGGCCGAGGATTCGTTGGCAAAGGGCAGTCGGTCGTCGGCGGATAGCAGCCGGCAGGCGGCGGATAGTGCCGGGATGGGGAAGCAGCGGAACGACAAGTCGAGAGTGGACAGTGCACGGTCGACGGTGCCCCGTGAACCGCAGACCGCGGCCGAGCGCCGCCTCGCCGACCGTTCCGACCTGCTGTCCAAGGCCATTCAGCAGCTCCAGCAGAAGCTCGCCGACAACAACGCCAACGCGGGCGCCCGGAACACCGACGAGGCGCATACCTTCGCCCGCGCGTCCGAGCAGTCCATGCGCCAGCGCGCCGACGCGAACACCGCGGCGGCCGAGATGCAACGCGCCGCCAAGGCGATGCAGCAGGCGCGCGACCAACAGGTGGCCGAGTGGAAGAACGAACTGACCGCCGAGATCGACCGCGCGGTGCAGGAACTGCTGCAGATGTCGCGGCAGGAAACGCGCATGGAGCAGCAGGCGCGCACGGGGCAGGCGACGCCCGAGCAGCTGCGCGGCGACCAGAGCGCCGTGGATCAGGGCGTGCAGCAGACGCAGCAGCGGCTGCAGGAGCAGGCGCAGAAGACCACGCTGCTGTCGGGGCGCGCGCAGCGCGCAGTGAGCGACGCGGCGCAGAAGGTGGCGGCAGCCACCAAGCTGGCCGCCGACCCGCGGAACGCGGTGCGCACGCCGAGCGCGATGGGCGACGCCGCGGACGCGTTGAACCGCGCGGCTGCCGCGCTGGCCCGCGATCGCCAGCGGGCGAACATGGCCAGCTCGGCTTCCGGGTTCGCCGAGATGCTGCAGCAGTTGCAGGAAGCGGCCAGGAAGCAGGGATCGATCAACGCGCAGGCGCAGGGGCTGATGCCGCTGCCGGGACAGGGCCAGATGTCGGCCGAGGCGCAGGCCACGGCGCGCATGCTCGCCAACCAGGAGCGCCGCCTCGCCCAGCAGCTCGACGACCTGAGCGACGCGGCGGGTGGCGACCGGGCGGCGCAGCTGTCCAAGGAAGCGCGCGCCGTGGCCGATGCGCTCGAGCAGGGGCGCGTGGACGCTGCCACCGTGGCGCGTCAGGAACAGCTCCTGCGGCATATGCTCGACGCCGGCCGCTCGCTGCAGAAGGACGAGCGCGATGATTCGGGTAAACGCGAAGCGCAGTCGGCCGTGAATCCGAAGCTGTTCGCCCCGGGCACCGCGCCTGCCGCCGGCAAGAGCGCGGTGAAGTATCGCGAACCCACGTGGGACGAACTCCGCGGGCTCTCGGCCGACGAACGGCGCGCCATCCTCGAATACTTCAAGCGGATCAATGGCGGCGGCTCGCATCCGTAGGCTCGCGTTCGCGATGGCGCTCGCGCTCGTGCCGCCGCTGGGGCTTCACGCACAGCAGGCCGACACGTCCTCGTTCTATCGCGCGCTGAACCTCGAGGGCCTGGGCAAGTATCGCGAGGCGGCAACGCTCTACCGCCAGTCGCTCCAGACGTCCGACCGGGTGAACGCCATCCTCGGCCTCGAACGCGCGTACGCCGAGTTGGGCATGACCGACTCGCTGCTCCCGCCCCTCGATTCGCTGATCGCCCGCTATCCGAAGGAGCCGGTGTACCGCAGCGTGCAGATGCGCGCCTTCACCATGCTGGCGCGTCCCGCCGACGCGCAGCAGGCCTTCAACGCCTGGGTGAGCGACGCGCCGGGTTCGGTGGACCCGTACCGCGAGTACGCGCGGCTGTTGTTGGAGCGCGGCAACGCGGCCATGGCCGACTCGATCATCCAGTTGGCCGGGCTCAACCTCGGCACCACGTCGTCGCTGCAGATGGAGCTGGCGGAGTCGCGCGCCGCGCTGGGCAAGTGGGAACCGTCGGCGTCGGCATGGCGCGGCGCGCTTGCGCAGATGCCCGACCTCGATCAGGCGGCCGCCTACTCGCTGGCCCGGGCGCCGGAGACGGCGCGCCCGGGCATCCGCACCATCTTTCTCGCCCTGCCAGTGGATCTGGGCGCGCGGCGCGCGCTCTCCGAACTCGAGATGAGTTGGGGGGCCCCGAGCGAGGCGTGGGCGGCGCTGCGCGACCTGCACCCCGACAGTGGGAGCGTCGATGCGTGGCTCGACTTCGCCAGGCGCGCCGAGGCGGACGACGATTGGCCGCTGGTGCGCGACGCCCTGGTAGCCGCCCTGCGCTGGCATTCCGATCCCGACCTCGCGCTGCGCGCGGCGACGGCGGCCCTGAACGCCGGCGATCCGCAGACCGCGCTCGCGCTGGCGCCGTCGGCGGGGCTCGACTCCGCCCGCGCCGCCGCCACGGTGCTCCCGCTGCGCGTGAAGGCGCTGGCCACCTACGGCCGGCCGGCGGAGGCGCAGGCGCTCGTGGATGCGTTCTCGCACCTGATGTCCCCGCTCCAGCGTTCGGCGCTCCAGCGATCGGTGGCACTGGGATGGGTACGCAGCGGCGACCTGGCCCGGGCCCGCGCGGCGCTCGACAGCGCCGGCGCCGACGCCGATTCCAGCGATGCGGCCGGCTGGCTGGCGTTGTACGAGGGAAACCTGGCCGGCGCGCGGGCCATCCTGCGCAACTCCACGGATGCCACGCCGCAGCTCGCCGAAGCGCTGGGGCTCATCACGCGCATGCAGGAAGACAGCGCGGCCGACGTGGGCGCGGCGTTTCTGGCGCTCGCGCGTCTCGACTCGGCCGGCGCGGCGAAGGCGTTCGTCGATGCCGCGCCCCACCACCCCGACGCGGCGTCGGCGATGCTCGGCGAGGCCGCGCAGATCCACGCCGCGCGGCGCGACACGGCGGGCGCCGTCGCGCTCTGGTCGTTGATTCTCTCCCGGTACGCCGATTCGCCCGAAGCGCCGGGCGCGGAACTGGCGTGGGCGCGGCAACTGCGTCGGGCGGGCGACGCGGCCGCCGCGACGAAGCACCTGGAGCACATGATCCTGACCTACACCGACAGCGCGCTGATCCCCCAGGCGCGCCGCGAACTCGAACTGGCGCGTCGCGCGATTCCGGGCGGCGCCGCCGATGGGGGAACCGGGCGATGAGACGAGCCAACCGGCGGTCCGCGGAGCGGGGCAGGTGAAGCGGCGCGAGTGGGTGCGCCACGCGGCGCTGCTCGCGGTGGGAACGCGATTCGTGCGGCTGCCCTGGCCGGCCGACGGCGACCACCTGCTGGTGCCGATGGACGACGCGCAGTCGGATCACCTCAAGGCGTACGGGCTCGCCTTCGCCACGCTGAAGATGGGGTTGAAGTCGGAGTGGCTGCTCAACTACCGCGGCGGATCGTTCCTGCTGCCCGACGTGCCCGAGCTGCGCAAGGAGGCGGCGCTGGACGGGGTGGCGGTGGAGTCGATGAGCGACGCCAAGCTCGCCTCGGTGCGCACGCTCATCCAGAACTCGAACATGGATTCGGTGCCGCTGGAGAAGGCGCCGCGGATCGCCGTGTACACGCCGCCCAGCGCGGCGCCGTGGGACGACGCGGTGACGCTGGCGCTCAACTACGCGGGCATCCAGTACACGGCCATCTACGACGACGAGGTGGAGCGCGGCGACCTGAGCAAGTACGACTGGCTGCACCTGCACCACGAGGATTTCACCGGACAGTTCAACAAGTTCTACCTGGGCTACCGCGACGCGCCGTGGTTCATCGAGATGGTGCAGACGGCGCTCAAGACGGCGCACAAGTACAACTTCCCCAACGTGCCGGCGCTCAAGAAGGACGTGGCCGAGCACATCCGGCAGTTCGTGGTCAACGGGGGGTTCCTGTTCGCCATGTGCGGTGCCACGGAGACGCTCGACCTGGCGCTGGCGGCCCACGACGTGGACATCGCGCAGCCGTTCTCCGACGGCACGCCGATGGATCCGAACGCCGACGCCAAGATGGACTGGTCGCGGGCGCTCGCCTTCCGCGACGCGCATCTGGAAACGTCGCCCTACGTGAACTCGATGAGCGACATCGACGGCCACCAGGTGAACGATCCGGCGCGCCGGCAGCCGCTGGGCACGTTCACGCTGTTCAACTTCTCGGCCAAGTTCGATCCGGTGGCGTCGATGCTGGTGCAGGACCACCGGAGCGTGATCAACGACTTCTACGGGGTGACGTCGAGCTTCACCAAGGCCACGCTCAAGCCCACGCGACGTGGTGCTGGCGTTCGAGGAGGGGACGCCGTGGGTCAAGTACATCCACGGCGACTACGGCAAGGGCACGTGGACGTACTACGGGGGGCACGACCCCGAGGATCCGGAGCACGCCATCGGCAACCCGCCCACGGACCTGTCGCTGCACAAGAACTCGCCCGGCTATCGGCTGATCCTGAACAACGTGCTGTTTCCGGCGGCCAAGAAGAAACCGCTCAAGACCTGAGGTCGGGGAACCGGCGGGGATCGGGGCGCGGGTCGGGATCGCGCCGCCTCAGGGGGCCACAGAGCACACAGAGCACGCAGAAACTGCAAACACTGCAACTACAACAGCAACTGCAACAGCAACTGCAACAGCAACAGCAACAGAAATGGGAACTGCAACTACAACTACAACTACAACTACAACTACAACTGCAACTGCAACTGCAACTGCAACCGAGAGTACAACTGCAGCAACGACGGCAACTGACTGGGGAAACTGCTCCGCCATCGAGATCGCGGGGGGAGGGAGCCGCCCCTTGCCACTACAGCTCCGCAGACGGGGCGGCTGGAATCGGTTGGTGTGCAGTTCCCATAGTTTGTTGTCGTAGTTTCGTTCAGTTGCAGTTTCTGTGTGTTCTGCGTGCTCTGTGGCAAAGCTGTTGTCGTTCCGGCCCCCTGGGGCAAGAACCCCGCTCCACCGCCGGAATGCGTGATTTTGGCCATGCCCGCCCCGGGCTCGGCCGCTAGGTTTGTGGAATGCCCGAATCCCGCCTGAGCCCCAAAGTCGCCGCCGCACTGCGGGCGGCCATCGGACTCGCGGGTGGACGCGAGGTCTGCTTCGTGTGCAGCGAGGACGCCGACGGCGTGCTGCAGACCGCCCGCGTCGTGGCCCGCGGCGACATCACCTCCGTGCTCGCGCTGCCCGGCTTTGCCCAGCGCGGCGAGATGCTGGTGCACAACCATCCGTCGGGCCTGCTCGAGCCCTCCGACGCCGACCTCGGCGTGGCCGCGCGGATGCACGACGACGGCGTCGGCTTCGCCATCGTGAACAACACGGCCACCGAACTCTACGTGGTGGTCGAAGTGCCCAAGGTCGCCGAGCAGGCGCGACTCGATCTCGATATGGTATCGGCCGAACTCGGCGCCGGCGGGCGCGTGGGCCACGCGCTCGCGCGCTTCGAGGACCGGCCGGCGCAGCAGGAGATGGCGCGCGTGATCGCCGAGTCGTACAACGACGGCGGCGTGGCGCTCATCGAGGCCGGCACCGGCATCGGCAAGTCGCTCGGCTACCTCGTGCCGGCGCTGCGCTGGGCCGCCGCCAACGGCGAGCGCACCGTCGTCTCCACCAACACCATCAACCTGCAGGAGCAGCTCGTCCGCAAGGATCTGCCCTTCCTGGCCCGCGCCCTCACCGACCAGAAGGTGCGGTTCGCGCTGCTCAAGGGATGGCGCAACTACCTCTGCCTGGCGCGGCTGCAGCAGGCGCGCGCCTCGGGCTCGTCGCTGTTCGAGGAGGGGGTGCAGGCGGAACTCGACACCCTCTTCGCCTGGTCGCGGCGCACGAACGACGGCTCGCTGGCCGACCTCGGCACGCCGCCCTCGCCCGAAGTGTGGGACGAGGTGGCCGCCGAGTCGGACCTGTGCACGCGCATGCAGTGCCCGCACTTCGACGACTGCTTCCTGTTCAGGGCGCGGCGCGCCGCGGCGCAGGCGGACGTGGTGGTGGCCAACCACCACCTGCTGCTGGCCGACATCGCGGTGCGGCGCGCGTCGCAGAACTGGGAGGAGGCCGCGGTGCTTCCGTCGTACCGGCGCATCGTGATCGACGAGGGGCACCACCTGGAAGACGCGGCCGCCGCGCATCTGGGGTCCAGCGTGACGCGGCGCGGGTTGCAGCGGATGTTCAACCGGCTGGAACGGCGCGGCAAGGGGCTGCTCCCCACGCTCGTCGCGCGGCTCATGGGCGGGCGCGACCTGCTGAGCGAGGCGAGCCTCGACCTGATCACGCAGCGGCTGGAGCCCGCCGTGCGCGCGGCGCGCGACAAGAGCGTCATCCTGTTCGACGTGCTCGACGAACTGCTGGCGCAGTCGGGCGGACTCGTGCTGCGGCTCACCGACGACTTCGCGTCGCATCCGGTGTGGCGCGGCGGGCTGCGCGTGTCGCTGGAGAACACGCTCGGCGACCTGGCGCTGCTGGACGAGGGGCTCGACATGGTGCGCGAACGCCTGGAGATCAGCCAGAGCGCGGAGGAGACGGCACCGTTCGTCTCGGAGATCCGCGCCGTGTCGCGGCGGCTGCAGTCGGCCGGCGACGCGCTGCGCGAAGCCCTCGATCCCTCACCGGGCGCCGACACCGTGCGCTGGATCGAGGCGCGCGGGCGCGACCGCGCCGTGGCCGTGTCGAGTGTGCCGCTCGACCTGGCGCCCATTCTCCGCGACGACCTGTTCGGGCGGGTGACCGACCGCGGTCGTCACCAGCGCCACGCTGGCCGCCGAGGGGCGATTCGACTTCATGGCCGGACGGCTGGGGCTCACGTCGTCGGAGTTGGAACCGGTGACGCGCATCCTCCCGTCGCCCTTCGACTACGAGCATCAGGCGCTGCTCGCCATTCCCACCGATATCCCCACGCCCAACCGTGACCTGGAGCGGCACGCGCACGGCGTGGCGCGCATCGCGCTCGACCTGGCCGACGCGGCCGACGGCGGCGTGTTCGTGCTGTTCACGAGCCACCGCGAGGTGCGGCGCGCCGCCGAGCTGCTGCGCGCCAAGAACGTGGAGCGCCGGTGGCCGCTGCTCGTGCACGGCGAGGACTCGCGCGACCGGCTGCTCACGCGCTTTCAGGAGTCGGGGCGGGGCATCCTGCTCGGCACCACGTCGTTCTGGGAAGGCGTGGACGTGCCGGGCGATCCGCTGCGCGCGCTGCTCATCGCGAAATTGCCCTTCCGCGTGCCCAGCGAGCCGCTCACCGCCGCGCGCTGCGAGGCGATCGCCGAGCGGGGCGGGGATGCGTTCGCCGAGTACATGATTCCCGACGCGGCGCTCAAGCTGAAGCAGGGATTCGGACGGCTGATCCGGTCGAGCACCGACCGCGGGGCGGTGGTGATCGCCGATCCGCGGATCGCGACGGCGCGTTACGGATCGGAGCTGCTGCGGGGGCCTGCCGCCGGCGCACCGGATCACCGATCCTGTGGGACGATCTGCTCCCCGAGGTGCCGCGCGTTCTACGCCCGCGACTGACCGCCGGCGCCCCTCCGAACGGTGGGCCTGGAACCGCCGTTCATCCCAGAGATTCGTCGTCTCGTCCGTTGAATCCGTCCGATTCGCGTCCTGATTCGTGGAGTCCCGGCTTGGCTGAGTCGTCCGGGGGCCACGCGGCTCAACCGGGTGAGGGTCTACGAACTGGAACGCGGATCGAACGGATGAACGGATCCGAACGGAGAGACAGAGGGGGAAACGCGAAGAGGCGATGGCAGTTGCGTTGCTTACGCCTCGGCGCGCCGTCCCGCGCGCCGCGGCCAGAAGCCAACCGATCACCAGCACGGCGGCCCCGAGCTGCGCGGCGAGGCTCTGCACGGTGGGGAACACCGAGAACCAGAGCTCGGCCCACCCCGGAATGTGGGGGCGCAGCGCGTGGATGGTGGACGTGGGGAGCCAGTGCGCGAGCTGCATCTCCTGCACCTGCTCGCCCACCATCACCAGCAGCACGCCGCCCAGCAGCACGCCCGTGAGCACGAGCATCTTGCGGTAGGGGAGACGCCGCTGCGCGGTGAAGGTCACCACGGCGACGGCCGCCGTGAGGGCGAGGCCGATGAGCACCCCGCGCAGCACGATCGCGTTCCCCAACTGCAGCCGGTAGCTCTGCAGGAAGAGCACCACCTCCACCCCCTCCCGGTACAACGAGGTGAAGCCCAGGAGCCCGAGTCCCCACAACAGCCGGCGGCGTGAGATCGTGCGACTTCCCGTCCCGTGCGGCTTGCAGGCGTCCGACCCCGGCCCCGCCCATCAGCTCCTTCTTGCGGCGGGTGTGGATGCTGATCCACCCCGTCCAGTAGACCTTGTGGAAGAACCAGTTCATGACGAGGAGCGCACGAATGGCCACGAGCCGTCGCCGCCTGCAGGTCGAGGGCGGGGATGCCCTTGCGCAGCTCCGCCATCACGCCGGCAAGGGCGAACCAGGTGGCGAGCGTGGCCGCGAAGCCCACCGCGACACCGGCCGCCACCGGACGCCGGTACGGCGCCTCGGTCCCCACCATGCTCGCCGTGATTGCCGCCAGCACGAGAATCGACTCCAGCCCCTCGCGAAAGGTCAGCACGCCGATGTCGAAGATGGCGGCCCCGTTCGACGTGTGCGCCGCGGTGGGATCGGGGTTTCCGGAGGCGCTCACGGCCTGCCACACCAGAACCCCCACCACGACGAGCGCACCTAGCAGCAGGGCTCCGCGGATGACGGACAGACGCCACCGGCCGGGCCGCCGGCCTCCGCGCGACGTCTGCGCATCGGCGGGGCGGCTGGGAGCTTCCAGGTTCGGTGCCTTCATCTCAGGTGGCTACGTGGCAACGGGTTGCGGGCATGATTAAATCCGAGCTTCTTGTAGAGATTGTAAGTATCGGCTGGGCCCGGGTGGCGTCAACGCATTGGCGGCGGCGCCGCGCCGGAACCGATTCAAATGGCTCCCCCAGCTTCCCGAGGCTAGCTTTCCCGCCATGCCCGAACCATCGAAACTGCCCTTTCCGCGACCCTCCAAGATCGTGTGCGTCGGCCGCAACTACGCCGACCACGCGAAGGAACTCGGCAACGAAGTGCCGCGGGAGCCGCTGATCTTCCTCAAGCCCCCCTCCAGCCTCATCGCCGGGGGGCAACCCATCGTCCTGCCCGCGATGTCCAAGCAGGTAGAGTACGAGGGCGAGATCGGTTGCTCGTGGGCGCCACGCTCACCCACGCCACCGAACAGCAGGCCGCCGGCGCCGTGGCCGGCATCCTGGCCGCCAACGACGTGACGGCCCGCGACTTGCAACGCTCCGACTCGCAGTGGACCCGCGCCAAGGGATTCGATACGTTCTGCGCCGTCGGCGAACCGCACGCCCCGCCCGCGGACCTGAGTACCCTGTCGGTCAGGACCACGGTCAACGGTCAGGAGAAGCAGCACGGATCGGCGGCGGACATGATCTTCACGATCCCGGCCGTTCTGGCGTATATCTCAAGGGTGATGACGCTCACCCGGCGACCTGGCGCTCACCGGCACCCCCGCCGGCGTCGGGACCCTTGGAGCCGGAGACGAATACAAATAGACGTTCCGGGCTTCAGCAGCGTTCGCAATCCCGTGAGGATGCATAACTAGAGGGCCGAAACTCGCCGGTCGCCTGGACACCCTCCCCGAATACGCCATGGCGCGCGTGCCACAGCGCAAGCGCGAGCTGTTGGCCGCGGGCGTGGACGTGATCGATCTGGGACCGGGCGACCCGCCTGCCGCCGCCGCCCGCGGCGCAGCGCCGGCTGGCGGAAGCGGCCGCGATTCCCTCGATGAATCGCTACGGTTTCGGCCTGGGGCTGGTGGAATTCCGCGAAGCGGTGTCGATGTGGATGGGCAAGCGGTTCGGCCTGCGCTTCGATCCCATACCGAGATCGTTCCGCTCCTCGGCAGCAAGGAAGGCATCTCGCACCTCGCGCTCGCCTATGTGGATCCGGGGCAGGTGACCATCGTCCCCGACCGGGCTACAACTCGTACGGCGGCGGCACGCGGCTGGCCGGCGGCGAGCCCTACCGCTACGCGCTCCGCCCGCGCACGAACTTCCTGGTGGAGCTGGACGAGATTCCCGACGACGTGCTGCGCCGCGCGCGGATTCTCTACCTCAACTACCCGAACAATCCCACCGGCGCCATCGCCCCGCGCGAGTACCTGGCGCGCATGGTGCGCCGCTGTCGGGAACTCGACCTGCTGCTGGTCTACGACAACGCCTACTCCGAGCTGGCCTACGACGGCTACGTGCCGCCGAGCATCTTCGAGATCGACGGCGCGCGCGACGTGGCGGTCGAGTTCCACTCGATGTCCAAGACGTACAACATGACGGGCTGAGCAAGACCAACCTGACCAAGTAGACGACAACATCTTCGACCTATTGCTCCCCGTCGCGTGCCAAATACAGGTTGAGAA
>CAWGJO010000020.1:0-957562 GCA_963822945.1 uncultured Gemmatimonadaceae bacterium | reverse complement strand
CCGACCACACGACGCACGACCACAATTGGGGCCTCGTTGAATCAGCTCATCCGCATCGACCGCCTTCCTCCAGAGCTCGGTTCCGACTCGGTGAATCACCTCAATGCCTCCGCCACTCCGCCAGTCGCCTTGGTCCACATTGCATGGAGGGGGCCGTGGTGAGCTACCTCGCCAAGCCGGCCGACCCGAGATGGTGACGGAAACTCCATCCGGCTTAGGCGCAGCCGATCTACGCGGCGGCGAAGCGTGCGCGGGACCTTCCGTATCGCGAGTTGCGGCTGGTGAACGAATCGGCCGCGGCGAGTCTGGCGTTTAGGCTACTCGAGACGCCGACGCTGCATCGCTTGGGCGTGTGCACCGCGCCGGGCCGTTTGCCGTCACTGGACCCGTGTCCACAGCGCCGGCACGTTCGGTGGCTCCCAGCCAAGCTGGGACTGATGCGCTTGAATCGCGCGGTAACGGACGCTCTGGTACACCACCTCGTCGCCAAGGCTGTACATCACCTGCGGGGCCCAGGTCTCGCCGGCCGCGATGCGGTACCAGAGCGCATATACCTTGGGCGGTTCCCAGCCTACCTGCGCGGTGTGGGCCTGCCGACACTGGTAGTAGAGGCCGTTGTACGACGCCGAGTCACCCACGGCGTAGGCTACGCCCGGTGTCCAGGTGGGGAGCTTCACGAGCACGGCTTGCAGCAAACTATCTGCGTTTGCCGACAGCAACGCATGTTCGAACGGCGTGAAGGTGCCGTCCTGGAAGGCAAAGTCCGTCGCCGTCTGGAACTTCTCGAGCGCGCCGCCGTTTGATGGGCCCGCGGCGAGCAGCGGGGTCAACGTGTCGCACGCGGTCGCCTTGGCAGCTCCCGCGTTGAGGCAGATCGCTTGCAGCCAATCGGACAAGTCCGCATGCAATTGAGCGGGCGAGAGCTGATTCCTGAGTGGCTCGAGCTTCTGCAGGGATTGGTTGGCGTAGTTCCTACGGGTCTCGATCGTGTCCGGACTTGTCCATAGCTTGAGCACCGGACCGACAAGCGGCAGCGGGGCCGCCACGGCTACAGCAATGAAATCGATCGGTTCGGAGGCCGCAGCCTGAAGAATTTGGTGCAGGATGCGGATTCGTTCCTGCGCGGTGATGCCGTCCTTATACCTGCCAACCAGTAGCGCCCACGTGTCCATGATGCCCGAATGTGCATCGGAGTCCGCCGTCCAGGCCTCATCGAGGTACGGTAGCGATGCGGACCCTTGCTCGGCGATGAAGCGCTGGCTCGCCTCATCAACTTGCACGCCGAGATAAGCGAGACCCCGCAGGGTAGCGGGATCGTGAAGTGCGAGGGCGGCATCGACGAGTTGAATTTGGTATTCTCCATAGCCTTCCCCCGTAGAACCTGCGGCAGGGTCGGGCGTCACGGCCTCTTGATTGAAGAGTGCGATCAGTGTGGACCGATAACTGGACGGCAACGCGGAATCAGGAAGATATGGCAGGCGATGCAGCGCGAACGATCGGACCCGCCAGTCGGGAGAGCCGAGGAGCCGTACCAATGAGTCGGGACTTTGAGCCGTCAGGGAGATCGGACTGGCCAGAGCGGACACTACGACGCCAACAGCCAAGACCAGCAACCCGGTTATTCTTGGCATTCCGTATCCTCCTTCACGGGCACGGACGTTGCACGTGAACATGCCCGATGCCGCTGCCATTTCTTGATTCATCGTGGAACCCCATTTGTCTTGCAAGGCGATCCAGTTGCGTCCAATTGTCCATCGCCGCGACGCTGTCGGCATGATTGCTTCGCGGAACCGGGAACGTCTGGAGATCTGCCGCACACCCGAATTGGTGCCAACTGGCGGGATCCGAGCCTGGAGTGTGGTACCTGTTGTTCACTGGATTGCGGTAGATCGAGTTCACCTGCCAGGCGCCGCTCCAGCTCGCTTGAAGTGAGTCGAGACCGCGTTGAAGGACCGGATTAACAATCCCCAGCGGATAGTCGCCAGTGTTGACACACCCGATCTTACACAACGCATACGGTGCGAAGTCAGGTCGATGCGGTACGCGAACCAATACTAGTTCGACATACTCTTCCCGCATCGTATCGAGCTCATCCTGCGTGAGCGTGTCCGGCGCAGAATGCACGGTGGCTCCAGTCGCGTCGGTGACGGACGCCACAATCAGGTAGGCCAGAGACCTTGTGGCCAACTGCGCCGGGACGGGTACGGAATGCCACCGCACGCTGTCCTGCTTCGGCACCTGCCAACTGATCGTGGCTCCCCGCGCGAGCGAGTCAGCGTCCGGCGGGATGGAGGGCACCTGATCGCCCGCATAGTCGGTTACGGTCCAATGAACACTGTCCGCCAGGGACGCCGGCACAGTTACCGCCGTCATCGTGATCGTACGTTCATCGGGCAGGGTGGTGAAGCTGCCGCCGTTCGCCGTATGCACCGACTGGATCACCACCGACGTCGGCTCGGCGTTCAAAGGTGCGTAAGTCAGCGTATACTTCAGCCACGCCCGGCCGGTGAGGTTGAACACCGGGAAAGTCCACGGGTCCACGCCTACGATTACCAAACTGTCAATGACACGGTCGGGCGGGAACTGCCCCGTCACGCCGAATGTCACGTCATCCGAGCCGCAGTCGGCCGGATCGGTGAGGGCGTTGTCCGCCTCGGCGACCAGGGTGTCATGCCGATACCCGATCAACGTCCCGAGTGTCCCCGAGCAGTTGAGCGCGCCCGTGCTCGTGAGCGTCAGCCCCTTGACCGGCACGCCGAACCCAATGTGGATGGAGTCGCGCTGCTCGATCTCGCTGGGTCCCAGCGCTTCGCCATCATGCACCAGCCATGGCACTGCGGGCGCCACCGTCGGGACCGGCGCGTTGCACCCGGACACCGAGTCGGGAGCGCTCCAGGCGATCGTACACGTTCCCGCCGATTCCGTCGAGAGCGATGGGTGCCCCGTCGCGCCCTCGTGTTGCCGCTGGACGGCCAGCGACTCGGCCTGGGTGACCCCATCGCGCAGCACGCTCGCGAGCTGCGGCGCTGGCGGCATCTCCCGGCGGCACCCGCCAAGTACCGCCGCAAACGCGAAGGCCCACGCCGTGCCGCGTTGCCGACCACTTGAGTTTCCCATGGCAGCCTCTGTAGGTCGTGTTGCTGCACCGCGTCGCCCGGCTGCTTCACGCATCTGGCAGGCCGCGAGTATCGGCTGCGCCAACACTATGAGCTTCCATGGATGGATGTCAAGAGCGAACTGCAATATGTAAGCTATGACTTGGCGACGTGTCAGAGGGACGGAATCGCATGGAGCCGACATACGCGCCCACGTGCCGGGGCACGACGCGGGCTGCGATGCGCTCCACGCGAACGGCCGGACCCTGGAGGCCGCACGGTACCGGGGCCCCCGTTCATCCTCTTGGTGCCTCTCGAGGCAGGGAGGCGCATTTGCGAATTCGCGCGGCTTCGTGGTCTACAGCACCAATGACTTCTAGCCGGACAGCGCGTGATCCTCGCCCATGCGCGCCAGCCGTTGACTCTCCGCTCCGCTTAGCTCGACTGCTTGGGTCCGGACGCCAGCCTCCTGGCCAGCGATTGCCGCCACAGTGAATCGTAGGCAATCTGGCGGCAGAACCCTGGGGCCAGGGCTTCGGGAAGTTCCCGGGAGCATCGCGCGTAAGTGCTCGGGTAGGCATCCCCATGCTTTCGGTCGTTCGACTCAGTCAGTGGCGGCCGCGGAACGGTCTCGTCTGACGCATACGCGATGGCTCCCGCGACATGACGGCCGGCTCGACGGCTACCCCCTTACCAACTTCCGATACGTCACCCGGTGCGGCTGATCGGCATCCGGCCCCTTCCGCTTCTTCAAATCTTCTATATAAGCTTGAAAATTCCCCTCGGTTCTACTGACTTCGCGGTGTTGTTTTGGAGGGGCCAATTGGAAGTCCGTGCGGCGCCATAGGTTGCATCGCAAGTCGGTACGGCTTGAGTGCGAGCCAATCCCGGCGGTTACAAACCAAGTTTGTAACGAGCCCGCCCGGTGAGAGAGTGCGGATGGGGATTCCGCCGTGCTCCATGAAGCCGTCGACTGTCCCGAACGGCGAGCCAATCGTTCCGCCAATCCGCCAGTCGTGCTGGTCCAACTTCGAGGGACCCAGGCCCTACTCCGCGCGGAATCCGATGGCGCTCGAGCGCCTGCAGTACGACGGCGCCGACCAACGCCACGGGCTCACGGCCGGCACCGAGACGGTGGGCCCGCTGCCGTTTCTGGCGCAGCTGGTTACGCACATTCCCAACAAGCACCAAGTCATGACGCGCTACGACGGCCGGTAACCCAGCCGGCGCCGAGAGGCCGCAGCGACCGACCGCGCGCCTGCCCCAATCGCGCCCGTCCCGGTGGCCGCGCCGGAGCCGCTTCCGCGTCCGGAATTGGGGCTGGATCGAGCGAATCTGCGAACGCTGCATTCGACCTTCCCCCTACGTCTAGGGAGACCGTTTGTGGATCGGACGCGCCCCCCATGGAGGCCCTGCCGGGGGAGACTTGCTCGGTGGCCAAATCTGCTCTTGACAGGCCGATTGTGTGACAATATACGTGGCCTCATAAGTCCATCTATGGCCCGACGGCGGACGCTGGTCGCGTGCCTGCAGATGGCTCGCTGCGGAGGTAACGGACCCATGCTAGGCAATTCTCTTCTCAGGAAGGCCATCGTCGTCGCCATGTTCACCGTTGGCGCTTCACTAATCTCGAATCGCTCTGTGCGAACGGCTCCAATGGCAAGCCCCGGATGTATCGGTGGGTGTTGCTTGTGCGACTATGTCGACTCGTGCGGTAGTTTTGGTGCCTTCGCAGCCTGCATCGATGAATGCGGTACTCCGCCGGCTTCGTGTGTTGACAATGACGTCTGGGACTGCGGATCTCAAGACATGTCGTATCTCGACTGCGGCGTATAAGTCGAGGACGCTGCCCCGGGGTACCACCACGAGTGCAGTCTGCGCACGGAGGCATCAATGGCAGACCGCTTTGAACGCGTGCTTTCTACGATCCTTACGGCCGCGGCTGTTGTCGGAGCTGCCGCTCTCGTTCACAATGCGTTCATACCTACGTCGACCAAGGTCCGCGTGTCAGAACATCAGGCACCCGATTCCGTGACTGATTGGAAGGAACTCACGGCGGCGGGACCGGTTATCGGCGATAGCGGCGCAGAGGTCAAGGTGGTCGAATTTGGTGATTACGAATGTCCGTTCTGCCGCGCGTTCGACCAACAGTTCCGTGCAGTTCAGAAGCGGTTTCCCAACGACATTGCGTTAGTATTCATCAATTTTCCACTGAGCATACATCGCTTCGCGATGCCGGCGGCTCGAGCGAGTGCATGTGCGTCGGCCCAGGGGGTATTCGTGCGTATGCACGAATTGCTCTACGAGAAGCAGGACTCGTTCGGCCTCAAGTCGTGGCCGGACTATGCCAGGGACGCTGGAATTCGTGACTCTGTGAAATTCGCGAAGTGTGTCCAGCGGGGGGATTCACTCCGGACCGTCGCGATTGGCAAGCGTCTCGGAGGTGAACTCGACGTCAACGCGACCCCGACGATCATTGTGAACGGGTGGCGCCTCCCGAACCCGGTGACCGATACCACGCTTATTGGTATCATCACCGAGGTCAAGAACGGGCGGTCCGTCCGTGCAGCGGTTCGGGGACGGTAATGAACCAATGGAACACGGAAGTCGCGGCGGGGGCTCGAATTTCGGTCGCCCCTCTGACCAAGCAGCGTTGGTTGCACGTGTAGTGCCCTTCATTGGGGGTGAGTGATGGGCGTGCTCGCACCTCGACGCCCGTTTCGATGGCTGACGCTCGTGGGCGTGCTTGGCCTCATCGCCGTTCCTGCCGGTGCAGGGGCCCAGCGCTTTCGCGGAACGGTCGACGATCAGACGGCGGGTACGCCTGTCGCTGGAGCCGTGGTGATGGTGCTTGGTCCGGCAGACAGCGTGCTTGGCCGGACCCTCACCGACGTGCATGGTCGCTTCGGATTCGCGCCGTTTAGGGCCGCAGTGGCTCGGCTCCGCGTGATCCGAATCGGTTATGAACCAGCCCTGGTGGTGGCCACTGGAGACAGCGAGGTCACGATCGAGCTTCGCCGGTTGGCGTGGAACTTGGCAACTGTCGTGGTGCGGGACCGAACGGCATGCTCGCCCGATGAAGGACGCGCAGCCGCCGCCGCAATGTGGCGACAGGCCCAAGCGGCTTTGCTGGCGGCAGTCGTCTCGCGTGACGCGACTCCGGCAGTACTTCGGATCGTCAAGTTCACGCGGACACTGGGCCTTGGCGCGAGTCGGCCGGCGGACGTGGAGGGCCAAGCCACCGGTTTGTCGACTGCGGTAGCAACGCGTGCGTTCTCGGCCGGGCAGTCGGCGTCGTTCTTTGCCGCTCATGGCTACGGCGTCAGCACAGCCGGCGGGTACGACCTGTACGGACCCGATGAAGACGTCCTGCTGGATGATTCCTTCGCTCGGACCCACTGCTTCGCCGTTCACTCCGATGGAGATCACCCGGGGGAAATCGGCATCGCATTCGAGCCCACACCAGGCCGGGATAGTCTGGTCGATATCTCGGGAACGCTATGGGTGGATACCGCGACGGCTCAGCTTCGGCGGCTGACTTTCTCGTACACCCCCACAGAGGGCGTGGCCATCCCGGTACGCGGCGGCGGCGGAGCGATGACATTCGCCACGGCCGCCAACGGAGTCCCCTTCATGACCTCCTGGTGCATCCGAACCGGGTCTCCAATCGCTGCGGGGATCTTTGCGCAGCGGGACCGATCTGGGTACGGGCGTGGTATCGGGGCCGTGGGCGGTCTGTTGACGGAGCGGTGCGCGCGCCTGGCGGAGGCGACCTGGGCAGACGGTACGACATGGTCCGGCGGCTTACCGTCGCTCACCGGGGTGGCGGTCGACCGGGAAACCCGGCGGCCAATCCCAGGTTTGGTGGTCCGATTGCTGAATTCGGACAGAGCAGTTCGTACGGACAGCTTGGGGCGCTTTCACGTCGACGATATCGTTCCCGGGCCTTATCTGCTCGCCGTAGAGGACTCGGTGCTTGCCGTCTTCGGCCCCTTGGCCGGGGCCGGAGGCATTCAGGTGGTTGGCGCACGTCCGGTGCGGTCACTCGCGAGTTTCGTAAAGGGCGTGAATCACACATCATCCGCAGGCACGAACGCGTTCGCGCCCATTGAGGTCGACAGCGCAGCAAGGAGTCCTGTCACGGTCGAGGTCCCGGATGTAGAAGCCGCTCTCGCACGCCGGTGTCACATCTCCACGACCGACGATTCGAGCGGGGTTCTCGCGGTTTGGGTGCTGGCAGGTGGTGCGCCGCGGAAGGACGCTGCGGTACTCATCTCGTCACCTTCCGACGGACGTACACGCACGGTAAAGACCGACGACGACGGTCGTGCGATTGTCTGTGGCCGCTCCCGCGGTCAGCCGGTGCACCTCACGGTTGATCCTAGGGTGGGTGCCGCCGTAACGCTTTCCATTCACATGCGCGAGGACCGACGGGTGACGTTGGCAGTCGCGCAACTGCAACCGGAGTCGCAACGGGAGCACTGAGCCAGCCGATGACCCGCTCGAGGTGTCCCGCTCACTCGCCGACCACCAATGACGGTCGATCCGCTCGAATTCCTGGCTGCCGCAGGCCAGCCACCCCCCGACCACCCAAACGGCCGCTGGCGTCCACCCGGATCCCACGCCGAGCCTACCAGACCGCGGGCCCACGCTTCCGGGTTGGCCCCCAGCGCGCTGCCCTCAGACCATACGGGGATTGAGATTCCTTCTGTGAAGCGGCGGCCCGCGGCAAGCCCCAATGAGTTTTGCGCAGGCTTGCCGTAGCGCGTTCTTCTGTTGTCCACGCGGTCCTCGAGGTGCTGCTCAGCCTTCTGTTCGCGCTCTCGGGTGGGACGCGAGGGTCCCGGCGCATTGGGGTGGTACGAAAGAGCGGACGGCGCCAACGATCCCACGACGTCGATGGTCCGTGGTGCGTCAAGGAATTTCACGCGCTCGCCGCTCCCGATTCAGTCACTTCGATTCGCGCACGGTCCTCCCGCCCTTATCCCGCCCGTTGGTCTACGGCCTGGGGCGCCCCCGGTGCCAGCGGTCGGATTCGCTGCGCCTCATACGCCACGCCGTCGCGCCACATCGCGTAGAGAATCCCGGCCAGCCGCCGCGCGAGCGCGACCACCGCGATCCGCTTGCCGCGCCGCTGCGCGATCGCCCGCGTCCAGGCGCGGAGCGCCACCGTCTCCGCCGACTTCGACCGCAGGATCTGCCACCCGGCCTCGACCAGGAGCCAGCGCATCCGGCCGTTGCCCGCTTTGGTAATCCGTCCGAGCTGGCGCTTCTCCCCGGAGCTGCGCTCCCTCGGCACCACGCCGAGATACGCTTCGAGGTCGTGCGCCGAGCGAAATCGCGTGATGTCATCGATCGTGGCGACGAACGCAATCGCCGTCACCGGGCCCACCCCGGGCGCCGTCGCGAGCCGCGCCACGATCGGGTCGCTGGCCGCGACGGTCGCGATACGCCGATCCGCCGCGGCGATTTGCTCGTTGAGCGAGGCATACACCGCAAAGAGCGGCGCCAGCTCCGTGGTCAGCGCCGGCGACAGATCAAGTGCGGCGATCCGCGCCGGCACCCACGCGCTCGCGCTCGTCGGTACGCGCAACCCATCACGCCGCACGAGCGCCTTCGCCAGCGCGATGTACCGCGTCCGCGTGCGCACGAGCGCATCGCGCACCGCGAGTTCGGCCCGCACGCGGCGGCGCGCCTCCGACAGACGATACGCCGGCCGATACGCCCCCGTGGCGCACGCATCCAGCAGCGTCCGCGCATCACGCTTGTCGGTCTTCGTGCGCCGCGAGCGATTGGCATACATCGGCGCGTAGTTCGGGTCCGCCACGATCACGTCGTGACCCAGCGACTCCAAATGCCGCGCCACCCACTCGCTCTCCGTGCTCGCCTCGAGCAGAATCCGCGCGCGCGGCCGGCCCCCGAGCACCGCCGTGAACCGCGCCCGGCTCGTGACGATGCGCCGGTCCGTGATCGTCCCGTCCTCCGCCTTGATCGCCAGCTGACTCTCGCGTTTGTGCAGGTCCAGGCCTATCATCTCCATGGCGGTTGGCCTCCCGGTGTGCGCCCCGTCGCCAGACGGTGAGCGCGTTGATATGGGTGGGGCGACTCTGCCACCACGTTACCGTGGAGGCCCAACCGCCGCTTCATACCAACTATCCTTGACGACGGCACCGGTGGAGGGAACACGATCTGCAGCAACCAGTGCCCGATTATCATCGGTGGCGACTCCTAGCGAGGACTGCCATCGCTTCGGAACGAATGGTTGTGCACGCGGCGGAGTGCACGCTATGATGGAGCTGGGGGCGATGGCCTTCTCGGACGCTCGGGAGGGCCGTCGTCCGCCTTTGCACAAGGGCTATGTGGGAGGCGCGTAGTCGCACGTATGGGTGGCATCGCGGCCATCGGAGAGTGGAAATAGCCCCACCGCAAACGGCAGCGCGTGTCACCCCACCAGGCAGTCCTCACTTTCAACTGCAGGCAACCCGGATATGCGGCGCATCCTCTCATGACGCGGCAATCACGGCTGGCGCGGTTCCCATGGGTGGTCCGGCGACTTGGTGCCGATGTGAGCACGGATGCAGCGATTGCGGTTCGACAGATACGCCGCAGCCCGGGCTTTACATTTCTGGTGGTGGTGACGTTGGCTATCGGGATCGGTGCCAACGCAACGATGGCGGGTGCCGTTGACCGCCTCCTATTCCGTCCGCCGCCCGGTGTGCACGCGCCCCAGGACGTGGTGCGCGTGCTGGTGGACGGACACAGTGCGACGGGTAGGGCGCGCGTTACACCGGGGTTGAACTACCCCGCGTACCTGGACATCCAACGTTCCACTTCGGGCTTTAGTGGGGTGGCGGGCTACGGTGCCTTCGTACTTCCATTTGGCGAGGGCATTGAATCAAGCCCCGTACACGCCTGGGTCGTGTCGTCGAACTTTTTCCGCGTCTTGGGTATTGACGCGGCGGTCGGCCGACTATTCGATGATGCCGATCAATCCCCCGCCAGTAATGTGATTGGCGGTGCTCCGGTTGCCATACTCGGGTACGATTTCTGGCGAACGCAGTTCGGAGGGCGCCGGACTGCGCTGGGGCGCAGTGTGCGCGTCGGCTCGCTCACGTATGTCGTGGTCGGGGTGGCCCCCCCGGGGTTCACGGGTGCCGAGACAGCCGCGCCGGACGTCTATCTTCCCGTCACGGTCGCCGCAGCCGAATTGATGCCGCCCGGCTTGTTGACGAGCCGGGGGGCACCCTGGTTCAATGTCATCGGCCGTCTGAGGCCGGGCGTCACCCCCGCCATCGCGGAGCAGGAAGCGAGCGCCGCCTGGCTCCAAGGAAATGGGTATTTCGCCGGGGACTCGTCGTCCCACTTGGTTGCCGCGTCGATCATCCCAGGCCGCGGACCGGATGCGCCGCGTGTGGTTCACGTTGCGCTCTGGCTGGCGGCGGTCTCATCGATCGTACTGCTCATCGCTTGCGCCAACGTAGCCAACCTGCTCCTGGGGCGAGCCGTCGTACGTCGGCGGGAAACCGCCGTCCGCTTGGCACTCGGCGCTTCCCGTGGTCGCCTCGCACGGCAACTGCTCGTTGAGGGTATGGTGCTCGCGGGGCTCGGTGCAGCGGGGGCCGTATGGCTCGCTGCCCTCGGCGGCGGGTTGCTCAGGCACGCCTTTACCGAGATCGGCGTAGGAACGTTCGTGGATTTACACGTCCTTGGATTTACTGCCGGCATCGCATTGCTGACCGGCGTGCTAATGGGGCTCGCACCAATGCTTCAGGCGGCGGTGCCCAACCTTACTTCCGGATTGCGGGCTGGAGGGCCTGGGGCGATCGGGCGAGGTGGTCGGGCGCGAAGTGTGCTCGTCACGATCCAAGCGGCGCTCTGTCTGGTTCTGTTGGTCGGTGCCGGCGTGTTTGTGCTCAGCATGCGCCATGTGAACGAGCTCGACCTCGGCTTGGACGTCGCACACACCCTGGCGGTCCGGTTCGATCTCAACGCACTTGGTCTTCCGCACCCCGCTGCCCAGGCGGTATTGGATCGGATGGCGGCCAACGTACGAGCCATACCGGGCGTGACGCGCGTCGCGTTTGCGGCTGGGGAGCCGTACCAAGGTGGATACGCCGTCTCGCCTGAGACGCCGGAACGCGGGGAGACCCCCACCATGAGGCGTGCCTGGGAAGGTCAGGTGGCATCGGAGATAGCCGTCGACAGCGGTTTCTTCCGAACCGTTGGGGCCACGTCGCTTCGCGGTCGGGACTTTGCCTCCGCAGACCGGCGCGGGGCACCGCGCGTTGCGATCATCGACGCACCCGTGGCGAGTCTTCTGTGGCCGGGTGAAGATGCGATTGGACGCTGCATGTTACTTCCCCATTGGCACGATCCGGCGAGCAGAGAATGCGTCACGGTGGTTGGCGTGCTCAACGGCTTCTGGAAGAGAGACATCCTGAATCGTGGCGCGTTTCTTGTTTACGTACCGATTGCTCAAAGTAGGGTGACTCCGCGGTGGCCGAGCGGCCTATTCGTCCACAGCGAGAACGTCACCGCCTCGACTCGTGCGGCAATTCGGCGCGCGGTTCAAGGGGCGCAGCCCCAGCTTCGGGCAGTCACCGTGAATACTATGGCCGATGTTCTGGAACCGCAGTTCCACACGTGGCGCGCCGCCGCGGCGATGTTCGCGCTCTTTGGCGGTGTGGCTCTGACCATCTCCGTGATCGGCCTCTACGGCGTGGTGGCGTTCAACGCGGCACAACGGTCCATGGAACTCGCTGTCCGTATTGCGCTCGGCGCTCGCCCCCGTCACGTCTTCGTGACGGTGGGATGGAATGGGTTGCGCGCCGTAATTGGTGGCCTCGCCGCAGGGGGCATAGTGGTGGTCGCCGTACACCGTGCAATCGACCCGCTCCTCTTTCGAGTATCAGCGGGGGACCCCGCGATCATCCTCATGGGAGGGGCCGTTCTCATATTGGTATGGTTCTTTGCGACGCTTATCCCGACCGTGCGTGTGCTACGGCGGAGTCCGGCCGCCGTTCTGCGGGCGGAGTGAGGCCAGGTTACAGCGAGGTGGTTGGTGCCGAGGTCAAGAGTACGGTTTCGGTATACGAGCTATCTGTGGGTCTTGAGTGCGCGATGACACACGGTCGCGTTGTAAGGGTGCGAGTTCACGCCTCGCCCTTCTCATGGTGAGTTAGCGGGAGGATTTATGAACAGGCGGATACTCGGGGATGTCGCGTCCGTCGCTCTCGCGATTGTTGCGCTGGTCAGTGTGGGCGGCCTTGTGGTTCACGAGCATGAGGCTGCCTCGCGGGTGACCGCGCCGCACCATGGCCCCCTTCCCTGAAAGCTGGACCGGGACGCCCAGCGGCATGAGAACCGAACCGCCGTCGTGAACTCTGGCCGAGAGAAGCCGATGCGCGGCGGGACGCCGCGGGTTGTTGGAGGCCGGCCCTACCCCCGCACCAACTTCCGATACGTCACCCGGTGCGGCTGATCCGCATCCGGGCCTTTCCGCTTCTTCAGATCTTCTATATAGGACTGAAAATTCCCCTCGAACCACACGACTTCCGAATCCCCCTCGAACGCCAGCATGTGCGTCGCAATCCGGTCCAGGAACCACCGGTCGTGCGAGATCACCACCACACACCCCGCGAAATCGATCAGTGCGTCTTCCAACGCCCGCAGCGTATCCACGTCCAGATCGTTCGTCGGCTCATCGAGTAGCAGCACGTTCCCACCGCTCTTGAGCGTCTTCGCCAGGTGCAGCCGGTTGCGCTCCCCGCCGGAGAGATCCTTCACCCGCTTCTGCTGATCCGGCCCCTTGAAGTTGAAGCTCGCCAGATACGCTCGACTGTTGATCTCACGCTTGCCCACCATGATCGAGTCGAGCCCGCCGCTCACTTCATCGTAGACCGTCTTCTCGCCGTCCAACGTCCGGCTCTGGTCCACGTACGCGAGCTGCACGGTCTCGCCCACCTTCAGCTCGCCGCCATCCGGCTGCTCGTCGCCCACGATCATCCGGAACAGAGTCGTCTTCCCCGCGCCGTTGGCCCCGATCACGCCCACGATCCCGCCGCGCGGCAACGCGAAGTCCAGTCCGTCGATCAGCAGCTTGTCGCCGTACCCCTTGCGCAGGTTCTTCGCGATCACGACGTCGTTGCCCAGACGCGGGGGCGGCGGAATCACGATTTCGTGCTGCAGGATCTTCTCCTGCGACTCCTGGCTCGCGAGTTCCTCGTACTTCTGAATGCGTGCCTTGTTCTTGGCCTGCCGCGCCCGCGGCGCCATGCGCACCCATTCCAACTCGCGCTGCAGCGTCCGCTGCCGGGCACTGGCCTGCTTCTCCTCGGTCTGCAGACGGTTCTGCTTCTGCTCCAGCCAACTCGTGTAGTTGCCCTCCCACGGAATACCGGCTCCACGATCCAGTTCCAGAATCCACTTGGCCACGTTGTCCAGGAAGTACCGGTCGTGCGTGATCGCCACAACGGTGCCCGGAAACTCCGCCAGGTGCCGCTCCAGCCACGCCACGCTCTCGGCGTCCAGATGGTTGGTCGGCTCGTCGAGCAGCAGCATGTCGGGCTGCTCCAGCAACACTCGGCAGAGCGCCACGCGCCGCCGCTCGCCGCCCGACAGTTTGTTGACGTCGGCGTCCCACGGCGGCAGCCGCAGCGCGTCCATCGCGATCTCGATCTTCGTATCGAGACTCCACAGATCGTGCGCGTCGATCTGCTCCTGCACCCGCGACTGCTCGGCGAGCAGCTTCTCCATTGCGTCGTCGCTCATCGGCTCGGCGAACGCCATCGAGATCTCGTTGAACCGCTCCAGCAGTCCGCGCTGCGCCGCCACCGCGAGTTCCACATTCCCCTTCACGTCCAGCGCCGGGTCGAGCTGCGGCTCCTGCGGCAGATAGCCCACCGTCATCCCGTCGGCCATCCACGCCTCGCCCTGATAGTCGTGGTCCACGCCGGCCATGATGCGCAGCAGGCTCGACTTGCCGGCGCCGTTGGGGCCGAGGACGCCGATCTTGGCGCCGTAGTAGAAGGACAGCCAGATGCCACGCAGAATCTCCCGCTGGGGCGGGACGACTTTGCGCAGATCCTTCATGACGTAGATGAATTGCGGGGGCATGGACACTCGGGGTTGCAGGGCGGGAGGGAAAGCTAATCACTCTCCCGCCCCCTCCCCAACTGAAGGCCGTGAGTTGTCAGCGGGTAGCTCACAGCCTTCTGTTGCAGTTACCGTTGCTGCTTCCGCCCCTGTCCGACCTACCGACCTACCCGCTTACCGGCCTACATTCCCCTCGTGAACCCCGCCAACCTCTCCCACCTCCTCTCCGCGAACCCCCTGTTCGCCCTCCCGCTCGTCTTCCTCGGCGGCGTCCTCACCAGCCTCACCCCGTGCATCTACCCGATGATCCCGATCACCATCGCGATCGTCGGCGGAGAGAGCGCCGGCGCCGAGACCCCGCGCTTCCGCCCCCTCTTCCTCACCCTCACCTACGTCGCCGGGCTCGCCCTCGTCTATTCGGCGCTCGGCCTCTTTGCCGGACTCTCCGGCACCCTGTTCGGAACCATCAGCACCAATCCATGGTTGTACTTCGTGATGGCCAACGTGCTGGTGATCGCGGCGCTGGCCATGCTCGACGTCATTCCGGTGCGGCTGCCGCAGGCGCTCGTCGCGCGCGCCAGCACTGCCGGCACGGCGGGGAAGTTCTCGGGCGCGTTCGTCATGGGCGCCATGTCGGGACTGGTGGCCGCGCCCTGCTCGGCGCCGGTGATGGCGGTGGTATTGACCTGGGTGAGCACGACAAAGAGTGCCGTGCTCGGCTTTCTCTATCTGTTCGTGTTCTCGCTCGGCATGTCGACGCTGCTCATCGTGCTCGGCGCCTCATCGGGGTCGCTGGCCCGGCTGCCGCGCGCCGGCTCGTGGATGGTGTGGATCAAGAAGCTGTTCGCGCTCGTCATGCTGGCGGTCGCCGAGTATTACCTTTTCAAGATGGGACAGTTGGTCATATGAAGCTGACGCCCGCTCGCGCAATCCTGGTGGCGCTCGCCGCCGCATCGTTCGCCGTCGTCGCGCCGCGCGCCGCCGGCGCGCAGGGCATGGGCCTCGAGATCGGCTCCCATGCCCCCAACCCGCCGGTCTACACGCTCGACGGGCAGAAGACCGACCTCGGCGCCTTCATCGGCAAGACGCCCACGCTCATCGAGTTCTGGGCCACCTGGTGTCCCAACTGCAAGGAACTTCGCCCCACGATGGACGCCATGGCCGCCAAGTACGGCGACCGGGTGCACTTCGTGGGCATCGCCGTCTCGGTGAACGAGAGCCCGGCGCGCGTCAAGGCGTTCGTGGCCAAGTACCACATTCCCGGCACCCAGTTCTTCGATACCGACGGCGACGCCAGCGGCGCATTCGACGCGCCCGCCACGTCGTACGTCGTTGTGCTCGACAAGACGGGCAAGGTGGTCTACACGGGACTGGGCGGAAAGCAGGACCTCGAAGCCGCGATCAAGAAGGCGCTGTAGCCCTCAGCGGCCAGCGCCGATCTCCGCGCCGGTCGCCACCAACGCATCCACCACTTCGCGGCACCGCTCGGGCGTGGTGCGCGGATTCATGATCGTCACCCGCAGCACGCGACGCCCATCGAGATCGGTGGCGGTGATCCACCCATGCCCCGACGCGTTGTAGCGCTCGCGCAGCTCGCGGTTCACCGCATCCAGCCTCGCCTCGTCCGCCGAGCGGTCGCCCACCCATCGGAAGCAGAGGATGTTGCACTCTGGCTCGTGCAACGCCTCGAGTTCCGGACGCCGCGCGACCTCGTCGTGCATCGCATGCGCGACATCGCACAGCCGGTCGAACAGCGCGCCGATGCCGTCGGCGCCGTACCGCTGCAGCGCCACCCACAGCTTCAGCGCGTCCATCCGCCGGGAGCACTGCGCGCTCCGCGTGCCCTGATCCCACCGCCGTTCCGCCGTCCCCGATCCGTGGAATAGATACGGCGCCTGCTGCAGGAACGCGGCCTCCAGCCGCCGCTCGTCGCGCAACAACACCGCGCCCGCCGCCAGCGGCATCAGCATCATCTTGTGCGGATCCCAGGCGATGGATTGCGCGCGCTCGATTCCCTTCGCCAGCTGCCGGTGCGCCGCGGACAACAGCGCCGACGCGCCGTGCGCGCCGTCCACGTGCAGCCAGATGCCGCGCTCCTCGCACATTCGGCCGATCGTTTCCAGGTCGTCGAACGACCCGGTGGCCGTGGAGCCCGCGGTGGCCACCACCGCCATCACCGCGCGCCCCTCGGCGGCCAGCGTGTTCAATGCCTCATGCAGCGCGGTCACGTCCATGCGATGGTCCCGCGACGGCACCTTCACGGCGTTGTTCACACCGAGTCCGAGCGCGCCAACGGCACGCGACACCGCGTAGTGCGCATGTTCGCCGTACACCACCACCGGCGGATTCGCACCCACGCCCTCCGCCCACGCATTGGGCATCGCCGCCGCGCGTGCCGCCAGCAGCGCCGTCTGCGTCGCCTCCGTTCCTCCCGACGTGAGCGTTCCCCCGGCACCAGGTCCGAAGCCCACCAAGTCGCACATCCACCGGATCACCTGCGTCTCGATCACCGTCCCCGCCGGCGACATCTCCCACACCGCCACCGACTGGTTGAGCGCGCCGATCACCGACTCCGTCCAGATGGCTGCGGGCAGCGGCGCCGACATCTGGTGGCCCATATAGCGCGGATGGCTGAGGTGGTTGCTCTCGGCGATCACGTCGGTGCGCAGCCTCGCCACGATGTCCGCCACGCTGCGCCCCGCGCGCGGTAGCGGTTCGGCGAACCGCGCCGCCAGCTCCGCGGGCGTGTGTCGCGTGGTCACCCGCTGCGACGCGTCGCGCGTCTGCGCCAGGTACTCCACGGCCAGGTGCGTGAACGCTGCCGCTATCTCGGGCGACATGTCGCGCTCCAGCTCCTCCACGATCGTCGGTTTCATGGGTGCCTCAGTCGGGAACGGCCCCGGTCAGTTCCAGTTCCAGCAGCAGCCGCGTGTGCGTCAGGTCGAGCGTCTCGTGACACTGGATGCGCCGCAGCTCCACCGGTTCCTCGATCCGCACGGCCATCATGGCGCGCAGATTCTCCGGTGTCGGCTCCGGAAAGAAGTTCAGCGTCACGTGCGGGGTGAAGGTGAATCGCGGGCGTTCGTACAGCAATCCGCTGGCCTTGATGCGGTCATGCAGTTCGCGAATCGGCCCATGCGGGTCGAACGGAAGCACCACGACGTTGGTCTGCATGAACCGCACCGGCGGCTCGAACCGCAGCGACATCGGCGCCGTGGTACGGGCGATCGGCTCCAGCGCCGCCCGCAATTCGTCCACCGTGGTCTTCGTCGAGATCGGCCCCATGCCCGACGACCCGGTCACCGTGAGGTGCGGCGGCTGCGACGCCGCGAGCTTGGGATCGAACCGCCGCTGCAATTCGAGGATGCGCTCGCGCAGCGGCGTCTCCAGCGGCGCGATGATGATGATGCCCGATTTCATGCCGGCGCGGCCTTCACCACGCCGCGTGGTACCCCACGTCCATCCCACCGCCGGCCGCCGGCATCGCCGAGACATGCAGCAACGTCCGGTCGAACCAGTTGTCCGGGTGCAGTTCGTTCCACCGCACGGCCATGATGCCGGAGAGCGTGCCGATGCCGGCGCCGAGCACGACGTCGCTCGCCCAGTGCGCGTTGTTGTACATGCGCGAGAGCCCCGACAGCGTGGCCCCGCCGTAGGTGAGCACACCGATCGCCACCTGCTGACGCGGCCAGAACTTGCCGGCCTCTGCCGTCACCGCGCTGGCCAGCGAGAACGCCGCCAGCGTGTGTCCCGACGGGAACGACTGGTAGTCGCCCGACGCGCCGAATCCGCGCCCCAACTTGAAGTCGTGCGGGCGATTGATGTCCACCCGCGGCCGCGCGCGCCCGGCCAGGGACTTGACCACGTACCCCACGATCCCCGATGCCCCGATCGCTTCGCTCGAGCGCAGCCCGATCTCGGCCATCGTCCGGTCGTTCGTCAGCCGGCCGGCGCCCCACAGGCCCACGCTGATGATCACCGTTCCCGGGTCGGCCAGGTTTCGGAACACCGTCGCCGTGTTCTTCAGCGTCGCGTTGTTCTGGTTGCTCAGGAACTGCGAACGTCTTGGCCAGGCTCTCGTCCATGGGCCACGCCACCACCGTCCCGACCGCGAACGCGCCGGTAAGCCACGCGTCGGTGGTCGTGAACAGCGGTCCCCGCGCCTTCACGCTGTCTCGCGATTGCGCAGTCTGCTGCGCGCCCGCCGTCCCACCCACCAATGCCCATCCCGTCACCACGCCCACCACCCATCGCGATATCCGCATGAAATGCAGTTCCTCTGTAGTTGTAGTTTCCGCGCTATCCGCGCTATCCGCGTCCTGCCGTCACCTGCCGCACCTACCGCCCTACCGCCTTCACGGCACCACCAGCTTCGACTTCAACGTGATCTCCTGACTCTGCCGCAGGTCGTCCAGGAACATCATCTGCGCCTCGTAGGCCAGCGCATGATCCTGCACCACCGCGTCGAGTTCGTAGTTCACCGCCACGCTCAGAAAGTTCACGTCCGTGGAGCCCACCCGCACCCAGCTCCCGTCGATCACGCTCGTCTTGGCATGCATCATCTCCCCCTGCCACTCCCAGATGCGCACCCCGTTGGTGAGCAGGCGCCGGTAGTAGCGCCGGCTCAGCATCGTCACCCACGGCTGGTCGTTGCGGCTCGGCACCAGCACCCGCACGTCCACCCCATCGCGCGCGGCCCCGATCAACGCTTCGCGCTCCGACCAGGTGGGTACGAAATACGCGCTCGCCAACCAGATGGTGCGCTCGGCACTGATCGCCTGCATCTGCAGGGCGCGGGCCGCCCTCAGCCGCAAGGGTTCGCCCTCGATGATCCCCACCAGCGCGCTCTCGTGCGTGGCCGGATCGAGATTCGCGCCGCGCGCCATGGCCCGCAGGTGTCTCACCCGCTTCACCCGCTCTCCCGTCACTCGGCGCCACATCGTGTCGAACGCGTCGCCCATGTCCAGTGCCGCCGGACCCTCGATGCGGAGCGCCGTGTCGCGCCACCGGGAACGTCCGTGCCGCTGCACCCCGGTCATCCATTCCCGGCCGATCCCCACGCCCCCCGTCACCCCCGCCGCGTCGTCCACCACCAGCAGCTTCCGGTGGTCGCGGGGGATGAGTCCCAGCCAGAGTTTGAGCCCCGGCCGGTTGAACACCCGCACGTCCACCCCGTGCTGGCGCAGGTCGCGAACGTAGCTGCGCGCAATGCCCAGCATGCCGATCCCGTCCATGATCACCCGCACGTTCACGCCCCGCGCCGCCGCCTCCTTGAGCGCGGTCGCGAACCGCACCCCGACCTCGTCCGACCGGAAGATGTAGCTCTCCAGCGCCACCGATTCCTTCGCCTGGTCGATCAGCCGGATCATCGCATCGAAGGTTTCCGGCCCGTCGTGCAGCAGGTGCAGCCGGTTGCCGCTGGACACGTTCGCCGAGGCCACCCGCCAGAGTCCGCGCGAGAAGAGGGGCACGCCCACCGGTCCGGTGGTCTGAACCCGTGTGCGTGCCTCCCCGTTGTCCTCTTGTCCCGATGTACCCAGTGCCGTATCTAGTGTCATGCTGAATATCGATCTCACCGGCCGTCGTGCGCTCGTCGCCGGCGTCGCCGACGATGGCGGCTTCGGATTCGCCATCGCCAAGAGTCTGGCCGAGGCCGGCGCCTCGGTGTGCGTGGGAACGTGGCCGCCCGCCCTAAACATCCTCCTCAATCTGCTCGAACGGGGGAAGATGGACGAGGCCCGCCGCCTCTCGAATGGAGAGCTGTTTTCCTTCGAGAAGATCTACCCGCTGGACGCCGCCTTCGATACCAACGACGAGATTCCCGACGACATCCGCACCTCGCGGCGCTACAAGGACGCCGGCGACTGTTCGGTGGACGGGCTGGCGCGGAAGCTGGTGGCCGACTTCGGCCCCCAGCCGCTCGATATCGTGGTCCATTCGCTGGCCAACGGTCCGGAGGTCAAGAAGCCGCTGCTCGAAACGAGCCGGGCCGGCTACCTGGCCGCCATCAGCGTGAGTGCCTATTCGCTGGTCGCGATGCTGCAACGCTTGGGCCCCCTCATGCGTCCCGGCGGCTCCGCGGTCTCGCTCACCTACATGGCCAGCGAGCGCGCCGTGCCCGGCTACGGGGGCGGCATGTCGTCGGCCAAGGCCGCGCTGGAGAGCGACACCCGAACGCTGGCCTACGAGGCCGGCCGGAAGTGGGGCCTCCGCGTGAACACCATCAGCGCCGGCCCCTACGCCTCCCGCGCCGCCAGCGCCATCGGCATCATCGAGAAGATGGTGGAGTACGTCTCGCGCAACGCGCCGCTCACCGACAGGCTCGAAGCCATGGAGGTCGGACACGCGGCCACCTTCCTGTGCTCACCGCTGGCCTCCGGCATCACCGGCGCCACGGTCTACGTGGACAAGGGCTACCATGCGATGGGCATGGCGGTGGACGTGGAACAACAGTAGATCGGCGGGCCGTCGGTTGAACCACCAACACCGTGAACTTTCCGTCGGCGTGGTGGGTTCCCGGTAGCGCCGGGTTCAAACCGATTGGACCGCAGATGACGCGGATCCACACGGAAGAACGCGGATAACTACAACAACTAGGGGAACGGCACACCCGCCGAGATCTCGATGGGTGTGCCGTTCCCCTTTGTCGTGCTGTTGCAGTTATCTGTGTTCTTCTGTGTCTGTTTCTGCGTGCTCTGTGTTCCAATCGGTCCGAACTCTACCCTGTCGGTCACTCGCGCACGGAGCCCGAACCAGGCCCCGTGCTCGGCGACTCAGTTCCCGTCCGGATCGAACCCTCCCTCATCATTCTGGGCAGTCCCGCTGCCCGGAACCTCCTTCGCCGCCACGTCGATTGCCGGCATGCCGGCCTGCTTGAGCACCCCGTTCACGCGGGTGACCCCGGCCATCGCGGCCTTCATCCGTCCCATCTGGATGTCGATCAGCCCGCTCAGCAGGTCGTACACCTCGTAGCTCTGCTTCGTGGGCCGGCCCCAGGCGCTCGACACCACGCCCATCAGCGCGCCGATGCGGTTGTTCAGCCGGATCGGATAGTTGAGCGGATCCTCGCTCGCATGGCTCTTCGACTGGTACAGCGAGTCCTCCACCGACTGCAGCGAATCGCGCAGCGGCGTCACCGCCGCCTCGAACGCACTCTTCTGCGCCGCCGGCAGATCCTTCTCCCGCTGGTCGAGCTGGTACATCACGTAGCGGATCGTCTTCACGGCGTCGTTGGTGGCCGAGAACTTGTCGCGGATCTTCATGAGCAGCGCGAACTGCGCGTCGTAATCGGCCTGCGTCACGCCCTTGAGCCGCGGATCGGGCAGCAGCTTGAACGACTGCGTGCCCACCTGCTTGCCGTCCACGCTGAGCCGCACCGTGTAACTACCCGGCGGCGCCATCGGGCCCGTGGTGCCGGCGGCCCAGAGTACCATGCCGTTGAAGCTGTGCGCATCGGGGTACCGCATGTTCCAGCCGGTGAACGTGTTCACGCCGGCCGCGTTCTCCGGCCGCTGCACGCGCCCGCCGCCGAACCGGCCGCGGCCGCTCGGCGCTTCGGCCGGCTGCAGCGCCGGCGACGTCGAGTAGCGGTGGATCAGCTTGCCCTTGGCATCCAGGAAGTCGAGCGTCACCGTTTTGGCCGGCGACTTGAGCCAGTACTGCACGGCGATCCCGCTGGGCGGGTTCTCGCCCGTGGGGTGCACGGCGATCGTCGGATTGCCGCCGCGGCCGCCGCGCCCGAAGCCGCCGAACCCACCGCGGCCACCGGCTTCACGGTACTGGTTCTCCGGCTTGAACAGGTACGCGTCGCTGGCCACCACCTTGTCGGAGAGCTGCTCCAGCGACGAGATGTTGTCCATGATGTAGAAGCCGCGTCCGTTCGTGGCCGCGATCAGGTCGCCGTCCTTGAACGTCAGGTCGCGCACCGGCACCAGCGGCAGGTTGAGCCCCAGCGACTGCCAGCTATGGCCGTCGTTGTTGGAGAAGTACACCGACCGCTCCGTGCCCACGAACAACAGCCCGCGCTTGCCCGGATCCTCGCGCAGCACGCGCGCCGGCTCGGTGTCGGGAAGCGTGGCCTGGATCTGCACCCAGTGCGCGCCGAAGTCCGACGTCTTCCACAGGTACGGGTGGTTGTCGTCCAGCTTGATCCGGTTGGCGGCCACGTAGGCCACCCCGTCCACGTGCGGACTGGGATCGATGCTCGAGATCTTCGTGAACTTGGCCAGCCCCTTGGGCGTGACGTCGTTCCACGTCTTACCGCCGTCGCGCGTCAGGTAGATCTTGCCGTCGTCCGACCCGGTCCACAGCTCGCCGGCCTTCAGCGGCGACTCGGCGATCACGAAGATCGTGCCGTAGTACTCCACCGACGTCTGGTCCTTGGTGAGCGGACCGCCGGCGTCGCCCAGCGTCGCCGGATCGTGGTAGGTGAGATCGGGCGAGATCACCGTCCAGCTGTGCCCGCGGTCGGTGGACTTGAACACGCTCTGCGCGCCCGCGTACACCGCGTTCACGTTGTGCACCGACGTGATGATCGGGAACGTCCACTGGAAGCGGTACTTGAGATCCTTGGCCGGGTGACCCATCGGGTTGTCCGGCCAGGGATTCACGTTCTCCGAGAGTCCCGTGCGCATGTCGCGCCGCGTCAGCATGTTGCCGTAGCTGCCGGCGTAGATCGTCCACGGCTCGTCCGCCCGCGGCGCGATCCATCCCGATTCGCCGCCGCCGGCGTTCTCCCAGTTCGACATGTCGAGCGTGCCGCGATTGGCGCCGCACAGCGTGCCCGAATCCTGCTGCGCGCCGCACACCTTGTACGGATAGTCGTTGGTGGTGATCACGTGGTAGAACTGGCCGGTGGCGTAGTCCTGTTCGCTCCACGTCTTGCCACCGTCCTTCGTCACCCGCGCGCCGCCGTCGTCGGTCTCGATCATCCGCTTGGGGTCGTTGGGCGCGATCCACAGGTGGTGCGAGTCGCCGTGCCCGCCGCCGCGCATGGCGCTGAACGTCTTGCCGCCGTCCGTGGACTTCATGAACGACACGTTGTTGATGTACACCGTCTGCGTGTCCTGCGGATCGGCCGTGATCTTCATGTAGTACCAGGCGCGCTGCTTGATCTCGTTGTCGCCGTTCACGAAGCGCCAGGTGGCGCCGGCGTCGCTCGACTTGTACAGTCCGCCGTCCTTGGCCTCGATCAGCGCCCACACGATGTTCGGGTTGGCCGCCGAGATGGCGAGGCCGCTGTTGCCCCAGATGCCCGCCGGCAGCCCCGGATTGTTCTTGAGTTCCGTCCAGTGGTCGCCGCCGTCCGTCGTCTTGTACAGCGTGCTCCCCGCGCCGCCGCTGCTGAACGTCCACGGCAGCCGGTATGCCTGCCAGAAGCTCGCGTACAGGGTGTTCGGATCGGCCGGGTCCATGATCAGGTCGGCCACGCCGGTGGAGTCGTTCCGGAACAGGATCTTCTTCCACGACTTGCCGCCGTCGGTGGTCTTGAACACGCCCGCGTTCGGCGTTGGGCCCGAAGATGTGCCCGAACGCCCCCACGTAGACGATGTCGGGGTTGGTCGGGTTCACGATCACCTTCTCGATCTGGCGCGTGTCGCCGAGTCCCGTGTAGTGCCACGTCTTGCCGGCGTCGGTGCTCTTCCACACCCCGTCGCCGTACGACACGTTGCCGCGGATGGGATACTCGCCCCCGCCCACGTACACGATGTCGGGATTGGACGGCGCCGTGGCGATCGCGCCGATGGTGCCGCCGAAGAAGCCGTCGGTGGTGGGGAACCAGCTCTGGCCGCCGTCCTCGGTCTTGAAGACGCCGCCCCCCGTGGTGCCCATGTAGTACTCGTCGGGCCGGGCCGCCGAGCCCGTGGCGGCCACCGACCGGCCGCCGCGGAAGGGTCCGATTTCACGCCACCGGAGCCCGGTGAACGCCAGACTGTCAAAGGGCACCGAAACCATCGCGTTGGCGGTGGTTACGGGACGCGGGCGGCCGCCCTGCGCCGCGACGGCGACCGGCATGGCGGCGATCAGCCCACCGAGGGCGATCGACCATCGAGAACGAATTCCAATCACATCAGCCTCCTACGGAGTCCAGGCGAGACGAGAGCATTGCGACCACCCAAAATGCGCCCGAGTGAAGCCAATTGGGAAGACATCGATGCCCCCGGATCCTCGCCGGTTCCGAACGCGCGGGCAACGCTGGGCGTACAGAGGGGAAAGGTGAAGCGTCAACGGTGAAGGACGACGGGGGATGGGAGGAAGGACGAACCCCGACCCCACCCGTCTTTTCACCCCACTCGCTGTTTACCCCCATCCGATTCCCCGCCGTATCGGCCCTGCGTGGTATCGGCCTTGCGCCGTATCGGTCCTGCGTCGTTTCGGCCCTGCGCCGTTTCGGTCCTGCGTGGTATCGGCCCTGCGCCGTATCGGCCCTGCGCCGTATCGGCCCTGCGCCGTTTCGGTCCTGCGCCGTTTCGGTCCTGCGCTCCTGTTCGGTTCCGCTGTTTCTCAGTTCGTCGTTTCCCCCCCAACCCCCCAAATTCTCATGCCTCGTTTCTCCCCCCGACTCGCGGCCGCGCTGTTTCTGGCCGCCTGCTCGTCAGCGCCGGCGCCCACCCCGGCTCCCCCACCAACCCCGACCCCCGCCCCCACCGCGAACGCCGGCCGCCGCGGTGCCGCTGCCATGCCCGGCCAGGAAAGCCCGGCCCCCGTGGCCCGCGGTGGCCGTGGCGGCGCCGCCAACGCCGAGCCCAACCCTCGTCCCTATCGCCGTGTCGTGACCGCCGAGGCCAAGACGCGCAAAGGCATGTTCGACGTCCATCAGGTGGGCTCGCAGTTCCTGTTCGAGATCCCGCGCGAGCAGCTCGGCAAGGACGAGTTGCTCGTCACCGAGATCGCCAAGACCACACTCGGCGTCGGCTACGGCGGCCAGGCCATCAGCAACCGCGTGTACCGGTGGGAGTTGCGCAACAACCGCGTGTACCTGCGCAGCATCTCCTACGAAGTCATGGCCGACTCGACCACGCCGGAATACCAGGCCGTGCAGAATTCCAACGTTCCGGCCATCATCGCCGATTTCAACGTGGAGTCGTACGGCCCCGACAGTTCGGTGGTCATCGACGTGACCAAGCTGTTCACCCAGCCGCCGCAGGAACTGGGGCCCGGCACGCGCATTCCCGGCAACGTCGATGCCCAGCGGTCGTGGATCGAACGCGCCACGCCGTTCCCGGACAACGTGAACGTGTACGCCACGCTCACCTACGCGCAGAACCCGGGGCGGGGCGGCGCGGCGGCCGCGCCGGGCCGGGGCGGCTTCGGGCAGGCCGGCACCACTCGGCCCTCCAACACCATCGTCATGAGCTGGAGCTTCCACCGGCTGCCCGACGTGCCGATGATGCCCCGCTACTGCGATGACCGCGTCGGCTACTTCTCGGTGCGCCTCACCGACTACACCGACACCGGCGACATGACGCACGCGCGCTGCTTCATCACGCGCTACCGGTTGGAGAAGAAGGATCCCTCCAAGGCCGTGTCCGATCCCGTGAAGCCCATCGTCTACTACATCGATCCGGCCACCCCCAAGAAGTGGATCCCCTGGTTCAAGAAGGCCATCGAGGACTGGCAGCCGGCGTTCGAGGCCGCGGGCTTCAGCCATGCCATCATCGCCAAGGAAGCGCCCGACGATCCGGACTGGTCGCCCGAGGACGCGCGCTACTCCGTGGTCCGCTGGCTCCCCAGCACCACCGAGAACGCGTCGGGTCCCAACGTGCACGACCCGCGCTCCGGCGAGATTCTCGAAGCGCACATCCAGTTCTATCAGAACGTGCAGCACCTGCAGTTGTCGTGGTACTTCACGCAGGCGGCCGCCGTGGACCCGCGGGCGCGGGTGTTCCCCTTCCCCGACTCGCTCATGGGGCGGCTGCTCGAGTACGTGCTCACGCACGAGGTGGGGCACACCATCGGCTTCCAGCACAACATGAAGGCCAGCGCCGAGTATCCCACCGACTCGCTCCGCAGCGTCGCCTTCCTGCGCAAGTACGGCCATACGCCGACGCTCATGGACTACTCGCGCTTCAACTATCTGGTGCAGCCCGAGGACAACATTCCGGTGGAGTTGCTGACGCCGGTGCAGGGTCCCTACGACATCTGGGCCACGCACTGGGGCTACGCGCCCATTCCCGACGCGAAGACGCCCGAAGAGGAACGGGCCACCCTCGACCAATGGGCGCGCGAGCAGGACACCGTGCCCTGGTACCGCTTCAGCACCTCCGGCGCGCAGGGCAGTGACCCCGGCGAGGAGACCGAGGCCGTGGGCGATCAGGACGCGGTGAAGGCCACCGGTTGGGGCCTCCGCAACATCAAGCGCGAGGTGCAGTACCTGATTCCCGCCACGACCGCGAACAAGACCGAGAACTACGACGAGTTGAATTCGCTGTACGGGCGGCTCGTCGGCCAGTGGCGCACCGAACTCGCGCACGTCACCAACGTGGTGGGCGGCGCCGCCTCGCAGGACAAGTATCCCAGCCAGCAGGGCGTGCTGTTCACGCCCGTCGAGCCGGGCCCGCCAGGTGGCGGCGGTGAAGTTCCTCAACGAGAACGCGTTCGTCACGCCCACGTACTTCCTCGACGAGAACATCCTGCGTCGCATCGAGCCCACCGGGTCGGTGCAGCGTGTCTCGAGCGCGCAGGCGAGCATTCTCAATTCGCTGCTCCAGAATCAGCGCCTGATCCGCATGGCCGAGTACGACGCCCGCGCTTCGGCAGGCGACGGCTACTCGATTCCCGACATGCTGGCCGACGTGCGGCACGGGGTGTTCAGCGAGCTGCGCGCCGGGTCGAAGATCGACATCTACCGGCGGGCGCTGCAGCGCGCGTACGTCGAGAACCTGAACGCCAAGCTCAACCCGCCGGCGCCGAGCGCCGCGGCCGCCGGTCGTGGCGGTCGCGGGGGTGGGCGCGGTGGTCCGCCGCAGCTCGATCCCAAGCTGTCGGATCTGTATCCGTCGGTGCGCGCCGAGCTGGTGGCGCTCGACACCGAACTCAAGGCGGCGGAGGGTCGCAGTTCCGACCGGATGACCCGGGCGCACATTGCCGACCTTCGTCATCGCATTGCCGACGCCCTGAAGGGGAAGGCCGGTGCCGCCGACGAAGAGTAGCGACTGACAACTGAACCTCGACCGTAAGCTGCCCCGCCATCCCGATCCGGATGGCGGGGCAGCTTACGTCGTACGACTGCACGTCGAGCGGTTCGCGTTGCCGTTCGCCGTTCGCCGTTCGCCGTTCGCCGTTCGCCGTTCGCCGTTTCGTTAGCGCCTTATTAATCCCCGTTGACTCCCCCCGCTCGCAGGCGAACTTTCGCCCCATATTCATTTCCGACCTACCGTCCTACCGACCTACCGACCTCGACTACCGTCAAACCGACCTACCGATTTTGCGCCGCCCCTGGACCCTGCTCCAACGCCGCTGGTTCCTGACCGCCGTCTCCTTCGCGGCGGTGATCGGCGTATCGGTCTACACCATCGCCGGCTGGTCCACCAAGGGCATCGAATTCTCCATTCCCTGGCAGGCGCACGCGCTCGCCATCCTCGCCGTGGTCGTCGAGGTCGCCGCGCGCACGGTCAAGCTCAGCTGGAGCGCGCGCTCCGTGGGCGTGCGCCTTCCGCTGCGCGCGTCGCTGCGCACCTGCCTGGCCGGCGACCTCGCCGCCAACATCACGCCGGGGCGCTCCGGCGCCGAGCCCGCCCGCTACTTCGTGCTCGCGCAGAGCGGCATCGAAACGCCCAAGGCCCTCGTCATCCTGTTCGCCGATCTCTTCCTGGAGATGCTCTCACTGGCCGCCGTGGTCGCCGTCTGCACCGTGGTGTTCCGCCACGCCGGCATCGTGCTCGGCGCCCTGGTCGGCGTGCTCGGCGGCTACGCCGTGTTCGTCATCGGCATCGGCGCCGTGGGCGTCGTGCTCTCGCGGCGCCAGGTCGGCGACCAGCCGCCCGCCTGGGCGCTGCGCATCGGACTCCACGAGGGCCGCTGGCGCGTCGTGCGGCGCTGGTTCGACCGCGTCCGCACCACCGTCGACAACGTCAAGGACGTCGACGCCCGCTGGGCCGTCGGCGCCTTCTTCATGTCGTTCATCCACGTGGCCACGCGGCTGTTCATGCTGCCGGCGCTGGTACTGACCTCGGTCAGCACCGTTCCGCTGGCGCCCCTCGCCCTCTGGCCATTGGGATTGTTGTATGGCGCCTCGGTCGTGCCCGCGCCGGGCGGCGGCGGAGCGGTGGAACTCGGCTTCCGCGCCGCGCTGGGCGGCGTGATCCCCGGCGGCCTCTTCGTCGCCGCCCTCGTCTGGTGGCGGTTCTATACGTTCTACATCTACATCGTCCTCGGCGGCCTGGCCGCGGGCCGCACCGCCCTCAAGGCGGTGGAGAAGACGGAGGAACTGGAAGAGGAACTGGAACGCGCATGACTCGGGTCGTCAGCCGGCGGTTTGCCGTCCATTCAACGCTCTACTGTTTGACTGTCTGACTGTCCGACTGTCCGACTGTCCGACCGCTCCACCCCACTCGCATTGAACCATGAAATACGACCCCGGCCTCGCCACCCGCGTCGCCGACGCCCTCGAGCAGATCGGCGAGCGCGCCATCCGTCAGAAGAACGTCTTCGGCGGGCGCGGCTTCATGTCGGGCAAACACGCCTTCGTGATCGTCGGCGAGGAGGCGATCATCGCCAAGCTCACTCCCGACGACTACCCGCGCGCGCTGGAGGAATCGGGCGTCACGCCGTTCGCGCCCGGCGGCGAGCGCCCCATGGGCACCTGGGTCGTGGTGGACGCCGAGGTGATCGCGGACGACCCGGAACTCACGGATTGGGTGCGGCGGGCGCTCCGCGCCGTCCGCCTGTAACCGTCGCCCGTTTCACCCTTCAGCCTTCATGCTGCGCGCTTCATCCTCCCCCACACTGCACCCGCACCATCACGCGCCCCTCCGCCTTCAACCCTTCCAGCGTCAACTCCGCGCGCAATACGCGCCCCGCCGGCCGCACGAACCGGAGAACTATCGAATCGGCCCCGGTCGCGCCCTTCGCGTTCAGCCGCTGCCATTCGCCCGCCACGCCGCCCGCGTCGAACATCATCCGCGGCGCCTGCGCCCCCGCAACACTCGGTGACACCGGCGTGGAGTCGAGCATCAACACGTTCGGCGCCAACTGCAGCTCGCATCTGATTGGCGCCTGCCGGTGCTGCAGCACTGACGCCCATCCGCATCGCGCCCGCCGCCTTGGCCGCTCCGCGCGCCGCATCAGCCGGCACCGGCGCCATTGTGGGAGCTGCCGGCGCTTCCGCAAAGCACATCGGCGCCCCCCCCGGCACCGCCGGCGACTGCTGCGGTTCCGCTGCGCTCGTCACTATCGCGTCCTGCATCTTCAACCCCTGAGCGGCGGCCTGCGCGCGAGCCACTTCCGTCGCCCGCGTCGCCCGCGTCGTCGAGTCGGGCATGACCGCCATGTTCGACGCCACGCTCGGCCGCGCCATTCCACCCGCGACCCCGGAAACCGCCGACGCTGCCGGAGCAACCGGGGCTGCCTTGGCCGTCTTCGGCGCCTCGACCACCGCGCCTTTCTCCGCCGTTGCCCGCTGCTTGCGCTGTCCGACTGTCCGACTGTCCGACTGCTCCCCTGTCCGACTGTCCGACTGTCGGACCGCTCCGACCGCTCCGACCGCTCCCGTGTCCGTCCGCGCCACCTTGCCGTCGGTCAGACTATCCGGAATCGTTACCGGCGACGCGTCGATCGACACCCCGCCCATCGGCGTCATCTCGGGCCCCATCTTGGCGCGCGTCTCGAGCCCCACCGCCAGCAGCAGTCCCGCCGCCGCCAACCAGCCCACTACACGCGTCACGCGCGGACGCATCCGCTTGCGCGTCACCTCCGCCGCGCGCGCGGGAACGATCTCCGCGCCGACGTCGTCCAGCGCCGACAGAATGCGCGACGCGCCGGCGATCAATCCACGCGCTTCGGCCACGCGCGCGGCGCACTCGTCGCACGTGGCGGCGTGACGCTCCACCTCCGCCGCGTCGTCCGCGCCGAGCGCTCCGTCCAGCCACGCGTGAATGGTTCCTTCATCGAGATGCTTCATCGTCCCTCGCCATTTCCCGCTGTATCTCGCGTATCCCGCCCTATCCCGCCGTTTATCTGTCTGACTGTCCGACTGTCCGACTGTCAGACTCCTCAAACATCTCCACCAACCGCCGCCTCGCCCGGGCCAGCGTCGTCCCCACCGACCCCACCGACAGCCCCAGCGCCTCGGCGATCTCCTCGTAGTTCAATCCTTCCTCGCGCATCAGCAACGCTTCGCGATCGCGCTCCGGCAGCTGCTCCAGCGCCCGCCGTGCCTGCGCACGCTCTTCCGCGCGCACCATCGCGGAGTCCGGCGACTCCACCATCCGCCCCGCCTCTTCCGCTCGCAGTAGTTCCAGATGACGCCTCCGCCGGGATTCCTGCCGCGCCGCGTCGCGCACCAGGTTCGTGGCCACCGTGAACAGCCAGGCCCGCTCGTTCGACAGGTCGCGCTGGCGGAGGGCGCGCAGGAACGTCTCCTGCGCGACCTCCTCGGCCCAGTCGCGATCACCCAACCGCCGCGTCAGGTACCGCACCAACGGCGCGTGGTACTCGCGGAACAAACGGTCGGTGTCGTCCATGCGTGCGAACGCCCTACCAGGCGCTCACCACCCGGTCGAGTTCGGCGCCGGTCAGTTCCGCCGCCTGCGGCACGACCTCGATCGCCACGGCGCGGCCGGCCATCACCACGCGGGGGCCCAGCGCCACCATGCCGCGCAGCGCCGGAATCCGATCGAGCAGTGCGAAGTAGCTCTTCGAGAATGCCTGCACCTGTACCGTCCGCGTTGAGTCCGTGAGCCCACCGTCCACCCAGCGGCCGTCGCGCAGCGTGAACGTGTGTCCGTCCACCACCCGCACGCCGCCCGCGCCACCGCCGGCCGCCGCCGACAGCGAGTCCAGCATCGCGGTGGAGTTCGCCGCCCGCTGCGCCGACGCCATCTTGGCCGCTTCGAAGCTCGCCTGCGGCGCCGAGGCATACCCGCCCGCCATACCCGACGTCACCACACCGTGCACGTCCAGCGCTTTGGGCTGCGTGGTACCGCGCACACCCGTTCGCGCATCCATCGGAGCGTTGGCGGCCCGCGCCGCCATCTGCGGTTCCTGCACCAGATATGAAGTGAACTCCGTGGGAATGCCATAGCGCTCGCCCAGCGTGCGGATCTCGTCGTCCACTTCGGGGTTCGGTCCGTGACGCCGGCGCTCGGCGCTCAGATACCCGATGCGCTGCGCCGCCCACAGCCGCGGAATGAATCCGTTGGCGCGCGACCCGTCATCGAACGTCGCGTTCGACGTCCAGCGCACCGTGCGCCCATGCGACCTTCCCTCCACCGTCACCCGCGCCGAGCCGTGCCCCGTGTACCGCGCCATCACCACCAGGTCCTCGCCGCCGAACAGGTCCATCGGCATCGAGGGCACCACATCGCGCAGCTGCACGTCGTGTCCGTCCACGCGCACCCGCAGGTCAGTGGCCACCGGATCGGTGAGACGGCTGGCCACCACGCCCACCATCCGTTCCACGTCCTCGTCCGGACGCACGAACTGCGCCGTGCCCCGTCCGTCCATCGCCAGCCGTTCCAGCAGCGCCGAATTGACGTCGGCGCCCAACCCGAACGTGAACAGGCGCGCGTCGCCCCGTTCGTTCTCCGCCAGCTCCGCAATGCGGTTCGGGTCCGTCACCCCCACCGTCGGCATCCCGTCGGTGAGAAAGAGCACGAGACTGAGGCGACCGCTGGTGGGCCACACGCAGTTCACCGTCGGATCTTCGCAGTTTGCAGTCCCCCCATTCCGTTCGCCGTTTGCAGTTGCAGTACCCGTTCTCATCCGGCGGTGTCCGTCGAATTGCCGTTCATCTTCTTGATGCTGGCCCAGCGCATCATCCAGAGCGGCCGCGATGTTCGTCCCGCCACCCGCCGAGAGCCCGGCCAGGTACCGCCGCGCGGCCGAGATGTTCGCCGGCGTCGCGTAGCTGAACCCGTCGCGGAAGTCCCGCACGTCGTTCGAGAAGTCGATCAACCGGAAGCGGTCCGTGGGCCGCAGCGTGGACAGCAGCTGCATCCCCGCCGAGCGCGCCTGTTCGATCTTCCGTCCCGACATCGACCCCGACACGTCCACCACGAACGTCACGTCGCGCGCGCTCGGCGCCTCGTGCGTTTCGGGCGGCGACACGGTGATCATGGCGAATCCGCTGTCGCCGCGCTGCGCGTGCGTGAGCACCGAGATCGCCGCCCGGTTTCCCAGGTGCAGCGGCAGCAGCAGCGTCACGTTGCCCGCGTCGCCGAGCACGCGCACCACGCGCATCCGTCCGTCGTCGCGCACCTTGATGCTGTTGGTGGGCGAGTACGGCGCGCCCAGCGCTTCGCTGCGCGCGTACGCGAGTTCGAAGCTGTCGGGCTCACGAATCCTCAGCTCGCTGTTCGGTCCGACGGTCCGACTGTCTGACTGTCCGACCATTCCACGCCCCCACGGTCCCACCGTCTGACTCCCCCGCTGATACTCCACCCGCAGCGCGTCCCCTTCACGCGGCACCACCGCTTCGTACGACACGACCACCTTCTTTCGCTCGCCCGGCTGAATGGGGAAGATCCGCGTGCGCAGCAGACCCGACCCCATCCATTCCACCAGCGCCGGGTCGCGCAGCTTGCGCACGATCTCTTCGTAGATGCCGCGCGCGTGTTGGGCGTCCATCGTCTCGCCGCTCACCATCTGGCCGTTGATCGACAGCTTGAGGTCGCGGAATGCGGCGCCCGGCGGCAGCGGGAACAGATAGTCCGCCTCGCCCAGCCGTCCGCCGCGGTTCACGAACTCCTCGCTCACCGTATACCGCACCACTCGGCCCGTGAGCACGCCGCGCACGTCGCTCCGCGTGCGCACGATCTGCGCCTGGCACGGGATCACTGCCCGCGGGCCGTCCGCGGGGATGTTGCACATGGGGATCATTCGCCCCTGCGCCGCCAACGCGGCGGGCGCCAGAAGCGCCGCGGCTATCAATGAGAAACGCATGGTGTCTCCGGGTTGCGTACACCCATGAGACGCCATGCGTCGAAAAACTTGCACAGGGGGGCCGGGCCGAGGTGGTGACCCCGTCGTGCCGTAAGCGGTTACGCCTTGTCTGTCCGACTGTCCGACTGTCCGACTGTCCGACTGTCTTCAAGCCCCGTCGCCTGCACCACCTGCCCCTCCAGCCCCCGCATCATCTCCACGAAGGGAAGCGCCACGTCGGGATCGAACTCGCTCCCCGCCTTCTCCTCCAGATATCCGAGTACGCGGGTCGTCTCCCACGCGTCGCGGTACGGCCGCTTGGTGCGCAGCGCGTCGAACACGTCGCACACGTGCACCAGCTTGCTCGCCTTGTGCGTGTCGCGCTCGAAGTGCCGCTTCGGGTAGCCGCCCCCGTTCAGCATGATGTGGTGCTCGTAGGCCACGGCGGCCGCCAGATCCAGTTCGCGGTCGCTCGTGATGATGATCTTGGCCCCCTCCACCGTGTGGCTCTGGATCACCACCCGTTCCTCGTCCGTCAGCTTGCCCGGCTTGTTCAGGATCTCCAGCGGCACGCGCACCTTGCCCAGATCGTGCAGCAGCCCGGCCACCCCGAAGGTGCGCACGTCGGCGCTCGACACCCCCAGATGCTCCGCCAGGGCCATCGTGAGGATCGACACGTTCAGACAGTGCGTCGTCGTGTACTCGTCGAACTGCCGCAGCTCGAGCAGCGGCAGCACCATCTCGCTCTCGCCGTGCATTGCCACGCTCAGCGAGCGGACCACGCTCTCGGCTTCCAGCAGGGGCAGCGAGGCGCGATCGCCCACTTCGGCGTGCATCCAGCGCACCGCCTCCACCTCCTCGCCAAGCGAGTACCCGATGGTCGCCGTCTCGATCGGTTCGGCGAACGCGTCCTGCAGCGCCTTCGTCTCGCCGCGAATGCCGATGGCGCCGAACTTGATGGACGACGGGCGCGTCTGCCGCGCCTCCGACGTGTCGATGGCCGACATCGTGAGCCGCGCCAGCACCTGCTCCAGGAAGTCCTCGAACTCCTCGCGCCCCACCGCGCTCTCGAACTCCAGCCGCTGCACGCCGGCGTTGGCCAGCCGGCCCGCCCACTCCCAGTCGCGCATCTCCCGCATCGCGACGTTGCGGTACACCGTCTCCTCGCCCAGGAAGCTGAATTCCGGCTGCGGGTCCGAGGCCTGCAGCTCGCGGAGCAGGTCGTAGGCCCGGTCGATGGCGCGCTCCCGCGCCGGATGACCGTCGGAATACAACGCCATCGTCGAGAGCGCCTGCGCGAACGCGGTCAGGAATTTGGCCGGCTCGCTCATCCGCGCACCGCCCGCATCGGCCCGGTCACCCGTGGCTGCGCCACCGCCTGCCGCACCTCCGCATCCCGGCTTCGCCGCGCCATGTTCACCGCGTCCCCGGCCTCCTGGTCGTCCGCCCAGAACGCCGCCAGCGCGCTCACCGCCGCCAGCATTTCGGGCGTGCTGTGCAGCAGCTTCTTCCGGCGCAGCCACTTGGTGCGTCCCACCACGCGCCGCAGCAGCCATTCGCGGGTCGCCTCGTCGCGCCGGCTCCCGCCCACGGTGCGGATGCCCAGCGCCCGCAGCGACGCGTCCAACTCGTCGTCGTCCACCCGCTGCCGGATGATCGCCGCACCCTCGTCCGAGCACCCGTCCTGCGCCGCCGAGAGCGCCTGGAACACCGTGCGGTCGTCCGGATCCGACAGCGCCGCGAGCATCGTCTGCTCCCGCGTCTCCGGGACCTTGAGAAACAGCCGCACGGCCTCGCGCCGCACGATCGGCTCCGGGTGCGTCAGATATGCCCCGGGATCCATCCCCGCCGGCAGCCGGTCCAGCCGCCCCAACGCCACCAGCAAGTCGCGCTGCAGCGCGGCCGGCGCCGTGCGCATGCGCGTGGCGATGTACGGCCCCACGTCGGCGCCGATCGAGACCAGCAGATCCATCAGCCGGTCGCGGGCCTTCCCCTCATCGTGGCTCTCCACGGCGTCCAGCAGCGGCATGATCGCCGCCATTCGCATCCGCTTCACCAGCCGCGCTGCCAGCACGTAGTCCACACGCTCGTCCTCGAGCACCGTGCGCAGCACGTCGCGATCCTCGATCTCCTGCCACACCTGGCTGGCCACGGCGGGGTCCGGCGCCCCGTCCACGAGGTCGAGCAGGGCCGTCACCTGGTGGGTCTCCACCATCGTCATCACCGCGCGCTCCACCCGCGTGCCCAGCACACCCACCTCCAGCCCCATCTTCACGATCCGGTCGGGTTCGCACTCCAGCGAGAACGGCGACGGCACCACCTCCGCCGGCCCGCGGCGCGAGATCTCCTCCAGCACCAGCCGGTACGATTCCGGATTCGGATCGTCCAGCGACCACTCGCGGATCAGCCGCACCACCTGCTCCCGCAACGAGTGGTCGGCCAGCGTCCGCCTCGTCGTGTCCGCGTCACCGGCGTGCTTGGCCAGCTTGGAGAACATCCGCACCAGCGAGTGCGAGATGGTCTGCTGCTCGGCGTCCGCCGCCGCCTTCACCAGCTCGACCACGGCCTCCACCGTCATCCCCTGCGACGCGTCGAGCACGAACTTGCGACGCTGCCGGTTGTCGCCGCTCATGTCGAGCAGCCGCTGCAGCGTCTCGGGCTGCAGCGCGCCTACCATCCCCGAGATGCGCCGCTGCAGGGCCGCCGTCTCGGACCCCTTGGCCGTCTTCAGCTCGTCGGCAATCTGCAGCAGATAGCCCACGATCACCTGGTCGTAGGCCACCTCGTGCTGATGCTGGTCGATCGCCTTCGCCACGGCCACCGGTTCGAGCGCCTGCTCGTGGACGTCGGCCTCCGTCGTCGCGTCGGCGGCCAGCGCGGCCCGCGCCAGCCCCACCCAGAGCTGCGCCGCCCGCCCCGATTTCATGGGCCCATCCGGAGAAGACTGGTCCGGCTCCGCCTCTTCCTCGTCCAGGAGCTCCAGCTTCTCGTACGTGAGCGCGAAGACCTTCACGTGCACCCACCGCGCCGACACCTCGGCCGCGTCCAACCCCAGCGGACGCTCCATGCGGCCCGCGTCCACCGCCATCGTCGCCAGCGCGTCGGCCAGTTCGTCGCGCGTGATGCCCGCCATCATCCGCACCGCGCCCAGATGGTGGCGGTGCAGCTTCGACGCCAGCTCCTGCAGCAACGGGTGATTGGCGTCGGTGGCCACGCCCTCGATGATGAGCTGCCGGCGCGCGACGCCGATGGACAGCGTATTCCGATTGGCCAGCAGCCCCCACAGCTTCGTGACCACCGAGTCCACCGCCGCCCGGAGCAGCGGATGTCCCGGCGGATAGATCGCGTGCTTGTGGAAGGCAATCGACAGCTCGACCAGGAAATCGCCCAGTTCGCGGGAGAGCGTCGCGGTGGCCGGGGCCGCGCGCATGGGCCCCGAGGGCGTCATCCGGGCGCCCGCCCTCGGCGGCGTCGGACGCCCGCCGGCGGCGGCGTCTGTCGGCGGCGTCACGCCGCGCGGCGGGGTGTTCGGATCAGCCACCGATGCCCGGACCCGTCGTGAGGTTAAGAATTCTGTGTAGTGGGGGGGTGTCCACGATCCGGATTATGTCGCCCGCGCACCGGTGGGGCAACAGGCACATACCACACGCCCGGTGCCTTTCCATCATCGCCGCACCCGTCCACCTTTCATCAAGCGGTCCACCATTCCAATTGTGAACTCATCGGAGCACCCTCAGCATGCCAACTTCTGCGGATCTCGAAGACCGGGTGAAGAACCTGCAGCGTGCCGTCTACTACCTCATCTGGCGCCGCACCGGATTCGGCGAACAGTGCATCCACTGCGGCCATTCCTACCCGGGACACGAACCCACCTGCAAGGCCGCGGATATCGAAGAACTCGTGCGGTAGCGAACGTGTTATCCCAGCCCGAGGCCCCCTGGATCCCATTCGCCGTACTCCGCCCCTGTTAACTTCCGCTGTTACACGTAGTTATCTGTCCGACTGTCCGACTGTCCGACTGTCCGACTCACCGACCTACCGACCTACCGACCTACCGACTTACCGAAATGTCCACTCCCGATCTCGATCTCCTCTGCATCAACACCATCCGGACCCTTTCCATGGATGCCGTCCAGGCGGCCAACTCCGGCCACCCCGGCACCCCCATGGCCCTGGCGCCGCTCGGGTACAAGCTCTTCACCGAGTACCTGAACCACGACCCCGCCGACCCGGACTGGCCCGATCGCGATCGGTTCGTGCTGTCCTGCGGGCACGCGTCCATGCTGCTCTACAGCTGCCTCTACCTCACCGGCTACGACCTCTCGCTCGACGACATCAAGAACTTCCGGCAGTGGGGCTCCAAGACCCCCGGCCACCCGGAGCACGGCCACACCCCCGGCGTCGAGACCACCACCGGCCCCCTGGGCCAGGGCATGGCCAACGCCGTGGGCATGGCGCTCGCCGAGTCGCACCTCGCCGCGCGCTTCAACAAGCCCGGGCACGAGATCGTCGACCACCACACCTACTTCATCTGCAGCGACGGCGACCTCATGGAGGGCATCTCGCACGAGGCCGCCTCCTTTGCCGGCCACTTCCGGCTCGGCAAGCTCATCGGCTTTTATGATGACAATCATATAACCATCGACGGCGCCACCGAACTCACCTTCACCGACGACACCGCCCGCCGCTTCGAGGCCTACGGCTGGCAGGTGCTCCGCATCGGCGACGTGAACCACCTGTCCCAGATCGACGCCGCCATCGACCAGGCCCGCGCCGAGACCGAACGCCCCACCCTCATCATCACCCGCACCCACATCGGCTTCGGCAGCCCCAACCGGCAGGACACCTCCAAGGCCCACGGCGAGGCCCTGGGCGTCGAGGAGGTCAAGCTCACCAAGCAGAACCTCGGCTGGCTCTCGCTGGAGCCCTTCTTCGTGCCCCAGCCCGCGCTCGAGCGCTGCCGCCAGGCCCGCGCCCGCGGCGCCGCGGCCCACGCCGAGTGGAACGCCCGCTTCGAGGCCTACGCCAAGGCGTTCCCGGATGACGCGAGGGAGCTGAAGCGCCGCCTCGCCCGCCAACTCCCCACGGGGTGGGAAGCCAAGGTGCCGGTGTTCACCAAGGACGGCGGCTCCGTGGCCAGCCGTAAGGCCTCCCAGGACGTGCTCAACGCGCTCGCGCCCGTGCTCCCCGAACTGTTCGGCGGGTCGGCCGACCTCACCCCGTCCAACGGCACCGCCATCAAGAGCGAGCACAACTATACCTGGGAGAACCCAGCGGCCCGCTACATCCATTCGGGCATCCGCGAGCACGCCATGGCCTCCATCATGAACGGCATGGCGCTCCACCGCGGGCTGATCCCCTTCGGCGGCACCTTCCTGATCTTCTCCGACTACATGCGCCCCGCCGTCCGCCTCGCGGCGCTCATGAAGCAGCACGTCCTCTTCATCTACACCCACGACTCCATCGGACTCGGCGAGGACGGCCCCACCCACCAGCCCATCGAGCAGCTCTCCTCGCTGCGCGCCATCCCGCAGCTCACCCTGCTGCGGCCCGCCGACGCCGGCGAGACCGCCGAAGCCTGGAAGGTGGCCCTCGCGCACACCGACGGGCCCGTCGCCCTCGTATTCTCGCGGCAGACCCTCCCCTTCATCGAGCGGCCGCCCTACGCCCCGGCCTCCAACGTCGCCCGCGGCGGCTACGTGCTGGCCGACCCCGACCAGGGCAAGCCGCAGGTGGTACTCATGTCCGCCGGCTCCGAGGTCCAACTCGTACTCGCCGCCCGGGGCGAACTCGCGGGGCAGGGCATCGCCGCCCGCGTGGTGAGCATGCCCAGCCATGAGCTGTTCGCGCAGCAGGACGCCGCCTACCGCGACCAGGTGCTTCCCCCGGGCGTGCCGCGCGTGGCCATCGAGGCCGCGCAGCCCATGAGCTGGTACAAGTGGCTGGCCGGCGCCCCCGGCACGGTGATCGGGCTCGACCACTTCGGCGCCTCGTCGCCATACGAGAAGATCTACGCCGAGTTCGGGATCACCGCCGACGCCGTGGTCCGGGCTGCGAAGTCGCTGCTCGGTTAGCACCCCCCTGGCGCGTGATTGCCCCGCGCCCAGGGCGGGCGATCGGTGGCCGCTGCATCGATTTGATGCCGCACCCGCGGTGCTTCGGACGAACTTCAGTCGCCTGCGCGCACAGGGCGACCCCTGCACGCGTCCCCTGGGAAGCCACCCCTTGATCGAGCGCCTCGGCGGTATGATATTGTCATACCGCTCGGAGGCGCCCATGCGAAATCGTGAACCGCTTACCATCTCCCTTCCGCGAGAAATGGCCGACGCCGTGCGTCAGGCAAGCCGCCGGGAACATCGGACGACATCGGAGCTCGTGCGCGAAGCCCTGCGCCGCTACCTCAGTGGCATGCCCGTGGTGCAGGTCACCACAGCGGAACTGGCTGCCATCAATCGCGGCCGCGCCGAAGTCGAACGCGGTGACGTGGTGAAGCTGGGCGAACTGCGCCATGCCCTGGGAGGTGGTGCTCGCAAGACAAGCCGCGCGAAAACTCGCCGATCTGCCGCCAAAGGATCGCGCCCGCCTGGTTGACGCGCTCGCCCAGATGGAGCACCACCCATACACGGGCGACGTGGTCAAGCTCAAGGGCATGGACTCGACATTCAGGCGTCGCGTGGGGAGCTACCGAGTGTTCTTTGAGGTCCACGACCTGCGCGTCAGCGTGGTCGCGATCGAGCGCCGGACGTCCACGACCTACTAGATCTGCGCGGTTATCGTCACGTCCTTACCTCGCACACTGATCTGACCCACGCTCCGCCCCGCCACCGCCACCGGTGGCGGGGCGCTTCGCATCCTTCTTGCGGTAGTTACTGCTCCGTGACCGTCCGACGGTCCGACTGTCCGACTTTCCAACCTTCTCACAGTTCTTTCGTGCCCTCCGTCACAAGACTGTCCGCTTTCTATACAGTCCGGTCACACTATCTCTTTACTCCATAGACACTTCGGGGCATCGTTCCTCCTGTCGACGACGACACTCTTATGAACGAAAACCTCTTTGCCAGCTACCTCCTCCAGGCTTCTGGCGCCCTGATTGCCGCCGCCATCTTTGGCGGATTCTACCGCGAGTACAGGCGGACCTTCCTGCGCGATTGGGCGCTGAGCTGGTCCGCTCTCTTCGTCACACTCGTCGGCGCTGCCGCGGGTGTCGGCTTCTCGCGCAGCCTCCCCGTCGACAGCGCCCTTCGCCTCGGCACGGCGGTGGTCACCGGCGCCGCGGGCTACCTCGGCGTCGTCTGGCTCCTGGTCGGATCGGGCGACCTCATGGGCATGCGGCCGCTGAGCCGCGCCGAGCGAAATGCCTTCCTCCTGGTCGCCGCCTTCGGCGGCGCCGGACTCGCCCTGGTCCACTCGTCCGACCCGTCCGGCGATTCCGTCCGCTTCATGTTCCGGGCCGGTGTGCGCGGCGTCGTGGTCGGCTTCGCCTTCCTCGTTGCCGCCGTCCACGTCTGGCGCGGCCCCGGCGTCCACGGCATCGGCCGCCGGATCGTTGCCGGCGCGTTCACCCTGTTCGGCATCACGCAGTTCCTGCACCTCGCCCTTCAGGCCCTTGCCGGCCCCGCGCCCATCCAGCAGCCGTTCGTGCTCCCGCTGGGCTTCGCGGAGTTCGTGCTCCTGTTCGCCATGGGGCTGGGCGTCGTCATCTGGCTGCTCGAGGAACAGCACGCCGCGGCCACCGCCAACGCCGCCCAGGTGCAGCGGCTGGCCCTGCACGACCCGCTCACCGGGCTGCCCAACCGGAAGCTCTTTCTCGACCACCTGAACATGGCCATCCCCAGCGCCCGGCGTTCCAAGAACAAGCTCGCCGTGCTGTTCGTGGACCTCGACCGGTTCAAGGTGGTGAACGACTCGCTGGGCCATGCCGCGGGCGACAAGCTGCTGCAGATCGTCGCCAGCCGGCTGCGCACCGCCCTTCGTGAGAGCGATACCGTGGCCCGCATGGGTGGCGACGAGTTCACCGTCCTCGCCCCCACCGCGCACACCGTGGAAGACGCCATCGGCGTGGCCCGCAAGGTGCGCGACGCGGTCAAGGAGATCATCACCATCGAGGGGCGTGAGCTGTTCGTCACCGCCAGCATCGGCATCGGGCTCTATCCCGATGACGGTGCCGACGCCGGCACCCTGCTCAAGAACGCGGACGCCGCCATGTACCGCGCCAAGGCCCAGGGTCCCGACCTCTTCCAGCTCTACACCTCCGAGATGAACGCCCACGCCATCGAGCAGCTGGCGCTGGAGAGCGCCCTGCGCCGCGGCGTGGAGAATCTCGAATTCCTCATGCACTACCAGCCCATCGTGCGCACCGCCGACGGCGGCGTCTGCTGCATGGAGGCCATGCTGCGCTGGCGGCACCCCGTGCTGGGGCTCGTGCGTCCCGAGCAGTTCATCCGGCTGGCCGAGTCCACCGGCATGATCGTGCCCATCGGCGAGTGGGCGCTGCGCACGGCGTGCGAGCAGTTGGCCGAGTGGCGCGCCGAGGGGTTCCACGACCTGCGCGTGGCCGTCAACCTGAGCACCCGGCAGGTCCAGCAGCCCGGATTGGCGGACCTGGTGCGCGGTACGCTGGACCAGTACGGCCTGCCCCCCTCGGCGCTCGAACTCGAGATCAACGAGACCAGCGCCACCGAGTCGGGGGCCGATGCCGTGCGCCAGCTCGCCGAGCTCAAGACGCTGGGCGTGGGCATCTCCATCGACGACTTCGGCACCGGGTATTCGTCGCTGCAGTCGCTGCGCACCTTCCCGGTGGACGCCCTCAAGATCGACACCAGCTTCACCCGCAACCTGGTGCGCGACGCCAACGACACCGCCATTGCGGTGGCCGTCATCGCGCTGGCGCGCTCACTGGGGCTGCGCGTGGTGGCCGAGGGTGTGGAGCACCCCACGCAGCTCGACTTCCTGTACGCGCAGCAGTGCGAGGCGTGGCAGGGCTATCTGTGCAGCGCGCCCCTCGACCCGGCGGCGGCCAAGAACGTGCTGCGGCGCATGACCACGGCGGGGGGGCGGGTGCTGTCGCCGATCACGATGAGCGCGATCAGCGGGCGGTAGCCTAGTCGCCCGCCTATGGTCTGCGGCCGACTGTAGTCCTACCCCGACTTCTTGTTCGGTCCGCTCGGGCGCTTGAGGGCGGCGGCCACCACGGCGCCGATCCCGCGGGCCGGCGTGGGCAGCAGCGGCGGGGGCTGACTGTCGCTGAAGTCGGGAACGATCACCTTGAGCATGGCCCGCAGATCTTCGGCGCCGGCTCCGTCCAGGGCCGTCTGGATGAGCTGGTCGATCAGGTGATCCCCCCAGCTCTCCATGTTTTCTTTGCGCGCCCGGAGCACCTTGGGGTGCTCGGTGCGCTCGGCCAGCTCGTCGCTGAAGAACATCTCCTCGTACAGCTTCTCGCCCGGGCGGATGCCGGTGTACTTGATCTCGATGTCCTCGCCTTCCTTGAGGCCCGACAGGCGGATCAGGTCGCGGGCCAGGTCCACCACCTTCACGGGCTCGCCCATGTCGAGCATGAACAGCTCGCCGCCCTTGCCCAGCGCGCCCGCCTGAAGCACCAGCTGCACCGCTTCGGGGATCGTCATGAAGAAGCGGCGCATTTCCGGGTGGGTCACCGTCACCGGCCCGCCCTCGCGGATCTGGCTGACGAAGGTGGGGATCACGCTGCCCCGGCTGCCCAGCACGTTGCCGAACCGCACGGCCACGAAGTTCGTGCCGTGCTTGAGCGCCGCCCGCCGCACGATGTGCTCGGCCACCCGTTTGGACGCTCCCATCACGTTGGTGGGGCGCACCGCCTTGTCGGTGGAGATGAACACGAAGTGCGAGGCGCCCGTCTCCACCGCCGTATCCACGATGTTCTTGGTGCCGAGCACGTTGTTGGTCACCGCCTCCACCACGTTGCTCTCCATCAGGGGCACGTGCTTGTGGGCGGCGGCGTGGAACACGGCAAAGGGGCGGTGGGCCTTGAACACCTCCCGCACCCGTTTGGTGTCGCGGATGTCGGCGATCACCGGCACGATGTCCAGGGCGGGGTGGGCCCGGCGCAGCTCGTACAGGATGTCGAATATCGGGTTTTCCCCGTGTCCCAGGATCACGAGCTTGGCGGGTCCCAGCACCGCGATCTGGCGGCAGAGTTCGCTGCCGATGGAGCCGCCGGCGCCGGTAATCAGCACCGTGCGGTCGTGGGCCAGCTGGGCCACCTGGCGCAGGTCGGTCCGGATGGGATCCCGACGCAGGAGGTCCTGGATTTCCACCGGCCGGAGGGCCGTCACGCTCACGTGTCCGCCGAGGATCTCGCCCAGCGTGGGGACCGTGCGGGCCTTGATGCCGCACTTCAGCGCCGTCTGGACCACTTCGCGCACCACCTGGCCAGGAGCGCTCGGCATGGCGATCACGACTTCGGTGATCTTTTCCCGGTCGATGATTTCCGGCATCGCGGCCAGCGTCCCGAACACCGGAACCTTGCCGATCCGCAGTCCGTGCTTCGATGGGTCGTCGTCCACGAACCCGATGGGCCGCATTTCGAGCCGCGGGTTGGAGGTCAGTTCCTTGAGCACCGTCTGGCCGGCGGCGCCGGCGCCGGCAATGAGCACCCGGTTGGGGGAGTCCTGGAGTCCGCGGCGGACCATCCGCCAGCCGCCCATGCGGATGAGCAGGCGTGGGGCGGCCAGAAGCACGACGCTCAGCACGCCGCTGTTGAACAGCACCGAGAGCGGGATACGGGAGGTGATCAGGCTCGGCGTCCTGCAGCAAGTTCGTCCCCAGCAGGGTCGCAACCACCGAGCCCGATACGCCGGCAATGACCACCAACTCCAGTTCGGCGATGCTGGCGTACCGCCACATCGTGCGGTACACGCCGAACAGGAAGTAGACCAGGATTCGCGCCGGCACCATGGCCAGCGTGAAGACGATGACGTTATGAAGTTGGTGGGGCGGCCAATGGAACCCCTCGAATCGCAGCGTAAACAGCAGAAACGGCGCGATTGCGAGGAGAACTACGTCGATGAGGAGTAGGTAGCGATTCCGGGTGAGGTTCATGAGGCCCGGGAGACCCGTGAATTAGCAGGTGTGTTTTGGCCACCCCCGAGAATAGGCAGGGGTGCGTTGATACACAAGCACCAATTCTGCTATCACCGATTCGTCATACCGTGCGAGATGGTGGCGCGCCTCGGTTCGCTACGTGTACCCTGCTTCTGATCCTTTCGACGTTTGGAATCCGGCCTAGGATCTCCACCCACAGCGTGCGGTCAATCGTAGATCGCGCCGGTGTTCACTCGGTCCTCTCGGCGAAGTTTGTTGCATTGGTCGCACCTGCAGCCTCGCTCGTCTCGCCTGAGAGAAGAACCTCGTCGGGGCCGACGCCTCGCCCTCCGAGAGTCAGTCCAAACCTCGTGTTGGCGGAGACGACTCCGCTCGCCAGACCCGAGGTGGCGCAGAGCCTCGTGCTGCAGGGAGCCGGTGACTCAAGATTCCTCCGGTTGGGCGACCGAACTGCGGCTTGACCGTCAGGGAACTGGCGAGCTCCTGGTAGACCCGGTGGCCTTCGCAACTTACATCTTCCCCTGAAATCGGTCGTGCATGGCCGGGCAAGGGCAAGACACCGCCGCGCGATGGGTCCGAAATTGTGGTCAGTACCTGTCGGGCGGCCAGACGTCCTGTTTCCGGGCTACGACCGTACAATGGATTCTTTATAGGCGCGGGAACCTCTCCGAACGGGGCCGCCGGGATCGATTCGTTCGTGATCTAGCGTTCACCGGTGACCCAAAGCGTCAGGACTTCTTCGATCTCGCTCACCGGCCTCTCCGTCGCCCCCCACAATTCAGCCTGCCTTCTCTCCGGAAAATGGGAAGGCGGATGGTTGCGTCGTCGCCCAGGTGCGCCGAAAACGCGATCCCGCTCACGCGCCGATCCGGCAGCCTCCCACCCGCGAGGTACACCGCGCCATGCGCAATTGAATATCGCGGTCGAGTCGGCCGCCCCGCTCCGGTCTCGACTGTATTCCTCTCTGCCTTCCGATCGGTCGATGACTCTTCCGAACGGTTCGCGCGAGCAATGCCGTCCTGGTATGAGCGCAGGTCTTGGCCGGGAATCAATCTCAACGTACTGGAGAGCCCTCCTATGCGATGAACCGTAGAGCTGAAAGGCGCTCGCTGATCGCTCAGTTGGGTTGCGCGGCCAAATGGACCTGACGCAACGCGCTGAAGCTCATCGAAAAATGACTCGGACGGCCTCGAATGCCTCGGCGTACGGCGAATTGATCTGAACCCCGCGCACAGTAGCCAGGGCGCGCATAAACTCTGCGCTCGCGTACGGCCGGAACTCCTGTGATTCGTACTCCCGCAACGCATTGATCTTCGCCACCAAATGGCGGTCTTCGAGCGCCACAAATGTGGAATTGTGAAATGAGATCAGATTTTGCGGCAACTCATACCCCAGCAGGGTGGATCGTTTGAACGCCCGGAATCCTTCCTCGTATACCGTGTGGTGGTCTTGGTGCATATCGCTGGACGCAGGAAGGAGCACGATGTCCGGTTCAAATTCGTTCCTGACTTTGACCATGTGTTCCAGGATCTCCTGCCGTACCCTCGGGAAATGACGGACTGGAAAGCCAAGAACTTCTGTATTTCGGGGCGATATTCCGAGAGTTGCCGTGCAACGTCTGCATTCCTTCTCGAGCGTGTCGAGCGGCAAACCATTGGGGACAGACTCCTCACAACGGCTGAACGCGACGTAGCGCACTTCCGCGTTCGCCTCCAGCAGCCGCGCAATCGTACCCGCGCAGCCAAATTCGTCATCCGTATGCGGGCAAAGGACAAGGGCTCGCTCTCGGCCGACGACCAGACGCTCATTCTCCATTTTGTACCCTAGGTGCTAGTGGCCTCGCGGGATTGCCGGCGACGGTAGCCCCCGGGGCCACGTCACGAATCACTACCGCGCCGAGTCCAATTGTTGCACCGGCTCCAACCGTCAGCTGATTCAGGATCGCGGCACTTGGCGCGATCCATGCGCCCGGTTCAAGCTTCACGCTCCCAGCCACCATCGCGTGCGCGATGATGAGGCAGCCCTCACCGACGACGACGTTGTGCGCGATATGAACCAGGTTGTCGATCTTGGCGCCGCGTTCGACGCGTGTCGCCCCCAGCGCCCCCCGATCGATGCACGTATTGGAGCCGATTTCCACATCTTCGGCAATTTCGACGGTTCCGATATGTGGGAAGCGAACCCATTCGCCGGACAATGATCGCTCGAAGCCAAAACCCTGCAGACCAATCGAGCAATGCGCGCCTATCTTCGTTCCCGCGCCGATGCTCGTATGCGCAATACAAGTATACGGGCCGATTTCGACACCCCGTCCAATTCGAACGCCTTCGCCGAGCACGACGCCATACCCGATGGCTGCATCGTCTGCCACGACCACGTCGTCATGCCTCAGCATTCCCGGGGGCGGCCACGTCGACTTCAGCAGCGACGGGAAGAACCGCTCCACCGCAACCGCGAACGCCAGCTTGGGGCTAGTGCACCCAACGGCCAGCCCGGCGTGTGTTCGCTGAATTCCCACTGCCTCGGGGGCAGGAGCAGCGCACCACGAAACGCTGCCACGCGGTGCGCTGCATTGGCGAAACGAGCGGAAGACAGCCAACTCAATGCTCCATCGACCGCTTGGTCCTCCGCCGTCACGCAAGTAACGGCGGTCTGTTGGGCAAGATCATCAGGTCGTGCCGGCGAGGCGATCAAGCCTTCGTCTGACAGAAAGCGGAGTACTGCACCCGTAGTAACCATTGCAGTATGGGGTTTGTGAGTCGAGGTCGAAGGCCTACGAACATCGCTGCCGGGCAGCGTGCCTCTGAGAATGCTTGCTCTGGTGAGCAACCGTGGTGCATCAGAACATGGTTCACACGCCGTGCCAATGCCAAGCTTGGCAATCCACGACCTGAGTTTGCGAGCGCCAGGCCTGCTTCATGTTTCACCCTAAAGTGCGCGCCCAGCCAAATGGAGCGGATTGCTAGCTCACCGCAGTCGCCGACGCGGCGCTGCTCCCAGGTGCACTGGTCTCCGAGCGGGACCCGACCCGTGCCCACAGTTTACAATCGGCCGCAACCGGGAGCGGCGCCGACTCCCCAAACTACCGGGCCAGTTCGGTGAATGGCGCGCAAGCTCCGTCACACGTGGCCCCCGAGGCACAACTGCGCATTAACGACTTCAGACGGGAATACCCTCCATCGGACCAATCTCTATGTCCCAAATCCACCCCCCACCTTGGGCCCCACGAGCTGCGGGCGCCTTGGAGATCACATGAAGGGAAGGGTCGGAATGCTGCCGAGCGTTCTCTTGGGCAAACCGCATTGATGACGGGGACCAGTTTCCCCCCGAGAAGTACGGTGCGGAAGATGTTGGTCTGGCGCGGCCAAGCGCTCTCGGGTGTCGCGCAACTGCCGTACGCGCGTCCTCCCTGCTTGAACGCAGTCGGATTTCGCTACATCGCGAGATTTCGCTCAGCATACCAGTACCACCCCCCCGTCACCATCGCCGCGACCAACCAACCCTCTAGGAGCGACAACCCGGTGTTTCGGGGCGGCCAGATGAGGACGGCGAACCCCGCGTTCAATCCAATCACTGTCACGACCACCCATGCGTGGGATCCTTTCGCTCTAGCCAGCCGCTGATAAGCGTGTGAACGGTGCGCCTCCCACACCCGTTCGCCACGCAGCGCCCGGCGGAACAATGTCGCCGTTGAGTCAACCAAGAACACCATTCCGAGAATTGACCACGCGAGAATCGAAAGTCCCGCTTGCCGCTCTGAAGCAATCGCAAGTGCGGCAAACATGAACCCGAGAAACCCGCTGCCGACATCTCCCATAAAAATGCGCGCTGGTGCCCAATTCCAGACGAGGAATCCCGCCGCACTTCCAGCCAGCACAATCACCGGTAAACCGACCGAGAGGTGCTGGCCGCCGAGGAGTACGGCGCCGGCAACGCCGGCTGTTACCGCTTCGGTACCTGCAAGCCCATCGATCCCATCCATGAAATTATAGGCATTGATCGACCATGTAACTCCGAGTATGGCGACGATATTGCCAACGACCCCGAGTTCCATCGACCCAGGTCCAATGTCAATTCGATAGAGACCACCAACCCAGACGATGGTCCAGATCGCAGCTGCAAGATGGATCAGGCCGCGCCATAGGGGCCTGATACCTCGGATGTCGTCGAGGAGCCCGATGGTTCCGACCAAGACTCCCCCGCCAATAAGCCCAATCGAACAGGCCAGGTTACCCATCCCTTGATTCCCAGGACGGTGATTCCGAGAACCGTGACGAGGACAATCGCGATCCCACCCCCTCGCGGCGTCGGCACAACATGGGAACTCCGATCGCTCGGCACGTCGAGTATGCCCCGCAATCGTGCAATTCGGAGAACCAGCCCGGTAATGGCCCAACTGGCGCCGAAAGCGAACGCGAACCACGCGATCAGCATCCCGTACCATGCACTCACGCCTGGCCACCCGGTCGGTGTGAACGATAGGAAGCGAGGAGTTCCCTCAGACTTCCCGCCCCATATGCAATATGGTACATCGCGAAGATCGGAATCGTCACGAGCGCTACACGAAGACCATCAGCGCGAATAGTTGCCGATGCGGCGATCAGGAGCACGGCACCATAAGCGGCGAGACCAACAAGGTACCAGTCGCGCAATCCCGGTAGCACTGTCGCGAGCATCGCGCCGATGATCAGGTACGACACCCAGATCAGCGGAGCTGAATGGTGCCAACGAAACGCCTGCCGATTTGCCCGCCACCCGGCCACGTACAGAGCGCCCAGACATCCAGCCCCGCCGAAGCAGTGCTCGAACACCGCCTCGTACCTGATAGGCCGTCGACAGAACGGGATGAAAGTAGATTTGGAACCCGGAATGACGCAGCCGACTGTTGAATTCGTTGTCTTGACCTCGGGTTAGCGATGGGTCGAATCCCCCGAGACGCTCGAACACCTCACGTCGATAGAATCCGCAGTATACGGTACTTGCCGTGCCGGGTTCGGTTCGCCTCCGATAGTTGGCAACGGCGGTGCCAACGCGACTTCGATACATTCCGGGCGATCGCACGGGCCACAACCCCATCGCCCGCAGGAATTATGCTGCTGACGCCGCCTCCCACGAGTGCCGCACCGGTCTCCACCAACAGCGCGTTTGCCCTGGCGAAGAAGTCAGAGGGATATACGGTCCGCGACCCTCCGATGCCGATTGCGCGGCCCCTTGCCAGCGTAATACCGCGATTGAATCCAGCCGTCGTCGTACGCTCCGGGTTGGCAAAGACTCTGATCGTCATTCCCCGCGGAAGCTCCCCGTCGGCGGATTCAATGAGGCGAACCGATGCGTCAGTCGACCCTCCGTCCGCGAACAGAATTTCGACCGTTGTTTCACCGAGTTCCTGAGACCTCAACGATTCGAGCATCCGCCCGATCGATGCTTCTTCATTCAAGAATGGAACGATCATCGAGAGGTCTACGGCAACGGAACCAGTCGCACCACTCATCGCGGCGGTCTCGTGAACTGGGAGTCATGAGCGATCGAAGCCTGTGCGAGTTGCATGAACACGTAGGTCTCCTTCCTGGTAAATGGATCGGACGGGGCTACTACCGATCGATCTCGTTCCGATTGAAGACGTATCGAACGCACTGGCGCTGTCCAGTGGCGTCCTCGTGCCGATCAACGGTTGTGAGTGAGGTGTGATCAGGCCGGGAAAGCGCTGGGTCCGATGCCCGCCAAGTCGTTGCCCAAGCCAGATGAGAGCCACAGCCTCGCCGAATGCCGATCGATCCTCGATTAGACGATCATCGGAGTATCGGCTGTTCACATTCAATGGGACGTCTATCAATCGGGTAAGCTCTCCCTCGGCTTCCAGTAAACGACTCCGAAGCATGTTGCCGAGCCCGCTGGCGATCGCATACCCATGATTCGCGTCGAATCCACGCTTCCATCTCGCGGTCCTGATGCTGTCAGGAATACGCCCCTTCATCGCTTCTCTGACAATCCATTTGCCATACCCCTGGCGAAGCTTCACTTCCTCAGGAAGCGCGAGTCCGAATTCGACGACACGGTAATCGACGAATGGCAATCGACTCTCGACACTGCATCCCATGCTGTTTCGATCTTCATATCGCAGCAATGTCGGAAGGCTCAGTGCGGTTACATCCCGTAACTGATGTTGCCACAGTGGCTCATGGCGGCCACGGCTCAGTTGCGGAAGCGAGCCACCGCTGGCCAGCCTGGCGAGCAGATTGTCCGTCGGCTGTGTGGCGCGGTAGCGAGCGATTTGGTGGCGAACGGCGCCGATGCCGAATCCAGACGCCGTGAGAGACCGGAGACTGGCAAGTCCCAATCCTGTTGCGGCGATGATGTTTCCTCGCCGGGCGAGTTCAGACGCCCTGAATATCTTGAATTTGTGGTAGCCCATGAACGCTTCGTCCCCACCTTGCCCACCCAGCAGAACCTTCACACCTTCGGACCGCGCGCGCTGACACACAGAGTATTGCGCGAGGATGCTGCAGCCGGGGAACGGCGCGTCCTGCGCGGCGAACGCGGCATCGAAAACGTCGGCGAGCACACGTTCGGAATCGCTGGGGACATAGCAAACCCGGACACCCAGACGTTCGGCGAGTTGTGCCACGAATGGCCCTTCGCTCTGTGACTCTTCCGGGGGCTAAACGAGAACCCGATGAGCTTGGCCTCCGCGACCGCTATAGCGGCTACAGACGACGAGTCGATACCTCCGCTGAGCGAAAGCCCGACTGGGACGTCTGACCTGAGTCGTAGATGGGTTGCGCTCTGACACAGATCTCTTGTGCGCTCCGTCAGGTTGGCGATGGACTCGGAAGCCAGCGCTTCACGCAGACGAGCCACCCGATCTTCGAGGTGGTAGTAGCGTTCTGTCCTTGGTTTCAACGGCCCATCTACCACCCGTACGCGTACCCGAGTGCCGGGAAGGACGGCACGCACCCCATCGTACGCTGAAATATCGCTGTCATCTTCATAGATGCCGATTGAACTTCCGCGAGTTGCGTAGTCCAAGTTCGGTAGGCGGCCGAGACGGCGCGCGACTGCCCCGGGGCTCGACGCGAAGACGAGGCAATCCTTCTCAATACCGTAGTAGAGTGGTTTGACTCCAAAGCGATCGCGCACCAACCACAGATCCGGTCGCGCCGTCGAACAGACCGAATGCGAACATTCCGTTGAAGTGCGTCGGTGCTCCTGGACCGTACCGCTGCCATGCCGCTAGCAGCACCTCCGTATCCGAGCTGGTCGAAAATCGCAGGTCGTCGGACTCAAGCTCGGACCGGAGCTCCACATAATTGTAGATCTCCCTGTTGTATGTTACCCAGAGATCCGAACCGCTTCGCGTCATCGGCTGATTGGCGGCCTGACTCAGATCGATGACGGCGAGTCGGTTGTGCCCCGAACGTTGCCTGCGACACCGGCGAATGGACGGTCTTCGTGGCCTGGTGATCCGGGCCCCGCCGTACCTGCTCCTCCAGAATTGCGCCCACGAGGTCTGTTCGTGGTGCGGCACCAAGCGGGCCGAACCACCCGGCAACTCCACACATCAAGCCCCCTGTCAGTTCTTCGTGGCCAATGGTGATTGCGCGCCGGACGCCGGCGCCATCTCAAAGCGGCGGTTCGTTTGGCAGGCCCGACGAGGACCGAACGTTAATGTAATGGAGCTGACCGCCGAGTTCGACCAGTGGCCGAACCTCCCAAACCTCACCTGGACTCTAGGTCTGGCGAACGGGCAACGAGCAGTTGCGCACGAGCAATCGGCCGAAGATGGTGGATTGGGTCCCCCATCCACTCCGACGGTGGCGCCGTCGATGATCATGCCGTCGACAATGGTGTTGTCTTGCCGCAGGCTCAATGCGGAACCCCAGGGGCCACTAATGGTCATGTCGACCAGCAGTGTGCTTCCATTTTGTCCGGTACCGCTGACCAATGTGACGGCTTGGCTGGGATTGGGTTCATTGCCCGAAGCAGGCCGGATGCACGTGAGGAGCACACCTCGAATTGAGACGCGGGCGAGCTGACGCGCTTGGAGACCTGGCCCGTGATTCGTCTGAATCTGGAGATCAGTGAACATACTATCTTGACCCGCAGCAGGACTAGAGCCCCCTTGCTGGATCCGTAGATCGAAATGCCGGACCCGTCACGCTGGCTGCGGACCGGTTGTCGGAATCGAGATCCCACCCATAGCCCAACCTCCGCATCGTCGATTCTGATCTCATGTAGGCTGATCTGCTCCACACCTCCTTCCTGGCCCTGCGCGAGCACGAAGATGCCATGCTTGCCCCCACCGAACGTGTGGATGCCGGATAAGTTGAGACTCGAAACCTGCTGGCCTGAGGCCCCGAATCGCGATTCGACCACAATCCCGCGCTGCCCTGTGGAGAGATCGATGGTACAACCCGAGATGCTGCAGTCCCGGGCCGATACAACCCCGATCGCATTATCCGTTCCCGCTCTTGGGTGCCACATCCCACCACGTACCGAGGCGCCAAGAATTCGTGCGCGACGGCGCGCGCCGGTCCACGATGCAAAGCAGGTCCCCGGCACGCGTCCCGCCCTCTGGACCAACGACCTGAGCATTGGACGCAACAAACGTTGCACGGTCAGCGCGAAGTTGTACCTCCTGCGTTACAAGATAGGTACTGCCCGGTTCGAGTAAGACGACGCCACCGCCCGCTTTGTCCGCTGCATCGATCGCGGCTTGCATAGCTGCCGTGTCGTCAGCAATCCCGTCGCCCTTTCCTCCAAATCCATTGACCTCGAAGACTCCCGGCCTACCGGGTGGTACGGCTCGAATACTGCCTGGCAGAGTGACTCCCGCGAGACCGGACGCGGAGGCCGCAACAATGAAATCCCGGCGACTAATGGACACCTGAAACCTCATCTGAACGGATACTGGAAGCTATGCGCCTTCGGCAATCGCCTCTAGCGGGGAACCGGCTAGGATCGGGCTAAGGCCTGACCGCCCAACCGACGGTCCGACTGCCCTCAAAGTACGGGGCCTGCCCTATCCATCCGGCCGACGTATACCCGCCGTGGTCCGGCGCATTGGTGCGGTGCCCGCATTGCTCACCGTCAAGCCCCCACTTGACTGTCAAGTCGCCGTATACCCACGTTTTGGACTCTCGCGACGACTCCGAAGAACGTCTAGCAACGTGAAACGGAGCGGACCAGTTTGAGTTCGCTCAGCTGCTCTCGCGTCGCTAGCTTTCGAAGCCCGTGGTACTTGACCTGTTACGGCAATCCGACCCAATGAACGTCGCACATACGTCCCGTCCGCTGACACTCGTTCGCTTTATGACAGCGCTACTCCGACAGCGCTGGCTAGTCGTTTGCGGCTTTGCGCTGGGATCGGTGATTGGGGTTGTCGTGGCGCTGGTTGCACCGCGCATGTGGAAGACGACAGCCGCTTCATTCCCACTTCCCAAAACGGATTGCCCAGCTCCCTCAGCGCGCTGGCCTCCCAGTTCTCGCTAACCCTACCAGGAAGTTCGCCCGAGGAGTCGCCAGAGTTCTACGTTTCTCTGATAAGATCGCAGCCAATTATCGATTCCCTCGTCGCGGGGTCCTATCAAGTAAGGAAGTCGTCGAGGCTGTTCGGCTTTGGTACCGATACATCGGTAACGGGAGACCTTGCGCGCGTCTACAACGTGCACGCTCAGACCCCCGGGGCAGAGCGCGCACTTGCTGCGAGACTGTTGCTGAAGCTCCTGGATGTGTCAGCCGATGATCAAACAGGCATCGTCACGATTCACGTCACCACGCAGTGGCCACTCTATCAGCTTCCATCGCTCAACGTGTGCTAGTTCTCGTTCAGGAGTTTGACACCAGGACCCGCCAGAGCCAGGCAGGAGCAGAGCGCCGGTTCGCCGAAGGCCGCCTGAAGGAGAGCGAAGCGGCCTTAGCTACCGCTGAAGACTCTGCCGAGGCGTTCATGCTGCGAAACAGACAGTTCAACAGTCCGTCGCTCCTTCAACTGCAATTGGATCGCCTGCAGCGCGAGGTGCAAATGCGCCAGCAGGTCGTCACCGGCCTTCGCCAAGCATACGAGCAAGCAAGACTTGAGGAAGCCCGCGCTACACCACAGATCACCATTATCGCGCCAGGGAATGCCCCGAACTTGCCCGAGGCACGTCGACTCTTGCTCAAACTTGTATTGGGTGGTTTGCTGGGAACGATTCTTTCGATGACGTGGGTACTGCTAGCGCTTGCCCGGGCCGACGCGTCACCGGGAGATCCAATTCATGATCTGTTCACAGCCATCGCTGAGACTCGTGCTCAACTTTCCATACCCACGCACCGGGACACATAGCGATCCCGGATTCGCGCCTCTTGAGCAACGCGCACCATGATGAAGCGGTGTCGGTTTTCCCGATCTTCGCCGTCCGGAGCCCCGCGCTGTCTTGATCCGGTTCACCTGAACGGCCGGGCTTCATCCAGCCAACCGCCATTATCGGCTGGCCATCTCCACGTCGCGCTTTGTGTTCCGACGAAGCATCGCTTCCTGGTCTCTGACCTCCTGTTCCCATCCCGTCTGCACTGCTAGTCGCCGCAGGATCGCGGTTAGGCTGTCTGGCGTGAACCGGACGACTGCGTCGCCGAAGTACTGCTCCGGCATCAGTAGACCGTCATCATACGCAAGCGTCGGCCAAAGCCCCATGCATTCGAGCAGCACGGTGGACTTTATGCCTACCAGGATTGGGTTGCGGAAGGGTAAGTCCTCCCATGAGTGAAAGACCGGTACTCCAGTCGATTGCGCCATCCGACGTCCTAACTTTCGACTCACCGTCGGATGCGCTTTGATAGCTACTGAAAGCCCTGACGCATCCGCAGACTTCACTAGGAGTTGTAGGTAGCATGGCTTGAGCGCGAGACTCATATGGGTATTCGCGAAAGGACGTATACTGGTCGATCAGAACCACGCCGGGATCAAACCGTCCGTCGCCAGGCGGGGTGGGACGTCTTGCCGTGATCGGGCTGAAAATGAATCTGGTTTCCGGATGACTCGAGCCGTAATGCCGTTGCTGAGCCGTCGTCATGACCCTGAACTCCGCGTAGCACGTTTGCGCAGCATATACGCCAATTCCGTGAGCCGTGTTCACGGATCGCCCGCCGGCTCTCTGAAACGCTGAATGCAACGAAACGCTGATACTTTGAATTCATCAGCTGCGTATAGCGTTTCGACCCCGGAGCCCCTCAGCTCTGGTCGCATGTTCGGTCCCCGCGGTGACCTCGGCTCGCGCCAGCATCTGCCTCGTTGGTGAGGGACCGCGAGAAGAGCGCGCGCAAGCGCCCTGAAACTGTACGGAAGACCGGCCGGATCGCGGCGGGATGGATGCGGAGCATTTGTCGGACATATCGCCGGTGCGCCTCCCATCCATACGCGACCGGGTAGATCAACAGGCATGCCGACTCTTGCTCAACGCTGTATAGCCGGGAGGAAATCTCGCCGTATGCGCGGATCGCAGATCTCCTCTTCAGCCGCCCGCCTCGATATCCGATTAGCCGATAAGAGCGGTGCAATAGCGCCTTCAATATCACGGTCCCGACCTGGCCGAGCGTTACATCGGGCGTTTCCCTGCCTCGCGTTACCACGACAACGTTCGGCGGGAGCGCACGTCCCAGTAGGTGCTCAAGTATCGGTTGCGTGTACGCGCAGATGATGGACACTAGTTCCGCCGACCGGCGCTCGCACATCCACCACAGAATCGTGAGCTCGCGCGCCCGCCAACTCTTCGCAAAGTATAAATTTGCCAAGCTGGCGCGATCGGAGCCTTCATGGTCGAGTTCCGCAAGGCGCTCGGATATTGTCGATGGGCTTCGCTGACAAAGATGTCGAACGGAAAGGCCGTCCAAGCCGGCGTCTGGGCTCCTTCTTCCATCTTCAAGAATGACGTAGAGACTCATATTTGCACGATCTCGTCGGCCTAGCTTTCAGGGAGCGCACTCTCAGGACTGCCAAGAAAGAGCACGGCATACAACAAGATCGAGTGCGGATTGCGAAAGATATCATTGAAGAGTGCCGCAATCAGAAAGAGTGCCAGGAACGCCCAACGCCGATTCATCGTTGGCCACCGACTCCGTGGAAAGAGCAGAAACAGCCACATACTGAACCCTAGTACGCCCTCGCGAACCAGCATCTCAAGATATGAATTATGGAAGGCGCTCCCCGGGGCGCCGAAGTCCTGGTTCAGAACGATGTCGCCGATGCCAATTGTGGGATGGGTGGAAAAGATCCCCCACGCATACCGGTATATGGCCATGCGATCGTTTGCGCGTGCTAAACGAGTCACCAGTTGGTGATGTTGGGCCGCAAAGAGTACGAGTCCACCAACCCGTTCTAGTATCAGCCCGCCCGCCACGGCTAGCGCAATTACCAGGGGCCAGCGCGCACGTCGACTCCGCAACCCATTGGCTGCGAGGCCAAGGCCGCAGATACCAACCGCGAGCAGTCCGGTCCGTGATCCTGTCATACCAATGGCTACGATAAGGACCAGAGTCCAGAAGGCTTGCTTCCACCAAAACGCCTCCATCAAGAGGGCGACGCCGAGGAAAAACGCAAAGTAGTTCGGCCAGCCCGGCAAGAACCCCATCGCCCAGCCCCGAACCGGCCCCTCTTGGTACAGACGCCACCCAGCGTGATAGACGCCGAGCAAAAAGAAGGCGACAACCGTGACGACAGCGAATGCGCGCATGATCCATGTGTAGCCAAGACCAAGCTGCCACCTATCGCGCACCCCGGTGCCGCACAGGTACATCGAATAGCCCAGGGCTGTGTACATGGCTCCGCGGAAGCCCGATCTCTACCGCATAGGGGCTCAACAGCGAACTCAAGATCCCCAGGCCCGCGAGCAAGAGCACACCTAGCACCTGGCCGCGAGATGGGTTCATTCGGACCAGCAGGAGGGCATAGGCTGCGATGGCAAACGGAACGACAGGCTGCACCGGATAGACAATGGGAAGTGCGATCAGCACTCCGATCCAGAAGTCCAGCGAATGGACCGTCGCTCTTGCCTTCTCAGAGGGAGGCAGTGTAATCGGTGGCGTCACGGCTGGAGGCGCCACGGCATGGGAAACACACGGTGTGCAAGTACCCAAGTGGCTAGAAAGCTCAAGAAGAACGTCGCGCATGAGGCTTGAGCTGCCCCGGTCAATCCGTTGGCTTTGATCAATACGTAGTTCAAGCCTGCACCAACGATCGCCGTACCCAATGTGACCCAAGCGAGCACGTACGTCTTCTCCGCATAGAAGATGTAATTCGTGACCATCTTGTACATGCCGTTGAATGCGTACCCAAGCCCAATCCACCCAATGATGCCGATGCTCTGCTGAAAGGCGCTACCAAGTACCACGCGACCGATCATGGGAGCAGCAATCGCGAGCAGAGCGGCGAGGAGCAACATCGCTCCGTAGTATCCATAGGTAAACCGAACGATCATGCGTCGACTCGCAGTCGTGCCCTCCTTGAGCCGTCCGTATAGCCATGGAGTCCACGCCTGATTGAATGATGTCTGAAGCAGGCTCACTCCCATCCCGATTTGATACGCCGCTGTGTAACGGCCCACATCCGCTGGGCCGAGCATCACGCTGACGAACAGCCGATCTACCATCATGATCGCCCAAAATCCGATCGTGTGCGGTATTAATGGAAGGCCGAAGCGCATGGCATTCCGGGCGTACGCTGAGACCCAGTCGAATCGTATCCAACCGGCGCGCCACATGCCGACGATTCCGGCAATCCCAAATAGACTGAACGAAATACTCTGCCCCAGGACGCGACCGCGCCAACTCAAGTCCAAGACAAGAACCAGCACCAAAGACAGCGTGATGTTGATCGCGGTTTGGGATACTCGAAATGCGCCGAAGCGCACCGGCTGCTCGCGGACCTGCCAGATGGTCAGGCTGGCTTGGACCAGAAACTGACCAAACGCTGCGACCAATACCCAGCTGATCCACGGCCCTGGTATGCCAGTGTACTCGGTGATCGTAGAGTGCAGCCCCGCAAGTCCGACCCCGCCAACCAAGAGCATCCCAGCACTTATGATGAGGCAGGTGCCGACGTAGGCTGGGAAGTCGATTGAATCGCGCTCATAATACTGCCGGGCAATTGCGCCCTGCAGATTGAGCCCGACGATCGGGAGAACCAGGCCGACCACGAGGTCGAACATGCCGAGAATGCCATACGCATCAACCGTCAAACGCCTGGTCAAGATCGGCAGCAGGAGAACTGGGACGGCTGCGCTGAGCGCGTTACCAGCCGTATAGATCGCTGCATCCCGGCCGAGTGATCCGAATGCTTGTCGCACTCTGGGCAGTACTCGACGTTCTTCAAGCGTCACTGATTGCACCGGTTGTGCTTTGATCTTGTGGGCACGGAGGGCCGCTTCTGAACGATTCTAGTGGCGACCGAGACCGGTCTCATCAGACAAGTCCCGAGACATGCCTCAGGAATTCTCGGCCGAAGTCTAAGCACGAAAGCATCGGCGTTCGATTGGCCCGCCTCCACTCTCTCCAGCTCCCCAGATTGATCGCGCCATGAAAGAGGGAAGAGCGGAGTCCAAGTCGCGTCGGCCGCCGACCCGAGCGTTGTGCACTTCCAGTCCTTCCGACCGGAACCGGCCGCCGTCACCAGTGGTGTCCTCTCGACTGCGCTTCCTGGCAGCTAGATGCGTGCACGATCGTCCTGCTGTGGTCAAGCCCGCCAAGATAGGTCAGCGTGATTAGCCGGCGTGATCTGTTAGCGCTCGTGCACGCTTGAGATCGTCGTCGCGTCCGACGTCAAGCCAAGGTTCATGAATAGGATAGACGATTGTGCGAGCCTTAGCTTCCTGCAATCGAGTAAATAGCGTTGGCATATCGCACGGTTCGCCATCGATCAATGCGTCGAGGGCGCTGGGGTTTAGCGCGTAGATCCCGGCGTTGATGTGGCTTCGGGAAATTGGCTTCTCCTCGAAACTGACGATGTCCACCCCGTCAATGTGCACAACACCGAATGGCTGTTGCCATTCATGGAGTTGCACGGCCATGGTTCCGGCAGCTCCGTGCCGCACGTGAAACGCAAGCAGATCTTCATACCGAATGTCGGTCAGTACGTCCCCGTTCGTCACCAGGAACGGTAAGATCGGCCGAGGGTCGAGTAGTGCAAGCGCCCCGGCGGTCCCGAGTGGCGTTGGCTCTCGTAGATACCGAATATCAACGTTCCACTTGCTACCATCTCCGAAGTACTCTTCGATCATGTGCCCCAGGTACTGCACAGCAATGATGAACCGGTAAAAGCCGCCACCTTTCGCGCGCTCAATGATGTGCTCAAGCATTGGTTTGCCGCCGACGCGAAGCAGGGGCTTGGGACAGTTCTCCGTATGTGGCCGCAGGCGGGTTCCCTTTCCCCCCGCCATAATCACCATCTCCTCGTCGCGCCGGGCGATTGTGGGAATTGCGTCCCACGTGTGAAGGCCAACCATGCGCCGAGCATCGTCCACAACAGGGAGTTGTCGGATCCGGTTGACCTCCATCAGCTGAGTGATCGCCTCACGGCCGACTTGCGGAGGTACGACCAGCGGCGAGCGGTTCATGACCGCCTCAATCGGACTGCCCATCCCCAATCCGCGCAGCAGCCCGCGCCGAATATCCCCGTCTGTCACGGTTCCCAACAGCACACCGTCCGCGTCGGTCACCAACACAATCTGCAGTGTCGACCGATCCAAGCTCTGGATCGCATCCTGGATGGTGGCCCCACCGACCAACTGCGCGTCACGCCAGTTCGGTTGGACCCGACGCCGACTTGTCGTAAAGTCGCTCATGCGTGATCACCCTGCCCGGTGGGCAATGGCTACAATACGTTGGCGGTGCAAGCGGAATTGCTGCGATTTACACGGAAGGGATGTCGTGGAAGCGCTTCTTGACGCTGCCACTGAGCTTCACTGTAGCCAGCAGTTCAACGATTGCCTCTCCCGCACCACCGTTGCCATATGGATTGCTCATGCCGCGAAGACTCTCTCGATAATCCACAGTGTAGAGCCGGTCGATCGCCTCACGAATCGAATCTCGTCTCGGGTCGCAGTCAATCACGCTGCGCGCTCTCTACGCGCCCACTTTGCCGGTCGCCGATGTTGACTGTGCCCGCTTTGAGACTAGGCGCCTCGATAATGCCACTCGACGAATTGCCGACCACGCCGTCGACGAACTGCATACAGGATAGGTACCGGAGCTGGCCAAGCGAAGTATATGCCCGCGCATTGTCGTGCTCGGCTACGAATTCCCGCACCTGTGCCGCCAAGGATCGCCCGTCAGCGTCGGCGTTCGGCATGGTGAAGATCAGTCGAGTCGTGCGAAGCGCGGCCAAAGCCGCCAACAGCTCTGCCATTTGCTCGTCCGATATGCCGTCTTCGATGGTTACGGGGTGGAAGGTGATCAACAAGTTGCGCTCAGCCAACTCGCATCCGAGAGCAGTTTCCAGCGCAGTGCGATCAAGCAACGGCAGCTTCTTTGTGCTGTCGACACCCAGGCTGCCGACTGAGAAGACCCGCCCCGGATCCTCTCCAAGTTGGATCACGCGCCGTTGATATTCCTCAGCTGCAACAAAGTGATACTGCGACATCTTCGTAATCGAATGCCGGATCGCGTCGTCGATCGCTCCCTCCGTAACTTCGCCTCCATGATGTGTGCGATCGGAATTCGTGCGATCATCGCAGCGGCCGCGGCCGACAACGCCTCAAAACGATCGCCCAAGAACGACGACATCCGGTTGCAAGTCGTCGAAGACATCCGCGAACCCCAAGAGGCCGAGCCCCATCGACTTCGTCACGCCAACTGCGGTATCCGAACTCAGTAACATTTCCACCTTCCGGTCGATCCTGAACCCGTCCTGGACTATCTCCCGGTATGTAAGGCCGAATTCAGGCGACAGGTGCATACCAGTCGCCACAACTTGCAGCCGGAGATGCGGTCGCGCCCGGATTCCTTCCATGACCCATCGGAGGAGGCCGTATTCCGCCCGAGTTCCGGTGACCACGCAAATCGATCGGCTCATATTCGATCAGATCGTTCGCTGTCGTAGGCCCGGGTCGCCCGCCGCCCGACAATTTCGTCCCACCGCATGGGGGAGATGCCCGTCCCTGGCCGTTTGACCGTCAAGTTGTCTTCAGTGAGGACCTCTCCAACTCGAATTGCTCTGCGCGGCGACGATAGATTTCCGAGCCACGGCCTGTTCTTCTCTCGCTTCCACTTGGGCGCTTGATGCCGTCCCCGAGCGCGATTTCGATATTCCGAATCGCTCTCACCATCGCCGTCAGTTCATCCGGCTCAATGCTTGCACGATGGTCCGGTCCAGGAAGCGCCCGGTCGAGCGTAAAGTGCTTCTCTATGACACGGGCACCCAGAGCCACCGCGGCAATTGGGACTTCGATGCCTTGGGTGTGATCGGAATATCCGACCGCGACGCCGAATGCAGCGCGAATCGTCTGCATGGCTCTCAGGTTGACGTCCGCCATGGCTGTCGGATAGTCGGTATTGCAGTGGAGCACTGTAATGCGTTGACGGGGTGTCCGCCTGCTCAATGCGTTGATTGCCGCTTCGACTTCTCCAAGTGTCGACATCCCTGTTGAAAGCAAATCGACTTTCCGAAACGACCGACATGGCGCAGGTACGGCAGATTCGTGATTTCGCCAGACGGCACCTTGAAGCATTCAATCCGAAGTCGGCCAACATGTCTACGCTCTCGGTGTCAAACCCGGTCGAGAAAAAACGGATTCCGCGAGCCTGCTATGGGCGATCAGGCGTTCATGCATCTGGCGTGAGAGTTAAGCCGCTGGAGCATGCCGAACTGTGATTCGCCGGCCTCCGTTGTGCGCGACTGGTAGGTTGCCTTCTCTGCGGCTGGGGTCACTAGCCGCTCCGCACGGAACGATTGGAACTTCACGAGATCTGCTCCAGCGTCCGCAGCGACATCAACGAGTTGGCAGGCAAGATCGATATCGCCATTGTGGTTGACCCCGGCCTCAGCGATGATCAGAGTCTTGCTCATGGAACACGAACCGGTGGAATCCACTGACCCGATACACAGTCATGCCGGACACTCTGGCCCATGCCGATCACACACCTTTCACCGATTTTCACTCCTTGCCGAACGACAGCCCCACTTCCTACAAAAGAACCCTCCCCAATCCGTACCCCGCTATTCACGGCGGCATGCGTCGCAACGTGGCAGTGATCTTCGACAACCACATCGTGCTCGATAAGCGCCTGACTATTGACGATGCAATTGCGGCCAACAGTCGCGCCGGCATTCACGATCGCTCCGTGCATCACGATTGACCCTGCTCCCACGACCGCATGTTTCGAAACGTGCGCGAAGGGTGAAATCACCGTGGGTAGTTCGCAGCCGATCTGCTCAAGTTGCGCAAACAGTTGCATTCGCCTTTCTGGCGTCTTGATTTGGCCGACGGCGATAAGTGCATTCCCGAACTTCCTGGCTAGTACGGGCAATTCGGTGTCACTACCCATTACTTGATACCCGAGAATCCGCCCTCCTACCTCATGTGGTAGACCGAGGATGCCAGCAATTGCATAGCGCCCTGCCTCCTCGACGACGTCGATACAGGCACGGGCATGTCCTCCGGCGCCGATCAGTAAGATCTGCATCTCGGTCAATGACGCCCCGCCATTCCCAATTGCGCGCTGCTTGGAATGTTGATGATGCGGCTCGCCAAGGCTTCGGCCACCGGAACGGCCATTCTTGGGCACGAGCGATAAGGGGCCAGTCGATGCATCAACGTCCACGCGGGACGGGTAGTTAGGCCGCGGTCATTCGTTGCTAGCAGAATGTCATCGCGCTGGTCCGCCATGTTGGGGTGCAGCAGAAGGGTCTGAAGCCAAAAATTGCTGCGACAGCCCTCGCGCTCACCAACAACTCGCACCGAGGGTAAGCCGGCAAAGACTGAGCGATACTTCTCAAAAGGACTCGCTTCGCAGCAAGCAAATCCGGAAGCTGTTCCAATTGCGCGCATCCAAGCGCGGCATTGATGTTCGGCATTCGATAGTTGTAGCCAACCGCGTCGTGAATGAAGGCCCATGGATGGGCACCTTCGCCGTCGTACTCAGATGCTTGGCCTGGCGCGCGAGTTCGGCATCGTTCGTCACGATCGCTCCACCACCACCGGTCGTGATGGTCTTGTTGCCGTTGAAGCTGAACGTTCCAAGACGACCAAACGTGCCGGTGTGGCGGCTTCCGATCGTGCTCCCAAGCGACTCGGCAGCGTCTTCGACCAACTCAAGATGAAACTCCCGTGCACTTCGACCAACGATTCGATATCCACCGGGTGACCGAAGACATGCATGGGAACGAGTGCACGAATTCGACGCTGCGTCGTTCGATTGATACACACTCCATTGACAATCAGAACTCGTGCGCAAGTACTCGCGAAGCGTTCCAGCATCGATCCCAAACGAACTATCCTCACTCTCTACGAAGTGGGGGATAGCGCCACAATATGAAATGGCATTAGCCGCCGCGATGAAACTCAGCGTTGGCGTGAGCACCTCGTCGTCTCGCTCCACTCCTACCAAGCGCAGAGCTAGGTGCAACGCGGCCGTACCGTTCACTACAGCGATGGCGTATGACGCGCCCGTGTATTCTCTTAGCGCTCTTTCGAACCGATCGACAAACGGACCGACCGATGAAACAAATGTCGAGTCGAGGCACTCCTTGAAGTATGCCCATTCGTTGCCAGCGAAATGTGGTTCGTGGAGTCCGCGCGGGCCCTGACCAACCACTGCTTCGATGCCCCGAACAATCTGCTCTGCGAGCGCTCCGTCGCCTTCTAGGGAAGTCATATGTTGTAGATGTGCGATCGATAAGATGCCAGATGCTGAGGAGCCAGAAACCACTCAATGGTTTCGGAAAGGCCTCGCCGGAAACCGGCAAGCCCGCCGTACGTCGGTCGCCAGCCCAAGAGTGTACCCGCTTTCTCATTCGAGGCCCAGAGTCTCTCTACTTCGCTCTTTTCCGGCCGCAAGCGCTGCTCGTCGGTTGTAATGGACACGTCCTTTTCCATGATTTCAGCGATGAGCCTCGCCGTGTCTCCTATCGAAATTTCGAAGTTGCTTCCAACATTAATGACCTCGCCTATCGAGCGGGGGAATCAGCGGCAGCCATGAAGCCAGCCACAGTATCCGCGACGAAGCTGAAGTCTCGCGTCGGCGAAAGAGCGCCGAGTTTCAGCTGCGTTTGCCCACTTGCGATTTGCGTGATGATGGTCGGAATGACTGCTCTAGCAGACTGCCGCGGACCATATGTGTTGAACGGCCGGAGCACAGCGACGGGCGTGCCGAACGACGCGTAGTAGGCGAGCGCAATTTGGTCGGCTCCGATTTTGCTCGCTGAATACGGAGATTGCCCCTGAAGCGGGTGCGCCTCGGTGATCGGTACAAACCGCGCCGTTCCGTACACCTCGCTGGTGGAAGTATGTATCACCTTCTCCACACTCAGCTCCCGAGCAGCCTGGACGACATTTAACGTGCCTTTGACGTTTGTGTCGATGTATGTGTCCGGCGCCCGATAGGAATAGGGAATCGCGATCAGCGCAGCCAAGTGAAATACGCGGTCGCAGCCCTTCATGGCCGCGCGCACGCAGCTGGCATCCCGGATGTCGCCTGAGACGATCTCAAATCGGCCCCTGACGTCATCCGAACAGTAGTCCAGCCATCCCCACCGACCGAACGAATTGTAGAGAACGAAGGCACGGACATCATGCCCCGCACGAACCAGGGCCTCGGTGAGGTGCGATCCAATGAATCCGTCTGAACCAGTAACCAGAACTCTAGTCATTGGGGTCCTGTTAGCAGTATTTCGGCCAGCCGCCATTGCAGCGGCGTGTCGATGTCCAGAGAACGTTCGGGCGGCATCACGTACGCCACGGTGCTGTCTCGGCGACGAGCATCCTGTGCTGCCGAAGCCACTCCGCACGCGCGTAGTAGAGTGCGCCATTCAAAGCATAAACAGCGGGCATGTCCTGGCGGCGAGTGACTAACCCATCGCGCAAGAGAGGCTGAAGCCGAAGGTCCGCCCCGATCCGATACATCCAATAGGGGTGTTGTTCTGGTGCGGATACCGATACCACTGAAGGGGCGTCAAGGGCTGTCGCAAGTTCGACACAGGCGTCGATGTCTTTCGGTTGCGCGAAGTGGGGATGTCGGCTGGAGAAGCATCACCGCCTCACAGTCCGGTAATTGGTCGATGGCATGCATTACCGGCTCAATTCCTGGCACGTCGTCCCCGGCTAGCTCTGTTGGCCGCAAGAACGGAACGTGTGCACCATAGCTTCGAGCAATTTCCGCAATTTCTTCATCTTCTGTACTGACTATTACCGAGTCCAATTTCGTGGACCGCAACGCGGCCTCAATCGTCCACCCGATGAGCGGCTTGCCCGCGAGCGACTTGATCTTCTTCCGAGGAATGCCCTTCGAACCCCCGCGGGCTGGTATCAAGGCAATCGTCTTCAAATGTACGCCCCGAAGAGGATTGACGTTTGCGTGTTGTTCGTTCAAAGACTTCCGCACAGGTCAGGTGGGCGTCTGGACCAACATACCCGCTGGCAAGAGACTCTTCTGCCGGTTCAGTCGGCGCCGGCGCGCAGCCAATTTGCCACACGACTTGCGCGTGTTGGACTGCCGATCAATTCGGGTCTCGATTCAACGACCTACTACTTCTTCACAATCACCCAAATCGCCACCAAACTCCCGAGTATCGACGTCGTCGTACTCGCCATCTGTCCCCAGTTGATCCGGTCCGCCGGATTCTCCGTCGGCACGAACACGCTTGCTTCCCGGCCCCGGCTTCGGCGTCGAGTGGAAGAAGAAGAAATGCGAGTTCCGGCTCTCCACCTGCCCGTTCGCCTGCGTCACGTACGCCCGCCCCACATCCGCTGTCGGTGACCCTCCACCCGCCGCTCGGATGTAATAGTCCAGATTCTTCCCCGCCACGTACGCCAGCGCCGCCGGCGAATTCACCGCACCACGAACCATCACGATTCCCGAATACTGGGGAACGTTGATCGAATCCCCGTTCACCAGCGGCAGATTGTCCCGGCTGTTCGAGATCCCGCATCGCGTTCGGCAGGTCCACGCCGATCCGCCCCACACCGTTACCCCGGAACAACTCCATGCCCGCCGCGTAGGCCGCCGATGTCAAGCCCGCCGGCCCGCTTGATCATCGTCCGCCAGTCGCTCGTCCTTGTTCTGCAGCGCATAGACGCCGGGATACCTCACCTCGCCCGTCCACGGACACCGTGCGCTGCAACTCCCACCCCGGCTGCGTGAGGATCAACACGTTGTCGTACGGCCGCAGCGGCACCTCCGGCGCCGTTGCGCTCGGCGCCGGCACGCCCGGCGGGCCCAGATACCGACCGTCCGGCGTCCGCTCGAACAGATAGGTGGAATCCAGCGGCACTCGCTGCGTCACCGCCGTCACGCCGTTGGCCCGGTTCTCCGGCAGATGCGATACCTCCGCCTCCGTGAGCAGCGCCCCATCCGATAGCCCTCCCGCCAGAATCACCGCGTCGCGCAGCGTCATCCCGTCATGGTACGGGAACTGGCCGCCCTTCTGCACCGCGCCGCCGATGGTGATGTACCGCTTGGGCCGGAACTCGGTGAGCGAGTACACGTGGATCGAATCGCCGTCCTGCAGCGCGATGTCCTGCACCGGCGTGCCCAGCGTATCGCGCAGCGCCGCCTGGATCATCCGGTGCGTGCTGTCGGGCTCCAGCCGCAGCACGCTCACCTTGCCCAGATAGCTGTCGGGCCGGAGCCCGCCGGCCGCCCGCAGCACCTGCGACAACCGCATCCCGGGCGTGTAGGCGTACGTGCCCGGCTGCCACACATTGCCCGTTACCGAGATCCGGTCGGCCACCCGCTTCGCGATCTCCCCCACCCGGATGATGTCCCCCGCCTGCAGCGGCTCCCGCGGCCCCAGCCCCGTGGCCAGCAGCGGCGAACTCACCTCGATCATCGTCCGGTCCTTCCCCGACGTCGTCCGCTCACCCGGCGGCACCACCCGCTCGATCTGGATGGCCCGCCGGTCGGCCGTCGCCCGGAACCCGCCCGCCATCCGCAACGCGTCGGGCAGCGTCTCCCCCGGCTTCAACTCGTACGTCGCCGGGCGCATCACCGCCCCCGCCACCCGCACCTGCCCCCCGCGCACCGGCACGAACACGATGTCCCCGCTCTGCAGCCGCAGATCCTTGGCCGTCCGCCCGCCAGCAGATAGTCGTACACGTCCAGCGTGTCGATGGTCTTGCCGCCGCGCACCAGTTGCACGCTCCGCATGCTCCCGTTGTCGGTGGGGCCGCCGGCGGCGTACAGCGCCGTGAGCATCGTCCCCATGTTCGACACGCGGTACGCCCCCGGCTGCGCCACGTCGCCCGTCACGTACACCTGCCGCGTGCCCAACCCCGCCACGCTGATCGTGAAGTGCGCGGTCGGATTCTTCCGCCGAATGCCCGAGTAGGCCCTGGACAGCCGCGCGAACAGCAGGTCGTTCACCTGCGCCATGGTCAGGTTGGCCACGGGGATCTGCCCCACGTTGGGGATCACGATCCACCCCTCGCGCGTCACCGTGAGCGCGTAGGCCTGTTGCACGTCACCCGTCAGGGTGAGCACGAGTTGATCACCCGGACCCACCTGGTAGTCGGGGCTCACCGGCCCGTTCAGGTTGGCGTCGAACTGCGAGGTCTGCTGCTGGAAGAGATTCCGTCCGAACACCGTGAACCCGCTGTCCACCACGGCGGTGTCGGCCGCCCGCGCGGCCAGCAGCGCCCGCACCGAATTGGCCGCCGCCGTGTCCAGCCTGATCGCCTTGCCGATGGAATCGAGCAGCGCCGAGTCGCTCTGCGCCTTCGTCTGCTGCCGCCGGAACCCCACCATCCGCAGCGAGTCCAGCGCCGTGGAGTCCATCACACCGAGCTGCCGCACCGCCGCAAACACGTCCGGGGTCAGCGCGAATGTCGAATCCGACCCGCCGCCACCGCCCAGCACCTGGTCGAGCATGCTCGACGGGTAGCCCATGGCGGTCAGTCGCTGACGGATCTGATCGGGCGTCATGCCGCTGTTCTGCAGCTCCTGCCTCAGCTTGGCCACGATCGCCGGATCGTTGAGCATCTGCTGCGCCTGCGACTGGGTCGGGAGTTGCTGCGCCCGCGCCACGGTGGGCATCGCCACGATCGCCGCCGCCATTACCACCAGCGCACGCGTCACATGCTTCAGGTTCACGCCAACGTTTCCCCGCCGGACTTGAGCCCGGCAACTAGCGTTTGAATTAGGGGGCTCTGACTCGTGAGCAAATTACCCCGTATACCCCTCTCGGGATAGACTCGCTCGCCACTGGTTGACGCCCGCCCCCCATGGTCCGAATTTCACCCCCAACGAGCACGCTCGAGATGCGGGCGCAGCCACCATATGGAGCGTCTCTGATGGCGAAGGACCTCTGGTATTCAGTTTTCGTTGCCTTCGCGGTGGCCGGTTGCTCGCTCCCGGGTCTGCACTACGACCCCGAACTCGCCCCCTCCCAGGGCGCCGAGCCCGCGCCCCCGCAGTACACCACCCAGCGGGTCACGCCCGCCCTGCTCCTCGCGCTCAACTCGGCGACTGCCGCCGTCGACACGCCACGCGTCAACCCGGCGCTTCAGCAAGCTGCGAACGCCTATACCTACCACGTCGGCCCCCACGACGTGCTCAACATCATCGTCTGGAACCATCCCGAGCTCACCATCTCCCAGGCGCAGGCCACCCCGCTCAACTCCACCATGGGCGGCATCCTGCTCTCCCCGCCCTCGGCCGAGGGCAACGGATTCGTGGTCAGCAGCGCCGGGACCATCTACTTCCCGTATGCCGGCGCGCTGAAGGTCTCGGGCGAGACGGTGGACGAGATCCGCGCCCAGCTCGCCCAGGCCCTCCAGGGATACACCAAGGACGCCCAGATCGACGTGCGCGTCGTCGGCTTCCGCAGCCAGACGTACCAACTGGCCGGCGCCGTGATCAAGCCCGGCCTCTACGCGCTCACCAACGCCCCCCTCACCGTGTCGCAGGCCATCGCCACCGCCGGCGGGGAGATCCGCTCCCTCCCCACCAGCGGATCGGGCACGCTCACCGACCTCACCTCGCTGCCCCTGGCCGACCTCTCGCACGTGACGGTCATCAGCCAGGGACGGCGTGAAGTGCTCGACCTGCGGAAGTTCTACCTCTTCGGCGACCAGACGCAGGACCGGCTCGTGCACCCCGGCGACATCATCCAGGTGCCCAACAACACCAACGACCAGGTGCACGTGATCGGCGAGGTGCTCAAGCAGGGCAACTACCCCATGAGCAACGGGTCGTTGAACCTCGCCCAGGCGCTCGGCGAGGCGGGAGGCTTCAACCTCACCACCTCCGACCCGGCCCGCGTGTTCGTCTTCCGCGGCGGGCAGGACAAGCCCCGCGTCTTCTGGCTCGACGCCCGCTCGGCCGACGCCATGCTCCTCGCCACGCAGTTCGAACTCCAGCCGCAGGACGTGGTCTACGTCGCCTCCACCGGCCTCTCCACCTGGAATCGCGTGATCTCGCAGATCCTTCCCACCGTGCAGACACTGTACGAGACCAAGATCCTGGTGCACCCATGACGGCGCCGGCGGATCCCACCCTCCAGCCGGCGGCGGAAGACGCCCCCTCCGACGAGATCTCACTCGCCGAGTTGGCCGACATCCTGTTCGACGCCCGGTGGCTCGTGGCGGGCGTCGCCGGCGCGATCTTCCTGCTCGGCCTGCTGTATGCGCTGTTCGCGGCCCCGGTCTACACCCCCTCGGCGCTGTTGCAGGTGAACCAGAAGGCGGGCGGGCTCTCGGGACTCGAAACCCTCTCCTCGATGCTCGAAGGAACGGCGCTGCCCGTGGCCGCCGAGATCCAGCTCGCGCAGTCGTCCAGCGTACTCCGGGCAGCCGTCGAGGCACAGCACGCCGACGTGCTCGTCCGGCCGCGGCGCTTCCCTCTCATCGGCGGCCTCGTGGCGCGCCGCTATCGGGGCGTGGGTCCGGCCCCCGCCCGGCTCGGGCTCTCGGGCTATTCGTGGGGCAACGACCACGTCACCGTCAGCCGCTTCGATATCCCCCGCAACCTGTACGACGAGGACTTCCGGCTCACCATCACCGCGCCCGACAGCTTCCGCCTGCAGGATCCCGACGGAAACGCCCTGCTCGCCGGCGCCACCGGCACCGTGGCGCGTGCCGGCGGTGCGGCAGCCGCCGATTCGGTGGCCATCCTCATTTCCGGCATCGCGGCGCGCCCCGGCGTGAGCTTCACGCTCCGTCGGCTGGACCGGCAGGAGGCGGTGTCGCGCATCGCCGGCCGGCTGCGGGTGGAGGAGCAGGGGGCGCAGAGCGGCATCCTGCGCATGACCCTGTCGGGCGGCGACCCGCGCACGGCCACCGGGCTGCTCGGCGCCATCGTGTCGGCCGACGTGGATCTCAATCGGAGCCTGCGGTCGCAGCAGGCCGCGGCGCAGATCAACTTCCTGCAGGACCAGCTCCCGCTCATGCAGCAGCGCGTGGATTCGGCGCGCCGGCGGCTGGGGGAGTACCAGTCCAAGCACAAGGTGCTGAACCTGAGCGACGAGTCCAAGGCGTTGCTCGACCGCCTGAGCAGCATCGACCAGTCGATCACCACCACCGCCCTGCAACGCGCGCAGCTGCAGCAGCAGTTCGGCGCCTCGAGCCCGGCGCTCCGCGCGGTGCAGGCGCAGCAGGACACGCTGCAGCGGCAGCGGGCGCTGCTGGAGGCGCAGGTGGCGCGGCTTCCCGGAGCGGCCCAGTCGGTGCTGCAGCTTCAGGAGAACCTCGCGGTAGCGTCGAATCTCTACACGGGGCTCCTCACCAGCATCCAGCAGCTCCAGGTGGTCAAAGCCGGGACGGTGGGCGACCTGAGCGTGGTGGATCTCCCCATCGAGCCCGACCGGCCGAGCGGGCCGCCGCGCACGACGATCGTGATCGTCGCGCTCGTGCTCGGCCTGTTCCTCGGCGCCCTCACCGCGTTCGTGCGCCGGGCGTTCGTGCAGCGGGTTCAGGATCCGGGGCTCATCGAAGCGCGGTTCCGGCTGCCCGTGGTGGCCGTGCTGCCGTTCAGCGTGGAGCAGTCGAAGCGGGAGAAGGCGCTGCCCGATCGCCGGCGGGAGCCGCTATTGGCGGAAGAGAAGCCGCACGATCCGGCGGTCGAGGCCATTCGCGGCTTGCGTACGAGCCTTCATTTTCTCGTGCCCACCGCCGAGCAGCCGGTGGTGTGCATCAGCGGCCCGGTGAGCGGCGTGGGGAAGAGCTTCATCTGCGCCAACCTGGCGCGTCTGGCGGCCGACGCCGGCACCCGCGTGCTGGTAATGGACGCCGACATGCGCCGCGGGCATCTGCACCGTTATTTCGGCGTCACCCGGGAACCCGGGCTCTCCGCGCTCCTCAGCGGCACGGCGACCGCCGCGGGGGTGATTCGCGAGACCAGCATTCCGAACCTGCACGTGGTGACCGCCGGGGTGTATCCGCCCAATCCCGCCGAGCTGTTGCTCCGTCCGGCGTTGGCGGCATTTCTGGAGCAGGCGGCCCGGGACTTCGACCTCGTGCTCATCGATGCGCCGCCGGTGCTGCCGGTGACCGACGGCATCATCGTGGCGCGTCAGGCGGCCATGAACATCGTGGTCGGCGCGGTCGGGCGAGCACACCGTGCGCCAACTCGATGCGGCGGTCGCGCGGTATCGGCAGAACGGGATCACGCCCGACGGGTTCGTGTTCAACTGTCTGCGGGCCAGGGCGGGGTACGGGTATGATTACGGGTATCGGCATCCCTACGAGAAGAGCGAAGCGCCGTAGGAACCCACCTCGCCGTTAGCCGCCGTGCCGCGCGCATTCGTCGTGAACTGACACCAGGGTCACATGGACAAGCACGTACTTCGCCGTTGGCGGAATGGCTTTGGCGCACACATCTATGGCCAGGCCATCGTCGTGCTCATCCAGCTCGTCGGCGTCCCGGTGCTGCTGCATTACTGGGGCACGCAGCTCTACGGTGAGTGGCTCATTCTCTCGGCGATCCCGACTTACCTGTCGATGACCGATCTCGGGTTCTCGCAGTCGGCGGCCAACGACATGACCCAGCGCGTGGCGCGCGGCGACGTCGAGGGTGCGCTGGCGGTATTTCAGAGTCTCGGCGCCATGGTGTTCAGCGTGGCACTTGCTCGGCCTGCTCGTGGTGCTGGCCCTGCTGATCGCGCTTCCGATCGGCCACTGGATGCATTTTCAGGTGCTGTCGTCCGGGGACGTTCGGTGGGTGCTGGCGCTGTTGGCCGCGGAAGTACTGGCCCGCCTCACCGAAGGCGTGAGCCACGCGGGGTATCGTTCCACGGGAGACTATGCATTGCACGTGGGGATCTTCTACTCGACGCTGCTTGCCCAGTCGGCGATGGTCTGGATCGTGGCGGCTGCAGGGTTCGGCCCCGTGTTCGCGGCGGCGGCGATTCTCGTCGTTCGAATACTCGAGGCCCCGATCGTCGCCTGGTTGTTGGTCCACCGCCATCCCGAGTTGTCGTTCGGCCTGACGCACGCGAAAGCGCGCGACATCTACGGATGTTGGTGAAGCCCGCATTCGCGAACGTCTCGATGCCGCTCGCCCAGGCGCTCAACGTGCAGGGCATGGTCCTGGCCATCGGCGGTACGCTGGGCCCCTTGGCCGTCGTCACGTTCTCCACACTGCGCACGCTGACACGCGTTGCGCTTCAGGCCGTCATGACGGTCAGCCAGGCCGCCGAGCCGGAATTGGCGGCGGCGTACGGTTCGGGCGAGCGACTGCTTCTGGCCGACTTGTACGTGCACGCGCTGCGCGCCGGCATCTGGCTCTCCTGTGCGGCGGCGGCGGTTCTGGCGGTGGTCGGTGCGCCGCTGCTCACCTTCTGGACGCGTGGCAAGGTCACGATGAACGCGTCACTGTTCCGCTGGCTGCTGCTCAGCGGAGTGCTGAGTGCGCTCTGGTTCACCTCGCTCACCGCATTGAAGGCCGCCAATCGTCACGTCCGCGCCGCCTCGTTGTACGCACTCGTCACCGGCATCACCGTCGTGCTTGCCGCCGTTCTCCTCCACTTCACGGGACGGCTCGCGTCGGCGGGTATGGCGCTCGTGTTGATCGACCTCATAATGATTCTGTTCAGTCTCCCGGCCGCCGCGAGGCTCGGCGCCGGAAAGCCCGGCAGCAGCCTCCTGGCCGCGTTCGACCCTGGGCCTCTCTTCGGATTGGTAAGGAGCGCCGCTCGTGACCACTGACCCACGCGCAGAGTATCGCCGCCGGATCTATGGCGCCTACGTGACGGGACGGGAGCAGCCGTTGGCGCCCGAGACCGTCGGTGGGCTGCGTCCGCGGCTTCCGTACTTGCCGTGCGTTGGTGCGGCGGCATTTTCCGGCTGATCGCAGTGCGAGAATTCTCGACCTCGGCTGCGGGCATGGCGCGCTCTTGTATGTGCTCCAGGCGGCGGGGTATCGTAAACGCCACGGGCGTTGATGCCTCGCCCGAACAGGTTGCGGCGGCCGGGCGGCTGGGAATTGAGGGGGTGTCCGAAGGCGATGTCATGGAGACCCTCGCCGGCACGGGCACGCATCACTGGACGTCGTGGTGGCGTTCGATCTGATCGAGCATTTTGCGAAAGAGGAGCTACTGCCGCTGGTGGATCAGGTGCATCGTGTATTGCGGCCGGGGGACTCTGGATCGTGCATGTGCCCAATGCGGAGGGGCCGTTTGGTTCACGCATGCGGTATTGGGATTTCACGCATGAAATGGCGTTCACTCGTGTCGCGCTTTCTCAGGTGTTGCGGGCAGGCGGATTTTCAGCAACCGTGTGCTTTGAGGACGCCCCCGTGGTGCACGGCCCGGTTAGCGCATTCCGGGCGGCCGCATGGTGGCTGATTCGCCGCGCGCTGATGTTCTATGTGGCGGTCGAAACCGGTTGCTGGGATCCTGCAGCTGTATACACCCAGAACCTCCTAGGCGTTACCCGTCGGGTATAGCCATCATGCGCATCTCGTATGTTGGTCCGGCATACGGCACATCGTTGCACCGGGCTCGTGCGCTCGAGCGACTCGGCCATAGGTGACGATCGTCGACCCATGGTCGTGGCTTCCGCGCTCGCGATGGGTTGAGAGATGGTTGTGGCACGCAGGGGGAGTTGGAGTTGGCCTGGTCATCGACAACGGCATTTTCCGACAAGTCTCAGACGCCAAACCCGACTTGATCTGGATTGATCAAGGACCGTTTCTTGGCCGGGGCTTGGTGCGGCAACTACGCCGCCTGCAAAGACCGGTCGTCAACTACACGATTGATAATCCTTTCAGCCACCTCCACTACCGACGGTTCAGCCGGTATCGCCGAGCTCTGCCTGACGTTGACCTATTGGCCGTGGTCCGGACGTCGAATATCGGAGAAGCACATGATGCCGGGGCCCGGCACGTTGTTCGCGTTTGGAGGAGCGCCGATGAAGTCGCGCACCGTCCGCGTAGCCTTACAGATCAGCAATACCGGGCGTACGCAAGCGAGGTGGCATTTGTGGGTACCTGGATGCCAGAGCGCGGCCCACTATTGGAGGGCCTTGTAGAGCGTGGTGTTCCGCTGTCGATCTGGGGGGATCGTTGGCCCAAGGCGCCTCAATGGAAAACCCTGCGACCCTATTGGCGCGGGCCTGCGCTCCTTGACGATGACGCGTATGCTGCCGCGATTCAGTCAGCTAAGGTGTGCCTCGGACTTGTGAGCACACGGGTTGGTGATCTCCACACCACGCGGAGTCTAGAAATCCCCGCATTGGGTGGATTGCTGTGTGCGCTGCGCACGAGCGAACACGCCTACCTATACCACGAGGGAGACGAAGCAATATTCTGGTCCGATGTCGACGAGTGCGCAGCTGTTTGCCTTGAATTGCTGGCCGACGAACCCCGCCGACTCCGGATAGCTGCGGGCGGACACGCACGAGTACTTCGTAACGGCAACTACAACGAAGTGGTTCTGGCTTCGCTTGTCGATACGGCCCTCTCTTACGCCAAGGTTTCACTGTGAGTGCCGGGAAACCTCCTGTCCTCGCCGCTAGACCAGTTGGGCTTGCGCTTGGCCTCCTTGCTTTGTCAGCCGCGGTCGTACAATTCTATCTCGGCGCTTCAGTCGTGGTGATTCTCTTCGCGATGATTGCTGTTGGTGCCGGATTGTTTGCTTTCGTCATCCAGGGCGCATACACGATCGGCGCCTGGTTCGCCCTGATCTACATGGCGGGCAATGTTCTGGTCCCTTTGGTTGCGAAGACCTTAATGGGACAGCCGCTGGACAGCCATCTCTACGCGCCTGTGCTGTCTTTTGCCGTTCTGGCCGCAACCACGACCGAGCTTCTTGCGGCCCTGCTCCTTGTAGCACACTTGGACGTCGGCCATCCGGCGCTCGCACGCGTAACTGACGCTCGCGCACTGGCCTGGTTGTCATGGGGTAGCTTCATCTTCGGCGTGGGATTCTGGTTTCTCAATCAGCACTTTCAGGATCCTGGTGGATCTGGCTTCGGCGGTTTTGCAGTGTTCCGCGATCTGCTTCTCATGGCGGTGATCGCGCAAACAGCCTTGATCCTCAAACGCACCTACTTCCGACGATCCATCGACTCGCGGCTTGTCCTAATTCTCAGCGTGAGTGTAGCACTAGGGCTCCTGACGAACTCGAAGACATATGCCGCCTATCCTGTGGTGAGCTATTTTGCCACAATTCTGTTCTTCCGGCGCGGCCTACCGACCCGTCATCTGGTTGTACTCGTAGCTGGTGTCGCGGTCTTTGTCACCGTGGTTACCCCCTTGATCCAGGCGTGGCGGCATCTCGGGATTCAGAGGATGCCAACGGCAGAGCGCGTCACGCTCATGCAACGGAACCTCGCTGATTTGATGAACGGAGCCGGCTTCCAGCGGTATGAGACGTTGGCGAGGCTGGACTTTCGCGGAGGCTATTACAACTACTTTGGCGGAGTGGGCCGCGGACAGATGCTGCTGGGCCGTTATGCATCTGTGCAACAGATCGACCCCGTGATCGCACAGACCAGAATTCAGGGTCCGATGGGCAGCGCTGCCATTTGGCCTGCATTCTTTCGTCAAGTGCCGAGCATGTTCTATCCGAACAAGCCGAACTTCAGCGATGCGTACTCGATCTTGGTGCACTTCGGTCTCGTCGACCCCGCAGGGGGGAAGTACCCTACACTGCCACTCGCGGGGCAGGCGTTTGCAGCCTATGGATTCCTCGGCGTTGCCGTGATCCCGTTCTTCGCATTCCTCGCGGTGTTCATTGCGCTCAAGAAGTTCGCCTGGCAACTCTATCAGAATGTCTTCGGCGTCTTCGTCCTATGCGAGTTCGTGATAGTCTACGCAAGCCAAGGCGATATGGCTCAGTACGTCGGGTTGGTCATTCGTGCGTTGCCAGTGTTCTTCCTCACCTTCTGGCTACTCGGGCGCGGCCCTCGTTTTCGGCTATTCAGGGACCATCTGGTGCCCGTCCTACCTCCTTCGGTTCACAGCGGGAAGACTGGCCGGCTATGACGCCGGCAGTGGAGCGGGTTCTCATCTTCCGACTTGGATCGATCGGTGATACGATCGCCGCGTTGCCAGCCCTCCACCTTGTCGCAAGAACCTATCCCCGTGCTGAGCGGAGACTCCTCACCCAGGTACCCACGGGTGCGAGGATGGCGTCGGCTTCACAGATCCTCGCGGGCTCCGGCCTCGTACACGGATACATCCAGTACCCGGTCGGTATACGAGCCCCTCGCAGTACTCATGCAGTTGCGACGCGCGATCCGTGCATTCCGGCCTGATCTGTTGGTCTACCTTGCCGAGCCCCGTGGTCGACTAATACCCTTCGCGATGCCGCCTTCTTTCGCTTCTGCGGCGTTCGTCGGCTGACCGGCGTACCATACGCACGCAACCTTCAGCGCCGCTTGCGACTTCCCGACGGGACTTTTGAAGTTCGAGGGCGCCCGGCTGTTGCGATGTCTCCACTCAATTGGCCAAATGGACTCTCGCCACGCTGAGCGCCTTCGACCTGCGCCTAGGCGAGCGTGAGCGAGAGGCTGGCAGGACGGCTCTAGGTCCCTTTCTAGCCCTGGGCAGAGTCTCGCCATCAGCATCGGTACGAAATACGATGTCAACGACTGGGGAGATTCGAACTGGTCGGAATTCCTCCGCCGCATACAAACGCAACTCTCAGGCTGGTCCCTGGTTGCAGTTGGAGCGGCCATAGAACATGAACGATCCGAGCGTCTACTCTCGTCTTGGCCGGGGCCGAAATTGAACCTGTGCGGTTCCTTGTCCGTGCGCGAGTCGGCACAGTTTTTGAATCTGCCCGACTCTTTGTCGGGCACGACAGCGGCCCCATGCACTTGGCGGCAGCCGTTGGTACCACATGCATCGCGATCTTCAGTTCCAGAAACTTGCCTGGCGAATGGTTCCTGCACGACGCCTTCATCGTGTGCTATACGCCGACGTACCTTGCCAAGGCTGCCGCCTAGATGTCTGCTCCCGCTACAGCAAGATGTGCATTGATTCCATTCACGTGGAGAGTGTCGTGCGTGAGGTCGCGAGCGCCTTGGGTCCCAATGTGCGGACTGGCGAGCAACCCAAAGCACATGGCTGTTAACTGCGCAAACCAAGGCTGAGCGGCCGTGCGAATACTGCATGCTATCCAGGCCATGTCGCGCAGACTCGGTGGCCCTCAGGCAGTGCTGCTCGATTTGGTCGCTGCGCAGGTTGCGGTCGGGTTCGACGTCGAAGTCGCGACGACGAACATCGAGGTCCCTACGGGCACGCTCGATGTGCCGACCGATCGACCGCATCGACGTTGGTGGTGCCGCTTCCATTACTTCCCGACCCAATTCAGGCCGCTGCTCTTCTCCCATCAACTCCGCATCGTACATCGACCGGACGCATCGGCGGTTTGACATCGTTCACGTCCACGGCCTGTACCGCTTTCCCGTCACGTACGCTGCCATCAGAGCTCGACTGCTGCGGTGCCCTATCGTCATCCAGCCCCACGGCGCGCTCGATCCCTACCTGTACACGCGAAGCTCCCGCAGCCTCCTGCTCAAACGCATCTACGAACGCTGGTTCGACTTTCCCAACCTGCAACGCCGCCGGCGCAATCCACTACACCGCCGAAGAAGAGCGCGAGCGCGCCGCCCCATTGAACCTGCGCGCACCGTCATTCGTGGTTCCGAACGGCATCGACTGGGAGCGCTACCGCACGCTCCCGCCGCGCGGCGCGCTCCGCACACGGTGGGGCCTGCACGACGAACCCGTGGTGCTCTTCCTCGGCCGCCTTCACTTCAAGAAGGGACTCGACCTTCTCATCCCGGCATTCGATGCCCTCCGCCGTGAACTGCCGGACGCGCAGCTCGTCATCGCCGGCCCCGAGAACGACGACTACGGCGCGAAGGTCCGCGGCTGGGTGCGTGAACGTGGACTCGACCAGGCCGTCCACTTCGTCGGCATGCTCACCGGAGACGACGTCGTCCAGGCCTACGTCGACGCCGACGTCTTCGCCCTTCCTTCTTATACCGAGAACTTCGGCATGACGGTGGCCGAGGCCATGGCCTGTGGACTGCCGGTCGTTATCTCCGACCAGGTGAACATCCACGCCGAAGTGGCGCACGCCGGCGCCGGCGTCGTGACGCGCTGCGATGCTGCAGAGGTCGCCAACGCGCTCCACACGCTCCTCGGCGATGTCGAACGGCGCCGTACCATGGGCCAGGCAGGCCGTCGCCTGGTCCAGCAGCGGTACACGTGGCCGCTGGTCGTCGAAGCACTCACCCGCGAATACGAAGCGGTGATCGAGCGGCACCGCGTCGCTCACCCGGGGACGAAGCCATCGCCAACCTGATCCGCAGGGCGCGCAAGTTCGCCCGCATTCTCACTTCGTCATCGCTGCGACGCGCCTTCTTTCGCGATCGCACCGCGATGGGCGCCGAACACCTGCCGGTGCTCCGACAGCTCGCGCCCGTCCGCACAGTCGTCGATATCGGCGCCAACCGCGGCCAGTTCGCCCTCGCCGCCCGCTACTGCTTCCCCCGCGCGCGCATCTTCTCCTTCGAACCCCTGCCGGACCCGGCGGCGGTGTATCGATCCGTCTTCGCGACGGATGCAGCGCGCCGCGCTCCACGAAACCGCCGTCGGCCCCGACGACGGGCACCACCACCATCCACATTTCCCGAAGGGACGACTCCTCGTCGCTCCTCCCGATTGCCGCCGCGCAGAACGAGGTCTTCCCCGGCACGGACGAAGTCGGCACCACGACGGTCGCCGTCGGACCGCTCTCGGCGTACCTCCCAACCGAAGCCGTCCAGCCACCCGCCCTGCTCAAGCTCGACGTCCAGGGCTTCGAGCTGCCGGCGCTCACGGCCTGCGAAGACCGCCTGCCGCTGTTCCGATGGGTCTACGTCGAATGTTCCTACCTGGAGCTGTACCAGGGGCAGGCCCTCGCCGCCGACGTCGTCGCATGGCTGAGCGATCGGGGCTTCGTGCTGCGTGGGGAGTACAACACGGCACGCGCACGCGACGGCGACGCGCCGGTCCAGGCGGACTTCCTCTTCGAACGCACTACCCCGTAGCGCCTGCCGCATCCGTCCGCCTGGTGCTCCAGGAACCAGGCGTACGTTCTCCGGATGCCTTCCGCCAACTCGAGCGTCGGCGCCCAGCCGAGCCCCCGGAGCCGGCTCACCTCGAGCAGCTTGCGCGGCGTGCCGTCGGGCTTCGAGGCGTCGAACACGAGCTTCCCCCGGTACCCCACCACCTCCGCGATCAACTGCGCCAGTTCGCCGATCGGGATGTCCTCCCCGCACCCGATGTTCACGATCTCCGACCCGTCGTGCCGCTGCATCACGAAGATGCACGCATCGGCCATGTCGTCCACGTACAGGAACTCGCGCCGCGGCCGCCCCGATCCCCACACCACCACCTCGGCCTTCCCCTGCACCTTGGCATCGTGGAACCTGCGCAGCAGCGCCGGCAGCACGTGGCTGGTGGACAGGTCGAAGTTGTCGCCCGGGCCGTACAGGTTGGTCGGCATCACGCTCACGAAGTTCGTGCCGTACTGCCGGTTGTAACTCTGGCACAGCTTGATGCCCGCGATCTTGGCCACCGCATACGGCTCGTTGGTCGGCTCCAGCTCTCCCGTCAACAGGTACTCCTCGCGGATCGGCTGCGGCGCCATCCGGGGGTAGATGCACGAACTCCCCAGGAACAGCAGCTTCTTCACGCCGTTGCGGTACGCGGCGTCGATGGCGTTCAACTGCACGCCGAGGTTCTCCCGGATGAAGTCGGCCGGATACTGGCTGTTGGCCATGATCCCGCCCACCCTGGCCGCCGCCAGAAACACGTATTCGGGACGCTCCCGCTCGAAGAACGCGGTCACCGCCCCCGCATCCAACAGGTCCAGTTCCTTCCGCGACCGGACCACCAGATTGTCGAACCCCTGGGCGGCCAATCGCCGCACCAGCGCCGAGCCGACCAGCCCGAGGTGGCCGGCGACGTAGATTTTCGCGTTCTTTTCCATCAGCGGAATCTGCTCCGAGTTCTCATTCCCCGCGACATGCCCACCGAACGGCCGCCCACCACCAACCCGGACTTCACGCGCATCCTCGGCATCCGATTCTTCGTCGGATCGGTCGAACGGCTGCTCGCGCTCACCGCCGGGGGCGGGCTGTTCGTCGTGCCCTCCGGGCCGGGGTTGGCGCAGCTCGATCGCGACGACGCCTACCGCCGGGCACTCGAACAGAGCGACGTCGCCCTCACCGACAGCGGCGCCATGGTGCTGCTCTGGCGCCTGCGCTCCGGCGAACGTATCAACCGCATTTCCGGACTGCAATTCATCCGCGCCCTTCTCGCCGCGGACGATTTCCGCCGGCCGCACGCCGTGTTCTGGGTCATGCCGTCGGAGCACGAAGCCGCGGCGAATCTCGCGTGGCTGAACGCGCACGACGTTCCCACCGGCCCCGACGATACCTACGTGGCCCCACGCTACGATGCGGGGGCAGTCTCGGACCCTGCGCTGGTGGCCGCCATCCGGCGGCGGCGGCCCCGGTTCGTGGTCCTCTGCATCGCCGGCGGCGTACAGGAGCGGCTGGGCCTCGCGCTCCGCGACTCGCTGGACCACCGGCCGGCCATCGTCTGCACCGGCGCCGCCCTCGCCTTCGTCACCGGCCAGCAGGCCGCCATCCCGGTATGGGCCGACCGGCTCATGCTCGGCTGGCTTCTCCGCTGCCTCTGGTCGCCCCGCCGGTTCGTGCCCCGATATCTCCGCGCCCTGCGCCTGGTGCCGCTGGTCCTGCGCTTCGGCCCGAATCCGGTGCGGCGCTGAGTCCGCTCAGTAGGCCTCGTCCACCCGCAGCACGGCGGGAATGGTGCGGAACAGAATCGCGACGTCCTTGAAGATGTTCCACTCCCGCATGTAGCCCTGCTCCACCAGCAACACCTCGTCGAATTCGGTGATCCGGTTCCGCCCGCCCACCTGCCACGGGCCGGTGATCCCCGGCTTCATGGCGAACCGCGCGTAGTGATGCTCCTCGTACAGCGCCACCTCCTGCGGCAGCGGGGGCCGCGGCCCCACCAGCGACATCTCTCCCCGCAGCACGTTGATGAGCTGCGGCAGTTCGTCCAGGCTCGACTTCCGCAGGAACCGGCCCAGTCGCGTCACCCGGGGGTCGTCCTTCACCTTGAACAGCCGCCGGTCGCGGTACGCCGACAGATCGAACAGATCGGCCTTCTGGGCTTCGGCGTTGATCACCATGCTGCGGAACTTGAAGATGCGGAACTCGCGCCCGTTGAACCCCACGCGCATCTGGCGAAAGAGCACCGGGCCCGGCGACTCGAGCTTGATCAGCGCCCCGATCATCAGGAACACCGGGAAGAAGAGCAGGAGACCGAGCACAGCCACCAGAACGTCCACCACCCGCTTGAGCGCGAGCTGCTGTCCCGTGAGTCCCGGGTTGGTGAGCTGGATGAGGGGCACCCCGCCGTACGACACCACCTCGGGCACCACCATTCCCGCCGAGGTGCTCCTCGGCACCGACAGGATGCGGCAGCCGGCGCTGCGGCCGATCTCCAACACCGCCCGGAACCGGTCGGGCTCCAGTTCCCCATTGATGATGATCGTCTCGATGCGGTTCCGGTGGATGGCCTCGGCGAACTGGCCGAGGCCCCCGATGGCGTCGGGCGCCGGCTGGTCGTTCAGGTCGATGAACCCCACCACGGACAACCCCAGATCGCGATTCACGGTGCCGTACCTGGCCGTGCGCCGGGCCGCTTCAGCGGGCCCGACCACCAGCGTCCGCTGGCGATTGCCGGTGGAGCGCCGCACCAGCCGCACGCCCCAGTCCACCCCCCACCGCTCGGCCACGAACGCCGCCGCCGCCACGCCGGAGCAGAGGAAGTACGCGCCGAGCACCGGCCAGGCGAACGCGGTCCAGAGCGTATTCCAGAAGATCGGCGCCACCGCGATGAACGACGCGAGCACGATCCGGCCTCCCGCGCGCCGCCGGTCGCCGGCTCCGTAGGTCCCGAGCACCGTCAGCGCCAGCAGGATGGCCAGGAAGAACTGCGCCGTCGGCAGCGTGCCGCTCGGAACGAGGTAGCCCAGCGCGCCGGCCACCCAGGCGCCGAACGCCCCCCCGTCGCGCGCCGCCCGGAGCAGCGCTCTCAGCGCGGCGAGCGTCGCCACGTCGGCCACCGCCAGCGTCGCCACGCGCCGGATGTCGCGGAGCATGTGCCGGCGCACCGCCGCGGCTGCCGTCTGCTGCAGCGCGATCGGCGTCGGCCTCGGCAGCTCAGGGCGAGGTCGTTCCGGGACCTTCGGTGCTTTGCGGTGAATCACGACGCCCATGGGCGAACCGCTCGGTGTCCGTTCGCGACGGTACGTGCGGCCGTCGGTCGTGTCGGGTGGGTTGGCGTGGCTAATCTACCGGCGCCGGACGCCGGGGGATAGGCAACGATCTTTGTGAGTCTCCCGCTCCCCCGCCGGAAATGGTGCACTAATCTTTCGTAACCATGAACGGCTCCGGGGCACCGACGCCCCACCTCTCACTCGTCATCCCCGTCTACAACGGCGCACGGCGCCTGCGATCGAATCTCGCCGAGATCGAGAGGTTTCTCGTCGCCCAGCCGTACACGTCGGAGCTGATCCTGGTGGATGACGGCAGCGCCGAGCCCGCGGCGCGCGCGCTGAATGACTTTGCCGCCGACAAGCCGGCCGTGTTGCTCCTGCGCAACCACCCGAACCGGGGCAAGGGCTACAGCGTCGCCCGCGGCATGCTGGCTGCGCACGGCCGCTATCGCGTGTTCACCGACGCCGATCTCGCCTTCCCGCCCGATCAGATCAACCGGATCCTCTGCGCCCTCGATGGCGGCGCCGATGTGGCCATCGCCTGCCGGGTGCTCCCGGAATCGCGCTACACCATGAGCCCGGGATTCTTCCACTACCTCTACACCCGCCACATCCTCAGCCGCACGTTCAATTTCATGGTCCGCCGGACGATGCTCCGGGACGTGCTCGACACACAGGCCGGACTCAAGGGATTCACCGCGCCTGCCGCCGAGCTCGTGTTCCCGCGCCTCGGTGTTCCACGGTTCGGGTTCGACGTCGAAGCGCTGTATGTGGCGCAGAAGCACGGCTTGTCCGTGCGGCAGACCGCCGTGAACTTCCGGTATGAGAACGAGCCGAGCACCGTGAGTTTCGCCAGGGCGGGCATGACCATGGCTGGCGACCTCGTCCGCGTGAAGATGAACGATTGGCGGGGCCGCTACGCCTGAACCTTCCACCGGCCGGCGCGTGCGGCGGCTGATCGTCAGCGCCGACGACTTCGCGCTGGCACCCGGGGTCACCGACGGGATCCTCCGGGCCCACGCCGCCGGCACGGTGACCTCCGCCTCCATGATGGTGGGCTGCCCCGGCTGGGACGACGGCGTCCGCCGTGCCCGTGAGGCGCCGAACCTCGACTTCGGCCTCCATTTCAACCTGCTCGTCGGCTCGCCGCTCACCGGCGCGTCCTCGCTCACCGGTGGAAACGGTGCCTTCCGTCCGCTGGCGGCGACCGCGCGGCGGACCATGCTCGGACTCGTCCGCGGCGCCGACGTCGTCGCCGAGTGCGAGGCCCAGCTCGCGGCCCTTCAGGGCGCGGGCATCCGCGTCACGCACATCGACTCGCACCGGCACACGCACGCGCTCCCCGTGATCCGCGCTGCCGTGGCCCGGGTTGCCGCGGAGTATGGACTGGCGCTCCGGCGTCCCGTCGAACCTCGGCGCCTCGCCCTCGGCCCCGGGACCGGTCGCCTGCGCGCGGCACTCGTCGGCTGCGCGTGGCGCGTCGCGTCGGCCGGGGCGCCATCGGCCCCGACGCCCGATCATTGTGCCGGTCTCTCGCTGCGCGGCGGGCCGGGCTTTGCCGCCGGACTCTCCCGCGTGATCGACGCGCTCCCGGTCGGGACCACGGAGTTGGTGGTGCATCCGGGGTATCCGGACGACGTGCTGTGTGGGGTGGACGGCTATACCACCGGGCGAGAGAGCGAACTCCAGGCGCTCACCGATCCGGCGCTAGGCAACCGGCTCCGGCAGCGGGACATCGCGCTCATCAGCTTCCGCGATCTCTGAACCTGCGCCGGTCCCGACCCAGTTCCACAGCTCGGCCTGCATCATGATCCAGAGTGGAATGAGGGGTACCGTCTTGAGCATGTACCGCACGTAGTAGTCCTCGTACAGCGCATGCGGCATCAGGTCGGTGGATGCCAGATCCACCACCACCAGGCACGCGACGATGAGCGCGATGCGCCACCAACCCCGGTCCGACGCCGCAAACCAGACCGCGGCCCCGATCATCGCGATCGAGTACGAGGGCGACTCCGCCTGGTGGTTGAACAGCACGCAGAACACCAGAATCGACGCCAGGAAGTTGAGCCGGAACTTCGGCGTCCAGGCCGGGCGGCCGCGCAGCAGCGGAGCGAGCAGAATGGCGGTGCCGGCCAGCTGGGTGGGCCAGAACGGCCACTGCACCCCCCACCAGACGCGAAACTGCCCCATGAGCCCGGCGTACAACCCGGCTCCGCTCGTGCCGTACCGTGCCATGGGGACGGAGTCCTGGCGCAGCTTCACCCCCCACCAATGGTACTGCGCCTGCAGCGAGTGCCACGAAGTCCCGAGCAGCGGAAGGGCGGCGCCCAGCACCAGAGCCCCCGCAACGATGAGCGCGAACCGTCCCTTCCGGCCGTGAAACACCGCTCCGGCCAGCGCCGCCGCCGGGAACAGCTTGATGAACGTGCCGGCGACGATGGCGACGGCCGCCGGCCCCTGCCGATGGCGCTCCATCGCCACCCAGCCCAGGATCATCAGCCCGGCGCACAGCGCATTGGTCTGTGCCCGCTGCAGATCGCCCACCACGGCCAGCCAGCAGATGGCGAGCGCCAGGGCCGCGCGGCGCGGCGGTAACAGCCGGGTAACACCCGAATACACCGCCGCCGCGCAGCAAGAGGCCCACAGCATGTACGCCGGGAGCGGCGGCAGCACGGAGAACGGCGCGAACAGCAGCGCGAACGTGGGGCTGTACTTGAAGTAGTCCGCGTACTCGGCGGGGTAGGCGGCGTAGAGATTCTGCCCGGCCACCAGATGGTGGAACGCGGCGCGGAAGATGATGAAGTTGTACTCGGGAGTGGGCTGCAGCCGTTGGATGGCGACGATGACCGCGCTCGCCAGGTAGAGGCCCAGTAACCAGCGTAGCGTTCGGTCGGCCGGCGGCGGCGGTGCCCCGCGGACATCTGGTGCGACGTGCATCGGGGCAAGATGGCGGGGCCCGGTGATGGATGAAAGGCCGCCGGCACGAGTGGCGGGCACCACTCCACGGACGACGGTGCACGCTGCCGGCGCCGGTACCGTGATCAGTCAAGAATTCTTTGCGGAAGGGCGGAGCGACTGGCCGCGGACCTTGCGTGCGTGACCGGCGTAATACCTTGCGAGTCTCACGGATGCCACCCGCTCGCATCCAAACCACGATTTCCTTATCTTCCGCCCATGAAAACATCCCTCATCGTACCCACCGCTCTGTTGGCAGCCGCCGTTCTCGCGGGCTGCCACAAGAAGCCCGTCGTCGCGCCCGCCCCGGCGCCCGCTCCCATCGACAGCACCGCAATCAAGCAGCACATCGCCGACTCGATCGCCGCTGCCAACGCCGCCCGTGAGGCCGCGGCCGCCAAGGCCCGTGCCGACAGCATTGCCCGTGCCGACAGCATCGCCCGTGCAGAGGCTGCCGCCCGTGAGGCCGCGCGCGCCACGCTCACGACCGCGATTCACTTCGACTTCGACAAGTCGGACATCCGTCCGGAAGATCAGGCCCTTCTCGACCAGAAGATCCCGATCCTCAACGCCAACCCGGACCTCACCATCCGGATCGAAGGCAACACGGACGAGCGCGGCTCCACCCAGTACAACCTGGCCCTCGGTCAGCGGCGCGCGGCGCAGGCCCAGCGCTACCTGACGGACCACGGTATCGCTGCCTCCCGCATCGAGATCATCAGCAACGGGGAAGAGCATCCCCTCTGCACCGATCACGATGAGTCGTGCTGGTCGCAGAATCGCCGCGACGAGTTCGTCATCACGGCGGGCACGATCCAGAAGTAAAGCATGAGAGATGAAGGGTGAAGGGAGCCGTTGGAGCTCCCTCCACCCTTCGCCTTTCATCTTTCACACGCCTTTCCGGATCGCCTCGACCATCCGGTCACCGAAGTAGTCGATCTCGTCGAGCGACGTGAACACGTTCGGCGCCACGCGTAGCGCCGCGAACTCGTCGGTCACCATCGGTGTCGTCACGATCCGGTGGTGCCGCTGCAACCACCCGCCGAGCTTGCCCATGTCGAGGCCGTCCACGGCCACCACGCCGATCGCGCCTCCGCGCCCCCGTTCCATCGGCGTGATCATGTGCACCCGGTCGCTCTCCGCCAGCAGCCGCTTGGCCCACCGGTTCCGCAGATAGAGGAACCGCTCGTACTTCCGCTGCGCGCCGATGCTGCGGTGGAACGCCAGCGCCACCGAGATCGCGTTGTGGTTGGCCGCCGGATGCGTGCCGATCTCCTCGTACTTCCGGATGTTGCCGTCCTCGCCCGGGTTGTCGGAGTACATCCCCCAGATGTGCGGGATCTTCTCCTTGCGCACGTACAGGAACCCCGTGCCGATGGGCGCCTGGCACCACTTGTGGAGACTGGTGCCGTAGTAGTCGCAGTTCAGGTCGTCGCGCGTGAACGGGAAGTGCGCGAACGCATGCGCGCCGTCCACCAGCACCTCCACGTTGTGCCGCCGGGCCATGTCCACGATCTTGCGCACCGGGTAGATGAAGCCCGTCTGCCACCCCACGTGCATCACCTCGATCATCTTCGTGCGCGGCGTGATCGCCGCCTCGTACGCCGCCACCACCTCGTCGTCCGTCGGCGGCGGCGTGGGCAGCTTGATCTGCTTGAAGACGATCCCGTTCCGCCGCTCCCGCTGCTTCCAGCCGTTGACCATGCGCGGGTAGTTCTGCGTGGTGCTGACGATCTCGTCCCCCCGCTCCAGGTCGATGCCGAAGATCACGTTGAGATTCGACTCGCTGGCGTTGCGCGTGACCGCCATCTCCTCGGGGTCGCACCCGAATTCGCGCGCCAGGTCCAGCCGCACGCTCTCGATGCGCGGTTCGAGCACCCGCCACATGTGCTCCGGGGGCAGCTCGTTGCTGAACCGCAGATCGCGGATCATCTGCTCGATCACGTGGGTGGGCGCGGGGCTGCACCCGGCGTTGTTGAGATCGATCAGCGTGTCGTCCAGATCGAACGACCGCCGGATCTGCCCCCAGTAGTCCTCGTCCTCGGCCACCGACGCCGGCGGTCGCCGGCCGGCGATCAGCGTGGCGTTCTCCAGGTGCCGGAAGGCGCGGGAGTTCATGACCGGAAGCGCGACCGCCGCATTCAGCATGCTGGTCACGAAGCGACGTCTGTTCTGCATGGGGTGGAAGGGTAGGAGGGTAGGATGGCAAACACAGACTACGACTAAACGGCGGGTTGCGAAAGAACCCCAACGGGACGGGGCGTGCAGCCCACTGCACGCCCCGCTTCCGAATCCCGACTGTCTGACTGTCCGACTGTCCGACTGTCTGACTTTACTTTCTATCCTTGAACGCGTCGTACAACTCCGAATGCTTGGTCGTCAGCGGCACCGGCCGCCCGTCGATGAACAGGTACTTCGTATCGGTGCGCGGCTCCAGCAGGTCGCCCGTGGTCACCACCACGTTGGCCACCTTGCCCACGTCCAGCGACCCCACCTGGTCGGCCACGCCGTAGATCTGTGCCGGCCACAGTGTCACGCTGCGGAGCGCGTCCTCCTTGCTCAGCCCGAAGCCGGCCGCCTCGCCCGCCACGTACGGCAGGTCGCGCATGTCCGGCGGCGACTCCCCGGAACTGATCGCGAACTGCACCCCCGCCGCCGCCAGCTTGCCCGGCGTCGAGAAGTTCACGTCGTAGGGCTCGTCCTCGTTCTCCGGCAGCTCGCGCACCCCGGTGAGCACCACCGGCACGTGATGGTCCTTCAGGTAGCCCGTCATCTTGTAGCTCTCGCGCCCGCCGACGATCACCGGCCTCAGCCGGTTCTGCTCGGCGAACTCCACCGCCTTGCGGATGTCCGCCTCGCGGTCGGCGTTGAACATCACGAGCTGCTTGCCCTGCACCATCGGGATCATCGACTCGAGCACCACGTCGTGGTCAGGACGCGGCAGCGCGGTGTTGGCGTTGTACGCGTCCCACGCCTTGATGTACGCGCGTGTGTTCGCGATCAGCGCTTCCAGTGAATCCATCTGCTGCTTCTGCTGCTGCGCGGCGTTGCCGCCGCCCCCCGCCCGAAGCCGCCGAAGCCGCGGCGCCCTCCGCCCGAACCGGGCAGCGTCACCACCATCGCGATGTCCTGCACCATCGACAGCTCCGGCGCCGTGGAGCCCTCCAGCCGGATCAGCGCCGCCTGCCCAGACATCACCCCGCTGATCGGACGCGACACCGCCTGCGTGATCCCCACCACGCGCGTGATGGCGATGATCGCGCTGTGCGGATTGATGCCGTAGAACGCCTGCGCGTTGGGGTTGAAGTTTCCCACCTCGGCGTCGTCCACCGTGGACGCGGCGCCCTGTCCGATCTCGGAGAGCCCGAGCATCGATGCGCCGTCCATCATGCCCGGGTATACGCTCAGCCCGGTGGCGTCGATCACCTTGGCGCCCGCGGGCACGCTGACGCCGGCGCCCACCGCCGTGATCTTCCCGCCGCTGATCACCAGCGTGCCCCGGGGAATCTCGGGGCCCGACACCGGGAAGATGTGAGCGTTGGTGATGGCGAACGTGCCCTGCGGGCCGGCCGGCGGATTGACCACGCCGAATTGCGCCCGTGCCGCGGCCGGCGCGAGCGTCACCGCTGCCGCTACGGCGGCCATGCGAAGCATGCGTGGCATCAGCGGCTCCCTCCCGTGGTCTGTGGAACGATGCGCCCGCGTCCGCGTGCCGGCGCCGGCAGCCGGTTCTCCGGCGCCTGTTCGAGTTGGGCCTTGAGCGCGGCCAGCGAATCGCGGCGCGCGATGTCTTCCTGGCGGTCGAACAGCTTCTCGCCGTCCACGTACGTCTGCTCCACGTGCGCGTATACGCTCAGCGGGTCGGTGTCCCAGATGGCGAGGTCGGCGTCCTTGCCCACCTCCAGCGACCCCACCCGGTTCTGCACGCCCAACTGCACGGCACCGTTGTAGGTGATCGTCTTCAGCGCCTCGGTCTCGGTGAGCCCGCCGTAGCGCATCTCCTTGGCGGCGTCGACGTTCAGGCGACGGGCACGCCCGTCGTCGTCGGAGTTGATGGTCGTCACCACGCCGTGCCGCATCAGGATCGCCACGTTGTACGGAATCGCGTCCTCGGCTTCGATCTTGTAGCCCCAGCTGTCCTCGAACGTCGACAGCATGTCGCCGTCCGCCGCCAACTCGCTGGCGATCTTGTAGCCCTCCAGCCCGTGCTGGAACAGGATGTGGAATCCGAACTCCTTGCCCAGGTTGGCGAGCATCAGCATCTCGTCGGAGCGATACGAGTGCGCGTTGACGATCCGCTTGTGCTCCAGGATCTGCACCAGCGGCTCGAGTTCCAGGTCTCGGCGCGGCGGCACCAGGTTCTTCGCGCCCCTGGCCACCGCGGCATTGTAGGCGTCCCAGGTGGCCTTGTAGTCCTGGGCCCGCGTGAAGGCGTCGCGCAGCACCTCTTCCTGGCCCATACGCGTGAACGGATACCGCCGCTCCTGGCCCGGCTGCAACAGCGAGTTCTTGCGTGTCACGTTCTCGCCGAGCGCGAACTTGATGCCCGGCAGCGCGCCGGGAAAGATCATCGAGTCCACCGGATAGCCCCACCGCAGCTTCACCGTCACCGTCTGCCCGCCGATGGTGTTCGCCGAGCCGTGCAGCACGTTGATCGTCGTGACGCCGCCCGCCAGCTCGCGGTAGATGGCCGGCGAGGTGGGATCGAGCACGTCGATCATGTTCACCATCGACGTCACCGACAGCGTTCCCTTCGTTCACCGCGTCGATCATCGAGTGCGAGTGCGGGTCGATGATCCCCGGCATCACGTACTTCCCCGTCCCGTCCACCACCGTGGCATCGGAGGGGGCGGAGAGATTCTTCCCGATCTTCGCGATCTTCCCGTGTTCGATCAGGAGATCGCTGTTGTTCAGCGTCCCCCTGGTCACGGTCATGATCGTCGCGTTCTTGATGAGCGTGGGCTTGATGACGTGCGTCATCGCAGTCTGCGCCCCTGCCGACGCCGTTGCGAGCCCGAGAGCCATGAACACCCCAAGGAGCACCCGCAGTTTACCATTCGCAGTTTGAAGCAATCCGCTGTTGAATTTCATTCCGATTCCCCGCCGTTTCGGCCCTGCGCTGTTCATGCCCTGCGTGGTTTCGGCCCTGCGCTGTATGTGCCCTGCGTGGTCTCGGCCCTGCGCCGTTTCGAAGTGGTCGCCGTTTCTCATTTCGCACCTCCCCTACCACCCCGTCCGCCCCTTCCATTCGTCGCCGGCACTTCTGGTCTGATCATCCGGCCGTCGATGAACAACGTCTCCACCTTCACGCCGGGTTCGAACAGCCCCCCGCGGGTGATGGTGAGATTCGCGATCTTGCCGGGCTCGATGGAGCCGAGCTGTTGCGCGACCCCGAAGATCCGGGCCGGCGTGCCCGTCAACGCCTGCACCGCGGCGTCGGCGCTCAGTCCTTCCGACACCGTCTTCGCCGCATTGCCCAGGAACTCCGTCCAGTTCGTGATCCCGCCGCTCGAGAACGCGAACGCCACCCCGGCCGCGGCCAGCTTGCCCGCCACCTTGGGGGCGTCGACGCGTTGTTCGAGCGTCTTCAGCAGTTGCGGCTCCGTGTCGGTGGCCGCGCGCGTGGGGAAGTCGAGCGACAGCAGCACCGGAATGCCCGACGCCTTGAGCTCCGGGATGCACTGGTCGGCCTCGGCGCCCCCGGCGATCACCGCCTTGAGTTTGAATTCACGCGCCAGCTTGATGGCGCGGTCGATCTCACGCGCCGAGTTGGCTTCGAAGATGATCGGCATCTGGCCGTTCACCACCGGTTGCATGGCATCGAGTCCGGCATCCATGGTCGGGCGTTCCATGCCACGAGGATTCCGGTCGTACATCGCCGTCCAGGTGCCGTAGCGTTGCGCGTCCAGCACCTCCTGCCGGAACGCCGCGAAGATGCCCATCAGCGAGCCGGGGTATCCGCCTCGGCCGAACCCACCACCGCCCCCGCGCCCTCCGCGGCTGAATGCCATCGTCATCGCGGCCGGTGATTTGACCACGGCGTCGGGCAGGTTCTCGTCGGACAGATCCACCAGGGCCGCGCGTCCGCGCAGGTAGCCGCTGGTGGGCGCCGACAGCGACGTGGTGATGCCGGCGCTGCGCGGGCCGTCGAACGTATGCTCGTCCACCTGCATGAGATCGACCGCCAGCACCTCGGGCGTGATTCCCCACGGGTGGTCGGCGTCGGACCCGGGTTGCGGGCCCGAAGCCGCCGGTCTGGCGGCGCCGCCGGCGCCGCCTCGACCGCCGCCGTTCGGCGGTTCCGGCGCGGAAATGCCGAGGCTGCTGAAGGCGTCGACCAACCCGGGGTAGACCGTGAGCCCGGATCCGTCGACCACGCGGGCGTCGGCCGGCGTGCTGACGTTGGCGCCCACGGCGGCGATCAGTCCGTTGCGGATGACCACCGTGCCGCGTTCGATGGCCGGGCCGCTGCCCGGCACGATGCGCGCGTTGGTGATGGCGTAGGTCTCGGGCACGCTGCGCGCGGACGCCTGCGCCGCCAGTGGCCGGAGGGGAGCGGCGGTGGCGGCCAGCACGGCCGCAATCGCCCCCATGCGAAGGGAGGTGTGCATGCGGGAACAGCTCCTGTGGGACAGGTGGGAACGGAGAACCTGTCGTCGGAACTCAGAATCCGCCAGTCGCCCCGAAGCGGTAGTTGAGCACCAGGTTGAGCAGCGCCCAGTTGCGGGTGACGCCGTCCGTGAACCCGAACCGGTTCACGTGCTCCACCCCCGCCTGAACGCGGACGCCCAGCCCGCGGCTCAACTGCGGACCGTGCACGGTGAGCATGGCGCGCAGGCGCCGCTCCTGCGGGAGGTACTGGACGATGTGGACGAGCGACGTCTTCCCGGGGTCGTTCGACACGTACTGGTTGTCGCGATACGCTTCGTCTGCCAGCTCGAGCGTGGCGCCGGAGCCGTTGGCGGCATTCCAGTCGAAGTACGCGTATCCCCCGTCGGCGTCCGGCCCCAGCGGTTCGCCGAGCAGGAAGCCGTCCACCGTCGGACCGTCGCGGAACTCCGCGTGACGATTGAATCGCGATCCGGTGTGATGAAACTCGAAGGTCGCGGCAAACTGGCCGCCGGCGCCCAACCGCGGCAGGGACAGTCCGAACACGTGGGCTCCGTCGTCCAGCCACGACCGCACTGCGTGATGCGGCTGAAGTCGAAGTCATCGAGATCCATTTCCCAGTAGAGCTGCGCGTCGGCCAGCGCTCGCAGCCGGTATTGCATCTCGAGGCCGGCCATGCTGTTCGAGAACTGGAATGGCCCGGTGTGCAGTGAGGGGAAGAACAGCACGCTCGCCACGCGCTTCAGAAAGTTGGCCTTGGGCGCCCCCGCGCCCCCCATGAAGTTGAGCGTGCTCACCCCGAGTTCGAAGTCGGCCGTTCGGCTGAATACTCCACTTGTACCCGATGAGCTTGGTATGGGGGAAGTACGTCCGCGGGCCGAGATCGGCCACGAAGATGGACGCCGAGTTGGCGCCGAGCACGCGGAGAAATCCGGGCAGAACCCACGGGCGGTCGTTCGCCAGCCGAATCATGTCGAGGCCCGGCGCGTTGGCCGACAGGAACAACTTGGAATGCCGCGAGAGCCCCCACTCCAGGTGCTGCCTGCCCACCGAAACCACCACGTTGGAAAGCTGCGTGCTGGCCGAGAGTTCCTGGAACGACAGCGTGTGCTCCCCGGCGAACGAGGAGTCATTGGACAACCGGAATCGTGGATGCGCCTCGATCATCAGGTGCGGGCCGATGGCGAAGTGGTGCCAACTCTCCAGCGCCACCGTGGAACCCTGCATCACGTCTCGGCCTCCCGACTGCGCCTCGAGCGCCAGCGGCGCGATGAACGCGTGCGTCGCGCCGCCGGCTCCATTGACGGGAGGCACCCAACGTGGCTGCTCGTTGGTGCTCGTCCCCATGAGCGCGATGGCGTCGATGAATCGCGCGGTGAGCGGACTCGCCGAATCGGGCGCAGCCGCGCCGGCGGTGAATCGCGCCGAGAGATCGTCGATCGCTCGACGCAGAGCCGGACCAAGCCGGCCAGGCTCGGATGCCGCAGCGTTCCGCTGTATCTGACGGACGATGTCCGCGAACTCGTCGCGCGTGTAGGGCCGCTGCCCCGTGAGCATCGTGTCCACCAGTCCGGCGCCGGCCAGTCGATCGATGGCGCCGTATGCGGGATCGCCCATCGGCACGATCACGGGGGCCTGGGCGCCTGCCACGCGAGTGGAAAGGCAGAGCGCGGCGACGATGCAGAGCAGGGATCGGGAAATCATGATGGCCTCAACCTAATGCGCCCATCGGCGGAACCGGCAGAGGCGCGCTCGCAAAGACCGGGCCTCGGGGTCAGGCTGTCGGACCGTCGGACCGTCCGGCAGTCCGACCGTTGACCTCCCCTACACACCGTCTCAACGCTTCAACCGCCTCTCCGCACAGTTTCGTCCCCGCCTCCGATTCGATGATCCCCAGCGCCCGCTCCCGCTCCATCCCCGCCCGGTACGGGCGGTCGGTGGTCAGCGCATCGTAGATGTCGGCCACCGTGAGACAGCGGGCCGCCGCATCGAGTGCGTCGCCCGTGAGGCCATACGGGTACCCGCTGCCGTCGAGCTTCTCATGGTGCAGCGCTGCCGTCCAGGCGAAGTCGCGGAACGCCGTCACCCGGTCCAGAATGGCGTGGCTGTTTGCGGGATGCCGTTCCATGGCAGTCCGCTCCTCGCCGGTCAATGCGCCCGGTTTGTCGAGGATGCGATTCGACACGCCGAGCTTTCCGATGTCGTGGAGCAGGCCGGCGCGGTAGAGCCGCCGGATCTCCTCGTCGCCGAACCCCATCGTACGCGCCATTGCCACGGCGTAGTCGGCCACGCGTCGCGAGTGTTCGAAGGTGAAGGGCGACTTGGCGTCGATGATGTCGGCGAACGCGCGGGCCACCTCGTCCAACCCCTCGTCGTCCACGAACCGCACGCGGTCTGCGGGCTCCTCGGCGAGTACGAGTGCCGTGACGTCTTCGCTCTGCAGGGCGCTCCACCAGGCGCGGTCCCGCTGCCAGCCGTCGACGATCGACACCAGGCCGGGGTCGAACCACCGCCCGTTGCGCGCCCGGGCCACGGCGATCGCGCCGTCCACCCCCTCCGCATCGTGGAAGGCCTCCACCGTCTGCGCGAGGTTGGCAATGCGCGCCAGAAGGGGAATGTCCTCCCCGGCCAGCCCTTCGGCGTACCCGAGTCCCGACCAGTGTTCGTCCAGCGACCGGATGGCCCCCGCCGTGGCCTCGGGAAATCCGAGTCGCCCGGCGATCGCGGCGCCGCGCTCACAGCGCAGCGTGATCAACTCCCGCGTCATGTTCTCCGTGCGCGCGATGACCAGGAACTGGCGCACGCGCCTGAACAACGATTGCCCCCGCGCCACGTTGCGCGCAGTGTGCACGGCCAACCGCACGCGCTGGTGCCAGTCCACCAGCTTCATTCGGGCCTTGGTCTCGTTGTCGTCCGACCCGAACAGCGCCGCCATGCGCGAGGCGTTGCCCGAACACCCGGCGTCCTTGAGCAGCAGGGCGTAGTAGAGGGCGGAAAGGTCCTCCGCGCCCAGTCCCATTTCCCGACCCAGACGCATCCCGATGAGGCAGGAGCGCATGGTGTGCCCCACCGGAGCGCCTTCCGTGAGGTCGAGTGCATGCGAGAGCGCGGAGAGAACTTCGGAGAGGCTTACTCTAACTGGCAATAGTCGGTCGGTAGGTCGGTAGGTCGGTAGGTCGGTAGGTCGGTGCGTCGGTACGTCGGTACGTCTACGTCGGTACGCCGGTACGCCTTTCGGCCCTGCGGCGGTGAGGCGGTGTTCCAACTCGCTGTCTTCTGTCTTCCCTTTCCCCGCAGTTTCGGCCCTGCGCTGTTCATGCCCTGCGTAGTACCGGCCCTGCGCAGTACCGGTCCTGCGTCGTTTCGGCCCTGCGCCCTTTCTCAGTCCCGCCCCTTATCGGATGTGTTTATACATCAAATCGATCAACTCGTCATACATCACCTCCGCCTGCTCGTCGCTCTCTCTGATCGCCGTTGCCGCGCAGTGCCGCAGGTGATTCCTCATCAATTCCCGCCCCACCGCCCGCAGCGCTTCCTGCACCGAGGAGAGCTGGGTCAGGATATCCGCGCAGTACCGCTCCTCCTCGACCATCCGCTGCAGCCCGCGCACCTGGCCTTCGATCCGTTTCAGCCGGCGGAGGTTCTTGCCCTTGATCTCCGGATCCACCGCCACGGCATGCCGCCCACCCGACGGCGTCGTGCGCGGTTCCGCACGCGCAGGTGGCCGTCCCGTCGACGGCGGTCGCGCTGCCGTTGCTCTCGTGCTCCGTGCTCATGCGATCCTCACTCTGCGCAGCCGCAGGCTGTTCGTCACCACGCTCACCGAGCTGAACGCCATGGCGCCGCTCGCGATCACCGGACTCAGTTGAATGCCGAACGCCGGGTACAGCGCGCCGGCCGCGATCGGGATGCCGATCACGTTGTAGATGAACGCCCAGAACAGATTCTGCTTCATGGTGCCCATCGTCTTCCGCGACAGCTCGATGGCCTGGGCGACGCTCCGCGGATCGCCGCGCATCAAGGTCACGTCGCCGGCCTCGATGGCCACGTCGGTTCCCGTCCCGATGGCGAAGCCGACGTCGGCCTGCGCCAGCGCCGGCGCGTCGTTGATCCCGTCGCCCACCATGCCGACCACCCGCCCTTCCTGCTGCAGTTCGCGAACCGCGGCCACCTTGCCCTCCGGCAGCACGCCGGCGATGACGCGGCTGATGCCCGCCTGCTTCGCGATCGCCTCGGCCGTGCGCTGCGTGTCGCCCGTCAGTAGCACCGTGTCGATTCCCATGCGGGTGAGTGCCTTAACAGCCTCGACCGTGGTGGCCTTGATCGGGTCGGCCACCGCGATCAGCCCCGCCAGCTCGCCGTCGGCCGCCACGTAGGCCGGCGTCTTGCCCTCGCCGGTGAGCCGCTCCGCCGCTTCGGCCAGCGGCGACACGTCGATGGCGTACTGCGCCATGAGCGCCGCGTTGCCCACGGCGAGCGCCGTGCCGTTCACTACCGCCGTGACGCCATGTCCGGCAACGGCCTGGAACCCTTCGGCGTCGTACACGGGGAGCCCTCGCGTCCGGGCGCTCTGCACGATGGCGTCGGCCAGCGGATGCTCGCTCTGGCGTTCGGCACCGGCCACCAGCGCCAGCAGCGCGTCCTTCGCCCTTTCGCTGTTCGTAGTTTCGCTGTCCGTAGTTTCGCCGTTCGTCGTTCCGCTGTTTGACTGTCCGACTGTCCGACTGTCCGACTGTCCGACTCTCTCCTTGTCCGACTGTCCGACTCTTTCCCTGTCCGACTGTCCGACTGTTATCACATCCGTCACCGTCGGCCGCCCCTCCGTCACCGTCCCCGTCTTGTCCAGCACCACGACGTCGATGTCGTTGGCTCGCTGCAGCGCCTCTCCGCCCTTGAACAGCACGCCGAGACTCGCGCCCTTGCCCGTAGCCACCATCATCGCCGTGGGCACCGCGAGCCCCATGGCGCACGGGCACGCGATGATCAGCACGGCCACCGCCGCGGTCACCGCGTGCACCACCAGCATGCCGTTCTGCGTGCTCTGCGTGTTCTGCGGCAGCAGTATCCAGAGCCCGAAGGTGACCAGCGACAGCGCGATCACGGTGGGCACGAACACGGAACTGACGCGGTCGGCCAGGTTCTGGATCGGCGCCCGCGTGCCCTGCGCGTCGCGCATCAGTTGGACGATGCGCGCCAGCGCACTGTCGGCACCGAGCGTCGTGGCCGTGATGCGGATGGCGCCGGTACGGTTCATCGTCCCGCCGTACACGCGGTCGCCGGCGTTCTTCGCCACCGGCATCGATTCCCCGGTGAGCATCGATTCGTCCACGGCGGTGCCGCCGCTCGCCACGTTGCCGTCCACCGGCACCCGTTCGCCGGGACGCACCAGCACGAGTTCCCCGTGCCGCACCTGCTCCACGGGGACATCCACTTCCTGCCCGTCGCGCATCACGCGGGCCGTCCGCGGTTGCAGATCGGCCAGGGCGCGGAGCGCTTCGGAGGTCCGCTGCTTGGCCCGCGCCTCGAACAGGTTGCCGAGCAGGATGAGCGCGATGATCGCGTCCACCGCTTCGAAATAGATGTGCGGCTGAACGCCCCGCGCCAGAAACGCCCCTGGCGCGATGGTGGCCGCCACCGAGAACAGGTACGCGGCCCCCGTGCCCACCGAGATGAGCGTGTTCATGTCGGAGCCGCCGTGCTTGAGCGCGCTCCACGCCCGCGTATAGAAGTGGCGGCCCGCCCAGACCATGACGAAGGTGGTGAGCAGCAGCAGCGCCCACCGGATCAGCGTGTTGCTCTCGCTCATCGCCCCCATCGAGAGCCCCATCGCGACGGCCGCCGCCGCAAGCGCGACGATCACCTTGCGCGTGAGCGCCTGCACTTCGTGCACGTGGGCACGCTCGGCCTCTTCCTGCTCTTCGAACGCACCCTTCGTATTCGCCGGCAGCTCCGCACCGTATCCCGAGTCCCGAATCGCGTCCACCAGCTGCTCGGCCGATATCGTGCCCGGGTCGAACGACACCGTGGCGTTGTTCAGCATCAGATTCACCGTCGCGTCGGCCACCCCGGGCGTGCGCGCCAGTGTTCGCTGCACCCGCGCCTGACAGGCGGCGCAGGTCATCCCCGTGACCGGAATGACCAGCCGGGTCTCGGCCGTCTTCTCGGTCGTAGCGGTACTCGTCATCGCTTCACCCCTGAAGACTCGTCAACATACCCCATGGGGGTATATTGACCAGTCGGGAGAGGGAAGTCAATTGGCAGGCAGCGGGCAGCGAGCATGGGGCAGCAGTCAGCGAAAAGAAGAACGGGTATGCGCAAGCACATACCCGTCTATTTACGGCACATCAGTTACTAAGCGAACTTACCGCCCGAACAACGCCGCCGCCGCTGCCAGTCCCGCCACGACCTTCACCCATCCGCTCGGACCGATCGCACCACGAAACCTCTTTCGTACGATATTGCCGGTTAGCGCGTCCGCGAACTCCGCCGCCGTCTTCCAGCGGTCGTCCCGCTCCTTGGCCATGCACCGCTCCACCGCCCGCACCAGGACTTCCGGCGCGTCGGGCGCGAGTTCGCCGAGCGGAGGCGGCGTGCGCACGATGTGCTGCGCCGCCAGCGCCGCGAAGCTGCTGCCGTGGAAGGGAAGGTTGCCCGAGAGCATCAGGTAGCCGAGGACGCCGAGTGAATAGATGTCGCTGCGGCCGTCGAGGTCCGCTTCGCCCGCCGCCTGCTCGGGCGACATGTAGTGCGGCGTCCCGAACGTATGCGCCCGCTCCCATTCGTCGGGGCTCGCGTCGCGCAGCTTGGCCACCCCGAAGTCGGTGAGCCGCGCCCGCCCCGTGCTCCGCTCGATCAGGACGTTCTCGGCTTTCAGATCGCGATGCAGCATCCCTTCGCGGTGCGCGTAGTCCAGCGCCTCGGCCAGGTCGTACAGCACCTGCGCCGCCTGATCCGCCGGCAGCCTCGAGCCCGTCCGCAGCCGGTCGGCGAGCGACGCCCCCTGCACGTACTGCATGACGATGTACACCAGCTCGTGGTGTTCACCGAGCGTGTAGACCGGGACGATGCCGGGGTGGCTGAGCCGCGCCGTCAGGCGCGCCTCGCGGCGGAAGCGCTCGCGGTGATCTTCGGAATCCACGAACTCGTGCCGCAGCACCTTGATCGCCACCGTGCGGTGCAGGGCGACGTCGCGCGCCAGGAACACGACGCCCATCCCGCCGCGCCCCAGTTCACGGACCACCTGATACTGGCCGTTGACGCCCGCTTCCAACCGCCGCCGTTCCACTTGGGAATCGACGTCGGGCAGAAGTTCGGGGTGTGCGGCCAGTTGTTCAGTCATCTGAAAACTCGGTTGCTCTTTCGGTGAGACACCGCGGTGCCTCATTGGGTTTGCCCGGTGGACGGTGCAAGCCTCTGTGCTGTTAATACGAGAGCAATCGAGTTTTGGTTGCAGCACCCGGTTTCGCGGCATCGCCGTGCGAAAACTGCAGACGACGGTGCGGACACTGCAGTCCTATCGCAATCCTTTCACCACCGCCTCCGGCCGCCCGGCCACCACGTTCAGCACGAGCGTTCCCGTCTTCAGCCCGGCGGCGGTCATCGTGACCGTCATCACACCGGGCGCCGTCGCGCGAATGATGGCCAGCCCGCGTCCGTTGAACGCCGCACGATGGTCCATGCGATACGGCTCGTGGTTCAGCAGATCCCCGTTGTCCAACGCCACGATCCGTCCGCCCGCCCCCGTGACCGTGACGTGCACCATGTTGCCCGCCGTGGGCACCACCGTACCCGCCGAATCCACGATCTCGAATCGCACCAACCCCACATCGCGCGGATCGGCGGTTATCGTATCGCGATCCGCGGCGAGTCGAACCGCCGCCGGCGCGCCCGCGGTGCGGACTTCGGCGTGACACGCTTCGTGTCCGTCGCGTTCGCCCACCGCGCGCAGCACCCCGGGCTCGTACGGCACGTCCCACTCGAGATGGAGATCGTTGGTCGTCATCGCCACGTGCGGGCCGGCGTACGAGTTCCATCCGCCCGACGTGCCCGGCGCCGGGAACTGCAGCCGCTTCTCGCCCAGCGAGCGGCCGTTGAGGTACAGCGTGACGCTCGTGCAGTTGGTGTAGGCGAGCACCGGGATCACCTGCCCCTCGCGTCCCGGCCAGTTCCAGTGCGGGAACAGGTGCAACACGGGACGGGTGGTCCACAGACTCTGATACAGGTAGAAGGAATCCTTGGGGCGGTCGGTGATGTCCAGCGCGCCGGAGTCGAAGCCCTTGCTCGGCCAGCGCGCCTCGCCCAGGTAGTCGAGGCCGGTCCACATGAAGTCGCCGGAGAAGTAGTCGTGCGTGGTGATCCACTTCTGCAGCCGCTCCGCACGCAGCATGCCCGACGTGTAGTTGGGCTGCACCACCGACGAATCGCTCCCCAGCGAGTAGCGGCCGTCGGGCGCGTTGCCGGCCGGCGCGCTCTCGGTGCCCACCATCTTCCAGTCGGGATGTGCGTGCCGGTCCTCCTCCGCGAACAGCTCCCGCCGTTCGTGCCACCGGTCCACGTAGTTGTAGCCCACCACGTCCTCGGCGTTCAGGAACGCCGTGAGGGCAGGGTGCCCATCCGCGGCGATCTGGTCGTTGCCGGTGGTCACCGGCCGCGTCGGATCCTGACTGTGGAACAGGCCCACCAGCCGCTTCAGGATCGTCACGCCTTCCGGTGTCGACTGTTCGCCGATCTCGTTGCCCGCGCTCCACAGCACCACCGACGGATGGTTGCGGTCGCGGTGGATGAAGTCCGTGACGTCGCTGTCGGACCAGGTCGCGAAGAAGCGATGCGAGCCGTAGGGCACCTTCCCGTAGGTCCATTCGTCGTACATCTCGTCCATCACCAGGAACCCCAACCGGTCGCACAGGTCGAGGAACTCGGGCGCCGGCGGGTTGTGCGAGGTGCGGATGGCGTTCACGCCCATCGCCTTCAGCGAGTCCAGCCGCGCCTCCCAGATGCGCTCCGGCACGGCCGCGCCCACTGCGCCCCCGTTCTGGTGCACGTTCACGCCGTGCAGCTTCACCGGCTGGCCGTTGAGCAGAAATCCGCGGTCCTTGTCGAACTCAATGGTGCGGATGCCGAACGTGGTCTCCGTCGTGTCCACCGCGCGCGTGCCCTCCAACACGGTGGTGCGCAGTGAGTAGAGCGCCGGCGACGCCACCGACCAGAGCATCGGCGACTCGACGCGCAGCCGCTGGTCGAGTTCCACCGCGGCGCCCGCCGCGAGCGAGAACGCGGTGTCGCCCCGCGCCACTTCGTGCCCCGCGCGGTCCACGACCACCGTGCGAAGGGTGCCGAGCCGCGTGGAGTGCTCGTCGTTCTGCACGCGCGTGCGCACCGACACCAGCGCGCGCGCCGAGTCCGCGTACGGCGTGGTCACGTACACACCCCAGTGCGCCACGTGCAGCGGGTCCACCATCGTGAGCCAGGTGTGCCGGTAGATTCCGCTCCCCGTGTACCAGCGGGAGTTCGGCTGCAGCGAATTGTCCACGCGCACGGCCACCACGTTCGTGCCCGCGCGCAATTCCTTCGTCACGTCGTACGACAGGCTCGTGTAGCCGTACGGCCGGTGACCCACGTGCACGCCGTTGACCCAGACGTCGCTGTTCATGTAGATGCCGTCGAACTGCAGCCACACCTCGTGGCCCCGCCACCCCGCCGGCAGGCGGAACAGCTTTCGGTACCAGCCGATGCCCGTCGGCAGATAGGCGCCGCGGCCGCCCGCCGGTGCGTTCTCCGTCGGCGTGCCCTCGATACTCCAGTCGTGCGGCAGATCCACGCGGCGCCACGCGTGATCGTCGAACCGGACCCGCTCGGCGCCCGCCGGGTCGCCCAGCGTGAACCGCCAGCCGGGATCCATGGACAGCCGCTCCCGCTGCGCCGCCGCCCTCGACGGCGCGCCGCCGAGACCGAGCGCGGCTGCGCCGAGTGCGAGAACGAGACCGCGGAACAGCCGGCGCATGATCGTTCTCCCTGGAATCAGCGTTTGGCGGCGTGCAGGAAGTGCTCGGCGACGATCGCCGGCTGCTCGAGCACCCGCTTGGCCTGCGCGTCCATGGCCAGCCGCATGAACTCGCCCATGCTCCACACCAGCGGCGTGGCGCTTCCCGTGCCCTGACCGAACACGAAGTGCACGCGGGTGGGGTTGGCCCGGTCCCACACCTGTTCGGGGATCATGCCCCCGTCGTTGGCGAAGTCGAGCATCGCCTGCAGATAGGGAGCCGGGTTCGCGCCCGCGGCGATCTCGTACTCGCCGCGCTCGCCGGCGAAGATCGGCCACAAGCGGCCCTTGCCCTCACCCAGCCAGGGACCGCCGAAGTACGTCTCGCCGTATCCGTCGTGGTTGTAGCGGTAGAAGTCCGGCCCGTTGGGCGTCTGCACGCGAATCGTCGCGTCGATGACCTTGAGCGAGTTCACGATCGTCGGGTCGTCGGCCGGACGGATGCCCATGCGCACCAGCTCGATGAAACCCTGGTCCACCACGTCGCGCTCGTCGTGCACTCCGCTCCCGTTGCGCGTGTCCAACTGATAACCGTCGTTGGGATCGGTGTTGTTGTCGATGCGCATGTAGTAGCCCATCCCCGGCTTGCCGCCCTTCAGGTGGCCCGTCGTGGTCACCATCCACGACTCCACGTGCGCCGCCCAGTCGTCGGCCGTCTTCATGTACCGGGCCGCGTCGTCGGAGGCGCCGTTCTGCTTGGCGATCTCCGACGCGCACACCAGCCCCGCGATCTCGGCCGCGATGGTGGACGGCGAATAGCCCGGCACTTCCTCCCACCGCTCCTGCTCCGTGGCCGGACCGTGCGCCAGCACGAACTCGGCCGCCGGGCGGATGTGCTTTTCCCACGTGTCGTGGTCGGTGAGCCCGAGCTGCCAGGCCAGCACGATGGGATACGACTGCTCGTCCATCTGGATGCCCGTCCAGTACGGCTTCCCGTCCAGCCAGCTGTTCTGCGGGAATCGGCCGTCCTTCTCCTGTTGTACGTCGAACAGGTAGCGCGCCGCGCGCCGCGCCGTGGCCGTGTCGCCGGCCACCATGAGCGAGGTCGCCGCCTCGTACAGGTCGCGCGCCCACACCAGGTGGTAGCCGCCCACGGTCGGCTTGTCCGCCGGGACCGCGTAGCCCCAAGGAATGCTCATCGAGGCGATGATCGCGCCGCGGTACGTCTTGTCCTCGTGCGCCCGCACGACCATCGCCGCAAGCTGGAACTCCTTCTCGTACGCCGGCTGGACGTGGTGCAGTCCGGCCACGTAGCGATGCCATCCCTCCGCATACGACCGGCTGGCCGCGGCGAACCCCGTGGCCATTCCGGCCCGCGCCTCCGCCAACGCCGAGGCCGTGGTGCTCCCGAACCCGAGGGCCAGCGTGAAGTGCCCGGGGTGCGCGATCCGTCCCACCTGCACCACGTGCCCGTCGCCCGCGCTCGTGTAGTGCCAGTTCAGCCGGCGGTGCAGCAGCAGGTCGGTGTAGGCGTCGTTCACCCCCGCGTACCCGTTCGACGTCTCGCTGAATCCGCCACTGGCAATGAGCGCCGAGGCCAGCGTGTCCTTCGACGTCACCAGCGCTCCGTTCTCCGTGGCGGCGCTGTTGCCGTAGCCCGCGTTGCCGAGCGCCGGTTCGTAGATCGCGTACAGCGCGTCGCCCGCGGGCCCGGAGAAGGTCACGTCGATGAGCAACGTGTTGTGCGCCGGATCGGTGGTGTACGTCTTGGTGATCGTGAACCGGCCCGCCGAATCGGTGCTCGTCTGCCGGAACAGCAGCGCCTGGCCGTCGATCCGCGTGATGCGGTGCTTCATGTCGCGCGACTCGATCCAGACGTGCCGGCCGTCGCTCACCGCGAACTGCAGCCCGTGCACGTCGGCCATGTCCACGCGTGGGTAGTAGACCTCGGTGAGCACGCCGCCCTGGAGCGTGAACCACACCTTGGAGGCGGTCGTCACCGACGTCCCGATACCGTCCTTCGCGGCATCGGTCCAGGTCGGCTGTTCACCGGGACCGCCCGGGGCGGCCTGCGCCGCAGCCGCGGCCGGTGCGAGCAACGCCGCGCACAGCGCCAGCAGTCCCCACGAATTGCGTCTCGTCATCGTCTCTCCCCTCTGGTGCGCTTCGCGCACCCGTTGGTTCACCGTCGCTCGCGCGGCGTCACATGGTCCAGTGCCAGTACCAGCGTCTCGTGCCCGCGCAACGTCGTTGCTGGAACGTACGCGGAAATGCGGCTCCCGGCCTCGACCGTGAGTGGCGGGACGGCTGCCGCGCCCAGCAGATCGCGCGCCCGATACCGCCCGGCCGGCAATCCGGCGCTGTCGCTCGCCAGCGACACGCCGGCGACCGTCGAATCGGACAGGTTCGCCACCACCAGTACCGCATGTCCGTTCCACGTGCGTCGCACGTAGGACGCCACGTGGGGATTGCTGGCCTGCAGCAGCGTCAACCGCCCCGACGCGAGCGCATCGTTCCCGGCTCGCAGGTGGATCAGCCGCCGGTACAGGTTGAGCAGCGACCCGGGCTCGTGGTTCTCTCCCGCCACCGTGGCCGTCATCGAATCGGGCTGGGCGCTCTCCCACGGGTGCCCGGTCGTGAAGCCGTAACCGGGCTCCGGCGCCCACTGCATCGGCGTCCGCAGCCGGGGATCGGGCTTGTCGCCGGTCATCCCGATCTCCTCGCCGTAATAGATGTACGGCAGCCCCGGCAGCGTGAGCAGCAGCGTGGCCGCCTGCTTCGCAGCCGGCACACTGCCCCCGAGGATCGTCATGATCCGCGTGCCGTCGTGGTTGCTCAGCAGCGGCGACCAGCGATACGAGGGCTCGGCGCGCTCCAGCTTCACATAGTCGGTGAACATGCCGCCCACCGTTCCGCGCTTCACCGCGGTCCGGAGCGAGTCCGCCAACTCGAAGGTGAAGTAGCCGGTGAGTTGGTGGGGATAGTAGGTGAGCAGCGTGTCCAGCGGATCCCAGACCTCGCCGATCGTGTAGGCCTGCGGATCGATGCTGTCGATGAATGCCTGATACGACCGCAGGTAGGCGTGCGTCCCGGCGCAGTCCTTGAGGCACGCGCCCTGCTCCACCAGATACTGCACGGCGTCGAGCCGGAATCCGTCCACGCCCATCGTGCGCAGCCAGTAGGCGGCGATCTTCTTGCCCTCGGCGCGCACCGCCGGCGTGTCGTAGTTGAGATCCGGCATCTGCGCCGAGAAGATGCCGTAATAGTACTCGTCGCGAACGGGAGACTTGTGCCATGCGGGCACGCCCCACGGCCCGTTGCCGTGCGGCTCGGGCGAGAAGCGGTACCACGAGCGGTACGGTGAGTTCGTGTCGCGCAGCGCCGCCTGGAAGTGCGGGTCGCGATTGGACGTATGGTTCAGCACCATGTCCACGATCACCTTGATGCCACGCTTGTGTGCCGCGGCTACGAACCGCTTGAAATCCGCGTTCGTGCCGTAGTCGGGGTTCACACGGTAGTAGTTGGTGACGTCGTATCCATGGTAGCTCGGCGATTCGGTCACGGGCATCAGCCAGATGCACTTTGCGCCCAGGTCGGTCTTCGACTTCGGATTTCCGTCGTTGATGTAGTCGAGCTTGCTGGTGAGACCGTTCAGGTCGCCGATGCCGTCGCCGTTGCTGTCCTTGAACGATCGGATGAACACCTCGTAGCAGACCGCGCCCCGCGTCCACGCCGGCGCTGCATAGTCGACGAACGTCCTGGGATGCCGGCCGCACCGGCTGCTGTGCCGCGGCCCGCGGCGCCGCGGTCGAGACCGTCCCGACCGCGCCGAGCAGGGCGCCCAGTATCTGAGCTTTTCGCATCGTGCTACTTCCGGCTTGCCGCATCGATCGCAATCGCCGAGTTGGCCGCCAGTTGAAGGTGAATCATGCTCGTCGAGTCCACCGCCACGCTGTCGCCGGCGCATGCCGTGCCGGCCAACCCGCCGGTGAGGAGATCACAGTAGTTCCCCGGCGCCATTCCGGTCGCCACGGTCGTGTCGACGGCCGTGCTCTCCCGGCTGATGGCCACGAATCCCTTGTCGCCGCGCGAGAAGGCGATGGCATTGGCGCCATCGTCCCACCAGTCGGTAATCGCCGTCCCGGCCACCACGTGCCGGAACCCGACCATCGCTTCGATCATCGGGTCGCGATGCTGGCACACCCAGTCGCCCTCCATCGCCGTCTCGAGGCTCGACGCGCACGTCACCGGATACGTGTTGCCGCTGGCATCGGAGGGCGGGCCCTTGGAATTCTCCAGCGGGCGTGAGAAGGCGTAGTTCGACAGGATCTTCGGATACCCGTACGGCTGCGCGAGCATCCACACGTTGGCCAGTCGGAAGGTCTGGCCGTCGCGATAGCTGATCCGCCCCACGTCGTGCTGCGTGTCGTGGTTCTCCAGGAACACCACCGCCTTGTCGGACGGCATCAGCCCCCACGCGGCAGCGGAGAACTGGCTTCCCGGCGGCCCGTTGGGATCGAGCTGCGAGATGTGCTGCCCGCCGAGCCCCAGGAACTTGTCGCCCACGCCCTGGAAGGTGAACTCCGTGATGTCCGCCGCGCCCCCGCTGGCATACGCCTCGCCATAGTAGTCGCGCGGGGAGAGCGCCTCGCCGGGGCCGCTGCTGATCTCCAGGAAGTAGTACGGAATCGGCAGCCCCTGCGCCTTCGCGGTGGAGTCGACGATGGACAGGATGTCGTCCAGCTCCACCTGCTGGATGTGCTTGGCGGCGTCGATGCGGAACCCCGCCACCCCGAGCCGCACCAGTTTGATCAGGTAGCCGGCGATCGTCTGCTGCACGTACGGAAGGCCGGTGTTGAGGTCCGGCAGGCCCAGCAGCTCGCAGTCCTGCACGTTGGCGGCGTTCGAGTAGTCGGTGACGGTGCAGGGCGTATGGAAATCGGCCGGCGTGTACAGCCCCGGATAGTCGTACTTCGTGTACGCCGTCCCGGCGCTTCCCACCCCGGGGCTCGGGTAGTTCGTCATGTGATTGATGACGGCATCCACGTAGATGTCCACGCCGGCGGCCTTGCACCGCTGGACCATGTCCACGAACTGCGTGCTGTCGCCCGATCGGCTGCGCGCGAGGCTGTAGCTCACCGGCTGGTAGCGCTCGCTCCAGTCGTGCGTGGGCGTGATGCTGTGTTCTTCGGGCGGCGACACCTGGACGGCCCGATAGCCCACGGGCCCCAGCACCTGCTCGCACTCGTTGGCGATGTCCGCCCACGGCCATTCGAACAGCTGCACGAACACGTCGCCCGCCGCCATGTGCCCGCTGGGCCGGTAGGTAGCCGCAAGGCTCGGCCGCTCGGCCGGTGGCAGTCCGGTGGGCGGCGGCGCCGTCGGATGGCTGCCGCATGCCCCACCGGCCAGCACCACGAGGATGCTGGCCGGCAGGTACATCGCGAAGCGTCTCAGCCGGGCCCGGAGGCCGGCGAAAGCTTCAGGAGAAGTCTGGAGTCGCGCTGCTCAGTACCCCGGGTTCTGTTTCAGATTCGGGTTCGCCACGAGTTCCGACTCGGGAATCGGATACAGATCGCGGAAGCTGTCGGTGGCCGTGCCCGCCTGCGTGCCGCCCTTCCAGGCCCACAGGTAGTTGCCGCCGGTGAACTCCCCGAACCGGATCAGGTCCGTGCGCCGGTGCGCTTCCCACAGCAGTTCACGTCCGCGCTCCGCCAGAATGAAGGGCAGGGTGAGCTGCGCGTCGGTGATGTCGCCGGACGTTCCGCCGTACGCGCGCTCGCGCAACGCGTTCACGTACGCCAGCGCCTGGGCCCGCGATCCGCCGCCGCCACGCAACTGCGCTTCGGCGTAGATCAGGTAGGCGCCCGCCAGCCGGAACATCGGGAAGTCCGTATCCACGAATCCGGGATTCGAGCCCGGCTGACCCGTCGATGTCACGTTCGTGAACTTCGGCGCCGCCACTCCGTTCTGGAAGTTGGAGATGGCGTCCATCGAGATCGTCTGGCCGGTCGTGTCGAAATACGCCGCCCGGGTGTCGCCGGGGCCGTAGAAGTTGTAGGCCTGCGGCTTCAGCCGGATGCCCCACCAGCAGCCGTCGATTCCGTACGTCGCGTTGTTCATGCTCCCGCCGCACTCGGCGTGCACCAGGAAGTTCACCCCGCCGTACGTCTGTTCGTGCAATCCGTCCTGCGGAATCGCGAAGATGATCTCCGGCGACGTGTTGTTGTCCGCCTCGAACATGTGCCGGTAGTTCGGATCCAGGGAATAGGCCCCGGAGTTGATCACGGCCTGCGCTTCCGTCAACGCGTCGGCGTAGTCCGGCGTGCCCGTGTAGACCCCTGCGTTCAGGTACACGTTGGCCAGCAGCATGTCGTCCGCCGGGCCCGTGGCGCGGCCGTAGGTGCTCGGACCGGGCTGGGGCAGGGAGTCGTGGATCGCCTTGAGTTCGCTCACCACAAAGTTGTAGATGTCGGTCCGCGTGGCTTGCTTGGGCGGCGTGGAGCCGAGCGAGTCCTTCTCGGTCACCAGCGGGATGTTCCCGAACATGTCCATGCCGTGCCAGTAGCTCAGCGCGCGCAGGAACCGCGCCTCGGCGCGGTACTGCCCGATCTTCGCCTTGAGGGCCGGCGTGACGCTCCGCCCCGCCAACGCGGCGTCGTCCGTCTCGCGCAGGAACTCGTTCGCCATACCCACCTGGAAGTAGATGCGGTAGTACATGGCGACCACGAACGAGTTCGACGCGGCCCAGAGCTGGGTGTTCATTTCCGGCAGGCCGACGTCGTTCCAGGCGATCGCGGCCTCGTCGGTCGGCAGCTCTTCCGCCTCCCAGTACAGACGCAGGTACTGCGAGAAGCCCTCGTCGATGCCCGAGATGTCGGGGTTCCCCGCCGGTCCCTGCTGGCCGCTCACGGCCAGGCCCGCATAGACCTTGGCCAGGAACGCCTGATAGGAGTTCGGGTCGTTGAACACGTTGGCACTCGTGATCGTGCTTTTCGGCTCCACGACCGTGTTCGTGCAGCCGGCGCCGCCGACCAGCATCGCCACGGTGGCGAAAGCGATCATTCTATGATTGATCTTCATAAGTTCCGTCCGTTTCCGAATCGTCGAATGAATGGTCACACGCTCAGAACACGACGTTGAAGCCGGCGGTGAATTGGCGCGAGCGAGGATAGATGTTGTTGTCGATACCGTTCAGGCCGGCCGTCGGATCGACGCCGCTGTACGGTGAGATCGTGAACACGTTCTGAACGGTTCCGAAGATTCGCACCGGCTGGCCCTGGTACTTCAGCCGGTAGCCGAGTGTGATGTTGTCCATGCGCAGGAACGACGCGTTCTGGACGTAGTAGTCCGACAGGTACTGCGGTGACGTGAATCCCGTCTGCAGCACGTTGGAGCTCAGGTTGTACGGCGAGGCCCGCTGCAGTTCCTGATAGTCACCCAGGTTCGACTGCACGTTGTTGTACACGTAGTTGCCCACGTAGGCCCGCAGCGTGAAGCCGGCGTCCCAGTTGCCGTAGGTCATGTTGGACGTGTGCCCGAAGATCCACGTCGGCGCCGGATTGTGGTACGCGCGCCGATCGGCCACGTTGGTCACGCCGTCGCCGTTCAGGTCCACGTAGCTGCCCTCGACCGGCTTCCCGTTCGCGTACTTCTGCTGGTACACGAAGAACGAGTTGATCGGCTGGCCCGGCTCGAGCACCTGAATCAGCGTGCCCACGCCGCCCGCCACGGAACCGGTCAGAATCTGCTGCTTGGTTCCCGGGGCCGCGGTGAGAATGGGATTGATCGACGTCAGCTTGTTCGCGTTGTGGGACGCGGTGAAGTCGGTGGTCCACGAGAACCCGTCGTGCCCGCCGCGGATCACGTCGGCGCTGAGGCTGAATTCGATGCCCGCGTTGCGCATGCTGCCGATGTTCGTGGTCAGGTAGTTCGACAGGTTCGTACCCGCCGCCACCGGCACGGTGAAGATGAGATCCTTGGTGTTCTTGATGTAGTAGTCGATCGTGCCGCTCACCCGCTGGTCGTTGAATCCCCAGTCGAGGCCGACGTCGTACGAGCTCGTCGATTCCCACTTGATGTTCGGATCCACCGCGCTCGGCCGGAGCGTGGTCACGAACCCGTTGCCGAACTGGGCCTGCGACTGCGCGTCGCCGACCACGAAGTTCGCATACTGCTGGTAGTTGGCGAACGCCTGGTTGCCGGTCTTGCCGTACGAGGCGCGCAGCTTCAGATCCGAGAGGTTCTTGAACCGCTGCATGAACCCTTCCTGCGACAGGCGCCAGGCCAGGGCCACCGACGGGAAGATACCCCAGGCATTCGACGGGCCGAACCGCGACGATCCGTCGCGGCGGATGCTGAACGCCGCGAGGTACCGGTCCTTGTAGTTGTAGTTGGCCCGCCCGAAGAACGAGATCAGCCGGCTGTCCTGTACGTTCTGATTGCTCTGCAGCACCAGCGCCGTCGGGATCCCGTTGATGCCGAGCAGGTTCGTGCTCAGCCCGGTCGCCGTGGTATACGGGTACTGGGCGTTGGACTGCGAGTACGAGTAGCCGCCGGTCAGATCGACCGTGCCGGGCACGAAGTTCAGCGGCGCGTTGTAGTTCAGATAGGCGTCCAGCTGGGTGTTCGTCATCGACGGCGTCGTCTGATACAGCGAGCCGCCGGTGCCGGCCTTGAGCTGGGCGTGCAGATCGCTCGGGTTGAACGTCTGATGCTCAGACGAGGTCACGTCGTACCCCAGGTTCACGTGCGCCTTCAACCCCTCGATCCAGGGCAGGCTGTAGTCGGTCTGAATCGTCCCCAGCGAGCGGTACGTGTGGCCGATATCCGTGGCGAGCTTGAGCGCCTCCACCGGATTGTCCGCCGACTGCAGCGTGTTGCCCGGCCAGTTGTAGTAGCCGGTCGTGCTGGTCGGATCCAGCACCGGCTGCGTCGGACCCATCTGCGCCGCGTTCGACAGCACGCCGCCCGGCGTGTACCGGTTGTTGACGCGCGATCCGATGATGTTCGTATGGATGTTGAGCCGGTCGTTCAGGAAGCGCTGGTTGAGGTTCACGCCGAGCGACAGGCGCTCGGTGTTCGTCCCGTCAATCACGCCGTTCTGGTTCAGGTAACCCAGCGACAGCCGGTAGTTCATGGCCTGGCCGGAGCCCGACACGGAGAGGTTGTGTTCCTGGCCGATGCCGTTGCGGTCGATCTGGTTGAACCAGTTCGTGTTCGCCGTGCCGAGCTGGCTCATGCTCTGCGGCGAGTACTGCTGCACCGCGGCCCGGAACTGCGACGCGTTCAGCATCTGCGGCAGCCGCTCCACCGTGGACGTGGTGACGTCGCCGGTGTATTCCACCCGCGACCCGCCGGACCCCGCCTTCGTCGTGATCAGCACGACGCCGTTCGCGGCGTTCGCACCGTAGATCGCCGCCGCCGACGCGCCCTTGAGGACCGTGATCGTCGCGATGTCGTTCGGATTGATGAAGTTCAGCGGATCACGTCCGTCCGAGAGGCCCGATCCGGCCCCGCTCGCCAGCGGCATGCCGTCCACCACGTACAGCGGCTCGCTGCTCGCATTCACCGACGTCGCGCCGCGAATGCGGATGTTGATGCCGCCACCCGGCTCGTTGCTCTGCACCACCTGCACGCCCGCCACCTTGGCGGTGATCAGATTCTGCGGGCTCACGATGCGGCCGGTGTTGAATTCGGCCGGCGACAGCTGACTCACGGCGCCCGTGATGTCGCCGGCGCGCTGCTGCCCGTAGCCGGTGACCACCACCGTGGCGAGGTTGACGGCCTGCGCCGTGAGCGCGAGATCGACGTTGACCGTCTGCCCGGCGTTCACCGTCACGGCCTGGTCGGCCGGCGCGTAGCCGATCGTTCTCGCCTGCAGCGTATACGAGCCCGCAGGTACGACCAGCGCGTAGCGGCCGTCCGTCTGCGTGAGCGCCGTGCGCTTCCCGACCGTCACGGTCGCGCCCGCGATGGGCTGCTGCGTGGCCTTGTCCGTGATCCGTCCTTGTACCGTGCCGCCAGTCCCCTGCGCGCACAGTGGTGCGGCGCCTACGAGGGCTGCCGTAAGCCCGGCGATCATCAAACGAAATCTGTTCATGCGCGTCTCCTGGCGCTCTGGGCGGAAGTGCTTGAACTCGTACCCGTCCAGATAGATGGAGTCGCCAAGTCGTCGGACGACTTTTCTGGACGTCTTGCAGTCACGACCGATGAGGAAATGACGAGAGCAAGTGTCACAAGATGGCGAATTTTGCGGAACCTTGAAGCCCGCGCAAGCTATAATCCCCGCAAAGTTTGCGGCGAACGGCCCTCCGGAGTTGCCAGTGCATCCCGCCCGCCGCGTCTGACCAAGTCAGCATTTACATATTATCACCTTATCTCTTGCGCGCCGCGCTCGCCCGCCTAACGTCGCATCCTTCAACTCGCCAGTTTCTCACTCGCGGCTTTCCACTTCGCTCCTCGAGACCACTCCGTGCCCCACATCCATCTCGGCGCGATCGACTACGCCATCCTCATCATCTACTTCGCGTTCGTGCTCGGCATCGGTTGGGTGCTGCGGCGCTTCGTCACGAGTAGCGACGACTTCTTCCTCTCGGGACGCTCCATCCCCGCGTGGGTCGCCGGCCTGGCATTCGTATCCGCCAATCTCGGCGCGCAGGAAGTGATCGGCATGGGGGCCTCCGGCGCCAAGTACGGCATCATGACGAGCCACTTCTACTGGCTCGGCGCCATCCCCGCGATGGTCTTCGTCGGCGTCTTCATGATGCCGTTCTACTACGGCTCGCGCGCGCGTTCGGTCCCCGAGTACCTCAAGCTGCGTTTCGACGAGAAGACCCGGGCCTTCAACGCGCTCACCTTCGCCGTCATGACTGTCTTCTCATCCGGCATCTCCATGTACGCGCTCGCCAAGCTGCTGGAGCTCGTGCTCGGATGGGACTTCAACATGAGCATCGTGCTGTCCGCCCTCATCGTGCTCGCCTACATCTTTCTCGGCGGCCTCACCTCGGCCATCTATAACGAGGTCCTGCAGTTCTTCCTCATCGTCCTCGGCTTCCTGCCACTCGTCCTCCTCGGACTGAAGGACGTCGGGGGCTGGGACGGCCTCGTCGCCAAGTTGCAGACGGTCTCGACCCACGCCGGCTTCGCGCCGGGCGCCTTCACCCATTCCTGGCGTTACCTCGGCTCCGCCAGCGCCAACCCGATGGGCGTCGAGTGGTTCGGCATGGCCATGGGACTCGGGTTCGTGCTCTCGTTCGGCTACTGGTGCACCGACTTCCTCGTCATCCAGCGCGCCATGGCCGCCGAGGACATGACCGCCGCCCGGCGCACGCCGCTCATCGCCGCGATTCCCAAGATGCTCTTCCCGGCGCTCGTCATTCTGCCCGGCATGATCGCCATCGTGGTCACCACCAAGAGCGGGCCGCTCATCCCCATCGGCGCCGACGGCACTCCCAACTACAACCTCGCCGTGCCGATGATGCTCGCCCACTATCTGCCCACCGGCTTGCTGGGTCTCGGGCTCACCGCCCTCATGGCGTCGTTCATGTCGGGCATGGCCGGCAACGTCACGGCGTTCAACACCGTGTGGACGTACGACCTGTATCAGAGCTACATCAGCCCGGGACGCTCGGACCGCCATTACCTCCGGGTGGGCCACATCACGACCGTCGTCGGCATCCTGCTCAGCATGGCGGCCGCCTACGCGACCACGCGCTTCAACAACATCATGGACATGCTGCAGCTCGTGTTCGCCTTCGTGAACGCGCCGCTGTTCGCCACCTTCCTGCTGGGCATGTTCTGGCGACGCACCACCGGCCACGGGGCGTTCTGGGGGTTGATCATCGGCACGGCCGCCGCCGCCATCCACGACGGTCTCGTGCTGCCGCTGGGCGCCGTGGCCGGCATCAAGGGCGGATACCTGGGCATGGTGCTCCATACCTACCCGAGCGAGATGGCACAGAACTTCTGGACCGCCATCATCGCCTGGACGGCGTGCTTCGTCGCCACCATTCTGATCTCGCTCGCCACACGACAGAAGAAGTCGGAAGAGGATCTCGGCGGCCTGGTCTACGCGCTCACGCCTCGCATCGTCAATCACGACCTCGCGTGGTACAAACGGCCCGCGACGCTGGGCGTGGTCGTGCTCGGCCTGACCGCGGTGCTCAACATCATCTTCTGGTGAGGCAGGCATGAATCTCGACATCCGGCTCCCGATGGGACTGATGTTCACGGTCCTCGGGCTGATGCTCTCGGTGTACGGCATCCTCTCGCCCACCGCGATCTACAGCCGTTCGCTCGGCATCGACGTCAACCTCTGGTGGGGACTCGTGCTCCTCGCCTTCGGCCTTTCGATGCTCGGCCTCGCCTTCCGCGCCAAGCGCAAGAGCGCCGGGCCCACGAAGACCCCGTAGCACCACCAGTCAGCACGAGCGGCCAACCGGGATTGATTTCCGGTTGGCCGCCTGTGTATTTGCAGTCAGCAGTTGCGGTTAGCAGTTGCAGTTGCCCTTAGCAGTCAGCAGTTGCGGTTAGCAGTTGCAGTTGCAGTTAGCAGTTGCCGTTAGCAGTTAGCAGTTGCAGTTCCCTTAGCAGTTGCAGTTGCAGTTGCAGTTGCAGTTGCAGTATCCGTCTGGTCCGTCTCGTCCGTTGAATTGTAGTTCTCCCTCTTGATGCCGGCCCGGCTTGTTTGTGCCAGTCCGGCGCGCACCGCGTCAGTAGCCCCGCGCCCCGCCGGTCGACCGCGGCTCCACCATTCCCTCCCAGCCGCCCGCCACGCGCATCACCGCGTTGGAGTTGGCCAGATGTCCCACCGGCGACAGCTCGTACCCCATCGCGGTGAGGGAATCGGCCACCGCCGGGATCAGCCCTCCCTTCTCGTAGATCAGCTTGTCCGGCCACGCCTGCTGATGGATGCGCGGCGCCGACATCGCATCGGCCAGCGACATGTGGTGGTCGATCACGTTCAGAATCACCTGCGTGGTGGCGGTGATGATCGTCGGCCCGCCGGCCGCCCCCACCACCAGCAGCACCTTGCCCGTGCTGTCCACCACGATCGTCGGTGTCATCGCGCTCAGCATCCGCTTGCCCGGCGCGATGGCGTTCGCCTCACCCTGCACCAACCCGAACTGATTGGGATGCCCGGATCGGACGCGAAATCGTCCATCTCGTTGTTCAGAAAGAACCCGGCGCCGCCCACGTAGTTGCCCGAACCGAACAGGCTGTTCAGCGTCGTCGTCGTCGGATACCGCGTTGCCCGCCGAGTCCACCACCGAGTAGTGCGTGGTGTTCATCCCCTCGTGCGCCACCTGCGCAAACGTCGGCGTCTTGGATGCCTTGTCGGGCAGGATCGAGTCGCGCAGCGTGCGGGCGTACGCCTTGCTCGTCAGCCGGTCCACCGGGTTCTTCACGAACGCCGGATCGCCCAGCTCGGTGTTGCGGTCGATGAACGCCCGCCGGAAGGCCTCGGCCACGTCGTGGTCGTACATCGTGCTGCCGAACGCCGGCAGGGTCGGGAAGGTCTCGAGAATGTTGAGGATCTCGACTTCGATGACGCCCCCACTCGACGACGGCGGCATCGAATAGATCGTGTCGCCCCGATAGGTGCCCTTGATCGGATCGCGCCACACCGGCGTGTACTTGGCCAGGTCGGCCTTGGTGATGATGCCGTGGTCGCGGTGCATCTCGGCCACCAGGCTGTCGGCAATCCATCCCTTGTAGAAGGCGTCGGGGCCCTTGTCCGCAATCGCCGTCAGCGTGCGCGCCAACTGCGGCTGTTTCAGCAGCGTGCCCGCAGCCACCGGCTGCCCCCCGGGCAGGAACACCGGACGCCCCTTCGTATGGGCCGATCAGCTTGGCCCCCGCGGCGATCGCCCGCGCGAGCGCGCTGTCCACCGTGAATCCGTCCTGGGCCAGCCGGATGGCCGGCTGCATGACGTCGTGCAGCGACATCGTGCCGTACTGCTCAGCGCCGCGGCCATGCCCGCCACCGCGCCGGGCACGCCCACGGACAGTGCGCCCACCCGGCTCTTGTCGGTGAGCTTGCCGTGCGCGTCCAGGTACATGTTCCGCGTGGCCGCCAGCGGCGCCACTTCCCGGTAGTCCATTGCCGCGTTGCGGCCGTCGGCCATGTGGATCACCATGAATCCGCCGCCGCCGATGTTGCCCGCCTGCGGATACGTCACCGCCATCGCGAACCCCGTGGCGACCGCCGCATCCACGGCGTTCCCGCCCTTCTGCAGGATCTCCACCCCTGCCTGACTCGCCAGATCGCTGTTGCTGGCGATCATGGCGTGTGGTGCCTTCGTCGCCTGCCGGTGCAGGCCCACCGTCCAATCCGCGGGGAACCCCGCCGGCCGGGTAGCCGCCGGGGTCCCCTTGGCGCAGCCGCTCGCGGCGGCTGCGCCCAGCACTACTGCCAGAAGAGTCCGCTTCACATGCCCACCGAGAATCTGAGGTAATAGAACGCGCCGTCGTACCCGAATGGCGACAGTCCGCTGTACAGGAAGATGCCTCCGTTCGAGTTGGCCGCAATCGTGCGGTCCGGATAGACGTTGAACAGGTTGTCCGCACCGCCCGTCACCGACAGCAGCTCCGAGAGACGATACGAGGCCGACAGATCGGTGATCCACTTGGCGCTGTACGTCTGATCGTTCGACGCCGTGGACGCGATGCTCGTGACCGAGCCGTACCACGACTCGCCCAGGTTCACGCCCAGCTTCTTCCACTGCCAGTCGGCGTTCAGCCGCAGATTGTCGTGCGGCTGGGCGACTTCGGTGAGTCCCTTCTGGGTCCGGTCGAACAGTTGCGCCTGGAACGCCGCGAGCTGCGGCGGTGTTGCGTCGATGTGCGTCACGTGCGTGTAGTTGTGGTTGTAGCCGCCCGTGAACCGCAGCATGCCCCGGTACCCGAGGTCCTTGCCGGCCTGCAGCACCACGTCCACGCCTTCAGTGCGCGTGTTGATGGCGTTGGTGAAGAACCGGCCGCCCTGCACGCCCGGGTACCCGGCATTGGTGAGCAGCTGCTGGATCGCCGTTCCGATGAAGTTCCCGGAGAGCACGATCCGGTGCCGGATGTCGATCTTGTAGTAGTCCGTGGTGAACGAGATGTTCGGCGTGGGCTGCATCGCGATGCCCAGCCCCAGGTTGGTGGACAGTTCGGGACGCAGCGGCTTGGCGCCGAGCGCCTGCGCTTCGGGGCTCGTCACCGGGAACGTCCGGATGTCGAACGGCGTCGCCACGCCGTTCACGGCGATGAAGTTCGTCGACGTCGTCGAGAAGTCTTCCTGACCCAGTGACGGCGCCCGGAATCCATTGCTCACCGAGCCGCGCAGGGCATAGTGCGTGATCGGCTCCCACCGCACCGCCAGCTTGCCCGTGGCCGTGCTGCCGAAATCGGAGTAGTGCTCGGCGCGGCCCGCGACGTCGAGCATCAGCTGCTTCACCGGGTTGCTTGCCAGGTCCACGTAGCCGGCCACGTTCGTGCGCGCCACGTTCTGCGCGTCACTCGGCCGGAATCCGGGAAACACCTGCGCGCCCGCGGCCGCCGCGGCGCCCGCGTTCGGTCCGTCCAGCACCGGGACGCCGCCGTTGATCCACGAGGCCTGATCGCCTGCGCTGATGCCGTAGTGGTCACGCCGGGCTTCACCGCCCCAGGCCACGCTCAACGGCTGCGCCCAGCCGATGTTGAACGAGCGCTGCACGTCGAGCGTCGTCGTCCACTGGTCGAACTCCATCGTGCCCGCGTTGAACGTGGTCGGGCTGTTCGTGCCCATCGAGACGTTGACGCTGTGGTCCACGTCGTACCGGAACGTGTTCCGGCCGAACACGCTGCCCAGATCCCAGTTCCAGTTGCTCAGCGTGCCCTTGAACCCGGCCGCGCCGGAGTAGTCCCAGATGTGGCTGCCGATCAGCGGCAGGAATCCGTTCGGGTAGTAGGCCCGCAGCGTCCGGTTGTCGAGCGCCCGCCGGAAGAAGCCGGCCGCCAGACCGCGCGAGTAGCTCACCCCGCCGAACGAATAGAAGTGCACGTCGTTGTTCATCGGGATGTCGAGATTGTAGAACCCGGCGCCCCCGTTCATCTTCGGATCGCCCACCCAGCTGTCGATGCGATTGTTCAACACGGCGATGTTGTTGCGCGGGTCGCCCGCGAAGTACTGCGTCCGCGTGTCGGGCCCGGTCCGGTTGGTGCTGTCCCGGTTCCGCATCTCGCCGCTCAGGTTCAGATACCCGCCGCGCGGCAGCGCCCAACTGTAGCTCCCGTCGGTCACCACGGTCTGTCCGTCGCCGGCGTTCGTCTTTCCGGTCTGCACCGACAGCTCACCCGGCGCGTCGGACTTCAGAATGATGTTGATCACGCCCGCGATCGCGTCGGAGCCGTACTGGGCCGCCGCGCCGTCGCGCAGGATTTCGATGTGGTCGATGGCCGACGGCGGAATCGCGTTCAGGTCCACCGCCATCGAGCCGCGCCCCACGCTGCCGTTGATGTTCACCAGCGAGCTGTTGTGCCGGCGCTTGCCGTTGATCAGCACCAGCAGTTGGTCGGAGTTCAGGCCACGGAGCGTGGCCGGCCGGATGTGGTCGGTACCGTCGGTGACCGACGGCCGCGGGAAGTTGAACGACGGCGCCAGCATCTCGATGATCTGAGAGGTTTCCGTCCTTCCGCTCTGCCGGATCTCCTGCGCCGTGAACACATCCACCGGCGCCGGGGCGTCCACTGCGGTCCGATTCGGCTCGCGGGTGCCCGTGACCACCACCGCGTTCAGCGTGCCGATGGCCCGCGGCAGCGAGAAGTCCTGCACGGTCGTCTGGCCGTCCACCACCGTGATGCTGTCCATCCGCGCCACATGGCCCAGCAACCGCGCCCGGATCTGGTACCGTCCCGGCGGCGCCGTGAACGAGTAGTGACCGTCCGAACCCGCCAGCGCGCCGTAGCGTGTGCCCGTCAAGGATATCGAGGCGCCCTGCAGTGGCTCGTTGGTGGACGAGTCGGTGACCGTGCCGCGAATCGTGCCCGATGCCACATGCGGCACCGGAGCCGGCGGCGGACGTTTCACCAGCATCGCCTGGCCCCGGTCGGTGAACACCACGTCCACCGACGTGCCCAGCAGCACCTCCGTGAGCGCCGCCGCGGTCGTGATGTCCTCCGCGTCGAGCCGCACGCGCCGGTCCACGGGCACTTCCAGGCGGCTGTACGCGAACCGAAGCCCCGTCGAATCGCCGATCGTCTCCAGCGCCTGGGCCAGCGTCACGTTCCGCAGGTGCAGCGCGATGCGCCGATTCAGGATCGGCGTGTGCGCGATATCCACCGGCACGCGTGCCGAGGCCGTGGTCGTCAGAAACCGCGGGATACTCGCCTGGAGGTCGGCCGACGGCCCCCCGGGGTTTTGCGGCGATTCGGCGAGCACCGCCTGCGTGCTCCCGACCAGTGCCGCCAGCCCTACCAGTGCTCTCATCCAGTGACGCATGGCTAGCTCCTTTCGAATGCCCGTTCACCCTCTCGCCACTTCACCGCTTCACGGCCTCGTCGCCTGGCGGTTGCACCCCCGTTCTCCGATACAGCACCACCACGTTTCCCCGTCTCACCGCTCGCAACGGCAATACCGTCGTGAGCGTCGACACGGCTTCGCGCAACGACTCCGCTCCGAACGATGCGCTGAACGGCATCGTGGCCAGCGAGGCGTCGCCCAGCCTCACCGGCGTCGCATACCAGCGGCCCAACTCGACCACCACCGCCGAGAGCGGCGCATCGTGGAACACGAGTCGTCCCTCCATCCAGGCGGTGTAGGTCGATGGATCCACGTGCCGCACCGCCACTGTCGACGCGCCCGCCGCGAGCAGCCCCAACTGGTCCTTCGTGAGCACGGCATCGTGGCCGCCCGCTGCGCCGGGCGTTCCCAGCGCTACCGATCCCTCCGACACCACCACCTCCGTGCTGCCGTCCGTGGGATACGCTCGAACGACGAAGCGCGTCCCCACATCCCGGGTCACGGCGTTCGTCGTGTGCACCGTGAACGGCTTCGTCGTGTCGTGGACCACGTGGAAGTCGGCCGTGCCGTTGAGGTACACGTCGCGCGCCCGTGTACCGAAGTCCGACGGAAACTCCAGCCGGCTTTCGACCCCCAGGGTTACCTGAGTGCCGTCGTCCAGTCGGATCTCGGCGCGCTGCCCGCGCGTCGTCGCCACCCGGCGCATCGTCGTGACCGCATCGGCCGGTTCCGGCTGGCCGGCAAGGTTCATCATCCGGAGCCCGGTCGCGGCGATGAGCAGCGCGGCACACACAGCCAGCGGGATCGCCCACCGGCTCGACCGGGGCGCGAACGCGCCGACCAGGATCCGCGGTCGGCTGCCCCGGTTCACGCGCACCCGAACCGCCGCAGCGTCCCACGGCGCCGAATACGGCACGCTGTCATGTCCCGCCGGGCGCTCGAGGCGCGCCGCGATGCGTGCCCACGCCGCAGCCCGGTCTTCGGCGCCTTGCTCCGGCACCCGCGCGCGTAGTTCGCGCATGGCATCCAGATACCGGCGGCGTTCAGCCCTCTCCGCGGCCCACGCCGTTACGCGCCGGCGCTCGTCTTCGGGACTCAGGCCCAGGACGTAGCGGCGAAGCACCGACGATTCCATCCCCTGGTACAGGGGGAATCCGGCAAGTGGCGGGGGGGAGGGCGGGGTGGGCTTCCGGCGGTCGTCCGTCATGCCTCTTTAGAGACATCGAACCCCGCGGTACCCTGAACGCGATTTTCGGCTCGGCCCGACCAGGCCTACCGGGACCCCTCGTCGTCGAGCCAGCGCGCGAGGCGGCGGCGCATGAACTGCAGCGCCCGGCGCATGTGCGTCTCGACCGTCTTCACGGACACCCCCAGCCGGTCCGCGATCTCCCGATTGGACAACTCCTCGTCCCGCCGCATGAGGAATACGTCGCGCGCCCGCGGGGTCAGCGCCGCTGCGGCCCGTTCGGCGGCGCTGGCCAACTCATCGAAGGCTGCCTGGTCGGCGGGCGTCGGCCGGGGATCCGACAGCACGCCCTCGCGCCCCTCGATTCCGTCGGGCAGCCGCGCCTCCACGGCGCCGCCGCGCGTTCGCGACGATCGAGCGCGGACGGCGGTATTCTGCACGGCGCGTCGCAGATAACCTCGCAGGGAACTCCTTACCTCCCAACTGGATCGGGCCTGCCAGATGGCGAGAAAGACGTCCTGCACCACTTCCTCGCCCACCGCGCGCGAACCACTGATGCGTTCGGCCAGTGCGAGCATCTCGTCGCCGAACACCTGGAAGATGAGCTCCAGCGCCAGCGCGTCTCCTTCCCGAACGCGCCCGACGGCGACCTGCTCCGCGTGCCGGGCGGTCAGGTCCAGGTTGCTCTGCGGTCGGAAGGGGTGTGAGCGCACGGACACCAGGCGGGGTGGGCGAGGCCCAACGTATATCCCGATCCGGCCCGCCGCGCCAATGCTTTCGCGACTCATCCGTTTGGGAAGCCACCCCAACAGCGAGGCCCCGAATCAGTGATCCGGGGCCGTCATTCGAGGGTAGGGTGGGCTTGGGCAGCCTCGAATTCGCTCAGTGGCCAGGGGCAGAATCGAACTGCCGACACGCGGATTTTCAGTCCGCTGCTCTACCAACTGAGCTACCTGGCCAGGAAGCCTACAAGTCTAATCGCTGCCTCCCTTTGAGTTCAACCCGACCATCGATTTCCCATTGATGCCTGGCTGTTACATGGCCTCCCGCTCTTCGCTCGCCATCCCTATGGCCATTCCGTAAATTATGGGACCAATTGTTTGGTACGCATGTGGAGTGGAATCCCGAGGCAGCCTTGAACCTCACTTACAGGAACCTCTCATGAGAATCCCCCGTTGGACACTCAGCGGTCTCATCGCAGTTGCGTTCGCGCTCGCGGCGCCGAGCACGGTGGCCGCGCAGGGTGTGACTACCGGTGCCATTTCCGGCGCGATTACCGGAGATCAGCATCAGCCGCTCGAGGGCGTGCAGGTCCGGGTCACCAACCGGACCACCGGCTTCTCCAGCCAGGTGACCTCCAAGAGCGACGGCCGCTACACCGTGCCCGGCCTCGAGGTCGGCAGCAACTATTCGGTGACCGTCCGGCGCCTCGGCTTCCAGCCGCAGACGCGCGATCATATCGTCGTCGTTCTCAGCCAGGTAACCCGCGTCGATTTTCAACTGGAGACGCAGGCGACCCAACTCCAGGCTGTGAGCGTCGTCGCTAACCAGGATCCCGTCATGTCGCCCTCGCATACCGGCGCCATGACCACCATCTCCGACTCGGCGCTCAACCGGTTGCCCACGCTGAACCGGAACTTCACCGACTTCGTGGTGCTCACCCCGCAGGTCTCCACCACTGGCCCCGGCCTCTCCGGCGGCGGCACCAACAACCGCTACAACAACATCCAGATCGATGGCTCCACCGAGGCGGATCTCTTCGGTCTCGGCTCCACCGGTCAGCCCGGCGGTCAGGCCAACGGCAAGTCGATCGGACTCGGCGCGGTCAAGGAGTACCAGGTGCTCCTGTCGCCCTACGATGTCCGCCAGGGCAACTTCTCCGGCCTCCTCGTCAATGCCGTCACCAAGAGCGGCACCAATGAATGGCACGGCTCGCTGTTTGGGCAGACCCGCAATCAGTCGCTGGCGCGCAGCCAGGATTACATCACGAAGTATGATCAGTCGCAGTACGGGGTCACCCTCGGCGGCCCGATCGTGAAAGACAAGGCGCTCTTCTTCATCGACGCCGAGGTGCAGCACCGCACGACCCCGGCCGAAGGGCCCTACGTCGGCGGCAGCGCGCCGGCTCCCACGGCGGCCAGCATCGCAGCCGTGAACTCGGCGCTCGGCGCTTACGGCATGCCCACCGGGTCGGGCGGCATCGTCAACAACGCAAACCCGCTCACCAACATCTTCGCCCGGCTCGACTTCAATCTGCCCGGCAACTCGCAGCTCGTCCTCCGCCACAACTACGGCAAGGCGCAGGATGACATCTTCAGCCGCTCGTCCTCCAGCTTCAAGCTCGACAACAACGGCTACCAGTTTAAGTCGTCCAAGAACGCCACCGTGGCCCAGCTCCGGACGCTGTTCGACAACGGCTCGTTCAACGAACTGTTCGTCAACTATGAGACCATCCGCGATCGCCGCGCCCCCGGCGTGGTGGCGCCCCAGGTCACGGTATACGACGGCGGGTACCCCATCGTCGATGGCGCCGAGCGATACTCGCAGGGCAACCAGCTCGACCAGGATCTCATCGAGCTCACCGACAACTACACCATTCCGTTCAACGCCCACCGCATCACCTTCGGCGCGCAGGGCCAGTGGTACAAAGTCCGCAATCTCTTCACCCAGGCCTCTTACGGTGTCTGGACCTTCGGCACGCTCGACTCGCTGAACCAGGGCATTCCCCGGCAGTACGTGGTCGGCGTTCCACTGTCCGGCGACGGCGCCGTCCGCTTCCGCGCGGGCAACTATGCCGCCTACGTCGAGGACGAATGGACCGCGTCCAACCGACTCTCCCTGACCTACGGCCTCCGGATGGACGTGCCCGTGTTCTTCAGCAAGCCGCCCCTCAACCAGTCGATCCTCACCGAGTTCGGCCGGAACAACACGGAGGTGCCGTCGGGCAACATCCAGTGGTCCCCGCGCATCGGCTTCAACTGGGACGTCACGGGTGACCAGAAGAACCAGCTTCGCGGCGGCGCCGGCCTGTTCACGGGCCGCCCGGCGTACGTCTGGCTCAGCAATGCCTTCCAGAATTCCGGCAGCATCGGCGTCGGCGTGCTCACCTGCAACGGCGCGGCGGCACCGGCCTTCACCTCGGCCGCCGTGTCCACCCCGCCTCAGCAGTGCGCCAACGGCGTCACGGCCCAGGCCGGCGGTGAGATCGATCTGTTGAACAAGAATCTCAAGTTCCCCCAGAACGCACGGCTGACGCTCGGTTACGACCGCGAGCTGGCCGACCATTGGGTCGGAACCCTCGAGGCGATGTACACCCGCGGCATCAACAACCCGTTCTATCAGAACATCGCCCTGGCCGGCCCGCAGGGAACCAACAAATTCGGACGCGTGCTCTACGGCCTCCAGCCCTACTCGCCGGTGCTCAAGCACGCTGACCGCAACCAGGTGCTCGACGTCTCCAACCAGTCGCACGACTACGCCTACAACCTCACGGCGGGAGTCCAGCGGCGATTCTACCGCAACTTCGAGGGCTCGGTGTTCTACACCTTCTCGCACGTCCGTGACGTGCAGAGCCTGTCGAGCAGCACCGCGTATTCGCAGTATCGCTATGGCCGTGACTGGGCCGGGAACCAGTCGGATCTCACCGCCACTCGCTCGTTGTTCGAGCAGAAGCACAAGATCGTGGCCACCGGCACCTACAGCTTCCCCAGCCGTACGGCAGTCAGCATGATCTACCAGGGCGGTTCGGGCAGCCCCATCGACTACGTCGTGGGCAGCGACATCAACGGTGACGGATTCTCCTACAACGATCCGATCTACGTGCCCACCGACGCCACGGACCCCAACCAGATGATGTTCGCCGACGCCACGTTCAACGGCCAGACGGTGACGGCAGCCCAGCAGGCGCAGGCGTTCAACAAGTTCATCAACGACAACCCGTGCCTGAAGAGCCAGCGTGGACACATGATGGCCCGCAACAGCTGCACCACGCCGTGGACCAACCTGGTGAACCTCTCGGTGCGTCAGAGCTTCGGGGCCGGTCAACTCCACAACATTTCGCTCGAACTGCAGGTCTTCAACTTCCTCAACCTGCTCAACAACAACTGGGGCCATCAGCAGTACACCACCTTCGGCGGCGCCCAGGGCTTGTTGAACTACCGGGGCCACACCGGCGCGGATCTGCTCACCGGCCAGCCCATCTACACCTTCGACCCGAACTTCAAGACCTGGAACCCCAACAATCTGGCGTCCAATTACCAGCTCCAGTTCTTCGTGAAGTACGCGTTCTGATCACAGCTACAAGCTGAGCATCTCGACGGGCCGCCCACACGGGCGGCCCGTCGTGTTTCCGGCCCTGCCGGGACGACCGCGGGTGCCGGAACACGCGCGCCGGGCGCCGAGAAGAACGTTGGAGCCCAATGTATGCGCCCCCAGGGAATGACATGCCGTGTCATTCGCGTTCTCGGAAATCACCTCGCCTTCCGTGAACCCCGCTTCTACATTCATCGCCACTTCTCGCAGCGGCGACGGACATCGGGACGCTCTTCGGTGACGGCCTCGTTACAGCGGCTCTACTCCAAAACGTGACCGCCGCCGTTGAATGTCCGGTTTCACTGACGCCGTCGCGCGTGATGGCCACAGCGGCTGTCGCGGCGTCACACGAAGCACCGCCCCTCATTTCAGGAAAACCATATGTCGATTCCTCGTTGGACGCTCCGCGGGCTGGTCGCCGTCGCTTTCGCGATCGCGACGCCTGCGGCGCTGGCCGCGCAGGGTGTCACCACCGGCGCCATCTCCGGCACCGTGACGAGCGACCAGCACATGGGCGTCGAAGGCGCCCAGATCCAGGTCGTCAACCGGACCACCGGTTTCACGAGCCGTGTCACGACTCGTACCGACGGACGCTATACGGTACCCGGCCTCGAAGTCGGAAGCCGCTATTCGGTGACCGTGCGCCGCATCGGCTTTCAGCCGCAGACACGCGACAATATCGTCGTCGTCCTCAGCCAGGTGACTCGCGTCGATTTCGAGCTCGTCACGCAGGCCACTCAACTCCAGGCCGTCAACGTCGTCGCCAATCAGGACCCCGTGATGTCGTCGTCGCACACCGGCGTCACGACCACGATCTCCGACTCGGCGCTGCGCCGGCTGCCGACGCTGAACGGCAATTTCACCGACTTCGTCGTCCTCACACCCCAGGTTTCCACCGCCGGCCCTGGCCTCTCCGGCGGCGGCACCAACAACCGGTACAACAACATCCAGATCGACGGTTCCACCGAAGCCGACCTGTTCGGCCTCGGTTCCACCGGTCAGCCGGGCGGACAGGCCAACGGGAAGTCCATCGGGCTCGGCGCGGTCAAGGAGTACCAGGTCCTGCTCTCGCCCTTCGATGTCCGCCAGGGCAACTTCTCCGGCCTTCTCGTCAACGCCGTCACCAAGAGCGGTACCAACGAATGGCACGGATCGATGTACGGCACCACGCGCAATCAGGGCTATACGCGCAGCCAACCCTACATCACCAACTACAAGCAGTCGCAGGGCGGTTTCAACATCGGCGGCCCGCTCATCAAGGACAGGGCGCTGTTCTTCGTCGACGCAGAGTGGCAGGCCCGTACGTCTCCCGCCAACGGACCGTATGTGGGCGGCTCCCTCCCCGGCCCCTCACAGGCCAATGTCGATCAGGTCAACCAGGCCCTGGCAGCCTATGGCATGCCCACCGGCTCAGGCGCACTCGTCAACAACGGCAACCCACTCGCCAACGTGTTCGCCCGCTTCGATTTCAATCTCCCGGGCAACACCCAGCTCGTGATCCGCGACAACTACGGCCGTGCCGTGCAGGACATCTTTAGCCGCTCGGCCTCCACCTTCCAGCTCGACAACAACGGCTATCACTTCTCGTCCAAGAAGAATGCCGCCGTCGCCCAGCTACGTACCCTGTTCGACAACGGCAGCTTCAACGAATTGCTCGTCAACTACGAGACGATTCGCGACCGCCGGAATCCCGGGCGTGATCGCGCCTCAGGTCACCGTCTACAACGGCGGTTACGGCATCGTCGACGGAGCCGAGCGGTACTCGCAGGGGAACCAGCTCGATCAGGACCTCATCGAACTGACCGACAACTACACCATCCCCGTGGGTGCCTCGCACCGTGTCACCTTCGGCGCCACCGGCCAGTGGTACAAGGTTCGCAATCTGTTCACCCAGGCGTCCTACGGTGTCTGGACCTTCGGCACGCTCGACTCCCTCAACCAGGGCATCGCTCGCCAGTACGTCGTCGGCGTTCCGCTGTCGGGCGACGGGGCCGTGCGTTTCCGCGCCGGCAACTACGCCGCCTACGTTGAGGACGAGTGGACCGTGTCCAGCCAGCTTTCGGTCACCTACGGACTTGCGCATGGACGACCCGATCTTCTTCTCCAAGCCGCCGTTCAACCAGTCCGTGTTCGATTCCCTCGGCCGCAATACGCAGGACGTGCCGTCGGGCAACATCCAGTGGTCGCCGCGCGTCGGCTTCAACTGGGACGTGACCGGCGATCAGAAGAACCAACTCCGCGGCGGCATCGGCCTCTTCACCGGTCGCCCGGCCTACGTCTGGCTCGGAAACGCCTTCCAGAACTCCGGCAGCGTTGGCGTCGGCGTGCTCACGTGTAACGGTGCGAACGCACCTGCGTTCTCGTCGGCAGCCGTTACCACTCCGCCGCAGGCTTGCGCTAATGGCTTGACGCCATCCGCCGGTGGTGAAATCGACCTGCTCAGCAAGAACCTCAAGTTCCCCCAGAACGCCCGCTTGACGCTGGGCTACGATCGCCAGCTTGCGGACCACTGGATCGGAACGCTCGAGGCCATGTACACCAAGGGTATCAACAACCCATTCTACCAGAACATCGCCCTCGCCGGCCCGCAGGGGACCGACGCGCACGGTCGCGTGCTGTACGGTCTGACGCCGTTCAACCCGGTGCTCAAGCACACCGACCGCAATACCGTGCTCGATGTTTCCAACCAGTCGCACGACTACGCCTACAACCTCACCGCCGGCGTGCAGCGGCGGTTCTACAACCAGTTCGAGGGCTCGGTGTTCTACACCTACTCGCACGTCAGGGACGCGCAGAGCCTCTCGAGCAGCACCGCGTATTCGCAGTACCGCTACGGCCGCGACTGGGCCGGTGATCAGTCCGATGCCACGGCCACGCGTTCGCTCTTCGAGCAGAAGCACAGGATCGTCGCCACCGGCACCTACAGCTTCCCCACCCGCACCGATCTCAGCGCCATCTACCAGGGTGGCTCCGGCTCGCCGATCGACTACGTCGTCAACGGTGACATCAACGGTGACGGGTTCACGCAGAACGACCCGATCTACGTACCCACCGACGCGACGGATCCGACGCAGATGCAGTTCGCAACGGCGACCTTCAACGGCCAGAGCGTCACGGCCGCCCAGCAGGCACAGGCATTCGAGAACTTCATCAAGTCCAACCCCTGCCTGAACAGCCAGCGCGGTCATATCATGGCCCGCAACAGCTGTACGACGCCGTGGACGAACCTCGTGAACCTCGCCGTGCGTCAGAGCTTCGGCGCCGGCCGGCTCCACAACATCTCACTTGAATTGCAGGTGTTCAACTTCCTCAACCTGCTCAACAACAACTGGGGCCATCAGCAGTACACCACCTTCGGCGGCGCCCAGACGCTGCTCGGCTACCGGAGTCTCGCCGGCGGCAACCTGGCCACCGGTGCACCGGTTTATACCTTCGACCCGAGTTTCAAGACCTGGAACCCCAACAACCTGTCGTCCAACTACCAGTTGCAGTTCCAGTTGAAGTACGCGTTCTAGTACTTGTCGGTAGGTCGGAAATGACAACGGCGGTGGATCCATGACTGGATTCACCGCCGTTTTCCTGTCCGACTGTCCGACTGTCCGACTGTCAGACCGCCTTTCGCGCCCTGATCACCGACTTGATCCCCCCGCGCACATTGAAGTCCCCCACCACCTCCATCGACCGCGGCCGACACGTGCTCGACAGATCGTCCAGAATCCGGTTCACCGCGCGCTCGTAGAAGATCCCGTCGTTGCGGAAGCTCCACAGGTACAACTTCAGACTCTTGAGCTCCAGACAGAGCTTGTCGGGTGTATAGGCGATGGTGATCGTGCCGAAGTCCGGAGCGCCGCCTTCCAGCAACTTCAATTCCTCGGCATCGCTCTCCACGCCGCCGAGTGGGCACAACGATGTGAATTCGTTGCATTCCATCCGGATCTCGTAGTCACGATCCGCGTACGGATTGGGGAAGGTTTCGAGCAGTTCGGGCTTGGGCATATTTGGTTCTGGCGCATTCCGCCATGAGGTGGTACGTTGGCCGTGAGCAGGTGGACTCTTCTCACCTGCCGTCGCCGCCGCGAGAACGGCGTGGCGGTCCCGCCCCCCGGCAAGTCCGGGGGGCTTTCTCGTCAGCGGCCCCTGAGCCGCCGAGACATCTCTTCCAGCAGCGTCCGGTCCTGCGGGGTCAGGCTGTCCAGCCCCTGCTCCGAGATCTTGTCCAACACGCGGTTCAGCGCCTCGCGCTTCGCATCGCGCGTCGTCGAGGTTCGGGCCGTGCGTGCCGGCCGCTCTGCCACCGCGGCCTTGCTCTGCGCCACGATCTCGTCCACTTCGTCGCCACGCCGCGACCGCGGAAGCGTCCGGGGAATCGCACGGGGGGTTTCGTCCGTCGGATCCGGCGCCGGAGCCATCCGGTGTCGCAGTTCGTCGATGCTCGCCGGGTTCGGTCGCTTCAGGTACAGCACGGCGAACACGAAGCCGCCGAGATGCGCGAGAGAGCCCCATCCGCTCGCGCCACCGTCCGTCACACCGAGCGACAGGAGGAGCACCGCCGCTGCGGTGACCATGGTCCATACCCGCACCGGCAACACGCCGAACAGGAACACCTCTTCCTTCGGCCACAGCCAGGCGTACGCCAACATCACCCCGAACAGGCCCGCGCTCGGCCCGGCCAGTGTTCCGCTGCGCACGAACATGCCGTGCACCAGGGCTCCGCCGGCCACGCACCAGAGAAAGTAGGCGCTGAAGACCTTCGTCCCCCACACGCGTTCCACGCGCGGCCCGAACAGCAGCAACGCGAACAGCGCCACCGCCAGCATGCCGATTCCGTCCGGCACGAACGCATAGCTCAACGGGGTCCACCACGCGTGCTCCACCAGCAACGGCCGGAATGCCAGCCAATGCATCATGTCGGCTGGCGTCACGACGGTCGCCTGCAACAACGCGACCCCCAGCCACGCGATGGCAAGCCATCGGACGGCTGGCGTGATGTGGTGTAGCTCCGTCTGGTCTGTGCTTGGAAATCCCATTGGAACCCCGAGATGCTCGCCGCCCATCGTTGGACGGCTCCCTACTATAGAGCATGCCGGGTCCGGCGCCGCTACGCCAGCCCCTGGCTCACCCTAGCGCATTCCGGTGGGTCGCGAAAGACGTGGCAGCAGCCGGATGTCAGCGTGCAGCGTCGAGGCCTGCTCCATAAACGTAAGCCAGCGCCGGTTTTCCCCCGTTCCTTCCAGTGGGGGGTGCACCACCACCGCAACCTGCGGGCTGGCCAGGTGGGCCTGCGACAACACCCGGAGAATCTGACCGTCCGTTGTACGGTCGTCCGGCGCCAGTACCAGAGCATGCGGTTTGGCCGCCGCCGCCGCGGCCTTCAGTGAGGCGATGGCGCGCTCCACCGCCGAGTCTGCCGGCTTCCCTTCCAGGGTCACCTGGTACAACCCCAGGAATCGCGCCAGCATCGGCACGGCCTCCGGCCGCTGACCGTCGCAGTCCACCATGACGGGCAGTCGCGGCGCGCGTGACTCGAAGGCCGTCTGCAGAAACGCGGCATTGGCCATCGGATCCCGGCCGCTCACGCTGATCGAGTGGTAGGTCGAGCGCCCTGTCAGCTTCTCGAGCTCGGTGCTCAGGGCATCCGGCGTGTACATCGTGGCCGTTTCGGCTTCCGCGGCGAATCGCACGAACAGCTGCCGCCGTCCCAGCCAGAGCCCATTCGCCTGCACGCCGGCGGGAACCCCCGCCAGCGCCGCAGTTGGAGGCACGACTGCCATCAACCCCTCCCTCGTCCGGTCAGTGCCAGCATGGCAATGCGCTCACATAGTTCGGGAAACGTGATTCCTGCCGCCGCCGCGCCCTGTGGGATCAGACTCAGCTCGGTCATGCCCGGCAGTGTGTTCGCTTCGAGACAGTAGGACTCGCCGGCTTCGGTCAGTCGAAAGTCGATGCGCGCGTAACCGCTCAGCTTCAACGCCCGAAATGCATCCAGGGCCTGCCGCTGCAACGCCTTCGCCTGCTCTGGAGAAATATCCGCCGGGAACCGCTCTTCGGCCATGCCCGGCGTGTACTTGCACTCGTAGTCGTAAATCTCGTGCTTCGGAATGATCTCGCCAACCGGGAGCGGGTCGTTGCCGAGAATTCCCACCGTCAGCTCTCGGCCCGGAATGTATCGCTCGATCATCACTTCGGTGTCGTAGCGCTGCGCTTCCGAAACCGCTGCTTCGAATTCGACCGGTCGTTTCACCAGCGTCAGCCCCACGGTCGATCCCTCACGCGAGGGCTTGACGATGACCGGCATCCCGAGACTGGCTTCCACCTCGTCCACGCCGGCGGGTGCCATCAACCAGTCGGCCGTGCGCACCCCCGCCGCCCGGAAGAGCCGCTTCGACAGATCCTTGTCCATCGCCAACGCGCTCGCCAGGTGGCCACTCCCCGTATAGGGCAGCCCTACCAGATCGAGCAGGGCCTGCAAGGTGCCGTCCTCGCCCGTACCGCCGTGCAGTGCCACGAACACCACGTCCGTGTCGCCCGGGCTTGGCAGGAATTCCGCCAGCCGGCCCAGTACGTTCCGCCCCATCTCCTCCAGTGCCTCCCGGGAGGGGGGCGCCGTCTTCATCACCGGCTCCTCGGATGAGGGCAAGTTCCTCGTCCATGCTCAGCGGACCGTGCGCCGTATCCACGGTGGCGACCTGATGTCCGCGGGTCCGCAGTGCTTCCGCGATGCGGAGTCCCGACGCGATGGAAACATCGCGCTCCGAAGAGGTGCCACCCAGCAGAACGGTGATGTGCACGAGCGTGTGTACGGTGGGGGTGGGGGTCGGCGAGCGCTATCTCGCCATCAGGTACGACAGCATGTCCGAACGGGTCACGATGCCGGTGGGAGCCCCATTGGCGTGGACGAGCACCGCGGGATTGGCCTTGGAGAGCAGCGCCGCCACCGTGTCCACCGGTTGCGCTGCATCCACCACGGGGAAGGGCGCGTCCATGACCTCGGCCACTGCTGCGTCGAGCACCTTGCTGTTCTCCAGCCCTTTCCCGGAGAGCGACCACTCGCTCACCGAACCCACGCAATTCGCGCCGTCCATCACCGGGAGTTGCGAGACATCGTGCAGCGACATCAACCGCAACGCCTGCCGGACACTCGCGCCCGGAGCCACACTGACGATGGGCTGAGCCGTCGTCGGCTTGCTCCCCACGACCTGCGCCAGCGTCGTGTGGTCGCCGTCCAGCAATTGGTTTTCACGCATCCATTCGTCGTTGTACAGCTTCGACAGATAGCGCTCCCCCGTGTCGCAGAGGAACGTGACCACGAACGCACCGGGGTCGTCGATTCGCTTCGCCACCTCCAGCGCCACGTGCGTGATCAGCCCGGCCGACCCGCCCACGAACAGCCCCTCCTCACGCGTCAGCCGGCGTGACATCGCAAAGGCATCCTTGTCGGTGACGCTGACGTAGTCGTCGATCACCGACATGTCGAGCGTTCCGGGCAGCTTGTCCTGTCCGATGCCCTCCACCTTGTACGGTGCCCCTTCACCCTCGTTCTTGCCCTTGCTGCGCCAGAGATTGGCGAGAATCGAGCCCACCGGATCGCCCGCAATGATCTGGATCTTCGGGTTCTTCTCTTTCAGGTAGCGCCCAACGCCTGACAGCGTTCCGCCCGTACCGGCCGCGGCGACGAAATGCGTGATCCGGCCTTCGCTCTGTTCCCAGAGTTCGGGCCCCGTGGTGTCGTAATGCGCCTGGGGATTCGCTTCGTTGTAGAACTGGTTGGCCAGTACCGCGTTCGGGGTCTCCTTGGCGATCCGCTTGGCCATCATCACGTAGTTGTCCGGATGATCGGGCGGCACCGCGGTCGGCGTGATGATCACCTCGGCCCCGAACGCCTTGAGCAGCCGCACCTTCTCCTGCGACATCTTGTCGGGAAGCGTGAAGATGCACCGGTACCCCTTGAGCGCCGCGGCGATGGCGAGGCCGACGCCCGTGTTGCCGCTCGTTCCCTCGACGATCGTTCCGCCGGGCTTGAGTCCTCCCTCGCGCTCTGCTCGTTCGATGATCGGCAGTCCGATCCGGTCCTTTACCGACCCTCCCGGATTGAAGAACTCGGCCTTGCCGTACACCGGCGTTCGAACCCCCTGTGTGACCCGGTGCAATCGGATCAGTGGAGTCCAACCGATGGTTTGAAGGACGTTGTCGTAGGGTTTGCGATTGCGAATCGTCGTCATCGGGAGTCGGTGCCGCAGTTGAAAGGTTGAGGTTGCTCCCAAGTTAGCGCGTTGCATGCGTTTCGACCCGGGGAGCCGAGGTCGCGTCCGAGCGCCCTCCACGGGCTCTCCGTCATTAGCCCTTTGCCTGGCGTACCAGGCCGTTCAGCAGCGTCAGGGCCTCGAGCGGCGTGAGGTTGTCGACATCCACCGTCCGTAGCTGTTTCACCGCCGGATGCTCCTCGGCGCCGAACAGGCCGAGTTGTGGCGTGGACGGCGCTTCGGAAGCGCGCCCCCCTTGCCCACGACGTTGGAGCGCCGGTACCAGTTGCTCTCCCTCCAGCAAGCGGAGGACCTCGCGGGCCCGTCCGATCACCGTGTCCGGGAGCCCGGCCAGGCGTCCCACTTCGATCCCGTAGCTGCGATCGGCCCCCCCTGGCTGCAGGCGGTGCAGAAACAGCACCTGATCCCCGACCTCCCGTACACCGACGTTATAGTTCCGAACTGCTACTAATTCATCGGCCAGTTGCGTCAGCTCATGGTAGTGCGTGGCGAACACCGTCTTGCACCCCGTCTGGTTGTGCAGGTGCTCGCTCACCGCCCAGGCGATCGACACGCCGTCGTAGGTGGAGGTCCCGCGCCCGATTTCGTCCAGGAGTACCAGGCTCCGCGCGGTGGCGTTGTGCAGAATGGCGCTCGTTTCGGCCATCTCCACCATGAAGGTCGACTGACCACGTACCAGATTGTCGCTCGCGCCCACGCGGGTGAACACGCGGTCCACCACTCCGATCGCCGCCTGCGAGGCCGGTACGAAGCTCCCCATCTGGGCCATCAACACGATCAGCCCGACCTGCCGCAGGATCGTCGACTTGCCGGCCATGTTCGGACCGGTCAGGATGATCACCCGCCCGTCTTCGGAGAGCACGACGTCGTTCGGAATGAACTTGTCGCGTGGCATCATCCGCTCTACTACCGGATGCCGGCCTCTGGTGATCGTCAGGTCGAAGCCATCGTGCAGCGTCGGCCGGACGTAATGTTCGCGCGCCGCGGTCTCGGCGAGTCCCGACAGGACATCCAGTACCGCCACGATCCGGGCCGTCCGTTGCAGCCGAGTGATCTCGCCGCCCGCGCGGCTTCGGAGATCTTCGAACAGTCGGCGTTCCCGGGCTTCGATCTGCTCGGCGGCTGACAGGACGCGCTCCTCATACTCCTTGAGGGCCGGCGTCACGAATCGTTCCGCGCCGGTGAGCGTCTGCCGCCGTTGATAGTCGTCGGGTACGAGATGCAGGTTGGATTTCGTGACTTCGATGAAGTACCCGAACACCCGATTGTAGCCGACCTTGAGCGACCCGATCCCCGTACGATCCCGCTCCTCGGTCTGAATGCGCGCGATCGCTTCCTTTCCGCCGTCACGCAGCGAGCGTAGTTCGTCCAGTTCGGTATCCACCCCCGGCGCGATCGTGGCGTCCTCGCCGATCGCCACCGGAGGACGCTCGACGAGGGTTCCATCGATTGCGGCGGCGAGTTCGCTGCACGGATCCCAATCCGCGAGCACCTCGGCCAGTGCTCCGGCGCCGCCCACGCGGCTCACGGCGTCGTGCACATCCGGAAGACGTGACAACGACAGCCCCAGCGCCTTCAGGTCTCGGGGAGTGCTTCGCCCCAGCGCCGCCTTCGTCGCCAGCCGCTCCATATCGCGCACACCGTCCAGCGCTCCGACCAGAGCAGAGCGGGCCAGTGCGTCGGTAACGAGCGCCTCCACGGCATCCAGGCGTGCTTCGATGAGCACGCGGTCGGTCAGCGGGGCCAGCATCCACTGCCGGAGGAGCCGCGCCCCCATCGGGGTCTTGGTCTGGTCGAGCACGCCTGCCAGCGTGCCTTCGACATCGCCGCCGCGCAGCGACTCGACGAGTTCCAGGTTGCGGCGTGTCATCTCGTCCAGCGGCATCACGCCGCCCGGCCGTTCGACGCTTGGTCGCGCCAGTCGTACGCCCGACGGTTGCAGCTCACGCAGGTAGCGGAGGAGCGCGCCGGCGGCGCTGACCGCGGCGGTGTCCTCGGCCTCCAGGCCAAGACCGTCCAGCGAGAGGACGCCGAACTCCTTCGCCAGGTCGTCGCGTGCCATGGCGGCGTCGAACTCCCACCCCTCACGCTCCGTGACCAGCGCTCCCTCGACACCCGGAATCCGGGCGGCATGCACGTCCGTATCGCCACGCGCGACCAGCATTTCCCGCGGCGCCAACCGCGCGAGTAGCGGCTCGAGATCCGTAGTCGTGCTGATGATCAGGCGCAGCTCGCCCGTTGAGATGTCGGCCGCGGCTACACCGACCCTGGCACCCGCGGCGTAAACGGCGCAGATGAAGTTGTTCCGGCCGCCCTGCAGCAGATCGTCCGCCAGCGCGGCGCCCGGCGAGATGGTCTCGATCACCTCACGCCGCACGACCCCTTTGGCGAGTTTGGGGTCTTCCACCTGTTCGCAGATCGCCACGCGGTGCCCGCGCTCGACCAGACGTCGGATGTAATCGCTGGCCGCCTTTACGGGCACGCCGGCCAGCGGTACGTCCGCAGCACCGCCGTTGTTCCGTGCCGTGAGTGTCAGCCCGAGAATTCGCGCCGCCAGTTCGGCGTCGTCGAAGAACATCTCGTAGAACTCACCCATGCGAAAGAACACGATCGCGTTCTGATGGCGCGCTTTGATCTCCTGGTACTGCTGCATCAGCGGAGTCGGCGCCATGGCGGTCAGCGCTGGTCGAGAACGGTGACGAATCCGTTGATCCCGGCCTTCTTGAGCCGCACCAGTGCGCTGGTCGCTTCGCTACGTGTCTTGTATCGCCCCACGCGAACCCTGAATGGCTTGCGCGTGCCGTCCACCCGTGCCTCGAGGCCGCGCCCGCGTAGACGCGTCGCCAGCTTCTCGGCTTCGGCCGATGTCGCGAATGCTCCCACCTGTACCGAGTAGCCGCCGGCGCCGGACGTTGTGCTCTGGCCGGCTTTCGTTGGCTGCTTCGGCGTCCGTTCCGCGCGTGCTCGGCTCCGCTGTTGGGCCTTGCGCACGGAGTCCGCGTGCAGGCTGTCGGCCCGAGCCACCGAATCGGCTCGCGCACGCGCCGTCGCCGCATTGCACCGCGGGGTGTAGAAGTTCATCTGGTTCTGAAGTTCCACATCGCCGGCCGGAATCACGCTGCGGGCCTGGTCGAGAATTCCGCATGCTCGGACGTCGTCGTTCTGCTCGAAGAGCAGCTGGGCGAGCCAGAGCCCGGTGCGCGCCCGCTTCGTGCTGGCCGGGTTCTGGCGGAGAAATCGCTCGAGATGATTGATAGCCGATGCGCGGTCGCCTTGTGACCGTTCGATCTGCGCCAGTTGGAGTAGTGCATCTCCGGCATGTACCGACAGCGGGTACTCCACCACGATTCGCCGGTAGTCCTGTGCGGCATCGGCTGCCGTCGGCGCCACCGTAGCACGTCCGTACAGAGCGTCGCCGTACGCCGCAGTTCCCACCGGTGTCGCCGCGAGTATGGAATCCACGATCGTCCGCCCAGCGGCGATCTGCCCGGAAATCACGAGCGACCGCGCGCGCGCGAACGCGGAATCCATCGCCGATGCCGACTGTACCCCCGTCGTATCGGTCCCCTGGGCGCGAGCCGAAGACGCGCTACCCGTGAGTAGTGCCGCGACGCAGATCCCGTAGATCATCGGTTTTACAGAGTTCATCATGCGACTTTCTGCCGTGCCGGTTTGCGACATAGTGTCAGGATCAGAGTGGAGAGCAGTTGCTCCTCCGTGGACAATCGTGATTCCTTGAGTGCTTCGTCGGCCCGTACCAGTGCGGCCAGGGCGTCGTCGAGGTCTGATTCGTTCCAGCGTGCCAGCGACTTCGTCCAGGCAGACACCGCTTCTCCCCACGCGCGCCCGGTGTAGAGCCCCCCGGCTTCCTTCAGCAGCGAGAAGTATTCCTTGGACAGGCGTGCCGGATGAAGGCCCCGTGCCTGCCCCCAGGCCAGTGCCAGCATCTGCACCGTCAGCGCCATTACGATCGTGACCGCAGAGGTTTTCGGCTGCTGGAGCACCAGGGGCAACGCCGCGAGCGCCGTGGATGCATCTCGTTGGGCTATTGCGTCCAGAAGATGCCCGAGTGTTTCCTCGCGCCGTACACCCACAACCGCGGTGACGGCTTCCTCGGTAATCGTCCCACCATTCGTATAACTCAGCAACTTTTCGATTTCGAGGCCGAGCAGAGCCAGATCGGAGCCCGCCACGTCCTGGAGCAGCGAGATGGCTTCTTTGGTAATCGCGGCGCCTTCGCTGCTCTCTCCCACTTGGCGCTCGATCCATTTCGGCAGTTGCGTACCGCTCAGGGCGGCGTATTCCACCGCCGTCGCCCGATCGGTGAGCTTCTTATCCGGTTTCTCCCCGCCGGTCGTCACGAGTACCAACACCGCATCGGGGGACGGCGCCTGGAGGTACCGGTCGAGCGCGCTTCGTGCATCCTTGCGCAGCGCTCCCACATCACGAATCACCACCACTCGGCGCTCGGCCATCATTGGTGGTGTTCCGAGGAGAACGCCCAGCTCTTCGCCCTGAAGCTCGCCGCCCCTCCGCTGGTCCAGATTGAAAGCCTGCACGGTCGGATCGACGGCCACCGCCAGTAGTTGGCGAACGGCGGTTTCCTTGAGAAACTCGTCCTCGCCGTACAGGTAGTAGGCGGGATCGAATCGGCGGTCTTGGAGTGCCGCTTTGAATGCCCGGTGGTCCGCAGCCTTCGCCATGCCGGGAATATACGGCCTCTACGCCGGGTCGGCCGGGCTCCGTGGCTATGGAGAGAGGCTGGGTACGTGCGCTGCGGCGTCGATCAGCTGCGGCGCCCCAGACTCACCGGCCGCCACACCGGGAAACAACGCAGGCACCGTGGTCGCGAGCGATCCCTCCAATCCCGAGCTGCTCGCCGCGGGTTGGGCGCGGCGCGGAATATTGCGTCCCGCCTGTGCTTCCGCGACTACAGCGTCGTGTGGCGCGACAGGGAGCGGGGCCGGCTGGCTCCACGAATACAGTACGAAGACCACACCGACCGCTACCGCGACGGCCGTACCGAGCCTGACCATGATGCGGGGCGCTTTTGCCGCCGGGCGCGCGGGCCATTGAGCATCCGGGGTGTGCAGTCGCATCTGCAGCCGGGACATGAAGTCGGCCGAAGGCTGGATCTGCGGCAGGTTGCGAGCCACCAGAAGTCCCCGTCGCACCGCTGTGTCCAGCCGAGCACACCGGTCGCACCGGTCCAGATGCGCGTACATCTTCGCGGACCGCCTCTCGGCTAGCAGGCCGTCTACGAAAGCCACGTGCGATTTGCGGAAGGTGCGACAGTTCATGGATCCCGGTGGGCCGGAGGACACTCTGCCCGGGATACCCGGCAGCGCGAGGCCGGTTCCCAACCCCGTCGCTGCGCCGATGAGCGCCTCCGCCTTTGCGGAGACGCTCATCGCGATTCTCGATTTCCCTTGTTACCTGACCGCCCGCATAACCTCTGTGGCCGGCATTGACGGTTATTGCCTATCCAATCATCGGTTCGATGATCGCCGCGAACGCATTGCGCGCCCGGTTCAGCCGTGATTTCACCGTTCCCAGATTGCAGTCGGTGATCTCCGCGATCTCTTCGTACGACTTACCCTCGATCTCGCGCAACACGAACACCTGCCGGTGGTGCTCGGGAAGCTGATCCACTGTCTCCTCGACGAGCTGCCGGAGATGCCGCTTCTCGAACAGATCGTCCGGCCGGCTGGTGAAGTCCTCGAATTGAAGCGGACGCTCCCCTTCTTCCCGATTGTTCGTGATCGTCTGGAATAGAATCAACGGATTGCGTGAGCGATTCCGCAGTTCGTTCTTCGCCAGATTCGAGGCGATGGTGTAGATCCACGTCGAGAACTTCTTGGACGTGTCGAACCGGTGGATGTGCCGATAGACGCGAATGAAGACTTCCTGCACCAGGTCCTCAGCGCGTTCGCGATCCCCGATCGTCCGATAGATGAAGTTCAGCAACCGGGTCTGGTAGCGCTCCACCAGCTCCTGGAAGGCGCGTTCCTCTCCCGCCAGGAAGGCTCGCACTACGACCGTATCGTCGGCGTCGTGGAGCGCTTCTCGGCTCGACGGCTTCCGGAGGGCTTGGTACTTGAGTGCGAGTTCGGGCATCGGTGTGCTCCTCTTCGTACGTGACCGCTGTGTCGTGGGAAGCCAGCGCTGCTCCACTGATCCTCCCGCATTGCACATGAGAGAATTGCACGTCGCATGCCGTCGATGGAACTCCACCTGTCTTCTCTTATGTCGTTGCCATATATAGAGTTACAAAAAAGCCGCGCTTGCGGCGCGGCTGTCTGTTTGTCCTCGATTATGGACAACACCACCAGAACTGACCCTTCCTGTATACAATTCAGGAACCGTTCTGGCTAACCCTCAATATGGTTAGTTGGCAGTTGTCTGCTTTGGCGAAAGGCCGAATTGCGCGGCATACAGGATGGCCAGCGCGGTCTTGGCGTCGCTGATCTCACCCGTGCGGATCAGTTCCATCGCTCGCGACAACGGCATGGGTTCGATGCTCATGAATTCGTCGGGCTCCCGCGCCGACGCGCCCTCACGCAATTGCGTGGCCCGAAAGACGTGAATGCACTCGTCGGTAAAGCCGGGGGTTGTGAACATCGTGTACAGGTGCTCGATCTGCGCCGCTCGATATCCGGTTTCTTCGGTCAGTTCGCGGGCTGCGCAGTCGGCCGGGGACTCTCCTGCATCCAGCCGGCCGGCCGGGATTTCGTACAGATACCCGCCTGCGGCGTATCGATACTGGCGAATCAGGACGAGTTGTGGATCCGGTGCGTTCGGCTCTCCGAGAATCGGCACGATGGCGCTCGCGCCGGGATGCCGGATCATTTCCAGTTCCCCGAGGCTCCCGTCGGGAAAGCGTACGGTATCGACGTCCAGATTGATCACACGACCTGTGTATACGCGACGCGTTGCCGCCTTTCCCGTGCGCGTGTTGTCACCGGGCGCCTTGCTCATGCGCCTGGCTCGACGTCATCGGGTTGCGCGACGGCCACCGGTCCCAGCCCGAGCGCTTCGAGTGGGCGTTCGATGACGTCCGGATCACCCACGGCAAGTACCAGGAGTTGCTCCGGATGCAGGTGCCGCTGCGCTGCCTCGAGCACGTCTGCCGTGGTAACGGCGCCGATGTTCTGTCGGTACGTATCGAAGTAATCCGCCGGATATTCGTAGGTGACGAGGTTGGCAAGTGCGTTGGCGATCGCCATCGTCGTCTCGAACCGAATGGGAAAGACGCCTTCCAGAAAACTCGTCGCCAGGCTCAACTCGTCAGGGCTGATCGGTGCCTTTCGAATCGCCTCGATCTCGGCCACGACTTCGCGCGTCGCATCAGCGCTCACTCGGCTCTCTACCGCCGTCGAAACCACGAACGGGCCGGTTCCCCGCCGCCAGTCGAATGCCGACCTGGCGCCGTAGGCGTATCCGTGCCGCTCGCGGAGGTTGAGGTTGATGCGCGACGAGAACAGCCCGCCCAGTACTGCGTTCATCACCACCAGCTTGAAGTAATCGGGATGCTGGCGCGGAACGCCGAGGTGCCCGATGCGCAGTTCCGACTGCGGTGCGTCCGACTTGGCGACGATCCGAATGCGCGACGCGCGGCTTGCCGGTTGCTCGGATATGGTCGGGGTTTCGGTCGGGTCACCGCTCCACCCCGCGAAGGCGTTCTCCGCCATCGTCGCGGCTTCATCGTGGTCGATGTCGCCCGCCATGATCAGCGTCATTCTCGCCGGGACGTACTGCGCGCGGTAGAACGTCAGCAGGTCGTCGCGCTGTATGCTGCCGATCGAGCGTGCGCTCCCCGCATCGCTGCGTGAGTATCGAGACTGTGCTGCGTACAGAAAGTGCTCGAACGACTCGTCCGCCAGTTCCCGTGGTTCGGTCCGCATCTGCATGCGCTCTCCCTGTCGTTCCGCCTTGAGCCGCGCCACGTCACGATCGCGGAAGGCTGGGGTGCGCAGCACGTCGCTCAGCAATTGCAGCGCAGCGGCGGCCTTTCCGCGCAGTACGGACAGCTGTACCGAAGCGCTGTCCCATCCGGCACTTACGTCCACGGTCGCGCCGAGTTGTTCGAACGCGTCCACGAGCGCTGCTCCGTCGGACGTCGCAGTTCCCTCCATCAGCAGCTTCGCGGTCAGGATGGCCAACCCCTCGCGACCGGCCGGATCGCATGTGGCACCCGCATCCAGCTGGGCGACGATCGACACCATCGGGAGCTTTCTGACGGGAGCGGTGATCAGTTCCACTCCACTCTTGAGCCGCCGGCGCTCGAATGCAGGAAAGTGGTAGGGCCGGGCAGTGCCGGCGGCGGGACGAACGGGTGCACCGGCAGTCATCGGAGTTCCTCCACTTCAGCATCGTCCGGGGTGGCCGCTTCATCCGCGCCGCGGGGTACGTACAGCAGACTCGCCCGGTTGTCCTCACCCAGCCGTTCCTGAATGAAGGCGTTCACGGTGTCCGGCGTGACCTGCTGATAGCGCGACATCTGTTCGTTCAGCAGTTCCGGCCGCCCAAAGTACGTGGCGAACATCGAAAGGCGGTCGGCGCGATCACCGGCGGACTGCAGAGCACCTACCAATTCGGTTTCGATCAACGCTGCCGCGCGAGATACTTCGGCTGCCGTTACCCCTTCACGGCGCAGCGTGTCCACCTCGGCCGCCACCGCATCGTGCAGTGCGTCCGGGGAGACCTCGGGACGCGCAGTCACGTCGAGTACGAGCAGATCGCTCCCCTTCGGCAGGTCGAACGTGAAGGCGGTCGCCTCGGCGGCAATTTCTTGCTCCCGCACCAGACGCCGGTACAGCCGGCTTCCGTTGCGCAAGCCCAACACCGCTCCGCAGATGCTCGCCGGGTAGTAGTCATCGCTGCCGAACACGGGCGACCGGAACGCCATGAACAGCCGCGGCAGTGCCACGTCGTCCTGTACCTCTTCGCGGAGCCATCCGCCGAATATCGGCGCTACTTCCATGGAGGGCCGGTTGGCGTTTCCGGGCCCACGAGGGATCTCGCCGAAGTACTTCTCCACCCACACCCGCACTATGGACGGTTCGAAATCGCCGGCAATCGAGAGCACGGCATTGTCGGGCGTATAGTAGGTCCGGAAGAACTCCGCGATGTCGTCGAGACTCGCCTGCGACAGGTCCTGCATCGATCCGATCAGAGAATGGTGAAACGGATGGCCCGCCGGAAAGCACAGCGCCGGCAGCCGTTCCCACCACGTTCCGTAGGGTTGATTGTCCACTGACCAACGCCGTTCGTTCTTTACGACGTCGCGTTGGGTATCGAGCTTCTCCTGGGTCATCGCGGGCAGCAGCTTCCCCATGCGATTCGCTTCCAGCCACATCACCAGTTCCGTCTGGTTGGATGGCACGACCTCGAAGTAGTTCGTCCGATCCAGCCACGTCGAGCCGTTCAGCGTCCCACCCGCTCGCTGAATGAGTTCGAAGTGCTCATTGGCGCCCACATCCGCCGAGCCCTGGAACAACATGTGCTCGAAGAGATGGGCGAATCCCGTACGTCCTGCCCGTTCGTTGGCGGAGCCCACATGGTACCAGAGATTCACACCCACGATCGGCGCCGTATGGTCTTCGGACAGCGTCACCAGTAGCCCGTTCGCAAGCCGGAATGTCTCAATCGGGATTTGCATTCGTGGAAATTGTCCCCCTGTTTACACCACAGGAACCCCCGCCATCACGTCGTGACCCCGGGGGCTGCAGAATCGGATTTGGTGTCGATATGCTACTAATCGATACCGGAGCGAGTGGTCAGGAATGCCAGTGGCACCTTGAGCGATTCGCTCATCCGGTATTCCCACCGTTCTTTCCAACTATCTGATATCGGACTCGTGGCCGTTGGCGAGAGCAACGCCACGAGTCCGAATCGCCGCGCCAGGATCGTCAGACGCAACATATGGAACGGGTCGCTCACCAGAATCACCGTATCTGACCGCTGCGCCTTCATCATCGCGGCAACTGCGCGGAGCGACTCCGACGTCGTGCGTCCCTTGGCTTCCAGCAGGATCGCAGAGTCCGGAACGCCCTGCTCAACCACAAAATGCCGGCTCACGGCTGCTTCGCTGGTGGTATCACCTTCTCCAGTGCCGCCGGTGAGCACCATCCGCGGCGCCAGCCCCTGCCGCCATAGAGCAACCGCGTGCTCCAAGCGTGCGCGCAGAACCGGCGACGGATGGCCCACGTATTGCGCTGCCCCGAGTACTACGATTGCCCCCGCATGATGCGCGGTGTCGCGCCGCCCCCAGACCACCACGAGAGCCAGTGAGATGATCCATCCCACCCCCAGGGCGGTCACTAGGACAGCGGAACCACGTTTCCAGGGAGAGGGGCGCCTCGGCTGCATCTGCGACAAGCTAGTGGCAGCGTCCCGGCCCCGGGAAGTGACCGGACCTCTAATCGCTCGCCGAGAGCAAACCCAACCACACACTCTCCACCATTCGGCGCCGCCGCGCGACGGGTTCGGTCGGTACCAGCGCAAGGCCTGTAGCCACCGCCATCAGCAAGTCGCCTATTGAGTCCGACGGAATGGTCGGTGCCACCCCCAGGACCCTGAACACGGTGTCTACCCGTTGCGCCAGCTCCACACGGACAGCGGCCACTGCCTCATCGGCAGCACGCGCCACGCCGGGAATTCCGGATGCTTTCAACTGGAGAGCGATGCGCAGGTCTCGCGCCGACAGTTCCGACTCCAGCCAGTCGGCGAATCCATCAACCGGATTTGCATGCCGAACCGGCGCCATGGTCCGTGAGCCTCTTTTGACGACTCCGTCGCGGCATTGGACGGCGACGGCTCTCAGAAGCGACTCCTTGTCCTGAAAGTGATAATGGATCAGCGCCTTGCTCACTCCCGCCCGCTGCGCCACCCGGCCCGAGGTTGCGGCCGCCCAGCCCCCCCGGCTGACTTCCTCGCGCGCGATCTCGAGAATCCGCTCGCGCGCCTCGCCGGCCTGGCCGGCATTGCCGGATCCCTGCGTCGATCGCGACACGATTAGATCGTTACGCTTTCGCCGAACGCCGGTACCGTGGTCTCGTACCCCAGTCCCCGCAGTGTCGCGGCGAAGTCGTCCTGCACTTCCGGTTCCCCATGCACCAGCGTCACCGCCGGCCGGTGGCGCGAAGCGTTCGTCGTCGCCGTCAGCCATCGAACCATCTCGTCGCGGTCCGCGTGCGCGCTGTAGCCGTTCAGGACCTGGACTTCCGCGCGGAGGGGTACGTCGTCTCCCAGGATTCGCAGCTCGGGCCGACGTTCGACGATCCGCCGCCCCAGGGTATGCTCCGCCTGGAATCCGACGATGAGAATGGTATTGCGCGAATCCGGAGCTCCGTGCGCCAGATGGTGCAGGATGCGTCCGGATTCCGCCATCCCTGATGCGGCAATGATCACGGCCGGTGTCTTCAGGGCGTTGAGCGCTTTCGATTCCTCGACATCCCGGGTGTATCGGACCAGCGGGAAGCTGAACAACCGGGGGCTCTCGTTCACCAATGCCTCCGTGCGATCGAAGACCTCGCGATGCATCGCGAATACGCCGGTGACATCGATCGCGAGCGGGCTGTCCACGTAGATCGGGATCTCCGGTATCCCACCTTCCTGCAGAAGTACGTGGAGATCGTAGATGATCTCCTGGGTTCGTCCCACCGCAAATGCCGGAATGAGCACCCGCCCACCCCGGCTTGCCGTTGCTCGTACGATTGCACCCAACTCCTTTCGCATGTCTCCCGTTTTCGGATGAATCCGGTTGCCGTATGTGGATTCGAGAAGGACATGATCCACCAGGTCCGGTATCTGCGGATCCCGGATGATGGGCTGCCCGGTGCGTCCCAGGTCTCCGGTATACACAAGGCGGCGGCGGACCCGGTTTTCTCGACAATCCAGCACCGTGATGGCAGACCCGAGAATGTGTCCGGCATCGAGAAAGCGCCCCTCGACGCCTGGAATTACCTCGAACGACCGCCCGTACGGCACCGTCTGCATCAGTTCCAGTAGACGGGAAACATCGTCCTGATCATATAGTGGCTCTATATAGCTCCGATGGTGACGCTTGAGGAACTCAGCGTCCTTCTTCTGTATGTGAGCGGAGTCCGCGAGCATCAAGGAGCACAGGTCTCTGGTGGCGGGCGTTGTCCACACCACTTTTGAATAGCCTTTGCGAACCAGATATGGCAGCCGGCCGGAATGGTCGATGTGCGCGTGCGACAGCACGATTGCATCGATCTGTTCAACTGGAAGCGGCAGTGCGACGTTCTTCCGATTGCTCTCGCCGCGATGCCCCTGGAAGAGCCCGCAGTCCAGAGCAACAGTGCGTTTGCCGACCTCCAGCAGGTGGCACGACCCCGTGACTTCGCGAGCGGCGCCACGGACCGTGACCTTCACGTCACGATTCCCGATCGCTCGGTCGTTGGAACACCACGGTCAGCCGTTCACCATCCTGCGAGATCATCGCCGGCTCCCATCCCGACCGACTGCGTTCGTTCAGCAGGTCGGTCAAGGTGTCCTCGTCATCCCGCACGTGTCGCGTCAGGCGCACGACGACCGCCTGGTATTCTTTCATGCCGGCGAAGATAGTACCTTGCGCGCCATGCACACCACCCCCGACTTCCCCACGTTGCGCGTGGTGGATCACCCGTTGGTTCAGCACAAGTTGACCCTGCTTCGCGACCTCGCCACTCCGACCAAGATCTTCAAGGAGCTGGTGGACGAGATCGCAACCTTGATGGCCTATGAAGCCACGGCCGACCTACCGCTCGAACCGGCCCCCGTCGAGACTCCATTGGAGAGCACCACCGGTCAGCGCGTCATGGGCAAGAAGCTGACGCTCGTCCCGATTCTTCGAGCCGGGCTCGGCATGGTCGAGGGTATCTGCCGCCTCGTGCCTTCAGCGCGCGTCGGTCATATCGGCCTCTATCGCGATCACGACACGCTGAAGCCGGTGGACTATTACTTCAAGGTTCCCAGCGACGCTGCCGAGCGGGATTTCTTTCTGCTCGACCCGATGCTCGCCACCGGCGGCAGTGCGGTTGCTGCCGTCGCGTCACTCAAGCGCGCGGGCGCTATGCGCATCCGGTTCCTGTGCCTCGTCGCGGCGCCGGAAGGCGTGCGCCGCCTGGCGGCGTCTCATCCCGACGTCCTGGTGTTCTGTGCCTCGCTCGATCGCCAGCTCAACGAACACGGCTACATCCTTCCCGGCCTCGGTGACGCCGGTGACCGGCTTTTCGGCACGAAATGATGCGCGCATTTTTCGCGCCCGCCTGTTGCACTCTTGTTCACCTCTGGTCTGCTCTGTATGATTCCGCGTCCGCGCTGTCCCCGCGACGCCTTCTCCAGACCGGCTGAATGCTCATCAACCTGCTGCCAGACTTTTTCGCAGTTCTCGACAGCACGGATCCTCTCGCCGCATATCAGCGCTATCTCTCAGCCCACCGCCGGGTCCTCGATGGCTACTGGAACAACTACGTCATCCCCCCCGACGGCCCACATTTCCTCGACATCCTTCGTGGCGTCGTAGCGGCTGACCGCAGCGATCTCCGGTCGATGCTCGAGCGAACCGACGTCGTCACCCTGGCGCGCCAGGTGGAGGAACGTTGCGCGCGCGCGTTTCAGGTCGATGTCGATTTCGATATCGTCCTCATGGTAGGTGTCGGCGGCGCAAACGCGGGCGAACTTGTGGTGGATCACCGGGGCACGGCTTTCGTCTGCCTCGAGCATTTCACCGGGGTCACCAACCCGGACACCTTCGGCCTCGGTCTCGATCCGGAATTGATGCCCCTGTGGCTGGCCCACGAAGTGGCGCACGTAGTCCGCTACACGTCGCCCACCAGTCGATCGGAGGTTCATGGGGTGGTCGAACGGTCCGGCTATTACTCGTACTGGAACACCGGGCGGACGGTATCTCTTCGTGAACTCCTGATCAACGAAGGTCTGGCGGTCCACGCCTCCCAGTTGGTCAGCCCCGGTCATGCCGTCTGGGAATACTTCGGGTACGTCCGGCGTCAGTACGCGCGCATTCGCGAGATGGAACCCGTCATTCAGCAAGCCATCGCGTCCGACCTCGATCGAGCGGCTCTGGGGCTCCGCCTCCGCTATCTCTCAGACGGAATGAGCGATGATGCCCGCATGGCCGGCCGGCACGTACTCCCCGAGCGCAGCGGGTACTACGTCGGCGCCCGCATGGCTGCCGGAGCCGTGGAGCGCCGCGGTCTGCCCTGGGCACTCCGTGCGTCGGCCGCGGAGATTCAGGCCCTCTCCACTGGAGCGGCGGCCACCGCATCCTGACGCCTCGTTTCCTCGTCGGTCGGGGCCAGGTGCTTTCTCGGCTCGTCGCTACTTGCCCACGCAGAATGAGCTGAACACGCGACCGAGTATCTCTTCCACATCAACGGCGCCGATCAATTCCTCCAGGATCCGGACGCACTCGTGCAAATGAACGGCGCTCACGGTCGCCGGCACGGCGCCGGACGTGCGGGCCTCCTGAAAGGCCACCAATTCAGCGCTTGCCCTGGTCAGCACTTGGCGGTATCGGGCATGCGTAACCACCGGCGACTCCGGGTTGGGGAGCCCGACGTCTCGTCCGACCCGCCCTGAGACGTCCGCGACGAGCGCGTCCAATCCCTCCCCTGTCACGGCACTTACGCCAACCGCCCCCGCCAACGACGTCCGATGCAGGTCCGACTTCGTTTGCACCGGTATGACGAGGCCTGTCGCGCTCTGCTCTGCATCGGCAATCGCTTCCGCCAGTGTCTGCGCTGAGTCGCCGCAGACCAGCACCACCGTCGCCGCTTCCAGGTAGTCTCGACTTACCTTCACACCCAGCCGTTCCACCTCGTCGCTCGAATCCCGGAGTCCCGCCGTATCCACCAGACGGAGGGGAACCGGTTCAACGTCCAGCACGGCTTCGATCGCATCTCGTGTCGTTCCCGGAATATCGGTCACCAGAGCGCGCTTTCGACCAAGCAATGCGTTGAACAGCGAGGACTTTCCCACGTTCGGCTTGCCGACGATCGCAACGAGCGCTCCCTGGCGCACCAGTTCGCCTCCCGGTGTGGTTTCGATCAATCCACGCATGGAATCGAGAACGTTCGCCGTCGCCGCGACGATTCTCTCCTCCTCGACTGGACCGTCGTCCTCTTCGGGAAAGTCGATCTCGTAGGCAACCAGGGCCTCGATGCTCAGGATCTCTTCGCGCAGCTGCGCGATCCGTTCCGAGAGTCCACCATCGAGTTGCCGCAGGGCGAGCGCCGCACCGGCGGTCGACTCGGTTCGAATCAGATCGTTGACCGCTTCCGCCTGCAGAAGATCCAGCTTCCCATTGAGAACCGCGCGGCGCGTAAACTCTCCCGGGTGCGCCGGCCGCGCTCCTGCTTCTATCAGCGCGCTGGTAATTCGCGTTGCGGTTACCCACCCGCCATGGCAGATGATTTCCACTGCGTCCTCACCCGTATAGGAGTGCGGCGCCTGGTATTCGATGACGATCGCTTCATCGAGGACATCTCCACGGCTCGACCGCAGCGTGCGTAGCGTGGCTACGCGGGCGGAGGTCTGACGCCCGTCGGTGAGGCCCGCGAGTATCTGGCGACACCCCGGCCCGGACAGGCGAACGATCGACAGCGCCCCGATTCCCGGTGCCGTAGCGGTTGCCACGATTGAGTCGGCAGAGCGCATCGGGTTCCTCACACGGACGGGTGCCGCTCGCGTTAGCCCTTGTCTCGCCGCGTGGCTGCGGTGGTGCTCGCGGCGGCTCCGGCCCGTTCACGAGCAAGCAACCACTGTTGTGGAAGCGCTGCGAGATTCTGCACGGCGTAGTACAGGTTCAATCCGGCTGCGAATCGGAAGAACATGAACGTCAGCACGACAGGCATCATGTAGCTCATCATGCGCGTCTGTGCGGTGGGCGGTGTTCCCCGCATGCCGATCCAGGAGAGCGCGAACATCGACAGTCCCATCACCAGGGGGGTGATGTAGTACGGATCAGCCGCCGAGATGTCGTGCATCCAGAGAAACGACACGCCACGGAATTCAATGGTGTTCAGGAACACGAAATACAACGCGAATAGAATCGGCATCGGAAGCATCATGGGGAGACACCCCATCATCGGGCTGAATGGTGTCATCCCATGGGCCTGGTACAACTTCACCAGTGCTTCCTGCTGCTTTTTCGGGTCGCTCTTGTACTTCTTCTGAACTTCCGCCAACTCCGGCTGGATTCGCTGCATCCGAATGCTGGTGCGCATTGCGCTCTGGTTGAGCGGCCAGAGCAGAAGCCGGACCACCACGCCGAAGATGATGATCACCCATCCGTAGCCAAGCCCGGACGAGCGCTTCATCCACAACAGGACCCGTGTGACGATGGTGGCGAATGGTTGCACGACACTGTGAAACCACCCGGCATATGGATTTACCTGGTCGAGCCCATGCCCCATGGCTCGTAGGCGTTCGAACTCTTGCGGACCCATGTAGATCTCGAAGCTCGCATGCCCGTTCTGCAACGGAATTGACAGGGCGGCGTGGGCTTCGGGTGCCAGCTTCTGGACCCGCGGTGCTCCGCTGAACGTGGCCTCGGCAATCGCACTATCCGGCACGACCAACGCAATCAGGAAGTACTTGTTCCGTAGCGCTACCCATTCGAGCGGTCCCGAGACCGGCTTGTTCACGCCGGAGTCGAGCTTCGAGAATGCCACGCTCTTCACGTCCCCGCTTGCCGTTCGATATCCATACGCCAAATGGTGAATGTCATCCGCGGTGTCCGTTTCCATCGATGCAAGCGTCGACGGCAGCGTGATGGAGAGCGCGCTGTGTGGAGTCGCACTCCCGACGCTCACGTCTGTGTGGATCAGGTACCGTCCAGAGTCGGACCGTGGACTGGAGTAAGAGACCTTTACCGCATGGCCGCTTACCGTTCCCGTGTACTCTACGACCTGCCGCCCATCTATCGTCTGCGTCTTGCCTGCAAGCGCGTTCGCTGTCAGCGGAATCGACGAATCGCCCATCTGCAACGCGTATTCTATCAGCGGCTGGCCTCGGGGAGTACGAAGAACGACCGGCCCTTTTGCACGCATCGTATCGCGTGATTGGTAGTCCTTCAGCACCACGCTCAGTGGCGACGCCCCTTCATCGGCATACCAGACCGTCATATGCTGGCTCGTGGCGGCCAGACTGTCCGACACGGCCAGCGTAGGATGAGAGAGCGTGACTTGCGGTGTTGCGCTGTCCGATTTTGACCGCTGTCTCTGCTTGTTGGGTGCTGCTGTCTCCGTCGTCGAGTCAGCGGATCCCTTCAGCATCGCCTGGTTCAGTGCCGTGGAGTCGGCCTGAAGCGAGTCCACCACATTTCGCCGGTTTGCTCCCGGAAACAGAAGTGGTGTTACCACGATCACTACCGCCGTGAGAATCACGGCAAGAAATACGCGTCGGTCCATGACGTAATGAATATCTGTTAGGGAACCGGATCGTACCCGCCCTTATGGAACGGGTGACAGCGAAGGATTCTTCGCACGGCCATCCACCCGCCTCGAAGCGCACCGTGTTTCTCCAGAGCTTCGACCGCGTATGTAGAACAGGTGGGGTAGTACCGACAAGACGGAGGCAGCAACGGGCCAATCCACAGCTGGTATGCCCGGACCAGTAACACAAGCAGTCGTTTCACGGTTCGCCCTGCGTGTTCTTCTCTTCCAGTAAAGCGTTTCGCACACCAACCAACTCTTGTTTCAGCTCTTCAAACGTCTGCCCGTAGGCGCTCGGTTTGCAGCGGATCACCACATCTCCCGAAGCCTCGAGCGGAAGCAAGAGGGTGCGCGCAAGTTCCCGAAGCCGGCGTTTGAGCAAGTTGCGCCGCACGGCCGACTGCCCATGGCGAGGAACCACGATTCCAACCCGCACATAGTTCAAAGGGGAAGCGAGCAGTCGCACGTCAAGGCCCAACGCGCGGACTCGCTTCCCCTGCTTCGAGATTCTACCAAATTCTGAGCTTCGAGTAATCCGCCGTACGCGCGGATACCCTTCACTCATCTACGCGCCAGCGTACTTGCTCGGAAGCTTAACCGCAAGACGCTTCCGCCCCTTCTTGCGGCGTTCACTCAATACCTTCCGTCCCCACTTCGTCTCCATGCGCGCACGGAATCCATGCTTCTTAATCCGTCGCTTGTTTCGCGGACGGTAGGTTGGCTTGCCCATCTATCACTCCAAATAGGTCCAGTCAATACGGTATGCCAGAGATCTGTAAGACTAGTCATCTCTTGCACATAGGTCAAGGTAAGACGGGGCTTCCTCTACCCACCATTCGGCCACGATTCAGCAGTTGCCTTCCTTCTTCATGCGCGGTACTTTGGCCAGCCTTACTAGTTATCCACATCACTAACTATGCCCACTCCAGCGCAAGAAATTTGGACCAGGCTTCTCACCCAAGCCAAGGCCACTGTGGGCGACGACGTCATGCGCACATGGCTCGAGCCTATCGTACCCGTTTCGTGGGATGAGCGAGTCCTGACGCTCAGTCTTCCTGACCAATTTTCCCGCGATTGGACCGAGTCCAAGTACGGTGAGCTCCTTACCTCATTTGCTCCAGTCGCGCTCGGACATCCCGTCAGTCTGGCCTTTAGCGTTGACCAAGACCGTCAGCAGCGCCCTCAGATGGACTTCTTCACGCTGGAGAAACCGGCGACACAAGCGCACCACAATAACGTCACTAATACGCCAGTCTTACATGACAGATATACTTTCGAGCACTTTGTAATAGGCAAGTCAAACGAACTTGCAGCGGCTGCAGCACATGCCGTCGCAGAAGCGCCCGGTCGCGTCTACAATCCGTTCTTTATCTACGGCCGCACCGGTCTTGGAAAGACTCACCTGATGCAGGCGATTGGACACGAGGTGCTGAGCAGTCATCCCGATATTCGAGTGACCTATCTCAGTACCGAGCAGTTCACGAATGAAATGGTCGCATCGATTCAGAGTCGCAAGAATGCTGAGTTTCGACGCCGCTTTCGAGAAACAGACCTTCTTCTGATCGATGACATTCACTTCCTGAAGGGGAAGGAAGCAACACAAGACGAGTTTTTCCACACCTTCAATGCCTTGTATGAAGCCGGCCGCCAGATCGTACTAACCAGTGATCGTCCACCAGCAGAGATTGGAGGACTCGAGGCCCGACTCGTTAGTCGATTTCAATGGGGAATGGTCGCCGATATTGAGCCACCCGATGTGGAGCACCGAATTGCAATTCTCCAGCAGAAAGCCGAACTTGATCACCTTGAAGTTACGTTCCCACATGACGTTATCGAGTACATCGCTGAGACGATCAACTCCAGTGTCAGAGAACTGGAGGGATCAATCATCAAGATCCTAGCTTTTGCATCACTCAAGCATCGACAGATAGATGTTTCACTTGCCCAGGAAGCTCTCCGATCAACGCACAGATCAACCAGTATTGGTGCAGTAGAATCTCAAACTCTCTCCATCTCCCGAATTCAGGAAATCATAGCTCAGGTTTGGAATGTCACGGTTGAGGGTTTGTGCTCAAAAGCCAGAGTTCAAACGCTTACGGTTCCTCGCCAACTTGCAATGCTTCTCGCAAGAACCACTCTCCGGACACAGCTCATTGAAATCGGTGCAGCTTTTGGTGGCCGTGATCATTCCACAGTCATTCATAGTCTCTCCAGAGCTCAAGATCTTCTACAAAACTCCTCGCAACTTCTGTCCAAGTACAACACAGCACGTCGGCTTCTGGGTCTTTCCGAGCTCACGCCAGGTACAATCTCAACATCAATTGAATCCTGACCACACCTTTTCCACTCTATCCAACACTGCAAAGACCAACTGCACGAACTATTTCCAGCAATTTTCCCCAAGTGTTGACTCCCTACTAGCACTACTAAAGAGCTGACGCCAATTACGTAGCCGCAAATTTCTCTACCACCTTACTCACTAGGCATTAATCGATGCGTTTTACGATCTCTCGGGAAAAGCTTCAGGAGGGCCTGGCTGCAGTTGGAGCTACGGTTCCACCAAAGAGTACCCTGCCCGTTCTGAGTAATCTGCTGATTGAAGGTGGAGAAAAAGGGGCCCAATTCTCAGCGACGGATCTCGATATTGCTGTTAGTACGGAGGTTTCAGCAGACGTTGAGGAAAAAGGTGGTATTACGGTGCCGGCGAAGAAATTGATTGATATCGCTCGAGAACTACCACCCGCTCCTGTGAGAATTAGTTCATTGGGTGAGCAACGCTTAGTCCTGGATTGTGGGCGAGCTCATTTCAAGATTCTAGGTCTTCCAAAGGAGGAGTTTCCTTCTTATCCCGCAATCAAGTTCACGCAGAATTGGCGGATTCCGTCTTCGACTTTACAGCAGCTCATCGGTCATACTGCATTTGCGGTATCGACGGAAGAAAGTCGACCAATTCTGAATGGAGTTCTGTGGGAGACGAAAGCGAATTCCATGGCCATGGTGGCAACGAATGGACATCGTCTGGCTCGCATGGAAGCTGGAATGAAGGTTCCGAAAGGTATGGTGGGAGACTTGATTCTACCGCCAAAGGCGTTGGAACAGATTCGTCGTCTTTTTCCAGCAGATGAGGAGCTAGAAGTTGGGAAGGGAGACAATCATGTGGCATTTCGATCTCCGTTCACAACTGTCTACACACGTTTGATTGAAGGTCCGTATCCTCCCTATGATCAGGTGATTCCGCGGGATAATGATAAGTGGGCTATTGTTGATAAAGTGGCTCTGTCGAGTGCTCTCCGGCGCATGTCGGTTATCGCTTCTGATCAAACACACCGCATTCGAATGACCTTCAATGCTGGAATTCTTCGATTCAGCGTTCAAACACCTGATCTGGGTGAAGCGCAGGATGAATTGGCTGTTCGGTATACTGGAGATCCGCTGGATATTGGCTTCAACGCGAGTTACCTGCTCGAGATGTTACGCTATATGCCTACCGAAGAAGTGAAAATGACATTCAAGGCACCAGAGCGTGCGGCTACGATGGAACCAGAAAATTGGTCAGGCGAAGGAGAGTATATGTGTCTCGTGATGCCACTGCGCCTGGTTGACTAGTGGGGTAGGTGGGGTAGATCAGAGGCAGAAGAAAATGGGCACGTCGCAAAATTGCGGCGTGCCCATTTTGAGTTTCCAATCGATAAGCCGGATTCTGTCGATGTCGCCATCGGACGATCATTTCTCTCGGAGCACGATCGCTCGAGCTCTCTAGCAGCCTACCCGCAGTGTCTTTGGCGAGCTGAGCACTCTCACTGCCTATTTGGCCTTGCACCAACCGGGGCTTGCCATGCCGAAATTGTTGCCAATTTCGCGGTGAGCTCTTACCTCACCTTTTCACCCTTACCTTGATCTTTGGAAGATCACAGGCGGTGTATTTTCTGTGGCGCTATCCGTCGGATGAAAATCCTCCGCCCAGGCGTTACCTGGCGATTTGCTCAGTGGTGTCCGGACTTTCCTCGAAAGATTCCTTTCGCGATCGTCTGATTGGAAACGGCATTACGTACGAAGAGAAATCTAACACAGATCTCCTCGGGCATCTAGCCAGCAATCATGGCGTAGGTGCTTGTGAAATATGGGTTTATGCCCTGTTGAAGAAGCAGGTGACGCTGATGTGACGCGAGGATCCATAATGCCTTGGTGACAGATGTTCATCTCGTTGCACCATTTTCCCGAGGCATTCCATCATGACCGTGACGAATCATGGAGAGGAGCTTGCCAGAATTTCGACGATTCTCACCCTGGACGAGCGGATTCGCGTAGACGCCGCTGGAACTGGTGTGTACATCGCCTCGCATCATACGGAACCACGGGAAGTGCTTGCTGACGTGAAGAACCATGGGAGTTCGGTGGTGCTGATGTCTGTTCAGTACTGCGAAAGGGGACAATGGCAGAAGGTATCGCAGATGATTCGTGAAATTCCGCGCATTCCCACCGTGGCGATTCTGAGCGGGGAATCAGCGAGAACAGTGGAAACGGTTCTGCAACTTGGCCAAGAGGGAGTGAGACGAATTGTAGATGTACGGTCGCGCCAGGGTTGGAATCAATTGCGAACCATCTTGCTTGATGAGCGCACCGACCGGATCCAGGAACTGGTGAAACGACGACTGCAACAATGCCTGGGGAAGGTGACACAAGGCACCTGGGTATTCTTCGAAATGGTATTGCGCCACTCGCCCAGAATAGGTTCCGTGCGGGAACTTGCCGAAGTACTTCAGATACTTCCGAGTACCCTCATGAGCCGGTTCTATCGCGCCGGGCTTCCAACGCCCAAGCAGTACCTATCGCTCGTGAGGTTGATTCGTGCTGCCTATCTCTTTGAGAATTCCGGCTTCTCGATTGCCAACGTCGCGAATCACCTGGACTACTCGTCTCCGCAGAGCTTCGGTCGGCACGTCCGGAGCGTGATGGGAGTGACAGCGCTCGAGTTTCGGAAGGAATTCACAGGGCGGAAGATGGTCGAATTCTTTGAACACGAGGTCATACTTCCGTATCGAGGCATACTGTCCGAATTTGAACCGTTCTCAGGCAGAAGTGGTTCACTGATGGGATCCGGTCCTGCTCAAACCCCCTGACGGTGCGCGATGAAAACTGTCGGTGAGATGTGGAAGACCAGCGATCGGATCAGTCTCTTCGTGCTGCTGCTGGTTGCTCTCCTGGTGCTGCTGCTCGTCGGACTGCTGCTGGCTGACCGTTCACTTCGGGAAAGCATGGATGAGCAGTCGGCTCTGGACGCTGCGACCTCTGCGAAGATCATTGCGCAGGAAGTGGAGTTGGCGGCAGAACACCTTTACGAACTGGGCTCACGATCCGCTCGTGAAAGAACCGGGGGCTCGCTTCAGCACCGGATACTGGCCAAAGAGCAGCTTCACGGCATCCGGGCGGTATGGGTTTTGGATACGCTCGGCAATGCCGTGATCGACTCGGCCTGGTGGGGAGAACCTGAACCCGGATCTCAAGTAGGCGCTCAGGCCATTCGCATGCTCGCACGCCACGTCTCGGCCAGTCGTCATTTGCAGTTGCGGGGAATGAGCAACAGTAAAGGATGGCGCAACGACCGCACGGAGTCTGGCGAAGCCTTGCTGGGTGAACCGGTGGTGGAAAACGGCGAGTTCACGGGAATTGCGGTTGCACTGATTGACGACCAGGTACTACTGGCGCCGGCCGAAAGCGCGGCGGTTCAAGGACGATCGTTTCTTGCTCTCTTGGTAGACGGGGACACGGTTGCGAAGACGCCGGCATACAAGAGCGAAGGGCGACAGAGCGCCCCGGTTCGCCTTCCATTGCCGGGCGAGCCGTCGTGGTTCGTCATTTCAGGGCAGGCGGCCCGGCAGAATACGAGCCGTATCGCAATATGGACCGTTGGAAGTATGGCGCTGGTTCTGCTGTTATTCGGGCTGGTACGGGAGCGTCGGCAGACGGCAAGAATTGCGGAGCGATCGATTGAACTCGAGCGACTGTCGGCCGAGTTGCTCAGAGCGAATCGAATGAAGAGCGAGTTTCTGGCGAACGTCTCACACGAGTTGCGGACCCCGCTGAACGCGATCGTGGGCTTTGTGGATCTCCTTCGTGACGGCGGGTACGGAGAACTTTCTGCGAAGCAGATTTCACCGGTGGAACGAATCGCCACATCTGCGGCAAGATTGCGAACACTGGTTGATCAGGTATTGGATATCGCAAAGATCGCAGCTGGGCGAGTCGACGTTCGTGTGGAAACCGTAGCATTACGGGCGTTCTTGACGAACGTGGTCAGCGAGATTGAGCCGCTCGTTGCAGAGAAGCATCTCACGGTGAAGATCCTCACGACGGCGGAAATCCCGAGGGTTCGAACGGACCCGACACATCTGCGCCAGATTCTAATCAATCTGTTGGGTAATGCCGTGAAGTACACGGACCGCGGTGAAATCGAATTGCGCACGCGGTTCGAGCGAACGGGACCACCGCCGCGCAGCCTCACCGCGACCGGCCAGCACGCAGTTCCGCGTTCGGATGACTCGGAGGGTTGGATAGCTATCGAGGTTGCGGACGCTGGTATTGGAATTGCCGCCGGCGACCTGGAACGCATTTTTGATGAGTTCGAACAGGTGCGTTCACAGAGGTCAGGAGACGGACAGAATCACGGCACCGGTCTTGGGCTTCCGATATCCCGGCGACTGGCAGCGTTGCTTGGAGGGGAGGTAACGGTGGAGAGTGTAGTGGGTACCGGATCTACATTCACCGTCTGGTTGCCAGTGCGTGATTCTTAGTAGGCGCGTGGGAGCTATGGTCGCTTGTTGAAAGCCGATTTGAGCCGCTGCAACAGACCGCCACTCGGTTCCGCAGGCAGGGGTTGGGCAATTGCCTCGCGCAGGGCATCGGCAAACGCGATCGTATCGGGGAACCGCTTCGTTGGATCACGCTCCAAGCCCCGCATCACGACCGCTTCGATTGCGGGAGAGAATCGGAGTCCCTGGCGCGCCATATTCAGGGGGAGCGGGGGTTGGGTAAGCAACTGAGTGAACATCTCCCGCGGAGACTTGGCGCTGTACGGAAGGCACCCGGAGAGGAGAAAGTATGAGATGGTGGCCAGGCTGAACTGATCCGCCGCGGGCGTGACGACCTCGCCCGAAAGCGCCTCCGGGGCGACGTACATGAGCGTACCCACGAAGAAGCCCGCTCGGGTCAGGCGCTGTTCTGGGGCGATGTCCGCGTCTGTAGCAATTCCGAAATCGAGGAGCTTGACCAACCCGGTATCGGGATCGTACATGACGTTTTCTGGCTTCAGGTCGCGATGCACGATCCCGACTTGATGAGCGGCATGAACCGCTTCGGCGATCTGGGAGACGATGTTGGCGACTTCGTCCGGAGGAAGCGGGCCCTTACGCCGCGCATACTTCTCCAGGAGCTCGCCCTTGGCCCACTCGATGGCCAGGAAATGCAGGCCCGGCTCCGCTTCGCCGATTTCGATGGTGCGGACTACATTGGGGTGCTGGACGCGCTCGCCGTAATGTGCTTCTCGCAGGAACCGGGTAACCGCCGTCTTGTCGTTGCGCAGCTTCTCCCGCAGGACCTTGACGGCAACGGAACCATGGTCAGGATGGTGCGCGCGGAAGACGGCAGAGGTCCCCCCCTCACCGACTTCGCTTTCCAGGACATAGCCGGCGAGTGTTCGCCCTAGCATAGATTCTCGGGGCACGCGGCGAACCTAATGGTCGCGGAAGACCTGGGCAAGCCACCCGGGTATTTTTGCGCCCACGCCGACGTCGATATCCAACGATGACCACACCTGGGAGGACTCCACGGTTGCCCGCTGCTTCGATACCCCCGGATGAGCGACGCCTCTTTCTCGTTGATGGGTATGCAATCATCTACCGGGCGTTCTTTGCGCTCATCTCCCGTCCGCTGACGACCAGTCGTGGGGAAAACACGTCGGCGGCATGGGGAGTAGCGCACTTCCTCCAGCGGCTACTCAGCAAGCACCACCCCGAATATCTGGGGTGGGTCCACGATTCCGGCCTCTCCTTCAGGCACGAGGAGTATCCCGAGTACAAGGCCACCCGGGAGAAGCTGTCCGACGAGCTGCAGGCCGACTTCGATCGCGGAGTGGATCGCATCGAACAGCTTCTGGCAGCGTACCATATCCCGGTTCTTCGCGTTGAGGGATATGAGGCGGACGATGTGATCGGAACCTTGGCTCGCAAAGGCAAGGAAGCCGGGTTGAATGTCGTGATCGTTTCCGGAGACAAGGACTTCCACCAGCTCGTTGAGCCGGGCGTCTGGTTGCTGAATCCGGGACGCGGCGGGCCGGCTGCCGTCGATGAACAATGGGTGGGCCGGGAGAATGAAGCCGAACGGCTCGGCGTGCCACCGGAACGAGTGACCGACTACCTGGCGTTGGTTGGCGATTCCTCGGATAACGTACCGGGTGTGAAGGGGATTGGCGGGAAGACGGCAGTCTCTCTGATCGAACAATATGGGTCACTCGAGACGATTCTCGCGCACGTGGACGAGATCCAGAGCAAACGACCACGTGAAGCACTGCAGCAGTACTCCGAAGCCGCCCGGCTATCCAAGCGGCTGGTGACGATTCACAGAGATCTCGATATCGCACTCGATCTCGATGCGCTTCGTCTGACTTCGCCCGATGCCGCGCGGTTACGGGACCTGTTCGTCGAACTGGAGTTTCATTCCCTTGCCAAAGCCGTGGCGGAGCCTGAAGGCGAGCGCGAAGATTCGTCGTCCATCGCAGCGGAGGCGCACTATGTGGTGGTGCAGAGTGTGGAGGACATACGCCGGTTAGTGGAACGCGTAAGAGCTCGCGGTCGCATGGCCTTCGACACCGAAACAGTGCTCGAACCGGGCGTACCGTCAACGGTAGATCCATTACGATCGAAACTCGTTGGTCTTACCATCGGGATTGCTCCCGGGGAGGTGTACTACCTCCCATTTCGTCATCGTCGGCGGATGAGCGACCAGGGGGCTCTCGAACTGGCCCAGGAGGGGGTGGGCTCCGACACGGCAGCGCGCGAACAGATCACCGCGTCGGAGCCGAGCCTGCAGAATCTGGCGGCCCCGAGCGACGCCCAGCTGGAACCCGTCCGCGCCCTGCTGGCGGATGAACGCATCGCAAAGATCGCGCAGAATGCGAAGTACGACATGCTGGTGCTCGAGCGTGAAGGACTTTCCGTAAAGGGCCTCGTGTTCGATACGATGGTGGCGAGCTACGTGCTCGATCCCGGACGGCGCTCCCATGGACTCGATATGCTCGCCCTCGAATTTCTCGGCTATCAGATGACATCGTATGAGGAGGTTTGCGGGAAGGGAAAGAACGCGATCGGGTTCGACGAAGTTCCGATTGCCATGGCCAGCCAGTACTCCTGCGAAGACGCTGACTTGACACTGCGACTCTCGGAGATATTCGGCGGCCAGATGGAACAGCTGGGGTTGACGAAACTGTTCCGGGACGTCGAAATGCCGCTTGTGCCGGTGCTTGCCGGAATGGAAGCCACTGGTATCCGGATCGATCTGCCGGTATTCGATCACTTGAGGACCAGATTGTCGCAGGAACGCGTGCGCGTCGAACAGGAGATCTATGCGGCCGCGGGCGAGACGTTCAACATCAACTCGAACCCCCAACTGCGACAGGTGCTGTTCGAGAAGCTCAAGCTTCCGGTGCTCAAGAAGACGAGTTCCGGACCCTCCACCGACGCGAGCGTACTCGAACGATTGGCGGAAGAAGGACACGAGTTGCCGACGCTGATCATGGAGTATCGGGAACTCACGAAACTCCAGAATACGTACATCGAGGCGCTACCGACGCTCGTGAATCCGCACACGGGTCGCTTGCACACCTCGTTCAATCAGACAGTTGCTGCAACCGGCCGGTTGTCGTCCAGCGACCCGAACCTGCAGAACATTCCCATTCGCACGGAATTGGGCCGCGAGATTCGACGAGCCTTCATTCCGCGGCGAGACTGGACGATGCTCAGTGCGGACTACTCGCAGATCGAACTGCGCTTGCTGGCACATCTGTCTGGCGATCCGGCGTTCGTGGAGACGTTCCAGAGAGGCGGAGACATACACCGCCAGACGGCGGCGCTGATATTCGGTGTGACGCCGGAAGAGGTGACAGCGGACATGCGCGCTCGGGCGAAGACGATCAATTTTGCGACGATCTACGGACAGGGCGCGCACTCGCTGTCCCAACAGTTGCGCATTCCACACGACGAGGCAAAGACGTTCATCGATCAGTACTTCACACGCTTCACCGGAGTGCGGGCGTATCTCGACGGTACGATCGAAGCCGCTCGGACAAAAGGGTATGCGGAAACGCTCTTCGGCAGACGGCGCTACATCCCCGAACTGCGCGACAAGAACTTCAATATCCGGGCGTTCGGAGAACGGACGGCCCAGAATACACCGATTCAGGGATCAGCTGCCGATCTGATCAAGGTCGCGATGATTCAGATCGCAGCGCGTCTGCGGCGGGACGGATTACGGAGCGCAATGCTCCTGCAGGTTCATGATGAACTCGTGTTCGAGGCGCCGGTGGAAGAGCTCGATTCGCTCGAGCGCCTGGTGAGAGAGGAGATGGAGGGGGCCGCCGCCCTGCGAGTACCCTTGCTGGTAGAAATTGGGCGGGGGAAGAACTGGCTGGAGAGCAAGCATTAAGAGATCCTTACGAGTCTCGCATTTTGCCAGAAAATGGGCAGTTCGTAGAGTGAAGTATATTGCAGCGAGCCAGGCGCCGTTTCTGTAACATCATACACGGCAACACGTTATCAGTTGTTGGCCGAATCGGCATCGGCCTTGCCAGAGTGATGGATGCGTTGGTTCGCAAAGCAGGTCACTCGTCTACTTCTTCTTCAATGTGGGGCTTATGGGCTACCGACGCGGTGGGTTCACCCTGATCGAGTTGCTCATTGTCGTCGTGATCATCGGCGTTCTCGCCGCGATCGCGGTGCCGAAGTTCCAGAGCACGAAAGGGAAGGCGTACGTCGCTTCGATGAAGAGCGACCTCCGCAACCTGTCGGTGGCGGAGGAGGGGTACTACTACGAGCACCGGACGTATACCACGATGCTGGATTCGCTCCAGTTCGTACCGTCGCACGGTGTGGTCCTGACGATATCGGAAGCCGATGCCAGTGGATGGGCGGCTACCTCTACGCACCCCGAAGCGTGGCCGCATATGTGCGCGATCTTCTATGGGGGCGTGACGCCGATTGCGCCCGCCACAACCGAAGGCCAGGTCGCATGCCAGTAGTGGCGTGACGGAAGACGATACTCGTCATCCGGCAGCCTATCGGGAGTTCATATCCCGACGCGAAGGAATGATCCATGCGATGGACGGCGGGCTCTGGCTGCATCGTCATGTGTGGCAGGGCCGCCCCATGGCACACCTCGTTTCGACCGATCGGGAGCGTCTTCTCGAATACGGAGCCGCTGTTGGTCTGGCCCCGGGCCGGTTGCAGTTCAAGCCGCTGAGAGACCCACGGACAGGGGAGCGGCGTGACGCCTGGCACTGGGATCTGGGCGGCCCCTACCTGCCCCCACGAGCCCCAACAGGCAGCGGCTAGTCCGACCGGGCGAGCATGGCCGGAGCGGCGCTTCGCGGCGACACCATCAGCGCCACCAACGTCAGCACGTACGGCAACATGAGGACCAACTCGTACCGTACCGGCCAACCGAGCGCCTGAACCAAATATTGCATGGCCGTGGCCAGGCCGAACACAACGGCCGCAATGGCGACGCCGACTGGCGTCCACCGCCCGAGAGCCACGATCGCGATGGCAATGAACCCCCGGCCGGCGGACATACCCTCGGCGAACGTACCGGCTTGCGCCAGCACGAGTGTCGCGCCCGCCAGTCCGCCGAGGGTAGAGCCGAACAGGATGGCGCCAACCCGAACTCGACGAACCCGAACGCCCGCTGCCCGAGCGGACTGCGGTGCCTCGCCGACCGCTCGAAGACCGAGTCCTGACTGGGTGCGGTAGAGAAACCACCACAGGAACGGCACGAGCAGAATCGCCACGTACGTGACCGCAGGCTGGTCGAACAGCGCAGGGCCAACCACCGGGAGCGCAACGAGTCCCGGAATACGCAGCGCCGGAGATGTGGGGATGGAGAGCGCTACCCCGCCGGCACCAAACACTGCGCGGTAAAGTGCTGCCGTAGCACCGAGCGCCAGCAGCGAGAGGGCAGTGCCCGTGATGATCTGATCGGCACGCAGCCCGACGACGAATGCGGCCAGCAGCAAACCGACCGCCGTTCCGGCAATCGATCCCCATGCGTAGCCGCTGACCACGCCCACGGTCGTTGCCGCGACCGTTGCTGAAAAGGCTCCGGCGATGACAGCGCCTTCGAGCGCAATGTTGATGATGCCCGCGCGCTCGGTGATGAGTTCCCCGAGGGCCGCGAGCAGCAACGGAGTCGTGGTCCGAACCGTCGCGCCGAGGACCGATTCGATTGCTGTCATCGCTTACGCGTCCATGATCGAGACCGCCGCGCTCTTCCGTTGGCGGAGGGCGACAGCAGCGACCGCGACGAGTATCAGGCAGGCCTCGAGGACGGAGGCCCAGGCAGCCGGAATACCCGCGTCGCGCTGCAATGCGGTGGCACCCGTTTCGAGGCCCGCGAACAACAGCGCGCTGGGCAGCACCGCCAATGGGCGAAGGCCAGCCAAGACCGCGACCGCGATGGCCGTGAACCCGTAGCCCGGTGACAGGTTGTCGTAGAGCGCATGGGTTACCGCTGTGACCTCGATCGCCCCGGCCAATCCGGCAAGCGCGCCGCTCACCAGGAAGGCTTCCGTGGTCGCGCGGGGCACTGAAATCCTTCCCGTGACCCGTGCAGCGGCGGGATTGGCACCGACGGCCCGCAAGCGGAAACCTACGGCCGTCTGCGACACGCCCCACGCTGCGACAGCCACAAGAAGAACGGCGAGGACCAACCCCCAGTGCAAGCGCGTAGCCGGTCCGAAGTGGGGAAGTCTGGCAACGAGCGGCAGCGTTGCGGACTGTGGGTAGATGTGAAGGGGTTCCTGCAGCGGCCCCCGCACGAGGTACGACACGCCGTCAGCCGCGACGAAGTTGAGCATCAGGGTGCTGATCACCTCCAGGACCCCGAACCGGGTGCGCATGAACGCGGCAATTCCTGCCCACAGCGCGCCGCCAACGGTCCCGGTCAGCAGGATGACGGGGAGGGTGACCGCACCGAGTGGGGCGCTCCAACGAAGCCCGACGAAGGTCGCTGCCGCTGCTCCAGCGAGCAGCTGCCCCTCGGCTCCGATATTGAACACCCCCGACCGGAAGGCAATTGCCACGCCAAGGCCCGTGAGAATGAGGGGGACGGCGCGGACCAGGGTGCCCGACGTGAATGCGTACCATGAACCGAAGGATCCCATCCAGAGCGCGCGGAGCACGTTGTTGCCGTAGTGATGGTCGAGAATGACCACCGAGACGACCACGACGCACAGGAACCACGCTCCAGGGGAGCGCAGCCATCGGTGGGGCGCCAACCAGGGCCGGAGGCGGTGGAATCCAGCCATTACCAATCGCCTACCATTCCGCGGGCGATGAGATCACGAGCCAAGGGCAGTTCCCGAACGATTCCGTCGTACACCACCAACACGCGGTCCGCGAGTGCCAGGACCTCGTCGAGGTCGCCGGAATACACGACGACGGCGGCGCCTTCGGCGGCTGCTCCAAGCAAGCGGGAATGAACGGCGGCCGTGGCCATGAGGTCGAGCCCGCGAGTCGGGTTCTCTGCAACTACGAGCGGCGGATGCGACTCGAGTTCCCGTCCCAGCACGAACCGCTGCTGATTGCCGCCGGAAAGCGTGCGGGCGGAGCTCGCCTCGGAATCTGCACGAACCTCGAATTGCCGAACGACGGCCCGAGTCCGCGCACGAATTGTGGGCCAGCGCATCCGTCCCCGGGCGCTACCCGCGTGTCGCAGGGCGAGGTTTTCGTACAGCGGAAACTCGAGGACGAGTCCATCCCTGTGCCGATCGGCGGGGATGAAGGACACGTTCTCAGGGATCTGGAGTGAGCCGGCGGAGGGCTCCTCCAAGCCAGCCAGGGCACGGAGCAGCGACTCATGCCCCGACCCCTCGACCGCCGCAATACCGGCCACCTGGCCGGCGAGCAACTCGAACGAGGCATCGCGAATTCCGGATCGACCGGCCGGCGGTTCGATCACCAGATGGCTCGCCCTGGCGACGATCTCGCCGACCGAAGCGGCCTTCCTGACTTTCGGCCGGTCCACCATCGCGTCGGGAAACATGGTGCGCGCCAGGGAGGTCGGGGTGAAGGAGGCTGCCTCCGCCACCGCAACGCAGTGCCCGGAACGGAGCACCGTCACGTCATCTGCCGCGGCCAGGGCCTCGACCACCTTGTGCGTAACGAGCGCCACGGTGCCCCCGGCGTTCGCGAAACTGCGTAGCCACCGCAGCAGTTCGGCGGACTCGTCGGGAGAGAGCACTGCAGTCGGCTCATCGAGAATGAGTGCCCGTGCGTCATGGGCTAACGCGCGAACGATTTCCAGACGCTGTTGCGCGCCGACCGATAGATCGCATACACGGGCAAGGGGGTCGAGCGCGAGACCCGCCGCCCGGGCTACGGACTCCACATGCCGAGCAGCGGCTGCCTGATCGAACCGGCCTCGGCCGCCGAGCGCCACGTTCTCGGCTACAGTCAGAGCTGGAACGTGGGAGAAGTGTTGATGGACCATACCGATCCCGAGGCGAATCGCGTCCCTTGGAGAACGAAGGACGACCCTGACGCCGCCGACGCTCACGGTCCCGCGATCTGGGCGCACGAGTCCGAACAGCACTCCCATCAGGGTGGACTTCCCCGCTCCGTTCTCGCCGAGCAACGCATGTACACGGCCGGGCTTCAGGGTAAGAGCGACGTCGTCGAGGGCCGTGACGGAGCCGAAGCGCTTCGTGATTCCGGTGGCCGCGACTTCGGCGGCATGCAGCGTCACAGCCCGGTCGGCAAGTGCACGAAGGACCACGGGAGTGTGAACATGCGCTGGAGTTCGTCGGCAAGGGCCTGGACGCCGAGCGTCTCCGTTGCGTAGTGGCCGGCATAGATGATCACTATGCCCCGATCCTGCGCCTCCACCGCTGTATGATGCGGTCCTTCACCCACGATGAGAGTGTCGATGCCGCGATCGGCAGCCTCGGCGAGCGTGCTGCTCGAAGCACCAGCACCGGTGACGATCGCCCAGTGTCTGGTCCGTCGCTGGGAGGAGTGAGGCGTGCAAACCACGTGCGTACCCAGGGGCTGGGCAAAGGCCTGGACCCGAGCCAGAAGGTCGTCGGTTGCGAGGTCGGCCGATCCGGAAACACCGATCTCGATCGATTGGAATCGGCCGAAACGACCATTCGGCTCCAACTCCAGACGGTTCGCGAGGCGAACGTTGTTGCCGAATCGCGGATGAAGATCCAGGGGGAGGTGCGAGGCATACACCGCAAGATTGTTGGCGATGGCGAGACGCAAGCGCTCATAACGCGAAGCGACGAATGGCTGAGGCGCACCCCAGAACATGCCGTGGTGCACCAGCAGGAAGTCTGCCCCGGCCAGGACGGCCTGCTGTACCGACCCATGTGAGAAGTCCACCGCAACGGCAAGGCGTGTGACCGTTCCCGCGTTGGCCAGTTGAAGTCCGTTGAGCGCCTGATCGTAGTCGGGGATTTCAGACGTCGCGAGAACATCGTCGAGATAGGCAACACAGTCGCTCAGCGACGTCATGCTCAAGGCCCCCCGGTTGCGTCGAGTGCCGAAAAGGCCCCGCGCTGCATCAAGGCACGCACGGAATCGACGCGAGCGATAGCCGACACTGGGATGCGGTTGCGTACGCTGGGATTCACCACCAAGCGGACGACGTCGTCCTTCATTCCGAGCGAGATGATGCGGCCGCGAAAGCGCCCGGCCTTCACCTCCCGCGCAACCGTGAGAAAAGCATGGGGGAGATCGATCACCACACTTCCGAGCATAACGGCGGGGGCGACGGAATTCTGATTGGAATTGGAGCCGAGGACCCAGACACCCTTGCTCTGTTTCACCGCCTGAATAACGCCGAGCCCGGCGGCGTCGGCATTCTGGAAGATGACGTCGACTCCCTGAGCGATCTGGGCCAGCGCCTGTTCGCGTCCGGCGCTGACATCGTCCCAGTTGCCGATGTACGAGGACACGAGTTTGGCTCGCGGGTTGACACTTGCGGCGCCGCGGGCGAACGCCTCGAAACTCTCACGAACAGGGGGAAGCTCAGTGCCTCCGATGACGCCGATGACATTCGAGTGCGTGACGGCACCAGCGAGAATGCCCGCGAGGTAGGATGGATTGGCGAAGTCGAACTGCAGGCCGGCGAGATTCGGGCCTTTGGTGTTACCGGACGTGGTGATGAAGACCGTCTCAGGGTACGCCGGCGCGACTTGTCTTGCCGCGTCCTGGAACTCGAATCCGTGTCCGATGACCAGTGCGTAGTGCTGTGCTCCGTACTGCCGAAAGCTCTCTTCGAAATCAGCGGGGGTCTTGGTTTCGATGTGGCTTATGCTTGCCCCGAGGGAGTCACGGATGCGCAGCAAGCCGTCATAGGCGCCGGCGTTCCAGGACTGGTCAGAGACGGGGCCGGGCGTGAGCAAGGCGACTTTGAAGGCGGACGGGCTGGTATCTGTATGATTTGAACGAGCGGGCCCACAGGCGGCACAGAGGAGAGTGACCGCGATGTTGACATTTGTGACAAACCTTTGTAGTCGCAAGCGTGTTATCACTGTAAAGTATTGTTAATGATAATGTTACGACTGTAGATAATGATGTGCACAATTAGTTAGCAAACATATGGACCGTCTCAGTCTCCGATTTGCGGCGTGCCTGCCAGCAACTCGAGCAGGCGGTTCAGATCGTCTGTGGAATAGAAGGAGATCTTGATCGCACCTTTGTTGTCGGCGGCTATCTGGATGTGGACGTCGGTCTGGAGGCGTCGGCGCAGCGTGTCCTGGATGTGTCGTATCTCGGGCTTGGGCTCCCCTGGGGCGGGTGTCTTGGGGCCCCGGCTTTTCGCCGGCACGTCTGTCGTTGACGGGGGAGGTGTGGAGAGGGTACGAACTCGACGCTCGGTTTCTCGGACGCTCAACCCTTCAGCGACCACTTCGGTGGCGAGTTCGCTGATCGCGCGGTGCGTTGGCAGGGCAAGAAGCGCTTTGGCATGCCCGATACTCAACTGTCCGTGCTCGAGAAGGGTCTGAACGGTGTCTGGCAGGGTGAGTAGGCGAAGCAGGTTGGTGACGGTTGAACGATCCTTGCCTACGGCCTCGGAGATCTGTTGGTGCGTGAGCTGGAACTCTTCCTGGAGTCGCTGGTAGCCGCGTGCTTCTTCGACCGCATTCAGGTCGGTACGCTGCAGGTTCTCAATGAGCGCCAGGGTGAGCATCGTTCGTTGGTCGGCCTCGCGCACGAGCGCGGGGATCTCGACCCAGCCGAGCTGTGAAGCGGCGCGAAAGCGGCGCTCACCGGATATCAACTCGAAGACATCACCAGCAGGACGGACGACGACAGGCTGAAGCATTCCGGAGGCTTGGAGGGATGCGCGCAATTCAGCGAGCTCTGCCTCGGGAAAGTCCCGCCTGGGCTGGAAGGGATTCGGACGGATGCGTGTGAGCGCGAGGCGGTGGAGCTCGTTCTGTTGAGCGGGAAGTGGGGCCACCAGATCGGCACGAGTGGAGACGTTCCCACCGATGAGCGCTTCGAGACCTCGCCCGAGTCTCCGTGGCTTTTCGGGGCTCATTGCGAATACCGAGTTAGAGGGATGAGCGAGCGTGTCTATGCTACCGCGGCCGCACTGGGGCTGAGGCGTTGCATGAGCTCTGCTGCGACCTTGAGGTAGGCTTGGGCGCCAGCGGATGACACGTCGTAGAGAATGATGGGCTGCCCAAAGCTCGGCGCTTCAGCTAAACGAATGTTTCTCGGAACCACTGTCTCGAACACCTTCTCTCCAAAGTATTCACGAGCGTCAGCAGCTACTTGGCGAGACAGGTTGATTCTTGAGTCATACATGGTCAACAGAACGCCATCAATGACGAGGGTCTCGTTGAGATTGCGCTGGACAAGATGAAACGTGTTGAGAAGCTGGGAAATACCCTCGAGAGCGAAGTACTCGCACTGCAGGGGTATCAGCAAGGAATCTGCAGCGACCAGCATGTTCAGTGTGATAAGTCCCAGTGATGGCGGGCAGTCTACGAGAATAAAGTCGTAGTCGTCGCGAACACGATGCAGTGCCGTACGCATAACGCGCTCACGATCTGGTTGAGTTGTGAGTTCAACTTCGGCTGCGGCAAGATCCGGTGTTGCAGGAAGCACGTCGAGGCGATCAAACTGCACACGTTTGATAATTGCCTCTGCAGGGGAAGCGTCACCAAGCAAGACGTCGTAGGTGGAGGCACGGAGGTCCTTTCCGTTGATTCCAATACCGCTCGTGGCATTCCCCTGAGGGTCGCCGTCAACCAGGAGTGTCTTCTGCTCGGCTGCAGCCAAACTCGCAGCCAGATTTACGGCAGTGGTCGTCTTGCCGACGCCGCCTTTCTGGTTAGCAACTGCAATTATTCTGGTCACTGAGCCATGGGTTGGAGAGAGAGTCAATATAAAGGGCGCCGGGCCATTTCGGCCAAGCGCCCTCAATCGACGTCATGGGGTCATGTTCCACGTGGAACATGACCCCATGGAGGACCCGACTACTGATTCGGCACGAAGACCCACTTTCCCGTGACAGAAGCCTGAATCATGTCCTGTCCTGGCATAATTGGGGTCTCTGCAGCTGCAAAGGTCGCCATTCGGACGTTGCCCATGACTGGAGATGGAAACTGAGACCCGGCTGAGTTCAGCTCAACCAGGCCGCCCAAATGCCCCCCGGCGGCAACTGCCATAACGTTGGCTTGGGCCTTGGCATTCGAAACAGCCAATGTCAGAGCGGCCCGGTAAAGACGATCGGCGTCCGATTCGAAGAAGCTCAGTGAAGCGACTTGATTTGCCCCGTGTGAGAGCGAGGCGTCGATGACCTTTCCGACGAGCGAAAGATCGGAAATCTCGACCCGAATCGAGTTGGAAACGAGATAGCTCACGACTCTGGGGGTGTGATTTCCGGTGTCGTTCCGAGTTTCAGGGGTCACCGTGTAATTCTGAGTCGATATCCGAGACGCAGCGATACCCAGCGAGCGCAATGCAGCAATAACGGCGGTCTGCTTCGATGCATTCTCCCCCGCTGCTCCTGCCGCCGTAACACTGCGCGTTTGCACGCTCAACAGGACGTACGCCCGGTCCGGAACTGCCTGAACCTCGCCTCGAGCTGAAACGGTGATCAGAGACGGCCGAGATTCATGTGATGCCTGTTGCGCGGCAACGGAAGATCCCACCAGCAACAGGCAGGGGACGATCATCCATCGGGCAGAACGTTTCATTGGTCCTCCTTCGCGATAGGAACGGTCAAGAGCAGGGAGGGGCGCTTGCCGCCAGCGTCGACCGTATTTAGTGCCGCATAATCACTATTTTACTTTACTTAATATCCTAGTGCTACTAACTGTCTACTTCCGGTTGCGCCGTCAGACAGAACACTATTCTGAATGAGAAGCACGTTGTCGTCGGGTTGCCTCGATCACGAGATTCTGCAAATCCGTGGGGCTGATGCCGGGAATGCGAGAAGCCTGCGCGACGCTCACGGGCCGCTGGGCGGCAAGCTTCTGCCTGGCTTCAATGGAAAGCGACCTCATCTCGTGATACGGAAGCCCTCCGTCCAGAACGACCCCCCCCATGCGACGTAGCTGGTCGGCCTGCGTCCGCTCACGCTCGAAATACCCCGAGTACTTGAGCTCCAATTCCACGGCCGTTACCACTTCCCGATCCGCGGCGTTGGCAATGCCAGCAGCAGCCAGCAAGTCCGCCAGTGCGACGCCCTGCCGCTTCACGACTTCACCAATTCGCTGAGCATGGGGAAGCGATGTACTGCCCGCAGCGGCAAGAATCGGCATGGCCTGCTGGGGCGAGATACTCGTGTTCCGTGCAATGTCGAGCACACGGTCTTCCGATGCCAGACGGGTTGCGAGGAGTCTCATCTCCGATGGCCCCAACAGACCGAGATCTCGCGCAAGCGGGCCAAGGCGCCGGACGGCATTGTCCTGCCGAACCGTCAACCGAAATTCGGAGCGCGAGGTGAACAACCGATACGGCTCGTCGACGCCTCGCGTCACGAGATCATCGATCAGCACTCCGATGTACGACGTCTCACGCCCGAGAATAACCGGAGGACGGTTCTGTGCCGCGAGCCCCGCATTCAAGCCGGCCACCAATCCCTGACCGGCTGCCTCTTCGTATCCCGTGGTTCCGTTGATCTGGCCCGCCAGATACAAGCCTGCCACCGCCCGCACACGAAGGGTCGGCTCCAATTGTGTCGGGATGCAGTAGTCGTACTCGATGGCATATCCCGGCCGTGTCATCTGTACGTGTTCCAACCCCGGGATGCTACGCAACAGCAAGATCTGCACGTCCGGCGGAAGGGACGTGGACAGCCCATTCACGTACAGCTCCGCGGTGTCCAAGCCCTCCGGCTCCAGGAATAGTTGATGGCGCGACGCATCGGGAAACCGAACGATCTTGTCTTCGACGGAGGGACAGTAGCGAGGGCCCCGGCTTCCAATAGCACCGCCGTACATCGCGGACTTCTCGATGTTCTCCCGGATGATCGCGTGTGCGTCGGGACCCGTGTAGGCAATCCAGCAGGGCAACTGCGACGGATGCCGAGTGCGGCCCAGGGAGGCTCGCGGAGTCTCCCAGAAGTGGGACCAGGAAAAGTCGAACGCATCGATCTCCGTATCCTGGCGCGTCATGACGCCGTAGTTCACCGTCCTGCCGTCGATGCGTGGTGGCGTCCCGGTCTTGAATCGGGCCACCATGAGACCCATGCCTTCGATCTGCTCGGCAAGCGACACGGTCGCACGCTCTCCGGCCCGACCTCCCGCAAAGTGAGTCGTCGTGCCGATATGGATGCGGCCTCGCAGAAACGTGCCGGTGGTGATGACGACGGCAGCAGCACCGAACCGCCGTCCTTCGAGCGTCTCCACCCCGAGCACGGTCTGCCCGGCATCATCGAGCACCAGGCGAGCCACTGTTGCCTGAACGATGGACAGGCCCGCGTGGTCTTCGAGCAATGAACGAACCGCCCGTCGATACAGCCCGCGATCACACTGGGCGCGAGGTGCCCAGACCGCAGGCCCCTTGCTGCGGTTCAGCATCCGGAATTGAAGACACGCCAAGTCCGCCGCACGGGCCATGACCCCGCCCAACGCATCCACTTCACGCACGACGGTTCCCTTGGCCACTCCCCCGATTGCGGGATTACAGGACATCTGACCAATCGTCTCGATAGCTGTGGTAACAAGACAGACTCGCGCACCGGTGCGGGCAGCGGCCACCGCCGCTTCTGCGCCGGCATGCCCGCCCCCAATTACCACGACGTCGAAAACCGCTTCGAATGTGTTCATGACTCGGCCAGGATCACGTATGGTCGTCCCCGGATGCCCACTAGCTTTCGGGGAATGATCAATCTATGGAGCCCCCATGCCACTGCCCGTTACGAGCAATGCACCAACACTCTGCATCCGCCGCGCCGCGTACGAACAGAGCGGGCTCTCCCGCGCCCAGATCGATGAGCGACTCGGGCTGACCGCCGATGAATTCCGGGTCGAGGGAAACCTCGTCGTCATCGGACCGATCTACGGGGAAGGACTCAACGACTTCTTCAATGAACTTGATGCAGTGGGCCTCCGGTACTTTGACGACTATTTCGAGCTGAGCGGTAACTGGCCCGATTGGCTCCGGGTATACGCTTCGGCGGTGTGACTCATAGCTGTTGGTGGCGAGGCGAAACGGCATCGTGCCGCGTCTCGGTCGGATCCTCGCGCAACAGCCCCTCCCATCCACACCGATAACACCAGCTTGTACGGAACCAGGGCAGGAATCGATTCCAGCCATGCGCCTGGACCCGGAGAGTCACCTCATCGCAATTCGGGCAGCGATCGCCCCGGGGAAGCAGGAAGAGGAAGAGCCACGTTGCGGCGATGCCGCGCAGAACGAAGAATCCGACGAACACGACCGCAAACCAGATGGCATAACGCATCCCGACAACTCCCGACGCAGAGACTCCCGACCTACAGGCGCTGTTCCACGGTCGTCCACAACTCGACGGTTGCGAGATCATCATCGATGCGTTCGATCACGACTTCCGTGTCCCTGGGCACGGGCGCGCCGTCAATGGACTGCGCCGCAAGTTCAAAGCGGCGCCCGTCGGCCTCGAACAACAAACGCCCGGGATGATCTGGCGTGATGGCCTGCGTAAGGCGAGCGACGTGTCCCTGATATCGATAGCGGGGATCGTCCTCGGGATCCGGCGGCGGCTCCGTGAATGCCTTGATGACGAGCCAACGAGTGGCGAGTGCCGAGAGACATGCAACGCCCACGATGAGCGCCGAGCGGGCACCTTGATCCATGCTCGAGAAGCTCATGGTCAGGTAGCCGGCAAGTCCGGCTCCCGTCGAAAACGCCCCCACCATCGGCAGGCCGGTACGGGGCCGTCCGATGGAACCAGCTTCGGCGGTGACCGTGGAATGTGGCACGCCAAAGACCATCAGATAGACCAGTACCAGCAATCCTGCGGTAATGGCGAGGGACCAGAGGATCAGCATGGATGGCGATGCCTGCTCACTCGGTTGCGGGGCAGAGGACGGGAAGAGGCGAGGCAGGGAACCTAATCTGCATCGTAACACCTGCCGAGCTAGGCTTCCAAATGTGCCCGGAAGAATGCCATGATCCTGTCCTCGGAAAAGTAGACGGTCTGGCCAGGCACGTTTCCGGCGACGAACCCTACATGTCCGCCCGCGGCCGAAAAACAGGGATGCAGCCGCGGGTTTTCAGCGGCAACAAGGCTGACCCGGCGCAACACTTCGGGCGGAAGGAAGGGATCGTCATAGGCGCCGATGAGCATGGTCGGCGTATCGACGCCGGAGAGGAATCCAGCGGCACTGGAGCGGCTGTAGTACTCGTGTGCGCTCGCAAAGCCGTGAATGGGCGCCGTCACCACCTCGTCAAACGCGATAATGCTCTGGGCGGCTTGGAGGGCCTCGACGTCCAGTAATCCCGGGAATCGCCGTAGCTTGGCCGCCGCCTTGGCCTTGAGCGTGCGCAGGAAATGTCGCTCATAGACGCGCGAGAACCCCTGGTGGATGTACGCGGCGCCGGCCTCGAGATCGAAGGGAACGGAAACCGCTGCCGCTGCGCGGATCTGCGGCGGAACAGACACGGTTCGTTCGCCCAGCCACTTGAGAAGCACATTGCCGCCGAGCGAGTAGCCGACCACGAAGAGCGGAGCACGCGGGTGCTCCCGGGTGATGCGTGCCGCGACGAATGCCGGATCGCCAGTCTCGCCTGAGTGATAGAATCGGGGTGCTCGATTCAGTTCGGCGCCACAGCCCCGAAAGATCAGAAGATCAGCCGCCCAGCCCGCGGCCGCCGCGCGTCGAAGGATCCCCCGGGCGTAATGGGACCGAAGCGTGCCCTCCAGGCCATGGAGGACCAGCAACCTGGGAGCGCCGGGCGGAGCCGGAACACGAAACACGTCGAGAAAATCTCCGTCCGGAGTATCCCAGCGCTCGAGATAGCCTGTTGGCGGAAGAGAAATACGGCGGGCCAACTTGCCCCAGAGCGTTTGTGCGTGCGGGCCGGGCACCCACCACGCCGGCGTGAACGCTGGGGGATCGTGTGGGGGGCCGATTACCATTCAGTACCGGCTCGTGTGTCTCGTACGGAACTGTCGATCCTGGAGGGCGACTGGGTGGACGTGCAGATCTTTGGCATCAAGAAGAGCGCCGATACGAGGAAGGCCCTCCGCTTCTTCTCCGAGCGCCGGGTGAAGACCCACTTCGTCGATCTCCAAGAGAGACCGGCGTCTCCCGGTGAGTTGAAGCGCTTTGCGCAGAAATTCGGTGTAAAGGCGCTCGTGGATAACGAATCTGTCCGGCACCGAGAACTCGGACTCAAGCATGCGGTGTTCGGAGACCAGCGCTGGATGGACTTGTTGGTGGAGGAGCCCCTGCTGTTGCGAATGCCGTTGGTCAGGAAGGGGAACGATCTCTCCATCGGACTCGCGGAAGCGCAATGGACTGCTTGGCTAAAATCAGCCAAATAGACAAGAATTGGCGACACAGCTAGGCCACTATCGTCAGAGTTACAAGCCAGTAATGCCAACAATCAAGGATCATTCTGGAATTCGCACTCGCGTCAGCCCAACGGCTAGAACTCGCCGATGAATCCGATTTCAGGCGTCAGATGAGCCCCAAAGCGGTCCTCTACGGCGGTCTGGGCAATTGAAATCAGTTCTCGGACATCTCGAGCCGTGGCGGAACCAAGATTCACGATGATGTTGGCATGGAGATGCGAGATCTGTGCGCCACCATGCCGGTGTCCCTTGAGCCCTGCTCCGTCGATCAGCCGGCCGGCTCCCTGACCCTCGATCTTCTGGAAGATGGAGCCTGCGCTGGGGTACCAATCGAGCCAGGGATGGCGAGCTCCCCTCCAACTCAGATTCTCCTGCATGACGCGATGCATCTCCGCCGGGTCGCCGCGCGAGAGCTGGAAGGTGGCGGAGAGTGCGATGTCCCGCCCATCGTGCAGGCGACTGGTGTCGTAGCCGAATCGCATGTCTTCCTGGAGAAGCGTGTGGCGGGTGCCTGCGAGATCCAGGACCTCGGCGGAGCGGAAGATCTCGGCGATGAATACCGTCCGCTCTCGGGCTGGTGCGGGCGACAGGAAATGGAGATTCTGCCAGATGGCACCGCCGACCGTACTGGGAATGCCCGCAAAGTGCTCGAGGCCACTCCACCCGCGGGCAATCGACTCGCGAATGAGCGTGGCGATCACCGCTCCGGTTTCGGACCAGAGAAGCCCGTTGTCGGCAATGGTCCAATGGCTCGCGACGTTGCGAATGACCAAGCCACGAAACCCGCGGTCGCCGACCAGGATATTCGCACCGAGGCCGAGGAGGAAGATCGGAATCTCGAGCGCTCGAGCGGCCGCGACGGCCGCAACCAATTCGTCGGCAGTCGTTGCCTCGAAAAACAGATCGGCCGGACCGCCGATCTTGAACGTCGTGAATGGGGCGAGTACAACATCTCGCCGGACGCGGTCGTGCCCGAGTCGATCGACGAGGGCATCAAGTGCTGCAGACGTGGGAGTCATGGTGAACACAAAAGAAACATCGACCGGACGCAAGCCGCTACAGCCCGTGCGCATCCTGCGGCTGGCGATCGCTCTCGTGACGATCGGGGCGGGGATTGCCCGCGGTCAGCGAACAGAGCTGGAACGTAGCATCCGCCGGACCGTGCTGCCGAACGGTCTCGAGGTGATCGTCGTGGAGAATCACGGTGTTCCTCTGGCCACCGTTGAGATCGACGTTCGCAACGGGTCATTCACCCAGGATTCCGGCTATGAGGGGCTGGCGCACCTGTACGAACACATGTTCTTCCGGGCGGATTCGGACTATCCGGAGCCGGACGCGTTTCCCCAACGCGCTTCGTCCCTTGGCGCCGACTTCAACGGTTCCACGCAGGAAGAGCGGGTGAATTACTATCTCACGCTTCCGTCGGATAGCCTCGATGCGGGAATGCGACTCATGGCTTCTGCGGTCATGAAGCCACTGTTCCGCGAAGACGAACTGGACCGCGAACGCGCCGTGGTCATCGGCGAGTACGACCGTGACCAATCCGAACCGGGGTTCGCGTTTCAGCAGGCCATGGGGCGGGCGCTCTGGCGAACGGCATGGCCGCGCAAGAACCCGTTGGGAGAGCGTGCGTCCATCCTCAGCACGACACCGGCACAGATGCGGGAGATCCAGCATCGCTACTACGTGCCGAACAATTCAGCGCTGATCGTCACGGGCGACGTCGATCCGGAACACGTCTTCGACGCAGCGCGCCGAATATTCGGCGCCTGGGCGCGTGGTCCGGATCCGTTCAAGACGTGGCCCATTCCCCCCGTGCCTCCCCTGCCGCACGACACGGGCGTCCTGGTGGAAGAACCGATTGCGACGGCCCTGGTGATGTTCCAGTGGCAGGGACCCAGCGCCTCGAAAGATCCGGCTTCCACATATGCTGCGGACGTGTTCTCTGACGTTCTGAACCAACCCGGCTCGCGACTGCAACATCGACTGGTGGACAGCGGCCTGTTCGAATCGTTGGGTGTGAACTACTACACGCAGAATCACGTCGGTCCGATCACGATCAGCGGCGAGACGTCACCCGCCCATGTACGGCAAGCGATCACCGCACTGGAATCGGAGATCCGTGCCTTTGCCGACTCCGGCTACTTCTCGGCGGCGGAGCTGGAGCCGGTGAAGCGGCAACGCATTGCGGGAACGATGTTCGGTCTGGAGCGCGCTTCGGGTTTCGCACACCAACTGGGCTTCTGGTGGGCCGTCACGGGGTTGGACTACTATCTCGGCTACGTGGACGCGATGGCCCACGAAACGGTGCCCGATCTGCAGCGGTACGCGCGCAAGTACATCGTCGGCAAGCCGCACGTTCGCGGTGTCCTCATCGACCGCGACGCGAACCGGACGATTCGCCTGACGGCCGAGGAGCTGACTCACTGGGGGGCCCCCCGGTGAGGCGCGGGATTCGAGTAGCGCTCGGCGCGATCATGGCGGCCCTGGCGGCAGTCGTTCCGGTCGCCGCGCAGCAGGGGCCCGTAGACACGAGTACGACCAGCTTCACGGTGAATCACGTACGGGTCATTCTGCGGCACAACGGCGCAAACGACGTGGTGGCGGCGAACGTCTATCTGCTCGGTGGCACCCGTCAACTCACCGAGCAGACTGCAGGGATCGAGGTGCTGATGCTGGATGCGTCGGATGGGGGAACCCGCCGGTTCCCCCGGGCCGCACTGCGCGCGATCACCGCGCGAACCGGCGCCACCATTGCGGTCAGCCCGTCGCTGGACTGGACGACGTTCGGTCTCCGCACCCTCCGCCAGACGTTCGACTCCAGCTGGGCCGTGTTCGCCGACCGTCTCGTCGCGCCGCGATTGGACTCCGCCGACATCGAGCGCACACGCCGTCAGATGATCACCGAAGCACGCCAATCGGCGGCCGATCCGGACGTCGCGGTGGCACGACTCGCCGACAGCCTGCTCTACGCGAACCACCCGTACCGGCTGGACCCGAACGGGACCCCGACGTCGCTGGCGGGTCTGACGGCCGCCGCGGTGCGCGCCTATCACGACCAGCAGGTCGTGCAATCCCGGCTGCTGGTCGTCGTGGTCGGAAATATCGGCCGGCCACAACTGGAGCGCGCCATCCGGACCACGCTGAGCACGCTACCCGTTGGTTCGTACACGTGGCAACCGCCGCCCGATCTGACACCGGCGCCGGCGCACGTGGCACGACTCCAACGAGCGCTGGCTACGAACTACATCCTGGGTTACTACCCGGGGCCCCGGGCGGGCACTCGAGACTATGCCGCGCTCCGGATCGCAACCGCCGTGCTGAGTGGCCGCATGTTCGCCGAAGTACGCTCGCGGCGGCATCTGGCCTACGCCGTGGAGGCTCCGTTTCTCGAACGGGCCATCGGGGTGGGCGGGTTGTATGTCACGACCACCGATCCGGCGGCGGCGCTCGACGCCATGGCGTCCGAGGTGCAGCGGCTGAAGACCACCCTGGTAGACCCCGAGGGGCTGGGGACGCTCGTCGGGCAGTTCATCACCGACTACTTCCTGAAGAATGAGACCAATGGGGATCAGGCTTCGTTTCTGGCTCGTGCCGAACTCTACGATGGCGATTATCGGCGAGCGGCGAACTTCGTGACATCGCTACGAACGGTCACACCGGAAGACATCCGACGCGTGGCGGCCGAGTACATGCACGATGTTCGGTTTGGATTCGTGGGAGACACCACGCAGGTACCTGCCTGGTTGAGCACGCGGTTCTAGCGCGGCGATGCGGCTCGAGTGGCCAGGATGGCGAGAATGGCCGACAGGGATCCGCCGGCTGCATGCAAAGCCACGAGGCTGTGGTACCAGAGGTCGGCGGCCTCGTTGGCCGCGCGTTCCGAATCATCGTCGGCACACGCGAGCACGAACTCTGCGGCTTCCTCGCCGATCTTCTTGAGCCGCAGATTGCGGTCGTCGAGGAGCCGGCGGGTATAACTCCCCGACGCGCCCGGTTGGGCGACACGGGCCGTGATGGTGCGGTCGAGTTGCGCCAGCGCATCGGACGAGAACGAGGGGGCATCGAAACACGACTGGCGGCCGGTGTGACAGGCCGGCCCCAGAGGTTCCACCAGTGCCAGCACCGCGTCGCCATCGCAGTCCGCGGTGAGCGAGACCACGCGCTGCCGATTGCCGCTGGTCGCGCCCTTGTGCCACAACCCGCGGGTGCGCGACCGGTAGTGCATCTCTCCGGTTCGGATGGTGTGCTCCAGTGCTTCCCGATCCGCGTGGGCGAGCATCAGCACGCATCCGGAGGCGGCATCCTGCGTGACGATCGTCACCAGGCCACCGCCCTTCTCGAAATCAAGCTGATCGAGATCCAGCATCAGATGCATCTCCCTCATAAAGGTCTACCGGGATTTTGGGGACAGTCGAGCGCGGCACGGATTTCCGTCGCGAGCGCGCGATTGGTTGCGATGGCGCTTCCGCCACGGACGGTTGCCTGTCCGCTCCAATCGGTGAACACGCCCCCGGCTTCCGCGACGATGGGCAGGAAGGGGGCGGCGTCCCAGGCGGAGAGCACGGGGTCCACCATCGCTTCGGCGCGACCGGTCGCGACCATCACGTATCCGAAGCAGTCGCCCCAACTCCGGGCCACCGCGACCTGCGGCGCGAGTTCGCGCCAGCGGTCGCCACGCGCCGAATGTTCGAGAAAGCGCTCATCCGTGGTGGTGATCGTGGCCGCCGCGAGTGTGCGTACGTCGGAGACGTGGCAACGCACGTCGTTCCACCAGGCGCCCTCGCCGTCCGCAGCGACAATCACCTCGCCGACTGCCGGAAGGCACGCGGCCCCTGCGATCACGTGGTCGCCTTCGGTCACGGCAACCAGCGATCCCCAGAGGGGAACGCCGCGAATGAAAGATTTGGTGCCGTCGATGGGATCGATGATCCACTGCCGCGTCGCGTTCGGCCGTTCTGCTCCGAACTCCTCACCGAGAATTCCGTCGGTGGGAAAGCGGCGAGCAATCCACTCCCGCGCGACGCGTTCCGCGCTCCGGTCGGCGATCGTCACCGGCGAGCCATCGGACTTCGACTCGGCCACCAGCGCCGTGCGGAAGAACGGCAACGCCGTCGCGCCCGCGAGACGGGCCACCTCGGCCACGGCTTCGAGAAGCACCCGGGGGATGGGTCCGTCATGCGGCCCGTACCGGCAGGTCGGCCTTCAGCATCGCGGCCTTGATGTCGGCCACCGTACAGCGGCCGTCGTGCACGATTCCAGCAACCAGCGCCGCGTCGGCCGCTCCGTCGCGCAGAACCTGGACGACGTCATCGGCACTCCCTGCCCCGCCCGAGGCAACAACGGGCACGGGTACGCGAGCGGCGACGCGCTGTGTCAACTCGATGTCGTAGCCAGCACGCGATCCGTCGCGGTCGATGCTGGTGAGCAGGATCTCGCCGGCGCCACGGTCAGCGCAGTGCTCCGCCCACTCGAGCGCGTCGAGGCCCGTGGGCCGCGATCCCCCGTGCGTGTATACGCGCCAGGAATCCCCTTCGCGCTTGGCGTCGATGCTGGCGACCACACACTGGGCGCCGAATCGGGCCGCTGCTTCGGTAAGCAGCCGGGGATCCGCCACCGCGGCGCTGTTCATGCTGACCTTGTCGGCCCCCGCCCGCAGCGCCGCGGCGATGTCGGCCACGCTGCCGATTCCGCCACCCACCGTGAGTGGAATGAAGAGTGCCTCCGCCGTGCGGCGGACGACGTCGAGCAGCGTGCGCCGGGCTTCCTGACTCGCCGAGATGTCGAGGAAGACAATCTCGTCGGCGCCGGCGTGTTCATAGCGTTGCGCCAGCTCCACGGGATCTCCGATGTCGCGCAGCGCCTGAAACTCCACGCCCTTGACCACCCGTCCGCCGCGCACGTCGAGGCAGACCACCACCCGGCGGCTCAACACGCCAACGCCTCCGGGCGACGGCACGAAGCGGGGGATGTCACGCGCCCTCCGTGTCGAGTACCGCTGATCCCTTGGTGCTGAACACGGCGCCGGTCTCGCGCAGGGCGTCCCGGAGCGCGAGCCCGAGCGCCTTGAACGCGGCTTCCACGACATGGTGACGGTCCGTACCCCGAATCACGCGGAGGTGGAGCGTGGCGCGCGCATTGTCGCTGAACGACCGCATCCAGTGGTCGTAGAGGCTGCTCGGAAGGGGCCCGCGGTAATACGGCCGTCCGCCGAGATCGATCACGCACTGCACGAGCGCGTCGTCCATGGGGATCGTGCGGTCGCCGTAACGCGCGGCGGTCGCGGGCGCGTAAGACGCCAGAAACGTTCCCACCGTGATCGCGACATCTTCGATGAGATGGTGGGGGAGATCCCCGCGGGCCGATACCGAGAGTTCGAGACCGGAATAGCGCGCGAGCGTGGTGAGCATGTGATCGAGAAACGGGATCGTGGTGTCCATCCGCGCTTCGCCGCCATCGGCGGCCATGCGGACTTCCACATCGGTTTCCCTGGTCGTTCGACGCAGCGGCTTCATTCCGAGAACTCCTCTGCAGTGGCGTAAGGATCGAGCGCGCCGGTGTAGAGCGCCATGCCGATGACGGCGGCCGAGACGCCGCGATGGGCAAGGGCCTGGAGGTCCTCGCGGCTGCCGATGCCTCCCGAGGCGATGATCGAGAGGGCGGAGGCTTCGCTGAGGTCGTCCATCAAGGCGAGGTCCGGTCCCGCCATCAGCCCTTCCCGATGCACGGCGGTCACCAGCAGGCCTCCGAGGGGCAGGTGTTCGATATCCGCGAGAAAATCGAGGATGTTCAGTGCGTGGGCGCGGCTCCAACCATGGGTGACCACCCGCCGCTCACGAACGTCCGCCGCGACGATCACCGCGCCGGGATGCGCGGAGGAGAGGTCGGCAAGCCAGTCGGGATCCTCCACGGCGCGGGTACCCACGGTGACGTATCGGGCGCCGGCGGCGAACAACTCCTCCACGCGCTCAGTCGTGCGCACGCCGCCGCCCACACGCACGTCGACGTCGGTATCGTCGAGAATGGTCGTGATGACGGCCCCGTTGTTCCCCCGGCCCGTCGCGGCGTCCAGATCCACCAGGTGCAGGTGCTGGAATCCACACTCCGCCCAACGGCGGGCGACGGCAACCGGCTTGTCGAGGCGCACACGCTCTTTCGCATACGAACCGCCGACGAGCTGAACACAGGCACCATCGCGCAGATCAATGGCAGGAATGGCGATCATCCACGGACCTCCCGCAGAAACTCGTGCAGCATCCGGACTCCCGGTTGTGAGCTCTTCTCGGGGTGGAATTGAACACCGAGCACGGCGCCGGCGCGAACGGCGGCCGGAAACCGATCGTCGTCATGCCGGCTCCATGCGGTGACCACGCGCTCGTCCACCGGGGCACACACGAAGCTGTTGGCGTAGTAGACGTCGCGGAGGCCACTCCGCTGAACGACGTCTTCGGAGACGTCGACGAGTTGGTTCCAGCCGATCTGCGGAATGCGTCCGGCCCGCAACCGACGGACCCGTCCCGGAAACACACCCAGTCCTCGACCCGGACCCTCCTCACTCTCGTCGAAGAGCAACTGCATCCCCAGGCAGATGCCGATGCACGGCAACCCCGCGTCGAGCGCGCGGCGTACAGCATCCGCACCCGGCGTCAAGCGATCGACCGCGCTGGCGAACGCGCCGACGCCGGGCAGGACCAGGACATCCGTCTCCGCCGCCGTGGCGGGGTCCGTTTCCACCACCACGGTCCACGATGGCGTCTCGAGCGCCTTGACCAGCGAATGCAGATTGCCGGCGCCGTAGTCGAACACACTCACGCGCATGCCGCCGCCTCCTCACGCATGGCCGAAAGCAGGCGTTCCATGACCGGCCAGGGCCCGACGCCAACCCGCAATGCGGCGCCGCCGGACGCTGCGAGGGCCGGCGTGACGGGCGGAAGGTCGCGCAGGAGTCGGACGGCTATGCCCCGTCCCAACAACGCCGCCGCGACGCGCACCGCGTCGCGACAGGGGATGCAGAAGAAGTTGGCGTCGGAGCGCAGGGGTGACAGCCCGATGTCCGCCAACCGGGCGCCGAGCCGTTGGCGGACGTCAACGGCTTCCTGCACGTGCGCTCGCACCCAGGGCAGACCTTCAGTGAGCGATGCCGTGGCGGACGCCGCCGCGGCGGCGTTCAACTTGTACGGTCCGCGAACGGTTTCCAACGCGCGGGCCAGAGATGGAGCGAGCACCGCATAGCCGATGCGAAGTCCGGCGAGCCCGAACGCCTTCGACAGCGTCCGGGTGACGACCAGTCGCTCGTGCTCCCTGGCGAGTGCGAATCCGGGCGCATCGCAGAACTCGCCGTATGCTTCGTCGAGCAGTACGGCGCCGGGCGCTTCGCGAAGTACGCGCTCGATGGTGGTGCGTGGAAGCGCGGCGCCGGTGGGGTTGTTGGGAGAACAGAGGTATACGAGGCGGGGGCTCGGGGCCAACAGCGCATCGACGTCGAGATCGAGGTCGGGCGAGAAGGGAACCGCGTGTGTCCGCAGGCCGTTGATGGCGGCGAACGTCGGCACCATGGAGAACGTCGGCACCGCAAATGCGATGGTGTCGCCCGGTTGCGCGAACGTGCGCATGGCACAGTCAATGAGGTCGTCCGATCCGCAGCCGGCAACGATCATGTCGTCGCTGACGCCCGCGTACGAGGCGAGCGCGCGATTCAACGCGGCGGGGGGAATCGCGGGGTAGCGCGCCAGCGCGGCCGCATCCAGCGAACGCAGCGCTTCGGCTGCCGCGGGCGGCGGCCCCCACAGGCTTGTGTTGTCGCTCAGATCCACCGCGCCACCGGCGTCGGTGGCGGTGTAGGGGCGCGTGTGGCGCAGCAGTTCGCGAACGAGATTCGACATCAGCGGTCTCCGGCCCAGGCACGCGCGGCGACGGCATGCCCCGGAAGCCCCTCGGCGCGCGCAAACGCATCCACGTCGAGTGCGAGGCGTTCGGCGGCAGCAGCATCGACGCGCTGGTACGTGGTCCATCGGAAGAAATCGATGGTCGACAGCCCGGAATAACAGCGCGCCAACCCACCGGTTGGGAGTACGTGGTTCGCACCCGTCATGTAGTCACCGAAGGACACCGACGCGCGTTCGCCAAGGAACACCGTCCCGGCATTGCGCAGTTCGGGAAGCCATGCATCGGGGTCAGCGGCGCAGACCAGGAGATGCTCGGGAGCGTATGCGTTGTTCCACTCCACGGCCTCTCGCACCGTGTCCACCCAGAGAATGGCGCCCTGCCCGGCAAGCGCGGACTCGATGATCGTCCGCCGCTCGTGTGCCGGGAGCAAGCGCTCGATCTGGTCGCGCAACCGAGCCGCCAGCGAAGCACCCTCCACCACGGCCACGACGCACGCGCGCGGGTCGTGCTCGGCCTGGGCCAACAGTTCTCGGGCCACCACCTCCGGTGACGCGGTGGCGTCGGCGATGACCAGCAACTCGCTCGGTCCCGCCGGGGAATCGATGCTGACCATGCCCGACACCTGCAATTTCGCCTCGGCCACGAACGCATTACCCGGGCCCACGATCCGGTCGACGCGCGGCACCGTCTCGGTGCCGAACGCGAGCGCAGCGACAGCGCCGGCACCGCCCAACGCGAACACGCGATCGGCCTCGGCCAGTTCGGCGGCGGCGAGGACCACGGCGCTCGGCAGACCGTCCGGGCCGGGGGGTGAGCAGACCATGATCTCGTGGACGCCGGCAATCCGGGCGGGCACCGCTCCCATGAGAACGCTGCTCGGATACGCTGCGCGTCCGCCCGGCGCATAGACGCCTACCCGGCCCAGCGGATCCGGACGACGCCCCACGACGATGCCGGGCTCTGGGGAAGTCTCCGTCGCCGCGGGCAGGAACGCGCGATGCACCGAGGCCACGTTCTCGACGGTTCGCTCCATGGCGCGACGCAAATCGCGGGGAACGCCGGCGAGCGCCGCCTTCCACTGCGCGCGGGGCACCTCGAGACTTTCGAGTTGTACGTGGTCGAACCGCGTCGCCAGTTCGCGCAGCGCCGTATCGCCGCGCGCCCGAATGTCGGCCAGAATCGTGGCCGTGGTCTCACGAATCCGGGGATCGATGGAGGTCGTGCGATCGAGCAGGGCGGTTCGCGTGGCCGAGTCGAGCGCGTCGAGAGCCCCGAAGTACCTGAGGGCTGTTGCGGGCATCATGCCATCAACCTCTCGATGCGGGTGATCAGAATCCCCTGCGCCCCCAGTGCCTTGAGCCGAGCCACGGTGCGGAAGACGCCGGCGGCCGGAACCACCGCGTGGACTGCCACCATCGCCCCGCCGTTCAGAATGTCGATCACGGTCGGACCGTTGAGGCCGGGGACGATGTCACGCACCTGCGGCATCTGGTCGCGCGGAATGTTGGCCATCAGGTAGCGCTGCCCGCGGGCGCGCAGCACCGAGAGCAGCGCGTCGGCGAGATCCCCGACCGCTTCCTGCTGGGCCTGGTCGAGACGATCGGTTTGCGTGGCGACGATCAGACGGGCGGTCGATTCCATCACCGTCTCCACTTCCCGGAGGCCGTTGACCCGGAGCGTGGACCCGGTCGACACGAGATCGACGATGACGTCGGCGATTCCGATGTGGGGCGCAATTTCGGCCGCACCGGAAATCGGAACGATTGCCACCCGGCACCCCTTGTCGGCAAAGAAGCGCGCGGCGATGCGAGGAAACGTCGTGGCGACGCGCGTTCCGGCGGGGAGGTCGCTAATCCCTCGTATGCCGCTATCCTCACGCGCCGCCACGGCCAGCCGGCAGAAGCCGAACTCGAGGTCGGCCACGATGCGCACCGGACGCTCGGATTCGCGCACGAGGTCCAATCCCGTGACGCCGACGTCCGCGGCACCGTCGGCCACGAACTCCGGAATGTCCTGGGCCCGAACGAACAGCGCCTGGAATTCACCGCCCAGCGATGCCGTGAGCGCGCGATCGCTTCGCGACCGGATCTCCAGCCCGGCATCGCGAAACAGATCCCGCGCGTCGTCGGCGAGTCGTCCTTTGTTCGGGAGCGCAATTCTCAACATACGGGTACCTGTGGTGGCAAAAGAAAAAGCCCGTCAGTCGGTGACGGGCCAGCAAGAACAAGCGAGGGATGATCCGAACGTCCTATCCGCGCACGCGTGCCCTGCCCCGGCCCGTGGAGCCGTGGTGGTGGTGCGAGCGATGGTGCATGCGGAACGTCGTCATGGTGCGCCAAAGCTAGTGGGGCCCGGAGCGCCTCGTCAACTGGTTGCGACCGACGGGCGAGGGTACATGCTTCCGTTTGGGCGCCGCCATGCGCTAGGATGCGTTCATCGTTTCCTGACCTCCAGCCGCCGCATGTTCGCCGACACGCTGCTCCGCGCCGAGCAAATGCACCTGTTCCGCCTCCTGATCTGGGGAGGCGGCAGCGTTCTCATCGGGACCCTGGTGTTCGCGGTCGTCGCCTGGCGCCGCCCCGCCACCACCATGCTGCGCCACTTTGCGGCACAGATGGTCATCTGGGGCGTGCTCGAGATCGCCTACATGGCCGTGGCCTGGCAGGGACTGGGCCTCCGCGACGTCTCGGGCGCCACGCGGCTGGACCGGCTGCTCTGGTTGAATCTGGGGCTGGACCTGGGTGCCGTGGCCGTTGGGACAACGCTCGTGGTGATCGGTTGGCTCAATGGTCGCCGCCTGGGGCTGCTAGGGTCGGGGGTCGGGGTCATCGTACAGGCGGCGGCGCTGTTTCTCATCAACGCGCAGCTGGCGGCGCTCATCTCCCGGTAGCATGGCGGAAACGACTCTCGATCTGCGCGGCGTATCGAAGCCCGAGGCGTATGCCACGCTCCAAATGCACGCCGACAGCGTGCTGGAAGGCGTGAGCGACGAGATCGCGGCCATGGCGACCCTGAGCGCGCTGATCCACCATGCGTTCGGATTTCTGTGGACCGGGTTCTATCGAGTGGCAGCGCCCGGCCGGACGCTGCGTGTCGGGCCTTACCAGGGAACGCTGGGCTGTCTCGAGATCGCCTTCGGCCGCGGAGTTTGCGGAACCGCGGCCGCCACAGGCCAACCGGTGCTGGTGCGGAACGTCGACGACTTTCCGGATCACATCGTCTGCGACGCGCGGGCCAAGTCGGAAGTAGTGATTCCGGTGTTTGACCACGCCGGAGTCCTGATCGCCGTTCTCGACGTCGATGCGGCGGCCGTGGACGCGTTCGACGAGGCCGACGTGACGGGACTCACCCGGATCGTCGCGTGGTTCAGGACGCCTCGCCCGGAGCCCCGCCCCGCGCTAGGTTAGAAACCAGTTGGACGACGTGTCCCTCGACCGAAGCTCTCACGATGCTCCACGGGTATTCCGACCGCATCAATCATGCGCTCGCCTTCGCGGCCAAGCACAACGACCGTGAAGTCAGGAAGAACATGCGGCTCCCGTATGGCACGCGTGCGGCGAATGTCGCGATCATTCTGACCAAGTACGGGCAGGACGAACAGACGATCGTTGCCGGCATCATTCAGGACGTGGTGGCCGACTCCATTCGCGATCGACAGACGCGGGAAACGCTGGATCAACGGATCGCCGACAAGTTCGGCACCGCGGCGTTGGAGACGGCACTTGCCGTCACGGTCCGGCTCACCGATGACGATGGAGTGGAACTCTCGCTCGACGAGCGAAAGGCCGATTTCCTCAATCGGTTGAAGCAGGCGCCCGATCCCGCGCGCTGGGTCTGTGCGGCGGATGCGATCCACACAGCGAGCACGATCCTCGCCGACCTGAAGCGGACGATCGACCCCGATTCGATCTGGGGCCGGTTCCAGTGGGGGAAGAGCGGAACCATCCGGTGGTATCGTCGGCTGTATGACCGGCTGCTCGAGCACGGGTTCGCGGCGCCCATCATGCAGGAGTTCGCGCAGGTGGTGGAAGCCCTCGAGCAGCTCGAACGTCCCTACCCCTCGACGACTCGCGTCTGACCCTCCGGCGCGGGCCGCCCAGGCTCGCGCCATGGCGCCCCGGACATTCGGCCCTGTTCAACCGACGCCGACTGGCGTCTCCGGATAGGTGCGCCTCACGTAGTCGTCCAACATGACGAGGAACTCCTGAACGATGTGTTCGCCCCGCAGTGTGCGGACGAGTTCACCATCGACGTAGACGGGGGCCTTGGGATCCTCGAAGGTGCCCGGCAGGGAGATGCCGATGTTGGCATGCTTCGATTCCCCCGGGCCGTTCACCACACAGCCCATCACGGCGACCTTCATCTCCTCGATGCCCGGATGCTTGGTCCGCCAGGCCGGCATCTGCTCGCGAAGGTAGGTCTGGATGTCTTCCGCCATGTGCTGGAAGAAGGTGGATGTCGTGCGCCCGCAGCCCGGGCACGCCGTCACCTGGGGCGAGAAGCTCCGCAACTCGAGCGACTGCAGAATCTGCTGGGCGACGAGCACCTCCTCCGTACGATCGCCGTTGGGCTTGGGGGTCAGCGAAACACGGATCGTGTCGCCGATCCCCTCGGACAGCAGAATGGAAAGCCCCGCGGTACTGGCGACGATCCCCTTGGTTCCCATGCCGGCTTCGGTCAGGCCCAGGTGGAGTGGGTAGTCGCATCGGGCGGCCAGGAGGCGATACACCGTAACCAGGTCCTGCACGCCGGAAACCTTGGCCGAGATGATGATCCGGTCGTGGCCCTGCCCGACGTCTTCGGCCATCTCGGCGGAGCGGAGGGCGCTGGCCAGCATCGCTTCGATGTATACCTGCTTGGCGTCCAGGGGGACCGCCGCCCGACCGTTGGCGTCCATCATCTGCGTCAACAAGTCCTGATCAAGGGAGCCCCAGTTGACGCCGATGCGGACCGGGCGGTCGTTGTCCACGGCAATTTGGACGATGGTCCGGAAATTCTCGTCGCGACGCTTGCCGCCGACGTTGCCCGGATTGATGCGGTACTTGGCCAGGGTCGAAGCACAGGCCGGGTACTTGGCCAGGAGCAGGTGGCCATTGTAGTGGAAATCTCCCACAATGGGCACGTTGACGCCGGCGTCGCTCACGCGCTGGGCAATCTCGGGGACGGCTCGAGCGGCCTCCTCGTTGTTCACCGTCACGCGTACCAACTGAGAACCTGCGCGAGCCAGTGCCACCACCTGTTGAGCCGTGGTGACCGGGTCGGCCGTATCCGTATTGGTCATCGACTGGACCACGATGGGGTACTCGGACCCCACCGGGACCTCTCCGACCCAAGTGGTCACCGTCTGTCTGCGACTGCCGAAACTCACGAGGACTCCATCAAGAGGGCGTGCTCCAAGATACTCAGTCCGGGTATGGCGCCAGAAGTCGCGAATGGCGTGACGACGGGACCCGAATACGCGGATTCGGGCGTCGCAGCGATCTCACCCTGAGCCTGCGATATCGGGGAGATTGCCGGAAATGGCGGCCGTTAACCCGGTATTGACCCGATATATCCGGAATACTACCTTTGCGCGCGCTGAGCCAAGGCCTCAGGGTCTTGGCTCGGCTCATATAGGCCCCGCGACGCTCAGGCGATCTGCGGCTTCAGGAATTGTCGGGGTACGGCGCGTTCCGCTCCCTAGACAATGGGTACTTTCAGGAGTGGGACATGCGTACGACAGGCAAGGTGAAGTGGTTCAACGACGCGAAGGGCTTCGGCTTCATCACTCCGGACAGCGGCGAGAAGGACTGCTTCGTCCACTACAGCTCGATTCAGGGCAACGGCTTCAAGACTCTGGCCGAAGGGGAGGCTGTTGAGTTCGATGTCGTGCAGGGCGCGAAAGGCCCTGCGGCGGAGAACGTGTCCCGCCTGGCTCAGTAAGAAGGCGAGTCTGTAGCGTCGAAGAGCCGGGAGATCCCACACGAATCTCCCGGCTCTTTTGCTGTCTGGGGATCAGGAAAGCGACGGCCGGTCCCCGCGTCGCGGGGGACGACCCCGCCGAATTCTCGGTACCGATTCCGCCGCTTCGAGCAGCCGCTGCCGTACCTCACGCGTGACCGCTTCCTGATCTATGGAGAAGCGGAATCCGTTGGCAAAACGTACCGATCCATCGGGGTCACGGCAGGCTGCTTCGGCCACCTCGATTGCGCGTTGTACGGGAATCCCGAGCTCATCGACCATCCACCGGACGACGGCGAGCAGAACGACGGCATCGAACGAGAATTCCCGCCGAACGCCGCGTCGTTTGGATTCCACACCAGAGAGCGTGTGGTGGGATGTAATGTTGTCGACCCACTTTCTTGGGGCTCCGACCACGAATGCCGCGGTTCCGATATCGTAAGCAGGCATAAAATATCCTATCTCAATAGGATATTTCTCGCAAACCGCCACGTTCTCATATAATTCCTCCGCCAAAAGGAACTATATCCAAGTGAATGTACGTGCGCACAGGCCGATCACTCCCCAAACTGTAGTTCTGGTTGTTCTAGGCGAGTGCGACGCGCGCGGCGGCCAGTTGAGCCTTCACGGCGGCAGGCCCCGTACCACCGTCCACTTCCCGGTGCTGAACCGAGCGCTCGGGGGAGAGCGCATCGCGGGCATCCGGCCCCAGCAGCGGATGTGCTGCACTGAATGAAGCGTCGGAAAGCGAGTCCAGCTCAACCCCTGCCGATTCAGCTTCACGAACCAGATGGCCCACTGCGCTATGGGCTTCGCGGAAGGTGGCACCCTTACGCACCAGGTAGTCCGCCAGATCGGTCGCCATGAGCCCGCTGGACAGGGCGGAGCGCATTCGCTCTGGGCGGAACTGCACCTCGGCGAGCGAACCGGTCAGAGCGGGAAGTACCAACGCCATCGTATCGACAGCGTCGAACAGAGTGCGCTTGTCGTCCTGCAGGTCCTTGTTGTAGCTGCTGGGCAATCCTTTGATGGTTGCGAGCAGGGACGTGAGGTCGCCGAGCAGGTGCGCACCGGCGCCGCGCGTGATCTCGAGCGCGTCGGGGTTTCGCTTCTGGGGCATCATGCTCGATCCCGACGAGAAGCGCTCGCCGAACTGAACGAACCCGAATTCGCTCGTGCCGTAGATGATCAGGTCCTCGGCGAACCGGGAGAGGTGGGCCGCCATCAACGCGCAGGCAAACAGTACTTCGGCCACGAAATCGCGGTCGCTCACGGCGTCCATGGAATTCGGGGAGACGGCGTCGAACCCCAGTGTTCCCTGCAGCAGCGTACGCGAGATGGGGTACGCCGAGCCGGCGACGGCGCCCGAGCCCAGCGGGAGGACGGCTGCGGTTCGGCCGGCCGCGCGGAGGCGTGTGCGGTCGCGTTCGAGCGGCCAGAAGTGGGCCAGCAGCCAGTGCGCGGCCGAGACCGGTTGTGCTCGTTGAAGATGCGTGTACGCCGGCATCAACACTGCCTCGACTTCCGCGGCACGCTCGACGATGACCGTCTGCAGGTCGCGGACCGCCCGGTCCAGGTGGGCGAGCGCGTCCATGGTCCAGAGCCTGGTGGCCGTTGCCACCTGATCGTTGCGGCTCCGGCCGGTATGAAGCTTCGATGCCACGTCGCCGACCTCTTCGTGCAGCAGCCGGTCGATCATGGTATGGATGTCCTCATCGGAGGGGGCGGGCGTCTCGCCCGCCCCGAACCGGCCGGCCACCGCATCGAGACCAGCCTCCAATGCCTTGCTCTCGTCCAGCGTCAACACCCCGGCGTTCCACAGCCCGACGGCCCAGGCCTTGGACAGCGTGATGTCGAAGGGCCAGAGCCGAAAGTCGATCCCGATGGAGTTGTTGAGCGCATCGAACGCGGGAGCGGGCCCGCTGGCGAACCGCCCGCCCCACAGCTTGTGGGCCGTACCGGCTGGGCTCGGCGTCGGCGCCGGGCGACCGCTCACGCGATCGCCAGCGACGGCTTGGACGGCTCGCCGTCCGCGGCCTTCGCTTCGGCGCCCATCTCCTGATCCTTGAGCGCGCGCACGCGACCCGGCAGTGCGAAGAGGCGGATGAAACCGCCCGCGTCGCTCTGCTGATAGACGTCATCCTCGCCGAAGGTGACGAACCGCTCGTCGTACAGCGCGTGCACGCTCTGCCGGCCGACGACGGTCATCGATCCCTTGTACAGCCGCAGCGTGACGGTGCCGGTGATCCGCTGCTGGGTGACGGTTACGAACGCGTCGTATGCCTCCCGCTCCGTGGACCACCAGCGACCTTCGTAGACGAGGTCGGCATACCGGGGAGCCACCATGTCCTTGGCGGCAAGCGTCCGCCGGTCGAGCACCAGCTGCTCCAGTTCACTGTGCGCCGTGTAGAGGAGCGTGCCGCCGGGCGTCTCGTACACGCCGCGCGACTTCATTCCCACCAGCCGGTCTTCCACCAGATCGATGCGTCCGACGCCGTGCCGGCCCGCAACCTTGTTGAGCGCGACGAGCAACTCGATGGCCGGGAGCACCATGCCATTGACGGACACCGGCGTCCCCTGCTCGAAGCCGATCACCACGTCTTCCGGGGCGTCTGGCGCCTCGACCGGATTCGTGGTGAGCATGAACAGGTCGTCCGGCGGCGCCGCATTCGGATCTTCGAGAATTCCGCCCTCGTGCGACAGATGCCAGATGTTGGCGTCGCGCGAATAGATCTTCTCCTTCGTCGCGGACACCGGGATGCCCCGGGACTGCGCGTAGGCAATGGCGTCCTCGCGGCTGCGGATATCCCATTCGCGCCACGGAGCGATCACGGGAAGATCGGGCGCGAAGCTGGCATACGTGAGTTCGAAGCGCACCTGGTCGTTGCCCTTACCGGTGCAGCCGTGGGCCAGGGCCTCGGCGCCCACCTGACGGGCGATCTCGACCTGGCGCCGGGCGATCAACGGCCGGGCCATGGACGTCCCCAGGAGGTACTTCCGGTTGTAGATGGCGCCGGCTCGCAGGGTGGGGAAGATGAAGTCCTCCACGAACTCCTGCCGCAGATCCTCGACGTAGCACTCCTCGGCGCCCGACGCGAGCGCCTTCTCGCGCACGCCACGCAACTCATCGGCGCCCTGGCCGATGTTTGCCGCGACGCAAACGACGCGTGCGTCGTAGTGCTCCCGCAGCCAGGGAACGATGATCGAAGTGTCGAGTCCGCCGGAATAGGCGAGAGCGATGGTGCGCGGCATGAAGGCTCCTGAGAGGCAAACTATTTATGCAGACGATCTGCATATTTAATCATTCAGGGAGTCTCCGTCAATGCGCGGCCCACAGGCCGCTGGACGCCCCGGAATCCGGCCGCCGCGCCGCCGCTCAGCCTTTGCGGGCGAGGTCGGTGAGCCGGGTCACCACCCCCTGACGGGAGGCTGCCGAACGGCACACGATCAGAATGGTGTTCTCGCCGGCGATCGTTCCCAGGATCTCCGGCCACCCCTCGGCATCGATGGCCTCGGAGATGGGCTGGGCGCCCGACGCCACGGTGTGCAGCACGACCAACTCCCCAACTCCGGCCACACTGGCGAACAGCTGGGGCAGGAGTGCTTCCAGCGAGGGCTTGGCCTCGTCGGCGAGCGCCTCCTGTCGCACGTATCGCGCCCCGGCCTCGGTGGGAACGCGCACCAGCCCCAACTCCCGGAGGTCACGAGAGAGCGTCGCCTGCGTGACGTGGACGCCGCGCCGGGCGAGCCGGTGCCGCAACTCCTCCTGACTGCCGACGGCGTGCGAGCCGGTGATCTCGAGAATTGCCGCGTGGCGCGAAGACTTGTTCGCCATTGGGTACCCGGGGAGACAAGGAAAGCGGACGGGCTAGTTGACGTCCACAATATGCATTATTATGCATTCCGTGTGAATAGGATACCTGTCGGCGTGCTCGGGGCCAGCGGATATGCGGGTCGCGAGCTTTGCGCACTCATCCATCGTCATCCCGCGTTGGAACTGGCCTTCGCCACCGCCAACGAGCAGCGCGGCCAAACCGTGTTCATCCACGGTCGTCCGGTCACGTTCATGGCCACCGAAGACGCGCCCCTCGGTCAGGTGGGGCTCGTGTTCAGCGCGCTGCCGCACGGCGCATCCGCCACGTGGGTGAATGCCGCGGCTGCCGCCGGCGCCCGGGTGGTCGATCTCTCGGCGGATCTGCGTCCCGGCAACGGTCGTGATGACGTGCCGTACGGTCTCACCGAATTCGCCCGCGCCGAAATTGCAGATGCGGCGATCGTCGCCAACCCAGGCTGCTACCCCACGTCGATTCTGTTTGCGATTGCTCCGCTGATCGACGCGGGGCTCATTGCCGACGGGACGCCCATCGTCGCGAACTCGGCGAGCGGCGTGACGGGCGCCGGAAACGCCGCCAAACGGGAACTCATGTTCGGCGAAGTGGCCGATGACTATCGCGCCTATGGCATCGGCAACACGCACCGGCATCTGAATGAGATGCGCGCCATGCTGACGCGCATGGAGAGCCGATCGGACCTCGTCTTCACGCCGCACCTTCTGCCGATCACGCGGGGCATTCTGTCGACGATTACCGTCGAATTGCGCGAACCGCTGTCCAACCCGGTCGACGTCTGGCGGCATCGGTACGCCGGCGAGCCATTCGTCGAACTGGTGGACGGCGCGCCCCGATTGCGTGACGTGGCGTATCGGAACGCCGTGCAGATCTTCGCGCAGCCACTGGCCGGCACCACGAAACCAATGCTGCTGGTACTCTCGGCGATCGACAACCTGATGAAGGGTGCCGCCGGCCAGGCGGTGCAGAACGCCAATCTCATGCTCGGCCTCGACGAAACCGCGGGGCTCCGGTAGTGACGCGTGTGGTGAAGGTGGGCGGACGAGTGCAGAGCGACCCCGCCGTGGCGGCGCGGATTGCCGAAGTCTGGGATCCGGAAGCGCGGTCCCTGGTGCTGGTGCACGGCGGAGGGGACGAGGTGACGGCGCTTCAGGATGCGTTCGGTCTGACTTCGGAATTCGTCGATGGCCGGCGGGTCACCTCGGCTCGCGACATGGAGATCGTGCGCATGGGCCTGTCGGGCAGCGCCAACAAGCGGCTCGTCTCGGCGCTGGTGCACGAAGGCGTACGCGCGCTCGGACTCTCGGGCGAGGATGCTTCGCTCATCGCCGCGATCCCCGTCGATCCGGAACGGTTGGGCCACGTCGGCGAAGTCCAGCGCGTCAACGTGTCGCTCCTGCGACATCTGCTCGACGGTGGCTATCTGCCGGTGATCTCGCCGGTGAGCCGCAACGTCGCGCTCGAACTCGGCCCGGCGCTGAACGTCAACGCCGACGACGCGGCGGCGGCGGTGGCGGCGGCCCTCGGGGCCACCGAATTGCTGCTCATCTCCGACGTTCCGGGAATCCTCGAGGGCGAGCGGACCCTGGCCGAGGTGGGTGCGGATGCGGCGCGTGACCTGGTCCGACGAAAGACGGCGATTGGCGGGATGGCCGCCAAGGTGAATGCCGCGCTGACGGCACTGCGCGGTGGGGTGCAGAGGGTACGCGTTGGCGACCTATCGATGCTGGCCGACGCGACGCGCGGCACGGCGATCACGACCACGGGGGAGGCGGTGTGAATTCGACCACGACGACGGCGGCGGCTGGACCCGCGACACCAGGAGGCGCGGCCACGCCCGCGCACGATCCGATTCTCGGCACCTACAAGCGTCCTCCCATGGAGCTCGTGCGCGGCGAGGGCGTGTATCTGTTCGATCGCGACGGGAAACGGTACCTGGACTTCGTGAGCGGCATCGCGGTCAACGCGCTGGGCTACGGAGACGCCGGGCTACGATCGGCGCTGCACGCGGCGTCGGACGGCCTGGTGCATACGTCGAATCTGTATCACACCGCGCCCGGCGAGACGTTGGCCCAGCAGCTGGTGGATCACTCGTTTGCGTCGCAGGTGTTCTTCTGCAATTCGGGGGGCGAAGCCAACGAAGCCGCGTTCAAATTCGCCAGACGCTGGGCCCGGACGATCAACGACGACAAGGCGCACATCGTGGCGTTGCGCGGGGCATTTCACGGCCGGTTGTTCGGATCGTTGGCGGCCACCGACCGCCCGGCGTACCGGCTGCCCTTCCGCCCCCTGGCCGGCGGGATCTCGATCGTCGAGCGGGACCTGAACGACGTGGCAGCGGCGCTCGACGAGGCAACGGGAGCGGCGGTGATCGCGGAGCCGGTCCAGGGCGAGGGAGGGGTGCGGGTGCTCGACCACGGATTTCTTCGCGAGCTACGAGCCCTCACAAGGGAGCGGAACGCGGCATTGATTCTGGACGAGATCCAGTGCGGGCTGGGGCGCACGGGCACGTTCTTCGCCTACGAGCAGGCGGGCATCGAGCCCGACATCCTGACCATTGCCAAACCGCTCGCGGGCGGGTTGCCCATGGGCGCCGTGCTGATGACCGACGCCATCGCGGCCGCCATCAAACCGGGCGATCACGGCACGACATTCGGTGGCGGGCCGTTCGTGGCATCGGTTGCGTCGTACGTGGTGGACCGACTGTCGGATCCCGCGTTGCTGGCGCACGTGCGCGAAACGGGTGCCTGGTTGGGGGAACAACTCCAGGAGATTGCCCAGCGGACGGGCCGGATTCGCGGCGTCCGCGGCGTGGGATTCATGTGGGGGATGGACATCATGGGCACGGCGGCGCACGTCGTGAGCGAGGCCATGGCGGCGGGGCTGCTCGTGTGCACGGCCGGCGAGTACACCGTGCGGTTGCTGCCGCCGCTGGTCGCGACCAGGGACGAGTTGGCCGAGGGCCTGGCGGTTCTGGAAAGCGTTCTCTGATGTCCGACTGCGTCACCATTCGTGCGGCGGGACCCGACGAAGCAGAGGCGATCTCACGGCTGAACAACCAGTTCGCCGACGAGATGCTGATGTTGCGCCGTACACCAGCCATGGTTGCGCTGGCGATCGACGACTTCGTGGTAGCCGTGAATGGCGCGGGAACACTGGTGGGATGCGGCGCGCTCAAGGAGTACTCGCCATCGGTCGCTGAAGTCGCGGCCATCGCGGTCTCCCGGGACGCACACGGCCAGGGGCTGGGGCGGCTCATCGTCGGGGCGGTCGAGCAACTGGCGATGAAGCGCGACATCTACGACGTCTTCGCGCTCACGCTGCAGCCCAAGTTCTTCGCGGCGTGTGGCTACGCGCAGGTGGACCGGGCCCGCTATCCAGAGAAGATCCGGCGGGACTGCCTGGCCTGCGCCCGCCGGTTTGCGTGCGACGAGTACTGCTTTGCGAAGAACCTCCGAGTCGAGGCCCTGCACATCGCGGCATAGGGTGTTGTCGGAACGTGAGATACGAAGGCCGGCCCCCGAGCCGGCCTTCTTGTGTTCTGCACCACATGCTGCCGCCGGGGTTGACGAACTGATCCGGCCGTCCTACTGTGTTGCTACAACGATACACTTGTCTGGAGAATCATGTTCGAGCGTCTCGACCCTCGAAGCCCCGTGCCGCTGTATGCCCAGATCGCCGATCACGTACGGTTGGCGATCGCGTCCGGCGAGCTCGCCCACGGCGACGCGCTGCCCTCGGTGCGGCAGTTGTCGGCGGAGCTGCGGGTGAACCCGGCCACCGTGGTCCAGGCGTACCGGGAATTGGAGCACGACGGGTTCGTGGCCACACGCCACGGCGCGGGGACGTTCGTGCAGGATGTGGCGATGGAGCGGCGGTCGCGAGAGCGTCAGAGCGCCGCCCGCCGGCTGATTCGCGATCTGGTGCGGGACGCCCGTCGGCTGGGCGTTTCGGCGGAGGATCTCCGTGACGCGCTGGCCCATGAGCTGAATGGAGGCGGTCGATGACGTTCGCGGTCGAAACGGAGCATCTGCGTTATCGGGCGGGCAAGAACTTCACGCTGTCGGAGTTGAACCTCCACGTACCTGCAGGATCGATCTACGGATTCCTGGGGCCGAACGGGGCGGGAAAGACGACGACGATCCGGTTGTTGCTCGGTCTGTTGAAACCGGCGGGCGGGCGAATCACCGTGCTGGGCCAACCGATGCCGGCGTCGTACGTAAACGTTCTCGCACGGGTGGGCTACGTGCCGGACCGGCCTCACATCCATCCGTCGCTGACCGTGGCGGAATCGATGGCGTTGCATGCGGGATTCCACCGGCGCTGGAACGCACGGTGGGCGGGTGAACTCCAGCAACAGTTTCGGCTCAGCGGCGACCAGCGCGTGGCGTCGCTGTCCAAGGGAGAGACCGGAAAGCTCATGATGCTCCTGGCCCTGGCGCAGGAGCCGGAGTTGCTGCTGCTCGATGAACCCACCGATGGTCTCGATCCCGTGGTGCGCCGAGATGTGCTCGAAGCGTTGTTGGCCTACGTCTCGGACCATGACGCCACCGTGTTGATATCCAGCCACCTGGTGCACGAACTGGAACGCATCTGCGACTGGATCGGCGTGATGGACCGCGGAGGGCTCGTGGCAGAGTTGCCGATGCGTGAATTCAAGGACGGCATCAAACGGCTGCACGTGACTGGCGCGCCGGCCCTGCTGACCGACATGCCGTTCACGGTGCTCAGCCGCGGGGCGGCCAACGGCGCCACGGAACAGTGGCTGGTCCGCGGGTGGGAACCGGATATGCGCGGCCGCGCCGAGTCGATCGGTGTCGCGATCACCGATGTGGTGGATCTCGACCTGGAAGACGGGTTCGTGGAATTGCTGCGGTCATTCCGCGAAACGCGATAGGGAGGAGGAATCGATGTTCAGCGTAATGCTCAGGACGCAGTGGAAATGGACGCGGCTCGCCGTACTGCTGGGCGTGCTGGCGGCGTTTGCCCTGCCGTTGATGTCGATCAACTCGAATCGCGGCGAAACATCGCCACGCGCGCTGATCGGCAACATGCAGACATGGGGGGTCGGCTACGCGGTTCTGGCGGGAACGGCAGGGCTCGTGGTCGCCTGGCTCGCCTGGGCGTCCGATCATCGGGGCCACCACGTGTATGCGCTCTCGCTGCCCGTGGCGCGCTGGCATTACGTGCTGATGCGATTCGTCGCCGGTGTGTTGTTCCTCCTTCCGATGGTAGTCGCGCTGGCCATCGGGGCGACGCTCGCCACGAGCGGAGGTGGCGTCGTCCCCCAGGGGTTGCACGCCTACCCTCTCGCGCTCACCCTGCGGTTCGGATTCGCGACTCTCGTGGCCTTTTCCATCTTCTTCGCGATCTCCGCCGCATCGGTCCGCGCGGCCGGCTATGTACTGGGCGCGATCTGCGTGGTCCTGGTTTCGGAGTTCCTGACCGACGCGATGGGCCTGCATCTCAACATCGGGGCGCATGCCGTGGACTTCCTGATGGTGTACCCGGGGATTCTGTCGGTATTCAGCGGGCGTTGGACACTCATCGATGTATAACGGACGCCTGGGCAGGGTAACTCCGCTGTGGGTGTCGCTGCTCCTCTTGGCTGCCGCGCATCCCCTGTGCGCCCAGACACAGGCGGAGTACCGCGCGCGGGTGCGCGCGCTCGTGCCGATCTGGAGATCCGTCACGGCGGCCGCGCGTCGCGCTGATTCCCTGCAGTCTCGAGCGTTACCGCACGACACCGTGAGGGTCGACGCACTCACCATTCTGGCGGATACCGGACTTCAGGATCTCGCCGACCGCTCCGCGGCTCGAGCGGTCGCTGCGCTGCGGGACCGATTCGGGAACAGCATCGACGACCTGAAGCAACACGCGTTCACGCTACGACGCTCGAAGCCGCCGATACCCGGCCACCCCATGGTGGACATCGGGGAAGTGAGCAGTTCCGGAAGGATGGTGCGCCTGGACGAAACGGAGCCGACGGTCGAGGCCGTCGGTCGGTCCCTGGCCATGCGCGGGTCGCAGGTGTTGACGGACCGATTGGGGAGCGCGTTTGGCCGATGGCTGAGCAATGCGATCCCCGTGGAACCCGCGGACGCCGACCTGTGGGCGGGGGTTCGGATCGATCTGGTGACCTCACCGTTTCAAGCGTCACGGGAGTGCTACGATGGCGACATCCCCGCCTGCGAACGGGCTCTGGGTGTCTCGGAAACCGCCGATCCGTTTCGGGAGTGGTTCAACGCATCGGAACGACGGGAGATCCTCTACCGTGACCGGTATCAGATACGACGGGCCCGGCCCGGCGAATTCGCGCAGTGTCTCGCGCACAATGATGATTCCGCGTGTCTGGCCCTGGGAAGCCTCATTCCGCCAAATCAGCTCTCCGCGCCGCTCGGGCCTGCTTCGCGCCAGAGCCTGGCGAGGCTGGCGATGACGATCGGCGGCCCGGCGAGCTTCTCGCAGATGCAGTCGGCATCCCGCGACGTCGACGCCCAGCTGCGCGCGGCTTCGGGCCTCTCGACCGACTCGCTCGTGCGCCGCTGGCGCGCCACAGTGCTCACGACGGAAGCACCGCACACGACCATGACGCCGGGACTTGCGTTCATGTCGCTGTTCTGGGTCACGACCTGCGGCGCGCTGGCGCTGGGGAGTTCGCGATGGCGTTGACGCCAAGACGCTGGTTGCTGGTCGCGGTGTTGGTGTGCGCGGCGATTGCCGTATGGCAGCTGCCAGCCGGAAATTCGGCGCCGCCAACCCGGAGCGCCGCCGCGCGGCGGTTTCTCCCGTTCTACGGCTATGTGCGACGGTACGGATGGCCCGATGCTGCTGCGCGGCTGGGACAGGCCACGCTCCATCTGCGACTCCTCGAACTCCGCGACTCGGTCTTCACTCCCCGCCTGCTCGCGGAGGCCAAGCCCGAGTTGCAGGTGATCGTTGATCGCCAGCTTCCCGACTCCGTCCGCCTCGCCATGACTCGCGTGCTGAAAGCTGCGTGGGATGCATACCATCCGGGCGATCGGTTTCCGACCATCGTGGCACTGGTCGAAGACACGACGACGAAGTTCGAAGGGCTTCCGATGGGGATGACGCATTACGTCGGGGCAGCAGTGTTCCCGCCGGACACCACGACGTCGGTCTGCCGCGTCCTGGCACGCGTTCGCGTGGCCCTGAGCCACCGGCGCGCGAACGATGCGGTGAACTACACGCGTAGGATCGTGATGCAGCAACTGGTCACGCCGTACACGGGGCGGACGATCCTCGGACCCTGCGCCATGTATGCGACGTTCGGGCAACCCGGAACGGGTATCGCGCACTGGCTGGCGCAAACCGGGTGGAACGCCGGTCAGGCCATCGACTGGAACCGGGATTCCCCAGTCTGGCACGACGACTACTACGTACGGTACAGGATTCGACGACCCCTGGTGGATTTTACCGGATTCCAGAGCCCGGCCTGGCAAATGCGGAACCAGCTTTCCGACGACGGAATTGCGTGCGTGAGCGGGGATACGACCCGCTGCGTGTCCGGTCTGATGCAACCGGCATTCGCCATGGCACAGGACCGGAGCTGGCGCGCCAACGTGATCGACGTGGGGGCGTGGTGGTACTCCGGACAGATGATGTCGACGCCGGGCCTCGGCCCGACCACGGGTTGGATTCTCTCCGACATGGTGCGGGACTTCGGGCGGCAGCGGTTCGAAACGTTCTGGACGGCCAGCGGCACACCCGCGGAGGCCTTCGCGCGGGCCACGGACGAGCCACTGGGCGAGTGGCTCCGGCGATGGGCTCAGCACACCTACGGGCCCGATGTACTCGGGCCCTCGACGCCGGGGCGCGGGCGACTGGCCGGGCTGGTGGTGCTCCTGGGAGGGTTGATCGTGGCGATGGTCTTCGCCACCGAACGCCGGGTGGCCTGAGACGGAAGGGGCGGACACCGGGTTGACGGCACGGGGGTTCCGTGCGCAGCCATTGCCCGAGGACGAGGGACGGCTTAATTCGTGGATACCATTTTCCGCGAGTTCTCCGTGACGATTCGGCGTTTCCTTGTCAGTTCCCTCCTCCTGCTCCCACTCCCGGCCGCCGCGCAGCAAATGTCCGGCTACACGGCCACGTCGGCCCAACGCGAGCGTGCGCTCGAGGCGAGCGCCATCGCCGTGCCCTCACCGGCCAGCGCCGAGGCCCACTCCAAGTACCTGTCCCGTGAGATTCACGTGTCCGGCACTCCGGCACAGGCACGGACCCGCGACTACGTGATCGCGCAGATGAAGAAGTGGGGGCTCGACACGGAGACGCGGACCTACACGGTCTGGATGCCGATCCCGACGGCGGTGCACCTGTGGCGTGTGGACCAGGGCGCCAAGGAGCTGCACCTCGCGGAGCCGCCGGTGCCCGGCGATCCCACGTCGGCGCTTCCCCAGTACCCCACGGTGAACGGATACAGCGGCGTCGGCGATGTGACCGGCGACGTGGTGTACGTGAACTACGGACTGATCGAGGATTACGCGCACCTCGACTCGATCGGGGTCTCGGTGAAGGGCCGGATCGCGGTTGCGCGATACGGACGCAGCTTTCGCGGGATCAAGGCACGCGAAGCGGAGAAGCATGGCGCCATCGCGCTGATCATCTACAGCGATCCGCAGGACGACGGCTACGTGCGCGGCGATGTGTATCCGGACGGACCGATGCGCGCGTCCACCGGCGTGCAGCGCGGGAGCATCCTCAATGTGGATGGCGATCCGTCGACGCCCGGCTATCCGAGCGTGGCCGGCGCCAAGCGGCTGCCGCTCGATCAGATGGACGTGCCGCACATTCCGGTGATTCCGATCAGCTACGGCAATGCGGCGCTGTTACTGCGCGACCTGCGTGGCGCGACGATTCCACAGCAGTCGTGGCAGGGTGGGCTCCCGTTCCGTTATCACGTGGGGCCGGGGCCCGTTCGCGCCCGGGTGGAAGTGCGCGACGACCGCGCGACCAGGGGTTACAAGAAGATCTACGACACGTTCGGCATCGTGCGCGGGAGTGAGTTCCCCGATGAGATGGTGATCATCGGCGGACATCGCGATGCGTGGGGGCCCGGCACCGCCGACAACGTGAGCGGAACGGTGAGCGTGCTCGAGGCGGCGCGGGCCGTGGCCGACGAAGTGAAGCGTGGGCATCGCCCGTTGCGCACGATCGTCTTCGCCACCTGGGACGCCGAGGAGTGGGGGCTGATCGGGTCGACGGAGTACGTGGAGGACGATTCGCTCCGACTCCTGCACGGCGCGGTGGCGTATCTCAATCAGGACGTGGCGGCGCAGGGGGTGGCATTCGGCGGCGGCGGATCGCCGTCGCTGCGCTCGACTCTGCGGGACGTGGCTCGCGAAGTTCCCGATCCGAACGGCAAGGGAAGCGTATACGAACAGTGGCGGCGGGCGGCGGGCGTCGCCGATACCGCCGAGCCGGCGATGGGCGATCCGGGCGGCGGGTCGGACTTCGCCGGATTCTACAACCATCTGGGCATTCCGATCGCCGAGTGGGGATTCGGAGGCCCGGGGGGCGTGTACCACTCGCAGTACGACGACTTCACGTGGATGTCGAAGTTCGGTGATCCCGGATTCAAGTATCACGCCGCGGCCGGCCGAATCGGCGCCGCGATGGTGCTGCGGCTCGCCGACGCCCCCATCGTTCCGTACGACTACGCGGAGTTCGCGCGAACGATGAAGACGTATCTGCCGGCGATCGACAGGGCCCTTACGGCCAAACACTGGTCGTTCACCATGGCGCCGGTAGCGGCATCGCTGGATCGGTTTGCGGCAGCAGCAGCGGCGTTCGACTCGGCGCGCGATGCGCTGCTCACCGGTGAGCCGTCGCGGGAGGTGCTGGCCAGCACCAACGCGGCGCTCCGAAACGTGGAGCGTGCGCTCACGCGTCCGCAGGGTCTCAAGAACCGGACGTGGTTCCGGAACCTGATCTACGTGGCCGACGAGGACAACGGGTATGCGAACATGGTCTTTCCGTCGGTGAACGAAGCCGTGCGGGCCGGGGACGCGGATCGGACGGCGCAGGAGATCGCCGATCTCGCCGCGCACTTCGACGCGGCCACGGCCGCGCTGAACGCCGCTCGTCAGGCTACGGGGCACTGAGCGGCTTCGGTCCGGCGCTCCGGCTCATCGTCGTCGTATGCTGCCCACGTTGATCGCGCTCGTGGTACTGGCGAGCGTGGTACCTGTCGTCCGCTGGACGATCACTCGCCGGACGGAGGCCGCGGACGCCGGGCGAAGGCGGGATGCGGCGGGGGTCGTCGTAGGGGCGGAAGGCTTCGTGCTGGATCGACCGGGCGCGCCGGCGGTGCTGCTGCTGCACGGGGCTGGGGATACGCCGCAGACCCTGCGGGAGCTCGGGGAATTTCTCCACGCCCGCGGGTTTGCGGTATCGGCGCCGCTGTTGCCGGGACACGGGCGCGGCGTACGGGACTTCCGGCGAGTCACATCGTCGGACTGGCGGGGCGCCGCGCTGGCGGCGTACGACACCGTGGCCTACGGCCGGCCGTGGACGGGGCTGGTGGGACTGTCCATGGGAGGCGCTCTGGCGGCGCTCACCGCCGCCGAGCGCCCCGGCGCGCAGGCGCTTGTGCTGCTTGCGCCATACGTGGAACTCCCGCGTGCGCTCCGTCTGGTAGCGGGCCTGTCTCGCGTGATCGGCGTGGTCCTGCCCTACTTCCCGTCGCAGGACGTCCGGTCGGTGCGCGACCCCGCAGCCGAGGCGCGCGGGCTGGCGTACGGCGTATTCACGCCGGCAGCGGTTCGAGCGTTGCGTGCCACGGCGGATGCGGCCGCGCGGGCGCTGGGCGGCATCCGGGCGCCGACGTTGATCATCCAGTCACGCCAGGACAACCGCGTAGCTCCGGGGGTAGCGACGAGGGCCCTGGCGCGGATCGCCGCCCCCGACAAGCGACTGGAGTGGGTGTCCGAAGGCGGACACGTAATCACCGTGGACTACGGCAGGGAGCGCGTCTTCGCCCTCACGTACGATTGGCTGGCCTCGCATGGGGCGGCCTCGTTGCTCCCGTCGTAACCGCGGCGTACAATCCATACGTGTAGCGCACCCCGCTCTGGAGATTCTATGAACAACGCCCTTGTCCCCCTCATTGTCGTTGCCATCCTGGCAGTGCTCGTTGCGTCGAAGTCGTTCAAGATCATCGGCCAGGCAGAGGTCATGGTGGTCGAGCGGCTCGGGCGCTTTCATCGGATTGCCCGCTCCGGATTCAACATCCTGATTCCGTTCATCGAGCGACCCCGCGCGATCGACGTGCGGTTTCTGGAGTCCGACATGGGCGGGCAGCGTCGCATCGCTTCGCGCTCGGCGGCCCGCATCGATCTGCGCGAGCAGGTGCTGAACTTTCCCAGCCAGCCGGTGATCACCAAGGACAACGTGACCATCGACATCGACGCGGTGCTGTACTACCGGGTGGCGGATCCGCAGAAGGCCACCTATGCGGTACAGAACCTGCCCTATGCACTCGAGACCCTCACCAGAACCACGTTGCGCAACATCGTCGGCGAGATGGAGCTGGATCAGACCCTGGCCAGCCGCGATCAGATCAACAAGCGGATGCGGGAAGTGATCGAAGAGGCCTCGATCGGCTGGGGGGTGGATGTGACGCGCGTGGAACTCCAGGCGATCGAGCCGCCGCGCGACATTCAGCAGTCGATGGAACTGCAGATGCGCGCGGAGCGCGAGCGCCGGGCGGCCGTGACCAACGCCGAAGCGAGCAAGCGGGCTCAGATCCTCGAGGCGGAGGGTTCGCGCGAGTCGCAGGTCCGTAAGGCGGAGGGCGAGAAGGAGGCGGCCGTGCTGCGGGCCCAGGGCCTCGCCGAGGCCAGACTGGCAATGGCGGACGCGGAGGCCGAAGCCATCCGGCGCATCGCGGCGGCGCTTCCGGAGGGCCAGGCGTCGACGTATCTGTTGGGGCTCAAGTACCTCGAAGCACTGCCCAAGCTGAGTGAGGGCAAGGGCACGACGCTGTTTCTTCCATCGGAAGCCTCGGGTGTGCTCAGCGCACTCGGCGGTCTCCGGCAGATGCTGCAGAAGCCACCGGCGGAGAAGTGAGTGGCGAAGATCACCAAAGAACGAGCCGAACGCATTGCACGGTCACACGCCTGCGAGGTGTGCGGCGAGTACAACTACAAGAAGTTGGCGGTGAAGCCGGCCGATGCCGATCTCCGCAAGAACCTCAACGTCTCGTGGCTGGCGACGAAGACGTGCGGCGTGTGCGGAACCATCCATGAACTCGGCATCAGTGATGAAGGCGATATCGTGTACGTCTCCTAGGCGGGAGAATGGTACGGCCCGGCTTCGTGCGGGCGCTAACTTGATCGCATGCCCCCTCTCGATCTGACCCAACTCGCCGTCGGACAGCGCGTGCAGCATGAGCTGATGGTGCTCGATCGCGTGGAGCGGAAACAGGCCAGCGGCGACCCGTTCGTGGTGCTCACGTTCGGAAATGCGAGCGGTCGCCTCGAATCCGCGCCCATCTGGGCGGACAAGCTGCCCTGGGCCGAAGGGGCGGAGCGGGGCCGCGTAGTCCAGGTGATCGGCGACGTGAGCGCCTTCCGCGGCAAGCGGCAAATTCAACTGACGAGCCCGCTGCGGCTGATCCCGCAGGATGAGGTGCGGCTCGATGACTTCGTCGCGCGGATCTCCGAAGACCCGGAGCGGTTGTGGGACTGGCTCGACCGCACGCGCTCGGAGATGTCGTCCGCCACCATCCGGCGGGTGGTGGATCTGTTCTTTCGCGACGACAACTTCCGCGAACAGTTCGAACGGACGCCGGGATCCGTGGTCGGGCACCATGCGCAGATGGGCGGGCTGCTCAAGCACATCGTTGAAGTGACGGTGATCGCCAAGTCCGCGGCTCGCGCGCTGCAGGCCAACGTGGACCTGACCGTTGCCGGCGCGCTCCTGCACGACATCGGGAAGGTGGAGGCCTATACCATCGATCGGGGCGCCTTCGCGTACACCACGCGGGGCAACCTGCTCGGACACGTCGTGCTCGGATGCCTGATGCTCACCGAGCGAGTGGGCCGGTCGTCGCCCACCGTCTGCGGCGAAGGGCAGTTGACGGAACTCCAGCACATGCTCTTGTCGCACCACGGGGCCCTGGAGTTCGGTAGTCCGGTGCAGCCGATGACTGCCGAAGCGGAGATCGTGCACTGGGCCGACGAGGCCTCGGCGAAGGGGAACGACATGCTCGAGTCCATCGCCGACGACGGAGAATTCGGAACGGACGGTGAGTTCTCCGACCGCCGGCCCTGGCGCGTGGGACACCGCGTCTGGCGGCGGCCGCACGACTGGCCGTAGCCCGCGCAAATCGCAGAACGGCAGCCCTGCCGCCCTGAAATCTCACATTGGTTGCTGCGCCGGATCGATGCCGAGCGCTTGGGTCCGGATTCCGGATCCGGGAGCGGGCCGGCGTGGTCAGCGATTGCGAGCGTGGCTGCGTATGCCAAAAGGACCCGATTTCGCAAGAGTGGTTCGGTAGCGAGGCCGGTCGGTGATTCGGATTCTGGAAGCTATTGGCTAACTTCGATTTGCCGTTACCAACAACCTCTCTTCCAGGCCAAGCGGGTCCATGCACTCGTTTCTGAGCCTTGCAGTGCCAACGGAGGATTCATGCGCAAGCCGAGACCGGCAACCTTCAACCCAGCGCAAGCCCTGCATTTGATCGCAAGTGACCGGAGTGGCGAACCCCTCAGCTGCCCGTCCTGCTCCGGAAAAATCGAACGCACCCCCAGCCCCAACCCGGCCCCTCCCCGCTCCCAGGTGACCCTGCGTTGCCGCGACTGCGGTCGGATAGCACGTTACGTAGCCGGCGTCGTGGTCGGAGCGGCGTGAAGCGACGAACATTTCAACCGTAGGATCGCAGCCGCCAATCCATTAGGGAGCATGTCTTCATGGCTCGCATTACCGGCACCGTGAAGTGGTTCAACGACGCAAAGGGGTTCGGATTCATTTCTCGTGAAGGCGGCCCCGACGTTTTCGTGCACTACAGTGCCATCCAGGGCAGTGGCTTCAAATCGCTTGCCGAGGGCGATCGGGTGGAATTCGAGATCGTGGAGGGACAGAAGGGGCCGCAGGCGGCTGACGTTACGAAGGTCTGACCCGAAGATGTCCGTCACACAAGAGCGCCCCGGCGAGAGCCGGGGCGCTTTGCCGTTGCCATCAGCGGGTTGCGGCCAAGTCCCTCGCTCGGGAATGATCGCCGGTGGACTCGGGGAATGTGTCCTCGAGGCCGTGGAAGCCTGGCGGCGTCAACAATTGCAGTGTCTGGTAGTAGAAGTGAAAGGTCCGAGTCGGCGGGAGACGGCCGAGCTTGCCGGCCCGGGCGATTGCATTCACCTCGACGCGGACTGGAACAGGCAGGGCCCGGGCGAGCGGATGCCGCAGCTGGCGGCGGATGCCCAGTTGATCGCGAGCCGCGAGCACGCGGCAGAGGGAGTCGAGAAAATCGAGCATCGCGGTATTCGACCTTAAATACAACTTGCTACTAATCATGAGCGTCGTCAAGCCGGGGACGCGCGACGGGGGGGGGCGGACTCAGCCCGTGAGAAGGTCGAACCGAACGCCGCGGCGGTTGTTGCGGCGCTTCTTCGGGGCATACCGGAACAGCTGGGCGGGCCGGCCGCGTCCTTCGCTGCGCCACTCATCGGTAGGCTCCACCAGATAGGCCGCCTGGAGGGCCCGGCGAAAGCTCGCCTTGTGCAGACGCCGTCCGAGCAACCGTTCGTAGATCGACTGGAGTTCGCTGAGCGTGAATGTCGGCGGCAGCAGCCGGAAGGCGACCGGTGACTGGTCGATTCGGCTGCGGATCATAGCGAATGCCGCTTCGACAATGGCGCGATGCCGGGGCGCCAGCGTCGGCAGTTCATCAAGACCGAACCATCCCAGGCCGGGGTCGGACAATGCGTGGCCGCTAAGGGGCACGAACGCCACGAAGCCGACGGAAACTTCGGCATCGCCGGGATGACGTTTGGTGTCGCCAAAGGCCCGGATCTGCTCGACCGCTGCCGGCGCCACCCCCGTCGTCGCGCGCGAGATGCGCATGGCCGTGTCGGCCAGCGATTCCTCACCGCGGGGGGCATCCCACGGCAAGATATAGCGCTCGCGGGCGCGCGAGTCGGGTGACTTGGCGAGCAGTACGGTGAGACTCTTGGCCTGTGGGCTGATGGCCACGACGTCGACGGACAGCGTGGTCTGGCGCGCGGAGGGATGGGAGTCTGACGAGGGGCGGTCGCGCATCACGCGCGAATTAGTAGCAATGCGACACTAAAGTCAAGGGCCCCGCCATGGCGGGGCCCTTCGTGCGTTGCTTGTGCGCGCAGACAAGTAAGCGGGCGTGCACCCGACCGTCAATCGGTCGGCACGCCGGTTAAAGCGTCACCAGGAAATCGACCCTTTCTTGCTCGTGTCGACGTCCTCCTCCTGGCCGGCCTTGAACAGAAACGCTTCGAGATTCTTGGTGAGAAAACTGCGCGCCTGCGGATCCATGACGTTCAACCCGTAGTGGTTGATGAGCATGGTCTGCTGCTTGAGCCACAGTCCCCAGCAGTCCTGGCAGATCTGGGCGACGATGCGGGCTCCGATGGCGCCCGGAAAGGGCGGGCGTTCGAAGGCCGGCCGGGTCTGGCCGCAACGGGTGCAAGTGATGTCTGCCATGACGGAAAGCTAACGGGTGCAACCAGCCTACCGGCCGCGCGCGTATTCGACCTTGGCCAGCCCGACGAGCTGCAGCAGCCGGATGTACATCCACCCGATGTCGAATTCATACCATTTGGCCTTGAACTTGGCGGACTTCGGATCGGCGTGGTGATTGTTGTGCAGTTCTTCACCGCCAAGCCAGATGGCGATTGGCGCGATGTTCCGGCTTTCGTCCTTGACGTTGAAGTTGCGGTAGCCGAGCGCGTGGCCCACGCCGTTGATCACCCCTGCTGCCCAGAAGGGAATCCACATCATCTGCACAGCCCACACGAGCGGGCCGACGATGAAGCTGAACAGGTAGATGTCGATGGCCAGCATGAGCAGAATGCCGAGCCAGTTGAGACGCGAGAGCAGGTGGCGTTCGATCCAGTCGTTGGGCGTTCCCTTGCCGTACTTGTCGAGCATGCCCGGTTGGCGAACCGCCTTTCGATAGTAGAAGGCTCCCTTGAGCACGATATTCCGCAGTCCTTCGATGAGCGGACTGTGCGGGTCGCCTTCACGGTCGGCAAAGGCGTGATGCTTCCGGTGGCAGGCCACCCATTCCTTGGTGACGATGGCCGTGGTGAGCCACAGCCAGAGACGCATCGGGAGTGCGGCCAGATAGTGCAGGCGGACGCCACGGTGGGTCTGGGCCCGGTGCAGGAACAACGTCACGCAGACGTTGGTGATGTGCCCGGCAACGATGACGAACAACAGCGGGATCCACCAGCGGCCGGCCAAAATGCCGAAACCTGGCATGCAACTCTCCGGAGAATTCTGATTCAGGAACTGCCCGCGCACGGGCCGGGGGAGGTGGCTGGGCGGGATATCGCCCGGCCCACGCAACCCTGAAATCTAATCCCCCGAATAGACGTCGGCTATCGGGCGGAGGTCACGGCCCGGACCCGATGGGAAAGGTCAATCCGTCCCCCGTGGAGGCCAAGTTGGCGTCGATTGCAGGCGCATTTCCCCATTCGTCGCTGCCTGAATTCCAGTCGGGTCCGTTGGGCTCCGGCCACAGGTGGACCCCGATGACGCGAGGGCCCCGGGCATGGCGGGATATGTTTCGCAGATGCTGCTGCCGCACCACCGTCCGGAGGGCGGGTTCCGCAATCCATGGCCCGGCGAACGATCGCACCAGTTGCGCGATCTCCTGCGCTGGCGTCGCGAACGACGTGCCCGGCCGGTAGCGCCCCCGCGGCCCGGAGCCTGGTCGACCCTAACGCCCAGTGCGTTCGACGTGCCGCGAGCCGCCGGAGGGAATCTGACCGCAACGTGGGTCGGGCACGCGACGGTCCTGCTGCAGATGGGAGCGCTGAACGTGCTCACCGATCCGATGTGGAGTCGCCGGGCCAGCCCCGTCTCGTGGGCGGGTCCGTCGCGCCTCGTGCCGACACCCTTCCCCCTATCGGCGCTTCCCCCGATCGACCTGGTGCTGATCTCGCACAACCATTACGACCACCTGGACCGGCAGACGGTTCGCGCGCTCGCGGAGGCGCATCCATTGGCGCAGTGGTTCGCGCCGCTGGAGGTGGCGCATCTGCTCCGCCGCTGGCACGTGCGCGATGTGCGGGAACTGGACTGGTGGGGATCCGGCCAGGCGGGCGCCGCCCTCGTGTCGTGCGTTCCGGCACGCCATTTCAGCGGACGTACGCCCTGGGATCGGGCACGCACGCTCTGGTCCGGGTGGACGATTGCCGCCAATGGCTGGCGCGTCTTCTTCGCGGGCGACACGGCCTATCATCCGGAATTCACACGCATTGCCGAACACCACGGCCCCTTCGATCTCGTACTGCTGCCGGTTGGGGCCTACGAGCCGCGCTGGTTCATGGGAGGCGTGCACATGAATCCCGAGGATGCGTTGCGCGCGTATCGAGACCTGTGCGCGGCCCATCCCGACGCCGGGCGTCCGCCGATGCTGCCCATTCACTGGGGCACGTTTCGCCTCACCGACGAGCCGATGCACGAGCCGCCGGAGTTGACCCGAAGGCTGTGGGCGGCGGAGGGCCTACCTGCCGAGGACTTGTGGCTTGGCGCCCATGGCGCAACACGGCGTCGCGGGAGAGCCGGATGAGGTGCTATACTGGGGCAACATTTCCTCGATCCCGATCGCACATGTCTCGATCGTCTCGGTTGCTCGCCATGTTCGTGGGCCTCGCCATGATCGCATCGGCGGCACGAGCCCAGAATCCCGCTCCGGAACCGCACGCGGTGACCGATGTCATCGTACAGCCGGGCGATCTCCTGCGCATCAAGTTCTGGCCAGAACAGCAGTACTCGGGTGACTACCAGGTGGAGACATCGGGAGTCGTCGCGATCCCGCTGCTCGGTGAGCTGAACGTGTCGGGCAAGGCACTGAGCGAGGTCCGAACGGAGGTGCGCGATCACTATCGGGCGCTCACGACGAATGGCGTGGCGATCGTGTCGCTCCAGTTCCGGGTCAGTGTTCTGGGCCAGGTCGCACGACCGGGTCTCTACCCCGTGGACGCCACGCAGTCGGTGTTCGATGCGCTCAGCCAGGCCGGCGGTCCGACGAACAACGCGGACCTGTCGCACATCCGACTTCTGCGACGAGACCATGTGGTGATACTGAACGCGGCGCAGGCCATCGCGACGGGCGCGCCAACGCTCGGGATTCTGCTCGAGTCCGGTGATCGCATCGTCGTGCCGGCCAGGCAGTTCACCTGGTTCACCTGGCAGAATGCGCTGACCGCACTCCAGACGGTGGGCCTCATCGTCGCGCTGGTCCGGACGCACCCGTAGCCGGGGCGCGTCGGGGCGCGACTACCGGGCCGTCAACTGCGAGAGCACGCCGCGGATGGTGATGAGCTCGGGCGGCGGTGACGACAGGAACTGCTCCGTGCTCGAATCGACGAACGCATTGTAGGCAGCGACGGCATTCGCCAACTGCGTGGCCGTCAGGGAATTGAAGAACCGCGGGTCCATGGCGATTCCCTTGGCGAGCAGGCTGCGGAACGATTCCACGAACGCCTCGGCGTCTGCCACGGTAGCCGGCGCGTTGTTGTTCCGGGTGAGGATGCCGACCAACTGTGTGGCCGCCTGCGCACTCGACCTGCCACCCGAGGCGACTTCGTAGATGAGGTTCTGCGTGACGGGGCCCGTGCGGACGCCGCTGCTGTCGGTGAAGGATTGACTGCTCAACTCGGCGTTCACGCGGGCTGCGGACTGCTGGTACGACGCGGCCACCTGCGGCGTGATGAAGGTATTCACGCGGACGGCGCCGCCAAGCGAGACGCCGAATACCGGGCTCACGACACTGCTGCTCGTGATGGGGATACCGCTCACGTCCGATTGATTGCCGACCTGGGCGCTGGCCGTGGCCAGGGCGATGGGGAGCATCGCACCGGCACCGAGCACGGCCCGCATCCAGCTACGGCGTCTTGAAGACAGCATTGAGATCCTCCGGAGAGAGGCGTCGATTGTCGCGGTGTGCATTGAAGCCATAGCCCACGCTCATGATGAAACGCGGGCCATTTCCCGCCGTGCGCGTCAGGTCGGCGTAGCCGAACGACGCCACGATCCCGCGATTGCGAAACGGGGTCAGCGTGAGTCCGGCATCGAGGTCCTGCCCCGTCCAGTCGGCTGCAATGGCGAGCGCGCGAACGATCCGCAGTCCGGCGCCCCCGAAGATGCCGACGGTGTGCCGGTGCGTGAGGACGGCATTCTGGGTGCGGAAGCGGCCCGTGCCGAGGCCCAGCGATGTCGTGAGCACGCCGAACGGGGCGTTCTCATCGGGACGCAGTACGAAGACGCGACCTGCGGTGGCATAGACGCTGGTGCCACCGTCGGTGAGCCCCCACGGAATCGCGTTCTCGACGCCGAGGGCGTACAGCAGCATGCGCTGCGCATCGCGGTGGTGGAGTTTGAAGCTGAGGCCGCCGATCGACGCGAAGGAATGGCGGATGGACGAATACGAGGAGACGGCCACTTCGAGCGCGACTCCTGCAGCAGGATCGCCGAAGCCCGTGCCCACCCCGACGCCGCCATCGGCTCGTGAGGTGAATCGGGTGCGCTCCTGGTAGCCGGCGCCGGCGAAGTAGTCGCCGCTGCCGACGCCTGACGGAGAGGGCGACCCGAGGCTGCTGCCCGGCGCGCTGAGGAAGGTGGCGACGACGATCGGCTGAACGGGAGCGGGCGCCACGCGGTACAGTTTGCGGAGCGAGTCCAGTCGTCCTGACGGGGGCCGCTGGAGTACGGGCCGTTGGGCCCGGACGACCGCCGGCGCACCGAGGAAGGCCGCGAGGGCTAACGCCAACCAGGGGCGGCAGCGCGAATGCAGAGTTGGTTTGAACACGGTTATGTGGGCCATCTGCCGCAAGATAAGTTGGCTGGAGGGGGCCTGGAACGCCGGTTGGTGTATTGGCTCTAAACGGTAGCGGGCATTATATCTCACTCCTCCGCCCGGCCGATGACGACGTCCAACCCGGGCAGTTTGCAACTGGCGATCTCCGGTTCGAAACGTTTGTTTTGGCGCGAACGCCCTACGTTTCCGGCCAATCGCCGACCCTCGCAGTCAGCGGACCGGGGCATGTGCGGATCGTCTATCTCAGTGGAAGCGGCCAACTCGGTGGTGCGGAGCGGTGCCTGCTGGACGTCATGCAGAGCGTGCATCGCCTGGAGCCCACCTGGGAACTCACCCTTCTCTCGTCGCGCCCCGGTCCGCTCGTAGACCGCGCGCGCGCCCTAGGCATCGCCGTGGAGGTGGTGGCGATGCCGGAATCCGTGGCGCGGCTGGGTGATTCCGCGGCGCAGGATCGGCCGGGCCATTTGCTGCGGCTCGGCGTGCGAGCGGCGGCGGCGTTGGGCGGATTCGCGACGTACCGCCGCCGATTGCGGGACGCACTGAAACGTCGAGCGCCCGACATCGTCCACACCAACGGATTCAAGATGCACATTATGGGAGCCTGGAGCCGACCCTCCGGCGCCGCGCTCGTCTGGCATCTGCACGACTACGTCTCCTCCCGCCCCTTGATGGCACACGTGATCAGACAACTCTCCCGCCGGTGCGACGCGGCCATCGCCGTATCGCACAGCGTGGCCCGGGACACCGCGCCCGGGTGGCGGGGGCGAACCGCGGTACAGGTGGTGCTCAACGGTGTGGATCTGGACGTCTTCAGTCCCACGGGTCCGCGTGCCGATCTGGACGCGCTGGCCGGCATGCCGGCTGCACCGGCCGGCACGGTGCGGGTAGGCCTGGTGGCGACGATGGGTCGTTTCAAAGGACACGACGTCTTTCTGCAGGCGGTCGCGCGGCTGCCGCGTGAATTGCCGATGCGCGCTTATGTGGTCGGCGGCGCGCTCTACGAAACGCCAGGGAGCGAAATCTCCATGGAACGGCTGCGCGCGCTGGCGATGGACGTCGGCGTCGGCGCGGACGTCGGGTTCACGGGGTTCGTGGAGGACCCGGCGGCCGCCATGCGCGCGCTGGACGTCGTCGTGCATGCCACGGTAGTGCCGGAACCGTTCGGGCTGGTGGTGGCCGAAGGGATGGCATGTGGACGCGCCGTGATCACGAGCGCTGCGGGTGGCGCCGGCGAAATCGTGCAGGATGGGGAGGATGCGCTGGTACACGAACCCGGTGACATCGCGGGGCTGGCGGCGGCCATGCGCCGGTTGGCCGAGCACCCCGAGCTGCGAAGCCGGCTTGGCGCCGCGGGGCGGCGGAGCGCGGAACGCCGCTTCGATCGCCGGCGCGTTGGTGAGGAGGTGGCCGCGGTGTACCGGTCCATGACGGCAGGCGGCACCGGAACGCGGGCGATGGCATGAAGCTTCTCCACGTGTACAGCGGGAACCTCTACGGCGGCGTGGAGTCGACGCTGGTGGTGCTGGCGCGGGAGCGGGCGACGTTCGCGAAACTGGAGCCGGAATTCGCGCTGTGCTTCGACGCGCGGCTGGCCCGCGAACTCCGGGCAAGTGGAACACCGGTGTACCTCCTGGGGGGCGTCCGCGCGAGCCGGCCACAGACGGTAATTCGCGCGCGCCGTGCATTGCGGGCCCTGCTCAAGGAGCACAGGCCGGACTTCGTGATGTGCCATTCCGCGTGGTCGTACTCCCTGTTCGCCGCCACGGCACGGCGGGCGGGCTATCCCGTCGGATTCTGGCTCCACGACGCCGTTCGGGGGACGCACTGGACGGAGCGCTGGGCGCGCCTCCGGACGCCGGACATCGTCATCTACAACAGTGAGTTCACCGGCATGACGGTCCGCAGTGTCTTCCCGCGGGCGCGTGCGGAGCTGCTGCACTGTCCGGTCTCTCCTCCGACGGCCGGCGCCACGCGTGAGGCGGTTCGACGGGAATTCGGCGTGCCGCCGGAGACCGCCGTGATCGTGCAGGTAGGCCGGCTGGAGCGGTGGAAGGGTCATGCGCTGCTCCTGCATGCGCTCGGCTTCCTCGGCGATCTGCCGGGTTGGGAGTGCTGGATCGTGGGAGGCGCGCAGCGGGCATCGGAGAAGACGTACGAGGCGCAGCTCAAGACGCTGGTCGTCTCCCGCGGCGTTCGCACGCGGGTGCGCTTTCTCGGAGAGCGCGACGACATCGGAAGCGTTCTCGCCGGTGCCGACATCTTCTGTCAGCCCAATGCCCAGGCCGAGCCGTTCGGCGTGGCGATCATCGAAGCGTTGTACGCCGGGCTGCCGGTCGTGGCCACCGACATGGGCGGCCCGACCGAGATCATCAAGGGGCACGGGTGCGGCGTTCTGGTGCCGCCGCGGCGGCCCGACGAATTCGCGAACGCGCTCCGCTCGCTGATCGAGAACCCGGCGCGCCGCCAGGAGATGGGGATGGCGGGGCCGGCGCGAGCACGTGCGCTGTGCGACCCCGGCGCGCGTCTGCGCCAGCTGCACGATGTGCTGTCGCCATTGATCGCCGAGCGGACGGAGCGATGACGGCGCCGCTGCCCGATCTCGAGTCACGCGCGCGGCAGTCGCGCGGCACGAGTGGGGAGGCGATCTACGCGCTCGTCGGCGCGTTGGTGGACGAGCGGCACCGCGGGGGCGGCGTGCTCGCAGACGTGGGATGCGGAACCGGCGCGCTGTGCCGCCGGCTGCAACCGCGATTCGCGCGCTGCCTCGGCATCGATACGGTGCGCTACGAGGGGCTCGACGCGTCCGTTGAATTCGTGATGCACGATCTGGATCGCCCGAACATTCCGTTGCCCGATGGCTGTGCGAACGTCGTGGCTGCCGTGGAGACGATCGAACACCTCGAGAACCCCTGGGCGTTCGGGCGCGAATTGGCGCGCCTGGCCGCGCCGGGCGGCTGGGTGCTGGTGACGACGCCCAATCAGCTGAGCGTGTTGAGCAAGACGACGTTGGTCCTGAAGAACGCGTTCAACGCGTTCCAGGCTCCGTCGTATCCGGCGCACCGTACGGCGCTACTCGAGGTCGATCTGCGGCGGATCATGGCCGAGGCCGGACTGGTGGACGCGGAGGTGCGGTACAGCGGACGGGGACGGGTGCCGTTCACCGGGGGGCATTACCCGCGCGCCTTCGGCCGCCTGGCGCCGCGCGGTTGCTCGGACAACGTCGCCATCGTGGCGCGCAAGCCGGAGTCGGGCGCGTGACCACCCTGGCGCCGGGGGCCGCCGACGGGGTGGTGGCGAACCCGTACGTGCTGGAAGAGCGCGCGGCGGACTTCTGGATCCGCTGGTTCATGATCATTGAAGTCGTGTCCCAGCTCGCGATCATCAGTCCGCTGGGCGGCGCGCGCACGCTGATCCGCATGGCCGCGTTCGGGAGCAGTCTCGTGTTCTTCGTGCTCGTGCAGGGGAAGGCGGGATTCCACCCGGCGCGCACGATGGCGTTGGTCGTGATCGTCATACTCGGCCTGTCGGTCCTCAATCCGACGGCGGCGATTCTGCCGGCGGCCCTGGCGCAGCTCGGCCTGTACGTCGCCATTCTGGCCCCTCTGTTCTGGGTGCCGCGACTGCGGGTGACGACGAAGACGCTGCGCACGCTGCTGATGATCATGTGGGTGTTCCACACCGTCGGTTCGCTGGTGGGCGTGCTGCAGGTGTATTTCCCGGGTCACTTCCAGCCGAACGTTTCGCCGGTGATCCTGGGGCTGGGGCGGGGATATGCGGAGAGCCTCAAGATCGTCACGACGGGTGGCGTGCGGGTGTTTCGCCCCATGGGGCTCACCGACGTGCCGGGTGGCGCCGCGACCTCCGGCCTCTATGCCGTGGTGCTGGGGATCGGCGTGTACCTGACGACGGAGCGCCGGTGGCTGTCGGCCAGCGCCATCGGCAGTGTGCTGCTGGGTCTGATGTGCCTGTATCTGTCGCAGATCCGTGCGTTGATGGTGGTCACGGCCATCAGCCTCGTCGGCGTGACGGCGGTACTGGCACTGCGCCGCGACTACAAGCGTCTCACCGGATTCAGCGTCGTGCTGATTGCGGTTCTCGTCGTGAGCTTCCGCGGCGCGGTGTCGATGGCAAGTCAGAGCGTGGAGCACCGGGTGCGGAGCCTCACGGCCGCCACCCCGCAACAGATCTACGAACAGAATCGCGGGGGATTTCTCAAGCAGGCGTTCGAAGAGATGCTGCCCGAATATCCCCTCGGGGCCGGGATCGGGCGTTGGGGGATGATGCAATCCTATTTCGGCGACAAGTCGAACCCGGACGAAGCTCTGTGGGCGGAAATTCAGTGGAGCGGCTGGATCCTGGATGGTGGAGCGCCGCTGATGATTGCCTACGTGTGGATCGTGGGCATCACGCTCTTGACGACGCTCGGGATCGCGCGATGGCGATCATCGACGGATCCGAGCCTGTCGCTCTGGGCCACGGTCATTCTCGGATACTCGCTCGGGACGTGCGCGTTCACGTTTTCGTATCCGGTGTTCCTGTCGCAGACGGGCATGGAGTTCTGGCTGCTGAACGCAACCTTGTTTGCGGCAGCACGGAACCAGGCGTGGCACGAGACGTGGCCGGAATCGGCGAGCACGTGAGGCCGTTCGCGATCGTGACGGGCGACCTCGTCCGAACGGGCGGCATGGATGTGGCCAATCTTCATCTGGCGCGATACCTGGCCGGCGTGGGGCACGAGGTGCATCTGGTGGCGCACCGCGTGGACGAGAAACTGCTCACCATGCCTGGGGTGCACTGGCACCGGGTGGCGAAGCCGCTCGACTCCTACCTGCTCGGCGCTCGAGCGCTGGCCCGTGCCGGCCGGCGATGGGGGCGGATGATGGCGGCGCGCGGCGGCCACACGATCGTGAACGGCGGCAATTGCGTAAGCGCGGACACCAACTGGGTACACTACGTGCACGCCGGCCATCGTCCGGAAGTCGCCACGTCGGCCGGCCGTCGGATGCTGGCGCAGTGGAAGCACCGGCAATACGTCGTCGAGGAACGACGGGCGCTGCACGCGGCCCGCGTCGTGATCGCCAACTCGAACGCTACGGGACAGGAGTTGGTCGCCCGCGCAGGCGTACCGCCGGAGCGCGTGCACACGGTGTACTACGGTGCCGATGCCGGTTATCATCGGCCGCCCTCCGACGAGGAACGGGAGGACGCACGGAAGGCCCTGGGGTGGCGGGACGAGCGGCCGGGCGTCGCCTTCGTGGGCGCGCTCGGGGATCGCCGGAAAGGCTTCGACGTCCTGTTCGCCGCGTGGCGCGCACTGTGCGAGGATCGCGCGTGGGACGCCCGCCTGGTGATCGCCGGCGCCGGGAGCGAGCTGCCCGTGTGGCGTCGCGCCGCGGAGGCCGCCGGACTGGCGGACCGGATCCACTTTCTCGGATTCACGCGCGACGTGCGTCGCGTACTCTGGGCCTGCGATGCCATTGCCGCGCCGGCGCGGTACGAAGCGTACGGGCTGGCGGTGCACGAGGCTGTCTGCTGCGGGCTGGCGGCGATCACGGATCCCGACGCTGGCGTGGCGGAGCGGTTGGCGGGGCTCGAGGGCCTGCAGCCCGAACACCGCGAGGACCCCGCCGCGCTGGCGGCCGCGCTCCGTCGCTGGCATGACGACCGCGATCGGTGGGCCCGTGCGGCGCGGCGGACGTCGGCTGAACTGCGCGCGTGGAGTTGGGACGACATGGCGGCGCGGATCGTGAACCTCATGGAGAGCGCCGCATGACGCACAACATGTTCGCACCGGTGCCGGCCTGCTGGATCTGCGGCGGGACGCGCCTCGATCCCGTGCACGAAGCCATCTTCGAATTCTCGATCTACGCCGAGCAGGACCCGGAGCTTGCGCGGTACACGGATCAGCGCGTGATGCTGGTGCGATGCGCCGACTGCGGCTTCACGCAGCCGCAGGCCCTGCCCGCGCTCGATCGGTACTTCGCGCGGATGTACGACCAGCGCTGGTCGGAGGAGTGGATGGCGCGGGAGTACGAGAGTGGGTACAAGGACCTGATCTTCCACACGGTGCTGCGGCGGCTGGCGCGGGCGCTGCCGGCATCGCGACGCACGCTGCTCGATCTGGGCGCCCACGTGGGCCGGTTCCTCCGCCTGGCCGACGCCGCGGGATGGACCACGGAGGGCGTGGAGTTGAATCCGCAGACGGCGGCGTTCGCGGCCGCGGCCACGGGCCTTCCGATACACCGGGCGGACGCCGCCGCGCTCGCCGACGCCGGGCATCGCTACGACGCCGTCACGTTCATCGACGTGCTCGAACACATTCCGGATCCGGTGGCCGTCCTGTCCGGCATCCGGCGCGTGATCGCGCCGGGCGGCTGGCTGGCCGTGAAGGTGCCGAACGGTCCCGTGCAACTGCAGAAGGAACTGTGGCGGGCGCGGATCTTTCCGCGCTACCGGGCGACCGTGGCCGACAATCTGGTGCATGTGAACCACTTCACGCCGAGTACGCTGGTCCGGGCCATGGAGCAGGCAGGGTTCGTGAACGCCCGGGTCGAACCGGCGGCGCCGGAGATCGTCCAAGCGGGGGACGCGGGCTTCCTGCGGCGGAAGGGCATGAATGCCACGCGCCGGGTGACGTATGCGCTGGCCCGCGCGCTGCCGGGCGGCACGCGCACGCCGCTGGCGCTTCACCTGCAGGCGTACGCACAGGTGCCGCAATGACCGACGCTCCGCGCCCGCGCCTCTCGGTGGTGATCGCGACCCACGACAACCTGCCGGTCCTGACGCGGTGCCTGAATGCGTGGCGTCGCTACGCGGCGGACCAGCCGGTGGAGTTGCTCGTGGTCGAGGACGGGTGCACGGATGGAACGCCGGCCTATCTGCAGGCGGCGGCCGCCGAGGGTTGGGGCGCGATCACCATGCGCGCTCTCCATGAGGACAACGTGCACGAGTTGATGTGCACGAATCGCGGGTTTCGCGAAGCGCGAGCGCCGCTCATTCTGAGCTGGCACGACGACATGTTTCTGCAGGCAGGGTGGTTCGTGCCGGAGTTGCTCGCCACGTTCGACGCGTACCCCGACATCGGGCTGCTGAGCCTCAGCCGGGGCCTGCGCTGCCACCCGGTGGACGAACCGATCAGGACGTTCGACGACTCGGTCGACTGGCGACGGCTGGAGAGCACCATCGGGAGCGGGCCGTTCAACTGGCTGCGGCTGACCGAGGTGGACGCGGTGATGCGGCCGTGGGCGGTGCGGCGGGCATGCATCGATCGTGTGGGGCCGCTGGACGAGGTGTTCCGGCCCACCGAATGGGACGAAGCGGACTTCTGTTTTCGCATTCGGGCGGCGGGATGGAAGGTGGCGACGCACGGGTTCGAACGCGACGGCGCGTACGAACATCTCCTGAGCACCACGTACAGCCGGACGCCGTCGGAGCGGCGTCAGGCGGCGGCACTCCGCAACGCCATGGTGTTCCACGAACGCTGGGATTCGACCATCGCGAACCAGGATGCGCGACGCCTGCAGACCTGGCGCCGCCGCATGAGTGTCGCGGCGGCGGCCGGAACGCTGACGGCAGCGGTGCGCACGGTCACACGGTCGGGGGCTCACGCCCGGCGGGAGCGCGACTGAACGATGCGCATTCTTCTGGTCAATGATGGCGTGGGCGACGCCGGTGGAGTGCAGACGTATCTGACAGCCATCGCGCGCCGGCTCCGCGGACGGGGCCACGAGCTGGCGCTCCTGCACGTCGACCGGCTGCGCACGCCATCGGATTCGCCGGCGGGGGCCACCGCGCCCCATTTCTGCGTGGACGAGGCGGGGGTATCCGCGGCCGTCCGCGCCGCCTCGGCGTGGCGTCCGGACATCGCGTTCTCGCACAACATGCGCGCCCTGTCCGTGGACAAGAAGCTGCTGGATCGGATGCCGGTGGCGAAAATGGTCCACGGATACGTCGGGACGTGCATCGGCGGGTTCAAGATGCACGCCTTTCCCCAGCCGGTGGTGTGCGGCCGGCGGTTCGGTGTGGCGTGCGCCGCGCTGTACCTGCCCCGGCACTGCTGCCAGTGGAGTGTGCGGGCGCTGGCGACGCAGTACACATGGGCCCGGTCGCAGCACGCGCTTCTTGGCCGGTATGTCGCGATCGTGGCGCCGAGCGAACACATGCGGCGAGAATACGTGGCCAATGGAGTGCCCGCGTCGCGCGTGACGGCGAACCCGCTGTTCGCGGCCGAGATGCCGGTGCGGCCGGCGCCGCTTCCGAGCGAGTTTCGCGCACTGTTCGTGGGCCGGATGACGTCCCTGAAGGGCGGTGACGTCCTGATCCGGGCGGCCGCGCAGGCGGCGACCCAGCTCGGGGTGAAGATTCCGCTCACCCTGGCCGGGGACGGACCGGCCCGTCAGGACTGGGAATCGCTCGCCGAGTCGCTGGATGTTCCGGCCGAGTTCCCCGGATGGGTGGACGGTGCGCGGCGCGCGGAGTTGTTCCGCTCGGCGTCCGTTGTCGTCGTACCGAGTGTATGGCCCGAACCGTTCGGGCTCACGGGGCTCGAGGGCGGCGCTTATGGCGCCGCAGCCATCGGATTCAACGTGGGCGGGATCGAGAGTTGGCTGCGCGACGGCGAGAACGGGTGGCTGGTGAAGGCGAACGAGGGCGTGGCCGGACTGGCCCGTGCGCTCGCGGAGGCGCGGGCCCACGACGCCACACTGCGCGCGCTGCGCGTCGGCGCGCGGCGCATGGCCGAGCGCCTCAACCTCTCCCGCCACGTGGACGTGCTGGAGCGCGTGCTGTCGGACGCACGATCACAGGGACCTGCATGACGGAACGCCCGTGGCATCTCATCACCGGCGAATATCCGCCGCAGTCCGGCGGGGTGAGCGACTACACGGCCGTGCTGGCGCGTGCGCTCGCGGCCGCCGGATGCGAGGTGCACGTCTGGGCGCCGGCGGTCGAGGGTGGGGAGACCGGCGGCTCCCGTGTTCAGGTCCATCGCCTCGCCGGCGGGTTCGGCGATGCGGGGCTGCAATATCTGACGGCGGAGTTGGACCAGCTGCCGGGACCGCACACGATCCTCGTCCAGTACGTAGCCCAGGCGTTCGGGGCGCGCGGCATGAACGTGGGCTTCTGCCGCTGGGTGCAGCACCGGGCGCGCGAGCATCGCGACGACGTGCGCGTGATGTTTCACGAACCCTTCTACCCGTTCGCGGCCTGGCCCCTGCACCGTAACGTGCTCGCCGTGGTGAACCGGATGATGGCGGTACTGTTGCTGTCGGACATCCGCGTGGCGTACGTCTCCACCGAGGCATGGCAGCGCCGCCTGCGGCGGTATGCACCGCGGGCGCGGCGGTTCGTGTGGTTGCCGATCGCATCGTCGGTGCCGAAGGCCGTGGACGAGACGAGAATCGCCGAATGGCGGGACTGGCTCGCGCCGGCGCCCGACACGCGCGTCGTCGGGCATTTCGGGACCTACGGTGCGCTGGTCACGCAACTGCTCGAACCGACCCTTGCGCGCCTGCTCGCGGAGCAACGCCACGTGCGGGTGTGCCTCATCGGCGCCGGTGGTGAGGCGCTGGCGAGCCACCTGTGCGCGAACACTGCCGACTGGAGGGCCCGGGTGACGGTGACGGAGACGCTGCCCGCCGATGACGTGGCGGCGTGCATCCGGGCCTGCGACGTCATGCTTCAGCCGTACGCGGATGGGGCGAGTGGACGGCGCACCACGCTCATGGCAGCGCTCGTGAACGGCATGCCGGTGGTGACGAACCGTGGTTCGGCTACCGAGGCGGAGTGGGAGATGAGCCGGGCGGTGGTGTTCGCGGATCGCGCCCTGCCGGACGCCATGAGCGACGCCGTCGTGCGGCTACTGGCGGACGGTGAACGATGTCGGCGCATCGGAGAGGCCGCTGCCGAACTCTATGCACGGCGGTTCGACATCACACGCAGTGTGGAGGTGTTGCTGTCGTCCCGCGGCAGGTCGCAGGCGCCGTGACGGAGCCGCTGCGCATTCTCCTGCTCGGCGACTATGCCGCCGACTCGCGGCTCGGCTCGAGCAAGGTGTACTACAAATTGCAGGAAGAGCTGCAGCAACTCGGTCATCGATGCGACCTGATGCTGGCCCCGGAACTCGGTGTGCGGCCGGGTCAGGCGAAGATCCGCTGGGCGGTGGCGCCGGCGCTCGCGGCGCGAGCCGTGGCGCGCGCGACCGCACCGTACGACGTCATCGACGTGGCGAGCGCGGAAGGCAGCATGCTGGGGCTCCGGCGGGCGCTCTCCCCGTCGTCCCGAGTGGCCCTGGTGAGCCGATCGCACGGACTGGAGCACCGCAACTACCAGCGCCTGCTGGACGACGATGCCGCCGGCCTGACCCGCAAGGGGTGGTACCGCCGGTGGTGGTATCCCGCGGCGCGACTCTCCCAGGTGGCGCTGGCGGCGCGGCTGGCCGACCGGATGATCGTGCTCAACGCGGCCGATGCCGATTTCGCGGCCACTCGACGGTGGAAGTCGCGCGATGCCATCGACGTCGTTCCCCACGGTGTGTCGGCGCGGTTCCTCGACAGCGCGCCACCGCCCGGCGCGCCGCGGGGCCGGGGCATCCTGTTCTGCGGCACCTGGGACGACGTGAAGGGCGTGCGCTACCTGGCCGCGGCGTTCTCCGACGTCGCGGCGGCGATGCCGGATGCCCGGCTCACGATCGTCGGCGCCGGGAGGCCGGAAGCGGCCGTGCTGTCGCAGTTCGCGCCACACGCACGCGGCGCCGTGACGGTGCTGCAGCGGGTGAGCGAGGAAGAGGTCATGCGGCAGTATCGCTCGCACGATCTGCTGGTGCTGCCGTCCACCTATGAAGGGTTCGGCATGGTGATCGTCGAGGCGATGAGCCAGCGGCTGCCGGTCGTCTCGACGCCGGTCGGATGCGCGCCCGCGCTGATTCGTGACGGGGAAACCGGCCTGCTGGTGGCGCCGCGCACGTCGCAAGACCTGGCTGCCGCGATGCGCCGGTTGCTGCGCGATCCGGCGCTGCGCGAACGGCTGGCCGCCGCGGCGTATCCCCTGGCCGCTGCGCACAGCTGGGCGCGGACCGCCGAGCGGACGGTGGAGTCGTATCGGGCGGCGATCGCCGTACGGCGGGGGACGGCATGAGCGAAGCGAACCGGGTGTCGGTCGGTATCGCGAGCCGCGGGCGGCCGGAGTCGCTTGCACGGTGTGTCGCGTCGCTGGCCGCGATCGACGATATCCTCGACGAAGTCATCATCGTGGATGATGGCTCCCCGGAGCCGCTGGAACCGCGCGTACGGAGCGCGTTGAGTCCGCGCGAACAGGCGAAGCTGCGCGTCCTGCGCTTCGATTCCGGGCAGGGGCTCGCCGCGGCGCGGTCCGAAGCCGTGTTCCAGGCCCGGTCGCCGTTCGTGCTGAATCTCGACGACGATACCGTCTTGCTGTCCGGCGATGCGATCCGACGTGCCCGGCAGACGATGGATGGAGATCCGGCGCTCCTGGCCGTCGCGTTCGCGCAGGCGGAAGCCGACGGGAAGCCATGGCCCGCGGGCGCCCAACCGGCGCCGGTGGCTCATTCCTGCTACGTGGCCTCGTTCATCGGGTTCGCGCACCTGGTGCGGCGGGAGGCGTTCATCGCGCTCGGCGGATTCCGGCGACAGTTGAACATCAACGGCGAAGAACGGGAGTTGTGTCTGCGCGCACTGGATGCGGGCTGGCACGTGGTGTATCTGCCCGAGGCGCGGATCGCCCACCTGACCGACCCGGCGGGACGCGACGCCCGCCGCTACCTGCACCTCACCGTACGGAACGGCGTGCTCGCCTCCATCTACAACGATCCGCTGCTCCTGCTCGCGGTGCGCGTGCCGATGCGACTGCGCGCATACTTCCAGATGCGGCGAGGCTGGAAGGTGCACGATCCGGGCGGCTTCCGGCTGATTCTCGGGTGGATCGGGCGTGATCTGCGCGAGGCACTGGCGCAGCGTCACGCCGTTCGCTGGGCGACGATTCGCGAATGGCGCCGGCTGACGCAGGAGTCGCCGCACTACCGGGGACCGGCATGAGCGGACCCCGGCGGCTGCTGACGATCGGTCACTCGTACTGCGTACGCCGCAACCGAGAACTGGCGGAAGCCATTGGCCGGGAAGCGGGCGGGAGCTGGGCGGTCACGGTGGCGGCGCCGAACCGCTATCCCGGTGACCTCGCACCGATCGTCACGACGCACGATCCGGACGAACGATGCGACCTCCGGAGGCTTCCGGTCAGGCTCGCGTCGCAGGTGCACGTGATGACCTATGGGGGGCTGGGAGCCGTAATGGACGAACCGTGGGACGTGATCCACTGCTGGGAGGAGCCGTACGTGCTGTCGGCGGCGCAGGTGGCGCGGGCGAACCGGTCCCGGGGCGCACTGGTGTTCGCCAGCTTTCAGAACATCGAGAAGCGGTACCCGCCGCCGTTCGGCGCGATCGAGCGTTACAGCATGCGTCGCGCACGGGGATGGATCGCGTTCGGCAGGTCGATCGAGGCAACGCTGGCGCACCGGCCGATGTATGCGGCCCGCCCGCACGCGGTGATTCCATTTGGCGTGGACCTGGCCCGGTTCGCGCCGGATGCGGCCGCGCGGACGGCGCTGCTCGACAAGCTCGGGTGGGACCCCGACGGTATTCCCGTCGTCGGGTATCTGGGACGGTTCGTGGAGAGCAAGGGACTGCCGATGCTGCTGGACGCGTTGGGGGCGTTGCACCGTCGCGGGGTCGCGTGGCGCGCGTTGTTCGTGGGCGGCGGGCCATGGGAGGACCGGCTGCGCGAGTTCGCCACGCGTCACGATGGCCGGGTCCGGATTGCCACCGGCATCTCGCACGACGACGTGCCGCCGTATCTGCAAGCGATGGACGTCCTGGCGGCGCCGAGCCAGACCACGCCCGGCTGGCGCGAACAGTTCGGCCGCATGATCGTTGAAGCGTTCGCCTGCGCGGTGCCCGTGGTGGGGAGTGACAGCGGCGAGATTCCATATGTCATCGGCGACGCGGGACTCGTCGTGGGAGAGGGTGATCGCGACGGCTGGATCGCGGCGCTGGAAACCGTATTGAGCGACGCCGGCCTCCGCCGCGACTTGGGTACCCGTGGCCGCGCACGCGCCGAACACGACTTCGCCTGGTCCGTGGTCGCACGACAACACCTGACGTTCTTCCAGCAACTGGTGGCATCCTGATGCGTTCCGACGATCAACAACTCGCGGCAGGGACCTACGCCCGAAAGCAGCTGTTCGGCGGGTGCTCGATCCTGTCGTGGAGCCACCGTCGTCGATTCGAGACGGCGCTCAGCCTCGTGGCGCCCGGCAGCGGACGGCCGCTGGTGGATTACGGGTGCGGCGACGGGACGTTTCTCGCCCTGGCGCACGAGCGGTTTCCCGGATCGGTGGGACTGGAGGTGGACCCGGGGCTCGTGCGCGTCTGCACGGAACGGTTCGGGCAACTGGGGGACCTGCGGTTCATGCTCGCCCAGGAGAGCGACGCCCTTCCGCCGGGGAACTTCGGCGTCGTGCTGTGCACCGAGGTGCTGGAGCACTGCCCGCCCGATGCCGTGGATGTCGCGCTGGCGCGCATGCGCCGGCTCGTCGCGGACGATGGACGCGTGATCATCAGCGTTCCGGTGGAGACCGGCCTTCCCTTGGTCGTGAAGCAAGCCGCACGGGCGGTGGCCGCGCGGCGTGTATCGAGCGACTATCGACATCGGGAGACGTATCGAACGCGGGAATTCGTCCGCATGCTCGCGCCGGGTGACCGGGTCGTGGTCGAGCGACCGGTATACGAGACCGAGTTCGAGAGCGGAATCCCGAATCGGTATCACGGACACAAAGGCTTCAATTGGCGGGCCATGCGCAAGCGGGTGAGCGAAACCTTTCGCGTGATCGATACCAGATTTTCGCCGCTGAGTTGGCTCGGCCCCCAGTTCGCCAGCCAGGCGTGGTTCGTCTGCCGGCCCCGATGACCGCCGGCGCGCCGCTGGGTGTGGGAATCGTCTGCGACCTGCTCGAGGAGCACTGGCCGAGCATGGATCTCGTGGCCGACGAGTTGCTTCGCACACTGCCGGCCGTGCCCGCGCCAGCAGTCGATCCGGTGCGGATCCGTCCGGCGATGCCGCGCTGGCCGGCGACCACTGCCCGGATGACGCACGTGCAGGCCGTGGTGAACGCCAATCGCTATCTGGACCGTCACCGCCGGTATCCGCGATGGCTGCGCCGGCACCGCGGCCGACACGACGCGTATCACGTCGTGGACCATACCTATGCGCACCTGGTACACGAACTTCCCGCCGCGCACACCATCGTCACGTGTCATGACGTGGACGCGTTCCGGTCGCTGTTCGATCCAGCCACCGAGTCTCGTGGCGCCATGTTCCGCCGCATGACACAGCGCGTGCTCGACGGGCTGCGCCGCGCGGCCGTGGTGACCTGCGACAGCGTGGCGACACGCGACGCCCTGGTGCAACATGGGCTGCGCACGACGCGGCTCGAAGTGGTGCCGCTGGGGGTCCACCCCGCCTTCACGCCGGCCATCAGTGGAGCCGCGGCCGCCGGCACCGTCGCCCCGATGCTGCTGCACGTTGGCAGCACGATTCCGCGCAAGCGGATCGACGTGCTGCTCACCGTGTTCGCGCGTGTGCGCGATGCCGTGCCGGACGCGCGCCTGGTCCGAATCGGCGGGGCGTTCACGGCCCCGCAGGGGGCGCTCGCCCGCCGGCTGGGCGTCGACGGAGCGATCACGGTGATGCCGCGGGTAGAGCGGGAGGTTCTGGCCGACGCCTATCGCCGGGCAGCGCTGGTGCTCCTGCCGTCCGAAGCCGAGGGATTCGGGTTGCCCGTGGTGGAAGCAATGGCATGCGGCACGCCGGTGGTGGCCAGCGACCTGCCGGTGCTCCGGGAGGTGGGGGGAACGGCAGCGAGCTACGCGGCGGTGGCGGATGTGGACCGCTGGGCCTCGGTGATCGGGGGCCTGCTGGTCGAGCGGGCGACGGCCCCCGATCGTTGGCAGCAGCGTCGCCGGGCGGCGGCGGCCCAGGCCGGCCGGTTTACGTGGGAGGAATGCGCACGGCGCATGGCCGCCCTCTACGCCGAGGTGGCCCGTGCCTGAACTGCGGGTTCTGCAGGTCGGCAAGTTCTACCCGCCCGAGGAGGGCGGCATGGAGACCCACCTCGAGGGGCTGTGCCGGCACATGCGTGACCGGGCCCACGTGGAGGTGCTGGTGGCTGCCCGTTCGCGGCGAACCGCACACGAAGTGGTCGACGGTGTTTCCGTCACGCGGGTGGGTACCTGGGCCACGGTCCGGAGTGCACCGCTGTGTCCGGACCTCCGGCGGCTGATCCGCGACAGCCAGGCCGACGTGGTTCATCTGCACCACCCCAATCCTTCGGCCTTCCTGAGCTATCTGGCCAGTGGCCATCGGGGGCGGTTGGTCGTCACATATCACAGTGACGTCGTGCAGCAGCGGCTGCTCAACATCGTGTACGACCCCATCGTACGCGCCGTGCTGCGGCGCGCCGATGCCATCATCGTCAGTTCTCAGGAATATCTCGACACCTCGACCATGCTCGAACGATACCGCGACCGGTGCGTGGTCATTCCGATGGCCATCGATCCCGACGGATACACCGCCGCCGATGCTGTTGCCGTGGCGGCGATTCGCAACCGCTTTGGTGACCGCATCGTCCTCGCCGTGGGGCGGCTGGTGTACTACAAGGGGCTCGAATTCCTGATTCGCGCCATGCAGCGGATCCAGGGGCACGCGCTCATCGTCGGTCAGGGACCCGAACGGGAGCGGCTCGCCGCGGAAGCAGAGGCCCTCGGGGTCTCCGACCGGATAACGCTGCTCGGGCACGTGCCCGACACGCGGCCGTACTATCATGCGGCGCGCGTTTTCGCGCTGCCCTCCCATCTGCGCAGCGAGGCGTTCGGCATCGTGCAGCTCGAAGCCATGGCTGCCGGCCTGCCGGTGGTCAACATGCGGATTCCGTCGGGAGTGCCGGGGGTGTCGGTTGACGGGGTCACGGGCCTCACGGTGCCGCCGGGCGATCCGACGGTGCTGGCGGACGCCGTGAATCGCCTGCTGGACGATCCGGCACTTGCGGCGCGCCTGGGCGCGGCCGGGCGGCGCCGGGTTGCGGAGCGGTACAGCCTGGGCGGCATGACCGAGCGTACGCTCGCCGTGTACGCCCGCGTGATGACGGAAGGCGGTCGGCGCGTTCGAGGGAGGATTCGTGTCGGAACGTAAAACACCGGCCGAGGCAAATCGGCAGATCCGAAGCGGAATGCTGCCGGCGATCCCGTATCCGCAACCGGGCGGGTTTGGTCCGGGGTTCGGTTCGGAGGCGGCGGTCGGCGACCAGAATCCGCTGCGCCAGTACCTGTCAGTGCTCCGGCGCTTCTGGTGGATTCTCGGACTCACGACGGTCATTGGAATCGCCTACCAGGGATACGTGACGCGCAACGACCTGCCGATGTTCCGCTCGTCCAGTGCCGTGCGGCTTACCGACCAGGGCGCGACGATGAGCGGGAATCTCGTGCAGGATTACGGCAGTGGATTCGGCGGGTACACGGACCCGATCCTCACCCAGGTGCAGGTCATCAAGAGCCGCATCGTTGCCGAACAGGTGGTGGATTCACTCGGCCTTCAGTTGCAGAGCCAGACTCGCGGCTTCTACATGGGATTCTTCACGAACGTGCACGTCGACCGGACGGCGCCTCCCACGAAGCTGGAGTTCCGTTTCACCAAGTCGCACTTCACGGTCTTCGGCGTTCACGATACCATCGTTGGTGAGTATGGGAGCCCGGTGAGCATCGGCGGGGTCACCTTCACGATCCCACAACCGCCCGGATTTGCGTCGGCGACGCTCGCCGTCCTCGCCCACGACCAGGCCGTGGATCAGGTGCTCGGCGGGCTCGTGGTCAAGCCGCGCGACATGACATCGGTGATCGACATCTCCTACACGTCGTTCGATCCGTATCGAGCGCAGGACGTGGCGAGCGAGGTGGCCCGGGTGTTCAAGGCGCAGAATGCCGAATCGGCGCGACAGGAATCACACCGCCGGCGAGTGTTCATCGAGAGCCAGTTGCGGACCACCGACTCCGCGCTGGCGCTGGCGCAGGCGAAGATCGCGGCGTATCGCAAGAACACGATGGCGTTCAGCGCCCAGGACAAGTACAACGCCGAACAAGCCGAGTTGACGAGCCTCAACAAGCGAGCCGAGACGCTCCGGAACACGCGGGCGAGCTACCAGTCCCTCATCACCGCGCTCCAGCGATACGAACATGGGGACGTGTCGGTGCTGCGCACGCTCGCGTTCGTGGTCGATCCCTCCGGGAACGCCTCGATCAACATGCTGTTCAGCGAATTGAGCCGGTACGCGCAGGCGCGTGACTCACTCACCACGGGTGCATTTGCCCATACTGCGGAACATCCTGCCGTGGAGCGCGTGGATGCGCTCATCGCCAGCACGGAGCCGCAGCTCCGCGCGGCGGTGCAGAATCAGATCACGGTGCTCGACGGGCAGATCGCGGCGGTGGACAGCCTCCGCGACGAGCGTCTGCGGCAGATCGCGGCCATCCCGGGGGTGGAGGAGACCGAGCAGCGCCTGCAGCGGGATGCCGACAACATTCTCAAGATGTCGGACAAGCTCAACGACGAGCTGCAACTGGCCAAGATCGCCGAAGCCGTGGAAGCCGGCGACGTGGATATCGTGGACCTGGCCCGGTACCCCGACGGCTCGATCGGCGCCGGTCGGCGTCGCAAGGTGCTCTATGGTGCATTCCTCGGCCTGTTGTTCGGCCTCGGCCTCGCCGTGCTGATCGACCGTCTGAATAGCAGTGTGCGCCGCTGGGAGGATCTGGAGAGCATCATGCACGTGCCCGGGCTGGCCCTGATCCCGCAGATCGCCGGCGACGGAGGCGATGGCTGGCAGGCCCGGGTGCGCGGGACGGCCCATCGGCTGCTGCCGAGTCTGGTGCCACAGCGCGGACTCATCAGCGATGAAGTGGGCAGCGAACTGGTGATGGTGAACGACGTGCGCTCCGCCAGCGCCGAGTCGTACCGCAAGCTGATGACGAACCTGATGTACTCCGCGTCGCGGCCGGGACTGCGCGTCGTCGTCGTCACCAGCGCGTCGGCCGGAGAGGGGAAGACCACCACCACCGCGAATCTGGCCGTCGCGTTCGCGCAGCAGGGACGCCGGGTGGCGCTCGTCGATGCCGACCTGCGCCGTGCCCGCGTGCACGACGTGTTCGGCCTGGGACTCGAACCCGGGCTCACCGATCTCCTGGTCGGGAACGCCACGATCGAGCAGGCGGTTCGGGCTTCGGGCATCGCCGGGTTGAGCATTATTCCCGCCGGCACGCTGCCACCGAATCCGCTGGAGTTCCTGGGCGGCGAACGGATGCACGATCTGCTGGGCACGCTGCGTGAACAGTTCGACGTGGTCCTCATCGACACACCGCCGGTGCTCGTGACGGCCGATGCCGCGCTGATGGGGGTCCAGGCGGATGGCGTGGTGCTCGTGGTGCGGGCCGGCAAGTCGGAGCGCGTCGCGGCCCGGCACGCCGTGCAACAGATCGTGCACCTCGGAGGCCGAATGCTCGGCGCGGTGCTCAACGATCCCGACGCCCGTACCCCGCGGTACGGGCGCTACGGCGACTCCTACTACGGCTATGGCTACTCCGCGGCGGAGAGCTGAGGCGCGATCGTCCCGTCGCTGAGCTGGTAGACGATCTCGGCCCGCCGCAACGGGGCCGCACGGTGGCTCACCAGAATGGTCGTGATCGATCCGCGAAGCACCTCGATCGCGTCGAGAATGCGCCCCTCGCTCTCCGCGTCGACGGCGCTCGTCGCCTCGTCCAGCACGAGGAGCGCCGGCCGCCGCAGGAGGGCGCGCGCGAGCGCCAGCCGCTGGCGTTCTCCCCCCGAGAGACGCACGCCGCGATCACCGACCACCGTATCGAGCCCGGCCGGCAGCCGGCGAACGAAGTCATCGGCCGCCGCCCCACGCAGGGCTTCCCAGACGTCCGAGGCCGCAGCGCGCGGATTGGCCCACTGCAAGTTGGCGAGAATCGTGTCGTGAAAGAGCAGCGATTCCTGCGGGACGTACGCCACCGCGGCACGCCACGCCGGGAGTTGCTCGGCCGTCAATGGCGCGCCGTCGATGCGGATGGTGCCGGCGCTGGGCGTGACCAGGCCCAACACCAGATCGACGAGCGTCGTCTTTCCTGAACCGGATGGACCGGCGAAGGCCGTGATGCGTCCGGCCGGAATGACGCACGACACCTGGTGCAGCACGGGCACGGTGTCGTACGCGAACGACACGCTCTCGAACGCGATTCCGGTATGGACCGTCATCGGCGCGGCCGTGGGTTCGGATGCCCCGACCTCGCGGGCATCCGCCGATGCCTCGAGCAGCCTTCGCACGACCTGGAATCCCGGAAGTTCGTGCACCGCGTACCGCAAGCTCTGCTGTACGTCCATCAGCCGTGGCACCAGACGCCAGAACAGAAAGGCGAGCACCAGCGTCGTCGCGGCATCGAGGTGCAACGTCTCGATCGCCACGAACAGAATGGCGCCCAACAGCGTGGCCGAGCCCGCGATCGTGGCGACGTGCGCGCGGGCATGGGCGCGCGTGGCGTCCACCGCCGAACCCGCCGACTGCGCGGCCACCGCCTGAAACGCGGCGAGCGTGCGCGACTCGGCGCCATAGCTCTTCACGAGCTTGATCGCGTCCACGTGCTGCGTGACCAGCGCCAGTGCGTCGGCGGAGATCGAACTCAAGGCCTCGCCGGTGGCATGCGCGCTCCGCAAGGCGGGCCGGAGCAGCAGCGCGAGCAGGAGACCGCCCGCGAGCGCGACGCCCGAGGCCGCCGGCGAGATGGCGATCGCGAGCACACCGTAGATGATCACGCTCGCGAACTGCGCCACCGCTCGGAAGAGGAAGCCGACGGCCGCTCCTGCCCGGTCGGCATCCCGCGTGACGGCGTGGGTGAGATCGGAACCGCGGCGGTCGGTGAAGAACTGCCAGCGCGCGGCCAACAGCTGACGATACAACGTCTCCCGCAACTCCCGCACGAGCGCCTGCTCCAGACGCGTGGTCTGGACCAGTTCCAGGTGCTCGAGCATCGCCTGGGCCCACGCCATCGCGATGAAGAGCACCAGGACCGCGGGCAGCGTGGGCGTGAGCCCCACGAGGTGGAAGGCCGATTGGATGCCGCGGTCGATCGCGCCCACGACGCCGCCTCCCGTGGGCACGCCCGCGACCCGCAGCAAGGGGACGAGCAACGCGACCGTGGCGCCCTGCGCCGCCATGTTGACGACGGTGAGCGCCAGAACCCCGGCCGTGCGCGCGCCCTGTACGCGCACCAGCCGTCGTCCCAGCGTCCGGAGGTCGTGCATGAGTCGTTCAGACATGGCGCGTCCGGGTCTCGTGACGGGGAATCCGCCGCGCGTATCGCCAGAACAGTCGGAGGGGGCGTGTCAGGCGGTACGCGAAGAACATGGGGTCCGGCAGCCGGAATCGCTCCCAGTCTTCCGGAGACGGCCAGAAGACCCAGCGATACAGGAACCGGATTCGTGCTACCACCCCGCGCTGCAGCCGGAAGTTGAACCACAGCTTGGCGGCCGTGGTGTCGGGCCCATCGTCGGCCGTTCGGGCATCGTCGAACAGGCGCCGGACGGCGTCGCCCGCGAGTCGTTCGATCATAGGGTCGTTGCCCATTCGCGCCAGGGTTTCGGCGTCGACCGGCGCGCCCAGGAGATCACGGGCCAGCCGGCATCCGAGCAACACGGCGCGCGCGTTTGGGTAACGGCTGCCATGGAGCGCGGATACGTCGCCGTCGCGGAGCCGCAGAAGTCCGGCGGTGGCGGCCACCCACTCCAGCCGCTCCCATCGGTGCTTGGCGCCGTGCACGACCTGCAGGTAGAAGAGATCATCCACGTCGGGCACGGCGACGGGCAGACCCGACACCGGCAGGACGCGACGGCGCGCAAGGAGTTCCGGCGTCGTTGGCCCGGGCCCGAACCGTCGCGACAGGGCGCGGACGTGAAGCTCGACGAGACGGCCGGTGACGCCGTGATCGAACGGGTAGTCACCGTCGACTCGGCGAAACCAGCGCTCCTCGGCGGGTGAGAAGTGATATTCGGGCTGGTAGCCGAGCTCGTGGAGTGCAGCGGTCGCGGTCTCGAGGTCGGCGGGACATATCAGGAGATCGAGATCGACCGATGGCCGTGCGCCGAGGTCGCCGTATGCCTCCCATCCCAGCAGGGGCCCCTTGTAAGGCAACGTGTCCACCCCGGCTGCGGCCAGGCAGTCCAGGATTCTGAACAGCTCGGATGCAAGAGCGAGCGCCTCCGCACGGGCCGCCATCGCGCTGGCGTGAATGTCCCGCCACACCGACTCGGGCATGCGGTCACGCGCGCCGGCCAGATGGGCGCCGGCCAGAGCCTGCAGGCCGTGGCGGATGAGGAGCGCCGGGAACGATCCCCAGTCGACCGACTCCCAGGAGTCTTCCGCCACAAGAAGTGGGAAGTCCGCATCGTCGGCGCGACGCGCGCACGCGCAAAGCAGGCGGTGGGTGGCGGAGAGGTTCACCACCCTGCCGGCAGGCTCGACGAGCGCGGTGCTCACGTGCTCTCGAACCCCGAGACGATGACCCGTGGGTGCGTCATGGCAGTCCGGGACCGTAGTCCGAGGACTCGCCCGCGGCCTCGATGCATGCACAGAATGCGTCGAGCCCCTGCGACCTGTCGGGAACGCCGACCCGCCACACCGGCACCCGTTGAACGAGCGACGAGAGTTCGGCGAACTCCGCACGACGCATCTGCGGCGTCAGCAGTACGTTCGCGTACGTGTTCGCGACCAGCGCGAGGAGCGCCTCCCGGCCGCGCAGGCGCTCCGCGTCCGGGCCGGACGTGGAGAGGGCGTAGATGGCCCCGAGGGGAACCGCGGCGTCGGACGCAAACCCGGCCGGCGCATCGCGAAGGTCCAGCTGGCGCTTCTCCCATCCGGGCGTCAGGAGCGGGAGAGCATCCGCCCGCCCGAGCAGTGTTTCCACCATGTCGTCCCACAGCCGCACACCGGGAACCGCCGCGGCAACGACCCACTGATCGTTCTGCCGGCGCACGACGGCGATGTCGTCGCCGATCACGCGATGCCCGCGCAGTGCGAGCGCGGCCGCTATCGACGACTTGCCGATGCCGGCGGGTCCGAGCATGAGAATCGCCCGGCCGGCGATGACGACACTGCTGGCGTGGAAGCAGGTGAGTCCGCGCAGCCGGAGTACGAATCCGATGACGGGCCCGAGCAGGTAGGTCGCCGTCGACGCCTCGGAGCTCGTGGCGGGCCAGGTCGCCCAGATCTCGGTGCCCGCGTGCCCGAGCACGAAACGCGTGCCGTCGGCATACAGCAGGACCAGCCACTCGCCGTCGTCCGTGGCGAACAGCGCGACGGCATCCGCGTCGTCGCCGGCGTTCGGCTCCGAATGCCAGACTTCTCGAATTGCGGGGTCGGCCGGATCGAAGGTATCGGGCAACGATCCCATGTGAATCCGGAGCTCAGCCGGCGCTTCATCGGCCGCGGCCGGCAGGCCCGCAATGCGGGCATCGGATTCGATGCGCAGTCCGAACGCGCGGGAATGGAAGGACGCCATGGTGATGCGCGCACGATACGCTGCGTGCTCCTTCCCCGACAGGGCACCGGGGCCGGCGAACGCGACGGCGCGTTCGACGCTCAGGCTAGAAGCCGGTCCGCGAGTGCTTGACCGCCTTGTCGTGCTTGCCCACGCGGCCTCCCGAGGCCGTGAGGTCGCGGACCACCCCGTAGACGAGCAGACGCGGCGGCACATAGGTGTCGGCGTCCGGGCTCACGGAATGACGACCGACGGGTGATGACGCCTGTGTCGCATTCGCGTGTTTGATCGAATCGTCAGTACTCGGTTTCATGGTGCGTCTCATCGAGAAGCGCGGAAGGCCTTGGGGGCGGCGTGCGGTCGCCACGGCGCAAGTATATGAATGCCAATAGACTTTTGCACCCTATACGTGCCATGACGGGTGTCACATGCCGCGCTCCTGGTCACGGGGCATCGGGTTGGGCCGCGGCGACGGCGCGTTGAAGCCCGCGTCCCGCGGTCCGTCGCGACAGCCAGAGCGAGAGGCTGTAGGCCCGAGTCCAATCCCACGAATCGGACGCGTCCATCTCCGCCGTCCGATCGAAAAGTGCGTCCGGATCGATGTACTCGAGGGCTTCCTCACAAAAATCCTCACGTGTCGGCCGCACATGACCGGCGGCAGCAAACGCGATCTCGTAGCCGTCGCCGACGAGCGGTGTCTTTCCCCGGAGCCGCACACGATCGGGCAGGCGGCCACGCATCGCGGCCACGAGAATTCCCTTGTCGTTGGCCCATTGCACCGGTGGCAGCGAGAGCAGGAATTCCACCACGCGCTCGTCGAAATAGGGGTGGCGCGTGGTCAGTGGAATTCCGGTGGCTGCCGGATGCTCCGCCTCGAACCCCCGCGGCCAGAATCCGGAGCGGAGTCTGGTGTAGGCCTCCGGTCGCAACGCGCCGGGCTCGGGGATGCGACGCTCCTCGAATTCGAGAGCAGCCCACCGCTCTTGCAGGCCGGCGCTCGCGATCAGGTCCCGGCGCAACCAGGGCGGAACGGGGGGGTGCACCGATGCCAGTCCCAGCCGGCGGGCGCGCAACCGCCGGAATCCTGGCCGTGGGAATCGACGGTGCCAGCGCACGTACGTCAGCGACTCCATGCCGGCCCGGATCCACCGTCCCGCCATGAGCAGACGCGCGAGATGCGACTCCCGCTCGCGAAGCACCGCGTCGCCACCTTCTCCCGTGAGCGCCACCCGGGCGCGGGTCGCGGCGAGCGCGGTGAAATCGGTTTCGGCTGCCAGGAGCGGGGCCTCGACCGGTTCCGGACGCCAGAGGTCGTCGCGCTCCCACTCCTCGAACCACCGGTACTCATCCTGGGCCACGAACTCCACCGGAAGGTCCAGCGCACCGGCGGCGAGGGCGGCGTATTCCCGCTCCTGATCCGGCAGGGCATAGTCGAATACGGCCGTCACCGCGTGCAGTTCGGGGGGGTGGCCGCGAACGATCGACCGCGCCGCGGCGGCGATGGCGGTCGAGTCACGCCCGCCGCTCATGAACAACACGGCATCGTCGAGTCCGAGAAGCCGATCGGCCACGGCGTCCTGAAGCACGGTGAAGAACTGCTCGGCGTACTCCTCCACGCGCGCGTTGGCGAGTGCGGTACCGGTCGGCAGGTCCCAGTAGCGGGTCAGCCGGGTGGCGGCGTCGGTGACGACGAGCACGTGGGCCGGCGGCACGCAGCGGACGGCGCTGAAGACCGTGGTCGCGAGGTCGGTGTTCGAGCCCATGCGGAGAAAGTCCCCGATCGCGGCCGGGTCCAACGCGGACGAGACGAGCGGGTGCGCGCGGACGAGGTCGAGCGAATTGGAGAACAGGAGCGTGCTGCCGGCGTGCGCGTAGTAGAGCGGTGCGACGCCGAATCGATCGCGGCCGAGCACGAGGCGGTGGCGGACGTCGTCCCACAGGGCGAAGGCGAAGTCGCCGTGCAGGTGTTCGACGCATCGCGTTCCCCAGGCTCGATAAGCCGCGAGGAGGAGCTGTGCCTCACCGGCATCGGAGTCGAGGCGGAGTCCTACGGCACCGAGTTCGCGCACCAGTCGGTCGCGCTGGGTGAAGCTCGCATCGGCCACGGCCCACGTGCCCCGGTCGTCGGTGGCCGGCATCGAGACCGGTGGGGGACGCTGGCCGGCGTGCGCGGGCGTGTGCCGGCTCTCGGCAAAGCCGAGGCCGATGCGACCGCTGGTGCGCGCGGCGGTGCCGTCCGGCGCGAAGTACGAGAGTCCGTCGGTGAGGCGGTGCAGCAGGAGCGGATCGACGGCGTCGCCCTCGCCGGCCAGGAGTCCGACGAATCCGCTCACCGCGGACTCACCGCGAGTGCGGTCGCGTCACGGCTCGTCGGCCGCGACGACCACCAGACCGTGCGCGCTGAGGTCCTCGAGAAATGTGAGTACGTCATTCTCGCACCGAGTCCGGTCCACGTGATACAGCGCGACGACGTCGTCCACGACTGCGCGCACGGTACGGGGCTGGTCGAGCAATCGCCAGACGTGTGCCCCCACCGCATCCAGACCGTAGTATACGCCGTCGGCGAGATTCAGCAGCACCATTTCGCCGGCCAGATCACTGGCCATCAGGTCGGGCGCCGCCGAGACTCGCGACGCGAGCGTGAGCGGGATCACGTCCGGCTCCCGCGACATGGCGGATTATGCCTTGGCGAGTTGGCGACGTCCCCGCGGGAGCGTCGGCCCCTCGTGCGACGGATGGCGGGCGGCGGCCACGGTCCACGCCGGCGTGCCCGCGAGGCCATAGTCTCGCAACCAGAGGCCGCAGGCGCCGGCCAGCACGTGGGCGACGCGCTGTACGAGGTCGGGTCGCGGGGAATCATACTCGCCATGCCAGACGCGAAGGATCCACGGGTCGGTGCCACTGGAATCGAAAACGCCCGCCGGAACATCGAGGTGCTCCCCTCGCCAGGACCGGCGAGGTCGGGGACGTTGTCGTGAAATCTCGATGCGATCGAGCCCGAACGCCAGCGCGCAGCGATCGAGACCGGTGCGCAGTTCGTTCAGATCCCGCGCCGTCGCCAACTCGCGTTCGGCGTCCCGCATGCGGATCTCCTCGCGCACGAAGCGCCGCCAGGAATTGGGCCGGTGACGCCACGCCGTGCGCACGGCGCGGAATTCGTAGTAGTCGAGCCGGCGGAGTCCAAGCACCGCGACGCCGGCGGTCACCAGCACCGTGAGCAGAACCGTCGTCTCGAACAGCTTCGGTGCCGCGAAGGACGTGAGCAACCCGGCGAGTGCAAACATGACTGCCGTCCCGGCCAGCACGCCCACCGTCTGCCGGCGGCTCAACCCCAGCGCCTGCACACGGTGGTGAATATGGCGATGGTCGCCCTTCCAGACGGGCATGTGCCGCAGCCAGCGGCGGACGATGGCCACGGTGCCGTCGAGGAGCGGTAGCGCGAGGGTGAACAGGGGCGCGTAAACGAGCACGGTATTCGCGCTCGAGGTCGCCCCGACCACCGACAGCGTGGCGAGCAGATAACCGATGAGGAGACTGCCGCAATCACCCAGGTAGATCCGGGCCGGCGCGAAATTGTACCGCAGGAACCCCAGCAATGCGCCGATGAGCACCGCGGTGAGAATGACGATATCCGAGTGCCCGAGGATCGCCGCCGAGACGAGGGTCGCGCCGAACCCGACGACGCCGATGCTCGTCGCGAGGCCGTCGAGCCCGTCGATGAAGTTGAACGCGTTGGTAACGGCGATGATCCAGAACAGCGTGACCGGGATGCCCACCCATCCGAGCGTGATCGTCGTGTGGGGGCCGAGTTGCACGAACGGCAGCGTGAGGCCGCCCGAAATCGCGAACATCGCCGCCAGACCCTGCGCGAGCAGCTTGATGGCGGGAGAGAGGTCGAGGAAATCGTCCGCGAGCCCCACCGCGAGCAACAGCGAGACGCCACCGAATATCCCACCGTACAGGCCGGGCTGCCGAAGTATCGCCCCCGTTCCCGGAACGCCAACTGCGGCCGCAATGCCCAGGGCTACGAGCGCGGCCACGAAGACGGCGACACCGCCCACCCGAGGAACCGGGGGGGCGGAGCCGGGGCGATACGTGATCGGGACGACACTCGGCTCGCGCTGACTCGGCGCGATGCGCGCTAGCCAGCGCGTGGCGAGAAGTGCGACGATTGCCGCGACGACGCTGATGCCGAAGACCATCGGTGCCGGACTTGTGTGAAGAGGCTCGGCGCCGCGTCGCACCGAGCGAGCCGCCGACTCAGCAATCCGTCGAACGGCAGCCAACAAGGTGACGCGTGTCTAGTTTATAGGCAACGTTCAGATACGCGACACGCGGTCTCGTTCCGTCCGGTTTTTGCGATCCGTTCAGCGCGACCAACACGCCGCGGGTTCGGATCGTCACAGTCCCGGAACGGTGCCGACGAGTCGGCGGCGGCCGCTCCGGATCCCGACGGCCGTTCAGGGCACCCAGTCGGCGACGAAGATGTCGGTCTCGCCGAGGTTCTCGCCGTGCCGGTCCGAGGCCCAGACGAGCTGCCTGCCGTCGGGGCTGAACATCGGAAAACCGTCGAACTCCGGATGCGTCGTCACCTGCTCGAGCCCGGAGCCGTCGAGGTTCACGAGATATAGATCGAAGTTCCGGCTGTGCGGGTTCTTGTAGTTCGACGCGAAGATGATCCGCTTGCCGTCGGGCGTGAAGTACGGCGCGAAGTTGGCACCGCCCAGCGAGGTCACCTGGTGCTGGTCACTGCCGTCGGCGTTCATCACCCAGATCTCCATCCGGTTGGGCCGCACCAGACCTTCGTGGAGCAACTTCTGATAGTTGGTGAGCGCCGTGTCCGCCGGATGCCAGGCCCGGTAGACGATCTTGGTGCCATCGGGGGAATAGAAGGGGCCGCCGTCATAGCCCGGCGTATCCGTCAACCGTTTCACGTCGCTCCCGTCGATCTTCATCGTGTAGATATCGAGGTCGCCGTCCTTGAGCGACGTGAAGACGATGGACTGCCCATCGGGCGAGAGCGTCCCCTCGGCGGTGTACACGCCGTACTTGGTGAGCCGCTCGAGGCCGCTGCCGTCGGCATTGGCCGTGTAGATGTCGAATGGGTCGAGGCGCCAGACGTATCCCTTGGACGGATCGGGACGCGGCGGGCAGGTCGTGTCGACGGCATGGGTGGACGCGAAGAAGATCTTCCGGTCGTTACCGAAGAAGTAGCCGCACGTGGTCTTGCCGGTGCCGGTGGACACGCGGTGGACGTTGGAGCCGTCGACGTTCATGACGAACTGCTGGTCGCAGGTCCGCCCGTCGCGCGTGGACTGGAAGATGAGGCGCTGGCCGTCGCTGCTGAAATACGCCTCGGCGTTCTCGCCGCCGAACGTGAGTTGGCGGATGTTGGTCAGGTGGTGCTCGCCCGGGAACGGGGCCACGGTGACGACTGAGTTCTGGTGGGCACAGGCAAGGGCCGCCGTCGCCAACGCGACGGCGGCAATCCGGGACGGCCGCATGGGGGACCTCAGGGTTTCTTGGGGGGCGCCGCCGGCGGCAACACGTCGGCGACTCTGAACAGATCCTGCTGGTTCCGGGCCTTCTCCATCAACTGAATGGCACGTTCGAGCGGTGCGTCGTACCGCAGTTCGCGCCGCTTCGCCGTGGAATCGCCTTCCACGAATCGCGATACGCGATCTTCGATCAGCCGGTCCAGGTACTGCGGGGCGGCGGCGTACAGCTTGGGGTCGACGTCCACTCCCTTGGCGGTCAGCCGCTTGATGAAATCGGCGCGCCACGCCGGCTGGTACGTGAAGCCGCGCTCCAGGTGGTGCGACAGGTCGAGCGCGAACGCATACAGGGTGACGTAGACGACCTGTGACTTCGGCGCCAGCGCCCGGGCAAGCCGCTGCTCCGGCGTGGTCAGTGTGTCGTCGGGCACGATGACGTCGGGCGTGATCCCGCCGCCTCCGTAGACGACGCGCCCATCGTCCGACTTGAACGCCGGGCGCTTCTTCTTGGACTGGTCGCTCTCCGCCGAATCCGGTGGAGTCGGGACGAAGTGCCCGTTCACGAACTTCCGCTCCCGCTGAATGGAACGACCGCTCGGCGTGTACCATTTGCCGGTCGTCAGCTTGAGCGCGTACCCGTCGTCCAGCGGGAACACCGACTGCACCAGTCCCTTGCCGAACGAGGTCTGTCCGACGATCAGCGCGCGATCGTGGTCCTGCAACGCGCCGGCGACGATCTCCGCAGCGGACGCGGTGGACCCGTCGGTGAGCACGATCAGTGGCACCGAGCCGAACTCGGGCGTGCCCTCTGTCGAGTCCACCTGCGGCGGCCCTGTGCGAGTCCGCACGGAAAGAATCTCCTTGCCGGGCTTCAGGAAGAGCTCGCTCAGATGGAGACTCTGGTCCACGTACCCGCCGGGATTGCCGCGCTCGTCGAGGATGATGCCGCGCGCACCCTGCTTCTTCAGCGCGCGCGCGGCCTCGGCCACGTCGCGGGCCGCCGTCTCATTGAACTGTTGGAGTGGGATGTACCCGATGTTGCCGGCCAGCATGAGCGAGTACGGCACGGCCGGCACGTGAATCACTGCGCGGGTGAATTCGATCGTGATCGGCTGCGACACCCCGGGACGTCCGAACCGGACCTTCACCTTGGTGCCCGGTGTGCCGGTGAGGTAGTCCGAGGTCTGGGTGAGCGACCAGCCGCGCGCGGACAGCGTGTCCACGCCGAGAATCTGATCGCCCTCGATCACACCGGCGGCCTCGGCGGGGGTGTTGGGGAAAACCTTGCTGACGGTGACGATCCCGTTCTGGCTCTCGATCTGCATCCCAATACCACCGTAGTGGCCGCTGGTATTGGTGGTGAAGTTCTTCATCTCTTCGGGCGTGAAGAGCTGGCTGTATGGATCGTTCAGCTCACGCACGAGGCCCGTGGCCGCCTTCTCGTAGACGTTCCCCGGGGGGAGCGAATCCACGTAGCGGTCCGAAACCAGTGAGAGCACCTGGTCCAGTAACAGCGCACCGCCGCCTTTGGCGTGGGATTCCAGAACGAATCCCCCGGCGAGGGCCGGAATGAGGAGGGCGGCTGCGACGGCGAATTTTCGGGAGCGGCTCATGAACGGTAGATCCGTGAAGAAAGCTCTCGAAAACTATACCGTTGAGGCGCCTCCCGGCACGGGTGCGTCCGCCGGTTGCGATCCGTTGCTTTCTTCCAGGGTCCCCTCGCGCCAGAGCGCCTCCCAACTCAGCTGGCGCCCGGAGCGGAAACGTTTGCGCGATAACCGCAAGCCCTGCGGCGAGATGACGACAGTGAACGGTTCGTCGCCGATGGTGATTTCGCGGCGGATTTCGTGGGTGAGTTTGGTAGCCATGTCGTGTTGTACTCCGATCCCGCCCCGGCGTTCATTTTGGCGCTTCCGGGGGCTGCTCCCGGTCCCCCGGCCCGTGGGCCGGCATCCGGCTTCCGAGTACATACCCCACGTACCAGGTCCGATGTTCCTGCTGAATGGTGGCGCTCCGGAGAACCCCGGATTCCAGCAGCAGGTCGTGGGCCGGCTGCAGCACTCGTTGCAGATGGGACGGGTAGCGTTGGACGAGCGGCAGCAGTTCCTTGAGCCGCTCCAACGAAACCCGCCACGCCAGGCGCCCCTCAGAGCGGGCCAGCTCCAGCAGCCGGTATAGCCGGCGGGCCACCGGGGATCTCAGGGCCAGATATCGGGGAAGCGACAGCGTCACCGTGTGGTGGGCGGCCAGATTCTCCCGGATCGCCGGAGCGATCACCGCCCGGGCTTCGCCGGGCTCCGGCGCCATCATCGTGTCGAAGAGCGCCAACTGGCTTCGATCCGCAGCCCGCCGGCGCTCGATGGACACCGAACTCAGAAGGGTGAACTGTCCGTCGAGCGTCGCGCCACGTGCTGCCAACCAGTAGGCCGAGGTGGATTCGAGGATGGTGCGTTCGAGGCGTACGAGCGCCGAGCGAAGTTGTTCGTACGTACGGCCATCCACCTGGCGTCCCATGGAGTGCAGAAACGCATGAAGCGTGAAGCCGATGGCGCCGTCAGCGGGGCTTCCCGCCTCCTGGTAGCGACGCATGATCTCGATATACACGTCCTGATCGAACGTGCCGGGCAGCCGGTCTCCGGGATTGGGCAGCACGCGCCACCGCCCGCCGGTCTGGCTGGTGAACACCACGGGCGCGTCCTCCGGCGTGTCGCTGAGCCGGAAGAGCGGGATCTCTTCGAGCGACCGGTCGAGCGTCACCTTGCGGGGGGCGATACGGCGACGCGGCTGAGGGGTCATGGCACGGGGTGAGGCCGGTGCGGAGCGACCCGGGGGCGCTTGCGGTCAGGCAAGCCGAATCACCTGACCGGTGACGGCCCGGGCCGCATCGGAGCAGAGGAACCAGACGGCGTCGGCGACGTCCTCGCGTTCGACGTAGCGAGCAGCGTCGCCCATGCTGTCGAGGTTGGAAGCGGTGCGAATGGCGGCCGGCGCCACGGCATTGGCGCGAACACCGGTTCCCTGCTCCTCGCGCGCCACGGCCCGCATGAGGGTGACCACGGCCGTCTTCGCCGCGGCGTACGCCCAGACGCCCGACACCTTTGCGCCGGGAAGCACTGCTTCGGAGGCGAAGAAGACGACGGATCCCCGGCCGCGGCGGAGGAGCGGCAGGCAGGCGCGCGTTGTGGTGTACGCGGTGAGCAGATTGATCCGGCTGAGGTGGTCCCACGTCTCGGGCGTGCTGTCGGCAACCGGCCCGGAACTGGCGAACCCTCCCGCGAGATTCACGAGCGCGTCGAGCCGGGGGCCGTGCTCCGCGGCCACGCGTTGGGTGAGCGTGTCCACCTGTGCGGCATCGGCGAGGTCGCAGGCGTACGCACTGGCGGCGAATCCCTCGGCGCGAATCGCGTCGGCGCGCGCCTCGACCTCGTCGGCCTTGCGGCTCACCAACAGCACGTGATGCCCGCGGGCGGCGAAGGTGCGGGCCACCACCTCTCCCACCTGTCCCGCGCGACCGACACCGGTGATCAGCGTCAGGCCCTCGGGCATCCTACCGGAACTCCTCGCGTCCCAGCGCAGCCCGCACCGCCTCGCGCATCGCGACGAGTGCGTCGGCATCGGCGGCGGGCGAGTCTCCGCGGACGTGCAACTCGATGCCGTCGCCGACCACGACGCGATGCCAGGCCGCGGCAGGCGCGTCGTCGTGCGTCTGCGCGGCCGCATCGGCCCCGACGGCGAGCGCCGGCGCCAACGACGCGGCGACGCGACGCTCGAGGGCATCACCCGTGACGTCCTGCATTTCCTGCTTGATCGTCTCGAGCGTCGCCCCCTCGCGCTGCCGGATCTTGATGGCCAGGAGTTGCAGCAGGTGACGGTAGCCGTAGGTCGCGGCGGTGCCCGCGCCCTGTGGATGATCGAGCAGGCCGCTCGCGACGTAGAAGCGAATGGCGCGGGCACTCGGGGCTGCCCGGGCCGATGCGTTGGTGGGGCGCATCCCCGCCGCGTCGACCAGCGCCGTGGCGTGCGCGGCCAGGCCGCGCGCGTTCCACGGCGCATGGCGAGAGTGCGCACGCAGCATGTTCACCGGGGTGTCAGACATCGAGCGGGCGAGGGGGGCGGCGGACGGTGGGCATGGGACAACAATAACGAGCGCCGAAGGTGGCGGTGAGGGGTGCCGTCATCCACGCCAACCGTACGTTGGGCGGTGCGGTATGGCGCCATGGCGCGGAGACAGGAAAGCAGCAGGAACCGAGTGTGGCGGGTTCCTGCTGCTCTCTCGCACCGTGGAGGCGGGCGAACCGCCGTCTAACGGCGGCGTTTCTTCGCCGGCTTCCGAGCGGCCTTCTTCGCCGCCTTGCGCGCCGGTTTTCTGGCCGGCTTGCGGGCCACCTTCTTCTTCGCCGTCTTTTTGGCGGCCTTCTTCTTTGGTGCCTTGCGTGCCGGTTTGCGGAGGGCCTTCCGCTTCACCGTCTTTTTGGCGGCCTTCTTCGCCGGCTTCCGCTTCACCGCTTTTTTGGCGGCCTTCTTCGCCAGCTTCTTCTTCACCGGCTTCTTGGCGACCTTCTTCTTCGCCGCCTTCTTCACTGCTTTCTTGACCGGCGCCTTCTTGACTGCTGGCTTCGCCGGGGCTTTGACCGCCGCGGGAGCCTTGGCAGGTTTCGCCGGCGGGGCTACCGACTTGGCCGGCGCTTCGGCGGCGGCCGGCTTGACCGCCGATGCTGACCGGCTGCCGAACGCATCTTCCTCTTCCTCACCGGATTCGGCGAACACCTCGGCCTCCTCCTCCTCTTCCTCGGCGTCCTCGGTGCTGTCCCACAGATCGTCGCTGTCGTCCTTGTGGGTCATCCAGCCGCCGTCCTCCTCCTCGTCGTCGTCGTACGACGCTCCACCGCTATAGCCCAGGTCTTCCGAATCATCGTCGCGGTCGGAAAACCCGAACCCGTCGTGCAGCTCGTCACCCCGCGGCATTGCCTGCCTCCTCAGTTTGGTCTAGAGATTTCCTGCGCATGCGCAGTCGTTTTCAGTTTGATTCGGCAAACAACCGAGCGATTGCGCGCCGGCGCCTGCACCGAGTCGCTCGGCAACCGCCGGCGCGACAACTCCCTAGTACAATCCGGGAGTCGTTCCGTCAAGCGGCCGCAAATCAGGTTCTTGAAAGCTGAACGAACTGGAATGCCCGGACGTTGACGACGACCACAAGGTCGCCACCGGATCCACGCCCGGATCGCCAACAGGTGGCACGGCGGTCCGGCCGCTCCTATTCGGCGACGAACTCGACGTTGACGCGGTGCGGAATGACCCCGGCCTCGGCGCCCCGCTCCAGCAGGAGCCGAACCGCCTCGCGGCCCCGATCTCCATAGTCGAGGGTCCAATCGTTGACGTACATCCCGACAAAGGCATCTGCCTTGGACCGATCGAGCCCGCGCGCGAATTTCATTGCGTGGTCCAGCGCTCCGGCTCTATGGTCGAGCGCATAGGCTATACTGGCGCGTAGGTGTCGCGATACTTTCGCGATAAGTTCATCCCCGAGGTCCTTTCTCACGACGTTTCCGCCCAATGGGAGCGGCAGTCCTGTCTCCTGGAACCACCATTCTCCGAGGTCCTGTATCAGATGAAGGCCGCGGTCGCCGAAGGTGAGCTGTCCCTCGTGGATCAACAGCCCCACATCGGCCTTGCCTTCAAGCACGACGTCTTCGATCTGATCGAACGGCGTGGGGAGAGGCTCGAACTCAGGTTGGAAGAGGCGAAGTGCGAGATACGCCGTTGTCTTGTAGCCGGGAATGGCGATGCGCTTCCCGCGCAGGTCGTCCCGGGTCATCGGCTGTCGGGCCACGAGGCGGGGACCGTAGCGGTCACCAATGGAAGCGCCGTGCGGAAGGAGCGCGTAGCGATCGGCGAGATAGGCGTAGGCGTGGATGGAGACCGCCGTTACCTCGAGCTCGGCTTTCAGCGCGCGCTGGTTCAACGACTCGATGTCCTGGAGCTCGTGGACGTAGCGCAGCCCTTCGGTATCGATCTTGCCCTCGGCCAGCGCGTAGAACATGAACGCGTCGTCCGAGTCGGGGCTGTGGGCAACGTGAATGGTACGGGTCATCACCTTGATTGAAGTGGCCGGAAATCAGCGCTTCTTTGCTTGCGCGAGTGCGGCCTTGATGTCGTTTTCGTGCTGCTGGTACTCGGGACGCTTCTTGGCCTGTTCCGCCGGCGCCGCCTTGACCAGTCGATCGAGATACTTCTTCTCGGCGGCAGGCTGATTCAACGACTGCGCGGCCTGAGCGGCGAGGATGAGGCCGAGCAGGTGGTTGGGATTCTTCTGGAGAATCGTGTCGGCCTCGGCTGCGGCGAGGGGATAGGCCCCGGTGACCTCAGCGACGCGGCCCAGGTCGTACCGCTCGTCGAGCGTCAACTGGCCGAGATTCTGATAGGCTCCGACCGCCATCGGCGCGAACATCTGGACGGTATCCATGTGTCCGGCTTCATAGGCGCTGATGATGCGGTCGTAGAGCCGGCTCGCCTGTTCTTGTGGGGTCATCTGGCTGATGTCAGGGGCCGGCCCCATGGGGCCCAACGCGGCGCCTGCAGCAGGGGTGCCGCCCCCGCTTCCACCGGGATTGGATCCGGCCCGCGCGAAGCGCTGGCCGGCGAACATGGCGATCAGTGCCAGGAATGCGATGGCCGCCACCGCCCACGGCAGTGCGTCGCCGCCGCTCTTGCCCGGTGTGGCGCCGCCGGGAGGTGGTGGAGTTGCCGCGGCGCCGGATGGGGCGCCCGGAAGCGCGACGGGCGTTCCGCACTTGTGGCAGAACTTGGCGCCCGCCGCGAGCTCCGCACCGCAGGCGCCGCAGGCCACACCCCCGAGCGGCGTGCCACAACTGGAACAGAACCGACCGCTGGCCGGCTCTCCGCAGTTCGGACAAGGGCTGGTCTTTGCCGATGTAGGTTCGTTCATGGGGTGGAAAGTTAGCGACTGAAGAAGCCGAGGGGAGGGTCGTTTTGCGCCGGCCGCCCTTTGACATTCCGGGGTGCGCAACGGAGCTTCAAGCGCACACGAGACGCCGGGTGTGGGCCCGGCGTCGGACCCAGACCCTCATCGCCTCGCATGTCCGCTTCCCGTTCGTTGACGCCCAACCTGACAGGTGCTGCCGCGAAGGACGTTCTCGCGCTGGCCGAGAAGCTCAATGTACGGTTCATGCGCCTCCAGTTCACCGACATTCTGGGGGTGAACAAGAACGTCGAGATCCCGTCGTCGCAGTTCGAGAAGGCTCTGGCGGGCGACATAATGTTCGACGGCTCCTCGATCGAGGGATTCGTGCGGATCGAGGAATCGGACATGCTGCTGGCGCCCGACCTGTCCACGTTCGTGGTCTTCCCGTGGACCGACGGCGAGAGCCGCGTCTGTCGCGTGATCTGTGACATCAACCGCCCCGACGGAACGCCCTTTCCCGGCGATCCCCGCGGCGTGCTCAAGCGACAGTTGGCGCGCGCCGCGGACATGGGTCTGTCGATGAATGCGGGCATGGAGGCCGAGTTCTTCATGTTCAAGCGGGGCCCCGATGGGGAAGCGACCACGCGCACGCACGACGTGGGCAGCTACTTCGACCTGGCCCCCGTGGATCTGGGCGAGGATGCGCGCCGTGCGATCGTGGACACGCTCGAACGCATGGGCTTCGAGGTCGAGGCGGCGCATCACGAGGTAGCGCACGGCCAACATGAAATCGACTTCCGCTATGCCGACGCGCTGACGACGGCCGACAACATCGCGACGTTCCGATTCGTGGTGAAGTACGTGGCCCAGCAGTTCGGATTGTTCGCGTCGTTCATGCCGAAGCCGATCTTCGGACAGAACGGCAGCGGCATGCATACGCATCAATCGCTGTTCCGGGGCGCCGACAACGCGTTCTGGGATCCGAAGGCCGAGTGGGAGCTCTCGAAAACGGGGCTCCACTACATCGGCGGACTGCTGAAGCACGCACGCGCGTACTGCGCCATCACCAATCCGTTGGTGAACTCCTACAAGCGGCTGGTGCCGGGATACGAGGCTCCGGTGAACGTGGCCTGGTCGATGCGCAACCGCTCCCCGATGCTGCGCATTCCGGAGCGTCGTGGATCGGGGACGCGGGTGGAACATCGCGTTCCCGATCCGTCGGCAAATCCCTACCTGGCGCTCGCCGCGATGCTCGCCGCCGGGCTGGACGGCATCGAGACCGAGGCGGATTGGCGCGAGCCGGTGAACGAGAACATCTGGGAGATGTCGCACCGCGAGAAGCGACGTCTGCGGATCGACGATCTGCCGCATGATCTCAATGAGGCGTGCAACGAACTGGAAAAGAGTCAGGTGATCCGCGATGCGCTCGGCGATCACGTCACGCAGCACTTCCTGGCCGCCAAGCGGCTCGAATGGCGGCACTACATCTCGCAGGTGAGCCGCTGGGAAGTGGACGAGTACCTCGGCAAGTACTGACCCCGTTTCGGTGACGGCCCCGGGGGGCGAGCGCCGCCGCGGGGGCGACGCTCGCCGGGCCCACCGGCCGCGGCGGCTGCCGCGACGTCGTGGCGGTCAGCGCCCGCCGCGACCCCGCCGGCCCCCCATCGGCATCTCCATCTTCTGATAGCCAGCGGGGATGGTGAAGAGCGAATCGTCGAGCGGCTTCTTCTCGACGCTCGTGACCAGTAGCTCCACATTGCCGTCCTGCACGACCTTGAGCGGAAACTGCTGACCGATACGGCTTTCCCAGCCGCCGCTCATGGCGCCGCGGCCGCGTCCGCCGGGGCCTCCACCCATCGGGACGAATGTCCCGAGCCCCTTGGCGAGACACACATCGGTGGCCTGACCCTTCTGGTCGGTGAAGGTGGCGTGCTCGCATTCGTAGCCGGCAATGGTCTCCTTCCGGCCCGTCCAGTGGATCTTGCTCGCGGCGACCGCGGAGTCGACCATCGCCTGGGCGTCTGCGGCACTGCGTTCCATGTACATCTGCCGCATGGGGATGACCATGTCCATCGTCTTCGTCGCGCCGTCGAAGAGCGCGAACATCTGCATTCCCCGCGCCGAGACGTCCATCCGCACCTTGTCGCCTTTGACGGAGTACTGCATGGTCTGCTGGCCGTCCGGCCCAGCGTGCATCTGAAAGGTCACGACGCCTTCGAACGTGCCCTGCGCCGTGGCGCGGGCCGGCGAGGCTGCCAGAGCCGCCACGCCGGCCACGGTTGCCAGCATGAGAGAGATTCGTGTGTGCACGACATTCAACTCCGCATATGGGTTGGAATCGCGAAACTATCATGCCGGGGCGTATCGCGACAGGCGGGCGTGTGCCGCGGGGCGCCGATCGGCCCGGCTCCCCGGTCAGACGAACAGCTGATCAAGCGACGGCGCCTGCGCCGTGAAGAACTTGGGGCCGTCTTCCGTGATGTGGAGGCAGTCTTCCAGCCGGATCCCGAATTCGCCGTAGATCGCGATCGTGGGTTCGTCGCTGAAGCACATGCCAGGCTGGATCGCCGTCTTGTTGCCCTTCACGAAGTAGGTCCACTCGTGCCCGTCGAGGCCGATGCCGTGGCCCGTGCGGTGCGGCAGGCCGGGCACCTTGTAGCCGGGCCCGAAACCGGCGTCGGTGATCACTTTCCGGGCGGCCGCGTCCACGTCTTCGCATGGCACGCCGACCTGCGCCGCCCTGAACCCCGCGTCCTGAGCGTGTCGTTCGAGATCCCAGATGTCGCGCTGTCGCTGCGTGGGTGTGCCGAATACGCCCGTGCGAGTGATGTCCGAGGTGTACCCCTCGACCTTCACGCCGTCGTCGATCATCACCACGTCGCCTTCCTTCAGGTGCTGCGGCGTCGCGCTGCCGTGGGGGAACGCCGTGTACTTGCCGAACTGCACGCTCACGTCGCCGTCCGCGCCCAGCTTGTTGAATGCCGTGGTGATGTTGCGCGCGAGCTCATCCTGTGACATCCCCTCGCGCAGCGTCTGCCAGGCCGCCTTGTAGGCGGTGATCGTGATGTCGTTGGCGTGCTGCATGAGCGCAATCTCGGCCGGCGACTTGATCATGCGGCACCCGGCAGTCACCGGCGTGGCGCTGGCAACCTGCAGGTGCGGGGCCTCGAGGTGAATCCCATCCGCGACGAAGAAGCGGACCCGCTCCTCCATTCCCACGCGTCCCGTAGCCACACCGCGATCCCGGAGAATGCCGGCCACCAGCGCGAAGGGGCTCTCGTCCTCCTGCCAGGTACGGATGTCGGTGCCGAACTGAATGAGCTCCTTGGCCCGCGCCTCCTCGAACGCGGGCGTGACCCAGGCGATCTCGCCCTTGCGCGGAATGACGATGCCGAAGGTGCGCTCGCTCAGCCCCCAGCGGACACCGGTGTAGTAGAACAGACTGGTGCCGCCCTCCATGAAGATCGCGTCGAGATGGTTCGCGGCCATGAGCTCCCGGGCCTTCTCGATACGGGCTTCGCGTTCGGCTCTGGCAATCGGCACCGGCGCTGGCCCCAGGGGCTGGAGATCCCGGATGGACGCCGGCACCGGAGCCATGCCGTCATCGCCATCGCGCTGCGACGATGCCACCGCGCCGGTTGGCGTGCACCCGATGGCGAGCGCGCCCACGGCGCCGGCGGACGTGGCGATGAAATGGCGGCGTTTCATGGGGACTCCTGTGGGGGCAGTCGGAGCGTGGACGCTCCGGTGGGGAGGAATGAAAACGGGAGGCACACAAGAATGTGCCTCCCGTTCCGCGTCCGCCAGCGCCGAACCGTCAGACGGGGAAGAGCATCTCGCGGTACTTGGGCAGCGGCCAATTCTGGTCGCCCACGGCGAGTTCCAGTGCGTCGGAGGCCGCGCGCACCGCCGCCATGGCATCGGCCACGGTGGTCGTACAGAACGTGGCTTGCTCGGTCAGCGCGCCGTGCATTCCCTCGGCCTTGTCGATGGCCTTGGACAGCGCGTCGCGCCTTCGGGCCACCGCGGCGATCAGCTTCGAGAGCGCGTTGCCGGCCTGCACCTGGGCGACCGCCGAAATACCGGCCGTCTTGGCGTCGGCCGCGGCTCTGGCCAGCGTGCCCGAGTAGGCGTAGCCCGCCGGCAGCACCATCGTGTCCACCAACTCGCGCGTCGTGTGCGCCTCGATGAGGATGTCCTTCACGTAGCGCTCGAGCCGCACGTGGAATCGCGAATCGAGCTCCTCCTTGGTGAACACGCCGAGTGACGTCAGCAGCTTCCGCGACTTGGCGGTCATGAGCTGGGCCAGCGCTTCGGGGGTGCGGCGGATGTTCGGCAGCCCGCGCTTCTCGGCCTCCTTCACCCAGGCGTCGGAGTAGTTGTTGCCCTCGAAGCGGATGTTCTTGGTGGCGCGGAACACCGGGCGCACCACCTTGAGCACCGCGTCGTCCACCTTCTTGGTCTTCTTGAGTTCTTCGCGCAGCGCCACCGTGAGCTCGCCCAGCGCCTCGGCGACGGCGGCGTTGAGCAGGCACACCGGGAAGGCAATCGACGCCGACGAACCGACGGCGCGGAACTCGAACTTGTTCCCCGTGAACGCGAAGGGCGACGTGCGGTTGCGGTCGGTGTTGTCCTTCTCGATGTCGGGCAGCTTGGCCACGCCCAGCTTGATCATCGCCTGCTCGGCGCTGCCCACCGTCTTGCCGTCGGCGATGCTCTCGATCACGTGGGTGAGCGTGCGGCCCATGAAGATGCTGATGATGGCCGGCGGCGCCTCGTTGGCCCCCAGGCGGTGCTCGTTGCCCGCCGACGCGATGCCGGCGCGCAGGAGTCCGGCGTGCCGGTGCACGCCCTGCAGGACCGCCGCCAGGAAGAGCAGGAAGCGCACGTTCTGGTGCGGCGTGTTCCCCGGCTTGAGCAGGTTGAAGCTGTCCAGCTCCGGGCGGTCCGAGGTGATGGACATCGACCAGTTGCAGTGCTTGCCCGAGCCGTTGATGCCGGCGAAGGGTTTCTCGTTGAGCAGTGCGTGCAGGCCATGGCGGAGCGCGACCTTCCGCAGCGTGGCCATGACCAGCTGGTTGTGATCCACCGCAATGTCCGTCTCCTCGAACATCGGCGCCATCTCGTACTGCGAGGGCGCGACCTCGTTGTGCCGCGTGACGATCGGCACGCCGAGCTTGTAGAGCTCGTGCTCCACTTCGGCGATGCACGCCTGGATGCGCTCCGGAATGCCGGCGAAGTAGTGATCCTCGAGCTGCTGTCCGCGCGGCGGGGGCGCGCCGAGCAGCGTGCGGCCCGACATCACGAGATCGGGCCGCAGCGCGTAGAAGCTGCGATCGATCAGGAAGTATTCCTGCTCGGGTCCGAGCGTGGTGTACACGCGCTGCACGCCCTTGTCGCCGAGCAGCGACAGCAGTTCGATGGCCTTTTCGGACAGGACATCGGAACTGCGAAGCAGCGGCGTCATCTCATCGAGCGCTTCGCCATTGTAGCCGATGAACACCGAGGGAATGCACAGGGTGCGTACGCCGCCCGACTCGACGATGAACACCGGGCTGGCCGGATTCCACGCCGTGTAGCCGCGCGCTTCCCAGGTGGCACGCAGCCCGCCCGAGGGGAAGCTCGACGCGTCGGGCTCGCTCTGGATCAGCTGGGCACCGCTGAACTTCTCCATCGGCTGCCGCTGCTCGTCGAACGTCAGGAACGCGTCGTGCTTCTCGGCGGTGAGTCCCGTCTGTGGTTGGAACCAGTGCGTGAAGTGCGTCACTCCATGCGAGATCGCCCAATCCTTGATCACCTGGGCGACCGTGGGCGCGATTTCGAGGTCGAGCTTGTTCCCGAGCCGGACCGACGCGACGAGCTTCTCGTAGATCGACTTGGGCAGCTTCTCGCGCATCTGACGCGCGCCGAACGTGTTGACACCGAAGTACGCGGACGTCGGAGCAGGGTACGGCGACTTCGGAAGCAATGGAACGCGGCCAACGACATCGCGGAGAGCGGCAGCGCGGCCTGACGACGATGAGGAACTGGACATGGACGGGCGGCTCGGAAATCCTGAGGTTGATTGGTGTTTCGCGAATTGTGCAGATTTTGCAGAATATTGGCGGCGTGATCGCCAATTCTGACCGCAGAATGTACCAATTGCACTATTGGTTGTGCAATAGGTGCACGAATTGATGTTCACGCATCTTCCTTCGATCCATGGCCACTATCCCTGAACCGGCCCAGTGACCAACGGCAGGGCTACGGTCTCCTTGGTGCTTCGCAGCACGATCGTGGTGCGTGTCCTGACCACCCCGGGGATCGCCCTGATCTCGTCGTCGACCAGCCTCTCCAGGTCGGATGTGCCCCGGCAACGGACCTTCAATAGGTAGTCATCGTCGCCTGAAACGTGATGGCACTCTTGGACTTCGGAGAGTGAGGACACGTGTTCCAGGAAGGGTTCCCGGTGCTTCGGGCGCTCCAGGCTTACCGCCACGAAGGCCGCGACGTGCAGGCCTACCGAGTCCGGGTCGACCAGGGCCGCGTAGCCGTGCACGACGCCCTGCTCCTCGAGCCGGCGAATTCGGTCTGCGGCAGCCTGGGCGGTGATTCCGAGAATCTCCCCGAGGTGTTTCCAACTGTCGCGGCCGAACTGCTGAAGCCTGGACAGTGCCTTGTAATCAAGTGCGTCCATGCCATTTATGCTTTGGAAGTGAAAGCCATAATAGGCATTTGACCATATAAAGACAATCAGGCACGCTGTCTGTTGGATCTTCGCACAATTCCGATCCCGGCTGGTCGAGGGCTATTCCAGTCGCTTCAGGTCTCGAAGCTGTGGCACCGTCTTCGAGACGATTCCCACCACTCCCAATGAAGCCAACCCTCCCAAGATGACGGCCGTTACGGTGCCGAGCAGACGAGCGGTGACGCCGGATTCGAAGGCACCGAGTTCATTGGATGATCCGACGAAGATCGCATTCACGGCGGATATCCGACCGAGCATTTCCGGCGGAGACATCAATTGGATCAGGGTGGACCGCACGACGACGCTCACGTTGTCCGCCATGCCGCTCACGGCGAGCAGGGCGAACGACAGCACTGCGCTCCGGGACAGCCCGAATCCCACGATGGCGATGGCAAAGGTCGCCACCGCGAACAGCATGGCGCGCCCGGCGCGTTCCATGGGACGCCGGTGCGCCAGGTAGACGGACATGAGGACGGCGCCAACTGCCGGGGCGGCGCGGAGAATACCCAGGCCTTCCGGTCCGACGTGGAGAATGTCCGACGCGAACACGGGCAGCAGCGCTTCGGCGCCCCCGAGGAGGACGGAGAACAGGTCGAGGGTGAGCGCCCCGAGAATGACGGGCGTGCGAAAGACGAATCGAATTCCCGTCCGGAGACTCCGGGCCAGCGGTTCACGGTTGGCGCCGGGAACGGACGGCGTGTAGCGAATGGCCGCGAAGCAGATGAACGCCACGAGCATGCAGATCGTGTCGGCCTCGTACGCCACGGTCGCCGTGGAGAAGCCGTAGAGCAGCCCGCCGATGGCGGGACCGGCGACCGATGCGGTCTGCCAGGATGAACTCCGCCAAGCGGCGGCGTTGGCGTACGAGGAGCGCGGAATGATCTCGGCGAGCAACGCCGCCCGGGCCGGGTTGAGGAAGGCCCGGGCGATGCCGCTGACGAAGATCACGGCATAGAAGGGCCAGGCGCCGGGAAGCGCGAGAATCCACGGGTTGAGGCTGAAGACGACGAAGCTCGCCGAGCAGGCGAGCATGGCAGCCAGCGAGAGGAGCGTGATGGTGCGTCGATTGAGCCGGTCGGCCGTATGGCCGGCGGGTAGTGAGATGCTCAGGAAGGGAAGCGCCTCGGCGAGCCCGATGAGGCCGAGGGAGAGCGGGTCATGCGTGATCGCGTAGATCTGCCAGCCGACGACGATGCCCTGGATCTGCGTGGCCATGGTCATCGTGAACACGCTCACGACGAACCACCGGAAGTTGGGTACGCGGAGGGATGCGTACGGATCGTGGGAGGGTGGCCGCAGGGGCGGGGGCAGTGGGTCGGGCGGTGGGGTGAATGCGGGCATGGCCGGGCGGAGATTAACGGAAGCCGATGTGCAACGACAGGAATCCGGCGTGCCGATTCCGGGCGCCCGGGCGGCGGATCGTGCTTGAGGGGGTGTGGGCTGGCCGCTAAGTTGCACTGCCTGTGGCGCGGTAGCCAAGTGGTAAGGCGGCGGTCTGCAAAACCGCTATACGCGGGTTCGATTCCCGCCCGCGCCTCTCATTCGTACACCGCACGAGAGTCCCCCTGCCGATACCGACGCCCCACCGTGATCGTGGGGCGTCGTTCCTTTCGTCGCGGCGCCTCCACCTCCCGCCCGGAGTCGACTGTGTCCGAACCCGTCCACCCCAACACCACGCCGCGCCGCGCATTTCTGGGTCAGCTCGCCACCGTGGCCGTGGGTGTTGCGGCGACGGCGTGTGCCAGCGGAAGCGCCACGGCGGCGATCGGGGCGACCGCACCGACGCCGAGTCCCGCCCCCACCCCGGCGGCGGACATCCCGAAGCTTCCGCCGGCTCCTCCGATGCCCGCCCTCGAGTTCGACGATGCGTGGGCTTCGCGGCTCACCGGCCGATACCGCGCGGTGTTCGACTCGCCATCCATCGAAGACGGGACGGCCGTGTTCAACGCGTACACGTACATGCAGGGCTTCAAGGACATGTACAAGGTGCAGGACGCCGACGTGAACGCGGTGATCGTCATGCGCCACATGGGCATCCCGATGGTGTTCGACGACGCGATCTGGGCGCACTACCAGCTCGGCAAGTACACCAAGCTCAAAGAGCCCGGCTCCGAGAACTGGGTGACGCGGAATCCGTTCTGGAAAGCCCTGCCCGACGACAAGGCAGGCGCCGACTTCACCCTGGACGCGCTCCGGGCGCGCGGGGCGGTGCTCCTGGGTTGCGCGCTCGCCGCGCGCGGGTTTGCCGGCATCCTGGCTGGACAGACGAACGACCATGCGGACGCCGTGTTCGACGAACTGCGCCGTCACCTGATTCCGGGGCTGCAACTCCAGCCGTCGGGCATCTTCGCGGTGATCCGTGCGCAGGAAGCGGGCTGCCACTACATGCGCTCCACCTGAGACGTGCGAACCGGGCGAACGGGGGCGGGCGTCCCCGTGGCACGGCCGCCTCGCGTGACGGGGCGGCCGTGTTTCGTCGTGCGCCCCGGCGCCGCCGGCGCCGCTCCCCTTGACGTTCTACAAGGCGGCGCCTAGGGTTCCCCTGTCGACCGTCTAGGGGAAACGCAACATGGCAACGTCCAATGCCGACGTCCTGCAAGGGACGCTCGATCTGTTGATTCTGAAGGCGCTCTCGGTGGAGCCGATGCACGGGTGGGGGGTGGCCCAGCGCATCCAGCAGATCTCGCGCGACGTGCTGCAGGTGAATCAGGGATCCCTGTACCCGGCGCTGCACCGTCTGGAATACCGCGGCTGGATTGCCGCGTCGTGGGGGGCCAGCGAGAACAATCGCCGGGCCAAGTTCTATCGCCTCACGGCCACCGGGCGCAAGCAGCTGCAGACCGAACTCGCCACGTGGCGGCGCTTCTCCACCGCCATCGAGTTGGTGCTGGCCATTCAGTAGCCGGAGGGGACAATGGACAGGATTCGCGGATTGTGGATGCGGTTGCGCGCGCTCTGGCGGCGGGGCAGAACGGAACAGGAACTCTCCGAGGAACTGCGCTTTCACGTGGAGATGGAAGCGGCGGCCGGGAGAGCACGTGGGCTGAGTCCGGAAGAAGCCCGGCGTCGCGCGCTCGTGCAGTTCGGGGGCGTGGAACGATTCCGCGAGGAGGCGCGCGATCAGCGGCGCGTCAACTGGTGGGACGAGTTACGGAGCGACGTGAGGCACGGGTGGCGGCTACTCGTTTCGCACCCGGTTTTCGCCGCCACCGCCATTCTGACGCTGGCCCTGGGCACCGGGGCGAACACCGCGATCTTCAGCGTCGTCGACACCGTGCTGCTTCAGCCGTCGCCGTTCCACGATCCCGATCGTCTGGTAATGGTGTGGGAAACCGACCGTGGAAGCGGGACACAGCACGAGCCGGCCTCGTGGCCCGACGTCGCGGACTTCCGGTCGCGCAGTCACACGCTGTCGTCGATCGGGAGCGTAATGGGCGCCGATGTCACGATCACCGGGGACGGCGATCCGCTGCGCGTCGCCGCGCTCGACGTGACGCCGAACCTCCTGTCGATGCTGGGCGTGGCGCCGGTCGCCGGCCGGCTGTTCCGGGCAGACGAGGGGGCGATGGGCGGTCCTCAGGTGGCGGTTCTGGGCGCGGGCTTCTGGCGATCCCACTACAACGGCGACCGCGGGGTGATCGGTCGCACGATCAGCGTGGACGGCAAGCCGACGACCATCGTCGGTGTCGTTCCGACGTCGGCGGACCTCGGGATCCGGCAGGTGCACGAACGGGCCGACTACGCGGCAACGTTCAGCGGCGAGCACGTGGACCTCTGGGTTGCCCTCCAGCCGTCGCCGGCGGTCTTTGGTCGCCAGACCCACCCGTTCCTCACCCTCGGCCGCCTCGCGCCCGGCGCAACGCTGGGCACCGCGCAGAAGGAGATCGCATCGATCAGCGCGGAGCTGGAGCATCAATATCAGGTGAACGCGAATCGCGGTGTGAACCTCGAGGGCTACAGCGACGTCGTGTTCGGCGGCATTCGCCCGGCGCTCCTCATGTTGTTGGGGGCGGTCATCCTGGTCCTGTTGGTGACCTGCGCCAACGTGGCCAACCTGCTTCTGGCGCGCACCGCAACTCGTGCCCGAGAAGTAGCCCTGCGGAGGGCGCTCGGCGCCGGGCCGGGCCGGCTGCACCGGCAGTTCCTCGCCGAGTCGCTGCTGCTCGTCCTTCTCGGGAGCGCGGCGGGTGTGGGGCTCGCCGTTCTGGGGCTGCGGTCTCTGGTACTACTGGCGCCGGCCGACATTCCGCGTCTCGACGGCGTGGCCGTGAATGGGACGGTGCTCGCGTACGCCACCGGCATTGCCGCACTCGTCGCCCTCGTATTCGGGATGCTGCCGGCCCTGCAGACACGGCGTATCGACATCCAGCAGACGCTCAAGGCGCACGGGGCCGGCCGGGTGTCGGGAAGCCGCGGTACCCGGCGGTTCCGGTCGGCGCTGGTGGTGAGCGAGGTGGCGGCGGCGGTGCTGCTGGTGGTTGGGGCCGGCCTCCTGGTGCGGAGTCTGTGGCGGCTACAGAGCGTCAATCCCGGCTTCGACGCGGCGCGGGTGCTGAAGGTCCAGTATCAGTTGCCGGGCACGCGGTATCCGATCGACTACCGCAAGTATCCGGATGCGCCGGCCATTCAGTCGTTCAACAGCCGGTTGCTCGCCGCCGTTCGGGGAATTCCGGGTGTGGAGTCGGCGGCAATGGCTGGCGGGTCTCCGCTGGATCCGGGGTTCACCAACTCGTGGCAGATCGTCGGCCGTGAGGAGGAGTCGGCCAAGTTCCCCGAGATCAGGACGAGGTTCCTGACCCCGGGCTATCTGAAGACGCTCGGCGTGCCGTTGCTCGAGGGGCGCGGCATCGAGGCGGCGGACGACGCCCACGCTCCGCAGGTCGTGGTGATCAACCACACGGCGGCGCAACGCTACTTCCCGCATGGGGCGGTGGGCCAGGAAGTGCGGTGGTGGGGGATCACGCGGCGGATCGTCGGTGTGATCGGCGACGAGAAGTTTCGCGGCATCGACGCACCCACCGACCCGGCGGCCTACGCGCCGATGGCCCAGGCGCCACTGCAGTCCGTGACGTTGCTGGCGCGGACGACCGGTTCCGATCCCACGGTCGTGGCCGGTGCCATCCGACAGGCGGTGCGCGCCATCGATCCGCAGATCGCGCTCTACGGTGTCGAGCCGTTGCGGCGTACCGAGTCGGCGAGCATCGCCAAGCCGCGTTTCAACGCGATGCTGCTGGTGCTGTTCGCCGGTCTGGCGATCGTGTTGGCGGTGGTCGGCGTGCACGGGGTGCTGAGCTACGCGGTCACCGAGCGGGCGCCCGAAATGGGGATACGGATGGCGCTGGGCGCCAGCCGCCACCGCGTGATGCGGACGGTGGTCGGCGAGGGCCTGGTGCTGGCCGGCGTGGGCGTGGCGGCCGGACTCGCGGTGGCGTTCGTGGGGTCGCGCGTGCTGTCGTCGTTGCTGTTCGGGGTGACGGCCACCGACCCGGTGACGTTCACCGTCGTGCCGCTGGTCGTGCTGCTCACGGCCGCTGCGGCCAGTCTGCTGCCGGCGCTTCGAGCCACGCGAGTGGATCCGATGCAGGTGTTGCGGGCGGACTAGGTCGTGGGGTCCTCGAGTCCTCAGGACGATCTTCCGGCAGACATCACTCCTCGGTGAGTTGAACGCGGCGCGACATGCCGATGATATGCTGGAACAGGGAGCGCACATCATCCTCAGGCGCACCTTCTTCTCGTGCGACCGTGCTCACCCGGCGGATCACGGCGGCCTCGCGATCCGGATCGAGTGCCGGAAGCCCGGCGGCGCGTTTGACCAAGCCGACCCGGCGTGCCAGTCCGACGCGACTCGCGATCAACCTGATCAGATCGCGATCAACCTGCTCGATCTCAAGCCGGAGTCTGGCGAGTTCTTCGTTGTCGTGGTCCGGCGTACTGGTCGTTGGGCTCATGCGGCGGCCTCCGTGGCAGCGACCGGAAAATTGATGGTGGAGGAGAGTCCCCGTTTCAGCAACAGGGGACGCCGAGTCCGAGACATCTCGGCACGCGATGCAACCTTCCTCATTCCATGGGAGCCGCCCCGCGTTCCAGGTCAACCCCGCGTAGAGCGCCGGCGGCTGTGGGCCGCCCACGTCGACGATGAGCCCGAGATCGGCGACGAACCAGGGATGGATCGCCCAGGTCGGTCCGGTCAGGAACCCAACCGAGGGAGCCAGGGAGCCGGCGAACGCCGGGTTGCCGAAGATCTCCGCCGTCCACGCCCAACAGGGGCAGGTCGTCGGCCAGCCGCCATTTGACACCAACGCCGGCATCACCGAGGCCCAGCGACTGGCGGCCCGATGGGCGGACGGTGGTGAGCGTGACGTCGAACTGGCCACGCGGCGCGACTCCGAATTTGAGAAGGGTCGGCGTGCTCACGAAAGAGACTCCGGGGGCGACGCGATCGCGCTCGATACCGGTCTCGACCTCGAACCAGCCGGGGGCCACGGTGCCAGCATGGGTGGCCACGGTGGGACGTTCGGGTTGGGCGGCATGTGGGTCACGTGTCTCCTGCGCGCGGACCGGCAACGCCGCGCCGACGAGGACGCCAACGACGAACAGCCAGATCGCCACGTGAGATTGCGCTCTCATGGAGAAACTCGACGCTACTTGAAGATGTCCTTGGGGATCATGACGTGCACGCCGAGCGTGCCGTCCACGAGTTCGGTGATGTCGACGTCGGAGGAGACGCTGACCAGCATGTACGCGTCGTCGCGCGACAGCCCCTTCTGCGTCACGAGGAAATCGATGGCCTGGCGGATCGCGTTCTTGGTGGCGGTGACGAGGTTGCTGTCGATGCCCATCGTGATGTAGTGCGTGGGTGTTTCGGCGCGCGGCCAATCGAGATGCAGGTCCTTGCGAACGATGATCTGGAAGCGTCCGAGCAACGATGTTTCGAGTGCGGTGATGTCCACCTCGCCATTCCCCTGCCCCGCGTGCCCGTCTCCGATCTCCAGCAGGGCGCCCTTGGTCCACACGGGGATGTAGAGGGTGGTGCCGGCGACGAGTTCCTTGTTGTCGAGGTTGCCGGCGAAAATTCCCGGCGGCGCGCTGCTCACGCGCCCCATCGCGGCCGGGGGGGCGTCGCCGATGCTTCCGAAGAACGGGTGCAGCGGGATGTCGATGCCGGGAGCGAAGTGAGCCACCATCCGCTGCTTGTCGAGCGGGATGATCTTCATGCGCGAGTAGTGAAAGTCCTCGGGCAGATAGCCGCTCCGCGGACCGAACGCGTTATAGGCGTACGGAATGGAGAGATCGATCTTCTCGATCCGCACCTCGAGCACGTCCCCCGAGTCGGCGCCCTCCACGTAGATGGGGCCGGTGAGAATGTGTCCGCCGGGGCCACGGTCCTTCACGCTGTCCACGATATCGCGCAGTGACTGCTGCACGTCGGCCGGCGCGACGCCTGCCCCTTCGAGCCGCCGCGGGGTGGAGGTGATGAGTGTGCCCACCTCCACCTCGTCGCCGGACTTGATGTGCAGCACCGGCTTGGCCTGCGCCCAGTAGTAGCCGTAGGCCACGGTGGCGGGCGTGGGCATGAGATGATAGAGCCGGCCGGCGCCGGTCTGCGCCGAACAGGGCACGGCCGCCAGGGTGACGGCACCGCATACCAGGGCGATCCGGAGGTGAGAACGCATCACGAAGAACTCCTGCGGGAAACGTGGGTGGGGAGGTCAGCGGGGGCCGCCGGGAAGAGGAAACCTCCCCGGCCGGGATCGCGCCCCGCGAGGCGGCCCCGTATCTTGCACGCACAGACCAACACGGGCCAGAGGAATGGGAAAGGAATCGGCGTGGACGAAGCTGGCGACGTACTCCTCGGCGCTGGAGGCGGATCTGGTGGTTTCGCGGCTCGAGGGCGCGGAGATCCCCGCCGTCTCGCGGGGCAACGACATCGTGGGGATCTTCGGGCCGGGCTTTCAGGGCGCCACCGCCAAGGGCGTGGACGTGCTGGTGCCGGAGGCGGCGCTGGCCGACGCCCGCGAGCTGCTGGAGCTCGACCGGGAGGAGTAACCGATTCCACAAGCGCCGATACGTGAAACCGCCGGACGCAGACGCGTCCGGCGGTTCCGTTCGGTATGCCGTCCTGCCCGACGCTACGGCGGCAGGAGCGCGTGATTGGGCTCGTTCATTCCGCGGTGACAGGTGACGCACTCGATGTGCGGCCAGGTCCCGCGGCGGTTCTTGAGCTGCGGCAGATATGCGGCCGAATTGTTGATCGAGTCCTCCATCGCGATCATGATGCGCGTGGTCGCCTTCTCCTTGCGTTCGTCGCTGGCGAAATCATCGCGCTCGTGGCAGAAGTTGCAGCTCCGACCGATCGCCTTCGCGTAGTCGGTGTTCATCGTCTCGATGAACTTTCCGGCGGGCATGTCCTTGAGAAGCTTCACGTTCTTGAAAACCTTGCCTGCCGGCTCGTTCTCCCGGCCGGCGATGGTCGCCATCAATGAATCGGCGAGACGCTGGCGGTCGGCATTGATCGAATCACGTCGCGCGGCACGTTGCTCGGGGGTGAGGGGGACACGCCGCCGGAAGCCGCCCGGGAACTCGCCGCGACCGCGGGGCGGTCCCTCCTCGCCTCGCTGAGCGGCGGCGCCGGCACCCGCCGCCGGAGTCGGAGCCGGCGCAGGGGCAGGCGTCGGCCCCGTGGACCGACACGAGAGTCCAGCCAGTAACACGCACGGAATTGCGAGACGAACCACTCGATGCATGACGTTCCTCGGATGGTGGAATTGATTCGGAGTCTGCCGAGAGCGCGGGCCGTCGCGGCGTGATGCAATGCCCGGATGACGCGGGCAAGATTCCCGGTGATCGACAAGTTGGGAAGAGCCCGCCGGTACGTACGGTACCGGCGGGCTCTTCGTCACGTGCCGTGATACGAACTACTTCTTGTCGTGGTCCCCGTTGTCGACACCGAACCCGCCTTCGGATTCCGGTGCCGTCGCGGTCCGCTCGACCCGCAGGACCTGATGCTGTGTCTGACCGTCAACGGTGATCGACACCATGTAGTCACCGGCGCCGACCGTCTGGGCACCGCCGCCGCCGAATCCGAAGCCCCGGCGCGAGATCCCGAAGACTTCCGCGATCTGCCGGAACCCGCCCGGGAACGCGTCCATGACATTGGGTGCGCCAGCGCCGCGACCACCACCGCGCCCGCCCCGTGCGTTGCCGCCGGGCACCGGACCTTCGGCTGGACGAGGCACCCAGGCCGGCGCGGCACCGCCCCGACCACCCCGGCCCCCACGTCCACCCCGGCGGAAGAGCGACGCAACGTCACCCGTCTTGGCGACACGGCGCAGCTCGGCGATCACCGCCGTATCCATGCCGGCCTTCGACAGCGAATCGATGACGTGCTCGGTCTTCCGGGCCTGCAGAATGCTGTCGCGCAGTTGGGACGGCGAGAGCTTGGGCGCTGCCGCCCGTGCGCTCGACTGGTAGTTCCACGTCACCGTGTGGATACCGGGCTGACCCGGGCCGGTGAGGTTGCCGATCGTGTCGTTCTGCACGTCGGTGATCACCACGTGTACCCCGCCGCGCACGGCGTCGGCCAGCCGGTAACTGATGTTGGCGCCGTAGGCCGGGCTCGGGGCCTCGAAGACCTTCTGGGCCTGGCCGTTGGCCGAGGCGCCGATGGCCGGGCCCTGCCCGTACTGATAGGCCGTGACCGGCTTGAACAGGTGCACCTTTGCCGCCAGTACCTTCGCGTCCAACTGTTCGAGCGGCGCGATGCTGGCAATCCAGATGCCGCGGCCGAAGGTGGCTGCGATCAGGTCGTGGTCCCGTGGCTGGATCTTGAGGTCGTACACGGGCACGGTCGGCAGCCCCGACATGAAGCGCGACCAATGGGCGCCGCGGTCGATGGAAGCGTACGCCGCGTGCGACGTTCCGACGAACAGCAGATCGCGATTGAACGGATCCTCGCGGATCACGTGGACGTAGTCCGATCCACCCGTCGGCAGATCGCTGGCGATCGAATGGAAGGTCTTGCCGCCGTCGTTCGTGGCGTAGACGTACACGCCGAAATCGTTGTTGCGATGGTTGTCGAACGAGACGTAGAAGGTGTTCGTGTCGAAATGGGAGGGCTCGATGCGGCTGACGTACGTGCCGGCCGGGACACCCGGGAAGCGCCCATTGAGCTTCTCCCACGTGGCGCCGTCGTTGTGCGTCATCCAGACGTTGCCGTCATCGGTGCCGGCGTACAGCCAGCCCGGCCGCAGGTACGACTCGGCGAGGGAAACGATGGTGCAGTAGTTCTCGGCGCCGGTGGCGTCGTTGGTGATCCCGCCCGTCGTGACGAGGCTGACGTGGATCTTGGCCGTGTCCGCCGTCGAGAGGTCGGGCGAGATCGGATAGAGATCGTCGCCGCGGTTCATCGACTTGAGCACGCGGTTGCCCGCCATGTAGAACACTTGCGGGTTGAAGTTGGAGATGAAGAACGGCGTCTCCCAGTTGTAGCGCATGTCGAGCGCGATCGAGTCGGCCTTCTGCGCGGCGCGCAGCGCGGCGATCTCGCGCTTCTGCGCCGACGTTTCGGCTTTCGTGGTGTCGCCGCGCACGGAGAGGATCGAGTCCTCGTAGATGCGGTACGACTCCTGCCACGTGGGCTTGTTCATGCGGCCCGTCTCGCCCGTCTTCAGGTTGCGGCGCACGACGCCGCCTTCCTGCGACTCGCCCCAGACGATGTCGGGGTCCGTCGGATCCTGGGCGGTATAGAAGCCGTCGCCGCCGGAGATGGTGAACCAGTAGGCATTGGTCACCGGGCCCTGCTTCCGCGCGCTCGGCCCGCACCAGCCGCCGTTGTCCTGGGCACCGGCGCAGACGTTGTACGGCGTGGCGAAGTCATAGCTCACGTCGTAGAACTGGGCGATCGGAATGATGTTCAGATAGTCGAAGTTGCCACCGCGGTCCCAGGTCTCGGCCACGCCGCCGTCGTTGCCGATCAGCCAGTGCTGACCGTCGTTGGGATCGATCCAGATGGCGTGATCGTCCACGTGCACGTCGCCGGTCGCGGTGCGGGCCGTCTTGCCGCCGTCGTCCGAGAACAGGAACGGCGTTGACGAGAAGTAGACGCGATCGGGGTTTGCCGGATCGACGTCGACGCGGGAATAGTAGAACGGCCGCGTGTCCTGGTCGTTCATCCAGCGCCAGGTCTTGCCGCCGTCGTCGGAACGGTAGAGGCCGCTCAGCAGCCGCTGCGCCTCCGGCTTCTTCGGCTCGGGGCCGATGGAGTCGCTGGCCGGCGCGAGCACCGCGTGGTTCTTGCCCCGCAGCGAATCGGCTTCCACCAGCGCGTACACGATGTTGGGATTGCTGCGCGAGAAGGCGGTCGTGATGCGTCCCTTCTCGGTGGACGGGAAGCCGCCGCCCTTCACCTCGGTCCAGGTGGCGCCGGCATCGGTGCTGTGCCACAGCCCCGACCCGGGCCCGCCGGACTTGAGGAAGTAGGGGCCGCGAATGCGTTGCCAGCTCGAGGCGAAGATGTTGTTGGGGTTCGACGGATCGATCTTCACGTCCACGAACCCGGCCCGGTCGCTGATGTACTTGATGCGGGTCCAGTGCTCGCCGCCGTCGGTGGTCTTGTACAGGCCGCGTTCGCCCTTCGTGTCCCACGCATGGCCGAGTTCGGCCACGTAGACGACATTCGCATTGGTCGGGTCGATGGCGATGTTGCCGATCATCTGCCCGTCCTTCAGCCCCATGAGCTTCCAGGTGAGGCCACCGTCGGTCGACTTGTAGACGCCGTCGCCCGGCTCGATGGTGTTGCGGCTGTTCGGGTCACCGGTGCCGACCCAGACCACGTTCGTGTCCGAGGCCGCGACCGCGAGGGCGCCGATCGACGCCACGGGTTCGTTGGTGAACAACGGACGGAAGGTGGTGCCGGCGTTGGTCGTCTTCCAGACGCCGCCGCCGGCCGCGCCGACGTAGAACGTCTTGGAAGGAAATCCAATGCCGGCAATAGCATTGACGCGGCCGTCGAAATTGGCCGGTCCGAGGTTGCGCCAGCGCAGGCCGGCGGTGACTGAGGAGTCCAGACTCTGGGCCGCCAGGGTTGGCGCGGCGGCGATCAGGGCTCCGGCGAGGAAGGGGAGGAGCCGGTAGCGATGCATGGGAATTCCCGTGAAGGTACGAGGGACTGCTCGGCGGCACCGAGCCGCGCCGGTCCGGAGAGGGCCAGCGCCTGAGACGACAATACCATATACGCCATGGGCTTCGCGAATGTTGAGGGGACTCCCGATGCCGCGCCGGGTGGCGCCCGTCGCCATTCGGTGCCCTCTCTATAGTTGCATTCGTCATCACAAAGGGCCGGTGTCCGGCCCCTTGTGATTCCTTTATCGTGGGGCCGCCGGATGCCATGGCGCCGGCCACCCCGTGGCCCATCCCCCTGCTGGAGGCTCCGCCATGTCCCTCGGCGACTTCATCAAGAAGCAGTTCATCGACGTCATCCAATGGACGGAGGACGGCGATGGGACGCTCGCCTATCGCTATCCGATGCGCGACATGGAGATCCAGTACGGCGCGCAGCTCACCGTGCGCGAGTCGCAGATGGCGCTCTTCGTGAACGAGGGCAAGGCGGCGGATACGTTCACGCCGGGACTGTACAAGCTGGAGACGCGGACCCTGCCGGTGCTCACGAACCTCATGAACTGGGACAAGCTGTTCAAGTCGCCGTTCAAGTCGGACGTGTATTTCTTCTCCACGCGGGTACAGACGGACCAGAAGTGGGGCACGCAGCAGCCGATCACCATTCGCGACAAGGACTTCGGCATGGTGCGCCTGCGCGGGTTCGGCATCTACACCTATCACCTCACCGATCCGCTCAAGTTCCACCAGAAGGTGAGCGGCACGCGCGAATTGTACGTGGTGAACGACCTGGAAGGGCAACTGCGTAATACGATCCTGGGTCGATTCGCAGATGCATTCGCCAACAGCGGGGTGCCGTTTCTCGACATGGCGGCCAACCAGGGCGCGCTGGCCACCAAGCTCATGCAGACGCTGGCTCCGGCCTTCACCGACTACGGGCTCACGCTCGACTCGTTCGTCGTGGAGAGTCTGTCACTCCCCGACGAACTGCAGAAGAAGCTCGACGAGCGCATCAGCATGAACATGATCGGCAACATGCAGCAGTACACGCAGTACGAGATCGCGCAGTCGATGCCGATCGCCGCGGCCAACGAAGGCGGCGGAGGAGCCGGCATGGGCGCCGGGCTCGGCGCCGGCATGGCGATGGGGAAGGCGATGGCTGACGCGGTCACCGGAGGAGCAGCCCCGGCGCCGAGTGCGCCCGCGCCTGCGCCTGCGGCCGCGGGCGGCACAGCATCCGAGACCAAATTCTGCATCGCCTGCGGCAAGCCGATTCCGCGGAGTTCCAAGTTCTGCCCGGAGTGCGGAGGAGCCCAGAGCTGACACACGATCGCCGCGCCACGGCGAGCCCGATCGCCCGATGACGGAGCCCACGGCGGCCTGCCCGAACTGCGGCAGCACGATCCGCTTCGACTGGTCGCACGCCGTGCAGACCAGTTGTCCGTTCTGTCATTCCGTAATCGTCCGCGGCGACGTGGATCTGAAGACGGTGGGCTCGGTCGGCGATTTTCCCGCCACGAGCTCACCTCTCCAGATCGGCACCACGGGTCGCTTCCAGCATCGCCGGTTCGCGGTCGTCGGGCGCGTGGTCTACGAGTATGACCGCGGTTCGTGGAACAGCTGGCATGTGCGGCTGGAAGACGGAGCGACCGGCTGGATCAGCGACGCACGAGGAGAGTACTCCTTCTCCGTGGAAGGCGGCGGCGGAGACATTCCGTCGCTCGACCAACTCCACATCGGCGGCAACTTCGTGTGGGACCATCGCATCTACAAGCTGATGGCGGTCACCAACGTCCGGTATCGCGCCGCCGAGGGCGAATTGCCGTTCACCACCTGGGATCGGCACGCGGGGACGCTGGCCGACCTGGATGCCACCGACGGCCATATCGCGACCATCGACTATCGCGAACATCCGCCGGCGCTCCAGTTGGGCGAGTGGACCCGATTCGACGACCTCCATCTCGCACAACTTCGGGAGATCGATGGATGGCCGCTCCCCGGGTAAGCGGGCTCGCATGCCCGAACTGCGGGGCCGCGATCACCATTCGCGCCGTGCAGCAGACGCAGACGGTCGTGTGCCCGTCGTGCCACGCGGTGCTCGACTCGCGGGACCAGGAGTTGAGCGTCCTCCAGCAGTACCAGGCGAAGATGACGTTCGAGCCCGACATCCCGCTCGGCACGCGCGGTGTGATGCGGGGGGACCCGTACGAGGTCAGCGGGTTCCAGGTGCGCAGCGTGCAGCAGAACGACGTCGAGTACTTCTGGCGGGAGTACACGCTCTGGAATCCGTACAAGGGGTACCGCTACCTCGCCGAGTACGACGGCCATTGGTGTGACTTCGACATCACGCGCATCGCGCCCTCCGAACTGGTGACGGGTCGGCAGCCATTCGTGCGGTACGGGGACACCATGTTTCGACACTTCCGGACGACCACGGTCACCACGGTGTTCATCCTCGGCGAGTTTCCCTGGCAACTGCGCAGCGGCGATCGGATGACGTCGCGCGACTTCATCGCCCCGCCGCGGCTGCTCTCCGAACAGGTGTCGTCCGACAACACCGTCTGGGCGTTGGGCACCTACGTGCCGGGGAGCGTGATCTGGCACGCGTTCGCCCGTCCCGGTGCGCCGCCGCCGGCCAAGGGTGTGTTCGCCGCTCAGCCGAATCCGTACACCGAGCGTGCGCGACGGCGCACGCGGTACGCCGTGGTTCCCGTCCTGTTCATCGCGGCCGCATGGTTGTTGCGACACGTGATCGCACCGCGCAATCACTGGCTTGGCGCATCGTGGCCGTACGTGTTGCTGCTCGCGGCAAGCGCGCTTCCGGCCGCGATCGAGACGGCGCGCGCATCCCGATTCGAGCGTCATCGATGGTCGACGAGCGACTACGCGTCGAACGAGATGTAAGAAACATCTTGTGTTCCAGCGCCGAAACCACAATTGTTCTATCTGCGTAGTGCGCGTGTCGCGTGTCGACGCGCGCGGCGACGCACCGCATCATGGGATCGTCACGCTACCGGGAGCGTGGCGCGGAGTCGAATCGGCTGCGGGGGCCGGCTCGTACTCTGCGAGATCCGCAAGCAGCCCCGCTAACGCCACACCGCTTGCGGATCTCGACCCGGATGACGGATCGCTCGCCGGAGAATGGGTCGGCCTAGCGCGACCCGCCGTGCTCCACCATCGACTCCAGCGCCTGCTTCACGCGCGGGTCACCGCTGCGGCCCAACACCGCGATCGCCCGCCGACGCGCCGTCGTACTCTCGTCGCCGCGCGCGATGGCGAGCAGCTTGTCGATCGCCGCGCGATCGCCGATCTGACCGAGCGCCGAAATGATCGCGCTCTTCGTCTGGGGGTCGGTAGTGCGGTCGTACAGCTTGGAGAGATCGGCGGTACCGGCGCCGGCGCGCGCGGCCGCCTCGAGCGCCTGGCGGCGGATGCTCGTCGTCGCGCTCATGTCGTCGGCCAGCGACAGCAGCCAGGCGGCGTTTTCCCGCCCGCCGAACCCCGCCACCGCCGAGATGGCCGCGCTCTGCGTGCGCTCGCCGGTGAAGCGCGGCCATGCCTTGCGGATCACCGCGATGTCGGCGGCGGTGGCATACTGGCGACCGAAGCTGCGCACCGCCGTCGCCAGGGCCTGATCGGGGAGCGCTGCCTGTCGCACCACGTCGCGCAGGAAGTCCAACGCCCGCGGGTCACCCGACGACGACACCACCGTCAGCGCGTTCCGCGCCACCCAGCCGCCATCCGGATTCCCGGCCATCGCAATGAGCGCCGGAATCCCCATGCCACCCGGAAGTTGAGTCAGCGCGCGCAGGGCGCGCTGGCGGACGAGTTGGTTGTCGCTTTCATCAGTGGCCACCTGCACCAGCACGTGCTGGGCGGCGGTGGCGGAACTCGCCGTCCGGCCCAACCAGCCGATCGCCGTACTGCGCGTCTCACGCGAACGCGTGCGATCCTGCACGAGAGCCACGAGCGCCGATTGACTGTCGGTGCTGTCGGCGAGCATCGCGGGCATCAGTGCGTCGCGAGCCACCGCGCCCTGTGCCTTGGCCGCGAGATCCAGCAGGAAGCGGGCGGCCTCCGGTGCCGCGACGGCGCCGAGGTCGGTGCCGCCGGATGAGGCGGGCGGTCCGACGTACACCCGCAGTCCCACGATCTCTCCGTCAGCGCGGGCGAGCACCACCCGGGCCGGTCCGGCCACACAGGGTGCGGCGCCCTCGCCACTCCACGATCCGGAGTACGAAGTTCCGTTCCCGATGGCGAAATGGACGTACGACATCCCGTCGCCGCAAACGCCGGCACGGACCGCGTACTCGAACTGCACCGGTCCGGCGGGCGCGTGGGCTACACGGTCGGCCAACGATTGCGCGGACGCGGGACCCGTCGCCACGCCGCCCACGATGAGCGCCGCCGCGAGGGCGGACCACCGCGGCATGCTCATCGTCCCACCAGATCGAGCAGGAACTTCGTGACGCGGGGATCGTCCTTCTTGCGCGACAACACGCTGATCGCGGCGCGGCGCGTGTTGGGATCGGTGCCCGTCTTCGCGATCTCCATCAACTTGTCGGCGGCGGCCGGCTCGCTGCGCCGTCCCAGTACGCCGATGATCTGCTCGCGCAGGTTCCGCGACTCCGACGTGTCGTAGAGCCTGGACAGGTCCTCGACCGAGATCGTGGGTTGGCGGCCGGCGTAGCTGATCGCCGTGCCGCGTACGGCACTCGACTCGGACGGATTGCGCGCCACGCTCAGCAGGAATTGCTCGTTCGCAGATCCGCCGATGCGGGCCAGTGCGCTCAGGATCGTCTGCTTCAGGCGCTCGCTGGGCATCTTCGCGTAGGCGGCCCGCAAGTAGGCGGCGTCGTCGTCCGACGCGTCCCGGCTGGCCAGTGCCTGGATCGCCGACGCGCGCAGTGCCTCGGACAGGTCGGAGCGTTCGACGAGTCCCCGCACGCTCGTCCGAGCCGAGGGGTTGTCGTTCCTGGCCAGCGCGTACACCGCTGCCCGCTGGATCTGGTCGTCGTGGCTGGTCTTCACGAGGTCCTCGATCGTGTTCAGCGCCTTGGGGCCCGGCATGCGACCCAGATAGTTGATCGCATCGGCGCGGAGCTCGGTGTCTTCGTGTTCGTTGGTGGCCACTGCCACCAGGGCGTCGGTGGCCACCGTGTCGCCACGTCGCACCAGCATGAAGAGCGCCGAGCGGCGAAGCACCAGCGAGCACGTGTCGGTGCGGGCCAGGACGCGCCGCAGCAGCGGGACTGCCGTCGCGGGGTCCATCTGACCGAGCGCGTTCAGCGCCTCGGCACGCACGCTCATCTCCTCAGGGTCGCAGCCGCCGGACTTCTCGGCGTCCTGCGCGATCTGGGCGGCGGCCTGCTTGTCGCCGCGTGCGGCGAGGGCGCCGCGGATACGCGCTGCCAGACCGGCAACGTCGGCGCGGCGCAGATGGCGGGAGGCGGGCGTCTTCTGATCGGACAGGAGCGCGAGCGCCTGGTGCAACTCTTCGGTGGTGCCGATCCGGTAGCGCGAGAACGCTTCGTAATACGCGCAGTCGGGCACGTACGCGGAGTTCGGGTACTTCTGCACGATCTCGTGAAACACGTCGGCGGCGCGGCGCCAGTCACCGCGATTGAACGCCTCGCGGGCCATGCGGTACAGCGAGTCGGCGGGGTCGGCCTGCGCCCACGGGGCGCGCGGGGAGTGCGCGAAATGCTCGTCTTCATCGAAAGCCCCGAGGCCGGACAGATCGACATTCATCCTCGCCTGCCGCATGGCGTCCTGGACACTCGTCCAGTCGATGTTCGTCTGGGCCTGAAGCGCCAACTCGCGAGCCTGGTCCTGCATCTGCCGGCTGTCGAAGCTCTCCAACGACATCTCCCGCGCCTGCTCGGCCGCTTCACGGGCCTGCTGCCTGACCTGGTCGACGTCGATGTTCTGCATGGCCAGTTGCGCCTGTTCCTGCAACTGCTGGACGTCGACATTCTGCAACGCCTGGCGCGCCTGCTCCCGTGCCTGGTCGGCGAGTGCCTGGGCCTGCAACTGCCACTCGAGGTTCGGCTCGGGCACCGGACGTGGTGCCGGCAGTGGACGCGCCGGCGGCACGGGGCGCGTAGGCGGCTTCTTCTGCTGCGCGCTCAGCGGCGCAGCGGCGAGGACGAGAAGGGCCACGGAGAATCGGAATTTCATGGAGGGTTCCTCAGTCAGCGGAGATGTCGGCTGCCGCGGTGCGCAGGCGCGGCAACACGTCGCGCTGCTCCAGGGCCTGGGTGATGAGATCGAGATCGGCGGCATTCTGCTCCGATTGAAGCCGCACGATCTGCGCGAGCACGACCTCGAGATCGTCGAGCAGGCCGCGCAGCTTGGCGTCGTGCGCGGCCGGCGAATCGAGCAGGAGCCGGGTGGTGAGCAGCAGGTTCTGCGCCCGGTCGATGAACTGGTTGTCGGCTCGGCCGGCCTTCGTTTCGGCGGGCAGCGCGATGAGCAGGGCCGCCGTCTGGCCCAGATACCGCGACGTCGTGGGCTCGTAGACGGCGGGCACGGGCAGCGTGGCCGGCGTGGCGGCCGGCGGCGCCGCGGCCGCCACGGGTCTCGCCGGGGCCCGGTGCAGCCACCCGTCGAGTGGGGTGAAACGCCCCAGCGCGATCCCGACCACGATGGCGGCGGCGAGTCCCGCCCACCGGGGAACGGCAAAGTGCCGTCGTCCGGCGGGGGGCGCGAAGTGTTCCGCCTCGATCGCGGTCCACATCTCGTCGCGCGCCGCCTCGTCGAGTGCCGGCGGCTCATGGTAGGCGCGGGCAGCGTCTCGCGATGGCTGGTCGAATTGTTCGTCCTGCATCTGCTACTCCTTCCGGAACGGGGCGAGGGCCTTGCGGAGCATCCCTCGCGCGATGAACAAGCGGCTCTTGCACGTGCCCTCGGCGACGCCCAGCACATCGGCGATCTCGGGGTGCGTGTACCCTTCGACGTCATGCATCACGAAAGTCGTTCGATAGATCTCCGGCAGACCGTCGATGGCGGCGGCCATGCGCTCCCGGAGATCGGGCTCGGCGCGCGGAGGACCGTCGTCGGCCAGGGCGGCTGCCGTGGAAAGGTCGGTTTCCCGGTGCTCGTGGCGGCGGCGCTTGCGCCGGGCGTTCGAGGCCACGGATACCGTGACGCGATACAACCAGGTCCCGAACGCGGAGGCGCCACGGAACTTGTGGAGCTGTCCGAAGGCCCGAATGAAGGCGTCCTGCGTCAGTTCGCGCGCCTGGTCCTCGTCGCCGGTCAACCGATAGGCAAGCCGGTACACCCGGTCGACGTGCGCGTCGTACAGCGCGCGAGCGGCGGACCGGTCTCCCGCGAGCACCCGGTCGATGAGCGCACCTTCGTGCGGCCGGAGGCTCGGCGAGGGAGGGATAAGCGAGGCGGGGTCGGTCGGTTTCGGGAGAGTCACGTGACGCTGTAGCAATAGACACCACGGGCGGAAAAACCGTTCGGTGGACCTCCGGACCCTGACAGAGGGTCGGGTCGGGTGCATGTTTCCGCGCGTCCGACCTACCGACCCTACCGACTTACCCCCTACCTCCGTCCGATGCCAGATCCTGCCGAACCGCAGCAACTCGCCCGCCGCCTCGGGGTGTTCGACGCGGCGATGATCGTGATGGGCGGGATCATTGGCGCCGGTATCTTCATCAATCCATATGTGGTGGCGCAGCAGGTCCACTCGACGACCCTGATTCTGGGCGCGTGGGCGGCGGGCGGATTGATCGCCCTCGTGGGCGCCTTCGTGTATGCGGAATTGGCACAGCTCCGGCCGCAGGTGGGCGGGCAGTACGCCTATCTGCGCGACGCCTTCCACCCGATGGTGGCATTCCTGTATGGGTGGGGGCTGCTGCTGGTGACGCAGACTGGTGGGATGGCCGCGGTGGCGGTGACTTTCGCGCACTACTTTGCCGAGATAACCGGTACCGGGTTGCCGCCGGCCATGCTGGCTGCGCTCGCCCTGGCGGTGCTCACGGCAGTGAACTGTTTCGGCGTCCGCTCCGGGAGCAATGTGCAGAGTGCACTCATGGTGACCAAGATTGTCGCCGTGATCGCACTGGTGACCATCGGGTGGTTGGCCGCGCCGGCGGCGGTGCACACCGCGAGCACGGTGACTGCGGCGACCAAGCCGGCGCCGATCGCGTTCGCGGCGGCAATGGTGCCCGTGCTGTTCGCGTACGGTGGGTGGCAGACGTCGAGTTTCGTGAGTGGGGAGTTGAAGAATCCCATGCGCGACCTACCGCGCGGACTGGTGATCGGAGTCATCGGAGTGGTGCTGCTCTACCTGGCGGTGAACGTCGTCTACCTGCACGCGCTCGGCCCCGACGGCCTCGCGGCAACGAAGACACCGGCATCGTCGGTGATGCAACTCGCGCTCGGTTCGATCGGGGCCAAGCTGATCGCGGCGGGGATCGTCATCTCGACGATCGGGTTCCTGAGCCAGGGCATGCTCACCGCGCCGCGCGTGTACTACGCGATGGCGCGCGATGGGGTGTTCTTTCGGGCGGTGGGATGGCTCGACCCGCGCTCGCGGGTACCCACGGTGGCCATCGTGCTGCAGGGCGTCTGGGCGGCCGTGATCGCGCTCTCCGGGAAATACGAGCAGATTCTGAACTACGTCGTCTCGATGGATGCGGTGTTCTTCGGCCTCACGGGCGCGGCGCTGCTGGTGCTGCGCCGGCGCGAGCGGCGTGGCGGCGCGAGCGAGGCGGGCATGGGCACCGTCACCTGGCGCATGCCCGGCCACCCGTGGACGACGCTGGCGTTCGTGATCGCTTTCTGGTCACTGGCCCTGAGCACGATCCTCCAGTTTCCCCGCGCCTCGGGCGTGGGATTGCTGATCATGCTGGCCGGGGTGCCCGTGTACTTCTTCTGGACCTGGAAGCAGCGCGCGGCGTGACGGACGGGATCAGCCCGCGTGATGGGCACCGCCGGGCGCCTTGCGCAGCCGCAGGTTCAGCATCTCGACGCCCACCGAGAACGCCATCGCGAAGTAGGTGTAGCCCTTCGGAATGTGTTGTCCGAGCCCCTCGGCGACGAGATTGGTGCCAATCAGGACGAGGAACGACAGGGCGAGCATCTTGACCGTCGGGTGGCGCTCCACGAAATCGCCGATCGGTCCCGACGCGTAGAGCATGAACCCGAGTGCGATCACGACGGCGGCGATCATAATGGCGAGACTGTCCACCATGCCGACGGCCGTGATCACGGAGTCGAGCGAGAACACGATGTCCACCACCATGATCTGCAGCACGACCGTCATCAGAGGGCGCACGACGCGGGCCACCGGTTCAGGACGCGCCGCCTCCTCCAACTTGTCGTGGATCTCGTACGTCGCCTTGCCGATGAGGAACAGCCCGCCGACGATGAGGATGAGGCTCCGGCCGCTGATTGCGACGCCGAGCACGGTGAAGAACGGCCGTGTCAGGCGGACGATCCACACGATGCTGGCGAGCAGCAACAGCCGGGTGAAGAACGCGCCCATGAGACCGAGGCGCCGGGCCCGGGCCCGGTGGTCGGGCTCCACCTGGCCGGCGAGGATCGTGATGAACACGATGTTGTCGATGCCGAGGACGATCTCAAGCGCTGTGAGCGTGAGTAGCCCGATCCAGGCGTTGGCGTCGAAGAGAAAGGACATGTCTCGGGGGGAGAGGGTTCACGGCGAACGACCGGACGGGAAATCTGCAACAATACGAGCCCTGTCGCGCTGAAACGGGATGGGACCCGATGACCGGCGATGTAGCTTTCCGGCCATGAAACGATGGCTCGAACTCGTCCTGTTGGGGGGCATGGTCGCCGGGTGTCGCCCCGCCGTCCCCAGCCTGGGCGACACGCTCGCGGCCCACAATCCCAACGGCGTCGTGGTGCGCGTGCTGGACGTCGGGCAGGGGGACGCCACCTACATCACCAACGGCGGCAGCCGAGTGTTCATCGACGGCGGCCCGGACGAGCGGCGGTTCGGGCATCTGCTCGACTCGCTCGGGATTCATGACGACACCGTGGATGCGGTGGTGCTGTCGCATCAACACTACGATCACTACAGCGGACTGCGCGAACTCTTCCGGACGTCGCGGCACATCACCGTCCGGTACTTCTTCGAGAACGAGGATCCGTCCACCGCCGTCTCACTGCGCGAACTGCGCGACTCCATCGCGTCGCGAGTGGCGCAGGGAACGCTGATCTATCGCGACACCGACGATCCCTGCGGCGACGGGCGAGCCGTATGCACGGTCACCCTGCGCGGCGGGGCCAGGCTGGACCTGATGCGTCCCTTCCCGGGGCGGCTCACGGTGAACGATCGTTCGGCGGCGGTGAAGCTAGTGGGCGCCGACTCTGCGTCGTTCACCATGTGGCTGGCGGGCGACGCGGAACACGCTGCCACCGACTGGTTTCTCGAGGATGCGGGCTACGCGAGCGATCCGGGGATGCACGTGAACATTCTCAAGGGCGATCACCACGGCAGCTGCAACGGGGTGAGCGCCGCGTACCTCCAGGCGCTGCGCCCCGATACCGCGGTGTTGTCGCTGGGGGCGACGAACGACTACGGGCACATGCACACCCAGGCGAAAGCGGTGTACGAGGCCGCCGGCGTTCCTTGGTACCGCACCGATCAGAACGGGACGATCACCATCTACTCCCCCGGACGTCCCGGCGGCGGTTACCGGATCGCGGTGCAGCGGCGGGGTACCGACCTCGACGGGCCGTCGGACCGCGCGGCGTCACCGCGCGGGTGCGAGGATAACTAGAGCGAGATGTTACCGCCGGGATCCCGGTGGCCCGACGCCTTGCGGATCGCGTCCACCTGAGCCCGCGAGGCACGGAGCGCCGTCTCGGTGGCGGCCCGATCGATCTCGATGCGCAACACCGAGTGCTGGCCGGCGGCGTCGAGCTCGTGCTGCACCGATAGCACCTGACCCTCCACCGCCGCGCGGGGGAGCACCCAGCGCGGCAGGTGCACCGTCCGTTCGCCGTCCACCTCGATCGCCACCACCTGATCGGCGATCGAATCGATGACCCAACGGTGCGCCTGCTGCGACATAACTGCCTCCGACTAGTACCGGTAGTGGTCGGGCTTGTAGGGGCCCTGGGGCTTTACGCCGATGTACGACGCCTGGCTCGGCGTGAGCTCGGTGAGCTGTACGCCGAGCTTGTCGAGATGCAGCCGCGCGACCTTCTCGTCGAGATGCTTGGGCAGCACGTAGACCTTCTTCTCGTAGCTCGTGTTGTTGGTGTGCAGCTCGATCTGCGCCATCACCTGGTTGGTGAAGCTGGCCGACATCACGAAGCTCGGATGGCCGGTGGCGCAGCCGAGATTGAGCAGGCGGCCCTCGGCCAGGATCATCACGCTGTGGCCGTCGGGGAAGCGATACTCGTCGTACTGCGGCTTGATGTTGATCCGCTGGAGGCCCTTGATCTTCTTGAGGCCGGCCATGTCGATCTCGTTGTCGAAGTGGCCGATGTTGCCGACGATCGCCTTGTCCTTCATGCGCGACATGTGCCCGGCGGTGATGATGTCGCGATTGCCGGTCGCGGTGATGAAGACGTCGGCGGTGGCCACCATGTTCTCGACGGTGTTGACCTCGAACCCTTCCATGGAGGCCTGGAGCGCGCAGATGGGGTCGATCTCGGTGACGATCACCCGGGCACCCTGGCCGCGCAGTGCCTGCGCGCAGCCCTTGCCCACCTCGCCGTAGCCGCAGACGACGGCGACCTTGCCGGCGAGCATCACGTCGGTGGCGCGGTTGAGCCCGTCGATCACCGAATGCCGGCAGCCGTAGATGTTGTCGAACTTCGACTTGGTGACCGAGTCGTTGACGTTGATGGCGGGGAAGAGCAGCGTGCCGTCGCGCATCATCTCGTAGAGGCGGTGCACGCCGGTGGTCGTCTCCTCCGACACGCCGCGGATGGCGGCGGCGATCTTCGTCCAGCGGCCGGGATGCTTCTGCTGTTCGCTGCGCAGGAGGTCGAGAATGACGCCCCACTCTTCCGGATCGTTGTCGGCGTCGAACGCGGGAACGTTGCCCGTCTTCTCGAACTCGACGCCCTTGTGGACGAGCAACGTCGCGTCGCCGCCGTCATCGAGGATGAGGTTCGGGCCGGCGCCATCGGGCCACTGCAGCGCCTGGTCCGTGCACCACCAGTACTCCTCGAGCGTCTCGCCCTTCCAGGCGAACACGGGCGTGCCGTTGGGCTTCTCGGGCGTTCCCTCGCGGCCCACCGCCACCGCGGCGGCCGCGTGGTCCTGCGTGGAGAAGATGTTGCACGACACCCAGCGCACGTCGGCGCCGAGGTCGACGAGCGTCTCGATGAGCACCGCAGTCTGCACGGTCATGTGCAGTGAGCCCATGATCCGCGCACCCTTGAGCGGCGACTTACCGCGGTATTCGTCGCGCAGCGACATGAGGCCGGGCATCTCCTGCTCGGCGAGGCGGATCTCCTTGCGGCCGAATTCGGCGAGCGAGAGATCGGCGACCTTGAATGGGGGGCGGGTCTCGGTGGCGGTCGTGGCTTTGTCGGCTTTCACAGCAGTGCTCATGATTTGGGCCTCTGAAAGGTCAGAATTGGACAGTAGCTATTTTCGCCCGCGACGGGCGAGGGCCGAGAACAGCGTCGGACCCTTGGCCGCGGGATCGGCGATCAGGTGCCGGTGGCGGACGTCCGGGAATCCGGCATCGTGAAGCCAGGCGCGGAGTTGCGACTCGTCGAATCCCTGCCATACGTGTCCCATCTCCACGGTGTAGTGCTCGCGCTCGTGCGGCGTGAAATCGACGATCAGCAATCGGCCGCCCGGTTTGAGCACCCGATGCACCTCAGCGAACGCTCGGGGCGGATCGACCACGAAGTGGAGGACGAGGCACATGACGGCGACGTCGAGTTCTCCGGCGGCCAGCGGCAACGACTCCAAGGCGCCGGCCCGCACATCGACATTCTCGGTGCGGGCAAACCGCCGGCGGGCCGCGCTGAGCATGGACCCCGATTCGTCCACGGCCACGACCTGCCGGACGCACGGCGCCAGCGCTTCGGTGACCTGGCCGGTGCCGCAACCCAGGTCGCCGACGATGAGCGACGGGTCGAGCAGGTCGAGCAGCGCGAGGAGGTCCGTTCGCGAGCCGATGAGATCGGAGCGAACCTGGTTCCAGTCGCCGGCCGCCGTGGTGAAGTAGCTCTTGGAGCGGTTGCGCCGGTCGCGCAGCACGCTCTCGAGACGGCGCGCGTCCTGACGGATCGCCGTACTCTCCTCCACCTGCGCGCGCACCACGTTCCAGAGGCGGTGCGGGAAGGGATCGTGGCGCGTGGGGGCCATCCGATAGAACCGGCTGGTGCCCGCGCCACGCACCATCACCCATCCCTCGTCGCTCAACACCTTGAGATGCCGGCTTACCGTGGACTGCGGAAGCTGCACCACTGCGCACAACTCGCTCACGGTGAGCTCGTGGTCCTCAAGCAAGGCGAGGAGCCGCGAGCGCGTCGGGTCGGCAATGGCGGAGAGGCGGTCGAAGACGGCGGTTGATGACATCCCTATATCCGGATTAACGGATTGAATTTGGCGACCCGCCGGCCGGCCGGCAAGGGGCCCCATACGGAGGGCAGAAGGCGCTGTCGGTGCGACAGTTACGGGTGGGTACTGCGCATTGCCACCGGCCCCTCGTTCCTGCATCGTTCTGCCATGCGATTCTCAATCCTTCCATTGGTACTCGCGGCCACGGTCGCGTCCGCCGGCGCCCAGACCGCCGCTCCCTCGTTGGCGCTCATTCCCCAGCCGCGCCACGTCACCCGGTTGCACGACGTCACCCTTCGGCGCGGCGTGTCGATCGTGCTTCCCGCGAATTCCCAGGATCGGTTCGCGGCACGCGATCTCGGCGACGAACTCAAAGCGCGTCGCGTCCGCGTGATGTACGGTGGCGCCGCGTCGGCGCGGATCGAGCTCGTACGCACGGGAACCGCGCGTGCCCGAACACTCCTGGCTGAAGCCAAGATCCAGTGGACGCCGGCGATGGACGCGGAAGGGTACGCCATCGTGTCCGGCGATTCCCACCTGAACGTGGTGGCGCACAGTGCGGCGGGCATCTTCTACGGCGCGCAGACCGTGAAGCAGCTACTGGATGGGGAAGGCTCGACGGCGACGCTGCATCTGGTGAACGTCAGCGACTGGCCGGCGATGCGGTACCGCGGGTTCCACGACGATCTGTCGCGCGGCCCGATGCCGACGGTGGAATTCCAGAAGTACCAGATCCGCACGCTGGCGGCGTACAAGGTGAACGTGTATTCGCCGTACTTCGAGAACACGCTCTACTACGACGCCAATCCCGTGCCCGCGCCGCCCGGCGGCGCGATGACGCACGCGCAGGTCAAGGAACTCGTGGCCTACGCCGCCAAATACCACATCGATGTGATTCCCGAGCAGGAAGCCTTTGGCCATCTGCACCACATCCTGAAGTACGATCTGTACTCCGACCTGGCCGAGACGCCGCACGGCCACGTGCTGGCGCCGGGGCAACCGGGCTCGATGGCGCTGATCAAGCAGATGTTCTGGGAAATCGACTCCCTGTTTCCCAGCAAGTTCATGCATCTCGGTGCCGACGAGACGGTGGAGTTGGGCAAGGGACAAACGCGCCAGCGCGTGATCGACGAAGGCCTCGGACCCGTGTACCTGGGCTTCCTCAAGTCCATCGACTCCACGCTCAAGCCGCTGCACAAGCGTCTGCTGTTCTGGGGCGATATCGCGAGCGGGAGCCCGGAGTTGGTGAAGACACTTCCCAAGGACATGATCGCCGTCGCCTGGGGATACGGGCCGTCGAAGAGCTTCGATCGGGCCATCACACCGTTTCGCGATGCCGGCATGGAAACCTGGGTGGCGCCGGGCGTGAGCAACTGGAGCCGCGTGTATCCCGACAACGACGTCGCGCTGCGCAACATCCAGGGCTTCGTCCGCGACGGCCAGCGGCTGGGCGCCACCGGCGTGCTCAACACGAGTTGGGACGACGACGGCGAGGCGATCTTCAACCAGACGTGGTACGGAGTCTTGTTCGGCGCGGCGGCGGGCTGGCAGCCGGGCGAGTCGAGCATTCCGGCATTCGAGCATGCGTACGGCAGAGTGTTCCACGGCGACACGACCGGCAAGATCGACGAGGCGCAGATCAAGCTGGCGCAGGCTCACGCGCTGCTGGACAGTGCCGGGCTGGGGGACGCCAACGACAATCTCTTCTGGGTGGATCCCTGGTCGCCGGAAGGCCAGATCACCGCGGAGCACATTCGGCCCGTGGTCCACCAACTGCGGATTCTGGCCGAGTCCTCCCTCGTGCTCATTGCCCAGGCACGGCCGCACATTCACCGCAATCTCGATGCGATCGATGCCATGGAACTGGGGGCGCGCAAGATCGACTTCATCGGGATGAAGTTCGAATTCGCCGACGAGATGGTGCAGATGTACGCGGACGCGGCCGACACGACCACGCCGCCGGATCAGCGCGTGAACTCCCCCGCACAGGATCTGATCAACATCTCGAGCACCAACGGCCGGGCGCAGGATCTTCGCGACGGCTATTCGCTGATTCGGGACATGTACGAAGCCGCCTGGCTCCGGGAGAACCGGCCGTACTGGCTGCACAACGTGCTGGCGCGGTACGACATGGCCACGCAGCTCTGGATCCGGCGGGCCGACCGGGTCTCAGCGGCGCGCGCCGAACTCGGGCGCACGCACCATCTGCCGCCGGCCGACTCAGTGGGGATTCCGGCCAGCATGCCGGGTTTGACCGTGAACCGGTAGGTCGGTAGGTCGGTAGGTCGGAGCAACGCCGACCTACCGACCTACCGATCTACCAGATCTTCGGTCGGAGACTATCCGGCCGCACCATCGGGTCGGAATCCTGGCAACCCCATGCCGCCTTGAACTCCGGCATGTTGCTCAGCGGTCCGTTCACGCGCCACTTGGCCGGCGCGTGGACGTCGGCATTCACCAGCAGCCGCGCGTACTGCGGGCGATCCAGCTCTCGCCAGACCTGGGCCCAGGCAAGGAAGAAGCGCTGCTCGGGCGTGAATCCATCGATCTTCTCGCGCGGTCCGTTGCCCAGCGCCTTCTCCATGGCGGCGTACGCCACGGTGAGTCCCCCGAAGTCCGCGATGTTCTCGCCGAGCGTGAGCTGCCCGTTCACGTGCGTCGACGAATCGATGACCGTGTACCCGTCGAACTGCTTGACCACCTTGGCCGCTTCGGCGTTGTACTTGGTGGCGTCGTCCTTCGTCCACCAGTCCTTGAGGTTGCCGTCCTTGTCGTACTGGCGTCCCTCATCGTCGAAGCCGTGTGTCATCTCGTGCCCGATCACCGCGCCCATGGCGCCGTAGTTCACGGCGTCGTCGGCCGACGGGTTGTAGAACGGCGGCTGGAGAATCCCCGCCGGGAACACGATCTCGTTCATCAGCGGGTTGTAGTAGGCGTTGACGGTGGGCGGCGTCATGCCCCACTCGGTGCGGTCCACCGGCTTGCCGATCTTGTTCCAGTCGTACGCGGCGTTGAACTGATCGCCGGCCCGCACGTTCGGCAGGTACTCGCCCGCCTTCACCTGGAGCGTCGAATAGTCGCGCCACTTGTCCGGGTAGCCGATCTTCTTGGTGTAGGCATCGAGTTTGGCCAGCGCCTGCGTCTTGGTGGTATCGCTCATCCAGCTGAGCTGTTGGATGCGATCGTGCAGGGCCGAAACGAGATTGTCCACGATCTTCACGGCACGCGCCTTGGCTTCAGGCGGAAAGGCCTCCTTCACGTATTCCTGGCCGAGCAACTCTCCCAGGCGGGCGTCGGTGGAATTGATGCACCGCTTCCATCGCGGCAGGTTCTCCTTGGCGCCACTGAACACCTGGCTGAACCTGAAGTTCTCTTCGACGAACGCGGTGGGAAGCGCGAACGCGGCCCGGTGCACCGCGCGCCAGCGGAGGTAGGTCCTCCAATCGGCCACCGGTACCGATGCGAACATCGCGTCGATCGTCTTGAAGAACTCCGGCTGGCCGACGTCGATCGCCGGCACGTTCATCGCCCCCTGCGCGGCGAAGTACGGTCCCCAATGGAAATGCGGCGTCAGCATGTCCAGCTCCATCAGAGACATCTTGTGGTAGTTCGCGTTCGGGTCGCGCAGCTCCACGGGTGCCTTGGACGCCTTGGCCAGCCGAGTCTCGATCGACAACACCGTCTTTGCCTCCGCCGCCGCGACGTTCGCGGAGTCGCCCATCAACTGGAACATGCGCGCCACGTGGGCGACGAACTCGTCTCGAATCTTCTGCGAGGCGGGGTCGGTCTTGGTGTAATACTCCTTGTTCGGGAGGGTGAGCCCACCCTGGCCGAGGACCGCGATTTCCTGAGTGGCATCCTTGGCATCCTGCCCGGCGCCGTTGGACCAGGGCGCCAGTCCGGCCACGTGTTCGAGCATGCCCATCCCCGTGCGGATATCGCTCGGCGCCTGGATGGCGGCGATGACGTCGAGCACCGGTTGGAGCGGCGCAAGGCCCTGCTTGTTGATCGCCACGGTATCCATGCAGCTGGCGTAGAACGTCCCGACCTTCCACGGCCCCGATCCCGCCGTGAGCTTGCCGTCCGCCGCGTCCTTGGCATCGCGATCCAGGATCTCGTGCAGCACGTCCCAGTTGTGATCCTGCACAGCGAAGAATGCGCCGTACGAGGGATAGGCAGACGGGATGGTGTCTCGCTTGAGCCAGCCGCCGTTGGCGTATTGGTAGAAGTCGGTGCATGGCGCGCAGGTGGTGTCGAGATTGGCCCGACTGAGCGCCGGAGTCTGCGGTGCTTTGGGAGAAGCGCAGGCGGCGGCAAGCAGCGCAACCAACGCCAACACGGCAACGGTGGGGCGGGGGGAGCGATTCATGGGTCAGTTGGGGTGGAGGGAAATGGTCGGGGGGAGGTGTGGGATGAAGGTATTCGCAGAATCGGCGGCGCGTTATGCCGGGACCCGTGGACGGGTTGTGAAGGGCATGCCGAACCGGGAGGCGCGGGCAGGCGCGCCGGCCCCGGATCGTCGCTTCGTGCCCGTATTAGTGTCAATCTGTTTCTAATTCGTACAGAGTAACTCGCAACGGCAGTATGAACGATTCGGATCACCGGGGCCGGCCGCCATCACATTGGCCTGGGCCGAGGCTTCCGGAGGGATTGCCGGCTAGAGGGGCAGCGTGAAGTGAAATTTCGCGCCCTCTCCCTCGACGCTCTCGGCCCAGATCCGTCCCTGGTGGGCCTCGATGATGGCTTTGGCAATCGGCAATCCCAGGCCGGCGCCGCGGTTACGGCGGCTCAGTTGCCAGTAGCGATCGAACACATGGGCGAGGTGCTCGGCCGGAATGCCGGGCCCGTTATCGGCGACGGTTACGAGCACGGCGTCCGAGCGCTCCTCGGCCAACACGCGAATCTCGCCACCCGTGGGGCTGAACTTGATGGCGTTGCCGACGATGTTCGAGATCACCTGCGTGATCCGCTCCGGTTCCACCTGCACGTCGGGCAGTGTGTCTTTCCATGCCGTCACGATCGTGACCCCCTTGTCTTCGGCCAGGGGCCCGAGCGTACGGAGGGCATCGCGCAACAGCGTACCCGCGTGAACGGGTCGCATGTCCACGGCGAACCGCCCCGCCTCGGCGCGGCTCATGTCGAGCAGATCCTGGATCAGGGTGTCCATCTGCTGCGCCGCGCTCTGGATCACGCGCACCTGATCGATCACGGCCGGTTGCAACTGCTCGGCGGAACCGGGCCGGAGCACGGCGCCGGCGAGCATCTTGACGGCGTTCACCGGATTGCGAAGGTCGTGTGAGACCACGCTCAGCGTATCGTCGCGGTCCCGCAGCGCCCACTGGAGTTCGTCGTGGAGACGGGCGTTCTCCGCTGCCATCGAGGCGCGTCGCGCCAGATCGTTGATGAGTGTGAGGTCATCAACGCCGAACGAGGCATGGTGGCGGCTGAACGCGATGATACGACCGAAGATCTCGCCGCCACGAACGAGCGATACCGAAAAGGCCAGACAGGCGCCGACCTGGGCCGCGTCGTCACGATAGACGGCTGGAATGGCGTCCAGGGCCGCGTCCACCGACAGCGCCGACACGGGCTGAGCCGCGGAGTCGTCTCCCCCTTCCACAGAAGTCCAGGGCTCACCGGCTGCCACGGCGACGGCCGACTCATCCAGACTGCCATCCGGGCGCATCATCGCTCGCCGGTGGCAGATCTCGCCGCGGTGCCTCATCTCGACCACGGCGAGGTCGGCCAGCGAAGGAATCCAGAGCCGCGCCAGCATGCCGAGTGTCTCGCCGAGTTCCAGCGACGACGCGAGCAGCTCCGACACTTCCACCAGGAACTGCTGGCGCCGCTCCGCGTGTTTGCGATCGGTGACGTCGCGCAGCACGACCGAGGCAAACACGTCGCCCTCGGCGCGCAGTTTGGCGATGGCGGCCTCGGCTGGGAACTCGTCCCCGTTCTTCCGCACGCCGGAGATCTCCCGACGCTCGCCCATTCGGCGGGCCGTGACCGGCGACTCGACGAACGCCTCTATGTGCCGCTTGTGCCCGGCACGGAGGGTGGGCGGCAGCAGCATATCCAGTGGCTGGCCCATCACTTCATCGGGCGTGTACCCGAAGATCCGGACCGCACCCTCGTTGAAGAAGATGATGCGGTGGTCGCTCCCGATACAAATGATCGCGTCGGCGGAGATGCCGATGATTTCTGCGAGTAGGGAGCCGGGAAGTGACGCGGTCATCGAAGAGTGCAATGAGGGTATGGGAATCATAATTCAAGGCATCACCCGGCAGCGGTAGGGGGGACTGTCAGGGATTCCCTGACAATGTTACTGAAAACCCCTGAGCACAAGCCCGTTCATTCCCGACAGTGTAGGGATATCCCGGCCAGTAGGTTCAGCGGCGACGTCACAATTGGCCGGTTCACGCCATGCCATTCCACGGCACCTCGAGTAGCAGTTCCAAGCAACATGCGCGGAAAGTGAGCGCCCCATCGGGGCGCTCGCTTCGGTATGCGCACGAGTGTGCCCGATGACCATGACCGAAGCCCAGCCCACCGTGATCCCGCCAAGTCGAACGTCCGATTTGTCCACGACGGACATCAACCCGATGCCGACTTGGCGCCAGCGGATCCTGCGCATGCCGCTCATCGGTAAGTTGTTGGGCGCCAATATGCTGATTGCCTTGGCGGCGCTGTCGGTTTCGGCCGTCTTCGGGCATCCCGGCCTCTTTGCGCTGGTCTGTCTGGCGCTCGGAGTCAGCTTCGTGGCCAACGCGCTGCTGGTGCGGCTGGCGCTGCTCCCGCTGGACGGATTGCAGGAGGTGGCGCAGCAGGTCTCGGAGGGCGACTTCTCCGCTCGGGTGCCGGCGTCGCCGATCGCCGACCGCCAGATGGGTGAGTTGGGTGAGTCGTTCAATCGGCTGCTGAGCCGGGTGGAGAGCGACCGGGCGCGCATTCGGCACTTGGTGCGGCAGAGCCTGCGCGTTCGCGAGGCGGAGCGGGCCGGGATTGCGGACGAACTCCGGGAGGCGACGGCGCAGCAGTTGTCGGCGCTGACCATGCACCTGTCGGCGGCCGTCCGGGAGTGCAACAATCCGGAGCAGGCCCCCAACCTGGCGGCGGCGCGCGATATCGCGGCGCACATGGTGGAGGACATCCAGGGTGTGGCCGAGTCGGTCTACCCGGGATTGCTGGGAGAATTCGGATTGGCGGCGGCGCTCGAGGCTCTGGGCCGGCGGGTGTCGCGGCGCACGAATCTCGACGTCAGCGTCACGACCGACGGCAACGACTCCCCAATGCCGTTGGCTCTGGTGACCGCCCTGTACCGGGTCGCCGAGGAATCAGTGCGCAATGTGGAACGTCACGCCCATGCGGGCTCGGTCTGGATCAGTCTGTCGCGTGACGGCAGCGGGATACGTCTGCAGATCGAGGATGACGGCCTCGGCTTCGACGTGGAAACGGCAGACCGAATGTCGAGTGGCATCGGCCTGTTCCGGGCGCGGGAACTGCTCGCGCACGCCGGGGGCGACATGCAGATTTCCAGCGCGCCGGGGAGTGGAACCAGTGTGGTCGCGACGGCCACCGTGCACGAGGGGTTGAACCAGTGACCAACGACATCATTCGCGTCGTACTCGCAGATGACCACACCGTAGTTCGCGCCGGCCTGAAAGCGGTGCTCGGTGGCGCCAAGGACATCCAGGTGATCGGCGAGGTGGCGAACGGCGCCGACGCGGTGGCGATGACCGAGAAGATGGATCCCGACGTACTGGTCATGGATCTATCCATGCCGCAGATGGACGGTGCCGAGGCGACGAAGACGCTCTCGGCGGCCGGCACGCGGACCCGGATCCTGATTCTGACCATGCACTCCCCCGACGAGGCACTCGTGCCTCTGTTGGAGAGTGGGGCCAGCGGGTTCCTGCAGAAGAGCGCGGCCGATCGCGAGCTGGTGGACGCGGTGCGGGCCGTGGCGCACGGCGACACGTACCTCCAGCCATCGGCGGCACGGGTGTTGGCCGGTGGGTTGCGGAAGAAAGCCGAGCATATCGACGAGCGGACCAAGTACGAGCGTCTCACGCAGCGCGAGCGAGACGTGCTCCGACTGGTCGCCCAGGGGTATTCGGCGCCCGAGATCGGCGCGCGGCTGTTCATCAGCCCCAAGACCGTCGATACCTACAAGCAACGCATCCAGGAGAAACTCGGCCTGCAGCACCGGTCGGAGTACGTGCAGTTCGCGCTGCATCTGGGGCTGTTGACCGAGGAGTAGCAGACGGGGCCGCAGTTCGTGCGGAAGCGCTTGGTAGACATTAGTATACAGGTCCATCCGGGCATGCCGTCCGTGATGTAGCTCCGTGGCTTCCATGACTGCGAATCGCAACCTCGAGCCGGCGACGCGGAAAGCCGCCGCCAGTGCCGGGCATGGCCCCCGCCCCGTGCTGGTGACCGCCGATCGGTCCGGGCCGCCGGCCTCCCATCTGGAACGGAATGCGGGCACGCCGCTCGATCTCGACGTCGTGCGCGCCATCCGGGTGAACCGGAGTGCCGTGGAGCGCCGGGCGGCCACGATTCCTACGCGCCGCACCGTGAAGAAGGAGTGGCAGGCGGCCTGGCTGCTCCGCGCCATCACCCTCATCGACCTGACGACCCTCTCCGGCGACGACACGCCCGGTAACGTGCGGCGGTTGTGCGCCAAGGCGCAGCGCCCGCTGCGTGACGACGTGGCGGCGGGGCTCGGGGTCGAGGACCTCCACATCACGGTGGGCGCGGTGTGCGTGTACCACGCGCTGGTGCAGACGGCGGTTGAGGCACTGCGCGGCACCGACATTCCCGTGGCGGCGGTCTCGACCGGGTTTCCGGCCGGTTTGAATCCCTTCGAGCAGCGCCTGGAGGAGATCCACGCGTCGGTTGCGGCCGGCGCGCGCGAGATCGACATCGTCATTACCCGCGCGCACGTGCTCACGGGCAACTATGAAGCTCTCTATCACGAAGTGAAGGCCTTCCGCGCGGCCTGCGGCGATGCACATATGAAGGCCATCCTCGCCACCGGCGAACTGGCGACGCTCGGCAACGTGGCCCGGGCGAGCATGGTCGCCATGCAGGCTGGCGCCGACTTCATCAAGACGTCCACCGGCAAGGAAGGTGTGAACGCGACCCTCCCCTTTGCGCTGGTGATGACCCGGATGATCCGTCAGTACCACGAGCAGACCGGCTACGCGGTGGGTTTCAAGCCGGCGGGCGGCATCCGCACTGCCAAGCAAGCCCTCGAATTCATGTACCTGATGAAGGAGGAGTTGGGCACCCGGTGGCTGCGTGCCGACCTCTTCCGGTTCGGCGCCAGTTCGCTGCTCACCGACATCGAACGGCAATTGGAGATGTTCCTGACGGGACGGTATGCGGCAGGCTACCGGCAACCGATGGGCTGAGGGAGTCGGACCGTCGGGCAGTCGGACTGCACGACGTTGATCAGTTGTCAGTTGATCCCAACACGAGCGGCTCATGGCCAGCGTTCCCGCAATCTTCGAAACGATGGAGTACGGCCCGGCTCCGGAGAGCCGCGCCGAGGCGCAACAGTGGCTCGAGCGCCACGGCGGCGAGTTCGGACACTTCATCGGTGGCCGATGGACGAAGCCCGCGAAGCGTTTCGACGTCATCGATCCCGGGACGGCCAATGTGCTGGCCCGCGTGGCGCAGGGCACACCAGCGGAGGTGGACGCAGCCGTGCAGGCAGCGCGAAAGGCGCTGCCCGCCTGGCAGGGGGTGGGTTGTCATGCCCGGGCGCGGTTCCTGTACGCGCTGGCCCGTGAGGTGCAGAAGCACTCGCGGCTGTTCGCCGTGCTGGAGAGCATGAACAACGGCAAGTCGATCCGCGAGACCCGCGACATCGACATTCCGCTCGTGGTGCGCCACTTCTATCACCATGCGGGCTGGGCGCAGCTGCTGGACACGGAGTTCACGGGCTACAGCGCGGTGGGCGTGGTCGGTCAGATCATCCCGTGGAACTTCCCGCTCCTGATGCTTGCCTGGAAGGTTGCTCCGGCGCTCGCGGCCGGGAACACGGTTGTGCTGAAGCCCGCGGAGTTCACGCCGCTCACGGCGCTGCTGTTCGCGGAAATCGCCGAGCGTGCCGGAATCCCGGCCGGCGTCGTCAACGTGGTCACGGGGGACGGCGACACGGGCCGGTTGATCGTCGAACACGACGACGTGGACAAGATCGCGTTCACCGGGTCCACCGAAGTCGGACGCATCATTCGCCGCGCCACGGCCGGGAGCGGCAAGAAGCTGAGCCTCGAACTGGGAGGCAAGAGCCCCTTCATCGTCTACGAGGACGCCGATCTCGACAGCGTGGTCGAGGGCGTGGTGGACGCGATCTGGTTCAATCAGGGGCAGGTGTGCTGCGCCGGCTCGCGCCTGCTCGTGCAGGAGGGAGTGGCCGATCGCCTGATCGCCAAGCTGCGTGCCCGCATGGAGACGCTGCGAATCGGCTCGCCGCTCGACAAGGCGGTGGACATGGGAGCAATCGTGGCGCCCGTGCAACTCGCCCGCATCAAACAGCTCGTGGACCAGGGTGTCACCGAAGGCGCCTCCATGTGGCAGCCGTCGTGGGCCTGCCCGACCGATGGCTACTTCTACCCGCCCACGCTGTTCACGGACGTCGAACCGGCCTCGACGATCGCGCAGGTGGAGATCTTCGGCCCGGTGCTCGTGGAGATGACGTTCCGGACACCGGCCGAGAGCGTGGCGCTCGCCAACAACACGCCGTACGGTCTGGCGGCGAGCGTGTGGACGGAGAACATCAATCTGGCGCTGGACATCGCGCCGAAGATCAAAGCCGGTGTGGTGTGGATCAATTCCACCAACATGTTCGATGCGTCGGCCGGCTTCGGCGGCTACCGGGAGAGCGGGTTCGGGCGAGAGGGTGGGCGCGAGGGGATGTGGGAGTACCTCAAGGCCGACTGGGAGCGCGGGGCTGCCGTGCGGCCGGCTGCGAAGCCGCTTGCCACGGAGCCCGCGGAACGCGCGGGAAAGACCGTGAAGGGACGGAGCGGACCGGCCATCGACCGGACGCCCAAACTCTACATCGGCGGCAAGCAGGCGCGTCCCGACGGCGGATACTCGCGCGCCGTCGTCGGCCCGAAGGGCCGATTTCTCGGCGAGGTGGGTGACGGCAACCGGAAGGACATCCGGAACGCCGTGGAAGCGGCCCACAAGGCGTGGCCGGCGTGGGCCAGGGCGAGTGGCCATCTGCGCGCCCAGATCCTGTACTACATCGCCGAGAATCTCTCGGCGCGGGACCAGGAGTTCGCCGCCCGGATCGACGCCCAGACCGGCGTCGGCCGCCGCGCCGCCGGGCGCGAGGTTCAGGCCGCCATCTCCCGGCTGTTCACCTATGCGGCGTGGGCCGACAAGTACGACGGGGCCGTGCACGACGTGCCGATCCGCGGCGTCGCTCTGGCCATGCACGAACCGATCGGTGTGATCGGCATCGCCTGTCCGGAGGAGCAACCGCTCCTCGGCTTCGTATCGCTGCTGGCGCCCGCCATCGGGAGCGGCAACGCGGTGGTCATGATTCCGTCGCAGGCACACCCGCTCTCGGCGACGGACTTCTACGGCGTGCTGGATACGTCGGATCTGCCCGGCGGCGTGGTCAACATCGTCACCGGGGACACGGACGCGCTGGCCAATGTGCTCGCCGAGCACGATGACGTGGAAGCGATGTGGTATTTCGGCTCGCGCGACGGCGTCCGCATGGTCGAACAGGCCTCGGCGTCCAACATGAAACGCACCTGGTGCTCGTGGCGGCAGCGTGACTGGCTGCACGGGACGCAGGGTGAGGGGCGCGAGTTCCTCCGGGCCGCGACGCAGGTGAAGAACATCTGGATCCCGTACGGAGAGTGATTCCGGGCGGCGGCCAGAGCGTGTAGCCGCAGTCATTCACTCCCCCGCCGCGCCCTCCGTCCCGCGCAGCAGCCGTCCCATCTCGAGGGCATTGGTCGTGCCGTAGTTGGCGTAGCAGTTGTTGAAGACCAGGTGGAGCTCCTCGGCGCGCTCGGCAAGGCGCGCGATGCGAGGCAGCCACTCGCGCAGCTGTCCGTCGTCGTACAGATATCGAAATCGCTCGCTGACCTTCGCCACCGGGCCCTCCCAGAATTCCGCCCGCCGCCCGTGGAAGCGCACCATGGACAGCCGACGGTCGGTGGTCACCGCATCCGGCGGGACGCTGCTCTCCAGGCCCTGCGGCTCGTCCACGCACACATACGCGAAGCCGGTGCGTTCGAGCAACGCGAGGGTGCGGTCGCGCATGGCGTCGGCCATCCAATCCCGATGCCGGAACTCCACGGCCCCGTGCCGGTCGCCCAACCGGCGCCGGGCGTCGGCGATCAGTGCGGCGGAAGCGCGTGACGGGCGCACCCAGCGTGGATACTGCAGCAGAATGGCTCCCAGCTTTCCCGTGGCGCGCAACGGTTCCAGGGCATCGAGGAACGACGACCAGGCTTCGTCCAGCAACTCCGGCGGGAGGTCCCGGGCGTAGATCCGCCGCTTGTCGCGTGTCGCCTTCGGGAGCGCGTCACGGAGCGACTTCGGCAGGCGCGCGGTCTCGGTGGGCTGGCCGGTCATCAGCGCGTGCGCCTTCACGTTGAAGGTGAAGTCCGCCGGCGTTCGCTCGGCCCAGATCACGCCCATACGCCGCGCCGGGATGGCGTAGTACGTGGAATCGACCTCGACGAGCGGAAAGCGCGATGCATAATACCGGAGCCGCGCTTCGGGACTGGCGACGCCGTCCGGATAGAACACGCCGGGCGCGACCATCGTCGGGTCCGTCCAACTGGCGGTGCCGATCCGGATGCGGCATCCCGACGGCGTGGTGATGACGCGGAGTTCGCGCTGGCCCGCCCGCTCGCTGCGTCGAAGGGCTTCGGCGACGCCTGGATCGTGGGCGGCGTCACTCACGGCATCGGCGCTTCCAGTTCCGCCGCCCGCTCCGCCAGCGGTTCGGTGAACTCGGGCGCCTGCCCGCGCAGCAGGAACGCCGGCATCAGCGTGTTCACCACCGTGTAGATGATCAGCGCGCCCACCAGCCATTGCGGCGCGCCGAAGTCTTGCTGGAGAATGCTGCTCAGGACCAGCGTGAAGACGAGTGTCGGAACCAGCGCAATCCCGATGCGTCGACTCTGCGAGAACGACTCGTGGAGGGCCGCGCGACGGTGCGTCGTCACGGAGAAGACCCGTAGCGGCGTGACCACGACCAGGAGGCCCGTGGCCACCGCGGCGGCGAACCAACCCAACTGTCCCTGTTCCACGTGGGTGCCCGCCGCGAAGAAGTAGAACGGGATGAACACGGAGCCGAACGCCTCCAGGGCATCCACCATCTTCTCCGACGACATCGCCGGTAGCTGCATGCGGAAGCGCTGGGCCGCCACTCCCACGAGGAATGCGCCGACGAGATAGTAGACGCCGAGCGCGCGTGTGGCGTACGCGCAGACCACGGCGACCATCAACAGAAACGCGAATTCGGAACGCGGCGCGAACGGCGCGATACGCGTCGCGAACACACGAAACGCGAACGGGATGAACGCGACGATCAGCACCATGGCGACGGTGGCAACGAGAAAGCGCTCCCACGACGTCGTCTGCAGAATGAAGAACAGGCCGGCCAGGGCCACCAGCTCCGAACCAACCGCTTTCGTCTTCACGGCGAACTGTTCGGCCGGCGACAGTCCGAAGGCTCGCAGCGACGAGAGGATGAATCCCGTGGACGGGGTGACGAGTGCCAGTGAGGTGAGGGCGGCGGCGCGCCACGGCAGGTGCAGGAATTGGACGGCGAGCGCGCCGACCACGAGCGCCAGGGCCGACCAGACCGTCACGTGCTGCACGAGCGTCTTCACGTCGCGCCGAAGTTCGCGGGCGTCGATCTCGAGGCCGGCGAACAGAAACAGGGCGGTGATCCCGAAGGTGGAGAGCAGCTCCACCGTCTGATTGCCGCGTTCCAACCCCAGCGCCGCCGCACCGAATCCGAGCACGAGGCACGTCACGGCGTCGGGGATGCGATACCGCTGCAGCGCCTTGGGCACGACGAACAACGCGAACAGCAGCGCGACGTACGTCAGGTCGGCCGGAACCGAGAACTGGGATTGGGGGAGGGGAGCCACCATCCGGGCATCTTAACCCTGACGCCCGACCGGCAACTAGAGGGGAGCGCCCGATCAGTTCGCCTTGCGCAATTCGACGGTGCCGAAACCGGTCGACATTCGGATCCGCTGTCCTCCCCGACCGATCGTTCCCCTGATGTGGCGGGGATTGAGAGATCCGTCCACACGGATCGGGAAGTCGGTACGGATGGAGCCCCACCCGGTGCTGGCTTCGAAGTCGGCGTTGATGGAGGCCGGCAGCGTGACGTCGATGTCGCCGTGCCCGGTGGTGAATTTCATGTCCTCAGTGCCCGCCACGGACCGCATGTCCACCGTGATGTCGCCGTTGCCGGTGGACGCATTCACCGGTCCCTTCCCCGTGGTCACCCGCACCCGCCCATTGCCGGTACTGGCGGTCACCGCGCCCTCGGCGCCCGTTACCTCGACTCCGCCGTTCCCCGACGAGACCTTCACCGTTCCGGAAGTCCCGCGGAGGGTGACGTCCCCGTTGCCGGTGCTGATCACCACGTCACCGCCGGTGCCCTCCACCGTCACGGCCCCGTTTCCCGTGGCGCCGCGGAGCGCGACGCCCTTGGGCAGGGTGATCGAGATCGATGCCCGCATGTCGCGCCCGTCGTGGTCATCGTCGTCCCAGTCGCCACCCCGGCTGTGGTCGCAGGCGCTGTGGCCGCGCCAGACGGAGCAGACCGAGACGTCTCCGCCGTCGTTCCGGGCCTCGAAGGTGAGATCGGCCCAACGGCTGCGCGACGACATGCGTTCGGCCCGTACCTCGACCCGGCTTCCGGTGCCGGCTCGCACGTCGATGCGCCCGTTGAAGTTACGCACCGTGAGTGTGGCGCCCGGACGCATGCTGCCAGACCAGGTGAAGGGGTTGTCCGTCTGCGCGCCGACCACGGCCGGCGCGGCGAGAGATGCCAACAGCAGGGCGACCGTGGTGGTCGAGCGAGCGAATGATTGCATGGGTCGGATCGGTGCGAGAGTGAGGTTGTGACGCACCGGCTTGGACAACCCGCCGACGGGAAAGGTTGAAGCGAGACGCCGCCCCGCCCGTCCGGGCGCGTCAGCGGTGCCGCTCGTCGCCCGCGTGCTCGCGCCGCAGCAGTTCCTCCTTCCGTGCTTCCCCCCAGCGGTAGCCGCCGGAGGCACCGTCGCTTCGCACGACGCGGTGACAGGGGACGACGAGCGCCACCGGGTTGCGCGCGCAGGCGTTGGCCACCGCCCGCACGGCGCGCGGGCGGCCGACCGAGCGCGCCACCTGGGCGTACGATCGCGTCTGCCCGAACGGAATGCGCTGGAGCGCCTTCCAGACCCGCCACTGGAAGGCCGTTCCCTGCACGTCGAGGGGGACGGGGACGGAGGCCGAGGGCCGACGTCCCCGGGCGCGTTCGGCGATATCGCGCACCCAGGCGTTGGCGCCGCCGGACGCACGGGCGATGGTGGCGTTCGCGAAGTCCGCTCGCAGGGTGCGCTCCAGGGTGGCGTCGTCGTCACCGAGTTCCACGGCGCACACGCCGTCGTCGGTGAAGGCCACGAGCAGGCGCCCGAGGGGCACGGCAACGATCGTGAAGTGCATGCGCTTTCCGGCTGCCCGCCGCCGGTACACGGCGGGGGTCAATCCAGCGCGAACTTCGCGGCGGCCGTACACGCGGCTGCTCGATCCATAGCCTGCTTCGTAGGTGGCGCGACTCACGGTATCTCCGGCGCGGAGCCGCTCCACGAAGCGGCGTTGGCGCAGCGCATCCTGGTATTCCCGGGGCGAGACGCCCACGGCCCGCGTGAAAGCGCGCTGCAGATGATACGGGCTGAGGGCGACCTCGCCCGCAAGGGTGGCCAGGGTGACGCGTTCCCCGGCGTGCCGGTGCAGGTACTCCGTGGCCTGCGCGACCGCGGCCTGGATGCGCGACGGCGCGTCCGAGGCCGGCCGGCAGCGCTTGCACGGGCGGAACCCGGCGGTCCGGGCGGCCGGCGCGTCGGCGAACACGCGCACGCGGTCGCGCCGCGGACGGCGCGACGGGCATGAGGGACGGCAGAAGATGCCCGTGGACGTCACGCCGTACACGAAACGGCCGTCATAGCGGGCATCGCGCGCGACGATCGCGCGCCAGGCGACGGCAGCCGACAGCGTGCTCGCGTGTGTGATGGGCGAATGCGTCCGTTCCGACATACGAGGGAAGCTACGCGCCGGGCGCGCGCCGGCTATCCGATGCTTGCGGTCAATACGCGACCGGTTGCTTCACCGTGTCAGACGCCGGGCCGTTCGTCGAATGCGGCGAACACCGCGCTGGTCAGTGACCGGGTCATGGTCCGCTGCAGGGCGATCGCGAGGATCCACCCTGCTGCCGCAATGAGGGCGGCGGCCATGACGGTGATGCCGTTGCCGACGGCGAACCCCGCGCCGCACCCCGCGAGGCCCGCGCAGCCGTTGAGCACGGCGACGACTGCAGGTGCGTCCGCCGGGGCCACGGGGATCACGAGCATGATGCCGAACACGAACGCGAGCGCCAGCGTCGTGTCGAACACCCATGGAGTCGGTGGATAGATGATCAGATAGACGAGCATCCCGACGATGAAGGCGGCGGTCGAGGCATTGACGACCATCTGCCCGCGATACGCGACCGGCGGCCGCGTGGGCGTGCGTGGGCGCTTCAGGGCCGCGAGGAGCGTTCCCCCGACGGCGACGGCTCCGACGAGTGTCGCGACGCCGACGATGGCCATCTGGCCACGCGGGATGAAGTGTCCCGCCGCGACGTCACCGTGGTATCCGGCGATCGCGACGAGTGTGGTGGCGAATGTGCCCAGGGTGAGCCAGAAGGAGGTTCTCTGCGACATGTCCGTCGTCGGTTCCCATGAGAGAGCGTGCGAGAAAGGTACCCGGCGCCGGGTCCCCACGTTGCAAACTCGGCGGACCCGGCGGAGCACGCCAGTTCGGCACCCGGATGGGCTTCGGGAGCACGGCGGGCGCGGCTCCAGACGGGATTCCGAGGGATTCGGTCGTGTTCGGACCGGCGATTTCACCGTGTCTTCGCTCGATGGCCGAGCGCAACGGGTGCCCCGATCGCGAACTCCCTATTCGTCGTCCCATCATGTTATAGTTCGTGCGCCTGCCCGTGCGACCGCCGGTTGTTTCGGTGGTACGCCATGCGAGATGGCGAGCGCGGGTTGCCGGCTACGGCCGGCGGTGTCCGGAGCCGATCCAGGTCCGGGGCCCAACCGACGGGCGTGGGCAGTCGGGGTCTTCCAGTCTTACAGGCGCAAGAAATGATGCGAGCGGCGCGGCCGGCGAAGGGCCGGTCGTGCCCATCAGCACCGGATTGACGGAGCGTTTGATGTCACTGAAAGTCGCGGTATTGAAAGAGACGCGGACTGGTGAACGGCGCGTAGCCATGGTGCCGGCCGTTGTCGATAAATTGGTCAAACTCGGCGCAGAAGTTCGGTTGCAGGCGGGTGCCGGCGAGGCAGTGAGCCTTCCGGACAGCGCCTACCGAAACGTCACGATCGCCACGGATCTGCCGGCGCTGGTCGGCGACGCGGATCTCGTGCTGGCGGTGCAGCCGCCCTCGCTCGAGGTCGTGAAGGCGATGAAGCAGGGCGCCGTGCTCATCTCGTTCGTGTATGCGCATCGCGAACCCGACCTGGTGAAGCTCCTGCGCGACCGGGGCATCACCTGCTTTGCCATGGAGCTGGTGCCGCGCATCACGCGGGCGCAGGCCATGGATGCGCTGTCCAGCCAGGCGGCGCTTGCCGGATACTATGCGGTGCTGCTGGCCGGCACCGAGCTTCCGCGCATCCTGCCGCGCATGACGACGGCCACCGGTGCCCTGCGGCCGGCGACCGTGCTCGTGATCGGTCTCGGCGTGGCGGGCCTGCAGTCGATTGCCACGGCGCGGCGGTTGGGCGCGGTGGTCGAGGGATACGACGTTCGACCGGAGACGCGCGAGGAAGCGGCGTCGCTGGGTGCGAAGTTCGTCGACACGGGCGTCGACGCGCGCGGTGAGGGCGGCTATGCCCGGGAACTGACCGCCGAGGAGAAGCAGAAGGTGGCGGCGGCGCTGACGCGGCACATTCAGCAGGCCGACGTGGTGATCACCACCGCGGCCGTGCCGGGACGCCCGGCGCCGAAGCTGATCAGCAAGGCACAGGTTGACGGCATGAAGAACGGCGCCGTCATCATCGACCTCGCGGCCGAAGGCGGCGGCAACTGCGAATACACCAAGCCCGGCGAGACCATCCGCGTGGGGCAGGTGACCGTCGCCGCCCCGCTGAACGTGCCGTCGCTCCTCGGCGAACATGCAAGCGAACTCTACGCCAAGAACGTGCTGAACCTTCTCGATCTGCTGGTCAAGGACGGAGGATTCGCGCTCGACTGGGAGGACGAGGTCGTCGCCAAGACGGCGCTCACGCACGGTGGCGAGATCAAGAACGACGCGGCCCGCACGGCCGTGGAATCGGCTTAGCGCACGGGAGAGATTCATGACCGTAGAAACGGGAATCGTCGGATTCGTCGCGCTGTACATCTTCATGCTCGCGGCGTTCACCGGCTATGAAGTCATTGGGCGTGTGCCGGCCATCCTGCACACGCCGCTGATGTCGGGCTCCAACTTCGTGCATGGCATCGTCGTGGTGGGTGCGATGTATGCCCTGCTCAATGCCAGTACGACGCCCGAGCAGGTGGTCGGGTTCGTCGGCGTGTTCCTCGGCGCGGCCAACGTGGCCGGGGGCTACGTGGTGACCGAGCGGATGCTGGAAATGTTCAAGTCCAGCCGTCCCACGAAAGCCAAGGAGTGAGGACACACCGATGAACACATCCTGGATCATCCAGGCCACCGATTTCGTGGCCGCGTTCCTCTTCATTTATGGCCTCAAGCGAATGTCGTCGCCGGTGACGGCGCGGTCGGGCGTTCGCGTAGCGGGCTATGGCATGTTGCTGGCAATCCTGGCCGGCTTTCTTTACGTGTTCGGCATCGCCCCCGAAGCCGCTGCCCACCTGTCGGTGAATCTCACGCTGACACTGGTGGCGCTGCTGCTCGGCGTCGGCTGGGCATGGCGCGGCGGAAAGCGGGTCGCGCTGACGGACATGCCCCAGATGGTGGCGTTGTACAACGGCATGGGCGGCGGGGCCGCCGGTGCCATCGCCGCCGTCGAGCTGCTGGGCGGCAAGGCCGACAACGCCACCCACCTGGCGGTGACGCTCGTGGGTGCGGTGATCGGCTCGGTGTCGTTCTCGGGCTCGCTCGTGGCGTGGGCGAAGCTCGATGGGCGGGTCAACAAACCGTGGCGCCTGCCCGGCCAGCACATCTACAATGCCCTCGTTCTGCTCATCACCCTCGCCATCGGCGTCGGGGTGGCGGTGGGCGTGCCCAACGTGCCGCCGCAGGTTCTGATCGCGGTGTTCTTCGGAATAGCGTTGATCTACGGCGTGATGGCGACGATGCCGATCGGCGGCGCCGACATGCCGGTGGTGATCTCGCTGTACAACGCCCTCACCGGCCTCGCCGTGGCCCTGGACGGATTCGTGCTCCAGAACCCGGCATTGATGATTGCCGGCATGGTGGTCGGCTCGGCGGGTACGCTGCTGACACTGCTCATGGCCAAGGCCATGAACCGCTCGGTGGCCAACGTCCTGTTCAGCAACTTCGGCGACGTGAGCATCGAGCAGGAGGGCGAGATCGCCGGCTCGATGAAGCCGGTGGAAGCGAGCGATGCCGCGATCACGATGCGTTACGCCAGCAAGGTGATCATCGTGCCGGGCTACGGCCTGGCCGCCGCGCAGGCGCAGCAGAAGCTGTACGAGTTCGTGAAGGCGCTGCAGGCGGCCGGCGTCGAGGTGAAGTTCGCCATTCACCCGGTGGCGGGGCGTATGCCGGGTCACATGGACGTGCTGCTCGCCGAGGCGGGCGTGCCCTATGACATGATCGCCGAACTGGACGAGGTGAACGACGAATTCAAGGGCACCGACGTGGCGCTGGTGATCGGCGCCAATGACGTCGTGAACCCGGCGGCGCGCACCGACAAGAGCTCACCGATCTACGGCATGCCGATTCTGAACGTCGACTACGCCAACCAGGTCTACGTGCTCAAGCGCGGCAAGGGCAAGGGCTACGCGGGAGTGGAGAACGCGCTCTTCTACGCCGACAACACGGGCATGGTGTACGGCGACGCCCGCGAGACGCTGGTCAAGATGATCCAGGCCGTGAAGGACCTGGGGGGGACGACGCGGCGTCGGCCGCCTAGCGCTGGCGCACGCAGGGAAGTTCACGGGGCCCCAGACGCCGCGCTCGCGCGGTGTCTGGGGCCCCGGCTGCATGCGTCATCGTGCGCGGAGTGCCGCTCAGTCCCACTTCATGCGGTCGCGCAGCGCGGTGACCTGCGCCACGTGGTGCCGGCCGTGCCATGCATAGAGCGCCAGCATCACGTCGAGGGTCATCGGGGCCTCCGGCCGTTCCGGATGCACCAGCGTCCGCGCGAAATCGCCCGCCCTCATCGCGCGCAGCATGTACACCCAGCGTGCATGCAGGGCATCGAGCAGCGCGAGCGACTCGGCGACGAGCGGGCCGCGCCCATCGGGCAGCTCCGCCCAGGCCTTCTCGTCGTACGGCTTGATGGTCGGCTCGACTTCCGTGAGCGCGAGCTTGAAGCGCACGTACGCATTGAGGTGGCTGTCCGGCAGGTGATGGATCACCTGCCGCACGGTCCATCCGTCGGGGCGATACGGCGTGTCGAGTTGTGCGTCGTCGAGGCCGCGCACCGCGTCGCGGAGTGCCGCCGGTGCGCCGGCGACGGCTTCGATGTACCGGGCGCGTTCGGCGGCGGTGACGTCCACGGGACGGGAGAAGCGACCGATCGGGTAGCGGAGATCCATGCGTGGTGGAGTGATCGTGTGGGTGGTCGTGCAGCGGCTGACCGAAAAATAGCGGCGCGGCGTCTTCGCGCCGCGCCGCCCGTGTGTCGCCGTCCGTCAACGGATCAGTTCATCGTGAGTGGGGCATCGAGGGTCAGCACCAGGGCCGCGCCCTCGGGCAGACAGGTCTGGTAGTTCTTCTGGGCATGCGCCACGGCGGCTCCGGTGGCGGCACCGGCAGCCGCGCCGATGACCGTCGACTTGGTGCTGTGCCCAAAGATCTGACCCAGGATGGCTCCAACGACGGCGCCGCCCGCCACCTTCTCCTTGTCCGAGGGCCCGGTGCCCGGCACCTCGGTGCGCTGCAGCGCCGTGGTGGACGCAATGGTGCCCGAGACGGGGTACGAGACGCCGTTCACGTACATCGTCATCGGACGAACGACGATGCTGCTGTCGGTGGGGTCGCCCGGTGTCACCCGGGCGACCTCGAGCACGACACGCGACCCGGTGGGAATCTCGGCGCCGCCCGCTCCCTGCACCGGACTGGTGACCGTCGCCACCAGCTTGTCGCCCACCTTATTGGTGTTGGTGCAGACGCTCATGCCGGAATTCAGCGCGATGCCGGTGCCGGCGCCGATCAGCTTCTGCACGGGAGCCGGCATGGTCGCGGCGGCCATCGTATTCGAGTCCGGTTGCTGGGCCACGGGGGTCATCGTGGGTTGCGACACCGGTGTCGCGGCGGCACGGGTGGGTTGTGGCACCGGCTCCCGCCGCGGGCTCCGCGATTCCTGGCGGGGGGCCGGCGTGGGCGGCTGCTGAGGTTGGGGCTCGGGGACCGGCGCGACGCCCGTATCCTTGAGCGCCGGCTGCGCGCTGATCTGATTGGCCAGCGCGAGATCGTGTGCGAGATCGGAATCGGCGCGCTCGGCGGTGCGGCGCTCCGTGCAGGCGGAGAGCGTTGCCAGGGCTGCCGCCACGGCAAGCACGCGAACGAAACCGGATGACGAAGCGAACATGACGGATTCCTCGAACGGTCAGTCGGGGGTACCCCAATGATACACGGCTTTCCCGGGGACGTTCGCCGGCTGAAGGTCCGCCGGGAGCCGCCGGCCGGTCAGGACGCTCGGCGATCGGAACGGCGAGGCACGGGAGGCCAGAGTTCCGTCTGCGGCAGATCGTCGCCGATCACCGCGCGCACCTGCGCCGCGACGTCTTCGATGGCGTCCGGCTCGGCCACCAGGTCGTACTGGCGGATGTCGAGGCGGAGCACGGGGCACGGCGTGAATCCAGCGATCCAGCGCTCGTAGCGTTCGTGCAGTTCGCGCCAGTATTCGGGATCGGTATCCCGTTCCTTCGGGCGCCCACGCGTGACGATCCGCCCGATGATCGTCTCGACCGGGCCGTGAAGATAGACCAGCAGGCGCGGGGGCCGAGCCGCGGGGGCATGCAACAACTCGCCATACAACTGGTGGTACAGGCTCCAGTCGTCGGAGCTCATGTACCCCTGTTCGAAGAGCCCCCGGGCGAATATCTCGGCGTCCTCGTACCAGGTACGGTCGAGCACCCAACTGCCCCCGCTGCCGAGTATGCGGCGCATGGCCGCGAAGCGCGTCGCCAGGAAGTGCAGTTGGAGGTGGAGGCCGAAGGAGCGCATGCCTTCGGGGCCGTCGTAGAACCGCTCGAGCCAGGGGTTGTCGTCGCCCACACTCTCCAGGGCGAGTTGCAGCCCGAACCGGGCGGCAAGCGCGCGGGAGAGCGTCGTTTTTCCGGAGCCGACCATGCCAGCAACGCCGAGCAGCATGGGGGTAAGGTAGCGCCGGCAGATCGCTCGCGGAGGGGCCGGACGCATGGAGCGTCCGGGCCGCGGCTCACAGCTTCAGGAACGCCGCCTTCCAGAGGTCCGGATCGTCGTCCTCGCGGTACAGCTTGTCGAGATCGACGGACACGTTGTTGCCGTTCCGCGTGACCGCGAATCGATCCATGCTGCGCGTCGCCCGCCCGTCGATGAACACGCCCTCGGGGGTGTAGATGGAATGGTGCTTGGGACAGCGGAACTCCTGGTCCTCCGGCTCCCAGCGCAGGGCCGTGTTCTGGTGCGGGCAGGCGAGGGAGAACGCGAACAGCTCGCCCTGCCAGCGGGTGATGATCACCGACTCGTCCTGGTCGATGTTCACGCCGTCGGTGGCGGGAATCGGATAGTTCTTGAGTTCGTCGGACGTATCGAGCGCGCGCACGAAGCGCGGCTCGAGCGCGGCTGCCGACACCGGTCCTGCCGACAGGGCCGCGAGAGTGCCCGCGATCATCAGTGCCGCATCGCGGAGAAACCGCCGCCGGCTCGCGGCAGCGACGGTGCACCCATTGCACTGGTCGTTGGCGGGAGTGCTGCGGCTGTCGTTCGATTCATCCATCAGGCTGTCTCCAAACACCAGAGTTACATGTTCACGAGAATGATTCCAGCAAGCGAAATCGTGAACCAGAGCACGATGCTCACCATGGAGGTCTGGCGGAGCGTCCGCCATCGGATGCCGGCGTCCCCCGCGCTGCTCCGCAGCCCGCGCTGGGTGCGCATCATCACGTACCCGTTGACCAACAGGGCGACGATGAGCCCCATCTTCACCCAGAACACCCACGAGCTGAAGAACGTCTCGACGTCGGCCGCGAACAGGAGCACTCCCGAGAGCACGGACACGATGAGGCCACCGACCACCCACGCGTGCACGCTGTCGAGATCCTCGAGATGCTGCATGCGCTTGGCCTCGCCGGCATTCACGACGCGAAACGTGTCGCGATCGGTCGACAACGCGAATCCGCCGGCCAGAATCAGCGCTCCCACGTGGAGAAAGGTGACCACGGTCGGCGCCACCTTGGAGTGACTGTAGAACTCCTCCCACGGTTTCGTGAGGTGAATCAGCATATCGGGTGCGCTGAGCATCAGTCTCGTTCGTTGAAGTTGCGGGTCGCGGCGGACCACCTGTCGAGCGGCCCACGATAGTTGTTAACGCACCAGCGCCGCCGAGCGTTCGATGGCGCCGCGGCGGCGCGGTCGAACCCTACGACCTACTGGAGGATGTCGCCATCCGGCGATTGCTCCAGGTTGGTTGCGACGCGCCCCGCTAGCCGATGGTCAGGGTGTCCGTGGCTGCATCGTACGACGTGGCGTACTGGCCAAGTGCGCGCGCCGCCGGACCGCGAATGACCTGCCCCGAAGAATTGAACTCCGCGCCGTGACAGGGGCAGAAGAACATGTTCGATGAGAGCTGCGTGAGACAGCCCTGATGTGTGCACACCATCGAGTAGGCGGCGAAGGTCGCCGCTCCCGTCCGCTTCACGGCCTGAAAGCTGTTCACCTTCACCAACGTTCCCACGGTCGCCAGCGATGGAAAGTCACCCACCTTGATCGTGTTGCCGTTGGACGAAGAACCGGTACTCGGCGGCTGGTATGCCGTGGGTCCGATCTGTCCGTTGCCGCAGCCCGCGGCGAGCGCCACCGCGGCCGCGGCGACAGCGGACTTCGCGAGAAACTGGCGCCGGCTCAGGCAATCCTCACACCCCATGTGTTCTCCCGGTGTCGTATGCACCTGCCCTGCACGCAGACGCGGACCGGCGTCGCGTGGGCTCATCGATTGTAGAAGGTCATGATCAGCGAACTCAGGGCCGTGACGCCCATGGCCGAGATCGTGATGGTGCGATGGAGGCGTCGCTTGGACAGGCTGTTCTGTGCCTGTGTCGCCAGTGTGCTCCCGGCGTACGAGAACGCCCCGTCGGCGGCAAGCATGGTCAGCGCATGCACCGTTCGCAGGACGCGATGGTCGGGGTCGTGCCGCGAGTCCCAGAGGTTCCAGAGTCCGGTGACCGTGTTGGCGGCGAACACGCCCACGAGCGCCGTGGCGAACACCCGATGGCCGGTCTTTGCCCAGGTCGGGGCGTTCCGGCTGTACTTCCACAGTTGTTGCCCGAAGATGTACTGCCCGACGTACAGCGGATAAATGGCGTAGCTCAGGTCACGATGGATCTCGAGACGCGTGTAGTAGCTGTCGGGGTACTCGATGGCGCGCGGCCGCGGGCGCCGCCGATGCACCGTGTCGGCCGGCATCTGGACGGCGAATGGAATCGGCGAGACCGAGTCGACCGAAATTGGGGGCGCCGATGGGGGCGTCGTATCCGGCGGCACACCGGCGGCAGCGAAGACGACGGCGAGTAGCGCGCTGACGAGCATTCGTGAGTCCAGGCGTGGAAGGCGAGCGGGCTGAGGCTCGAATCGCTTGAGCAACGAAGGTGGGGGTTCGGGAGGGTACCCCGCGCGAAATTAATTGATCCATCATCTAAATCGTTCCCGAAACGTCGGGATTCCGCCGCAAGGCGTCCCGGGTCAGGTTCCAACACATGAACATTGCGCTCACCGGAGCTTCGGGATTTCTGGGGGCGGTCGTGACCCAGCGGCTGACCGCGGCCGGGTTCTCGGTCCGCCCCATGGTGCGCGAACGGGCCGAACCGGCTCCTGCTGGCGCGATCAGGTGGGATCCGCTGGCCGGAGCGCTCGATCCGGACGCGCTGGCCGATATCGACGCGGTGATCCACCTTGCCGGCGAGCCGATCGGACGGCGATGGACACCGGAGCGCAAACGCCGCATCCGTGAAAGCCGGATCCGGGGCACGGAGACCGTCGCCCGCGCCATGGTCGCCGTCCGCAAGCCGTCTCTGGTGCTGCTTTCGGCGTCGGCGGTGGGAGTCTACGGTGATCGCGGCGACGAAGTGCTGGATGAGGGAAGCGGCGCGGGCAATGACTTCCTGGCATCCGTTGCGGCGGAGTGGAGCGGGCCGCCGATCCGGCTCGCGATGCCGGGTTACGGGTGGTACTGATGCGCACGGGGGTGGTGCTGGGGACCGCGGGCGGAGCGCTCGCGCGAATGCTGCCCCCTTTCAGTCTCGGCGTGGGTGGGCCGCTCGGGTCCGGTGCCCAGTGGATGAGCTGGATCACGCGCGAGGACTATGGCCGCGCCGTACAGTTCCTGCTCGGGAACGCCGAGAGTGCGGGGCCGGTCAACGTGGTTGCGCCGAACCCGGTGCGGAACGGCGAATTTGCCCACGCGCTCGGCGCGGTGTTGCATCGCCCGGCGGTACTGCCGGCGCCGGCGGTGGCGCTCAAGCTGGCGTTCGGCGAGATGGCGGAGGCTACGCTGCTCGCCAGCCAGCGGGTGATGCCGCGCCGGCTCGGCGAGCTCGGTTTCCAGTTCCGTTTTCCATCGCTCGCCGAGGGGCTGGCCTTCGAATTACGTCGCGCCCCCTAGCCGATCAGCGCATTGAGCCGGCCGCTGAACACGCGGCTGGCGGACAGGCGGGTGCCGTCGTCGAGGATCACGACGTACTCGCCGTGAAGCCAGGGCTGCAGCTCACGAATCCGATCGGCGTTTACGATGGCGGACCGGTGGATGCGGACGAACACATCGGGGTCGAGTCTGGCCTCCATGTTCTTCATGCTCTGTCGGAGCACGTGCGTGCTGCCCCGCACGTGGAGCCGTACGTAGTTGCCGGCGGCCTCGACCCAGTCGATCTCCTCCTGCCGAAGGAAGAGCAGCCGGCGTTCGGACCGCACGACGATGCGCGCACGCTGCCGCTCGGCCCGCAGGAGTTCGACCACCGCCTGTGCGACGGCGTCCACGCGCGATGGTTGCGAGTTGGATGCGGCCATTTTGGCCGGTTGGGTGGACGAGGCTTCGAGAAGTTCGTCGTCGGCGGTGAGGGTTAGCGCTCGATTGGATTCGATCATGGCACACGTCCCCGGGGTCGAGGGAGAGGTTCCGCGGGCTGCAACTCACGGAGTTAGACACCCTGACCTACGGATTGGTGTGCTCGTTGGTGTCTGCAAGATGTAAACCCCGTCGGAGCCGGGGGATGGGCGGGCGGCCGGACATGACACGAACACCCGCCGCGGGCACGCGACGGGCGTTCGGACATCGGATGCCACCGGGAGAATCAGCTGCCCGGCGTGAGGCTCTGAAACAGCTTGACGACGTCGAAGCCCACGGGATCGAGCTCGAAGTATCGGTTGTCCTGGAACCGACCAGTGGTGGGGAAGTACGGGGGCGGCTTCACCGCCGCGCACCGGTCGTAGGTGTACTGCTTGACGTAGCCCTGCCCGCTGCTGAGCCCCACCGGGCCGCGGTTCTCCTGGATCAGTCCTCCGGTCACGTACAGGCAGCCGCGTCCGTCCCAGCTTCCGGCGCAGTTCAGCGCATTGCTCGGGCCCGAATTGTAGTTCTGCACGGTGAACGACGTGTTGAGCGACATGATCACGGCCTGGATGTACATGTCCTGCGAGTCGTCGAACGACTTATAGCTCCAGCCGCCGGTAAACTGCTGCGGCGTGTTGATGGCGTTGTCGGCGACGACGATGTTGTCGTCGGCCAGAAGTCCCAGAATGTCGGCGCACGTGCCGAGGGAGGGGTCATAGGCGTCGCGCTGATCGTCCAGGAGCACGATCGAGCCGCCCTTGGCGTACAGCGTCTCGCGGCCACGCAGGGTGCCGCTGACTCCGACGGTGCCGTTGAAGGTGACGACGCCCCTCACGTTGGAATTGTAGCCCCGGTACAGTGGGAACAGGTACTCGGCGTCCTGCGGGCGCGCGGTGGCAACCGCCGAGTTGGGGGTGTTGGAATAGAGCGACCACGCCCCGTACTGGTCGACCGGCGTGAACGTGGTGTCGCTGCCGCCCTTCTCGATGGCGGCGGTGGTGTAGTGGGCGCCCGTGGCCGGGTCGGTGATCGACGTCGAGCGGGCCACCGCGACGAGATGCGGATCGCCGCCGAGGAAGCATCGCGCCCCGGCGTGGTTCATCACCGTCGTGGACGATGCTTTGTACTCGGAATTGGCGGCGGACGAACTCATGCCGCCATTGATGAGGTCGGTCTTGAACCACGTGTTGGCACTATTGTGGACGGCGATCGGAAAGAACAGCAGCGGCCCGCCGGGCGTGACACGATGCCAGTCGCCGCAGTTGGTGCTCTTGGCGCTCGCGTCGCCCCGTAGCCAGGCGGTCTCCCCACTCTTTGCGGTGTAGACGCGGAAGAATCCGTCCTCGATGGCCAACGAATCCCCGCCGCCGGTCACGTCGGTGGCCACGAACTCGATGCGTTGGCGAACGGTCGTCTCGTTGCCAGACGTGGGCGCGGTGAAGGCGTAGCCGGCGAGCCCTGCGTAGCCGGTGAGCTTGGCCAGGTTGGCCGTGGACGGCATGGTGATCGGGGTGGCGTGCTGCGTATACCCCTGCATGAAGGTACCGTAGCCGATGCCGCTGATCGTCTTGGCGGTGCTCACGTTGCTGTGGAAGGTGGCGCCACCGTTCAGAATGTGGATGATGTCGTTGGAGTAGACGGGTCCCCAGAGTTCGTCGCCGTTGTTGAAGTAGATCGTCAATCCACCGCAGCAGGTTTCGGAATTGGTGAAGTAGGCGAACTTGGCGAAGCTCTCCTGGTCCAACTCAAGGCGGCGGACGAACCCCGAACCGCGATTGTCCACCGCTTGCGCGACGACGCTGGCAAAGCGGCCGAACTGGCCGGTGGTCGAACCCGTAGGTCCGATCCAGACGTTGACGGACACGTTGGGGAGCGTCGTCCCGTCAGCGGCGTAGAGCGGCTGGTTGCTCATGATCTGGACCTCGCCGCTGTCGGGCAGCGCCGAAGGGTCGTAGTTGAGGCGGCTCTTGCCGATCTGCAACGCGGCTTCCGCCGCGTACTTCAATTCCGATTGGCGGTCCGTCGCCTTGGCGATGAGCGTGGCGTTGGACGACAGCACGATGGCCGAGGTCGCGAGGGCGCCGATGGCCAGCGTGAACAGCAGCGCCATGCCGAGCGCGAAGCCCGGACGTGGCCGCGCGCGGCGGTAGCCGGCGGGCGCCGGCCGACGGCGCGCGAGTGAAGCGGAACGAGGTGAAGGCATGGACTCCATTCCTGTTAGGGCACGATGATGATGCCGGTGGCGCCGATCGGTGAGCTGGAGGGCGTGCAGTCCTGCGCCGACACGCCGTAGATCCAGTGGTCACCTGTCGCCACATTGTTGTCGGTCCACGAATAGGCCGTATCGCCGGCCGGGACGTTCGCCAGCGGCTGGTTGAACGTGGCGACGGTGTCGGGGCGCCGGTAAATGGCGTAGTTCTCCACGTCGCGCTCACCTCCGCCGTCGTCCGTGGACGGGTGCCACATGATGGTGACGAACGGTGTCGTCGACCCGAGCGGGGACGTGCTGTCGGTGACCGTTACCCCCAGCGGCGGGTTGCCGCAGGTGGTGGCGTTGACGAGGCCCGTGTTGGCAACGACGAGCGTGCTGCGGATCGTGCGCGTCACGGCGCTCGCCGGCTCGTGCGGATCGTGGTAGACGGCGACGAGCTTGACCTTGACCGATCGGATGCTGTCCACGAGCGCGAACTTGCCGGTGTCGGCGATCGACCCGTGGATCGTCGCCTTGTGGTACAGAGGCAGCGACGACATCGGAATTGCAGTGAGATTGCCGAGGGTGTCGGTCTTGAAGTACTGGAAGATGGTATCGCCGGGGGTGTACTGAATGCCTCGGGCGATGATCTGCGGGGTGGTCGCGTTGACTCGCCGGTACAGGTTGTACTGGTTGGGGTCGCTGGACGAGGAGTCCTTCGCGATGTAGTAGGCAACCGTCTCGGCGCCGCTCACCGTGCCGCCCGACTGGACGTAGGTCGAATTCGGGTAGTAGGTGCTCATGCCGGGCAGCAGGAGCTTGTTCACGGATTTCATGGCCGAAACGGCGTTCGAATCCGCGCTCGTGTCGACGTACACCGAACCCACGTCGCCGAGGACGCGCGAGATGAGATCCACGTTGAACACGAGCGCCGTCGTGTCGGCCTCGACGAGAATCGGCTGGCCGGGGACGACGCCCACCCCCGCGACCCGGAGATCGCGATCGATGGACGTGATTGCGAACCGGGCGTTCTGTTGTGCCTCGAGGCGCCCACCCTGGGCGCCCAGCAGTATGGAACTCTTGCGGAACGTCTGAATGGTGGTGGCCATGACGACCATGAGGAGGATCGTGGCCACCAGCAACTCGAGTATCGTGAAGCCGCGGCGTGCGCGCAGTGTGGACATAGGGAGCTCGGCTAGAAGGCGGCGATCGCGGTGGTCTTCTTCACCGGCGACGACAGCACAGGGTTGTTCACGATCACGGTGACGATGCGGTAGTCCACGGAATCGGCCACGCCCCCGCCCACATGCGAGATCAGCGTCTGGCGGGTGAATCCCTTGTAGCTGGCGGATCCCGGAATCGAGGTCTCGGTTCCCGCGCAGGTGTCGATCGAGGCGTAATTCGTGATCGCCTTGATCGCTTCGATGCGGTTGGTGACGAGTTCATCGGCGGTCCCGAGCAGGCGGGAGTCCGATGTCGCGTGGGCCATGCGGGACACGAACAGCGCCAGGCCAAGTAGCGCGGCCGTCAGAATGGCCAGGGCCACGATGACCTCGGGCAGCGAGAATCCCGCACGCTGCCGGAGCCTGCGCCGGCGCCTCACTTCGCCCCCCCGAGAACCCATTTGTGGGCCTGGCTGTTGTAGAGGTACCAGTCCGTGCGTCCGGTGCCGAGCGTGAGCTCGACCGCCCGGTAGGTCACGTCGGGCTGCGCGGGGCCGGCGACGTAGAGTTGCAGGTCGGTGGTGGCGGCGCCGTCACGGTGAAAGGTGACCGTCGGCAGCCCGTTCAGGACGCCCAGATGCGACCCGACGATGGATGACGACACGGAGCCGTTGATCCCGGTGGGAGGCACGGCGAACTTGACGCCGTCATTGAGCGGATAGGCTCGCCTGTGCTCGGTGCTCTGAATCGTGCCGTCGTTGTTGGCGTCTTCCGACCACTCGAGCGTGTTGTGTACCGTGTCGATACTGATCACGACGTTGTACTGGCGGACGAGGGCGGTGCGCTGCGCCTGCATGAGGACGCTGCGCACCCCCTGCACGGCCGCGTCGGTACGGTACCGTTGGATGTCCAGCCGCGGGATTGCCAGCGCGGCGATCACGCCCATCATGATCAGGACGATCACGATTTCGAAGAGCGTGAATCCCGAAGCCGGCGTCGGCGATTCGTGATTGCGCATGGCCATATGTGGGACCGGGAAGAAATCAGATTGGTGACGACCGCGGAGTGGGTCGTCCTTCTCTGTGGCAACGATGATCTGACCTCGACAGTAACCGGCCCCGTGACGGCGGGTATCACTGTCCGGGCATGGTTCGTCACATTGTATGGCAATCAGCCTTGCCTGAAATGCCTTCGCTCGTCTACCGTAGGGGACTTCCCGATTCCCCACACAGAGTCCCGCGGGTCCAACTTCCCTCCTTCCCGGTCGACGGATGGGCGTAATAGCCACGCTGTTGCCGCAGCCCGGACACCTGCAACGCCTGCGGGCCGCGATTCGCGACCGGCACGAGTTGGTGCCGTGCACGACATGGGAAGCGCTGGCGGAGGCGTGCGAGGCACATCCCGTGCGCATTGCCGTGGTGGACCTGTACGCCACGGGGCAGGCCAACTTCGAGCGCGTGCGCCAGCTGAAGCAGCGCTGGCCGGGATTGTCGCTGCTCAGCTATTCCACGATCACTATGGAGCGCGTCCGGGACGTGTTCGACGCCGGGCGCATCGGCATGGATGCGTTGATCATCGCCGACCAGGATGACAGTCCCCGTCAGCTGCTGGCCCGGATCGAGCACGCCGAGTCGCGCAGCCTGGGCAGCGAAGTCCGGCTGGCGCTCGGCGAGGTGGATCCGAGCGTGCGGGACGCGGTGCTGTTGGTGATCACGCGCGCCCACGAGCGATTGTCACCCTCGGGACTGGCGCGGCTGCTGGCGCTGCCCAGGCGCACGGTCAGCCAGCGGCTCGCCGTGGCCGGCTATCCGCCGCCCCGCCGCCTCCTCACCTGGGGGCGGTTGATCGTGGCAGCCCGGATGTTGGAAGACCCGCACCGCACGGGGGACCGCGTGGCCTCGAGCCTCGGATTTCCCTCGGGGAGCGCCTTTCGGAACGTGTGCCAGCGCTACCTCCACTCCACGCCCAGCGACATCCGCCGTCGCGGCGGCGCCGCATTCGTGGTGCGGGCGTTGCTCCGTCAGGTTCGCCAGGCCAACGCCTCTAGCTCAGGCTCGCGCGCTGGGCTGCGCGAACCGACCCTCGCTCTCTGAACCTCGATCATCACGTGACTTCTTCTTCCAAGCCGGAGATTCGCTCCATGAGACGTACCAAGGCCATGCTCACCCTGCTCCTCGCCGGCGCGACAGCCGCCGCCGTGTTCGGGTGTCGCGACATGACATCACCGGCCACGATCGCCGGGGCAGGCGCGAGCCGTGTCACTCCCAGCCTCGATCAGCGCAGCCAGTCCGAGAACGACGACCAGCGCAGCCAGTCCGAGAATGACGACGACGGCCGCTCCCAACTGCTGGCGTGCGGCCTGCATGCTGCGGCCTCGACCAGCGCCTGGGTCGGGGCCTCGGGGGCAGTCATCCAGGTGGGAAACGACCGGCTGATCATCCCCGGGGGCGCGCTCTCGGACTCCACACTGATCACGGCCACGATTCCGGCGGACACCCTGGCCGACATCCATTTCGAGCCGCACGGCCTGCACTTCGACAAGGACGTCATCCTGGTCCTGAGTACGGACGGATGTAATGTGGGGGCGCAGACACCGAGACATGTGGACTATCTCGACAACGACGGCAACGTGCTCGAAATGCTCGAGGGCACGTTCAATGGGGGCAGCCATACCGTCACGACCAAGATCCACCACTTCTCGTCATATGCGATCGCGCTGTGATCCGCGCGCGGTCCACCTCCGAGGACTGACATGCCGATGATGGCATTCGATCGAACCCCGAATCCAGAATCCACGCTGTCCGACGGCGAAGCCGCCGAGCAGCGGGGCGACTATGTGCAAGCCACTGCCGCCTACGCCCGCGTGGCGGAGGCGGACGATCGTACGGCCGCAGCTGAGGGGCTGTTCCGGCTCGGGCGCGTGGCGTGGCGGCAGGGCCGGTACGACGTGGCGCTGGAGTGGTACGACCGGGCGCGCACGACGGCGCGCGAGGGCCGCGTTCCAGATCTCGAAGCCCGGGCGGAGAACGGTATCGGGGCCGTGCACTATTCCCGCGGCGAGTACGCCCAGGCGCGGGCATCCTACCAGATGGCCATGGAGCGCACCAGCGACCCCGTGCTCATCGGCCAGTTGATGCTGAACCTCGGGGTGATTGCCAACATCGAGGGCAACCTCGAGAACGCGCTCTGGCACTACCTGCGGGCGCGCGCGTTGTTTCGCGACAATGGGGACCGCAGCCGCGAGGCATTGGCGCTCCACAACCTGGGTATGGTGTACGCCGACCGTGAGGAATGGGAGGCGGCGGGCGATGCCTACGCACAGTGCCTGGGGCTGTGCGAGTTCCTGGGCAACCGTCCGATGGTCGCCAAGGTGCTGCTCAACCAGGCGGAAGTGTTCGTGGCCCAGCAAGCCTTCGACAAGGCGGTGCACAACTGCGAGGTCTCGATGTCGATCTCGATCGACATCGGCGATGAGGTAGAGCGCGGCGAGGCGTACCGGTGGCTGGGCTATGCGCACCGTGTGGCGGGGCATGTGGTCGAGGCCGAGTCGGCGCTCGTGGAGGCGGCCCGTGTCGCGCAGCGGTTCCGCGTGAAGCTGCTGGAGGCGGAGGCCAGTCGTGAGCTGTGGGAGCTGAAACGGTTCGCGGGCGACGGCGAGGCGCAACGCTGGCGCGAGCGGGCGCTGGGGCTGTTTCGCGAACTGGGGGCACAGCGCGAGATCGACGCGATCGAGCGCCGGGATCCCGACCCGTCGTGAACGGCGGCTACCTGAGCGTCAACGCGTGATGGCGGCAAACAACGCGGTCACGTTGAAGCCCACCGGGTTGATCTCGAAGTAGCGGTTGTCCGTGAAGCGGCCGGTGGACGGGAAGTAGGGCGGCGGGTCGTCGGCTGCGCACCGGTCGTAGCTGTACTGCTTGGAATAGCCCTGGCCCGTGCCCATGCCCACGGGGCCCCGCGACTGCTGGATGATCCCGCCCGTGAGATACAGGCAGCCGCGCCCCACCAAGTGGCCCTGGCAGTTGATGGCGCTCGTCGGCCCCGACCCGTAGTTCTGCACGCGGAACGACGTGTTCAGGGCCATGAGGACGGCCTGGAGCTCCAGCCCCTGGGTGTCGTCCAGGGACTGATAGGTTGATCCCGTGTACTGCGGCGTGTTGACGGCGTTGTCGGCCACGACGATGTCGTTGTCGCTGATGAGCCCCAGGGCGTCGGCGCACTTTCCCTGGGCGGGATCATCGGCGTATCGCAGATCGTCGAGCAACACCAGATCGCCGCCGCGGACGTATGTGGTCACGTGACCACGGACCGTACCACTCACGCCCACCGTTCCGTTGACGTAGACCACACCCTTGGTGTTCGGGTTGAACCCGCGATACAGGGGGAACAGATACCGGGCGTCGGCGCGCACGGCCGACACGGCCGGGTTGGGAGCGGCCGAGTACTGGAGCCACGACCCGTACGCCCCCACCGGAGTGAACGTGGTGTCGTCGCCACCCTTCTGCCGGTCGGCAGCATTCGGGTACAGCGCTGCCGTGCGGGAAACGGCCACCAGGTGGGGATCGCCGCCCAGATAACAGCGGGCGCCGGGGTGTTGCATGATCGTGGAGATGGACGCCGACTGCTCGGCGTCCGCGGCTGGATCGGACATGCCGGCGGCGACCATCAACTGCTGGAACCAGGCAGTCGGGTGCACGGAGGCGGGGAAGAACTTGAGCTCCGACGACCCCGGCACTGCGTGCCAGTCGCCGCAGTTCTTATAGGCGCTCACCGAACTACCGCCGGGCCAGTCGCCGCGCAGCCAGGCCTGTTGTCCGGTGTTGGCCTGGTAGACGCGGAAGAACCCCTCGTCGTCGTCGGTGGAGTCGCCGTCGTGGTTGAGGTCGGTGGCCACGAACTCGATCCGCATGAGCGTCGAGGTCTCATCGCCGTTGGTGGGAGCGGTGAAGCTGTAGCCGGCGGATGCCGCGTAATTGGCCAGCGGCGCGAGTGTGGTGTCCGACGGGAGCGCCATCGGCGGCTGGTTCTGGGCGTAGCCGCGCAGGAAGGTGCCGTACGGGAGCCCGCTGATCGTCTGTGCGGTGCCCACCCGATCGTGGAACGTGGCACCGGTGCTGCCGATGTGGATGATGTCGTTGGACCAGACCGGTCCCCAGAGCTGATCGCCATTCTGGAAGTAGATGGTGGTCCCCATCATCGATTCGGAGTTCGACCAGTACGCATACTTGGCGAAGCTCTCCTCGGACATCTCCAATCGGCGGACGAATCCGGCGCCGCGTAGCCCGTTGGCCTGGGCGACGATACTCACGAACCGGCCGAACTGGCCGGTGGTGGAACCGGAGGGTCCCACCCACGCGTTGACGGTGATCCCGGGTACCGGCCGGTCGTCGGCCGCATAGATCCGTTGGTTGGTCATGATCTGGCGAACGCCGCTATCGGGCACGAGCGCCGCGTCCTGCGTGATCCGGCTCTTGGCCATCTGCAGGGCGGCCTCGGCGGCGTACTTCATGTCGCGCTGGCGATCCACCGCTTTGGCCATCATCGTCGCATTGGACGAGAGAATGATCGCCGTGGTGGCCAGCGCGCCGATGGCGATGGTGAACACCAGCGCCAGACCCAGCGCGAACCCCGTTCGGCTCGTGAGTCCGGCACCGTGGGGGCGCGGGCCGCGCAGGCGGATGCGGCAGGTCGAAGAACGGCGGCTCATGGTGTCGATGCCGGTCATGGAACGACGATGACGCCCGTGGTGGCGACGGGCGAACTGCTGGGTGTGCAGTCCGTCGCGGCCACGCCGTAGATCCAGCGGTCCCCCGATTTCACATCGCTGTCGATGTACGTGTAGCTCGCGGCACCGGCGGGCACGCTGGCGAACGGCTGGATGAAGGTTGCGGCCGTATCGGGCCGCCGGAAGATGGCGTACCGGTCCACATCGTTCTCACCACCGCCGTCATCGAGCGAGGGGCCCCACATGAGCTTCACGAACGGTGACGCGGCGCCGGCCACGGACGTGGCGGTCGTGACGGTGACTCCGAGCGGCGGCTGCCCGCACGTGGTGCGGTTGACGAGCCCCGCGTTGAGCAGCCGGATGGTGGCCTCGATGGGCCGGAGCACATCACCCCGCCGGGGATCGTGGTAGATGGCGGTCAGCCGCACCCGCACGCTACGGATACTGTCGATGAGCGCAAAGCGTCCCGTGTCGGCCGGCGACCCGTGTACCGGCACCGAGTGGTAGAGCGGGAGACTCGACTGCGGAATGAGCGAGACCGCACCAGTGTCGTTTGCCCGGTAGTACTGGAAGACCGTGTCGGTGGGATCGAAGCGGATGCCCCGGGCGATGACGCGCGGAGTCGCCGCGTTCACCCGGCGCCAGAGGATGTACTCGTTGCTCAGCGACGTCGTCGAGTCCTTGGCGAGGTAGTACGAGATCGTCTCGGCGGGGCTGAGCAGACCGGCCGCCGTGTAGTAGGTGCTGTCGGGGTAGGTCCTGCTGGAGCCGGGGAGCGTGATCTGGCGGCTGGTGCGCATGGCCGAGGTCGTATTGCTGTCGGCTTTGGGGTCGACGTACACCGCCGACGGGTCGGTGGAATCGCGCGACACGAGATCGACGTTGAAGGTGATCGCCGTGTTGGAAGCCTGAACGATCATCGGCTGCGTGGCCGCCAGACCCGCGCCGGCCACCCGGAGGTCGCGGTCGATGTTCATGACGGCGAACCGCCCATTCTGCTGCGCCTCGAGCATCCCGGCCTGCGAGGCGAGCAGAATGGAGCTGCGCCGGAAGGTCTGCACGGCGACGGTCATGATGACCATCATCAGGATCATCGCGACGAGCAGTTCCATGAGCGTGAATCCGCGGCGAGTGGCGTCGATGGTCATGCGGCGTCAGAAGGATGCGATCACGGTGGTCTTGCGAACGGTGTCGCTGATCGTCGGATCGGAGACGAGGACCGTCACCACCATGTAGTCCACGGAGTCCGACGGGCTGCCCCCCACGTGCTTGATGATCGTCCGGCGCGTGAACCCGGCGAAGTCGCTGCCGGGAATGGAGGTTTCCGTGCCCTGGAAGTCGGCGGGCAGGGTGGCGTAGCTGGTGGATGTCTTGATGGTCTCGATGCGATCGGCGGCCAACTCGTTGGCGATCCCGAGCAGACGCGACTTGCTGGCCGAATGCGCCATGCTCGACACGAACAGCGCCATGCCCAGGAGGGCGCTTCCGAGAATGAGCATGGCGATGACGACTTCCACCAGCGTGAATCCCCCGCGCCGGCACCGGCGCCGGTGACGTGGCTTCACCGCAGCCCTCCCTCGACCCAGATATTGGCGGTGGCGTTGTACAGGTACCAGTCGCTCCGTCCCGTGCTCTGGACGAGCTCGAGCGCGCGATAGACCCGGCCGGGATTCGGGGGCGTCGCGATGTAGAGCTGCAGATCGCTGGACGCCGCGCCGTCCCGCCCGAAGGTGATCGTGGGGAGGGCACCGAGGCTTCCGAGCTGCGACCCCACCACCGGAGTGGAGACGGCGCTGTCCAGGCCCGTGGGCGGGACGACGAACGTGACGCCATCGGTGAGGGGGTAGCTCAGCGAATGCTCGTCCGACTCGATGACACCGTCGTTGTTGGCGTCTTCCGAGACCTTCATCGTCTGGTGGACCGTATCGATGACCACGAGGACGTCGTACTGGTTGAGCAGGGCGGTGCGCTGCGCCTGCGTAAGGGCGTTCCGAAACATTTGAATCGCGGCGTCGGCGCGGTAGCGGGGCGCGTTGAGCCTGGTGCGCGCGATGACCACCAGCGTCGCGATCATGACCATGACGATCAGGACCTCGAGCAGAGTGTACCCCGCAGTCCGTTGAAGCCGAAGGCCGGTCGCTGCGCTCATGAAGGCATGTATTCCGGGAAGTCGCAGGAGAGAATAGCTGTCGAGCCACCCAGATCATGGACGATCGAGCAGTCCCGACCGGGCGCATCCCCGGCAAGATACGGTTGGATTCCATCATATGCCGCAGCATGTCTGCCTCCGACGATCCGCCGGCAGATCTCCGGCCCCGATGCGCCCTGCACGAGTCGACGGCCAGGCCGCATTACATTTCCCGGAGAATCCGTTCCACTCATTCTCACTCCGTCACGATGCCTCAGGTCAACTTCTCGTCACTTCCCGCCGATGCCCGTGTCTGGGTATTCGCGGCCGACCGCGAGCTGGCCGCCGATCAGGCGCAGATGCTCCTTGCCCAGGTGGACGGCTATCTCGCCCAATGGAAAGCACACGGCATGCCACTCCGATGCGCCCGCGAGTGGCGCTACGGCCGGTTCCTGGCCGTCGGCATCGATCCGACCGCCGAGCAGGCATCCGGCTGTTCGATTGATGACCTATTCCGCCGCCTGCGCGAAATCGGCAGTTCCGTCGGGGCCCAGATGATGGGGGGCGGCCGTGTGTTCTACCGCGACGCCGATGGGCGCACGCAGTCGGTCAGTCGGGCCGAATTCTCGGCGCTTGCGGGGAGGGGGGATGTGACGGGCGACACGATGATCTTTGACACCAGCGTCATTTTGGCCGGTGATTGGCGAGACGGGTTCGAGCGGCGGGCGGGCGAGGCCTGGACCGGAGCGTTGATCGCCGCTAGCTGAGCCACCGGTCGAGGTGCTCACGCACGTAGTCGTCGTCGGTCAACTCGGGATGGGCCCCCCGCAGGCGGGCGATGGCCTGTCGCTGGCCGGGGGAGAGCACCTCCCGCGGGTTCAGGCACCAGACGCCCCGCATCAATCCCTGGGTGCGGAGCACCTCGTGAATGCCGGGAATGCAGCCGGCAAATCCGTTGGCGGCGTCGAACACCACCCCGTTGGCGGCGGTGAGCGCGGCGCCCGCGCTGAGCAACGAGGTGGGGACCGTGCCGGCATCGCGGGCGGCCTTGGCCGCCGCGAGCAATTCCACGGCGCGCCGCGTCCAGACCGCCCACTGGCCGAGCAGTCCGCCGTTCATGCCCCGCTCGCGCACGGCGCCGCCGACGCGGGCGCGCACCGGGGTCACGAGATCGGCGACGATGTTGTCGTCGTTGCCGGTGTATAGGGCCACGTCGTCCCGCCCGGACTCCATGACCGCCCGCATCACGTCGGTGGTGGCGTAGCGATTGAACGGGGCGATCTTGATGGCCCACAGGCCGGGCAGCTCACACAATTCGCGCCAGAACGCGTGCGACAGCACGCGGCCGCCGACCGCCGGCTGCAGATAGAATCCGAACAGCGGCAGCACGTCGGCCACCGCGCGGCAGTGCCGCACGAGTGCACGGTCGTCCAGTTGGTCGAGGCCGCCGAGGCTGAGCAGCGCCAGCCGGTAGCCCAGCGCGCCGGCCACGGCTGCTTCCCCGCAGGCTCGTTTGGTGGACCCGCACACGCCGGCAACGAGCGCGAACTCGCGTCCCGCGGCAAGCGCGGCGCGGGCCGTGGTGGCGGCGAGTTCGAGCACGGGCCGGTACAGGCCGTGCTCACGAATGGCGAACTGCGTGGTGTGCACGCCGACGGCGATACCGCCGGCCCCGGCGTCCACGTAGTACCGCGTCAGCGCGCGCTGGTGGCGCTCGTCGAGCGTCCGGCGTGGCGTGAGGGCCAGCGGGTGCGCCGGGATCACCACCCCGTCTCGCAGGTGCGCCCGCAGTCCGTCCATCAGAAGCTGCCGTCGCGCACGTCGAAGTGGGTCGGCTTGTCGAGCAACGGCCGGCCGGCGCGCACCCATTCGGCCACCCAGTCGAGCATCGTCTCGAGGTCGATGGCCGGTGGCGCGAGGGTCTGCGCCATCCGGTGGGTGTTGCTGAGCAGTGCATCGGGGGCCTCGACGCCGGCGAAACGCGGCTCGCGTTCCAGACGCCGGCCCAGTTGATCGGCGAGGGTTCGGACCGAGAGCGTGTCGCGCCCGGTCACGTTCAGCACGAATGGTGGCGATCCGGCATGCGGGAGCAGCTCGAGGGCGGCCCGGTTCGCGTCACCCTGCCAGATCACATTCACCCGGCCCATGCCGAGCGATACCGGGTCGCCGCGCTGGATGCGCAGTGCGAGATCGGTGAGCACCCCGTACCGGAGATCGATCGCGTAGTTGAGCCGCATGAGCGCCACGCGCGTGCCCGCGGATGCCGCGTGTTCGAACACGCGCTCGCGGCCCAGGCACGACCACGCGTACTCGCCCACCGGCGCCGGCGCATCCATCTCGCCGGCCCCACCCGACGCCACGGGCGTGAGCGGATACACGTTGCCGGTGGAGAAGGCGACGATCCGCGACGCGGCGTAGCGTTCCGCGCAGATGGCCGGCAGTACGACGTTCATCATCCACGTGCGCGACGGCGCGTCGCGGGTGCCGAACTTCTGGCCGGCCATGAAGATCACGTTGGGCGCGTCGGGGAGTGCGGCGACCGCTGCGCGGTCGAGCAGATCGCAGCGGATGGTGTGCACGCCCGCGGCGCGCAGTGCGCGTTCAGCGTGCGGCGAGGAGAAGCGGGAAACGGCGATCACACGCCGCACGTCCCTGCCCTCGTCGGCGCGGCGGGCGGCGGCGAGGGCCATGCGGGCGAGTGTGGGCCCCATCTTGCCTCCCGCGCCGAGCACCAGGAGGTCGCCCGGACAGCCAGCGAGCGCGGCGACGGTCTCGGTGCGCGGAGCGGCGAGCCGTGCGTCGAGATCGGCTTCGTCGCGCGGACAGGCGGGGGTAACGCGTGCCATGGGCGGTCTCAGGCGCGGACGATGTCGGGGCGCCACTCCCTGATCTGGCGTTTGACGTCGTCGGCCGTGGCCAGTTCGCCGGCGATGCAGCGGCGGACGAGGTCGGCCATCTCGCCGTCGCTCGCGAACCGGAGGCCGATGATCTGGCGGAGGGTGAGGTCGCCGATGCGCGGGCGAAGCTCGTTGGGCAGGATGGCCGTGAGGCGCAAGCGCATCTCGAGCCCCACGAGCCGGTTCTGCACGATGAGCGCCGAGGCACGCGAGGCGAGGAGGCCGGCGGCGAGGGCCATGGAGACCAGCACCCACCATCCGGCGTGCCACGACGGGGCATCGAGGAAGTCCGCGATGGCGACCACGACGTTCGCGGTGAGAATGGGAAGTGCGAAGAAGTGATAGATGGGGAAGATGCGCCGGTGGTTCGCGTACGTCTGTGGTTTGGCGGGCATGCAGCCCTCTGGAGGCGGGTGAGCGACGACTATGACGTCGGCGAGAGCGCGCGTCGTGCGTGCGCCTGGAGCCGCGCGACCATCGCCGAGAGCCCCGCTTCTCGGCCGGCGAGTCCGATGCCGTCCATCATCCGGCGCACGAAGTCGGGCGGAATCGCGAGGGTGGTTCCGGGAGGCTGGTCGTTCACGGCCGAGAACAGAATGGCGAGGAAGGCCGCGATGGTGGGCGACTGGCGAACGTCGACGTCGGCGTAGAAATGCAGCGTGCCGTCGTGGACCTCGGGGAAGAGGTCCACCCGCGTCTGACACTCGGGGACCGTGAAATTGCTGCGGTCGAGCGCGGCAAATCGTTCGGGGAGGGGTTCGAGCTTCTTGGAATAGTGCAGCAGCGTCTGCATCTTCTCTTCCCGTCCGAGCGTTGCGAACTGGCGCAGCAGCCGGGCAATCGAGGGGGGAAGCTCGGGCGTCGGTGCGTTCTGGACCATGCCGGAGATAAAACCGGGCGCCGAGGATGAGTCAAGCACTGGCGGCACCCCGGGGCAGCCCCCCATTTACGTACCGGTTGCCCGTGGTTCGGTGCCGGTCCGCCGGTGCTGGCGATTCGTTCACCCTTCACCTTCCACACCATGTCCAACTCCTCTGGGTCCGTCACCTTCTATCGCTGGGACGAGATGCCCCGCGAGACCGTCTCGCCGATGATCGACCGCCGCCTGATCACGGGCGACCGGATGATGCTCGCGCACGTGTATCTCAAAGAGGGCTGCGTGGTGCCCAAGCACCAGCACGAGAACGAACAACTCACCTACATCCTCGAGGGCGCGCTGCGCTTCTGGATCGGCGAGGACGAGAAGGAGGAGGTCGTGGTGCGGGCCGGCGAGGTGCTGCACATCCCGTCCAACGTGTGGCACAAGGCCGAAGCGCTGCAGGACACGCTCGACGTGGACATCTTCAGTCCGCCTCGCGAAGACTGGCTGAACAAGACCGACGCATACCTGCGGCGCTGACCATGGATCTGGGGCTGAAAGACCGCACCGCGATCGTGTGCGCGGCCAGTCGCGGACTCGGCTATGCGGCAGCGCGCGAACTGGCCGCCGAGGGCGCGCGCGTGGTGATCTGCGCCCGGGGCGACGAACGTCTGCAGAAGGCGCGACAGGCGATCATCGCCGAGACGAAGGCGGACGTCCGTGCCGTGGCGGCGGACGTCGCGACCACGGAGGGCATCGATGCGGTGGCGCACGCCGCCGAGCAGGCGTTCGGGCACGTGGACATCCTGGTGAACAACACGGGCGGCCCGCCGTGCGGGCCGTTCGAGAAGCTGCCGTGGGAGCTGTGGCAGCAGCACGTGGACAACCTGCTGCGAAGCACGGTGGAACTCACGCGCCGCGTGCTGCCGGGCATGCGCGAGCGGAAGTGGGGGCGGGTGCTCAACGTCACGTCGATCACCGTGAAGCAGCCGGTGGACGGGCTGATGTTGTCCAACAGCCTGCGGGCGGCCGTGACCGGATTCGCGCGCACCCTGGCCACCGAGGTTGCCAAGGATGGGGTGACGGTGAACTGCATCCTGCCCGGGTTCACCAGGACGGAGCGGGTGGAGCAGCTGGCCAAGGCGAACGCCGAGCGCGAAGGGGTGCCGGTGAACCAGGTGAACGCGCGAACGGAGGCGCAGATTCCCATGGGACGGATCGGCGAGCCGCAGGAGTTCGGGGCGCTGGCGGCGTTTCTGGTGTCGGACCGGGCCAGCTACATCACCGGGCAGTCGGTGGCCGTGGATGGGGGGTGGATACGGAGCCTGTTCTGATCACGCCGTCGTCTTCCGGAACTTCCGCGTCGCCGCCGTGACCACGAGTACGCCCATGGCGGCCAGCACCAGCGCCTGCGGCCAGAGGATCCGCCACCCGGCGCCGCGCAGGAACACGCCCCGCACGATCTCCAGGAAGTAGCGCAGCGGGTCGAGATAGGTCACGTACTGCAGCGCCTGCGGCATGTTCGCGATCGGGAACATGAACCCCGAAAGCATGATGGCCGGCATGAAGAAGAAGAACATCGCCATGAACGCTTCCTGCTGCGTGTTCGACACGGTCGAGATGTAGAGGCCGAGCCCCAATCCGGTGAGGATGTAGAACACGCTGGCCACGAACAGGAACACCGACGCTGCCGCGGAAGGGAATGTCGAACCAGAGCAGCGACACGGCGGTGATGACGGTCAGGTCGACGAACGCCACGAACACCGACGGCAGGGTCTTGCCGATGATCAACTCGAGGGGCCGCAGCGGGCTGACCATCAGTTGCTCGAGCGTGCCGATCTCGCGTTCGCGCACCACGGCGAGCGAGGTGAGCAGCAGCGTCATGAGCAGCACGATGGTGCCGATGACCGCGGGCACGTTGTAGACGCGGCTTTCGAGGTTCTCGTTGTACCACGCGCGCACGCGGAAGTCCACGCCCGGTCGCGGGCCGGCGCGCACCAGGCCGGCGGCGGTCCCGCCGTGGGCGAGGCCCCACTGCGCGATGATCTGCGTGGCGTAGCCGAGCGCCACGTTGGCGGTGTTGGCCGAGCTGCCGTCGACGAGAAGCTGCACGTCGGCTTCCCGGCCGGCGGCGAGATCCTTGGCGAAGCCCTGTGGAATCTCCAGGCCCACGAGCACGTTGCCGTGATCGAGCGCGCTCACCAGGTCGCGGGGCTGCTGGCGCGGCCGGCCACGCGGAAGTAGCCGGACGCGTCAGCGCCGAGACGAGGGCGCGCGACTCCGACGTCTGGTCGTGATCCACCACCATCGTCGCCGCGTTGCGCACGTCGGTGTTCACGGCGTAGCCGAAGACGATGAGCTGCACGATCGGCGCGACGAACAGCACCCGCTTGGCGCGCGGGTCGCGCGAACATCTGCCGGAGTTCCTTGCGCAGCATCTGGCGCACGCGCGACCAGTTCACGCGGGGCGCCCTCACGAGGCGATCTCCTTGCGGAAGGCGTGGACGGCGAGGCCGCAGCCCGACCACGGCGTACACGATCATGGCGACGCCCTGTTGCCAGAGGACCTCCGCCCCCACGCCCTTGAGGAACACGCTGCGCAGCACCACCACGAAGTACCGGGCCGGCACCGCGAGCGACACGACCCGGAGCGGCCACGGCATGCTCGCGATGTCGAAGATCAGGCCGGAGAGCAGCAGCGACGGGATGAACGTGGCGAGCATGGCCAACTGCGTTGCCAGCAGCTGCGATTTGAGCGCGGCGCTGATGAAAATGCCGAGTCCCAGCGAGCCGAGCAGGAACATGGTGGCCATCACGGCCAGCAGCAGCGGGCTGCCCCGGAACGGCACGTGGAAGAGGAATACGCCGATGAGCACGGCGGCGGTGACGTCCACGAGCGCCGATGGCGAGATAGGGCAGCAGCTTGCCGCAGATGACCTCGAGGCGGTGCACCGGCGTGGCGGCCAGCTGCTCCATGGTCCCGCGCTCCCATTCGCGCGCGATCGTGAGCGCCGTGAGCATGGCGGCAATGATCATCATGATCACCGCCACGAGCCCCGGCACGATCATGTTCGCGCTCTCGAGCGCCTCGTTGTACCACACGCGGCTCTCGACGGTCACCGGGACGGGGAGCGCCGCGCGGTTGAGCACGACCTTCGACGAGAAGGCCGTCACGATGGCCTCGGCGTAGTTCATCGAGATCGACGCCGTGTTGGCGTCGGCCCCGTCGACGATGGCCTGCACGGGTGCCGGCTTCCGGGCCAGCAGGTTCTTCTCGAAGTCCGGTGGAATGACCAACGCCATGCGCACCGCGCCGCGATTCATGAGCGGATCGATCTGTTCGGGGCGCGTCAGCCGGCCCACGACCTCGAACCGGCCGGCCGCTTCGAACGCCGATACGAGCGCCCGGCTCTGCGTCGAATGATCCTGATCCAGCACGGCGATGCGGATGTCGCGCACGTCGAAGCTGATGATGTACCCGAACACGATGATCATCGCCGCCGGCACCAGGAACGCCATCGCCAGACTGCGAGGATCGCGCCGGAGTTGGATGGCCTCCTTGCGGGCCACCGCGATCAGTCGCTGCAGGCTGAGACTCACCGGTCAGCCCTCCACCGCGCCGCCCTCGTGGCGGACGAGCGAGACGAACACGTCTTCCAACGATGGCTGGACGGTGGTGATGCGGTCGCAGGTGCGGCCGTGCGCCGCCAGAAAGCCCGGCAGCGCGGCCCGGGCAGCGGCTTCGTCCTCCACCACGACGTGCACGGCGCGGCCGAACATCGCCGCCTCGATCACGCCGGGCGCCTGCTGCAGCTCCTGCACGGCGGCCGGCCCGTCATCGGTGACCACCTCGAGAATGGGCTCCGCCATCCGCTGGCGCAGCGCCGCCGGACGGTCGAGGGCGATCAACCGGCCCCGATTCATCAACGCCAGGCGGTTGCAGTACTCCGCCTCTTCCATGTAGTGCGTGCTCACGAAGATCGTCGTGCCGCGATCGGCCAGGGTGTAGATCAGTTCCCAGAAACTGCGGCGCGACACGGGATCCACCCCCGACGTTGGCTCGTCGAGGAAGAGAATCGGTGGCTCGTGCAGCACGGCGCAGCCGAGGGCCAGGCGCTGCTTCCAGCCCAGGGGCAGGTCGCCCGTCATCTGGGTGCGGTGTGCGGTGAGCCCCGCCATGCGCAATACCCAGTCTCGTCGCTCCTCGAGGCGCGCGCCGGTCACCCCGTACATGCCGGCGAAGAAGGCGATGTTCTCCTCAACGGTCAGATCGCCGTACAGCGAGAACAGCTGCGACATGTACCCGATGTGCTCCTTGATTCGTTCGGCGTCCGTGCGCACGTCGAACCCCGCCACGCGGCCGGTGCCCGACGTGGGCGCGAGCAGCCCGGTGAGCATCTTGATGGTGGTCGTCTTGCCCGCCCCGTTGGGGCCCAGGAAGCCGAAGATCTCGCCCTCGGGAACCTGGAAGGTGACGTGGTCCACGGCCGTGAAGTCCCCGAACCTGCGCGTGAGTTCGTGCACGTCCACCGCGTACGTCATGCCGGCGCCGCCGCGTCGATCACGGTTTCGGAGACGCGCTGGATGAACACGTCTTCGAGCGATGGCTCGAGGTCGTGGACGTCGAGCACGCGGATGCCGGCGGCGGTCAGCGCGGCCTCCACCTGCGGCCAGTCGTGCTGCGTGGAGTCCAGCGCCAGGTGGATGGTGTCGCCGAACAGGGCGGCATGGTGCGCGGCCGGCGTCCCCTCGAGCACCGCCAGCGCCTGGCGCGGCTCCGACGCACGGAGCGCCACCATGCGCCCGGCCAGCGTCCGCTGGAGGGCCACCGGCGTATCCAGCGCAATGATGCGGCCGTGATCGAGCAGGGCCACGTGATCGCACCGTTCCGCCTCGTCCATGTACGCCGTCGTCACGAGCACCGTGACGCCCTGCGCCACCATCTCGTGCAGAATGAGCCACAGGTCGCGGCGGGAGATGGGATCGACTCCGAAGGTCGGCTCGTCGAGCAGCAGGATCTCGGGCTGATGGATCAGCGCGCAGCACAGGCCGAGCTTCTGCTTCATGCCGCCGGACAACTGCCCGGCCAGCCGGTGTTCGAACTGTCCGAGGTTGGAGAAGTGGTACAGCCGCTCCAGCCGCGCCGGCCGCTCGCGCCGCGGCACGCGGTACAGGTCGGCATAGAAGTCGATGTTCTCGCGCACCGTGAGATCGGTGTACAGACCGAACCGCTGCGACATGTAGGCGATGTGGTGCTTCACGCCCTCCGGATCGCCGGCCACGCTCACGCCGCGGATCGTCGCGTCGCCGCCCGTGGGCGGCAGCACGCCGGCCAGCATGCGCAGCGTGGTGGTCTTGCCGGCGCCGTCCGGCCCGACGAGCCCGAACAACTCACCGCGGCCGACGTCGAACGACAACCCGTCCACCGCCACGACGTCGCCGAACGTGCGGCGCAGGCTCCGCAGCGAAATCGCCGCCTCGGCGCGATCCCCAGACGTCACTGCGTCGAGCCTCCCAACCGTACGTCGGCCGGCATGCCGGGTTTGAGATCGTAGGTCGTGGTGTCGCCGGTGATGCGAACCTTCACCGCGTACACCAGCTTCACCCGCTCCTCGGTGGTCTGCACGTTGCGCGGCGTGAACTCCGCCTGGCTCGCGATGAACGACACGGCGCCCGGATAGGTCTTGCCGGCGTAGGTATCGGTGCTGATCGTCGCCGGCTCGCCCAGGCGAACCGCGGCAATCCGGTCCTCGCGCACGTAGATGCGCACCCACCGGTCGTGCAGGTTCATGACCGTCAACACGGGCGTACCGGCGCCCACCGTCTCCCCCGGTTCTCGGTCGCGGATCGTGACCACGCCGTCGAACGGCGCACGAATCACTCCGTTGTCCATGGCCGCTTCCGTCTGGCGCACGGCCGCCTGGGCCTGTTCCACCATGGCGCGCTGCGCCGCGATGCGCTCGCGACGCGGGCCGCTCTCCACGAGCTTCAGCTGCTGGTCGGCCTGGGCCTTGCCGCTCCGCGCCACATCGAGCGCCAGGCTCGCCTTGTCGAACGATTCGCGCGGCACCGCGCCGCCCTGGAACAGCCGTTGCGTGCGGTCGAAGTCGCGCTGCGCGTCGGCCAGGCGCGCCGTGGCCGTGCTGTCGGCCTCGCGAGCCTGCGCCAACTCCTCGCTCCGCGCCCCGCGTTCCATTTCCAGCAGTCCCGCTCGGGCCGCGGCGAGACCGGCGCGCGCCTGTGCCACGCGGGCGGCCAGGTCGGTGCGGTCGAGCATGGCCAGCGTGTCACCGGCCTTCACGCGGTCGCCCTCGTGCGGCCCGACGGTAGCAATGCGCCCGGGGAGCTGGAATCCGAGATCGGCCTCGGTGGCCTCGACCGTTCCCGAGACCGCGGGTTCGGCGGCGTTCGCGCCGTCGCGGAATACGGTGAGGTAGACGGCCGTGGCGACGACGAGAAGTCCCACGACGGCGGGGATGATGCGTTTGCGGTTCATGGTAGGGACTCCACGTTGCGGGCGAGCCAGCTGCGGGACAGTTCGCCGAGAGTTCGGGCCAGGTCGACACGGGCAGCGATCTCCGCGTGGCGGGCCTGGATCAGGGCGGCCTGCGCGGAGAACAGCTTGGCTTCGGCGTCGAGATAGTCGGTCTGAACCACCGTGCCCACATCGAGCGCGAGCTTCTCGATCCGTTCCACTTCCTGCGACTGCGCGACCGCGCTCTCGAGCGCGGCCACGCGGGCGTGCGCCTCGCGGAGCGCGGCCAGGTTCTGATCCACGCCGCGCTCGACGTCGAGTTGCACGACACGAACCTGCTCGGCGGCCGCGCGCGCGTTGGCGTCGGCGCGCTGTACCGCGCTGGTGCGGCTGCCGCCGGTGAACACCGGATACGACATCGCGACGCCCACCTGCCATTCGGCCGAGTAGTTGCCCGCCCAGCGGCCGCGGTCGATGTAGGCGCCCTGCATCTGGACGGTCGGCAGCCAGGTGGCGCGTGCGGCGGACACGCCGGCCCGCGCGGCCTGCGACTGCTCTTCCATCTGCCGGACGTCACTGCTCGTGCGCCGTGCCTGGGCGACGAGCCGGGCGCGCACGGCGGCCGAGGTGTCGGCGGCCGAGGCGGTGTCGACGAGCGTGAGCGGGGCGAGTTCCGCGCCGTGGATCGCACCGAAGGATACGTCGGCGAGTTGCGCGAGCTGATGTTCGGCGACCTCCAGTCGGGAGGCGGCGCTGATCCGGTCGGCTCGCGCGCGTTGCAGTTCGGCGTCCACGCGCAGCACGGCCACGCGCGCGGCCTTGCCCTGGGCCTCGAGTTGCACCGTGCGGGACTGCGCCGCGGCGAGGGCCGCGACCAGGCGGTCCTGGGCCGCCAGCAACTGGCGAGCGTCGAGCACGGCGAGATATCCGTGCACGGTGGACGTCATCAACTGCTGCTCCGTGGCGGTGAGCGCGTCGCCGGCGGCGTTGCGCAGCGCCCGCTGCGCATCGATCCGGGCCGAGCGCTTGCCGAAGTCGAGCACCGTCCAGTTGAGGGAGAGGCCCGCCTGGTACGGCGTGCGATCGAAGAGCGGCGGATTGCGCAGGTCGAGGCCGTGCAGCGGCGCCACCACCATCGGCCGCTGGAACCGGTTGAGCGCGGCGTCGAAGTTCAGGTCGGGCAGCAGGCGCGACCGGGCATCGTTGAAGTCGGCAGTGGACCGGTCCTGCGCGGCCTGGGCGGCGGCGACGGCCGGATGCGTGTGCAGGGCACGGTCCACCACGTTCTGCAGCGTGAGACGTGTGGTGTCCTGTGCCTGCATCGCAAGCGCGAGCAGCAAGGCAGAGATCATGATGAGACCTGCGGCGTGTTGGCGATGGAGTGGCGAACGCTCTTGACCACGTGTTCGGTAATGCGCTCCTGTTGCCCGGCCGCGTTGGGATCGACCCCGAGCGCGACGCTCACCACACGGCGCGCCGCCCGGACGAAGAACGGCTGCGACATCACGGTGATGGCGAGCAGCGCGGGGTCGCCGGCGCGAATGGTGCCGTCCCGCTGCCCCTCGACGATGAGGGCCGAGACGGCGCCGAGGTTGCGGCGCATGAGCGAGGCGATCGGTGGCGGCAGCGGGCGGTCGCTGGCGAGTTCACGGAGCAGCACGACGGGCGGCCCCGGGTCGTCGAGCAGGTGCGCGAGGGCGCCGCGCACGATGCCTTCGATGCGATCGAGGGGCGCGCCGGGTCCGGCCGCGAGTTCGGCAATGCGGGCGGCGAACGGATCGGCCATCGACTCCAGGGCGGCGTGGTAGAGCGCTTCCTTCGAGCCGAAGTGGTACGTGACGGCCCCGAGGTTGACGTTGGCCGCCGAGACGATGTCGCGAACGGAAACGGAGTCGAATCCGCGGGCGGTGAAGAGTTCTCGGGCGACGGCGAGGATGCGCTCGCGTGTGGAGGTCGTGTCAGTCATACGTTCGTATGATATGATACGATCGTATGAATGTCAAGCGGATACGAAAGCGCCGCGCCGGGTCAGCGGGCCCGGCGCGGCGATTCTACGAGCGGTCCAACCGACCCGATCAGCCGACGGGCGTGGCCGCCTTGATCTCGATCTTCCGCGGCTGTGCAACCTGCGCCTTGGGAATCGTGATCTCGAGGAGGCCGTTGGCCGACTGCGCGGTGATGTTGTCACCGTCCACGAACTCGGGCAGGCGGATCGACCGCTCGAACATGCCCGAGACGCGCTCGTTGGCGTACACGCGCATCTCGTTGTCGCCGGCGACGAGCGTGGAGGCCTTGGTGCCGCGCACCGTCAGTACGTTCTGTTCGAAGCTGATGTCCACGTCCTTGGGGTCGACCCCCGGCAGTTCGACGGTGACGAGGTACGCGTCCTTGCGCTCGGCGACGTCGAGCGCCGGCACCCACAGGTGGCCGTCGAACGCCTGACGCGGGCCGGTGAAGGCACCGTCGAGCGCGCGGTTGAGCGAGAGCATCCGGTCCAGAGTGGACGAGAGGGAACGAGTGGCGATCATGGCGATCCTCCTGAAGAGAGCATTCGATGGATTGGGCGTCAGGGCGATGCCAACCGGCAGCCCGCGCCTCACCTGCGCTTGAAGGCACGAGACGTGCCATGCCCGCGCGGCCAAAGTGGCAAACTCGCAACGCGCCGCGTGGTCCGTGTTGACAGCACCGGGGGCCCGGTCTGCCAAAACGGGGAACTCATCGAACGCGAACCCGGTATGTTTGCGGGACGGGACGCCATCACCCGCGAGGAACGACCATGCTGATCAAGAAGCCGAACGACATCCCCTCTTCCGAAATCACGCCGGAGCGCGACTACCTGAACCGCCGGTCGTTTCTGAAGATGGCCGGCGGTGTGGGTGCGATCGCGGCCGGCGGTGCCCTGGCGCCCGGTCTGCTGCACGGGGCCCTCGTGAACGACGGCCCGCCGGAGGACAAGCTCAACACCTGGGACCAGATCACCTCGTACAACAACTACTACGAGTTCGGCACCCAGAAGTCCGACCCCAAGGCCAACGCGCAGCAGTTCCGCACGCAGCCCTGGTCCATCGAGGTAGCCGGTCTGTGCAAGAAGCCGGGCCACTACCGGTACGAGGATCTGTTCAAGCCGGCCAACCGCGTCGACCGCGTGTACCGGCTGCGGTGCGTGGAAGCGTGGTCGATGGTGATTCCGTGGAACGGATACGTGCTGGCCGACGTGTTGAAGCGTTTCGAGCCGGACCCGGGCGCCAAGTACGTGAAGTTCACGACGCTGTACGATCCGGATCAGATGCCGGGGCAGCGGCGTGCCGTGCTGCAGTGGCCGTACGTGGAGGGCCTGCGCATGGACGAGGCGATGCATCCGCTCACCCTTCTCGTCACGGGGCTCTACGGCAAGACGCTGCCCAATCAGGACGGCGCGCCCGTGCGGCTCGTGGTTCCGTGGAAGTACGGGTTCAAGGGCATCAAGGCGATCGTGAAGATCGAGTTCGTGGAGCAGCAGCCGATGACGGCATGGATGTTGGCCGCGCCCGACGAGTACGGCTTCTACGCCAATGTGAATCCGCACGTCGATCATCCGCGATGGACGCAGTCGGTGGAGCGTCGCATCGGAGAATTCCGTCGGCGCCCCACGCTGATGTTCAACGGCTACGGCGACCAGGTGGCGTCGATGTACGCGGGCATGGATCTGAGGAAGTATTTCTGACCCTGTCTCAAACCCTGGCACGCCAGCGCTGGCTCAAGCCGGCGGTGTTCGCGGTGTGCCTGCTGCCCGCCGCCGATCTCACCTGGCGCGCGCTGCATCCCGACGGCCTGGGCGTGAATCCGATCGAGGAAGCCGAGATCTTCACGGGGCTCTGGACGCTGCGCTTCCTGGCCATCACGCTGGCCGTGACCCCGGCGCGGCAACTGCTGCACCTGGGCGTGCTCGCCAAGTACCGCCGCATGTTCGGGTTGTTCACGTTCTTCTATGCGTTCGTGCACCTGTCGATGTGGGTGGGGGTGGACTGGTTCTTCGCATGGGGCCTGATGGGCGGCGAGATCGTGAAGCACCGGTACATTCTGGTCGGGATGGCGAGCTTCGTGTTGCTGATCCCGCTCGCGCTGACGTCCACCAACGCGTGGGTGCGCCGGCTTGGCGGCCGACGGTGGCGTCGCCTGCACCAGCTCATCTATCTGATCGCGATCGGGGGGACGGTCCACTACCTTTGGGCCGTGAAGAAGGACACGCTGTTTCCCCTCGTGTACCTCGCGGTCTTCATCGTGCTGCTCGCGTACCGGGTGGTCCGGCGATGGAGCGCGCGGGGGCATGAACCGGTCAGGACCCGCCCCGGTGTCACGAACGCCGCCGCCCTCCAGCGCAGCGAATAACCCGTTCGAATGCTTCGCCATCGCGGCGCCGGGACTGGAGCCGCTGGTGGCGCGCGAACTCACGGCGCTCGGCGAGGCGCCGCGGATCGAAGCGGGCGGAGGAGGCGTCGCCTGGCAGGGGGACGCCGAATCGCTGTGCCGGGCGAATCTCTGGCTCCGCACCGCCAGCCGCATCGTGGTCCGGACGGCCCGCTTCCGGGCCCGCGCGTTCTACGAACTGGAGCGGCACGCGCGGCGCATTCCCTGGGAACGGTTCGTCGCGCCGGGAGGCGCGGTGCGATTTCGGGTCACCTGCCGCAAGTCGCGCCTCTACCATTCGGACGCCGTGGCCGAACGGCTGGCAGCCGCCATCGAGCACCGCCTCGGCGCGGCCAGCACGTTCACGACTCCCGGGGGCGCGGACGACGACGAGACCGCGGACGCCGGGCGCGAGCAACTGTTCGTGGTGCGGATTGCGCACGACGAGTGCACGGTGAGCGCCGACAGTTCGGGCGCCCTGCTGCATCTGCGCGGTTACCGGCAGGCCGTGGCCAAGGCGCCGCTGCGCGAAACGCTGGCCGCGGCGCTGCTGCTCGCGGCCGACTGGCGCGGCACGACGCCGCTGGTGGATCCGCTCTGCGGCTCGGGAACGATTCCCATTGAGGCCGCGATGATCGCGCGGCGCATCGCGCCCGGCCTCCGGCGCCAGTTTGCGTGCGTCGAGTGGCCCGAGTTTCCGCGGGACGTGTTCGCCCGGCTGCTCGACGAGGCCGGCGCGCAGGTCCTGCCCGGCAGCCCCGTGGCGATCCACGGCTCCGACCGTGATCCCGGGGCCATCGACGCGGCGCGCGCCAACGCCGAGCGAGCCGGCGTCTCGGAAGACCTCGCGCTTGCGGTGCACGCGGTGTCCGCCATCTCACCGCCGGCGGGGCCCGGGCTGGTGGCGGCCAATCCACCGTATGGCGTACGCGTGGGCGACCGTCACGAGGTCCGGAACCTGTACGCGCAGCTCGGGCACGTGCTGCGGCGGCACTGCGGCGGGTGGCGGTTGGCGTTGCTGAGTCCCGATGCGAAGTTGACGTCGCAACTGGGCTTCGCCATGCGCCCGGTGCTCAGCACGAGCAACGGCGGGATTCCGGTGCGTGTGGAGGTCGGGGAGATTCCCACCAAGGTCGAACCGGCGAGGATCTACTTCTGATGGCGCGTGGGGAGGTGGTCTCGATCAACGTTTCCGCGGGCGGTGTACCGAAGCTCCCCGTCGACCGGGCGAAGGTGACGGTCGATGGGCTGGCCGGCGACCGGCAGCGTAATCTCGAGCATCACGGCGGGCGGCAGCGCGCGCTCTGCGTCTACTCGGCCGAGCTCCTCGACGCGCTTGCGCGCGGAAGGCCACGGCGTACTGCCCGGCGCGACGGGGGAGAATCTGACCGTCCGGGGCATCGCGTGGGACGCGATGACCGTGGGCACGCGGTTCCGCGCCGGAACGGTGGAGGCCGAGGTCACGGCCTATGCGAACCCCTGCCACAACCTGCGCCCGTACTTCGTGGATGGACGCTTCGGGCGCATCGCGCAGAAGGCGCACCCGGGGTGGAGCCGTGTGTACGCGCGGGTGCTGGTGGAGGGCGAGGTCGTGGTCGGCGCCGCGTTCGAACTGCTCGCCCCATAGCGCCGCATATCGTGGCGCCGCGCGATGCGGTAACTTAGCCGACGCCAATGCGGAATTCGCTTCGAGACCTCCGAAACGCGGCTCGCGGTCTGGCGAAGCTGCGCCCCTTCATTCCGCTGACGGTGGCGTCGGTGGTGATCGTGGTGGTCACGACCGCGGTCACCATGGTGATGGAAGTTGCCGCCGTCGGCCTGATGGCGCAGCTGCTCAACCTCGTGCTCGGAACCGCGACGGGTACCACGCGGCTGCTGACGTTCGCGATGCGGCTGGCGCCGGGCGCGTCGACGGTGACGCTGGCGGGCGGGTTCGGGGCCGCGGTGATCCTGGCCATCGGCCTCAAGAACGGGTCCCTGTACGTCAACACGAGCGTCCTGGCCCGCATCCAACGCACGGCCATGGAGCGGATCCGCGGCGTGCTGTTCGCGCGTCTGCAGGCGGCGCCGCTGGACGTGTTCGACCACCATTCGTCGGCGGAACTCTCCAGCCTGTTCGTCGAGGAATCCCGGCGCGCGCTGGAATGCCTGCCGGTGGGCGTCGGGCTGATCCAGACGGTCGGCACGGGGCTGCTCTACATCGGGGCGCTGATCTGGATCTCCCCGCTGCTCGGGGGCGGAACGGTGGTGGCCGGCGTGATCGGGGCCGCGCTCATCGGCCGCCTGTACCGGCACTTCGGCCGGCTGGGCCGCGAGATGACGTCCGGCAACATGCAGTTGGCCCGCCGGACGGCCGAAGCGTTCAACGGCGTGCGCGTGATCCGCGCGGCGAACGCACAGCGGTTGGAAGCCGAACGATTCGAGCAGACCAACACCGGGCAGGCGACGGTCAACGAGCGGTATCAACGGGCCGCGGCGGTGCTGCAGCCGATCGTCGAAACCGGATCGCTGGTCGCCGCCATCTCGCTGCTGCTCGGCGCGTACGCCTTCCTCGTGGCGCCGGGCGCCATGTCGTCGGCCAAGCTGACGGCGTTCGGCCTCGTGCTCCTGCGGCTCGTGCCGCTGGTGAACCGGTTCTTCGGCGTCCAGGCGCACCTGCTGTTCCTGTCGAGCAGCATCCGCGAGATCACGCGCTGGCTCGACACCCCGCAGTTCCCCGTGCGGGCGTTCGGCACGACGACGTTCGAGGACGTGCGCGAGCGGGTCGCGGTGCGCGAACTGACGTATCGGTACCGGCCCGACCGCACGGCGCTCGAGGGGGTGTCGTTCGACATTCCCGCCGGCACGACGGTGGCGCTCGTGGGGCAATCGGGAAGCGGCAAGTCCACACTCGCCACGCTGCTCCTCCGGTTGCGGGAGCCCACCGGGGGCAGCGTGCTCGTGGACGGAGTGGACTACTGGAGCTTCACGCCCGAGAGCTGGCACCAGCACGTGGCGCTCGTGGAACAGGATCCGTTTCTGTTCAACGACACGCTGGGCGCCAACGTCGCATTCGGATGCTCATGGGCCACGGAGGAGGACATCGAATTCGCGCTGCACTCGGCGTATCTCGACGACCTGCTGGCGTCGCTGCCCGACCGGCTGGAGACGCCCATCGGAGAGCGCGGGGTCATGCTCTCGGGTGGGCAGCGCCAGCGGTTGTCGATTGCGCGGGCCATCGTGCGCAATCCACGGCTGTTGATCCTGGACGAAGCGACGTCGCACCTGGACACGGTGTCGGAGGAGTTCGTGCAGGCCGCGCTCGAGGCTGCCACGCGGGGACGCACCACGCTGGTGATCGCGCACCGGCTGTCGACGGTGCGCAAGGCCGACCGCATCGTGGTGGTCGACGGCGGCCGGGTGGTGGAGATCGGGACGTGGGACGAACTGGCGGCGGCGAACGGTGCGTTCGCCGAACTCCTGCGGAGCGGGTTCGGCACGGAGGCAGACGGTGCCGAGTCGGCCGCGCGCCGCGCGCCGCATCACCGGCCGCTCCCCGCGTCGTAGGGCAACCGCGCCGCGCGCGGCGCGATCGGCGCTATTCGCTGCGCAGGGCCACCAGCGGATCCACGCGCGTGGCGCGCCGTGCCGGCACCAGGCACGCCGCCAGTCCGATGACCGCGAGCACTCCCGCCACGCCGCCGAATACCATGGGATCGCGCGGCCGGACCTGGAACAACACCACGCTCATGAACTGCGCGACCGTGGCGGCCAGCGAGAGGCCGAGCACCAGCCCGACCACGACCTGCAGCACGCCCTGGCGGAAGATCATGCGCACGACGTCGCCACCCTGCGCGCCGAGCGCCATGCGAATGCCCACCTCGCGGGCGCGGCGGCTGACGGAGAACGACATCACTGCGTAGAGCCCGACGGCGGCCAGGAAGAGCGCGATGACGCCGAAGATCATGAACATCGTGCCGAACACGCGGATGAACCACAGGGGGCGCGCAAGCGCCTCATCCATGGAGTACGGCCAGTAGATGGGGATGTCGGGGTTGAGCGACGCCACGGCGGCCCGTACCTGCGCCGTGATCGCCATCGGCGGACCGGCAGTGTACACGGCCATGCTGGCGAACTGCAGATTGTGCTGTGCCAACGGGACATAGTACGCAGGTGGGCGGGGCTCGTCCGGATCGCCGGAGAAGTTGGTGGGCACCACGCCCACGATCGTCATCCAGGGCAGTGCCGCGACGTGCGCCCCCTGGCGGATGCGGCGCCCGATCGGGTCCTGGCCCGGGAAGTACTTGTCGGCGAATGCGCGATTCACCACCGCCACGGGGGCGGCGTCCACGCGGTCGGCGGTCGTGATGCCGCGACCCTGGCTGACGCGGATGCCGAAGGTCTCGAAGTACCCGGGGGACACCGTGTACCAGTTGGACCGGGGGTAGTCGCGGTCGGTGGGATAGGCGATGCCCTCCACCTGGAAGCTGCCGCCGTCGGAGCCCACGCCCGGCAGAGACGACATGATGGCGGCGGAGCGCACGCCGGGAATCGCGGCCAGCCGTTCGCGCAGCCGTTCGAAGAACTGCTGCCGCATGATGGTGTCCGTGTATCCCGCAGGGAACCCGACGCGTGCCGTGAACACGTTCGCCGTGCGGAACCCGGGGTCCATGGTGCGCAGATTGGTAACGCTCCGGATCGTGAGGCCGGCGGCCACGAGGAGTCCGCACGACAGCGCGATCTCGAACACGACCAGGCCGCGGCTCATGCGGCCGATGCGCAGGCTCGACGAGCCGCGCGTCTCGTCCTTGAGCACCTCGTTGATGTCGGTGCGCGACGACTGGACGGCGGGGATGAGTCCCGAGAAGAGCGTGGCGAGCATCGTCACGCCGATCACGAACAGCAGCACCGGCCCGTTCACGCGGACGTCGATGAAGAAGGGGACCTCGGTGGATGCCGTCATGACGCGGTTGAACAGATCGACGGCGCCATAAGCGAAGGCGGTGCCGAGCACAGCGCCGGCCAGGGCCAGCACCATCGCTTCGGCGAGGAACTGGCGGACCACGGCGACGCGGCTCGCGCCCAGCGCGGTGCGGATGCCGATCTCCTTGGTCTTGTGGGCCGCGCGGTCGAGCAGAAGGTTGGCGACGTTGGCGCAGGCAATGAGCAGCACGAAGAACACGGCGCCGAGCATCGTGTAGAGCAGGCGTTTTGGCTCCGGGCCCAGTTCGGCGTCGACGAATCCACGCACCTGAGCACCGATGCCCTCGTTCGCATCCTTGAATTCGTGTTGCAGTCGCGTCGCGATGCCGTCGAAGTCGGCGTCGGCCTGTTGGAGCGTCGTGCCGGGCTTGAGCATCCCGACCACCGTCAACGACTGTCCGTCGCCCCGCGGCAGGGCCAGTGGATCCATCTGGAGCGGGAGCCAGATCCTGGCATTGCCGGGGAACGCGTAGCCCTCCGGCATCACGCCCACGATCGTGAACGGTTGGCCGTTGGCGCGGAGCACCTGCCCGACGATGCTCGAATCGCCCCCGAACCGGGTCTGCCAGACGGCGTAGCTGATGATCGCCACGCGCTCGCCGCTCGGGGTGTCCTCGCCGGGCCGGAAGGTGCGGCCGAGTGCCGGCGCGACGTGTGCCACGTCGAAGGTGCTGGCCGTCACCCAGGCCCCGCTGTAGCGCTCGGCCTGCGCGGCGCCGCTCACGTTCACGGTGCCGGTGTAGTACGCGGCGATCGAGCCCAGGCTCCGCTGCCGGGCCTTGTAGTCCTCGTAATCGGCGATCGGGACGCCCATCTGGCGGATGCCGCGTGACGGCATGGTCCGGTAGATCTCGACGATGCGGTCGCCTCCGGGGTACGGGAGGCCCTTCATGATCGCGCCGTAGACCATGCTGAACATCGTGGCCGTGAGCCCAATGCCCAGTGTGAGCGCGAGGGTGGCGACGATGGTGAGGCCAGGGCTCTTGATGAGCGTGCGAACGCCGTAGCGGATGTCGCGAAGCAGTCCCTGCATGGGCTCCCCGGGGGCGGGCGGACGTGACGTCGTACGACCCGCCGCGGCCCGCGGTTTCAGGCGCGCGCTTGACTGGACGATCCCGCCCTGGGCAGTGTTCTGCCGTGAGCAGTTCCGGAGACTTCCTGGAGACCCCCGCCGGGGCCGCCGACCTGGGCGTGAGTCCGGCCGACGACGCGGTGGATGCCCGCGCGGTGATGGACGCCCTGGGCGACGGCGTGGCCGTCCTCGACGCCGACTGGCGCGTACGCTACATGAACGCGTCGTGGGAGCGCATCCTGGGCGTGCCGCACCACGAGGCGCTCGGCCGTGACTTCTGGATGGCCTATCCCGGATTTCTCGTCGAACCGGGCGCGAGTCTGATCCGGAGTTCGGCCGCCGACGGCGTGACGCGGCGGTTCGATCTCGAGCACAACGTGAGCGGTGAGTTGCGGGCGTACGGCGTCCGTGTGGCGCGCGACCGTGCGGGTGGGCTCGTGGTGGCGGTGTCGCGGGCATTCGCGATGCTGCGCAGCGCGCGGGACAAGGCGCTCGAGGAACGGATCGAGGAGAACGAGTCGCTCCGGGCACTGGCCCGCCAGATGTCCGAGGTCGCCGACTCCGCGGAGCTGTTGGCGCTGTTGTGCGACGCGGCCGCCAGCCTCTGCCGCGGGCACGGCGCGGCGGTGCTCCGCACCACCGACACCGAAGCCGAGATCGTGGCGGCGGTGGGCATCGCCCGGAAGGTGGACGGCCTCAAGTTCTCACTGGCCGGCTCGCTGGCGCAGGAGGCCATCGCGCGGCGCGAAGTGGCGGCGGTGGAGGACTTCGGACACTCGAGCCGGCCTCGGGCGCATCTGATGGGGGAAGCGCAGATCGGCCCGATGCTCATGGCGCCGCTCATCGCGCACGACCAGGTGCTCGGCACGCTGGCGGTCATGCGCGATGCGCTGTCGATCCCGTTTACGGCCCGCGAGGCGCAACGGCTGAGCGTCATCGCCGACCATGCGGCGCTCGCGCTCTGGAAGGAGCAGCTGTACGAGCAGGCCCAGGCCGGCGACGTCGCCAAGGGACGGTTCCTGGCCACGATCTCGCACGAACTCCGCACGCCGCTCACCGCGCTCACCGGGTACCAGGAGCTGTTGAGCGATCAGGTCATCGGTCCGCTCTCGGACGCCCAACTCGACGTGATCGCCCGCATGGGAGCCGTGACGGAGCATCTGTCGTCGATGATCGAGGAAGTGCTCGCCTACACGAGCCTCGAAGCCGGCCGTGAGACGGTTCGGCCGACCGACTTTCTGGCCGGTGATCTGGTCGTGGCCACCGCGGCCGTGGTCGAACCGGCGTCGCGGCGCAAACAGGTGACCGTGATCTGTGAGTCGTCGGTGGAGCCCATTCGCATGACGAGCGACATCGACAAGGCGCGCCAGGTACTCGTGAATCTGGCCGGGAACGCCGTGAAATTCACGGACCACGGCGAGGTGCGGTTGTCGGTGTCGCGCGACCTGGACGAAGTGCGGTTCTCCGTGCAGGACACCGGCATCGGCATCACGGCGGAGGATCTGCGGCGGCTCTTTCAGCCGTTCGCGCAGGTGGAGACGGGGCTCACGCGCCGGTACGGCGGCACGGGGCTCGGGCTCTACATCAGTCGCCGGCTGGCCGGCATGCTCGGGGGACGCATCGAGGTCGAGTCTGCGCCGACCGTCGGCTCCACATTCACCCTGGTTCTGCCCCGAGAAGCGCCAGCGTGGACGATCTGAGCGCCTCACGGTCCACACTCGGCGCTGATTAGATTCATGCCCATGAGCGGGCTTCCCATTTCCGGTGCATTCAACGACGGCTACATCGCCGAGCAGTACGACGCGTATCGCCGTGATCCGGCGTCGGTGGATGAGTCCTGGCGCCAGTTCTTTCGATTTGCGGAGTCGCTGAAGGGCGGTGCGGCGGCGGCACCGGCGGCCGGGGGGTACGACGCCGAAACGCTGCGCAAAGCCGCGGGAGCGGGCGCCCTGGTGGCGGCGATTCGCCGCTACGGTCATTTCGCGGTGCCCATCGATCCGCTCGGCTCACCCCCCATCGGCGCGGCGGAACTCACGCCGGAATATCACGGCATCACCGAGGCCGACCTGCGCGACGTGCCGGCGACGGCGTTGCGCGAGACGGAGGGCACGGCGGCCGACGTCGTCGCCAAGCGGCGCACCTGGTATCAGGGTGGACTCGCCTACGAGTTCGTGCACGTCAGCGACGAGCATGAGCGGCTGTGGATCCGCCATCAGATCGAGACCGGCAGCTTCATGACGCCGCTGTCGGCGGACGAGAAGAAGGGGCTCCTGCGGCGGCTCTCCGAGGTGGAGGGCTTCGAGCGGTTCCTGGGCCTCGCGTTCGTCAACGCCAAGCGGTTCTCCATCGAGGGCGTGGACGCCCTGGTGCCGATGGTGGACGAAACCATCGCCCGCGCGGCGCGCAGCGGCGCGCGCACGGTGGTACTCGGCATGGCGCACCGGGGGCGGCTCAACGTGCTGCGGCACGTCATGGACAAGCCAGCCCGCGACCTGTTCGCCGAATTCGCGGGCGAACGCGTCTCGCCCGATCCCAACCGCTCCGGCGACGTCAAATACCACCTCGGTTATCGGTCCGAGCGCCGGGTGGACGATGCGGTGCTCGCCCTCGAACTGGTGCCCAATCCCAGCCACCTGGAATTGGTGAATCCGGTGATGATGGGCGCGGCGCGTGCGCTGGAGCGGAACCCCGCGAATCCGTACGAGCGCAACGAGCAATTGGTGCTCCCCATCTGCATCCACGGCGACGCGGCGTTCCCTGGCGAAGGGGTGGTGGCCGAGACGTTCAATCTGGCGCTGCTGCGTGGATATCGCGTGGGCGGTACGCTCCACATCATCACGAACAATCAGGTCGGTTTCACCACCGATCCCATCGACGCACGCTCCACGCACTACGCGAGCGATCTGGCCAAGGGGTTCGAAGTGCCGATCGTGCACGTGAACGCCGACGACATCGAAGCCTGCATTCAGGCGGTGCGGCTGGCGCTCATGTACCGCGACCAGTTCCACAAGGACTTCCTGATCGACCTCGTGGGCTACCGGCGGCACGGGCACAACGAAGCCGACCAGCCGGCGTTCACGCAGCCGACGATGTACGACATCATCAAGACGCACCCGACGGCGCGCGAAGTCTGGGGCGCCCGGCTGGTGCGTGAGCGCGTGCTCACCGAGGCCGAAGTGGAGGCGATGGCGAAGGCCGTGGCCGACGAACTCGGCGAGGTCTTCAAGCAGGTGAAGGCGAAGGCGGAAGACGGCGGGCCTCCGGCCGATGCGCATCCGCCCCGCTTGGAGCATCCGGAGACGCAGGTGGCCGCCGAGCGGCTGGTCGCCCTCAACACCGAGATGCTCACCTGGCCCGACGGGTTCACGCTCCACCCGACGTTGCAGCGCACGCTGGCCCGGCGGCGGGACGGCCTGCAGGCGGGCGGGATCGACTGGGGGCACGGGGAGTCGCTGGCGTTCGCCTCGCTGCTGGAGGACGGCATGGGGGTGCGGATGAGCGGGCAGGACGCGGAGCGCGGCACCTTCTCGCACCGCCAGGCCGTGCTGCACGACGTGAAGACCGGCGAGACCTACACGCCGCTGGCGCACCTGACCCGGGGCCGGGCCCCGTTCAAGATCTACAACAGCCCGCTGTCCGAACTCGCCGTCATGGGCTTCGAGTTCGGATTCAGCACGGCGACGGTGGGCGACCTGGTGCTGTGGGAAGCGCAATACGGGGATTTCGCCAACGTCGCGCAGCCGATCGTGGATCAGTTCCTCTCCTCGAGCCACTCCAAGTGGGGACAGGACTCCGGACTCGTGATTCTCCTGCCGCACGGCTACGAGGGGCAGGGGCCCGAGCACTCGAGCGCCCGGCTGGAGCGCTACCTGCAGCTCACGGCCGAGGAGAACATGTCGGTGGTGTATCTGTCCACGCCGGCGCAGTACTTCCATGCCCTCAGACGGCAGGCGATGCGCCGCGTGCGCCGCCCGCTGGTGGTCATGCAGCCCAAGTCGCTGCTGCGGCTGCCCGCCGCGATGTCGTCGCTGGAGGAATTGAGCGCCGGGCGCTTCCAGCCGGTGCTCGATGACCCGGCGGGCGCCGAGCACCGCGAACGGATCCGGCGCGTCGTGTTCTGCACGGGGAAGATCTACTACGACATGCTGGCGGCGCGATCCAAGGCGGGCGACGAGCCTGGCGTGGCGCTGGTGCGCGTGGAAGAACTGTCGCCCTGGCCCCACGAGGCCATCGCCGGCATCGTCGACGCGTATCCCAACATCGAAGACGTCGTGTGGGCGCAGGAGGAGCCGCGGAACATGGGCGCCTGGACCTACGTCTCACCGCGGTTGCGGGCCTCCACGGGCACGCAGTTGCCGGTGCGGTACGTGGGCCGGCCGGAACGCGCCAGCCCCGCCGAGGGTTATCCATCGGTACATGCGGAGGAACAGGCGCGCATCGTGAGCGACGCGCTCACGCTCGCTCCCGCCGGGTCCTCCCGCCGCAGGACAGCGAAGGTCTAACCGTAGGGTCGCCCGCCGATGGCGCGCGGCTCGAGTGAACGTTCCCATCACCCGGTGAGTGTCGCGTGCGAACTCGGTTCATCGTTCTCGTCGCAGCTCTCGTCGTCGCGCCGAGCATGCTGCCGGCCCAGGGGCGCGGCGCCGCCGCGCTGGGCGAGGCGGTAGAAGGCCTCGGCGTCTCGGTGCGCGTCCTGATGATCGGCGCCCACCCCGACGACGAAGACACCCAGTTGATCACCTACCTGGCCAAGGGCCGGCACATCGAGACGGCCTATCTCTCGCTCACGCGCGGCGACGGCGGCCAGAACCTGATCGGCAATGAGCTGGGCCCGCTGCTCGGCATGATCCGCACCGAGGAACTCCTGGCGGCGCGGCGCATCGACGGCGGCCGGCAGTACTTCACGCGCGCCTACGACTTCGGATTCTCGAAGACCGCCGCCGAGACCTTCAAGCACTGGCCGCGCGATTCGATCCTCCGCGACATGATCAGCGTGATTCGCGCCTTCCGGCCGCAGGTAATCATCTCGGTGTGGTCGGGCACGCCGCGCGACGGACACGGGCACCATCAGGTATCCGGCATTCTGTCGCGCATCGCGTTCGACGAAGCGGCCGACACCGTGCGCTTCCCGCGGGCGGTCACGAACGGCATGGGCGCCTGGCAGCCGGAGGTGTTCTATCGCTCGGCGCGCCGCTTCCGCGGCCCGAGCGGTCCGATGCCGGGCGCCGTGCCGTTCGACGTCGGCGGCTATGACGTGCTCCAGGGCCGCACGTACACGGCGATCGCCGCCGAGAGCCGGTCGCAGCACCGTTCACAGGGGCAGGGCAACGAAGCGCCGCTCGGGCCGCGTCTGGACCACGTGCGGCTCGAGGTTGCGGTGCCGCCCGCCGACAGCGGCAACCCGACGACGCTCTTCCCGGGCATGGACACGAGTTTCGCGCGGTTCCACGCGCTGCCGCTGTCGGCGCCGGTGCGCGCCGCGGTCGACTCGCTGGACCTCGTGCGCGCCGACATCGCCCGCCACATGAGCCTGGTGCATCCGGCGGATATGGTGGCGCCCATCGCCCACTACCTGGCGCTCGTGCAGCGGGCGCAGACGGGGGCAGCACGCTGCGACACGCCCGCCCTGCCGGTGCCCGTGTGCTCCGGCGCCATGGGTGACTTCGCCACGACGATGAACGAACAGGCGCGGCGCGCCAGGCGAGCGCTGATTCTCGCCTCGGGCGTGCAGCTGCTGGCCACCGCGCCGCGCGATCTGATCGCCCTCGGTGATCATGCGCCGGTGACGATCACCGTGGTCGATCACGGGCCCGCGCCGGTGACGTTCTTCGGCCGCGACGACTCGGCCGCTCCGGAGACCATCCCGCCGGGCGGGATGACCGAACAGACGTACACGCTGTCGCCCACCGGTGAGCCGACCCAGGCCTGGTGGCTCCGCTATCCCCTGGAACACGACATGTTCCGTCTGCGCCCGCCCGGCGACACCAGCGGCACGCCGGTGCCGCAGCTGCTCGAGGGCGCCGACCGGGTTCAGAGCTCCGGCGTCCACGTCGGTCTCGAGATCGCCGGCACGCGGTTCCTGGCCGATATCTCGCCCATCGTCCATCGGTACGCCGATCCGGCCACGGGCGAGGTGGACAAGCCGATCGCCTTCGTGCCGCCGGTGAGCCTGTTGCTGGACCGCCAGGTGGAGTATGCCCGTGCCAACGCGCCGCTGGACCGCGTGGAACGGGTGCACGTGCGCGCCGACGCATCGTCGTCGCGGACCGTCACCGTGCGGTTGTCACTCCCCGCCGGTCTCACGGCCGACAGTGCCACACGCACCGTGACGCTCAACACGGGTGAGGAGGTGGAACTCGACTTCCACGTGCACGGGACGCTGACACCCGGCACCCATACCATCTCGGCTTCCGCCACGAGCGACGGCCAGACCTTCACCACCGGCTTCGTGGCCGTGGACTATCCGCACATCCGCACGCGGCGCGAGTACCGCCGGGCGGCGGTCAACGTGGAGGCTGTGAACGTGGCCTACGCGCCCGGCATGCACATCGCGTACATCCCGGGCGTGGGTGACAACGTGGAGCCGATGCTGGAGGAGCTCGGCCTCTCGGTCACCACCATCACGCCGGAGCAGCTGGCGCATGCGGATCTGTCCAAATACTCGGCGGTGGTGGTCGGGCCGCGGGCCTTCGACGCGAGCGAGGTGCTGCGCGCCAACAACGACCGGCTGCTCGAGTACGCGCGCGCCGGCGGCACGCTGGTGGAACAGTATGGTCAGTATGAAATGGCGCGCGACGGACTGCTGCCCTATCCGATCACCATCTCGCGGCCGGCCAATCGCGTGACGGAGGAGGACGCGGCCGTCACGATTCTCGACCCGTCGTCGCCCATTCTCAACACACCGAACAAGATCACGCAGGCCGACTTCGCCGATTGGGTGCAGGAGCGGTCGACGTACATGCCGCACACCTTCGACGATCACTACCACGCGATCCTGTCGATGCACGACACCGGCGAGCCGCCGAACGATGCAGGCATCCTGATCGCGCCGCTGGGCAAGGGCACGTTCGAGTACGTGACGCTGACCTTCTTCCGCCAGCTCCCGGCCGGCAATCCGGGCGCCGCCCGGTTGTTCGTGAACATTCTCTCCGCCAAACAGAACGCGGCGTCTTCGGGCGCCGGCCGGCCGGTACCCTGATGCGCTTCTCATTCGTTGCGTTGCGCCGGTTGGCCACGACCGCGCTCGCGGTGTCGCTCGCCGCCTGCGCGCGCGATTCGCGCACGCCCCTGGTGGTGTACTCGCCGCACGGCAAGGATCTGCTGACCTTCTATCAGAAGGCATTCGAGGCGGTGCACCCCGACGTCGACGTCCAGTGGGTGGACATGGGGTCCCAGGACGTGCTCGACCGGCTGCGGTCGGAGAAGGCCAATCCGCAGGCCGATGTCTGGTTCGGCGCTCCCTCGGAGACGTTCACGCGGGCGGCGAGAGAGGGACTGCTGGCCCCCTACAAGCCCACGTGGGCCGCCGACGTGCCCGCCGAGGCGCACGATCCGCACGATCTGTGGTACGGCACGTATCTCACGCCGGAAGTCATCACGTACAATTCGCAGGCCGTCTCGGCGGCCGACGCCCCGCAGGATTGGGACGACGTGCTCGATCCGAAGTGGAAGGGCAAGGTCATCATCCGCGATCCGATCGCGTCGGGGTCGATGCGCGCCATCTTCAGCTCCATCGTGGCCCGCTCCATTGCGCAGACCGGTTCGGAAAAGGCCGGGTGGGACTGGCTGCGGCGGCTGGACGGGCAGACGAGCGAGTACGCGCTCAACCCGACGCTGCTCTACCAGAAGCTGGGGCGACAGGAAGGGCTCATCAGCCTCTGGGACATGCCCGACATCGCGATGCTGAAGCAGAAGTCGGAGTTCCCGCTTGCCTACGTGATCCCGAAGAGCGGTACGCCGATGCTGGTGGATGCGATCGCGATCGTGAAGGGCACCAAACACCCGAAGCTGGCGCGTGAGTTCTACGAATTCGTGACCACGCAGGCCGCGCTGCTCGAAGCGGCGCGCCGGTTCGTGCGGATCCCGGTGCGCACGGACATTCCGGCCGACTCGCTACCCGACTGGATTCGCGAAGCGCGCGCGAAGATCAAGCCGATGCAGATCGACCGGCAGATGCTGGTGGACAGCACCGACACCTGGATGAAGTACTGGGACGCCAACATCCGGAACAGCGAGCGCGGCAAGTGAGCGACCCGAGCGGGCTTCGCCTCGCCGGGGTGTCGCGCCGCTACGAAGGATCCGGACGCGGCGTCGAGGAACTCTCGCTCGACGTGCGGCCGGGGGAGCTGATGGCCCTCATCGGCGCGTCGGGATCGGGGAAGACCACCACGCTCCGCATGATCGCGGGCTACGAACCGCCCGACGGGGGCCGCATCGCGCTCGTGAGCGCCGCCGGCGTCGAACGCGACATCACGCGGGAGCCGCCGCAGAGGCGCGGCTTCGGGATGGTGTTCCAGCACTACGCGCTCTTCCCGCACATGACGGTGCAGGAGAACGTCGCCTTCGGACTCGAGGCACGCCGGGTACCGAAGGCGGAACGGATGGCGCACGCCGCCGCCGCGCTCCGCAGCGTGGGTCTCGACGGCTACGGCCCGCGCGCCGTGCAGGCGCTGTCGGGCGGGGAGCAGCAGCGCGTCGCCCTGGCGCGGGCTCTGGTGATCGAACCCAACGTGCTGCTGCTCGACGAGCCGCTGTCGAATCTCGATCCCACGCTGCGCCAGACCACCCGCGACGAACTACGCGAGATGCTGCACCGGCTGCACATCACGGTCATGTTCGTGACGCACGATCAGGAGGATGCGTTCGCCGTGGCGGACCGGGTGGCGATGCTCTGCGCCGGCCGCCTGGAGCAGGTGGGCAGTCCCGAAGAGCTGTACCAGGCGCCGGCGTCGTACGTGGTGGCGAAGTTCGTGGGGCGAGCCGGGTTTGCCGCCGCCGCCGCCGACGGAGACACGGCGGTCGTCACGCTGGGTGAGGTGAGCCAGCGTGCGCCATTGGGATCCCGGCACGGCACGGGCCAACTCTGGGCGGTGCTGCGTCCGGAGTCGCTGGTGGTCGTGGACCCGTCCGAACCCGATGCCTGGCGGGGCGCCGTGCAGACGCGGCGGTTCGCGGGCGATCACTACGTATACCGGGTGGGCGAGATCGCCGGCACCACGGAACCGCTCGAGGTGATGTGTGACCACGGGCGTTATGCCGAGGGCGACGCCGTGGGCGTGCGGTTGCGGCCACGCGCGGTGGCGCTCGTGGCCGCGCATCGAGAGCCATGAACAAGCGGTTCACCGGACTGGCCGTGGCGGTGCTGGCGCTCCTTACCTGGAGCGTGGTCTATCCGAACGTCTCGGTGGTGGCCGGCACGTTCGCGCACGGGCTCACCGACTGGCGCGTCTTCTTCACGAGTCGCGCCGACCACGAGGCTCTGGTCAACACGATCATCATCTCGGTGGCCTCGGTGGTCGCGTCGCTGGCCATCGGAGTGCCGCTGGCGTTTCTGCTCACGCGGTTCGAGTTCCGGGGCCGCCGGTTCATGGGCGCCATGGCCACGCTGCCGGCGGCGCTCCCACCGCTGGTGGGCGTAATCGCCTTCATGTTCCTGTACGGGGAGAGCGGCGTGGTGACGCGCGGCGTGCAGGATCTGTTGGGGATGTCGCACGCGCCGTGGAAGTTCAGCGGCATCTGGGCGATCGTCTTCGTGCACGCGTACACGATGTACGTGTACGTCTTCCTGTTCGTGTCGGCCGGGCTGGAGCGCTACGACTCCTCGCTCGACGAGGCGGCCGAGGGGCTGGGTGCGTCGCCGGCGCTCCGGCTGCGCCGCGTCACGCTCCCGCTGCTCACGCCGTCGATCATCGGATCCATGCTGCTGGTGTTCATGAGCGCGCTGGGATCGTTCTCGGCCCCGTACATCTTCGGCGGCGGCGCGCGCGTGTTGAGCACCCAGATTCTCGTGTCCAAGCTGAACGGCTCGATGGGCATGGCGTACGTGGAGACGTCGATGCTGGTGGTGACGGCGGTCGTCGCCCTGGTGATCCTGCGCTGGATCGAGCGGCGGCGCGAGTATTCCATGGCCGGCAAGGGGCGGGCCACGCGGAGTGTCGTGCGATCGCGGTTCTGGCGGCGCGCGGCCCCCGTCGTGGCGGCCGTGGCGGTGGTGTTTCTCGTGCTGCCGCACGCGATGGTGATTCTCGTGTCGTTCGCGCGGGACGGCGCGTGGACCACGCAGGTGCTGCCTCCGCAGTACACGTTCGACAACTTCCGCCACCTGGCCACCGACCCCGATCTGCTGCAGCCGATCGTCAACAGCGTGAGCATGGCCGCCATCGCCACGGCGGCGAACGTGGTCGTGTGCTTCCTGGCCGCGTATCTGCTCGTGCTCTCCCGGGCGCCGGGCAAGAAGCTGCTCGGCCTTCTGGTGGCGCTGCCGTGGGCAATTCCCGCCACGGCGATCGCACTCGGGCTGGCCGCCACCTTCGACCGGAATTCCGTGGCCACCGCCAAGTTGCTGCTCGTGGGCACGTTCTGGATCCTTCCGCTCGCGTACTTCATCCGCAACATTCCGTTGGTGACCAATGCCATCGAGGGATCGCTGCGGCAGATGGATCCGACCATCGAAGACGCGGCGCGCGGATTGGGGGCGTCCTGGATGCTGGCCATGCGGCGCGTGGTGTTGCCGGCGGCCCGGCCCGGATTGGTGGCCGGCGCGATGCTCGCCGCGGTGGCCGCAGTGGGCGAGTTCGTGGCCAGCATCGTCCTCTATTCGCACAGCAACCGGCCGATCTCCATGGAGATCCTCTCGCAGTTGCGTGGACTCTCGTTCGGCACCGCGTCCGCCTACAGCGTCCTGCTCATCGTGCTCGTGCTGGCCATCACGACCGGCGCCCGGTGGGCGGAGTCGAGAATGGCGTGACGCTGGACCGTCCGCGTGTCCTGATCGTCGGCGGCGGGTTCGGCGGCCTCTACGCTGCCCGCGCGTTCGCGCACTCCGCGGTACGCGTTACCCTGGTGGATCGGACGAACCACCATCTGTTCCAGCCGTTGCTCTACCAGGCGGCCACGGCGACCCTGGCGCCCACCGACATCACGGCGCCCATCCGCTGGCTGTTGCGGAAGCAGACCAACACCGAGGTCCTCATGGCCGAGGTGGAGCGCATCGACGTCGCACGCCGTGTGGCCGTCGCCGACGGTGGCGCGCTGACGCTTCCGTACGACTACCTGATCCTGGCGGCCGGTGCGCGCCACTCGTATTTCGGGCATCCCGAGTGGGAGACCGTGGCGCCGGGCCTCAAGAGCATCGAGGACGCCATTCGGATCCGCCAGCGGGTGCTGCTGGCGTTCGAGCGCGCCGAGAAGACCGACAACGAGGCCGAGCGGCGGCGGCTGCTGACGTTCGTGCTCGTCGGGGGCGGACCCACCGGGGTCGAGATGGCCGGCATGCTGCCCACGATCGCGCGCCACACCCTGCCCGACGATTTCCGCCGCATCGATACGCGGAAGGCGCGGGTGATTCTCGTGGAGGGCGGGCCGCGCATCCTCGCCGCCTACCCCGAGGATCTGTCGCGGGCGGCCCAGGCCCAACTCGAGCAGCTCGGCGTCGAGGTGCGTCCCGATACGCAAGTCAGCCACGTGGCCCGCGGCGTGGTGGATGCGGGAGACGAACGGATCGAAGCGGCGACGATCATCTGGGCTGCCGGCAATGAGGCCTCACCCCTCGGCAAGTCGCTCGGCGTGCCCCTCGACCGGGTGGGCCGGGTGATCGTGGAACCCGATCTCTCGATTCCCGGGCACCCCGAGGTGTTCGTGGTCGGCGACCAGGCCGAGATGAAGTCGAATGGGAAGGCGGTACCCGGTGTGGCGCCTGCCGCCATCCAGAGCGGGCCGGCCGCTGCCGCCAACGTCAAACGGCTGATTGCGGGCAAGCCCACCCGGCCGTTTCGCTACCTCGACAAGGGCGACCTGGCGACCATCGGACGATACCGGGCCGTCGCCCGATTCGGGCGCGTGCACGTGTCGGGCTGGTTGGCGTGGTGGCTCTGGTTGTTCATCCACATCATGTATCTGGCGGGGTTCCGCAACCGCGCCAGCGTCCTGGTGGAGTGGGGTTACGCGTTCTTCACGTACCAGCGGGGGTCGCGGCTGATCGGCACGCGGGAGAAGGGAAACCCCGCGACGGGAAGCGCGTGATCGTTCCGGCATTCGCGGTGTAGCATTCCGGGCCGACCATGACTGACTCTGCCGCTCTCGAGTACAACCCGGCATACGCCCACCGATACCTGATCGCTCTCGGCGTCATCCTCGGCGCCGTGATGGAGCTGATCGACACGAGCATCGTGAACGTCGCGCTCGCCGACATGAGCGCGAATCTCGGCGTCACCATCGACGAGATCACCTGGGTGGTGATCGGGTACATCCTCTCGGCGGTTATCGTACTGCCCATGACGGGATGGCTCGCCGCCTATTTCGGCCGGCGGCGGTATTTCCTGGCCTCGGTCACCATCTTCACCGTGTCGAGCTTCTTCTGCGGCACGTCGGGAACGCTCGGCGCCCTCGTCTTCTGGCGGCTCATGCAGGGGCTCGGCGGCGGTGCGCTCATTGCCACAGCCCAGGCCATCCTGTTCGACGCGTTTCCGCCCCATCAGAAGACCGTCGCGGCGGCCATTTTCGGCCTCGGCATGATCGTCGGGCCCGCCATCGGGCCCACGCTGGGCGGCATTATCGTCACCCATTACTCGTGGCCGTGGATCTTCTTCATCAATATCCCCGTGGGGATGCTGTCGTTCTTCGTCGTCTCGCTGTTCGTGCACGACCACGTGGATATCCGGAAACCGGGCCGCATCGATGTCGTGGGGGTCGGACTGCTCGCGGTCGGCATCGGCTCGTTGCAGTTCGTGCTCGAACGCGGCGAACACTACGACTGGTTCGACTCCCGGCTCATCACGGCCCTTGCCGTGACCGCGGTCGTCGGCATCGTGTCGATGATCGTCTGGGAGTTGCACGTGGACGAGCCGATTCTCGACCTGCGTGTGTTGAAGGATCGCTCGCTTGCCGCGGGATCGCTGTTCGCGTTCGCCCTGGGGGCCGGCCTCTACGGGAGTATCTTCGCCGAGCCGCTGTTCATGCAGCAGATTCTGCACTACGACGCCGAGACGGCCGGCATCCTGCTGCTCTCGGGGGCGATTGCCTCGGCGGCCATGATGGTGCCCATGGCGCGCTTCGGCGACCGGATCGACGTGCGGTGGTCGATTGCCGCCGGCGCATTGCTGCTGGCCTACTCGATGTGGCTGCACTCCCATCTCACTGCCGGCGTGCCGGAGTCGTACTGGCACTGGCTGATCATCACCCGCGGAGCGGCGCTGGGGATGATCTTCGTGCCCCTCACCGCATCGGCCGTGGCCGGATTGCGCGGACGCGCGCTGGGCCACGGTTCGGCCATCTTCAACCTCACGCGGCAGCTCGGAGGCAGCCTCGGGCTCTCCCTGCTGGCCACCTATCTGACGCGGGATGTGGCCGTGAATCGCGCCGTGCTGGTGAGCCACGCCTCGCGGACCGGGATCGGCACCTATCTGCGGCTGCAGGCCATGCAGCGAGCGTTCGTCGCCCGGGGATCCAACCTGTTCACGGCCAAGCGGCAGGCGCTCGCGGCGCTCGACCGGATCATCAACGGTCAGGCCTACGTCATCGCCTTCGAACACGTATTTCTCTGGGTCGGGGTGGCCATCCTCGCGGCTCTGCCCCTGGTTCCGCTGCTCCGCCGTCCCGGCAGTACGCAGTTGGGAGGGCACTGACCGGTGAGGCGAAATGTTTGTCAAGCCCATTCCAGGCCCCGATTTGCATTGACTTTAGCGGCCGGCGCGCGTCAGTCTAGGAAGGACGCCTACGCGTCGCGACGCGGTTGCGTGCGTCGCCCCGACCACTCTCCCCTATGGGAAAGGCCCCGCCTGTGAAATCGGAGTCCAGAACCGGCCAGCGGAACAGCATGCCGACGGCTCGTTTCGAACCGTTGTTCGAAGCGATCTCCCATGCGATTGCCGTGTTCAACTCGAAGCTGGAGTTGATGAGCGCCAATCCGCGCTATTACGACCTGATCGACACGTCGGTGCAGGCGGCGCAGGGCCACTCGGTATACGACGCGTTTCCGAACGCCCAGGCCGATCTCACCGAACAGATCGACTCGGCGGTGCACGGCGTTCCCGTGATCGCCCATCCGGTGACGTTCCAGCATCGGAACGGACCCCGGTTGATCGAGGCGACCTTCGTGCCCATCACCACGGAGTCGGGCGGGCGCGGGGTGATCTTTGCCGGCAACGACCTCACCGAACGCGAGGAACTGCGTCAGGACCTGGCCCGCAGCGTCGCGCAGCTCGAGTCGATCTTCGACGTTATTCCCGATTCGGTGCGCGTGGTGGATGGCGACGGCAACACTCTGCGCACGAACACGCAGGCGCAGCTCGACCATGCGCCCAACACGCCCAATACGCTGCGGGAGCTGTGGCAACTCGACCGTCCGCGCACCCTCGACGGCACCAGCCTGTTCGTGCACGAACACCCGACGGCGCGCGCTCTGCGGGGCGAGCGGGTGCGGGGCGAACGTCTCGAAGTGCGGCGTGGCCCGGACGCGGCAATGATCATCGATGTGAATGCGAACCCGCTCTACGACGAGCAGGGACGCATCCGCGGCGCGGTCACGGTGGAACGCGACGTCACCTTCCGGACCCAACTGCAGCAGCAACTCGAGGAGGAGGCGCGCCGGACCGCCGAGCTGTACGAGCGCGTCTCGACCGAAGCCGAGCGCCTGGAACGCATGGTCCAGGAGCGCACCCAGGAGCTGCTGGCGCTGCAGGAAGCCCGTTCCCGTGAACGACGCCTGGCCGCGGTGGGGCAACTCGCGGCGGGCGTGATGCACGACGTGAACAACGCGCTCAATCCGATCATGGCGGCGGCGTATCTGCTCGAGACCAATGCCGACAAGCCGGAGGCCGTGCGAGACTACGCCGTGCGCATCGCCAAGGCCGCCGAGACGGGAGCCGCCACCGCCGCCCGGGTGGGACGGTTCATCCGCCAGGAGCCCATGAAGGGCGAACGTGATGAGCTGATCGATCTGACCTCGGTGTGCGACGAGGTCGTGGCGATGACGCGCCCGCTGTGGGCGGAGCGGGCCCGCGGCGGCCAGATCCAGCTGGAGCGCGTGCTGGCCCCCGGGTCGATGATCCGCGGCATTCCGGGCGAGATCCGCGAGGCGCTGCTGAACCTCGTGCAGAACGCGCTCGACGCGATGCACGGCGGCGGCACCCTGGGCATCGTCACCCGCATCATCGGGGACGAAGTGGCGCTAGAAGTGCGGGATACCGGCACCGGCATGTCCGACGAGGTTCGCGAACGGGCCTTCGAGCCCTTCTTCACCACCAAGGGGCAGGCGGGCACCGGCCTGGGCCTGGCCGAGGTGTACGGCATCGCCAGGCGCCACCGCGGGCGGGCCGAGATCGACTCCGCGCCCGGCAAGGGCACGACGATCCGGATGGTATTCCCGATCGCCGTCGAGGGGCCCACCAAGCCGGTGATCGACCTCCTTGCCCGCCGCACCCCCCGCCGGGTACTCCTGGTGGAGGACCACGCCGACAGCCGGGAGTTCATGCAGGCGCTGCTGGAGAGCGACGGCCATAGCGTGGAGGTCGTCACCTGTATCGAGGAAGCCAAAGCCAGCCTGGGCGAGGGGGAAACGCCGCCGTACGACGTGCTGGTCACCGACATCGGCCTGCCCGACGGGAGTGGCTGGGATCTGGTCACACACGCCAGGTCCCGGTGGCCGAAGCTCAGAATCGGCGTTGTTACCGGATGGGAACCGCGGGGTAATACTTCGGCGACCGACTTCCTCCTGCGGAAGCCGGTCAGAACGTCCGACCTGCTGGCCCAGGTAGCGGCCTCGACAAACATCGTGCTGGCGTAGTGAGCGGTTGAACCCCTAATTTTGTGGCAATGACTGAAGGAACCCCTCAGATCCGCATCTTGGTCGCCGAAGACGACGCCAATGCGCGCTCTCTACTCGTTGAACTTCTGTCGGCGCTCGGACACATCGTAGTCGCCGAGGTCGGTTCGGGACGCGAAGCGCAGGAGCGCGCCGCCGAGCTCGTGCCGGACATCGTGCTGCTCGACGTGCACATGCCCGACGGGTCGGGCATCGAAGCGGCGGAAGCGATCACGCAGACGACGCCGGGCATTGCGGTCGTGCTGTTCAGCGGCGATCAGGCGCTCACGCTCTCCGATCACGATGTCGCCGCCACCGCGGCCATTGCATTCCTGCCCAAGCCGGCGCCGCCGCGCGTGCTCGATTCCACCATCCGGTTGGCCGCCACGCGCGCCAAGGAACTCGCGTCCGCCCGCAAGGACGCGGAGGGCGCCCGGCAGGCGTTGGAGAACCGGAAGACCATCGAGCGCGCGAAGGGCATTCTCATGCGGCGCACCGGGTCGTCGGAGCAGGAAGCCTACCGCATCCTGCAGCGCACCAGCCAGGATCGCTCGGTGCCGATGGTGGAGATCGCCAAGGCCGTGCTGGCCAGCGAGCCGGGAGCCGAGAGCACCAACTGACGCCTCGGTACCCGCCGCCGGCCGCGCGTCAGCCGTCGGCGGCCTTCCGCGCCATGGCCCGGTAGGGCGTGACGTGGGCCTGGAGTCCGAACCCGAGAAAGATCGTGCTGATCACCAACCCGGCCGACACCAGGAAGGGGAGGGCGATCACGCTATCGAACATCCAACCGGCAAGGATGGGGAAGATGACGCGCGCCATGCCGCCGAACGTCTGCTGAACCCCCATATACAGCCCGCGTTCATGACTCGGCGTGACCTGCGACAGCATCGCGGTCACGCAGGGGAAGGTGAACGCCGTGCCCAGCGGGACCAACGCGATGGCGATGGCGAGGGGCACGTACGGCGCGAGTGTCGCCACCCAAGCGGGTGCCGCGCCGCCGAACAGCGTGCCCAGCACGTGCGGGTCGATGGCCGGACGCGTGAACGGAATGATCACCAGCCCCGCCGCCAGCAGCGTGGCGCCCAGGCGCGATAGCCGGAGCTCCCCGAACCGATCGACGGCGTGCCCCAGGATCACGGCCCGCGTGAGCATGGAGATCGCCCCGATGTACATGAAGAAGTATCCGATCGTCTTGGTGGTCACACTGAACCGGGCGGCGAGAAACAGCGCCAGGATGGCCGTCATTCCCTGGAACGCCCCCATGGCCAGCGAATAGATCCAGATGAGGCGCGACGCCGGCTCGCTCGAATGTGTGATCACGCGGACGAGCGCCTCGCGCGAGCGGCCCTTGGCCACGGGCCGCGACTGCGCCTCCTTCATGTCGCGCGATTCCGTGAGGTATCGCATGGCGAACAGAATGTTGACCAGACAGAGGGCCGCCGCGGCGAGCCCCGGGGCGTGCACGCCCGCGCCCATGCTGAACGAACCCAGCGCCGGACCGATCACCACGCCCGCATTGGTGGCGGCGGAGAGCCAGCCCAGGCTCTTGGCGCGGTCCTCGGGCGCCGTGGCGTCGGCGACGTAGGCCTGGATCACGCTCACCGTGCCCCCGCCGGCTCCCTGCACGATGCGCGACAGGAAGAGCAGCCAGAGTGAACTGGCGTAGCCGAAGATCACGTACGCGATGGCCGACGCCGTGAGCCCAACCAGGAGCGCGGGGCGGCGGCCGTGCCGGTCGGAGAGCCGTCCCCAGTACGGAGCACTGATGAGCTGCGCCACCGCATACGACGACACCAGCAAGCCGACCATGAGGCCGTTGCCGCCGAGGGACTCGGCGTAGAACGGCAACAGTGGGACGATCATCAACAGGCCAACCATGTCGATGAACGCCGTCACCATCAGTACGGCGAGCTTGCCGAACGGCGTGCCGTTCGGCGGAGCGGACGACTGCGGGGATCCGGGCACGGAGGTCACGCGGGCGAAAATGTGGACTCGAAATCAAGCGCCATCCGGGCGCGAGGACAAACGGCCCGAATGTCAGGGTTCTTTTCGGAGAATTCGGTTACTCGTCCGTCTTGCCGAGTGCAGCGGGGGGGACCGCCCGTCCCACGACGCCGGCCAGCGCCACGATCGTGAGCAGATAGGGTATCATTTCCACGAACTGCGCGGGAACGAGCGCCGCGCCCTGGAGCCGGATCTGGAAGGTCTCCGCCGCCGCGAACAACAGGCACGCCAGCCCCACGCGGGGTGGATCCCATCGACCGAAGATAATGGCTGCCAGGGCAATGAAGCCGCGGCCTGCCGTCATCTGGTCGGTGAACTGGTGCTGATCCAGGGCCAGATATGCCCCTCCCATTCCGGCAATGGCCCCCGAGAGGAGTACGGCCATCCACTGCACCCGGGCCACGGGCACCCCGACCGACAGTGCAGCCCCCGGATGCTCGCCCACCGCGCGCACGCGCAGCCCGAACGGTGTGCGGTACAACACCCAGCCCACCACCGGGATGGCGAAGGCGCCCAGCCAGATGAGCGGGTTGTGGGTGAGGGCGAGGAATCCGCTGCCCGTCTCGGCCACCGAGAACCCGGGTACCCGGGGCGAGTTGGAGGAGCTGCCGAAGGTGAAGCGCAGGAAGAACCGCGTGATGCCGACGGCGAGCAGGTTGATGGCGACGCCGACCACCACCTGGTCGGCCTTGTAGCGAATGGAGCAGAGGCCGTACAACGCCGCAAACGCGCCGCCCCCCGCGATGCCGGCGAGCACGCCCACCCAGGGGCTGTGCGAGTAGTAGCCACCCAGTGCTGCGCAGAATGCCCCGGACAACATGTACCCCTCGAGGCCGAGGCCGATGAGCCCCACCCGCTCCGAGAGCACCCCGCCCGCCGAGGCGAACAGGTAGGGCATCGCGATCCGTATGGTCTGCGAGAGGAAGGCGAGCAGCATCATGCGTCCGGCCCTCCGTGCCTGCGCACGCTGCGCAGCAGGCGCCGCACCTCGGGCACCGAAGTCGCCACGGCGATGATTACCACCGCCTGGAGCACTTCGACCATCTGCTTCGGCACCAGCGCGTTCACCGCCAAACCGCCCTGCGACAGCGTGCCGAAGAGGAGCGCCGCCAGCACCACGCCGATCGGATTGTTGCGGCCCACCAGGGCCACGGCGATGCCGAGGAATCCGGCGCCCGTGCTGAACCCGTCCTCGTAATAGTGCTTGTAGCCCAGCACGAAGTTGAGACCGCCGATCCCGGCCACGGCCCCCGAGATGAGCATGGCCTTCCACCAGATGGTCGCCACGTTCACACCGCCGTACTCGGCCGCACCGGGCTGGAGGCCGGCGGCGCGTAATTCGTAGCCCGCCCGCGACCGGAACAGGTACCACCACGCAACCGCCGCGGCGGCAAGCGCGAGCAGCAGCACGAGGTTCGCCGCCGACCCGTGGAACGCGGGCAGCACGACCGAGAGCCGCGCGATGGCGCCGCTCCGGATATCGGCCGTGTGCAGCGTATCGAACACCTTGAAGTGCGCCACCGTGAGGTAGTTCAGCAGCGCCAGCACGATGAAGTTGAGCATGATCGTGGTGATCACCTCGTGCGCGCCCCACTTCGACTTGAGCACACCCGCAGCGCCTCCCACGAGTCCCCCACCCACGGCCGCGGCCAGGATGAACAGGGGCAGCACCACCACCGCCGGAATGCCCGTGGGCAGCAGTGTGCCGACCACGCCCGCCAGGAATCCCCCGGCCGCGAGCTGGCTCTCGGCGCCGATGTTGAACAACCCGGCCCGCAACCCGATAGCCACCGCCAGACCGGTGAAGGTGAGCGTCGTGGCCTTGTAGAGCACCTGCCCCAACCCGTACGCGTTTCCCCACGTGCCTTCGATGAGCAACCGGTACACGGCAGCCGGAGACTGGCCGTAGGTGATGATCAGGATGTCGCCCACGAGCGCCGCGATGAGCAGGGCCACGATGGCCGGCAACACCGCTTCCTCGAACTGCGCGCGTAGCCGGCGGCCGCGCGACTCGGCCCCCGTGGTCGCCGGCGCCGTCACGCGGCCCGCCCCGAAGCGCCGGTCATGTAGGCGCCCAGGATCTCCTCGTTGGCGTCCGACCGCTGCAGCACTACGGCAAACCGGCCGCCATACATCACGGCGATGCGATCGGAGAGGGCCAGCACTTCGGTCAGGTCGGCCGACACCAGCAGCACCGCCTTGCCTTCGGCGCGCGCGTTGCGCAATTGCGTATGGATGAACTCGATGGCGCCCACGTCCACGCCGCGCGTGGGCTGGGCGGCGAGCAGCACGCTGAAGTCGCGGCCCATCTCACGGGCCACGACCACCTTCTGCTGATTGCCGCCGGAGAGCGCCCGCGCGGGCGCTGCCGGATCCACCGGGCGGATGTCGAACCGGTCGATCTGCCGGCGGGCGTTGTCCGCGATACGGGCCTCGTCCAGCATCCCGTGACGCGAGAACCGGTGCTGCTGGCCGAGCACCAGATTCTCGGCGATCGAATAGTCGAGCACCAGGCCGCGCTGCTGCCGGTCCTCGGGGATGTGCGAGAGCCCGGCATCCCCTCGCTCCCGTACGCTCTGCCGAGTCACGTCACGGCCGTCCAGCAGGACCGCGCCCGACGCCACCGCCCGGAGCCCGGCGATCGCCTCGATGAGTTCCGTCTGTCCGTTTCCCTCGACTCCGGCGATGCCGAGGATCTCGCCCGGCGCTACGGAGAAGCTCACCGCGTCCACGGCGTGCGCCTTGCGCGGGTCGGCCACCGTGAGTTCGCGAACCTCGAGCACCGGCTGCTGCGTTGCGGCGCTGACCGTCGGCACGGGCGCCGGTCGTCCTTCGCCGGCCAGTACCACGTCGCGGCCCACCATCATCCGGGCCAGCTGGGCCGGCGAGGTGTCGCGCGTGGCCACGCGCCCCACCGTCTGCCCGTGCCGCATCACCGTGACGGTGTCCGAGATCTCCATCACCTCGTCGAGCTTGTGGGTGATGAGAATGATCGTGTCCCCGGCATCGCGCATGCGTGCCAGCACGCGCCAGAGCTCATCGACCTCGGGTGGCGAGAGCACCGCCGTGGGCTCGTCGAGAATGAGGATCTTCGCGCCGCGGTAGAGCGTCTTGAGGATCTCCACCCGTTGCGCCTCCCCCACCGACAGATCGCTGACCTTGCGGCCGGGGGCCACCACCAGCCCCGTGCGCGCGCCGAGGTCGGCCACTGCGCGCTCGGCCGCTCCACGGTCGAGCTGCCCTGCCGAGGTGATCTCGCGTCCGAGCACGATGTTCTCAGCCACGGTGAGCGTGGGGACGAGCATGAAGTGCTGATGCACCATGCCGACGCCGGCCGCGATGGCCCTGGCCGTCGTCCACCCGGTGACGTCGTGCCCGTTGACGATCATCGTGCCGGCGCTCGGCGCGTACATGCCGCTCAGCACGCGCATCAGCGTGGACTTGCCGGCCCCGTTCTCGCCTACCAGTGCGTGGATCTCGCCGCGCGCCACTTCCAGCGAGGCACCCCGGTTGGCGCGCACCGGGCCGAACGACTTGTCGATGCCGCGCATGGATACGGCCACGGCGCCGGACGTCGGGACCGGGGCTCCGGAGGGCGTGGTCATGGGGTGGTGGGCACTTTGATCTTGCCGGCGATGATGTCGGCCTTGAGCTGCTCCAGCCGCGCGTGGACGCTGTCGGGAATCAGCGCCTTGTTGTGCTCGTCATAGACGTAACGCACCCCGTTCTGGGCGAGCCCGAAGGAGTAGATCCCGCCCTTGAACGTGCCGTCCTTCACGCGCTTGATGACGTCGAACACGGCGGCATCGACGCCCTTCACCATGGACGTGAGCACGTGGCCCGGCGCTTCCGAGTACTGATCGGCGTCCACCCCGATGGCCAGCTTGTTGGTCTGCCGCGCGGCCTCGAACACGCCCAGCCCCGTGGAGCCCGAGGCGTGGAAGATCACGTTCACGCCGTTCTGGTACTGGGAGAGCGCCAACTCCTTTCCCTTGCCCGGATTCCGGAACGCGTCGGGCGTGACACCGGCGTACTGCGCGATCACCTGGCAGTCGGGGCACACGTAGTGGACGCCCGCCGCGTAGCCGGCCTGGAATTTCTGAATGAGCGGCGAGTTCATCCCGCCGATGAATCCCACCTTCTTGGAATGGCCCACCATCGCCGCCAGCGCACCGACCAGGAAGGAGCCCTCCTCCTCGCGAAACTTGAGCGCCGCGAGGTTGGGCGGGGGCGGAATGGGATGGCCGGCGCTGTCGGTGGCCACCGAGAAGTCGACACCCGCGAAGTCGGTGTGCGGATACTCCTTGGCGAGCTGCAGGAGATCATCGGTGAAGATGAACCCGATCCCGATCACCAGCTTCATCCCCTCGGCGGCGAGAATGCGGAGCCCGGCCTCCCGGTCCGAGCCGTCCCCGGGTTCGATGAACCGTACGTGGACGCCGAGTTCCTTCTCGGCCCGCTCGCCACCCAGGTACGCCGCGTCGTTGAACGACTTGTCGCCACGGCCCCCGACGTCGAACACGATGCCCACGTTGACCGCATTGGGGTCGATGACGGGAGAGACCGCGCCGGCCGGGTGCACGAAGAGCAACACCGCGTGGGCGGCGAGCAGCACGCCCACGAGGATGAGCAGCTTTCGCATGGCGTGAACAATCGTGTGCGTACGCGGGGTACCGCAAGGCTCGTCGGGTCAATTGATTGCGTGCCATGGTGGAGCGGATCAGAACGCGGTTTCTGGTTGTGGGGAGCGGCGTCGCCGGGCTGCACACCGCCCTGCGCGCGTCGGAGCACGGCGAGGTGCTGCTGCTCACCAAGCGCTCGCTGTTCGACAGCGCCACCGCATATGCCCAGGGCGGCATTGCTGCGGCGCTCGGCGCCGGCGACTCGCCGCAACTCCACCGCCGCGACACGTTGGCCGCGGGCGCGGCCCTGTGCGACGCGGCGGCCGTCCGCGTGCTCGTGGAAGAGGGGCCGGAACGCGTGCGCGAACTCCAGACCGCCGGCGCCGAGTTCGACCTCGGCCCGGAGGGCGAACTGATCCTGGGACGTGAAGCGGCACACTCGGCATCACGCATCGTCCATGCCCACGGCGACCAGACCGGCGCCGAGGTGGCGCGCGCCCTCATCGAACGGGTGCGTGAGAGCCGCAAGATCCGCGTGCTCGAAAAGGCTCGTGTGCTCGACCTCATCGTGGCGCGCCGCGCCGTGTTCGGCGTGCGGGCGAGCGTCAGGGGCCACGCCACCGAGATCATTGCCGACGCGACCGTGCTCGCGATGGGCGGATGCGGACAGGTCTACCGCCATACCACCAATCCGGTCGTCGCCACCGGCGACGGGTTCGCCATCGCGCACCGGGCCGGCGCCACGCTGGCCGACATGGAATTCGTCCAGTTCCACCCCACGGCGCTCGACACGCCGGAAAACCCGCTGCAACTCATCTCCGAAGCCGTGCGTGGCGAGGGGGCGATGCTGGTGAACGATCGCGGTCAGCGGTTCATGGTCCGGAAGCACCCGGAGGCGGAATTGGCGCCCCGCGACATCGTGGCGAGGGCCATCTTCCGCGAGCAGCGGGCCGGCCACAGGGTATTCCTGGATGCACGGAAGATCGGGCGGGCATTTGCCCGCCGTTTCCCGGGTATCGACGCGATCTGCAAGGCGCGGGGCATAGACCCGCGCCGGGATCTGATTCCGGTGACGCCGGCGGCGCACTACATGATGGGTGGTGTGGCCACCGATCTGTACGGGCGGTCGAGTCTCCGGAGGCTGTTCGCCGCCGGCGAGATGTCACGCACGGGCGTGCACGGGGCCAATCGGCTGGCGTCGAACTCGCTGCTCGAAGGGTTGGTGTTCGCCGAGCGTGTGGCCACGCGGCTGCGGGAAACCCCGGAACTGACCCGGCTGCCACGCAAGACGCGGTGGAGCGTCCCCGTGCTCCACGACCGCGGCGCCGCGCAGGTCGCGGCCGATCTGGTGCGCATGATCATGTGGCAGTACGCGGGCATCATCCGCAGCGCCGCCGGACTCAAGAGCGCCCTGGCCACCCTGGGGGACATCGAACGGCGGTTGCCCGAAGGAGCCACCGAAGAGGTCAATCTGATCCAGACCGCCGGTCTGATTGCGCAGGCGGCCCTTCGACGGCGAGAATCGCGGGGCGGCCACTACCGGAGCGACTTTCCTCGGGCCAGGGGAGAATGGCGGGGCCGTCACATCGAGCTCTAAACGTGCGTTTGACCAAGTGGAACATTGCTTCGGACACTGCGGCTAATATCAAGGACATGAGCCCGACAACCGAAACGTCTCCCGATCGCTCGATCTCGCAGTTGCACGAGCAGATCCGCGCACTCGCCGCCAGGCGGAAGGCGGTGATCCTCGCGCACAACTACGAGCGCCCCGAAGTGCAGGATGTCGCCGACTATGTGGGCGACTCGCTCGGCCTGTCGCGCGAAGCGGCGAAAACCGACGCCGGTGTGATCGTGTTCTGCGGCGTGCATTTCATGGCCGAGACGGCGGCGATTCTCTCGCCCGGCAAGACGGTGCTGCTTCCCGACATGGCGGCCGGTTGCTCGCTGGCCGCGACGATCGACGCCGCGCAGCTCCGCGACTGGAAGGCCGAGCATCCGGGCGCCGTCGTCGTGTCGTACGTGAATACCACCGCCGAGGTGAAAGCGGAGAGCGACTACTGTTGCACGTCGGGGAACGCGGTGGACGTCGTGAACGCGATCCCCGCCGACCGGGAAATCCTCTTTCTTCCCGACATGTTCCTCGGCGCGCACGTGCGGCGCATGACCGGAAGGGACAACATCCACGTCTGGATGGGCGAGTGTCACGTGCATGCGGGCATCGATCCTGCCCACATGAATGCGCAGCGTGCGGCACACCCGAAGGCGGAGTTCCTCGTGCATCCCGAATGCGGCTGTTCCACGTCGGTGCTCGAGGCGCTCTCGTCGGGCGACGTCGACGGCGACGGCGTGGAGATCCTGTCCACGGAAGGAATGATCCGGCGCCCGGCGCAGTCGCCGGCCGACGAATTCATCGTGGCTACCGAGATCGGCATCCTGCACCGCCTGCGACGCGAGAATCCGACCAAGACGTTCTACGCCGCGAACGACCGCGCCACCTGCGCGTACATGAAGGTCACGACATTGCCCAAGGTGCTCGGCGCGCTGAAGCGCAACGAGCATCACATCACCGTCCCACCCGACATTGCGCGACGGGCGCGCCGAGCCATCGAGCGGATGGTCTCCATCGGCGGCACCAGCGCCCTTGCCCCGGTGGGTGATCCCGGGGAGTAGGCGCATGCTGCAGCCCGAGTCGGAGCGCCCCAGTGCGCGGCGCATGGTCACCCCGCTGTCCACGCCCTCGATCCCGGAGATGTCTCGCAGCGGGCTGAAGTTTCCGCTGGCGCCGGGCGCGCTCGACACGCTGGTGCGTTCGGCGTTGGAGGAGGATGGGGCCTTCAACGACATCACGACCATCGCCACCGTGGTCACGGAGCGTCGCGCGCGGGCATCGCTCGTGGCCAAGCAGGCGGGCGTGGTGGCCGGCGTGCCGCTGGCCGTCGAGTCGTTCCGCCTGCTCGACCCCAAGGTCTCGATCCGCATCGACGCCGAGGACGGCACGCGCGTTCAGGCGGGCGATTCGGTGCTGTACATCACGGGCCACGCCCGCCCGATTCTCGCCGCCGAGCGCGTGGCGCTGAACTTCATGCAACGGTTGTCGGGAATCGCGTCGCTCACGGCGCGCTACGTCGCGGCCGTCCGCGGCACGAAAGCCCGCATCCTCGATACGCGGAAGACGACGCCGGGCTGGCGGCTGCTGGAGAAGTACGCGGTGCGGGCCGGCGGGGGCACCAACCATCGCTTCGACCTGGCCTCCGCCGTGCTGATCAAGGACAACCACCTCGCGGCGCTCGACGGAGACATCGCACGGGCGGTGCGGCGGGCGCGCGAGACGGCGCCGGTGGGCACGCGCGTGGAAGTCGAGTGCGAGCGGCGCGAGCAGGTGGAGGCGGCGGTCGAGGCGGGCGCCGACATCGTGATGCTCGACAACATGTCGTCCGATGCCCTGCGAGAGTGCGTGGCCCTCGTGGCCGGCCGCGCCACCGTCGAAGCGAGCGGCGGCGTGACGCTGCACACCGTTCGGGAGATCGCGGAGTGCGGGGTGGACTGGATCTCCGTGGGTGCACTCACCCACTCGGCGCCGGCGATGGACCTGGCACTCGATTTCGAATGAGGCCGGCTGCCGACTGCTGACGGTGGGCGTTGGCAGGCGTGGCCTACAGATCCGAACAACTCTTGTTGATCTGCCGGCAGTTCCGGCAGATCAACTTGCATTTGACCCAGTGGAGATCGGTGCTGCCGCAATAGTCGCACGTCTCCGGCGGCGGTTGGTCGCGGCGCGGTGGCGTGTCGGCGAGTGTGCGGGTCTTGCGGGTATCGGCCGCGGACATTGCCCGAATCATGCCGGGCACGGCAGATTCACACAACCGCCCTTCACCTCCATCGGAGCACGCGTATTTCCAACCACGGCCACCGCGACCCCAACCATGCGCCGAAGCACGGGGTGCCCGGCAATTTCGATCTCGATGCCGCGGCCAGACGTGTGGCCGCCAAGTACGGATTCGAGCCGGCCTATCCCGGCGACGCCCGACGCCAGCTGGACGCGCTCACGGCGCCGGCGCCCATCCCGTCCGGCGCACGCGACCTCCGCCAGATGCTCTGGTCCTCCATCGACAACGATTCGTCGCTCGATCTGGACCAGGCCGAAGCGGCCGAGCAGCTGCCCGGCGATTGCATCCGGCTTGCTCGTCGCCATTGCCGACGTGGACGCGCTGGTGCCCAAGGACTCGCCGCTCGACGCACATGCCCGCGCCAACTCCACGTCGGTGTACACGGGGGTCGAGGTGTTTCCGATGCTCCCGGAGAAGCTGTCCACGGGCCTCACCTCGTTGAACCAGAACGAGGATCGACTCGCGCTGGTCATCGAGACGGTCGTCGACGCGCACGGCGCGGTGAACACGCAGGACGTCTACCGTGCCGTGATCCGCAACCAGGCCAAGCTCGCCTACGACGACGTGGGGGCCTGGCTCGACGGCGGAACACCGCCGGCGAAGGTGAACGGGAACCCCGCGCTCCAACAGCAGCTCCGGTTGCAGTCCGAAGCCGCTCAACGGCTCAAGTCGCAGCGGCTGCGCAACGGCGCTCTGGAACTCGACACCATCGAAGCCACGCCGGTGGCGAAGGACGGCCGGGTGGTGGACCTCGCCCTCACGCAGAAAAGCAAGGCGCGCGATCTCATCGAGGACTTCATGATCGCCTCGAACATCGCGATCGCGGTGTTTCTCGAGTCCAGGGGACGCTCCGGCATTCGCCGCGTGGTGCGGGAGCCGGAACGGTGGAGCCGGATCGTCGACCTCGCCAAGCAGTACGACGTCACCCTGCCGGCCAGGCCCGATTCGCTGGCGTTGGCGCACTTCCTGAGCACGCGCCGGGCGGCCGATCCACTGCGGTTTCCCGATCTGTCCCTCACCGTGGTCAAGCTCATGGGGCCCGGCGAATACGCGCTCGACATGCCGGGCAAGGATCCCGGCCTGCATTTCGGACTCGCGGTGCACGACTACTCCCACGCCACGGCCCCCAACCGCCGGTACGCGGATCTCGTCACGCAGCGTCTGGCCAAGGCCGCGATCGCCGGCACCGACGCGCCGTATTCCAACGACGAACTCTCGGCGATCGCCGCGCACTGCACGGAACGTGAAGATGCCGCAAACAAAGTGGAGCGGACCATGCGGAAGGTGGCCGCCGCGTTGTTGCTGGCCCATCGGATCGGCGACGTGTTCGACGGGATCGTGACCGGCGTCTCCGATCACGGAACCTTCGCGCGCCTCTTCCATCCACCGGCCGAGGGGATGGTGGTGCATGGGCAGCACGGTCTGGATGTGGGTGACCGGGTCAAGCTGCGGCTGGTGCATACCGATCCCCGGCAGGGATACATCGACTTCGACGCCGTGTGATGAGGGGCTTGCCGCACTCTCGAGATCCCGGCAACATGCGCTTCACCGCACTTCCGCGGACCTTCGGATGCTCCGGCCGGGTACCAATTCGGACCCACCCCTCTTCGGGTGGAGCCCGTTCCGGGTGTCTTCTCATGCTCAGGTCATGTTGATCCAGCCCATGCGACGTTTCGCGGTACTCGCAGTATTCGCCGTGAGCACGGCCATTGTCGGGTGCTCGCACCGCTCTCCGCTGCTCGAACCGACGCCCGAGGAACTCATGACGCCGGCGCCGGACAGCTTCCGCGTCGAGTTCCAGACCACGCGCGGCCCGTTCCTGGTGATCGCGCATCGCGACTGGTCGCCGTTCGGCGTCGACCGGTTCTACTTCCTGGTAACCAACGGGTACTACGACGACACGTATTTCTTCCGCGTCGTGAAGGGGTCGCTGGCCCAGTGGGGCATCTCGGGCAACCCCGTGGTGAACGCGGAGTGGCGCCATCGGCGCATCGCCGACGATCCCGTGATGCGGAGCAACCGGCGCGGCATGATCGCGTTCGCGCGCAGCGGGCCGCAGTCGCGCACGGTGCAGTTGTACGTCAACGAGCGCGACAACGCCCGGCTCGACACGCTGGGCGGGATCGGATTCCCGCCCATCGCACAGGTGATCAAGGGCATGAACGTCGTCGATTCGCTCTACAGCGGCTATGGCCAGGGGCCGCCGCGCGGCACGGGCCCATCGCAGGACTCGATCGAACTGCAGGGCAACGCGTACCTCAAGCGAAAATTCCCGCTGCTCGACCACGTCGTCTCGGCGCGGGTCACCGAAGCATGGGGCGATACGCTCAGCGCCAGCATGATGCTACGCCGCCAGTACGCTCCCGTGCGCCGCCGCCCGGGCGGGGGAGACCGGGACCACGACGGCGGCGGGCGCTGACGCGCCGCCGGTCGTCGGGTTGCCGCTTCAGTCGTCCTCAGGATCCGGCTCGCGCCACGAGAATCCGTTCTGGGCGATGAGCTGATTGGCCGAGGCCGGCCCCCACGTGCCGGCCTCGTACGTATCCATGCGGGTCGGCGGGTGCGCGTCCCAGTAGTCGAGGATCGGGTCGACGACTCGCCAGGCGGCCTCCACCTCGTCGCTGCGGGTGAAGAGCGTGGCGTCGCCGAGCATCACGTCGAGGAGCAGAGTTTCGTACGCCGGCGGGTTCACGTCGCCGAAGGCATCCCGGTAAGCGAAGTCCATCGCCACCGGCGCCACCTCCATCTGCTTGGCCAACTGGTAGGCGGCGCCCGGCGTCTTCACCTGGAACGATAGCGAGACGCCCTCGTCCGGCTGGATGCGCATGACGAGCGTGTTCGGGGCCAGCAGCTTGCGCGTCTCGTGGCCGAACATCAGATGCGGCGGGTCGCGGAACTGCACCGACACCTCCGACACCCGGTCGGGCATGCGCTTGCCCGACCGGAGGAAGAATGGCACGCCCTTCCACCGCCAGTTGTCGAGGTAGAGCCGCATGGCGGCGAACGTCGGCGTGACCGAGTCCGGCGCGATCATCGGCTCGTGGCGATAGCCCGGCACCTCGACACCGTGCAGCGATCCGGCCCGGTACTGGGCGCGCACCACCGAGTTGTCGACGTCGGCGGGGCCCATCCACCGCACGGAGCGCAGCACCTTCACCTTCTCGTCGCGGACCGCGTCGGCGCTCATCGTCACCGGCGGTTCCATGCCGGTGAGCGCGAGGAGCTGCATGAGATGGTTCTGGAACATGTCGCGGACCACGCCCGCTTCCTCGTAGTACCCGCCACGCTGCTCCACGCCCACGGTCTCGGCCACGGTGATCTGCACGTGGGCGATTGATTGCCGGTTCCAGAGCGGTTCGAAGATCGCGTTGGCGAAGCGAAAGACGAGGATGCTCTGGACCGTCTCCTTGCCGAGGTAGTGGTCGATGCGGAACAACTGGCACTCGTCGAACAGTTCCAGTACCAGGTGGTTGAGTTCCTGCGCGGTGGCGAGATCGTGTCCGAACGGCTTCTCGATCACCACGCGGCGCCATGGGCGCTCCTCGGCACCGGCCGCCTTCGGCGCCAGGCCACTCGAGGACAGGTGACGCACGATGTCTTCGAATACGCTCGGCGGCACGGCCAGGTAGAACAGCCGGTTGCGCGCCTCGGGCGGATGCGGCTCCTCGATGGCCGCCAGGCGCTCCTGAATGGCCGTGTACGTGGCGGCCTGCGCGAAGTCGCCCGACACGTAGTGGATCTGCGCGCTCAGCCGCTCCCACACCGTGTCGTCCACTCCGTCGATCTCGTCGGACTTCTCGAGTTCGGCGTGCATCAGCTTGCGGAAGGCGGTGTCGTCGTAGGAGTCGCGCCCCACGCCGAGCAGCTGGAAGGGCTCGGGGAGCAGCCCGTCCTTGGCCATCTGGTACAGCGCCGGCATGAGCTTGCGTCGCGACAGGTCGCCGGACGCGCCGAGGACCACCATCGTGCAGGGGTCCGCGTTCCGTCGTTCCGAACCGTTCGGCCGCCGGGCCCGCTTGGGCCGGGCGGCGACCCGCTTGGTCTCCGCCGTCATTCGGCGCTTCACCGCGTGGCCGCCGAACTCGTTCCGCAACGCGGCAATGACCTTGGCCGAGAAGCTGTCTTCCTGGCGGGAGCGGAAGCGGGTGAGGAGCGACAGCGTGATCACCGGAGCCGGTACGTCGAGGTCGATCGCCTCGTTCACCGTCCAGCGGCCCTCGCCGGAGTCGGCCACCCAACCCTTGATCGCCGCCGAGCGAGGCGTCCTTGGAGAACGCACGCATCGCCAACTCGTTGAGCCATGAGCGCACGACGCTCGCGTGCTGCCACACCGAGGCAATCTGTTCGAGGTCGAGTTTGGGGAAGGTCTTGGAGGCGTGGAGCACCTCGTAGCCTTCGGCGTACGCCTGGAGCAGCCCGTACTCGATGCCGTTGTGCACCATCTTCACGTAGTGGCCCGCGCCGGCCGGTCCCACGTGCGCGAAGCCGTCGGGCGGCGCCAGCGTCTTGAAGATCGGCTCGCACTGGGTGACGGCGCGCGTCGAGCCGCCCACCATGAGGCAGTATCCGTTCTCGAGCCCCCAGACCCCACCGCTCGTTCCGGCGTCGATGAATTCGATCTTCCGTTCCGCGAGCGCGGCGGCGCGGCGCATCGAGTCCTTGAAGTTGGAGTTGCCGCCGTCGATGATGACGTCGCCCTCCGTCATGTGCGCGCTCAGCGCGTCGATCGTCTCGTCCACCGGGTCGCCGGCGGGCACCATGATCCAGACCACCCGTGGCGCCTTGAGCTGCGCGCACAACTGAGCCAGGTCAGGGGCCGGCGTGGCGCCGAGGGCCGCCGCCTTCTGCACGGCGTCGGCGCTCCGATCGTACACCACCACGGTGTGCCGGTCGCGCATCAGGCGCTCGACCATGTTGCCGCCCATGCGGCCAAGTCCAATCATTGCCAGTTGCATCGTTTCGAATACCGGTATGAGAAGAAAAAGAGAAGAGAAGACGAGGGCGAGCCGTCAGGACGCGAGCAGCACGGCCCGCGCCGGCGCGCCGTCGAGGCCGGTGAGCCGGAGCGGCAGGCAGCGGAGTTCGTACACTCCCGGGGTCGGCTCGCTCAGGTCGAGCCCCTCGATGATCACCACCCCATGCCCGAGCAGCGTGCGGTGAGTGCGATGATGGCCCGAGTGAAATTGCTCCACCGACAGGTAGTCCACCCCGACCAGCTTCACCCCGTGCTCTACGAGGTACTCCGCGCCGTCGGGCGCCAGGTAGGTGAAGTTCTTTCGGAATTCGGGCTCCCGGATGAATCCCGAATTCCGGGTCCGGATGAGCAGACGCGTCACGTGCGTGAGATCGTGCTCGCGCAGCTGCGCCGCCGAGACGGCCATCAGATCGGGCTCGACGGCGATCACCAGGGCCGGGCCCATCAGGACGTCCAGCGGCAGCAGATCAGCCCCCGCGCCGTCGTCGAAGAAGTGCCGCGGCGCGTCCACGTGCGTGCCCGTATGCGATCCGAAGTCGATACGCGACACGTTGGACGTCGCCCCGTTCGCGATCGCCTGCTGCAACTCGATCCGGATCTCGGGATTGCCCGGGTACACGAGCCCGCCGGATTCCACCGGCACCGAGATGTCGAAAATGCGTCGCATGTCACTCCGTCCGTTGAGGCCAGTCCAGCAGCGCGTCGGGGACGGCGTATCCGCCCTCGTCTCGTATGGACCTCGCGATCGCGCGTCGCGTCTCATCCTGGATCGATTGCAGCGTGTCGCGCGCTGCCCCGAACCGGCGCCCCGCGTCGGCGACGAACAGGTCGCAGAGGTCCACTTCGTGCACGCAGGCCGCGATCCCGCGATCGGTGATCAGGCGCTGCGTCCGCGCCAGCACGGCCGCTGTGGCGAACAGCTCCACCGCCATGTCGGCCAGTCGTTCCAGTTCCTGCTGCCGTTCGGCAATCTGGTCCCGATACGTCTCGAGCAGCCGGCGGGCACCCTCGCTCAACTGGCGCACGTGCTTTTCGAAATATCGCTTGTGCCCTTCGAGGCGCGGGTGCAACGCCGTGTCGAGCGTGCCCGTGGCGCCCAGCCGGCTGCGCAGCCGCGACGCGGCGAACCCGCTCACGAGTCCCAGGTGACGCAGCGGGTGCTTCAATGCCGCCGCGATCTCCCGCAACTCCCCGGCCGGCACCTGAATGCCATTGAGGGCGATGAACAGCCGCAGAATCTCGTTCGTGCCCTCGAAAATTCGGTTGATGCGCGCGTCGCGCAACATCCGCTCGTATGGATACGGCTTCACGTACCCGCGCCCGCCGGCCACCTGCACCATCTCGTCGGCGGCCCGCCAGAGCAGCTCGCTGGCGAACACCTTGCAGCACGCGGCCTCGAGCGCGGAGTCGCTGGCCGGATCGGCCGCCATCGCCGTCAGCGCGCCGAGCATCGCGTCGGCGGCGTACGTGTCCGACGCCAGGCGCGCCAGCTTGCGCTGCGTGATCTCGAAGTCGGCGATAGGCCGCCCGAACTGCACGCGCTCCTCGGCGAACGCCGTCATCTGGCCGAGAATCCGCTTGGTGGCGGCCGTGCACCCCGCGGCCAGCGAGAGCCGGCCGCCGTTCAACACGTGGACCGCCACCGCGAACCCCTTGCCGACCGTTCCCAGCACTTCGTCATCGGACACCACCAGGTTCTGATACACCAGTTCGGCCTGTGTCGATCCGCGAATGCCGAGCTTGCGCACGGTACTCATCACCTTGAACCCCGGCAGGTCGGAGCGGATGATGAACGCGGTGGGGCGCGTGGTGCGCTCGCCGCGGCGTTGCACCTCGGTCTGCGCGAAGGTGACGATGACGCCGGCCCGGTGGCCATTGCCGATCCATTGCTTGTGTCCGTTCAGGATCCACGAGGCGCCGTCCGCGCCGCGCTCGGCGCGCGTGTGGATGTGCTGGGCGTCGGACCCCGTCTCGGGTTCGGTGAGGGCGTACGCCGCGAGCGTCTCTCCACGGGCCAGCCCCGGCAGGTAGCGCGCCTTCTGCTCCGGTGTGCCATACAGCACGATGGCGCGCGCGCCCAGTCCGCAGTGCACGCCCACCAGCACCGCGAGACTCGCGTCGATGCGCGACAGCTCGCCAATGACCCGTGCGTATCCCGCCGGCGAGAGTCCGGCCCCGCCGTATTCGGCGGGAATCGTGAGGCCGAGCAGGCCGCCATCGGCAAGGGCGCGGACGATGGGCTCGGGCACCGTCTCGTGCTCGTCAATGGCATTCGAGTCGACGAGGTCGCGTTCGATCCCGCGCAGGCAGTCGATGAGCCCCCCGACGCGCGCGGCTTCGTCGCGGTCGCGACGCTCCAGTGGGTCGGGGTACGGAAAGAGCAGGGCATCGTGCACGGCCCCGCTGAACATGCCCCGAACGAAGGAAGGCATCGCGGCGGTCATGTGTGGAGTTTGCCGCATTGGCTCGCACAGTCAAGCCGACCGGTGCTTCCGGCGTGTTTCGCGTCGGCCGCTGTAAGCCTTTGGTAAGACGCGCCCCGGCCGCTCTGGCTGGTCTCCGGCCGGAGGGTTTCATTTCGACGTACCATGACCCCTTCGCGTCCCTCCCGGCTGATCGGTACCGTGGTGGTGCTCGGGCTCGCGCTCGTGATCACCGCGATGCTCGTGTACGAGGCCCAGGTGGCGGCGCGGGGACACCGGCTCACCGCCGAACGCACGCTGCGCGACTACGCGTCGTTCGCCGACTGGCAGTTCGGGCAGCAGATCAAGAACGAGTTGCTCACGAGCATGATCCCGTCGCTCGGCCAGGCCGCCATGCGGGTGAATCCCGAGCGACTGCCGGCGTCGTTGCTCTCCCCGGAGGCGGTGGCCACGCTGGCCCGCGACTACGCGGGCTGGTGCAAGTGCCTGGACAGTGTGCGGTACTACTTCAGAATCGACTGGCCCGACGGGCCGCTGCTGACGACGCCGACGAACGCCTCGTCGGGCGAATTGCGCTGGGCGCGGGATACGATCCTCGCCTACGTGAAACGGATGCCGCCGCTCAAGGAGATGCTCCCCAAGGCCTACGGCTCCTCGGACATCGCGGCGCGCCCCCAGGCGATGATGCGCGTGATCGTCACCAACGACTCGTACGTGATGATCCTCGGTCATGTGGAACTCCGCCCGCGCCTGCTGGTGTTCCTGGTCTCGCGCAACATGGACGGACGGCCCGTGGTCATCTACGGATACGAGACTCCGCCGCTGCCCTTTCTGACCCCGGCGTTCCAGGCGGTGTATCGCCGCAGCGCGCTGCTCCCCCCGTCTCTGGTGGGGAACATGCCGCTCGACTCCGTGCTCTCCATGGTCATCGAGGACGGATCGGGCGATCCGCTGTTCGGATCGCCGGGCCAGTACGACCTGACGTACAACGCCACGGATACGCTGGAATCCAACTTCGGACGCCTCGTGCTCCGCATCGCCCTGCGACCGGATGTGGCCGATCGGTTGATCGTCGGCGGACTTCCGCCGTCGCGGCTCCCGATGCTGCTGGCCCTGCTGCTGTTGATGGCCCTGTTGCTCGCCATCGCACTCGTGCAGCTGCGTCGCGAGCAGGAGTTGGCCCGCCTGCGCACGGAATTCGTATCCGGCGTGTCGCACGAGTTGCGGACACCGCTCGCCCAGATCCGCTGGTTCTCCGAACTGCTGCACATGGGCAAGCTGCGCACCGAGGAGGAACGGGTCCGGTCGGCCGGCATCATCGATCAGGAGGCTCGGCGACTGACCTATCTGGTGGAGAACGTGCTCAACTTCGCGCGCGCCGAGCGCCGGCAGAACCGCATCGCCCCGGTCCCGACGGACGTCGAGAAGGAACTGCGCGACGCCCTCGAACTCTTCACGCCGCTGGCGCGCTCGCGGAAAATGAAGCTCCGGGCCGAGATCGAGATCGGACTCGTGGCGCTCGCCGACCGCAATGCGCTGCGGCAGATCCTGCTCAATCTGCTGGACAACGCCGCCAAGTACGGCCCCGAGGGGCAGACGATTACGGTCGGCAGCGCCCGCACGCGCGAGTGGGTGCGGATCTGGATCGACGACGAGGGGCCCGGCGTATCGGAAGTCGACCGGCCCCGCGTCTGGGAACCGTACGTGCGCCTGGGGCGAGATGCCGAACGCGGCACCGGAGGCAGCGGCATCGGCCTCTCCGTGGTCCGCGACTTGGTGCAGATGCACGGCGGGCACTGCAGCATGGAACCGTCGCCTGGCGGCGGGGTGCGCGTTCTCTTCACGTTGCAGGCCACCGAAGCCACGGTGCCCGAGGAGCCACCCACATGAATCGCATTCTGATCATCGAAGACAATCCGGATCTCGCGTACGGGCTGCGCACCGGGCTCGAGATCGAAGGGTACGAAGCCGACGTGGCCGGCGACGGCGAGACCGGCCTCGCGCGGGCCCGCGATTGGCACCCGCACCTCGTCATCCTCGATCTCATGCTTCCCGGCATGGATGGCTACCGGGTCCTGCGCGCGCTGCGCGACGAAGGGCTTCAGATGCCGGTCCTCATTCTCACCGCACGCGGCGAGGAAACCGACAAGGTCCTCGGCTTCCGCCTCGGTGCCGACGACTACGTCACCAAGCCGTGCGGCGTGCTGGAACTGCTGGCCCGCGTTGCGGCGCTGCTCCGCCGGGCCCGCCAGCCCGACGACGGGACCGGTATCGAATCGGTCGAACGGTTCGGTGCCGTGGAGATCAACCCGGCATCCCGCACCGTGACCCGCGGCGACCAGCCCGTCTCGTTGAGTCCCAAGGAATTCGACCTGCTGCTCATGCTCGTCCGACGGCGGGGCGCCGTGGTTTCGCGGCTCGAACTACTGAAGGAAGTGTGGGGCTACAGCGCCGACGTCATGACGCGTACGGTGGACATCCACATCGCCGAATTGCGCCGCAAGCTCGAAGACGATCCCTCCAAGCCCCGACACATCCTGACGGTCTGGAAGGCGGGCTACCGGCTCGAAGCCTGAGCCATCCCGCCCCGCCGGGCCGTGCACGTCGTAGTATTCACCGAATTCCGAATCACCCGCCGTCCCAGTTTCCGCGATCCCGACGTTCGCCGGTCGAGCCGGTCTCCCCGGGTCGCGAAATTCCATCGGAGCCTCTCATGCGCCGCCTGCTCATCCTGGCCACGCTCTCGGTCCCCACGCTGCTCGGCGCCCAGGCGCCGACGCTCACCGACGGCCATCAGGTCCTCACCGCGATGCACGATCGCTACGCGGCCACGTGGTATCCTACGCTCACCTTCATCCAGAAGAGCATCTGGTACAAGCCCGACGGATCCGAGGCGCGCGTGCAGACCTGGCACGAGGCCCTCTCCGCTCCCGGACGCCTGCGCATCGACATGGGAGAGGCGGCCGCGCGAAACGGCGCCATCTTCCGGAACGACAGCACCTACAGCTTCACGAGCGGCAAGCTCGCGCGGGCCACGGCGGGGCGGAACCTGCTACTCATCCTCGGCTTCGACGTGTACAAGCAGCCGGTCGCCCGGACGGCGGCGGTGCTGCAGGATGAGGGCGTCGATCTGAGCCGGGTGCATCGTGACACCTTCCAGGGGCGGCCGGTGTACGTGGTGGGGGCGGCGGCCGGCGACACGACCGCCACGCAATTCTGGGTGGACGCCGAGCGACTGCTGTTCGTGCGGCTCATTCAGAGCAACGAGGCGCGCACCGCATGGCAGGACGTCCGGTTCAATCGGTACGTGCCCAAACCCGGCGGGTGGCTGGCCGAGCAGGTGCAGGTGCTCTCGGCGGGAAAGCTGGTCTACGAGGAGGACTATTCCGACGTGCGGGTGAACGTGAAGCTCGATCCCGATCTGTTCAGGCCCGAATCATGGGCGTCGGTACGGCTGTGGTGGCAGTAGCAGGCCGGACACTCTCGTTCGCGCTGGTCGCGGCGGCCGGCGCACTGCTCGCGCGTCCGGTGGCGGCCCAGCACGTGGCGTTGGTACCGCACCCCGCGTGTGCGTCCCGCGAGGTCGTGCCCCCGCTCGCCCCCGACACGATTCCCGAGAACGTCCTCGATTCCCTTGGGACGATCACGACGGCATCGCGTCCGGGAATGCGCTACGTGCGCAATCTGCTGGCGGCGCGCTTCGACTCCACGGCGTCGCAGGCCCAGCGCCAGGCCGCGGTCGACCGGGTGTGCGGCGTGGTGGTGGGGGGTGACCACAGCGACGGTGGTCTGGACGGCTACTACCTGGTGCGTCTCGCCGATGCCGGGTCGGTGAGCGCGCTCGATGCGGCCGCCGACGCCCTGCGGCACATGCCCGGTGTCTCCAGCGCGCAGACCCTCGCGTTGCGGAGTGCCGCGGCGGCACCGGCCGCCGACGGATCGCACGGGGCCTGTGCGAGTACCGCTGACGGCGGCGAACTGCGCATTGCGGCTCTCAAGGAAATGATCGCCGCACGCGAGGCCGACGAACTGGCGATGGTGAACCGACTCGGGCTCGCCGGGCTGGACTCGAGCGCGGTGCACGTCGTGACCGATGCCGGCGTGTGCGGGCGGGTGGCCGCCGCCGTCGAATCCGCGGCCCACTTCGCGCCGGCCGGGCTTCCCTTCCTCGTGCTTCGTGCCGGCCCGCGCTACGTCGCGTTCGACCCCAGCGGAATCAACCGCTCCTTCTTCCTCGTCGATACGTCCTTCGTCTTTCGAACGGTGCTGCGGTAGCGCGGCGCTCCCGGCGGTCAGTGTGGACCGATCGCCTCCAACTGCGCCGCGAGGGCGCCCGGCTCCCTGGCCGGTTCTTCGCACACGTAGTGCCGGCAGAGGTACGCCGTGGCCGGCGGCGTCCCGCGTGCCGGCCGGTCGGCGAGCAACGGGACGTCGGGGTTGTCGCTGGACCGGCCACCCGCCTGCACGAGTGCCGGCACGAAGCGCTTCGCTGCAGCGGCCGCGAATGCCTGGAACGCCTGGGTGGCTGGGTCTCCGACGATCGCCAATTCGGTAGCTCCCCGGACCGCCAGGTCGGCCGCCACCAGCAGATGGCCGAACGCCAGCGGCATCTGCCCCATGCCGTCGGTGAGCCGGCCCAGCACACGCTCGGCGCGATCGCGATGCGCACCGTCGCCGAACAGCTCCGCCAGTCGCAGTGACAATTCGACGGCGAGCGACGTCCCGGACGGCGTGGCGTTGTCCGTGACGTCGCGCGGCCGCGTGATCAACGGTTCGTGGTCGCTCGCCGTGTCGAAGAATACCCCGGTGGCGTCGTCCCAGAACCAGGTGACCATCGCGTCGCCGAGGGCCCGCGCACGGTCGAGCCACCGGCGGTCGAAGGTCAGCTCGTAGAGCGCAAGCGCCCCGAGCGCCACCGCTGCCTGATCCTCGAGATACCCCGCGATCCGCGTCTTTCCGTCCTTGTGCGATCGCAGCACGCGGTGGTCCTTCACCATCTCGCGGAACAGGAACTCGCCGTTGGCCACGGCGAGTGCGCCATAGCGGGAATCGGCGAACGCCCGCGCGCCCTCCGCCATCGCGCGGAGCATCAACCCGTTCCACGATGCCAGAATCTTCTCGTCACGCGCCGGCCACACCCGCTTCGCGCGGGCGTCGTAGAGCACGGGCCGGGCGCGGGCCACCGCGTCGCGCATCCGATCCTCGCTCACACCGGCGGCGGCCGCCGCCGCATCGAGGTCGCGTGGGACGTGAAGAATGGACCTGCCCTCGAAGTTGCCGCCGGCCGCGACTCCGTAGTACGCGCGCACGATCGGCCCGTCGGCGCCGAGCAACTCGTCCATCTCTTCCGACGTCCAGACGTAGAACTTTCCCTCTTCACCCTCGCTGTCGGCGTCGAGCGTGGAATAGAAACCCCCCGCCGACGACGTCATCTCACGCGCCACCCAGTCGAAGGTCTCCGTGCACACCCGCCGTACGTCCGCGTCGCCCGTCGCCTGCCAGAGATGCACCCCGAACCGCGCCAGCAGCGCGTTGTCGTAGAGCATCTTCTCGAAGTGCGGCACCAGCCAGACCGCATCGGTGGCGTAGCGCGCGAACCCGCCGCCCACCTGATCGTAGATGCCGCCGCGCGCCATGGCGTGGAACGAGCGAGACACCAGTTCCAGCGGGAACGCGTCACCGGTGCGCGCCCAGGTGACGAGTACCCATTCGAGCGACATCGCCTGCGGAAACTTCGGAGCGCCGCGGAATCCGCCGTGACGCACGTCGTACTCCGCTGCCGTCAGCCGGTAGGCGCGATCGAGCAGTTCGGGCGAGAGCGCGTCCTCGGCCTCCGCAACGGCCGACGTGGCGGCGTACACCTGCCGCAGCATCTCCGTCGTCCGCTGCACGTCGGGCTGGCGGTTGGCATAGGCATCGGCCACGGCCTCGAGGACGCGGCGGAACCCCGGCATTCCGTGGCGATCGACGGGCGGATAGTAGGTGCCGCCGTAGAACGGCTCACCCTCGGGCGTGAGGAAGACCGTCATCGGCCACCCGCCCTGGCCGGTGAGCGCCTGCACCGCCTGCATGTAGATGCCATCCAGGTCCGGCCGCTCCTCGCGGTCCACCTTGATGCATACGAACCGCTCGTTCATCAGGCGGGCCGTATCGATGTTCTCGAACGACTCCCGCTCCATGACGTGACACCAGTGGCAGGCCGCGTATCCGATACTCAGCAGGATCGGCCGGCCTTCGTGTCGCGCGCGATCGAGCGCCTCGGCTCCCCACGGATACCAATCGACGGGGTTGTCGGCATGCTGCAGCAGGTACGGACTGGTTTCGGCGGCTAATCGATTGGGCATTCGTGCGCTCTGAGAAAAGTGTCACTAGCTTATCGTCTTCGGTCACTCGCCGTCCGGCAACTCCTGGCCATTCAACCCGACCCGCTGTGGCTGCCGCCTCTCACTCCCGTCGATCCCGCAAACCAGGCCGCGTTGCTGCCGAACCCGCGGCCCCGACCGACCGTCTCGCCTGGCTTCGACGCGCCCCGTGGGTGGCCGTGCTGCTCACCGTCGTCGTGGTCTTCTCGGCTCCCTTCGCCGTCGACCCCCTTCGCGATGCGAGCACCTTCGAACCCGTGCCCTTCGTGCACCTGGTGTTGTCGGCCGGCTATCTGCTGCTGGCGCCCGTGTGCAACGTATTCGATACGCTGTCGCTGATGAGTCTTCGCCAGCACCTGGCGATTCTCGCGTCGTACGCGGTGATCTTCGTCGCCTGGCGAAGCTGGCGCGGTGTGCGCCGCGGCACCACCCCGTGGCGCGAAGCCGCGGCCGCGGGCGTCGCGCTCGTCGCGCTGGTGCTGATCTACGCCGCCGGCGCCGTCGTGCCGCGGCCCATGGCGTCGCTGGTCGTCGATACGCCGCTCAACGACATCCTGCTCGTTGCCGATTTCCATTCGCACACCCGCTACTCACATGACGGCGCGCCCTGGTTCAGTCCCGAAGCCAACCGGCGCTGGCACCAGCGCGCGGGCTACGACGTGGCGTACATCACCGACCATCGGACCGTCCGCGGCGCCGAAGAGGGGATCGCGGGCAATCCAGACCAGGCCGGGCAGGGCACGATGCTCCTGCAGGGTCTGGAAGTCGTGTGGGACGGAGCCCACGTGAACGTTCTCGGAGCCCAGCGGACGTATCGCGGGCTCACGGATCCGAATCTGCGCGACATCGACGACACGTCGCTCGCCATGGCCAGCATGCTGCCCAACCACGAGCCGATCGTCATCTTCACCTTTCCAGGCGAACTGCGGCATCTGCACCCGGCCACGGGCCCCCGCACTCCCGGCGTCCGCGCCATGGAGATCGTGGACGGTTCGCCGCGCGGCCTCGGTGAGACGCGCCGCAAGCGGATGGCGATCAACACCGTCGCCGACACCTTCAACCTGGCCCTGGTGGCGGGCACGGACAATCACGGCTGGGGCTTCACCGCGCCGGCATGGACGCTGATCCAGCTCCCGGGATGGCGCGGCATGGGCACCGATTCCCTCGCCGAGTCCATCGACCGCGTGATCAGAACCCGAGGCATCGAAGGCACCCGCGTCGTGGAGCGACGCCAGGCCAATACGGGCTTCTCGCCGTGGCGGCTGGCGGCCACCCTGCCGCTCGTTGCCGCGCGCATGTTCACCATGCTCTCGGAAAACGAGCGCATGTCGTGGCTCATCTGGATCTGGGGCCTGGTCCTGATTCGGTTCGCGTGGCGCCGACGCCGGTCCGCACCGGCGGCGGACCGCGCATGACGCCGGCGGTCTCGCCCGACGGCGGCCGGCGCGTCCGGAACGACTGGCATCTCGCGCTCGCAGTGCTTGGCGTGGCGGCACTGATCCGGCTGCTGTTCGCCGCCCTCATCCCCCTGTTCCCCGACGAGACCTACTACTGGGAATGGTCGCGGCATCTGGCGGCGGGCTACTTCGACCACCCCTGGGGCATCGCCGCCCTCATTCGCGGCGGAACGTGGGTGGCCGCGGCCGTGGGTCTTTCCCGGTCGCCGATCGCCGTTCGATTCCTCGTGATCGTTGCCGGGTTCCTGGCGTCGCTGTTCGGGGCTGCGATCGCACGGCGGGTGGGCGGCGATCGGGCCGGATTCCTGGCGGCGGTGGTGTTCGCGGTCATGCCGCTGGCGGCTTCCGGGATGGTGCTTGCCACACCGGACGTTCCACTCCTGATGACCGCGGCGGCCGGTCTCTACTGCGTGGTCCGCGCACTCGGCCATCCGCCGCGGTCCACGCCCGCGCTCTGGTGGTGGATCGCCGCCGGCGTGTCCCTCGGCCTCGCCTTCTCCTCGAAGTACACGTCCATTCTGCTGCCGGTGGGCGTCACCATCGCCGTACTCACCCGCCGCGGCCTCCGGGCCCGGTTGGCGGAACCGGGGCCGTACGTGGCATGCCTCGCGGCGCTGATCGTATTCATCCCTGTGCTCGTGTGGAATTCACACCACGGGTGGATCTCCTTCGGGTTCCAGATCCACCATGGGCTGGGCGCCCCCACGGGATCGCCGCTCAAGCGCGAACTGAACCTGGTGGGCGGACAGGCAGGTCTCGCGTCACCGATCATTCTCGTGTTGCTGGCCATTGCCGTCTGGCGAGCCTTCCGGCGTCCCGACTCCGACGTCCACTACCTGCTGGCCGTCGTGGCGCTCACCAGTGTGGGCCTGTTCGTGTTCAGCGCCCTTCGCCGTCCCGTCGAGGCCAACTGGCCCGCGATCGCATACGTACCCGCGGTGCCACTCCTGGCGCTCACCGACTGGGGCCGGATCGCCCGCAAGTGGTTCTGGTGGGGCGTGGGGCTCGCCGCGCTGGCATCGTCCGTTATCTACGTGCAGTCCGTGACGCCGGTGCTCCCCCTGCCGGCCCGCCGCGATCCGGTTGCGCGATCCGCCGGATGGCAGCAGCTGGCCGACAGCGTGGCGTCGGCCCGCCGTCGGATCGCCGGCGACAGCGTCCATGTCTGGGTGGGCGCGGACAAGTATCAGGACGCGTCAGAACTCGCGTTCCACATGCCCGACCAGACGGTCACGTTCTCTACGAATCTGTCCGGACGGCCGAACCAGTATGACCTGTGGCCCGGATTCCAAGCGCTCGCGCATCCGGGCGACGATCTGGTTCTCGTGCTCGACGAGGTTGCATGGCCCCACCACACCGCGGTGGTCCTCGGCCCGCAATTTCGCTCGATCGAGAAGGGATCGCTCGTGCCCCTCACGCGCCGCGACGGCGACGTGGCCGCGTATCGGCGGATCTGGGTGCTGCGTGGATGGAAGGGGACCTGGCCCGACAGCAGTGACGCGGCGAGTCGGTGAATGAACGGTGGTGGGCCGGTTCACTCCCGAGCGGCGTCCTCCCGGCGCACCGAGTCGAGTAGCCGCACCAACTCCCGTTTCTCGGCGGCGGTCAACATCGCCACGGCGTCGTCGTCGTAGGCGCTGACGGGGCCGTCGAGGCGAGACAGCAACGAGAGGCCGGCGGCAGTGATGCGGCAGACGACCTGCCGGCGGTCGGGCGCCGAGCGCTCGCGCTGCGCGTAGCCGGCCCGCTCCAGGCGGTCGATGAGGCGGGTAACCCCGGGCGACGCGTCGATCATGCGGTCGCGGATGGCGAGCGTCGGAATGCCGGCTTCGCCGGCCCCCCGCAGGATTCGCAGCACGTTGTACTGCTGCTGGGTGATTCCCTCTCGAGAGACGATCGCGTTGAGCCGCCGTTGGATGAGCGCCGACGTGCGCATGATGCTGATGATCCCTTCGGCGCCGATCGAGTGGAATGGGCGCGTCTGCTGCAGCTCACGCTGGATCGCGCTTTCTGAGGGAGGGGTCTTGGCAGACATGGCCCATGAGTATACCGCCGCGTCACGCGTCCACACCACCCGGGCGCCCAACTTGGCTCTTCATTGGGTCTTCCCGTCCTCACCAACCGACCCTTCGCGGCTCGGCAGCCTCCGTTTGCCGGTCGCATCGTTCCTGCGTCGTTGATGCCCCGCGCGGTCTCGGTCCCGCGTGCACGCTCGGGTGCGGCGGCTCGGTCTTGCGCGGGTTCGTCCCCGGGTCGTTTCTTTACCATTATGCCTCTTCCTCCCGATCTCGACGCATTCTTCGTCGCCAACGAGCCGCGCATCCGCAGCGAGCTCTTCGATCTCCTGCGCATTCCCAGCGTGAGCGCCCGGACGGACCACAACGCCGATACCGCAAAGGCGGCCCAGTGGGTGTCCGACAATCTGTCCGCTGCCGGTTTGCGTACCACCATCCATCCGACGGCCGGCCACCCGATCGTGGTCGGCGAATGGCGCGGCGCCGGACCCGACGCGCCGACGGTGCTCGTCTACGGCCACTACGATGTCCAACCGGCCGAGCCGCTCGAGCTGTGGGACAGCCCGGCGTTCGAGCCCACGATTCGCGACGGCAAGCTGTTCGCCCGCGGGTCGGTGGATGACAAGGGCCAACTGTTCATCCACATGAAGGCGCTCGAGGCGCACCTCAAAGTGCGTGGCGCGCTCCCGATCAACATCGTCATCCTCGCCGAGGGCGAGGAAGAAGTCGGAAGCGACCACCTCGCGGAGTTCATCGAGGCCCACAAGGCAGAACTGGCGTGCACCGGGGTTGTGATCTCCGACTCCTCGATGTTTGCGCCGGGACTGCCCTCCATCCTCTCGTCACTCCGCGGGCTCGCCTACTTCCAGATCGACCTCACCGGCCCCACCACCGACCTCCACTCGGGGAGCTACGGCGGTGCCGTGGTCAATCCCGCGATGGCCCTGGCGCGCATCCTCGCCACGATGCATGACGCGGACGGCCACGTGGCCATTCCGGGCTTCTACGACAAGGTCCGCGATTGGGGCGAGAAGGCGCGGCGCGATATCAGGGGCCTGCCCTTCGATGAGGAGCAGTTCCGCGCCGAGACCGGCGCGCCGGCACTCGGAGGCGAGAAGGGATACTCGACCCTCGAGCGAATCTGGATGCGCCCGACGTGCGAGGTGAACGGCCTGTTGAGCGGGTACACCGGCGAAGGGGCCAAAACCGTTCTGCCCTCGAAGGCGATGGCAAAGGTCAGCTGCCGATTGGTGCCCGACCAGGACCCGCGCGAGATCGAACGCCTGATGCAGGCGCACGTGGATCGCGTCGCACCCGACGGGGTGACGGTGCAGGTGACGCCGCTGCACGGCGGCAAACCCTGGCGGGCCGAGCTGGACGGCCCGCTCTACGAGGCGGGGCGGCGAGCACTCGCCGCGGCCTTCGACAAGGAGCCGGTCATCACCGGCGAGGGGGGCTCGATTCCCGTGGTGGACGACTTCGAGCGCATCCTCGGCGCTCCCGTGCTGCTCATGGGCTTCGGCCTGCCCGGCGAAAATGCCCATGCGCCCAACGAATGGCTGAGCATGGACAACTTCACGCGCGGACTCCGCGCGGTGGCGATGTTGTACGAGGAGCTGGGTGGGGAACGTGAAGGGTGAGACGTGAGAGCGAAGGGTGAAAGGGTGGGCAAGCCACCCTTCACCCTTCACCGCTCCTACAAGCCTTCCAGCAGCGCGTCGTTGTTCGGCGTTGCCGCCACGCGCTTGATGAGCCACTCCATGGCGGCCTGCGGCGGCATCTGCGCCAGCCCGCGGCGTAGCGTGTACACGCTGTCCAACTGCTCCGGCCGGAACAGTTTCTCCTCGCGGCGTGTTCCGCTGGTCGCGATGTCTATCGCGGGGTAGATCCGCTTCTCGGCCAGGGGCCGGTCGAGCTTGATCTCGCAGTTGCCGGTGCCCTTGAACTCCTCGAAGATCACGTCGTCCATGCGAGAGCCCGTTTCCACGAGCGCGGTGGCGATGATCGTGAGCGAGCCGCCGCCGACCGCGGGAAGTACCGCCCGGGCCGAGCCGAAAAACGCCTTGGGCTTCGCCATCGCGGTCGCATCGAGGCCGCCCGACAGCGTGCGGCCCGTCCCGCGTTCGGCGGTGTTGTGCGCCCTGGCCATGCGGGTGAGCGAATCGAGCACGATCACCACATCGCGTCCGAGTTCCACCTGGCGGCGCGCATGCTCGAGCACCATCTCGGTGACGTCCACGTGCCGTTGCGCCGGCTGGTCGAAGCTCGACGCAATGACCTCGCCCACACCCCAGGAGATCGCCTCGCTCACTTCCTCCGGACGCTCGTCGACGAGCAGGATCAGGAGCACGACGTTGGGGTGGTTGATCGCCACGCCCTCGGTGATGGCGTGGAGCAGCGTGGTCTTACCGGCGCGGGCCGGGGCGACGATGAGCGCCCGCTGCCCGAAGCCGATCGGCGCGATGAGGTCGATGGCCCGGCGGGTGAGTTCGGGGCCGCCCTTGGCCGGCCGGCCGGTTTCGAGGAAGAGCTTGCGCTCGGGGTACGATGCCGTGAGCGACTGGAAATCCGGACGCTTGACGCTCATGGCGGGATCCTCGCCGTTCACGGTCCGGATCTCCATCACCGTCAGCCGTCCCCGCTGGTCTCGGCCCAGTGCGCAATCGATTGTATCGCTCTTGCGGAGGCCGTACTGCCGCACCAATTGCGGTGGAACGAACGGGTCCCCCGGTTCGGCCAGGTAGCTGGCCTCGGCGCGGCGCACGAACCCGCCGTCGCGCTGCGGATCGAACCATCCCGTCTGGTCGCCGGCCGGGGTGAGGACCACGGGGGCCTGGCTCTGCGGTTCTCGGCTCTCGCCCCGGTTGTCACGGCTGCGGCCGCGCCCCCGATTCCGGCGGTGTCGGCGCCCATTCCGTTCGTGTCGTGAGTTCTGCTGGTCCTGACGCGATCCGGAGGACTCACCGCTGCCGTTGGCCGAGACCCCATCCGGGCTCACCGCAGGGGTTGCAGGCGCGGGCGCCTCGGCATTCGCCGGAACGTTGCCGCCGTCCGGCTCAGCAGTGGAGGCGGGAGCAGAGGGCGCGGGGGCCTGCGTCTCGGCAGCCTCGCCTTCGGAGGGCATGTCCATGGAAGCATCCCGGTACGGGTTGGGCTCGCCCGATGCCTCGCCATTGGGGCGGGTTGGACGAGAGCCACGGCCACGACGAGGTGGGCGGCGACGTTCGGTCATTCGGCGGATGGTTTGGGAATCGAAACGTTCAATGATCGGAATACCCACGTGCAGCCGTGGGTCGGCTCAATTGCGCACGTCCGGGCCCCTGCGCTCCATTGCGCATGCACTCGATGTAGACCCGGGCGAACGAATTCGCAGCGCGGTCGAGCGCGAACTGTGGGGACGTGGTGCGACGCTACTCTGGCGTTGACTTGTCTCGCTCGCGGCGCGGCTGCCTCACGCGTCAGCGGGCGGGGTCCTGCGGGGCGCGGCCTGCTCGCCATCATCCACTCGCACGTGAGGGACGGGCGGCCGCGCGATCGGCCGGAAGGACGATACTGGTCGTACCGGCGGACGCATTGAGTATCGGCAGTCGGGGCCATTCGCGCAACCCTGGACGGGGTCGAATCGGATTCCCCCCGCCCGCCGGTAGGCGGGCGGGGCTCGGGCCCGTAGTTTTCACCTTATGATTTCTCCCAGCATCGATGCGGGCGCCGAATTGCGCGCCGCCCTGCAGGACTACGAACGCACGGACAACTTGGGTGTGTTGTTCGATCGCGTGCGAGCGTTGGCGGCGGCCGTGCCGCCGGAGCAACTCAAGGAGGCCTGCGCCCCGTTTCGGGACCGGCCCGAAGTGATCATACCCGCCTACGAACGAATCGTGGCGCAGGTTCCGAATGACGCGCAGGCCATCGTGGTGCTGGCCAATGCATACTGGCTCACCGGCCGTGGCCCCGATGTCGTCGGCGATCTCGCGTCCCGGGCCATTGCGGTGGACGCCGGCAATCGCGGCGCCTGGCATTTGTGGGCCCTGGCCGAGTCGAACATCCGGGAGCGCGTGGCGCGATGGCAACAGGTGGCGCAGCGCTTTCCCGAAGACCCGATCGCGCGGGCGGCGTTGGCCGACAACGCAACAAGCCTGGCGAGCGCCGAGCATGACCCGCTCGCGTTGGATCTGGCCATCCGCACCTACGAAGGCCTGCTTGCCGAGTCCACGCAGCCGGCCCAGCGATCAGCGTTGGAATCGGCCCTCAAGACGCTGCGGGAGTGGAAGCTGTGAGCGGCGACACGCACGAACACGGGCAGTCGCTGGCCGAGTTCCGGGCCTATCGGGAGCGGATGAACGCCGAGATCCTGGAACAGAACAATCTGGTGATGAATCGGTTCTTCGCGCTCGACGGCCGGGCGTACGAAGGCGGGGCGCTCGACGTGAGGACCAAGGAACTGCTGGGACTGGTGGCCTCGCTGGTGCTACGGTGCGACGACTGCGTGACCTACCATCTGGTTCGCTGTGCCGAGGAGGGTGTCACACGGGAGCAGATCTTCGAATCGATGTCGATCGGGCTCGTCGTGGGAGGATCGATCGTGGTTCCGCATCTGCGGCGGGCCGTCGACCGTTGGAGCGAGCTGGAACGGGCTTCAGGCTGAGGCGTTGTTCGCCCGCGGCACCATCGACACCACGATGTTGATGAGGTCGCGCAATTCGAACGGCTTGCGCAGGAGCGGGCACTTGCAGGCGGCAATGATGTTGTCGGCCCGCTCGGAGATGTCACCGGTGACGAAGAGCGTGCGACGTGTGAGTTCCGGTCGCTCGGCCTTGGCCAGTTCGTAAATCACATCGCCGCGCATGTCCTGCACGCGCAGATCGAGCACGAGAACGTCGAACGGCTCGTCCTTGAGGATCCGGATGCCTTCGTCTCCCGACAGCGCGGTGCGCACGAAAAAGCCCGTGCGCGACAGCGCAATGGACAGGGCTTTGCAGATTGCGGGTTCATCGTCGATGATGAGCACCCGAGTCGGTGTTCCCGGCACAGCGATTACCTCTAGCATCGGAGAGGGGCCGGTCGGCGGCCTCCATCCTCGTTACCACTGCTCGGTGCAGACTCGTGTTGTGAGCAGCGTGACAAACTCTTCGGGGGAGAGCGCCATGCGAACCTCGCTGGGCACATGTCCCGTGTACTCGCGCATCTGCTTCGTCAGCAGCCACGGACGGCTGTAACCCACCCGGGCGGCCACTTCCTTCACGGAGCGTCCGGGGTCCTTGAGATACCCATACGCCCGCACCAACCGCGCCGAGACCACCAGCGCTTTGACCGACGGCATACCCGCGGCCGCCATGTGACGATACAACCCGCGAGGGGTGACCCCACTCGCCTCCGCCAATTCCCGGGCGCCGTGGAAACGACCGGGCGATCTGTAAAGTTGTTCGAGGGCCCGACCGATCGTCACGGGGAGCTTGGCGATGGGCTCCCGAAGTTGCTGGAGCATCCGGTCACCGAGGGCGTATCCCGGCACTCCCTCGATGAGTTCGAGAAAGCGCGTCGGCTCGTCGTCGAAACGGGCGAGCACCACGTGCTCCACTCCGTATCGTGCAAGCTGGATCACTCCCTGCATCGCCGTCGCGCTGAGCGTCGTGTACAGGATGATGGGAAGGGAGGGATACAACTCCCGTAAATCCATCAGGTCCTGCGTATGGACGTTTCCGTCGAAGGCGGGATCCGCAATGACGGCGTCGACGATGCGGCTCTGTACCGTGGCGCGGAGCGCACTCCAGTCAGCCGAAGCGGACAGAGAATGCGCGGAGCCGAGTACCTGGGTCAGATGGTCGAGTAGCTGCCGGGGCAGTAGGGCGACGACGTCCACGCCTTATCGGGATTCGGTGTCATAAAACCGCAATCTGTTGTCACAAAATGCGAGTTTACGCACCAAACGGCGACCCTAGCTTGGCAGGCACGAGTTCCCCGTCACGGAAATCACTGCCTCTAAACTTGGAGTACGCCCCATGTCGCGCCGCAAAAAGATGACCTACCTCGTCCTGGCAATCGCCTCCGTTGTTGTGGCCGCGTGCGCGAGTCCGACCGCGCCGCAGCATGATGGGTGCATCGGTGGATACGTTGGCAGTTCGTCCATCACCTGCACCAACTGATCCTTCCAGCTCGACTGACTGCTCGATTGTGGGCCCACCGCCGCCAGCGGGGGCCCACAATCTCATCTTGCCCCTATGTGGCAACCGCGGCAACTCGCATTTGCCGGACCGCCTCGGCCACCCCAGTCACCCGCAGTGGCACGACCTCATCCCCCGACTTCGGCTGGCTTCTGGGCAGCGGAGCGTGGAGTGCTTCCTCAGCCTCGAAGAGCAGCGCGTATAGCCCGTGGTGTTCCGAGAGTTCAACCGCCTTGCCGAGTGCAATCTGCCCCAGATCGTCATGCCCGAGCCCACGGCTTCCGCGGCCCAGTCTGATGTAATACTCGATCTCGAGTTCGGGGGGCAACTCGGCCGGGCGTAGCTGGCGGCGGAGTCGGTCGAAGACTCGGCTCCAACCCGTCCTCCGCGGCGATCCCCATCAGCGACAGCATTGCGACCCAGCGGATGTACTGTTCCTGAGCAGTTGCCGACAGCACCAGGAAGGCGTCGCGAGCCACGCTCCGGAGACCCAGCATGTGGAACGCCGTGCCGATGTCGTTGAGAATGCGGTCGCGTTCGGCTTGGTTGGCGGTTTCGCGGAGCGCGTCGTAGGCGAGTTCGATGGCCAGATCGTGATGCCCGCGCATACCAGCAACCATGGCGCGATCCTGAAGCGCCTTGGAGTGGATGTCGGCAATCCCGAGCGTCGACGCGCGGGCGATGGTTTCGTCTAGTACTTGTTCGGCCTGCGGCAGATTGCCTCGCGCAACCGCGACTTTGGCATCACCAAGGCGTGCCTGCAGGACCCCGATCAAATCGCCGGCCGTCGCTGAGATCCGGCCGGCCGTCTGATAGGCCTCGACGGCAGCCGCCAGCCGACCGAGCGTGCGGAGGCAGTAACCGCGGCGGTTATGCGCCGCGGCCGCTGCGTCGCTCTCCTCCAGCGGGTGGGTATGCGCAACGATCGTGTCGTAGACGTCCAGTGCCAGCACCCACTGTGCTTCGTACTCCAGCGCCCGCCCGTAGGCCGCCAGACGCGGGATGACGTCGTGGACTTTGGTCGCGGGAGCTTCCTGCATGGCGTTCAGCACGCTCCGCAGGATCGAGGGGAGGGTCGACCCGTCATCCATCGCTTCGATGGCGTTGACCACGGCGCGCACATTCCAGGACCCGGGGGCCACGACCTGTGGGCCCTCCTCAATCCAGGCATCGAACAGCCGCAGCGTGACGAGCCCGGCCGTGGCCGCTCGCCATTGCGCCTGATGCTCCTCGTGAGCCGCGGCTTCCTCGAAGAAAGCGAGATGTCGCAGCGAATCAGCGTTACCGAACACCGGGTAATCCTCCGTCCTGCGGGACGCAATTTCTCAACCGTCAAGATCGGGTTGCCACGTATTCGGTACAAGTGCTGTTTTGTGTCGCGACTATCACTTTTTGTGACAGCCTGTCTCCAAGGTGTGATGTGGGCCACACTTTGGCCCGATTTGACGAATTTTGACACCGAAGCGAATCTTCCACCTGCGTGACCCGCTGGTTCTCGAAGTTCGCCGGCTTGTGCCTTGAGCCGGGCCCTCCCTCCCCGAAAGAGGCCGCCATGGATCCCCAGAACACGACGTCACCGCAGGCACCGGTCGCCCAGCAAGACAAAGTGTCGGTGTGGGAAGACTTCCTGGACATCTTCTACGCGCCGGCCCAGGTGTTCCGGCGTCGAGCGAACGGGAATTTCTGGATTCCGCTCCTCGTCGTCACGGTCCTCATGGCGGTGCTGGTGTTCGCGAATCGGAACATCATGGAGCCGATCTTCAACACCGAATTCGCGCGCAACGTCCCGCAGATGATGAAGGCCAACCCGCAGCTGACGCCCGCGATGGTCGAGCGGTCCAAGGCCATCGGCTTCACGGTCACGCAGTACGGAACCATCGTCTTCATCCCGATCCTGGCTCTGCTGCTGGCGTTCGTGGCCTGGGTGCTCGCCAAGGCGTTCGGGGCCAAACTGTCCTGGAATGCCGCGATGGTCGTGGCGTCGTTCGGCCTGGTGCCCCGGGTGGTGCAGCAGGTGGCCCTGTCGGTGCAGGGGCTGCTCATCGATCCCGCGAATCTGACCACCCGGTTCAGCATCGAATTCGGTCCGGCCCGGTTCATGGACCCCAACGCGATCACGCCGCTCACGGGGGCCCTGCTCGATCACGTCGAGTTGTTCGTGCTCTGGTCGCTCCTGCTGATCACCATCGGCGTGGCCGTGATCGCCAAGCTGCCCAAGGCCAAGGCCTGGGCCTTCGGACTATCGTTCTGGATCGTGACCATGCTGCCGGCGCTCTGGGGAGCCTGGAGGACGATGTAACCGGCGGGCGGGGCCGGCCGGCGCGGCGCCGCTGACCGGCCGGCGCACCTACCGGTGGCCCGCCTCCGGCGCGGCCACCCCGCCCGCCACGTACCGCGTCTTCGTCCGGTCGAGCATGTCCAGCACCCGCTCCAGTTCCCCGTCGTTCACCTGCACCCGATGCAGGTGCAACGGGTTGAACTGTGGATCGTTCGGACTCGGATTCAATCCACCCGCCACTTCGAGAATGGCGTCGAAGTCGTACCGGTACACCCGGCCGGTCTTCGGGTCCTTCCACGATCCCCGCTGGGCCAGCGATCGGTTCTTGGGCCACACACCCAGCGGCAGGGCGAAGGTCCGCACGCGATAGCCCGGCACCGCCGAGTCGATCGCCATCTCGCCGCGGGCGATCTGCTCCTGCACCACCTCGTCGTCGTACTTCGCCAGGTCGGCATGCCAGAGGGTGTGGTCGCACAGCTCGAACCCCTGCTCGGCGAGGAACTTCACCTTCTTCATCCGCCACGCGGTCTGCTGTCCCTGGATGCCCTTGTCGCCGAAGAACGCATGTCCGGCCGATGCGGCCGGGAGCAGGCAGAAGGTCGCCCGGTTTCCCCAATCGGGATGCTCGGCGTGAAACGCCAGCCAGATGCCGACCGCGCTCGTGGAGTCGATCACCAGGTGGCCGTCGTGCTCCACGTACCGGAATTGGCCGGGTGAGGCATCGTCGAAGGTGAACACAACGGGCGAAGTGCCCGGTGGAATGTCGAGCTTCCGATCCAGGAGCTGCGACACGGTCACCGGCCGGTACCCCCGATCGTACAGCATCTCCAGGTCCTGCCGGAAATGGCGCCAACTGCGCCCCCACCGCGAATCGCTGTCCGCGATCAGATGGTACTCCAGAATCGGCACGCGGCCATCCGGATTCGGATGCAGACGTCCGGGCGATTTCCCGCCGTCACGCGCAAGCGGCCGTGCCGCAACCATATGCGGCCCGTGAACCCCTGAGGGTGTTCCGGTTGTCAAAGCGCGGGGGCCTGACGTCTGCGCGAATACCGACACAAACGCGATGGCGACCGTCCCAACACCGCAGGCAAACCATTTGAACTGCCGGGAGCACATTGGAGTGAAGCCTGATCAGAACGTGGTAGCCGAGCCCGGATCGCACTCGGACGGACCCGGCGGAAACCTGCGACTCGCGACGGCGTACGAATTCCTGGAGCCTCTCACCACGCGAGCCGCATGAACGTCACACCGTCCCAACGTCGCACGGTTGCCATCGCGATATCCGTGCTGCTCCTCACAGGTCTCGTGACATTCGACGCCTGGTTGGGGACATGCGGCTTCGCCGGGTGCCCGTCGCGCGCCGAGGTGCGGGCGTACCGTCCTGACGAGGGCGGACGGATACTCGATCAGACGGGGCGGGTGATCGGTCATCTTGCCTTCGTCCGTCGCGTAAACGTCCCTATCGATCGAGTTCCCAAGCAGGTGCGAGAAGCGTTCATCGCCACGGAGGACCGGCGTTTCTATCACCATCACGGCCTGGACTGGTGGGGTGTGGCGCGCGCAACGCTTCGTAATGCAACCACAATGAGCGTGCGCGAGGGGTTCAGTACGATCGACATGCAGGTGGCCCGGAACACGTTCCTGGCCAATCGCTACGACGGACGCTCCCTGCGTCGAAAGCTGCTCGAGATCCGATACGCGAAGATCCTCGAGCACGACCTGAGCAAAGACCAGATTCTCGACCTTTACCTCAACGCCATCTACCTCGGCGACGGGGCCTACGGCGTCGAGGCGGCAAGCCGCGACCTGTTCGGCAAACACGTCTGGCAACTCACGCTCGCCGAGGGGGCGATGCTCGCCGCGCTCCCCAAGGGACCGTCGGCCTACACACCGCGTAACGATCCCGACCGCGCCATGCAGCGCCGGAATCTCGTGCTCGACCTCATGGCGGAGCAGGGCTACATCACCCGCAGGCAGGCCAACGCTGCCCGCTCGCAGTCGTTGGACGTGGCCGGCGAGGGATGGCGACCCGATCGGGGTGATGCGTCGACGGCGATCGATGCCGTTCGTTCGGTGGTCGATTCCGTGCTCCCGGCGGCGGGGCGTCCCGGCAACCTGACGGTGCGGACCACCATCGATTGGAAGCTGCAACGGGCGGCCGACCGGGTGATTCCGCGCCAGGCCGCGGCCATTCAGTGGGAAACCAGGAACGAGTACGGCTCGATCCCCGGGCGCGCCCAGGGCGCGTTCGTCGCCCTGGATGCCGCTACCGGCGACATCCGGGCATTGGTCGGCGGAACGAGCATCGTGCGCGGCGGGTTCGATCGCGCGACGGACGCGCACCGGCAGCCGGGCTCAGCGTTCAAGCCGTTCGTCTATACCGCGGCGCTCCGGGCGGGGCTGTCGCCCGCCGCGATGGTCCAGGACGAGCCGGTGGACGTCGACCTCGGCGGACGTATCTGGAGTCCCGCCAACTACGGCGACGAATACACGGGTCCGGTCACGCTTCGCCGCGCCCTCATGATCTCGTCGAATGCGGCGGCGGTGCGGGTGAGCCACGGCGTCGGCGAGCAGCGCGTGATAGCGGCGGCGCGCAGCAACGGCATCTCGAGCCCCCTGGAGCCTGTGCCGGCCATCGCCCTCGGTGCGTTCGAAGTGACGCCGCTGGAGTTGGTGAGCGCCTATGCTCCCTTCGCCAACGGCGGCCAGCGGGTGACCCCGCGGCTGGTCACCGAGATCGATGCCCCGGGAGGCCGCGTGTTGTGGAAGAGCGGCGTCCAGACCACTCCGGCCATGGATCCACAGATCGCGTACGAGATGACTTCGATGCTGGAGGGTGTGGTGAACTTCGGCACCGGCCGGGTGGTGCGCGACATGGGTGTCAGAGGGCCCGTGGCGGGGAAGACGGGTACGACCAACAACAACGCGGATGTCTGGTTCGTGGGGTACACCCCGACGCTCGTGGCGGGGGTCTGGTTCGGCTACGACACGCCGACACCCATCGGGCACGCCGCAACGGGGGGACGGCTGGCGGCACCGGCGTGGGCCTCGATCATGCGCGCCGGCTGGCACGAGCCCGGCAGCTCGGCGTGGGTGCCGCCGCAGGGCATGGTCCCGGCCGTCATCGACCCTGAATCCGGCCAGTTGGCGGGTGAGTGGTGCCCGCAGCGGAAGACCGAGTGGTTCAAGCCGGGCGAGGCGCCCACCGACACCTGCCAGATGCACACCGGCCCACACATGCCGAGCATTGCCGAGGGGTTGAGCGATCTGCTGCGGGGGCTGGCGCACGGGCTCCAGCGGATCATCAGGTTCTGACCGAGGGCCGCGCGCACGGCTGCACTGCCGACGTTATTCGAACGGCCCCGGCGATTCTTCCGCCGGGGCCGTTCGGGTTGGCTGCCGTGTCACTCTCAGACGCTTGCGCGCCCCCCTCGTTCACAGCACGCCTACCCACCTGCTCTTATCCACCGCAAATCCTGGAAAGATCCGTTCGAACGCTGTCGCGCCAAGGTGCTTCCCGACGACTTCGGAGAATACGCTGCGGAAATCGGTGGTTAATGCCAGGTCCCGGTCTTCGTTCAACTGCTCGGGCTCCAGGCCGGGCCACCGGCCGTGCACCTTGCGGCCCTGGACGTCGCCGCCGATCACGAACATGGCGCTCGCGTGTCCGTGGTCGGTGCCGCCATTTCCGTTCTGCCGCGCGGTCCGGCCGAACTCCGACATCGTGAGAATCGCGACGTCGGCCATTCGATCGCCGAGGTCGGTTACGAGCGCCGCGATGGAATGCGAGAAATCGTCGAGGCGAGCCGCCAGCTGGCCGGTGGAGCCGCCCTGGTTGACGTGCGTGTCCCAGCCGCCGACGTCGGCAAACGCGATCTCGAGTCCGACGTCCGACTTGATGAGCTGTGCGATCTGCTTCATGTGCTGCCCGAAGGGCGAATTCGGGTACAGCGCGCCGTTGCGCGGCCGGTACTGCTCCGGATCGGCGGCCCGCAGCACCTTCATCGCTTCGAACATGTCGCCGCCGGCGGCGTGCACCACATCGGCCGATCCGGTCATGTACAGGGCCTCGAGTTCCGCGGCGGCGGTTCCGCCGGTGCGAATCGTGAACTGATCGAGGCTGTTCATGGCGATCACGGGGGATCTTCCCTCCAGAATCCGCGGAGTCTGCGGCGTCATCGACACGGCGCGGAACGGTGGAGGCGGTGTCACCGCACACTCGGCGCAGGTGCCCTGCGCGGCGAGATAGCGGTTCAGCCAACCGTCGGGGGTGCTCTTGTTGTCCGGGGTGCCGCTCTCCATGTAGTCCTGCGCGTCGAAGTGCGATCGCGTATTGCTCGGACTGCCCACGGCGTGCACGGCGGTGAGCAGTCCACGGTCCCAGAGCGGTTCGAACGGGGCGAGCGCTGGGTGGAGTCCGAAGAACCCATCGAGGTCGATGGCGGCACCGGTCGCGCTTCGCGTCGGTTGCGGAATGGCGATCGTGGGGCGCATGCGGTAGTAGGCGGGCTCGCCGTGCGGCACGACCACGTTGAGCGCGTCGGCGGCACCGCGCTGGAAGATGCAGATGAGCGTCTTGCCCTTCCGCGCCCTGGGCAGTTCTGCGGCGAACACGGTGCGACGCAGGAAGCTCGGGGACAATCCCATGGTGACGAGCGCCAGCGCGCCCGACTTCACGAACACTCGGCGTTTCATGTTCTCCCCCGCCCGCTACTTGCGTTGAAATTCGGGCGCGCCCAATGCGAGCCCTACCACCAGCCGCAGCCCGGTGAGGTTCACCGGACGGGTGAGCACGCCGGCTCCCCGGGCCCTCCGTTGGCCGCGTGCCGCCCCCGAGAATGCGCCGCCGTCCATTCCGTTCGACGCCATGGCGTCGGCTGCGTTAGCCAGCGAATCGCTTTGCGCTTTCTTGAGGAAGGGATTCTCACCGGTGAGGAGCACGTCTCGTGTGACCTGCGAGACCTGGCCCCCGAGTATGGCGTTGATCACGCCGTCCACCTGTTGCGCGTGGGGTGCGTGCCGCAGCGAATCCGCATACGGCCAGTTGGCGAACGCGGCGCCGGGAATCCGGCCGCTGGCGAGCAGCAGGCCGAAGTTGATGCGGTTGAGAATGGCGCCGGTGTTCATCCAGGCGTCGGCGCGGTCGGGCCATCCATCGGGCGTCTGGCGTCCGAACTCGGGCTGGCCGAGCAGCGCGACGAGGCCGGCCAGGCGCGGTGTCGTGTCGGGTTCGGCGCCGAGGGCGCGCAGGCCGCTGGCCACGACTTCGAAGGGCGTCTTCACCTTGGCGCGATACGCCGCGTTGCTGAAGAACTCCGGGGAGGTGACGATCGTGCGCACCACCTCGCGAATGTCCCCGTCGGTGCGGAGGAAGGTCTGGGCCGCGCGCTCGACGAGCGCCGGCGGCGCGCTGTCGCTCACGAAATGCACGACGAGCTTGCGGGCGATGAAGTGCGCGGTGGCCGGGCTCCGGGCGAGGATGTCGAGCACCTTCTCACCGTCTTCCTCCCCGCCGCCGGCCGGAATCCGGTGCCCCAGCACCAGCTTGGCGTCGGCATCGTGCATCTGCGGGCGGAAGACGAAGGCGCCCGTTCGCATGTCGATGGTCCATCCGGTGAGACAGCGGGCCACCTCGATCACGTCCTGCTGCGTGTAGCCGCCGTCCACTCCCAGGGTGTGAAGTTCCATCAACTCTCGGGCATAGTTCTCGTTGATGCCGCGCTTCCCCGCTCGGCGGAGCGCCTGCTGGCGCTCGGCTGGCGTCAGGTTGCGCAGCCGCCGTGGGAGCTGGTTCGTCCGGGCGCGCCCGAGCATACCCAGCACGCGGCGACGCTGCTCCGGCGAGACGATGCGTCCGTTGGCGGTGAGTACCGAGTGCGTGCTGTCGGCCTGGCTCTCCCAGTTGTCCAGGTAGAAGAGCATGGCGGGGCTGTGTGCCACCGCGCCGAGGAGATCGCGAAACCGGCCGAGCGCGTGCGGGCGGATCACATCGCGATCGTATGCCGTGAGGAAGTTGCGAGTCTGTCCCTTGCCGACGTACACGCTGAAGTGATTCTCCCAGAAATTCACCATCACTTCATTGAGCTGGCGCTCGCTGAGCACCGCACGGGCGAGCTTCGCCGACAGCAGCTCGTTGACCGGGCCCTGAACCTGCTGCTGGAGTTCGCGAAGCTGGGGGTTCGCGCGGAGATAGGCCTGGCGCGCGGCCTGCTCCGACCGACCGTCGTCGTCCTTCAACGCCAACTGCATCCGCCGGCGCGCCTGGACCGCCTCGCGGTACGCGGCCACGATCTGGCTGGTGGGGAGCTCGAGCAGATGATAGCGGGCGATCGCTGCATCGGCCTCTCGATCGCTGATCCGCTGGGGCGTCAGTTGCAGCGCGATCCAGTGGTCCACCCCCATGGCCCGCACGCGCGCCACGTCGCCCGGGCGCGGCCCGTAGGCCAACCGGTTGAGCACCTGCAACACTTGCTGGTCGGGTAACTGTTCCCTCGGCGCGTCAGCTTGCGGCAGCGCCGCGACACTCGGGGACTGCGCCGTGACCGATCCGGACGACCCGCTGGCACAGGCCACGAGGGCACCGACCGCGGGCCACAGCACCCAGCGCGACGAAGGGCGGTACCGCATGCTGGACTCTCCAGGTTCTGGCAGATGTGCTCGTATGACGGGGCGGAGTACCGCTACGTTAAAATTTCTGGGGCCAAGTGTGACCTAAGCGCTTGCGGGATCGTGGTATGAATGCGTACGGTTCTGCACGTCCGTCCGGGTGCCCAATACCATACCTCTGCCCGGGCTGATTGTAATCCCCGTCACACACCCGCATGCGAGACCTCCTGAACGTCGTTTCAGGTACGTTGGCAGAAGCGAGCGCGACGAAGCGCCCCGTGTCGGTGGTCTCGATCGAACTTGATCGACTCCAGGCACTCCGGTCGGCGCTCGGGCCCTCGGGACCGGACGAAGTGTGCGAACAAATCGCCGTGATGCTGCAGCGCATCCTGCGCACGGGCGACTATGTCGAGCGGGTGTCCGAGGGAGAAGTCGTCGTGATGCTGCTCGGCGCGGGTGTGAAGGACGCGCGGCAGGTCGCGAGCCGAATTGGTGCCGCCGTGCGCGGACACGACTTCATGCCGCCCACGCCGACGAGGCCAACGGGATCGATGCCGCGGGTGACGATTTCGGCCGGCGTTGCCGCGGCGCCCGATCATGGTCTGGATCCGGAACTCCTCGTGCAGACGGCGCGTCGCGCCAGGGGATCGGTTGCCGAGCGCGGGGGAGACGGCGTGTTCGTGGCGCCGACGGCGGTGGCCGCCGGCCCGTCGGCGGTCATTCCCGACGTCGGTCGATTCGCGGGACGGCTGACGGAACGGCGCCTGCTGTTCCGGCTGCTCGACGAAGCGGCGGCCGGCAATCCGCGCGTCATCTCCATCGTCGGAGAAGCGGGGAGCGGGACGGTGACCCTGGCGCGGCAACTCGAGCCCGAGGTGCGGCTGCTGGGCGGTTCGATGCTCTACGGGCGCGGACGGCCCGTGGGTGTCCGGCAGCCGTACGGTCCGTGGGCCGGCGTGTTCCAGGCCATGCGTCGCATCGCGCCGCCCGCCGACCAATCGTGGCACGAGCTTCCCAAGCTCGTACCAACGATGGAACGGGATGCGGCGGCGCAGCCGGGATCGAAGTTCCGCCTCATGCAGGAGATCTCGGCGTATCTGCGCGCGGCGGCCTCGAAGTGGCCGGTGGTGGTGGTGCTCGACGAGATGCAGTGGGCGGACGAAGCGTCGTGGGACGCGCTCGACCACCTCGTGGAGCAGCTCACCGACGAGCAGATCATGATCTGCGTGACCATGCGCACGGGGGCGGAGTACACGGTGGCCGCCGAGCGGCGGGCGGCGCTCCGCGCCCACACCGGATACCAGGAGATCCAGCTCTCGCGGCTCACGCGTGACGAAGTGAAGCGGTGGCTGGAGGCGGCGCTCGACCACCAGGAGGTCGCCCGCGAGTTCCTGGCCTTCGTATACCGCCAGACCGAGGGCAACCCGTTCCTGCTGACGCAACTGCTCCGGTGCCTGGCCGACGAAGGGATGCTCTGGCACGACGGCACGCGCTGGCAGTGGAAGCCGGTGTCGGAGATGCAGCTCCCGTCGGGAATGGACGGGATCGTGGCGCGGCGGCTGGACCGGTTCTCGGCGAGCACGCGGGCCGTGCTGACCACGGCGGCGGTGGTGGGCCGGGAGTTCGAGGCGCCACTGCTGGAAGCCGCGGGGGCGGGCAACGCCCGCGCGGTGGAGGCGGCCATCGACGAAGCCATGGCCACGGGCGTGCTGCAGTACACCTACGAACGGCGCCGGAAGGCCTTCCTGTTCGCGCACGAGACGATTGCCGACGCGCTGGTGCGCGCGCTGCCGGTCGAGCAGCTGCACCTCCAGCACGAGCGGGTGGCACGGGCCATGGAGGCCCGGGGTGAGGGCACGGCGATCGAGATCACCCTCCACTACGACGCCGCGGAAGCGGCGAGTTCGGCCTATCGCATGGCCCTGCGGGCGGGTGCCGACGCCGAGGCCCTGTACGCGGTCACCACGGCCAAGAACCTGCTCCAGGTAGCGGCGCGCAACGCGACGTCTCCGGACGAGTTGGCCGAAGTCCGTGTGCGGTTGGCCCAGATCGCCGATGCGCTGGGGCGGTACGACGAGGAGGAAGAGCTGTGCGACCTGGCGCTCGACTGGTTCGAGGGGCAGGGCGACGAGCGCCGGACGCTGACGCTGCGGCGCATGCGGGAATGGGCGCGGAAGGAACTCGGGCAGCCGGCCCGCCGGTCGCTCGACGCGCTCCAGGCGTTGGACGCCGAAGCATCGCGGCTCGGCTTCGATGAGGAGCGGGTGGCGATCCTCACCCTGCTGTCGCAGGTCTACGGCCGGCTGGGCGAGACGCGGGAGTCGGCGCGGATCGCCGCAGAGTGCGTCGAGATGGCGGAGCGAATCGGCGACCCACTGCTGCTGGCCGAAGCGCTGACGCGATTCGGGACCACCATCTCGTCGGAGTCGCCCAAGCGGGCGCGCGAATGCTACGAACGCGCGCTCGACCTGGCCCGGCAGGCGGGAGACATTCGCGGCCAGGTTCGCTGCTACAACAATCTCGGCATCGTGCTGCAGGTGGACAGTCAGATCGCGGAGGCGCGGGAGTCGCTGGCGACGGCGATCGCTCTCGCGCGGGCCTCCGCCATGGCCGACCTCTGGGCGGCGGCCGCGCTCAACTTGGGGCTGATCTTCCAGAAACTCGGGGACTACACCCGCGCCAGCGAGCTGTTCGGCGAGGCGATGGGGCTCTCGGCCTCGCTCAAGAATTCCGAGTATCAGCTCTACTCGCTGTTCAACATGGCGCACACGGAGCGCGAGCGCGGCGAGCACCACCGGGCCCTGGAGTTGTACGAATCCACCAAAGCCCTGGCTCAGCGGATCGGGCAGTCGGACGTCGAAATCGGCGCCCGGGCGGGCGAGGGGCTGTGCCTGTTGGCGCTGGGTCGGCTGGACGAGGCGCGGCGCCCGCTCGCGGAAGCCGAGAGCCGAATGACCATGCGGAGCGAGTGGTTCCAGGGGCGCGAACTCGTGGAGGCCTTGCGGGTGCTGCTCGCCGCCGCTGAAGGGCGGAACGCCGAGGCCGTGGCACAGTTCGAAGCGGGCCGGGCGTTGGCCGATCCGGCCGACGTGTTCAGCGCCGCCTGGTTGACCGCGGCATGCGCGCCGGCGCTGTTCGCGATCGATCGCGACCTGGCGCTGGCCGCCGTGGACCGATACGCCGAACGCGTCGAGGCCCTGGGGTTCACGGCGCTGGTCCGCCAATTCCGTGAGTTGAAGTCGACCGCGTGACGATGGTCACGGACACCCGGCTCCCGGCGGTGCGTATTCGTCAGGCGCCCGGCTCTCACATGTATTCCGTGTGATGATCAAGTGTCGCCCGCCGCAGGGAGACTGAGGAGCGGGGCCGCCCCCATTCATCGCCAGGTAGGAACTCATGCGCCGGCTGACTTCATTACTCACCGTCTCGGCTCTGGCCGTTGCGGCGAGCTGCGCCGACCAGGTCGCGCCCACTGCGTCCATCACCTCACCGACGAGCCCGGCGGTCGCGCAGTCGCGGATCGGGCCGGACCACGGGCCGGGGGGCTCCACGCTCCACCTCTCCCCGCGCGGAGGGGTGTACCACATCGGCGGGTATCGTCTGGTCGTGCCGCCCCACGCGGTGTGCGACCCCGCGACGTCGTCCTACGGTCCCGGGACGTGGGACCAGCCGTGCGATCCGGCAACATATCGGGTCAAGGTCACCGCGTCCGTGACGACGATAGGCGGCCGTGACTATGTCGACTTCTCCCCCCGGCTGCGCTTCGTGCCCTCGAACGACCCGTCACGCTGGGTCACGATCCACACGTTCCGGTTGGCAGCAATCGGCGGACACGGTGATCTGCGACGGTTCTCGATCCTGTTCTCGGAGACACCGGGCGGTCCGCTGGTCGACGAGTCGGCCCGGGACGCCACGCTGGCCACGCACGTCAACGTGAGGACGGGCGCCGTGTGGCGCCGGATCGAGCACTTTACCGGGTACAACGTGTATACCGGCCTGGTCGACGACTGCACGCCCGGCGTCGACGAGGGGTGCTACGCCCTGGGAACCATCATTCGTGACGGGACGCGGTAGTACGTTGGTGATTCCGATCACACGAGGGCCCCGCGCATCGCGGGGCCCTCTGTTCTTTCACGTGACCCGATTGCGCCTCGATGAGTTGAGTGGGCATAGGGGTGCGTCACGGCGTGTTTTTTGCGGAACGAAGTCGTGACATACGGGTTTCTACGTGGCGATCGGTGCTCGATCGAATTCGCGGCTGAAACTCTCCGTGGCAGATACTCGTTGAGGGGGCGTGGCGATGGTTTGGCAGTTCTTCAACAGGAGGGACGACATGGATGTCCTCGTGATGCTCGAGGATAATCCCGACCAGTCGCCAGTGCTCGCGCACGTGAACTCGGTTCCGGCGCCGCTCGATGCCGAGCGGCCATCGAGAGATGTCGTCACTCTGTATGGCGACCTGACCCCAGAGTCCGTTGCGTTGGCACTGGCTGCGGCGGTGGAATGCCACCGAACCGGGGCCGGGGACGGTGAGGGGACTCTGGAGTCCATTCGCCACGTCGGTGTGTGGCCCGAACGCGGGGCGGTGGGCGACGCGGCGTGGCGCGACAACACCGGGCAGTTGGTGACCCGGGACCTGGAGATTCCGCTCGAGATTCTGCGTGCCACCGCCACGCAACTGCTGCGCGAATGCGGCCAGGTAATCGGCCGGCTCGTGGCCGGGTTGTCGATGCCGGATTGGCCTGAAGGCGCCCGGCGGGCGATCACGGTATCGCTCGGTCCGGTGGTGGGCCTCACCGCGCCCGTGCTGAAGCCGCTGGAATCCGTGCTGGAGCGCTGGCGGGAGGCGGACAGTCTGGCCTTCGACTACGACGGAGAATAGGGCGGCATCGCGATGGGCGAGCGGCACCGGCCGGGGGGCGCAGGAGCGCCCCCCGGTTTTGTTTTTCCGTGGCCGGCGCGTGGGACCTTGACGAACCCCCGATCATGTGGCCACGCTTCTGCAATCGAGGATCCCTATCGTGCCAAGGCAGTCCATCCGCACCACCCCTCGCCGCCCCTCAGGCGGCGAGCGCGTCTTCACCGACGCGCTCGGCCGCATGTGGACCGCGACGTACGTGAAAGGTGAGGCCGGCGGCAACAGCGCCGTGGTCTTCATCTGCGTCAGTGAGGTGCGGCAGTCGGCTCGCGCGATCGCCGTGGACCTGCCCGGCAGCGTCGGCGACGTCGAGGAAGAAACCCTCCGGAGCTGGCTGTCGGTCGCGCCGCGCATCGGCACACTCACCTGATCTGACGAGGAGCGGCAGATGCCAGAATATCGAGGGTCGGAGATCCGCAATGTCGCGGTCGTGGGACACGGGGCGAGCGGCAAGACCAGCCTGGTCGATGCGCTCGCCTTCGTGTCCGGGTCCAGCAAGCGGCACGGGTCGGTCAAGGACGGAACGGCACTCACCGACACCGGGCCCGAGGAGATCGAGCGCGGCTATTCGATCAACCTCGGATGCGCGTACGCCGAGTGGAAGGGCGTCAAGATCAACCTCATCGATACACCGGGATTCCTGGACTTCCAGGGGGACGCGGTTGCCGGCCTGGCCGCCGCCGACGGAGCCCTGTGCGTGATCAGCGCGACCGCCGGCATCGAGGTGGGTACCGAACGCATGTTCCGGGAAGCGGTCCGGCGCCGCGATCCGGTGCTGTTCGTGGCGACGATGATGGACAAGGAGCATGCCAGCTTCGACACCGTGGTGTCCCAGATCCGCGACCAGCTGACGAACAAGGTGATCCCCGTGGAGGTGCCGATCGGCGAGGGCCCCGAGTTTCACGGCATCATCAACCTCTTCTCCAAGAAGGCTCACCTGTACAAGCAGGGGGCCAAGGGAGGGGAGTACGACGAGGTGGACATCCCGGCGGAGCTGCAGCCCGTATTCGACAAGTACTACGAGCAGCTCATCGAGACCATCGCCGCCACGGACGACTCGCTGCTGGAGCGCTACCTGGAGGGCGGCGAGATCAGCCGGGCCGATGCCCTGCAGGCCATGAAGGAGGCGATGAAGCGCATGGAGCTGTTCCCGTTGTTCTGCATGTCCAGCGAACTGAACTACGGGACGCAGGCGGTGCTCAGCACGGTGGTGGAAGTGATGCCCAGCGCCTGGGAAATGGAGGAACTCCATGCGTTCAAGGGCGCCGAAGGCGACCACACCGTGGAAATCCACGCCAACGACGACGCGCCCTTCGCGGCGCTCGTCTTCAAGACGATGTCGGAACCGCATGTGGGCGAGGTGAGCTTCTTCCGCATCTTCTCGGGCAAGGTGGAATCGGGCGCCGAAGTGTTCAACGCCACCCGGGACGGCGGCGAGAAGCTGGGCCACCTGTCCATCGTGCAGGGGAAGGATCGAACCGAAGTGCCGGCGCTCTACGCCGGCGACATCGGGTGCGTGGCCAAGCTGCGGAACACCCATACCAACGACACCCTGTCCACGCGCCAGCATCCGGTCCGGCTGCCCCAGATCGAGTTCCCCGAAGGGGTCATGCAGATGGCCGTGCACGCCGCCGCCCGCGGCGACGAGGAGAAACTCCAGGCGGGGCTCCACCGGCTGCACGACGAGGACCCGACGTTCGAGATGCACTACAACGCCGAGACTCACGAGACGCTGGTCTCGGGCATGGGCGAACGGCACCTCGAAGTGACGATGGGCAAGCTCAAGCGGAAGTACGGCGTCGAGGCCGAACTGACCAAGCCGAGCATCGCGTACCGCGAGACCATCCGCGGCACCGCCGACGGGCAGGGCCGGCACAAGAAGCAGAGTGGCGGCCGCGGCCAGTTCGGCGATTGCTGGGTGCGATTCTCACCGCTCCCGCGCGGTGCCGGGTACGAGTTCGTGGACAAGATCGTGGGCGGCGCGATACCCAGCAAATTCATCCCCGCCGTGGACAAGGGGATTCAGGAGGCCGCAGTGCGCGGGGTGCTCGCCGGCTATCCGCTGGTCGACTTCAAGGTGGAACTGTACGACGGTTCGTTCCACACCGTCGACTCCAATGAAATGTCGTTCAAGATGGCGGGAATTCTGGGCTTCAAGGTCGTGGCGCCCAAGTGCAAGCCGGTGTTGCTGGAACCGCTCGACGAGCTGGAGATCCTGACACCGGACGAGTACATGGGCGATGTGCTGGGCGACCTGTCGTCACGGCGCGGGCACATCCTGGGCACCGAGACGACGACGGAGGGGACCCGGGTGCGGGCCGTGATTCCCCAGGCCGAGTTGTACATGTACGCGAGTTCCCTGCAGTCGATGACGCAGGGGCGGGCAACGTTCACCCGCCGGTTCCGCGGCTACGAAGAGATGCCGTCCGACGCGTCGCAACGCGTGATCAGCGAGTCGGCCAAGGAACACGAAGAAGCGCTGGCCCACTGATGCCGCAGGGCGGCACACACGGAGGTCGTACCATGAGAATGTCGTCGGTCAGGACGTTGCTCGCCGGACTTCTGCTCGCGGGTTGCGCCAGCGGCGGGGTGGGCACCGGGGGTGCGTCGACGTATCGGAACCCCAACGTGATCACCGCGGCCGAGTTGGCGAACGAGAACTCCCCGAACGTCTACGATGCCATCCAGCACCTGCGTCCGGAGATGCTCCGTCCGCACCTGGCCAATGCGTCGTCGTCCATCAGTTCGCCTCAGGACTACACCGTCCACGTGTACATGGACAGCAATCGGCTGGGCGGAATCTCGGACCTGCGGACCATTCCGGTGGCCACGGTCAAGGAGATCCGGTACCTGACTCCGGAGCAGGCGATGCAGCGATTCGGGTCCGGCAATCCCGGCGGAGTGATCGTCCTGACGTCGCGGTGAGTCCGATGGCAAACGGGGCGGCGCCACCGGCGCCGCCCCGTTTGCCGCCATCCCTCAGCCGGTCTTCCGCCCGCGGGTCCGCACCGACTTCTTGCGCGGTTTGACGGCCCGCATGGGCAACACCACGGACTCCCCGTCGGCGGCCGTGCCGCACGCGGAGGCAGCGATCGGGAGCCGCGGCTGCTTGTACGTGAACCGCTTGCCCTCGTAGTTCCGGAAGATGACCTCGTCGTCCGTGATCTTCTCCACGTACTCCGGCAGCAGGGGCACCTTGCCGCCGCCTCCCGGCGCGTCGATGCAGAAGTGCGGGACGGCGAGCCCCGAGGTCCAGCCGCGCAACGCCTTCACGATCTCGAGCCCGGTCTCGACCATCGTCCGGAAGTGCTCGCCCCCGGCTACCTGGTCGGCCATGTAGAGGTAGTACGGACGGACGCGCGCCTTGAGGAGCTTCTGCATCAGCTCCTTCATCGTTTCCGGATTGTCGTTCACGCCGCGCAACAGCACGGTCTGGCATCCCAGCGGCACACCGGCCTCCGCCAGCCGGCCGAGCGCCGCCACCGTGGCCGGCGTCAACTCGCTGGGGTGGTTGAAGTGCGTGTTCATGTACACGGGGTGGTACTTCTTGACCATCTCGCAGAATTCGGGCGTGATCCGCTCCGGCAGGTGCGCCGTGATCCGGCTGCCGATGCGAATGATCTCGACGTGGGGAATCTCCCGGAGCCGCTGGAAGAGGTACTCCAGCCGCCGGTCGGAGAGCATCATCGGATCGCCGCCGCTCATGATGACGTCGCGGATCTCCGGATGGCTCCGGATGTACTCGAACGCCGACTCGTACTGGTTGAGCGGAATCTTCTCGGGGTCGCCCACCTTGCGACGCCGGGTGCAGAACCGGCAGTACGACGCGCACACCGGACTCACCAGGAAGAGCACGCGATCGGGATAGCGGTGCGTGATGTTCGGCACCGGCGAGTCGCCGTCCTCGTCGAGTGAATCGATGACCCCGTCCACGACGTTCAGTTCCTGCACCGTCGGGACGTACTGGTTCCAGATCGGATCTCCCACCTCCCGCAACTGGGCGAGCACATTGGGCGTGATCCGCATCTGGAAGTTGTCGAACGCCGGCTGCAGGGCGTCGACGTCGATCACCTCGGGGCCGAACTTCTCGGCCAGCTTGTCGAGTGTGTCGATGCCGGTGTGAAGAATTTGCTGCCAGTCACTCATGGCGGTCAGGCTCCGCGAACCGCGGGTGGATGAAAACTGCCGAGGTACCTCGTGTACACCACCCGATCGTCGGCGGGGGCGTAGAAATCGCGGAGCCGCGCGGTGACGTCGTATCCACGCGCTCCGTAGAACTGCCGTGTCGCCTTGTATTCATCTCGTCCGGACGTTTCCACCACCAGCATGCGCGCCTGGCGTTGCCCCAGCCGCCGTTCCACCTCCGCCAACAACGCGGAGCCCACGCCGCAACCCTGCTGGGCCGGATCGACGGCGATCCAGTAGAGGTCGTACGTCCCCTCGGTGCCCGGCGTTGCGCCGTAACAGCAGTATCCGGCGAGAGACCCCGCATCGTCGAACGCGGCCACGAATTCGTAGTCGGCCGGCGCACTCGGGTCGGAAAGGGCGCCGTACGTTTCGTCGAACAACTCCAACGCGACGTCGACTTCGTCGGTCCGGAACGCGCCGGTCGCCCGCAGCAGGGCGTCCAGGTGCGGTCGGTGGGAGGCATCGAGCGCTCCGAGCGTGGGCATCAGGAGGCCTGCCGGGCGCTGTCGAGCAGGTCCGACTGGAGCGCGGCGCTGGTCCCGCCGGAGAGCTCGAACGCCAGTGCCCACAGCCGTTCGGCGTCGCCAACCTCGATGCGGCGGCGCGCCCCCAGCTGACAGACGGTCCGGATGAGACGGCCATAGCTCATGCCGGCCGCGCCGGCCATGCGGGCCAGACCGGCGTCGGGAGCGATGTCCGGATTCGGATTCACTTCCAGGATCCACGGCTGCCCCTTGGCGTCGATCCGCATGTCCACGCGGCCGTAACCCTGGCCGCCCACCACACGCCACGCATCGCGCGCCACCCGGCGCACCTCGGCCTCGAGTTCGGGCGGCAGGTCGGCCGGGCAGCGGGGCGCCGTACCGGCGTCCTCGTCGCTGCCGGCTTCCCACTTGGACCGATAGCTCACGATCCGCCACTTGCCCTTGGGCATCCCGCTGAAATCGATCTCGGCCACCGGCAGCACCTGGTCGCCGAGCACACCGACATTCACCTCGCGCCCCTCGACGTACCGCTGCACCAGGATCTGATTCCAGCGCCCGAGCATTGCCTCGACGCGCTCGTCGAGCGCCCGCCGCGTGCGCACCACCGACTTCTGTTCGATGCCGATGGACGCATCCTCGGCCGCCGGCTTGCAGATGGCCGGAAACCCGATGGGCTTCACCGGGTCGCCCGGCCGCACGGTGGTGAACTCCGGCACCGGCAGTCCGGCGCCGGCCAGCAGACCATTCACCACGTGCTTCCGCAGACAGAGGGCGGTGGTGAAGCTGGAACTGCCGGTGTACGGCAGGGCGAGCAATTCCAGGACGGCGATGACCGACGGCTCGAGGGCCGCGACGCCGTTGACTCCCTCGCACATGTTGAAGACGAGGTCGAACCCGCCCTTCCGCAGGCGTTCGATCCACCGGCCGTCGGGATGCACCGGGATCCGGGTGACCGCGTTCCCCTCGGTCACCATCGCGCGTTCGATGGCCTCGACGGTGTCGAGGATCAGCAGATCGGGGAACGCGGCAATCGCCGACGCTCCGTCGAACACGATGGCGATCTTCACGGCGCGCTCCGGCGCTGGAGGGTGACGCCCTGCCGCTCGGCGGCGTGGACGAGGCAGGCCTGGATCAGTTCGTCGTACGACAGCCCCGCGGCTCGCGCCGCCTTGGGCAGGCAGGAATTCTCCTCGGGGTCGGGAAGAATGCCGGGCAGCGGGTTGATCTCGATGACGTTCGGGGCGCCGGTGGCGTCGAGCCGGACGTCGATGCGGGACCAGTCGCGGCAGCCCAGCACATGGTAGGCACGCAACGTCACGGCCTCAATAGCGGCGCGAAGATCGTCGGGAATGCGCGCCGGGCACTCGAAGATGTCCAGCGGGCGCTCGGGTGTGTCCCACACCCACTTGGCCTCGAACCCGTAGATCGGCAGCGCCCCGCCGGGAAGCGTGTCGAAGCGCATTCCCACCAGCGGCAGCACCCGTGCGCGATCGCCGTTTCCCAGCACGCCGCAGGTGAATTCAGCGCCAGGCAGGTACTCCTCCACGAGCACCGGCTGGTCATACGATCGCAGCAACTCGCGGCCGCGGGCCATCAGCTCGCCGCCGTCACGCACGAAGTTCTGCTCGGTGATCCCCTTGGAGGATCCCTCCTGCACCGGCTTGAGGAAGAGCGGATAGCGCGCGGCCGGCACGGATCGGCCCGCGGCGAGCGCGGCCAGCTGGTCCACGGTCTCCACGAGCACGAAGCCCGCGGTGGGAACCTCGTTGGCGGCGAGCATCTGCTTTGTGCGGGCCTTGTGCAGGCAGAGCGAGAGCGTGAACGGGTCGCTGCCCGAGTAGGGCACGCCGTAGAACTCGCAGATGGCGGGCACGTGGGCTTCGCGGTTCGGGCCGTGGAGCCCCTCGGCGATGTTGAAGACGATGTCGACGTCCGAGTCGCGAAGGCGCTCGGGAAAGTCGGGAGTCGCCTCGAGCCGGATCACGGTGCCGTATGCCGAGAGGGCGTTGGCTACGGCGTCGATGGTCTCGGCGGTATCCCACTCGGCGTACACATCGGCCGCCGGCGCGTCGGGCGCGGCACGAGGCGGCGCGACCAAACCCGTGCCACCGCCGTTCGCGGCGAAGGGAGCGGGCGGGACAGAATTAAAGTTCCGGGAACTCTCGTCCCGGCGCGTACTGGGCGGCTCGTCGTCGGCGTCGACCGCGTCCGTCGCGGGATCCGACCCGGGCTTCTGATTGTACGCGAAACCGATGCGCGTCATCCGATCTCGAAAGGACGCGCCAAGATATGCGCGTTGAATTCGTCGCGCAACGGGAAAAAAGGAGCGAGCCGCGGGCCCCTACACCTTGTGATACGAGATGCGCGCCGCCTCGTGCCGGTCGTCGGCCATGTACGTCTCGAAGTCCGAGAAGAAGCCGGCCGCCTCGGCCTGCAGGAGCCGGAGGATGGCGATGGCCGCGCGCCGGATCTCCATCTCCGCTCCTTCGCTGCTTCGCAGTTCGAGCATCGTCCGCCAGGCGCGCACGTTCGCGGTCACGACGATCTTGGTCTCGGTCGAGTTGGGGAGCACGGCCCGGGCGGCCTCACGGGCCATCTTCCGACGGTGGACCTTGTCGGTCACCCAGCCGTAGCGCTCCATCAGCTGCTCGACCAGGGAGACGTAGGTCCGCTGCGCCGCCTCGACCTGGGTGCGCCAGGCCAGTTCCAGCGCCTCGTCGCCGATGATTGCCGGCGGGACGACGAAGGCGGCGTCCGACTCGTTCACGTACCGCTGCGAGAGCTGGGAGTACGCGAACCCGGCCCGATGGCGCACCAGTTCGTGGGTGAGCGAGCGACTCACCCCCTCCAGGAGGATCGAGTAGTTGGCGTGTTCGAGGACGCTGCCGTGCCCCTGCTTCTTGATGTTCTCGAGGTATTCCCGCGTGGCCCGCTTGGCCGGATTGTGCTGGCTCATATAGCACAAACGCCCGGCGAACTCGGCCAGCCGCTCCCCGTCGGTGCTCTCTCCCTGCCACTCGACGGGCAGGTGCGAGGGCTCGACGAAGGTCGGGCGGGCGAGAAGCGTGACGCGGGGAGCACGGAAGATTTCAGGCATCGGGGTGGTGGTGAAGGGTAGGTCGGCGCGCGGTCGTGATCGTGCCCGGGTGGCCGGTGGCGGCTGGGAATCAAGACTCCACCGGCGTCTCCAGCAAGCCGAGCCGGAACTCGCCGTAGGCCCGATCGCGTTCCACGATTTCGAGGGCACGTGCGGCGTCGGCCGGCAGGGGCGGAAGCGCCGGGTCGTACTTCACGTCGATCAGCGGGCGTTGCCCGGGGAGCGGAACCTTGACACCCGGATTCAGGATGCCGGCCGGGTCGAAGCAGCGTTTCACGAGCGCGAAGCGCTCACGCGCGGCGTCGGTCCATACGCGGCCGAGCAGCGGTGTGCGCAGCCGGCCGTCGCCGTGCTCCCCGGTGAGGGTGCCGCCCAGCGATGCGGTGAGCGCCACGATGCCGTCCAGAATGGCGTCGACCTTGGCGCGCCAGTCGGCACGGCTCACGTCGATGAGCGGATTCACATGGATGTGGGCGTCGCCGGCGTGGCCGAAGATCACTCCCTGGACCTTGTGCCGGTCGAGCACGGCGCGAACCCCCCGCACGTAGTCGGCCAGGTGGGTCGGCGGGACGGCGCCGTCCTCGATGAACTGCATCGACTTGAGCGACGGGTCGAGTCGCGAGAGGATGGGGCTCACCGCGTGCCGGAGCTCCCAGAGTTCGCGCTCGGCAGTCGGTTCGAGGGCGAGGGTAACACCCGAGGCGCCGAGGCGGCGGAACGCCTGCTCGATGGAGCGGGCGCGGGCGCCCACGTCGCGGGTCGACTCGCCGTCGAACTTGACGAGGAGCACGGCCTCGGTTCCGGGCCCCACCGGCAGCGGCGCGTTCCCCTGGCTGGCGACTTCGAGGAAGGTCCGGTCGAGCAACTCGCAGGCGCTGGCGCCCAGGGTGCGGGCTCTGGCCGCCGCGTGCACAGCGTCATCCAGCGACCGAAACTCGCCGAGCAGGCTGGCGCTCGCTGCCGGCACCGGCTCGAGGCGGAGCTCGATGTCGGTGAACAGAGCGAGCGTGCCCTCGCTTCCCACGAGAAGGTCCACCAGGTCGCCGCCCGCCGCGTAGGCCGAGGTCGCGTAGCCCGACGAATCCTTGTAGACGCCGCGGTGGACCGACGGGGTGGCATGTTCGCGACGGACGATTGCGTCATGGGCGTCGCGCATGAAGCGATCGACCGCTGCGATTTCCCGTGGCGGCGTCACGCCGCGGCGAATCTCGGCCGTCGAGCTGTCGTCGAAGACGCAGTGCAGGGCCTGGACCCAAGGGCGCATGGGGCCGTGCCGCATGGTGTGCGCGCCGGCGGCATTGGTGGCCGCCATCCCGCCGATGGTGCAGAACTCACCGCTGGAGGGATCCACCGGAAAGCGCAGACCCACCGCGCGGGCCGCGCGGTCCACTTCACCGCGGAGCACACCCGCGCCCACACGGATGGTCCGCGTCGTGCTGTCCACGTCGCCAATGGTCCGGAACCTGCTGAGGTCCACCACCACGCCATCGCCGACCGCGCCGCCGGCCATCCCGCTCCCCGATCCCCGCGGCACGAGCGGCACGTTCTCGCGGTGCGCCCATCCCACCAGGGCCTGCAGGTCTCGGGTGTCCACCGGAACCGCGACGGCACGCGGCCAGCAGCGGGCGACCCCCGCCGCTTCACCGTACACCGCGCGCGCGGCATCGTCGGTGCGAAACGTTCCTCTGAATCCAGGGGGGGCGGTGAGGCTCACGCGAACGGTTTCCTCTGTGAATGTGGTGGCGCCAGGGAGCGCCGACGGGGCCGGCGGGGTAAGTTCCAGCCAAGCCGGCAACGCCGAAGTTTAATGCACCGACTCCACCGACGACGACCCCGCTGCTGACCGTGGCGTCCTCCGCTCCCGAAGCTACCGCCGATCCGCGTCTCGACCAGGCACTCCGCTTTTCGCGGGAGATTCTGCCGTCGGTGTCGCGTACGTTCGCGCTCAGCATCCGTGTGCTGCCCGGGCAACTCGGGGCCGCCGTGAATTGCGCGTACCTCCTCTGCCGGGTTGCCGATACGATCGAGGACGAGCCGTCGATGCCGGCGCCCGACAAGGCCGGACTCTTCGACCGAATGTTGGCCTGCTTCGACGATGCGGCCGCTGCCGACCGGTTCCCGGAGTTGGTGGCCGCGATGACGGGAGACCCGGCGCACCTGCGGCTCATCCACCACACCGATCTGGTGTTCGTCGCGTACCGGGCGCTGCCGCCGGCCACGCGGGAGCACATCAGGCGTTGGGTGACCGAGATGGCAGTGGGCATGCGCAAGTTCGTGCTGCTGTACCCGGGCGGGATCCGCATCCAGACGCTGGACGAGTACCGCGAGTACTGCTACTACGTGGCGGGCACGGTGGGGTACCTCCTGACCGATTTGTGGCACGAGCATGCGCCGAGCATCGGTCCGCGGCAGTACGCGGTGCTGCGCGAGCGCAGCCGGTCGTTCGCGGAGGCGCTGCAGACGGTGAACATCCTCAAGGATGTGGCCACCGATGCCGAGCAGGAGAATTCCATCTACATCCCCGAACAGCTGCTGGTCGAGCACGGGGGAAGCCACGCGGCCATTCTGGCGGGAGAGCGGGCCGCCAACACGCAGGCCGCGATGGCGTCGCTGGTGAAGCTGGCGTGGGAGGATCTGGAGCATGCCAAGGACTATCTGCTCCTGATTCCGCGCCGGGCCGTGTCGATCCGCCTGTTCTGTGTGCTGCCCCTGCTGTTCGCGTATGCCACCCTGCGGGATCTCACGCGGGTGCCATCGGCCATGGCGCGGCGGCAGGTGGTGAAGATCTCACGTGCCGAGGTGAAGTCGCTGATCGTGCTCAGTATCGCGGGGGTGATGAGCAATCGAGCGCTGGCGTGGCTGGCGGCACGCGCCAGCCGGCGTCCGGTGCGGCTCGTGCCGAGCCTGGTCGGCGGTCAGTAGCGGCGCGGGATCGCGGTGCCGGCGGCCTGCGCCAGCATGCGCAGCAATGACGGGTTATCGGCGCGTTCGCCCCGCTCCAGCCGGTCGAGCATCTGTTCGAGGGTGAGCTGCACGCGGGCGGCGGCGCGTGTGTAGGTAGTGCGGGCGATGACGTAGCCCATGCCGCCGAGCGCGACCACCGGCGCCGCGGCGACGACGAGCGCGAAGTTGAGGGCCAGTAGCACCCCGCTGCCGACCAACCCGCCCGCGGCGCCCGCGGCCATTCCGCCCAGCGAACTCCTGCGGTGTCCCGAGAGGTCGGCGTCGAGCCGTACGAGCACGCGGCCCTCGTCGGCCGGCACCACCGTGGCGCCGACGTCGGTGGCCTTGGACAGCGTGTACCCGCGTCCGCCGACGTTCAGCAGGCGCCGCACATTTCCTTCGAAGTCGCGGCGCGGCTCCCAGACGATCCGATCCGGGAACTGCCGTTTGATCTGGAGCCACTCCTCCTTCTGCATCCAGATATCGAGTGCGGCGAAGACCTCGGGCGCCGTGCCGCGCACCGTGCGCTCGGCCGTGAGCAGGGCCGGTCCGCGCAGGAGGCCGTGGGCGGCGGTCGGCTGCCCGCGGTGCGATCGCTCCTCGGCCAGCGCCTGGCGCAGATAGGCCGGGGAGAGGCCCACCTCGCGGCCGAGGGCGATGATCTGGTCCTCGGTCATCGTCTCGGCCGCGTCCGAGGTGCGTGCCTGCAACTCGGCGGCACGCGCAATCACTCGCTCGAGCGCGGCGCGATCGAGCGGTGGTTGGGGAACGGCGGGAACCGGGGCGTCAGCCATGATTCCAATATACGGGCAACCGCGCGGGTCAGGTTCCCGTGAGCTTGCTACCGATCTGCCGGTCCATGTCGGCGATGATCGCCGTCGGGAGCGGGAACGCACCGACGAACGCCGCTTCGGGGTTGCCCGCGGGCGCCGCCACGCCGGCCTGCGACAGATAGTAACGCATGAATCCGTCGGCGAGCTCAGGCGCCACCCGTTCCAGAAGCATCTCCCCGCCCCGGACCGCCGCCGTGGGCGAGAAGGCGGCGGCGGTTCCGTTCCGCTGCTGCTCGGCGGTCGTGTTGGCACTCACGGCCTGGTTCGAAATGACCTGGACGATTTCGTGCGCGAACACGTAGACCGGCTCCGCCACCCCCGCGAGGGAATCGGGCATCGTCACGACGACGATATTGTGCTTGGGCGACTCGTTCATCGTGCGCCCCTCCCCGCCGAGGACGAGCGAGAGCACCATCTGGCCGTCGGTCTGGCCGGTGTTGGTGAGAAAGGACTGGAAGCGCGGCCGGATCGAACGCCAGAGGGAATCGACGGCGACGACGATGCCGTGGTGCTTCTGCTGCTCGGCCGTCCAGTACTGGTGATAGAAGTGATCGGACTCGTTGCCGAGCGATTCGGTGAACAGGCGGAGCCACTCCCGGTCCTGCACGGTGGGATACATCGAGGCCAGGATGGCGAACGACCGGCGGTCGGCCGGAGTGACGTCGCGGCGCGATCCGTCGGCATGCACGAAGTCATCGACGGCCTTCACCATCTGATCCCACGACGTGAAGTACAGCGGCACGAACTGGCCGTTGCTGATCTCCGGGTTCTGGGCCATGAGCGTGGCCAGCTTCGCGTGGTTGGCGTCGAGGGCGGTAAGCACGTTGTCGCGATGTCGAACCGCTTCGATGGAGTCGCGGTAGCCCCGCCGGAACACCGGCACCTGAGCCACGTCGCGGGTGATCATGGCGTATCCGTGGAGCCACAGGTCCACATGTTCGCGCGTGACCACGGGCCAACTGTCCGCGGCCGGTGTGACCGCGGGAGCGCTGGTACGCCCGCGGCCCGAGGCGCATGCCGCCATCGCCCCGGCGGCGGTAAGCAGGATTGCCGCCCGCCACGCGCGCCGCATCATATCGCTTGAGGAGTGGGGCGACCGCACGCTACGCAGAACTTCCATCCGACCTCCAATTCCGCGCCGCAGGCGCTGCAGTTCATCACCGTGAGGTTCTGGCCACAGTTCGGACAGAACACCACCTTCCGCCCCTGCGGCAGTTTGCTGGTGCAGTACCGACAACGCGCCCCGTCGGCGGCTGCCGCGGCCGCCGCCTGCGAGGCCGGGGTCTCCAGCCGAACCGTCGACCCGCTCACCGCAGCCGAATCGACGGTCCCTTCGGGCGTCTGTGTCCGTCGCTGCAGCGCCGCGGGAGAGAGCGCCACCTGGGCGTCGGCGAATTGCCGGAACGCCCCCGGATCCGGATTCGGCGACTGGAGTTCCCGCTCCAGAGCGTCACGCATCCGGTCATCAACGATGAGATACCCGCGAGCTCCGGAAAGGAGCTGCATCAATGTGATTTCGTAGTCCTCGTTGGTATCGAGGGCCAGTTCGCGGCGAAAGTGGCGGTAGGGCAGCAGCGTCTGGTACAGCTCGGCCACCTCGAACGGCTGGCTGAGATAGCGGGGCTGCGTGTCCCGCACCGTCTGCGCGAGTACCGTGAACATGCGGTCGATTGCGTCCATCCCGTCCTCCCCTAGTCGAGCAGCGTCGCCTGAGCCGCCGCGGGAAGCGGCTGCGATGGCTTGAATCTATGCGGATCCGGAAAGGCTGCGGGGGCCGCATGCATGCGGCCCGCCGCCCGTTCGGTGGCCAACCATGCGTCGAACCCCGACGGCACGGCTCCTCCGGAGCTGGTCTGGTCCCGTGCCGCCCGGGTGGCGAGGTGGTTGGCGTACTCGTTCTGCACGTGTCCGACGTGGCCCCGCACCCACTGCCACTGCACCTGGTGGGGGCGCACACACGCCACGGCGTCGCGCCAGAGCGACAGGTTCTCGATCGGGCCCCCCTTGCGCCGCCATCCGCGCGCCATCCACCCACGGACCCATTCGCTCATGCCCTTGATCAGGTACTGGGAGTCGCTGGTGAACACGACGCGGAACCGGCCGTCCTTCTGCGCCAGGATCCGGAACGCCTCGATCACACTCCGCAGGGCCATGCGGTTGTTCGTCGTCGCCGGCTCGGCCAGCCAGAAATCGCGCCTCGTGATGGGGCCCGCGCTGCCGCCGCGATATTCGATCACGCCGCCGGCGGCCCCGGGATTGTCGCCCTCCTGCCCGTTGCCGAGGCACGACTCATCGGCATAGACGGCGACCAGGGGGAGTGGCTCAGCCGCGCTCAACGCACGGCCTCGATGGCATCCACTTCGTCGAGGTACAAGGTGAGTCGGTCTCCGGTGGTCGGGTTGCGCGCTTCGATGGCTTCCCGGCGGCCGTGCATGGCAAGCCGGTCGGGAATCACCAGATACTCGGTTCCCCGGCGGTACACCACGATGCGCTGGCCGTTCAACACGGCGCGTTCGAGCATCTCGTACTGGACGTGGGTCAGTTCCGCCATGCGCCCTCCGGGTCCGCGCCGCACCAGGCGCGGGCCATGCGTTCGAGCACCGCGGTGGCTTGCTGGATCTGTTCGATTTCCACGTACTCCTCCGGCCCGTGGGCCAGGGCAATGTCGCCGGGGCCGAAGCAGATGGCGGGGATGCCCGCATCGTTGAGAATCGCGCAGTCCGTCCAGGCGCTCATCCCTTCCACGCGCACCGGGACGGCTTGGTGGTCCAACGCGTCGCGCAGGGCGCGGGCGACCGGTGCGTCGGGGGCCACGTCGCTGGGGCTCTGCGCGAGCAGGAGCGCGAGGTCCACGCGCAATTCGGGCCGGCGTTCGCGAACCCGGGCGCATGCGGTCTCGATCTCGGCCATCACGCCGGACGGCGTCTCCCCCGGCACCGTGCGGCGCTCGATCTTCAACTCGCACCGGTCGGGATACGTGGACATGCCCTGACCGCCGCTGATCAGCGCGGCGTGCAGCGACGCGTGCCCGAGCAGGGGGTGGGTGCGGCGAGCGAGGGGGCCGGCGTCGAGGGCGTCGAGTTCCGCCAACACCAGGCCGGCGTGCCGGATGGCATCGACGCCCACGTCGTACCGGCTGCCGTGCGCGGCGCGGCCGTGGAAGGCGAGTTCCACCCAGACGAACCCGCGATGCGCCGGCATGATGGCGAGTCCGGTGGGTTCGGTGACGATGGCGGCGTCGGCGCGGATGCCGCGCTCCACCAGTGCGCGCGTACCGCGACTCGCGTACTCCTCGTCGGCCACGGCGGCGACGATCACCTCACCGTGCGTGAGCCCGTCGCCGGCCAGTGCGGCGGCCGCGCACATCGTCGCGATGCCCGCCTTCATGTCGGCCGAGCCGCGTCCGTACAGGCGGCCGTCTCGTTCGAGGGCGTCGAACGGGGCGTGCTTCATGCCCTCCACGCCGACGACATCGAGATGGCCGTTGAACATGAGCGTGCGGCCGCCGGCCGCGCCGAGGCGTGCGACGACGTTCGGGCGTCGTGGTGCGGCCTCGTGCACGTCGACGCGGAATCCCCAGGCCTCGAGAACCCCGGCCAGCAAGCGGGCGGCCTCCTGTTCTCCGGGGGCTCCCGGCACCAGCGACGGATTGCGTGAATCGACGCCGATGAGCGCGCGGGCCAGTCCTACGGCGTCTCCCCGTTCCAGTCGCATGCAGTCAGTCCCGTTTCGTCCAGAGTGAAGGGAACGAGTTCTCCGAGCGCGCCGACGGCCCGGCGCACCTCCGCTTCCATGCCGTGGCGCGCGACCGCCACGACACACCCGCCTCCCGAGGCACCGGTCGCCTTGGCTCCGAGTGCTCCGGCTCGCCCGGCCCGCTCGATGATGGCATCGATGGCCGGGGTGGGGATCGCCGAATGCAGCGCGCGTTGGTGTGTCCAGTGTTCCGCGATCAGCGAGCCCAGGTCATCCACGTCGGCGCGTTCGAGCGCGGCGATCATCTGCTGCGCCAGCTCCCGCATCCGTGCGAGAGCGAACGTTACACGACGATCCCCGCGACGGTAGCCCTCCAGCACACCGGTGATCGTGTCGCCGGAGATGCGCGACTCTCCGGTGTATACGAGTACGCAGCGCTGTTCCAGCGACGCGCGGAGCGGCGGCGGGAGCGGGACGCGGCGCACGCCCACCGTCGCGCCGAAGCTGAGGCCGAGCAGTCCGCCGTGCGTCGCGCAGTAGTGGTCCTGGCGTCCGCCGGCAACGCCGAGATCCTCGACCTCGATCCGGCGTCCGCGTTCGGCGATCGCCACGCGGTCGATCGGGATGCCGCGCCACCGGTCGAGCGCCCCGAGCAGTGCGGCGCTGGCGGCGGACGATCCGCCGAGGCCCGCTCCGATCGGGAAATCGCTGCGCAGTCGAACCCGGACCGTCGTGTGGTCGATCCCGGTGCGTGCGAGGGCCGCCCGTATGAGGGGTGTTTCCGGTTCGGGTGCCGGGGCCGCTCCGTGGGGCGCCGGCCCCACGGCATCGCTCAGCTCCGCCGTGGCATATCTGGCGAGCGCGCCCGCACAGACCACACCGCCTTCGATGTCGGAGTAGGGCGGCACGTCGGTCCACCCGCCGCCGAAATCCACGCGCGTGGGCGCGCGCATGGCGACCGCTCGGGGCATCTCAACTGGAATGGTCGTGCACGATGCGCCATCGCCCGTTCACGCGGCGCATGACGAGCGACGTCGGGCCGCGCGCCGTGATCGAGTCGCCGCGGGTGAGCACGTACCAGGCAATGGTGTTGACCACGTCGGGGGCCAGGACGTCCACCTCGACGTTCTGGAAGTGAAGGGAGTCGCGCTGCGCCCCCGGGACAAAGCGAGCGGCATACACCCCGCGGATGGCATCGATGCCGTGCAGCACGCGCGTCTTGGTGATGAACGTCGTCTCCGAATCGGGGAGATAGTCGGAGAGGAAGTCGTCGAGGTTGCCGGCGTCCCACGCCCGGGCGCCGTGGTCGAGTACGGCCAGGACCTCGCGACGGACCTGTGCCGGGTCGGCCGGCGTCGGCGAAGCGCCAGGCGACATGCGCCGCAACGCGAACCAGGCCGCCACGACGGCGACCGCCATGAGAATCAGATGCCGTGGGCGGAGCATGGTCGCCGCCCGCCGCTAGCGCTTCTTCTTGGCGGCGGCCTTCCGGGTCACGGTCTTCTTCGCCTTCTTCGGAGCTGGTTTCCTGGGCGCCGCCTTCTTGACGGCTTTCTTCGCCGGCTTCTTGGCGGCCGTCTTTTTCGTGGGCTTCTTGGCGGCGGCCTTCTTGACCGGCTTCTTGGGCGCAGGCTTCTTCGCGGTCTTCTTCGCTTGCTTCTTGGCGGGGGCCTTCTTCGCCGTCTTCTTGGCCGGTGCCTTTGCGCTCTTCACCGGTTTGGGCATGAAGACCTTGGAGGGCGGCTTGGGAGGGCGGGGTGGGTGAAGTTTGGCGAAAGCTGCCGCAGCGATCTCCGCGGCACGCGCCGCCTGCGCCTTGGCAAGCGCGGCCTTTTCGGCGGCAATCTTCGTGGCGGTCGGCTTGCCCCGTTCCGAGGCCGGGCGCTTGGAATGGGCTGCCTCGGCCTCGCGGAGCAACTTGTCGGCTTCGTCCTGCGTCATCTGGCCGCGCCGAACCATATAGTTGGTGAGGTCACGGGCGCTCTCGATCGCGAATCCCGCGATGCCTACCGCGGCGCTGATCACGTCTTTCATGGCGGCCGCGACCTTGCTGCCCGCCTCGAGGCTGATCAACTGGGCCTTCTCGGCCAATTCCGCCACCGTATCGCGGGCGTCGGCGCGATGGCCGGGCCCGCGTCGGGGTGCCGCGGGCGGCGGCGGCTGGTCAGCGGAAGGTTTGGCGGAACCGGCGTGCGCAGAATCCGGCATCAGTCGCGTCCACTCGTCAGATGAAGGGGGAACAGCGCCCCGTGATGTTTGATGGACTTCCAAGGCTTCGCTAACTTCGCGGGCCTTTCGTCCGCCGGGGCTGCTGAAATCGGAGCCGTAGAATTGGCGGCAAGTATATGATTTTTCGACAGCTATGCAAGGAGGCCAGGCCCGGGTAAACCGTCCATTCCCGGCCTGAACTACGACCGCAGCGATTCAAGAAACCAGCGCCTCACTTAAAACACTATAAAGCCAGTTTATGCTCAGTGGCATCAAAATACTCGATCTCTCGCGAGTACTTGCCGGTCCGCTCTGTTCAATGCTCCTGGCGGACCTGGGCGCCGACGTGATCAAAGTCGAACGGCCCGGGAGCGGAGACGAAACGCGGGGCTGGGGCCCGCCGTTCGACGCGCGGGGGCAGAGCGCGTACTTCCTGAGCGTGAACCGGAACAAGTTGAGCGTGAGCGCCGACCTCGACTGCCGGGAGGATGTGTCGTTTCTGGAGCAACTGATCGGGGAGGCGGACGTGGTGATCGACAACTTCCTTCCGGGGTCGCTCGAACGGCGCGGGCTGGCACCCGACGCGATGGTGTCCCGTCACCCCCGGCTCGTCTGGTGCACGATCTCGGGGTTCGGCGTGGACAGCACGCGACCGGGCTACGACTTCGTGATCCAGGCGGAGTCGGGGTGGATGGCGATCACGGGCGAGCCCGGCGGCGATCCCATGAAGGTGGGCGTGGCGCTCGCCGACGTGGTGGCGGGCAAGGACGCGGCGATCGCCATTCTGGGCGCGCTGCTGGCGCGGGAGCGGACCGGCACCGGTCGCCGGCTCTCGATTTCTCTGGCCGCAAGTGCGACCGCCGCGCTGGTCAACGTGGCTCAGAATGCGCTGGTGTCCGGCGAAGAGCAGCGGCGATGGGGAAACGCACACCCGAATCTCGTTCCCTACCAGCTCTTCCGAGCCGCTGATCGTGGGGTGGTGATCGCGGTGGGGAGCGACGCGCAGTGGCTGGCGTGCGTGCGGGCGCTCGAGCTCCTGGAGCTGGCCGATGACGCGGACCTGGCCACGAACGCCGGCCGGGTGGCCGGGCGTGAGCGAGTGACGCGAGCCATTTCGTCGCGGATCGCCGAGCGTCCCGCGGCGCACTGGCAGCGGGTGCTCTCGGAGGCGGGGGTGCCCAGCGGCGTCGTGCGGCCGGTGCTGGAAGTGCTGGCCGAAACGGCCGCCGCCTCGCCGTTCACGGGCCTGCCCTCGAGCGTCGGCGGGGTGGTTCGGCGCCCGCCGCCGCGGCTGGATGAGCACGGGGCCCGAGTACGCGCCGAAGGGTGGGGGGCGTTCTCCTGATCGGTCGGGCCCTCCGTTACTTCCCGATCTACCATTTCGTCTTTGAGGCGTGACACCCGTGGTGAAAGGCGGGACGGGTGCCGATCCCTGTTCGAATGGGGGAAAGTGCATTACTCTATCGTCGTGAAGACGACGGAATCCACCGCCTCAGTTGTTGATCAGGACGGGTCTGATCAACTGATCATCCAGCAGGTGCTCGCGGGCCAACGCGATGCCTTCCGGCTGTTGATCACGCGCTACAGTGACCCGCTGTACCGGCACGCTCTGTGCATGACGGGGAGCCCGGATGTCGCGGAAGACATCCTCCAGCTTTCCTTCATCAAGGCGTACCAGCACCTGTCCGAGGTACGCGGGCGATTTGACGCCTGGGTGTTTCGGATCGTCGCAAATGGCTGCAAGGATTGGCTGAAGAATATTCGGCGGTCGCATCTGAGTTACGAGGAGGATGACCAACCCTCGCAGCATGCGACTCCGGACGAGGAACTGGACCGGACGGAACTGCGATCGGATCTCGATCGTGCGCTGACGTCGCTGCCCGCCTCGTTGCGGGAAGCGTTCGTCATGAAGCACGTAGAAGGGCGTTCGTACGAAGAGATGGCGGATCTACTGGGCACAACGGTTGGAGCGTTGAAGATGCGCGTGCATCGCGCGCGCGAGGCGCTCCAAGCACTACTCGAGGAGAAGTACGCCTGACATGTACGACGACCTGAGTTCCGACGCGGGGCTCTCGCGCGACGTCCAGAAGCGTCCTGCCGAGGATGCGCCGGCGCGCCCGCTGATAGATCGTGAAGTGCCGTTGGGTTCGCAGGCGGATCGTCCCATCGCCGCACCCGTACATGCGTGGTTGGATGGGGAGCTGCCGGAGGCTGCCGTGCGCAAAAGTGACGCTGCAAAAGACGTGGAATTCTGGCGGGGCTTGGATGTCGAGATGGCGCGGGTTCGCCGAATGCGTACCCCACAGCACGTGGAGGCGCAGATCATGGCCTCGCTGCCCACGCACGCACCGGCGGGAACGATCACGCCCTGGTACCGGCGTGAGTTCGTGGTCACGCCGGGCACTGCCCTGCTCGTGGGTATGGCCCTGGTCGCGGCCGCATCCATCGTCACCGCATTGCTTGTGCGCTGAAGCTCGCTTCGGCGTCCGATTCAGGCGGCCAGGTTCCTTCGCGATCCTGGTCGCCTTTTTCGTACCACCCGGTTCGTACGGAGGCTCCGATGACAGAAGCCGCGCGCATTGCGGACCAGATCCGGCGCGCCGCCCATGGCGATGCCTGGCATGGCCCGTCGCTGGGCGAGGCGATCGACGGGGTGTCGGCCGCTGACGCCGCCGCCCACCCCATCCCGGACGCCCACAGCATCTGGGAACTCGTGGGTCACGTCCAGACCTGGACGCGTACCGCGCAACGACGGTTCGAAGGCGACCACGCCGAGCCCACGGCAGCCGAGAACTTTCCGCCGGTGCAGAGCGCCGACCCCGCGGCCTGGGCCGCGGCCTGCAAGTCGGCGCTGGCGGCACATGACGCACTCGCGCAGGCGGTGCTTCGGAATCCCAGCCGATCTCTCGACGACATGGTTCACGGCCATCCCTACTCGGCCTACGTCATGCTCCACGGCGCGGTCCAGCATACGCTGTACCATGCCGGACAGATTGCCGTGCTCAAGCGCGCGCTCGCGGCGCGCGCCTCGTGAACGGGGCGCGATACCTCGCGCTCGGCGACTCGTACACCATCGGCGAGGGGGTCGCCGCCGCCGAACGGTGGCCGGTCCAGCTCGCCGCCGCGTTGCGCGGCCTCGGCTTCCCGGTTGCCGATCCACAGATCCTGGCCCGGTCGGGGTGGACGTGCGACGAACTGGCGGCGGGCATCGACGCCGCTGCGCCGCAGGGCCCGTACCCGCTGGTGTCGCTGCTCATCGGCGTGAACGACCACTTCCGCGGAGCGACGCCCGACCAGTTCGCCCCGTGTTTCGCACGGCTTCTCCGGCAGGCGGCGGGGTTCGCCGGCGGGCGTACCGGGCGGGTGGTCGTCCTCTCGATTCCGGACTGGGGGGTGTCGCCGTTCGCCGACGGGCGCGACCGGGCGGCGATCGCCGCCGGCATCGACGCGTTCAACGGGGTGGTCCGGTCGGCGACCGCAGGGGCGGGCGCCCGCTACGTGGATATCACCGGCCGTTCGCGCACGGCCACCGATCCGGCCGGGTTCGTGGCCGACGGCCTCCATCCGTCAGGTGCGACGTACGCCGAGTGGGCGGCCCTGGCGCTCGACGCCGCAACCGCGGCCCTGCGGGTCTAGTCTCCGGCTACAGATCGCGCCGCATGAACACCTGGTCCACGCCGGCGCGGAAATAGTCGGGAATCCGCGCTTCCTGAGCGAAGCCTTCCTCGCGCAGTCGCCGCAGGGCTTCGCGGAACGGGATGTCGTCCGGCCACTCGGCGATGGCGAACCGCGCCCCCATCGCGCGTAGTACGTCACAGGCGCGGGCCACGAGGCGTGGGTCGTCGCCGAGCAGCAGGTGGATGCGGCCGGCGCCGCGTGCCCCCGCCACCATGCCCACCAGCGCCAGCGACGTGACCGCGCCCTCGTGCTCCGTCCAGACGGCGCACGATTCGTCCGAGTTCTGCTGCTCGGCCAGGTCGAGCAACTCGAGGGCGCGCGCCAGATACGGCGTTCCGCCGAGGGTCGACTCGATCAGGTCGCGGGCACGTGTCGGCATGCCGTCAGATGTGCAGGGCGCGGCCGAGCGTGGCCAACGCCGCTTCCTTGGTGGCTTCCGAGAGCGTCGGGTGCGCATGCACCGTCATGCCGATGTCCTCGCTCGACGCCCGGTACTCGAACCCCAGTACCACTTCGGCCACCAACTCCGATGCGTTGGCGCCGATGATGTGGCAGCCGAGCAGTTCGTCGGTACGCGCGTCGGCCACGAACTTGACGAAGCCGGTGGTCTCGCCCATGGAACGGGCGCGTCCGTTGGCCGAGTACGGGAACCGTCCCGTGCGATACTCGCGGCCCGATTCCTTCACTTCGCGCTCGGTGAGCCCGACCGAGGCAATCTCCGGCCACGTGTAAACGACCGACGGAATCGACCGGTAGTGCATGTGCGCCGGGTGGCCGGCGATCACTTCGGCGGCCACCACCCCTTCCTCCTCTGCCTTGTGGGCCAGGAGTTTGCCGCCGACGCAATCGCCGATGGCGAAGACGTTGGGCAGGTTGGTGCGCATCTGGTCGTCCACGACGATCTCACCGCGCCGGCCCACGGCCAGGCCGAGCGCCGGGGCATCGATGCCGGTGAGCACGGGGCGCCGTCCCACGGACACGAGCACGTAGTCGGCTTCGAGCCGCTCCGACGCGCCGTCCTTCTCGATGTCCACGAACACGTGATCGCCCTCGCGGCCCCCGCCCACGACCTTGGTGCCGGTGCGGAGTTCGAGGCCCTGCTTCCGGAAGGTGCGGTCGGCCTCCCTGATCACGTCGTCGTCCATGCCGGGCAGGATGGTGGGGAAGAGCTCGACGACGGTGACCTTTGCGCCGAGCCGCCGCCACACCGATCCGAGCTCCAGCCCGATGACCCCGCCGCCGATGACGATGAGATGCCGTGGAACCTGCGGGATCCGGAGTGCCCCCACATTGGAGAGCACGCGCTCCTCGTCGAACGGGAGGAAGGGCAGCTCGATGGGCACCGAGCCGGTGGCGATGATGACGTGTCCACCCTGCCATTCCGTCTCGGAGCCGTCGGCGCCGGTAACGGTGACCACGGTGCCGGCCCGGAGCCTGGCGCGGCCCTTGGCCCAGGTCACCTTGTTCTTCCGGAAGAGGAACTCGATGCCCTTGGTGTTCTGCGCGACGACGTCGTCCTTGCGCTTCAGCATGCGCGCCAGGTCGAGCTGTACGTCGCCGAACACGAGGCCGTGCTCGGCGGCGTGGGTGCGCGCGAACTCGAAGTGCTCGCTGGACGAGAGCAGCGCCTTGGACGGGATGCAGCCGACGTTGACGCACGTGCCGCCGAGCGTCTTGTCCATCTCGACGCACACCGTGGAACGCCCGAGCTGGGCGGCGCGCAGGGCGGCCACGTATCCGCCGGGTCCGCCGCCGATCACGACGACGTCGGCTCGATTCTGTGTCTGATCAGGCATGGCGTTGGGTGGGGCGAGAGCGGTCGCGACGGATCCCTACTCGACCAGCATCGCCCCCGGTTCTTCCATCAGTTCCTTGATGCGCACCAGGAACAGCACGGCCTGCTGGCCGTCCACGATGCGGTGGTCGTACGAGAGCGCGATGTACATCATCGGCCGCACGACGACCTGGCCGTCAATCGCGACCGGGCGGTCCTGGATCTTGTGCAGGCCGAGGATCCCGACCTGCGGATAGTTGAGAATGGGCGTCGAGACGAGCGACCCGAACACACCGCCGTTGGTGATGGTGAACGTGCCACCGGTCAGGTCGTCCATCGTGAGCTTCGCATTGCGGGCCCGGTCGGCCACGGCATTCATGCTGCGCGCGATGTCGAGGAGTCCCAGGCGGTCGGCGTCCTTGATGTTCGGCACCACGAGCCCCGCGTCCGAGGCCACCGCGATGCCCATGTTGACGTAGTGCTTGTAGATGATCTCGTCGCCGTCGATTTGCGCGTTGACCGTCGGGAACGCCTTGAGGGCCTGGCACGCGGCCTTCACGAAAAAGGGCATGAACGAGAGCTTGACGCCGTGTTCCTTCTCCACGCGGTCGCGGAGGCGTGAGCGCAGCGACACGACGCCGGTCATGTCGATCTCGTTGAACGTGGTGAGATGCGCCGTGGCGTGCTGCGACTGCAGGAGGTTCTCGGCAATCCGCTTGCGCCGGGTGGTCATCTTCTCACGCGTTTCGCGCTGCTCGTGCGGCATCTCGGCGGGACGAGGCGCGGCGGGCGCGGGGCGCGGCGCCGCGGGGCGGGCCGGCGCCGCGGGCGGTGCGTTCAGTGCCTCGACCACGTCGGGCTTGCTCACCACGCCGCCCATTCCCGTGCCGGGCACGGTCGAGAGATCGACGCCGGACTCCGCCGCCAACCGCTGTGCCGCCGGCGATACGCGGCGGCGCTCGTCGCCCGCGACGGCGGTGGGCGCGGCCGCGGCGGGTGAGGGCACCGGGGCCGCCTTGGGACCCGGCGCTGCCGGCGTGGGCGTCGCGGTCGCCGGTTTGGCCGACTCGTCCAACTGCGCGAGCTCGTCGTCCACGTGCACCGTGTCGCCCTCGGCGTGCAGATGCTTGGTGAGCACGCCGCCGGTGAGCGACGGCACCTCGACGGTGATCTTGTCCGTCTCGAGTTCGACGATCGTTTCGCCCGGTGCAACCGGGTCGCCCTCGGCTTTGAGCCAGCGGGACACGATCGCTTCGGTGATCGACTCCCCGAGCGGGGGGACCTTGATGGACGTCATCGGATTCCGTGTCGGTTCGCGGTGGCCGCTGCGGCGCATGGGCCGGGCGCACGGTGCATATTTCCAGCAGCCCGAAGCGCGGCGGCAGTGCCTGCGGCCGCAAGCGTGTGGAATATAACCGTAGAGGGAGCAGTGCGAGCACTCACGATCGCCGCTCACGGCGGGCTCGACCGGCTGGAGATTCGCGACGACCTTCCCGAACCGGCCCTTCGGTCGGGCACCGACGTGCGCGTGCGGGTGAAGGCCGTGGCGTTGAATCACCTGGACCTGTTCGTGCTGGCCGGACTGCCCGGCGTGCCGCTCGTGCCGCCGTGGGTGGTGGCTGCCGACGCCGTGGGAGTGGTGGACCTCGTGGGCCCTGACGTCACCGGGGTGCGCCAGGGAGACACGGTGGTGGTCAATCCGGGCATCAGCGACCGGACGTGCGCGTACTGCCGGGAAGGCGAGCACTCGCTGTGCGTGAAGTTCGGGATCCTCGGTGAGCACCATCCGGGCACGGCGGCCGAATACGCGGTGGTGCCCGGGTTCAACGTGCGACCGATTCCGGCCGACACGCCGGTGCCCGAGGCGGCGGCGTTCGGGCTGGCGACCATGACCGCGTGGCGGATGCTGGTGACGCGCGCGCAACTCCGGGCAGACGAGCGCGTGCTGATCTGGGGCATCGGGGGCGGCGTGGCCACGGCCGCGCTCCAGATCTGCAAGCTGCTGGGCGCCGAGGTCTGGGTCACGTCGGGGAGCGACGAGAAGCTGGAGAGGGCGCGTGCGCTGGGCGCGGACCACACGCTCAATCATCGCACACAGGACGTGGCGCGTGAGATCCGCGCCGCTACCGGGAAGGCCGGTGTGGACGTGGTAGTGGACAACGTGGGGATGGCGACGTGGAAGCAGTCGCTCGCCGCACTGGGCAAGCGCGGGCGGCTCGTCACCTGCGGCGCGACCACGGGGCCGATGGTCGAGACCGACGTGCGGCGGCTGTTCTGGAACCAGTATTCGATTCTCGGATCGACGATGGGGAACGACGCGGAGTTCACGGCGATCGTCGAGCATCTGCGCGCTGGCCGGCTGCTGCCGCCGGTGGACCGGGTGTACGCGCTGGACGACGGACGGGAGGCGTACGCGCGGCTGCAGGAGGGAAAGCAGTTCGGGAAGATCGTGCTGGAGGTGACGCGTGAAGGGTGAACGGTGAACGGGTGACGGAGCATGCGCAGTTCGAACCGGACGAGGAGCGGGCCGTGCGCGCGGCGTACGCGGGGGGCGGTACCGTGCACTGTCCGCGCGACGGCGCGGTGATGACCGTGCGTGAGATCGGCGGTGGGTCGTTCGGACTCGGGTATGCCCGGCGCCGCGAGTGGCTCCTCTGCCCGGAGTGCCGGCGGAGCGTGATCTTCGATCGCAGGCGCGGGACGCGAACGTAGTCGGACGGTGGGGAATGCCGGGCGGGAACGGGCGTTTTCGAGCGCCGCTTCCGCGCGTAAGTTCGGCGGCGTTCAGCGCCCGGCGGGACCGCCCGGTTCCATGTCTACAAGTTGCTTTGACGCAAAGACTTACAGGTAGTCCGCTCGGTTGATTTTCGCCCCCGAAACGGGTATGTTTCGCAGTCTGTCCAACCCCACATTTCTGCCTTTCCCCCGACCGCCAACATGACCGCTCCGAACAACCGCGAACGGATCCTGCCGCGCCTGATCGACGACGAGATCAAGGAGTCGTTCCTCAACTACTCCATGAGCGTTATCGTATCGCGGGCGCTGCCCGACGTGCGCGACGGCCTCAAGCCGGTGCACCGCCGGGTGTTGTACGCGATGAACGAGTTGGGGCTGGTGCCGGGCCGTCCGTACAAGAAGTCGGCGACGGTGGTGGGCGACGTGCTCGGCAAGTACCACCCGCACGGCGACTCCAGCGTGTACGACGCGTTGGTGCGCATGGTGCAGACCTTCTCGCTGCGCAATCCGCTCATCGACGGGCAGGGGAACTTCGGTTCGGTGGAGGGCGACCCGGCGGCCGCGTACCGGTACACCGAAGCGCGGCTGACGCCGATCGCGATGGAGATGCTGGCCGACATCGACAAGAACACCGTCGATTACGTGCCGAACTTCGACGACCGGCTGCAGGAACCGGCGGTGCTGCCGTCGGGGTTCCCGAACCTCGTGGTGAACGGATCGTCGGGCATCGCGGTCGGCATGGCGACGAACATTCCGCCGCACAACCTGCGCGAGGTGGTGGCGGCGCTCCTGCACCTGATCGACGACCCGGATGCCACGACGGCCGATATCCGGAAACTGATCAAGGGGCCGGACTTCCCGACGGCGGGCTTCGTCTACGGCCGCCAGGGTATCAAGGACTATCAGGAGACCGGACGCGGGCGGATCGTGATGCGCGCGCGCGCCGTGATCGAGGAGAAGGAGTCGTCGAACAAGGCGCAGATCGTCGTCACCGAGATTCCCTATCAGGTGAACAGCGCCAAGCTGCTCGAGGACATCGCCCACCTGGTGCGGGACAAGAAGCTCGAGGGCATCAGCGACCTGCGGAACGAGTCGGACCGCGAGGGCCTGCGCATCGTCGTCGAGCTCAAGCGCGATGCGATTCCGCGGGTGGTGCTCAACCAGCTGTACAAGCACACGCAGATGCAGTCCACGTTCGGTGTGATCATGCTGGCCCTGGTGCCCGACGCGGCCACGGGCCGGCTGGTGCCCACGATCATGCCGCTCAAGGAAGTGCTCGAGCACTACATCGCGCATCGGCACGAGGTCATCGTCCGGCGGGCGCAGTTCGAACTCGACAAGGCGCAGGACCGGGAACACATCCTCGAAGGGCTGAAGATCGCGGTCGACAACATCGACGAGGTGATCAAGGTCATCCGGGCAGCGGCGGACACGCCGTCGGCCAGCGCCGAACTGCAGGCACGGTTCAAGCTCTCCGAGCGGCAGGCCGAGGCGATCCTCAACATGCGGCTCGCCAAGCTCACCGGGCTCGAGATCGAGAAGCTGGAGGAAGAACTCAGGGAAGTGCAGGCGCTCATCAAGGAGCTGCGATCGCTGCTCGACTCCAAGCCCAAGCGCATGGCGCTCATGAAGGAGGAGCTGACGCACGTGGCCGACAAGTTCGGCGATGCGCGGCGCACCGAGATCACCAGCGACGAGGGTGAGTTCACGGTCGAGGATCTGATCGCCGAAGAGGACATGGTGGTCACGATCTCGCACTCCGGCTACATCAAGCGCACCGCGGTCTCCACGTACCGGCGCCAGCGCCGCGGAGGCAAGGGGGGCACGGGATCGGGGCTCAAGGACGAGGATTTCGTTGAGCACCTGTTCATCGCGTCCACGCACGACGCGCTGCTCTTCTTCACCGACGACGGCCGGGTGTTCTGGCTCAAGGTGCACGAACTGCCACAGGCGGGCCGCGCGGCGAAGGGCAAACCGGTGGTCAACCTCATCAACGTCTCGCCGGAAACGCGCATCCAGGCCACGCTGGCCGTGCGCGACTACCCGGAAGACAAGTTCCTCCTGTTCTCCACGCGGCGCGGCACCGTCAAGAAGACGGCGCTCTCCCAGTACGCCAACCAGCGCTCCACGGGGCTCAAGGCCATCAAGGTCGAGCCCGGGGACGAGTTGATCGACGTGCAGGTGACCGATGGGCACAACGACATCGTACTCGCCACGCGGCACGGTCTCTCGATCCGCTTCCACGAGAGCGACGTCCGGCCGATGGGCCGCGACACGACGGGCGTGAAGGGCATCGAGTTGAGCGGCGACGACGTCGTGGTGGGCATGGTCGTCGTGAAGCGCGAGGCCAACCTGCTCGTGGTCACCGAGCGCGGCATGGGCAAGTGCTCGCCGATCGACGAGTACCGGGTGCAGAAGCGCGGCGGCAAGGGGATCATCACCGTGCACCGCACGGAGAAGACCGGCAATGCCGTGAGCATCAAGGAAGTGCTCCCCGACGACGAGCTGATGTTGATCACCAAGCAGGGGATCATCATCCGCATGCCGGTCAAGGGCATCCGCGTGGCCGGACGCAATACGCAGGGTGTGCGCCTGGTGGACCTCGACGGCGGCGACTTCGTGCGCGACGTGGCCCGCGTGGTTCCGGACGAAGCGGACGAGGGAGCCGTGGACGAGGGCGAGGGGGAGGGGGAGCCGGTGGGCGCGGAGGACGTGTAAGGTGGACCGCGAAGCGCGAACGGTGAAAGGGCCGCCCTTTCACCGTTCGCGCTTCGCGGTCATCACCTGCTCCACATCTTGGGCAGCTCCGTCACCAGCGTATAGAGTCCCATCCCCGCCATGGCGGCGGCCACCAAGGCTCCAGCAATGGTGAGCCCGCGCGGATGCCGGTACCCTTCGGGCATCAGGGTACGCCGGTGCGCCGCCAGCAGCACCACGACCAGTCCGACCGGCAGCACCAGGGCGTTCAGCGCGCCCACCGCGATCAGCGTCTTCACCGGCCGGCCGACGAGCAGGAAGACGATCGTGCTCAACCCGATGAAGCCGATCACGAGGCGCGTCCAGAACCGATCGGCCCACGGACTCAGGGAGCGGAGAAAGCTCACCGAGGTGTACGCCGCGCCCACCACCGACGTGATCGCGGCCGCCCACATCACGATCCCGAACAGGCGATAACCGATCTGGCCGATGGCCAGACGGAACACCGAGGCCGGCGGGTTGGCCGGGTCGAGCATCAGGCCGCGCGAGACGACGCCCAGCACGGCGAGGAACAGCAGCACGCGCATCAGCGAGGCCACGCCGATGGCCAGCCCCGCCGTGCGCGTGACTTCCGATTGGGCGTCGAGGCCGGAAATGCCGGCATCGAGCAGGCGGTGCGCGCCCGCGAAGGTGATGTAGCCGCCGACGGTACCCCCAATCAGGGTCACGATCGTGAGCACGCTCCAGTCGGTGGGGGCCACGGTGCCGACGATCGCCCCCGCCAGCGGTGGGTGGGCCGTGACCGCCACGTACAGTGTGAGTGCCACCATCACGAAGCCCATCAACTGTGCGAACCGGTCCATGGCCCGGCCGGCGTCGGGCACCAGGAAGATCGCGATGCTCACCACGGCGCTGATCGCGGCGCCGGTCTTCACCGGCACGTCCAGCAGGGCGTTCAGGCCCAGCCCCGTGCCGGCGATGTTGCCGATGTTGAACGCCAATCCGCCCGCCGCCACGAGTACGGTGAGCAGCCACCCGAGGCCCGGCAGCACGGCGTTGCCCAGATCCTGCGCCCGGCGGCCGCTCACCGCGATCACACGCCAGACATTGAACTGCGCCACGAGATCCACGACCACCGAGACGAGAATCGCGAAGCCGAAGCTGGCGCCCAGTTCCGCGGTGAACACCGACGTCTGCGTGAGGAACCCGGGGCCGACGGCCGAGGTCGCCATCAGGAAGGCGGCACCGAGGAAGACCGAGCGCAGGGAGGGGGAGGGGGAGGGGGACGCAGGGGATCGCGAACGTGAGGTCACGGGCGTGGAGAGGCGGGAAGCGGTTGGCGCCGCAACCGGGCGCGGATGAATTCCGGCAGGGCGCGGCGGACGGCGGCGTCGGCCACGGCAACATGGGGACTGCGCGGGCGATTCGACAGGGGATTCTTCTTTACCCGGAGCCCCCGGCGCGGTAGCTTTGCGCGACCAACGCCTTCCACGCATGACATCGGCGCCCCGCACCCCGCCCCCCATTCGACGGAATACCAGTTCCCTCGAAGTCCTCCGTGACTCGGTCGAGAATCGCACCGAGCTGGGTGACGCCTTGCGGCACGCCCAGGCCGATGCGCAACGCGAGGCGATTCTGTGGCAGCGGTGGCTCCGCTATCTGGCGGTGCTGGTGGCGCTGTTGGTGGCCCTGCTCTTCGGCAGCGCTCCGCGCGACGTCTCGCTCCTCCCCACGCTCGTAATTTCCGGCGCCTACATCGCGACGGTGATGCTCACCTCGTGGTGGGTGCAGCGTTCCCAGCGCGGCGTGTTGCACCCGATGCTGCCCGGTCTGCTCGTGACGGCCGACATCCTGGCCCTGACCGGATTCTTCTACCTGACGACGTACGGGCAGGCGCACCATCGCATGCTGTTGATCGGACTGCTTGGCGTGCAGCTCTCGGTATTCTATTTCGGGTGGTGGCTCGGGGCCTACGCCACCGTGCTGACCGCGGTCGCGTACGGCGTCGTGGAACTGGCCGCGCCGGCGATCATCCCCGGCCCGAAGCCTTCGCCGCCCGAGGTGGTTCTGACGATCACCGTGTTCGTGCTCGTCAGCGCGATGGTGGTCTTCGTGTTCGGCAGCTTTCGCAATCGGATGAACGAATTGCGGCTGTTCTGCCGGCTGGTAGAGGAGGGGGAGCTCACGGCCAAGCTGTCCGCCACCAAGGCGACACACCCGGACGACCTCACGCTGCTGGCCCGGAGTTTCGAGAAGATGCGCGATCGGTTCGCGGAGCAGATCGACACCGACGCGCTCACCGGCTGCATGAACCGGCGTGCCCTCGAGAACCGCCTGCGGAGCGACTGGCGGCTCGCCAAACGCCGCGGGTCGCAGGTGGCGGTGGTCGCCATCGATCTCGACCACTTCAAGACGATCAACGATTCCCGCGGCCATCCGGTGGGCGACCTCGTGCTGCAGCAGTTGGTGGCCATCATGAAGAGCACGGCGCGCGACACCGATGCGGTGGCGCGCCTGGGCGGCGACGAATTCGTGATCGTGCTCCCCGACACCGGGTGGGAGGGCGCGGTGGCGTTCGCCGAGCGCCTGCGCCGGCGGGTGGAGGACTTCGGCTTCGGGGCGGAGGCGTCGCCGCTCGCGGCCACGGTTTCCGTCGGGGTGGCGCTGGCGCGGGGTACGGACCCGATCTCGCCCGACGTGCTGCTGCACGAAGCCGACCGGTCGCTGTACAAGGCCAAGACGGGCGGCCGGAACCGCGTCTATTCCTGATGAACGATCCGCAGGACGAGCCGGCGCGCTCGCTGGTGACGCTCGACGATCTGCGCCGAGCCGCCGAGGTGCTGGCGCCGGTGGCGGTGCGCACTCCTCTGCTGCCGTTCGATGCGCTGGCCGAGGCGACGGGCGCCGAGTTCTGGCTGAAGCCCGAGATGCTGCAGCGGGGCGGCGCGTTCAAGTTTCGCGGGGCCTACAACTACTTGTCGAACATGGCGCCGGCGGTCCGGGCCCGCGGGGTCATCGCGCCGTCGTCGGGCAACCACGCGCAGGCGGTCGCGCTGGCGGCGCGCATGTTCGGGGTCCCGGCCACGGTGGTGATGCCCACGACGGTGACGGCACCCAAGCGCGCGGGCGCGGAGCGCCTGGGGGCGCGCGTCGAACTCGCGGGTACGACCACCGCGCACCGGATGGATCGAGCACTCGAGATCGCGCGGGCAGAGGGCTCGACGGTGGTGCCGCCGTACGACGACCCGACCATCATCGCCGGCCAGGGCACGGTGGGACTCGAAATCACGGAGGCGCTGCCCGGCGTGACGGCCGTGCTGGTGCCGGTGGGTGGCGGCGGGCTGAGCGCCGGCGTGGCGGCGGCCGTGAAGCTGACCGCCCCCGGCGTCCGCGTGATCGGGGTCGAACCGGCCGGCGCCCCGAAACTGACGCGGGCGCGCGCGGCGGGCACCCCCGTGCGGCTGGAGAAAACGGCGAGCCTGGCCGACGGTCTCCTGGCCGTGGAGATCGGCCATCTGCCCTTTGCCCATCACCAGCGCTATGTGGACGAGGTGGTGTTGGTGGACGACGCCGCGCTTCGCGACGCGATGCGCCTGTTGCTCGAACGGGCGAAGCTGGTGGCCGAACCGAGCGGGGCGATCACGGTGGCTGCGGTGATGTCGGGCGCGGTGCGCGTAACGGGATCTACGGTGGCCGTACTGAGCGGCGGCAACGTGGACTGGGCGGGGTTGCAGGCCCTGCTGTCGGACACGTGACCTGGCGCATGACCCGCGGCGATTTGACGTTGCGCACCGGACGCGGCACCTTCGGCCCATGAAACGCTGTCCTGCCTGTCGCCGAGAATACGCCGACGACGCAAAGTTCTGCACACGGGACGGCACCCGGTTGTCGGGAGAGCCGTATGCCACGACGGACGGCCGCCGCACGGCGGCGCGGACGCAGCCGGATGCAGGTTCCGCCGTTGGCGGTGGCAAGGAGGGCGGGGGCGGTCAAATCGTGGGCAGGGTGCTCGACGGCCGGTACCGGATCGAGCGCAAGGTGGGCGAAGGCGGGATGTCTTTCGTCTATCTCGCCACCGATGTCGTGTCGCAGGATGCGTGCGCGATCAAGGTGCTCTCGGGCACGATGTCCAACGACACGAACGCCATGGCCCGTCTCAAGCGCGAGGCCAGTCTCGGGATGCGGCTCGCCCATCCGAACGTGTGCCACATCGTCCGGATGGGCGAGACCAGCGAAGGCCTGGTGTACGTGGTCATGCCGTTCGTGGAGGGCGAGATTCTGTCGGAGCGCAACCAGCGAATGGGGCATCTCCGGCTCGAGGAGCTGGTGCCGCTGGTGCGCGACATCGCCGCGGGACTGCACGTGGCGCACGAACTGAAGATCATCCACCGCGATCTGAAGCCCGAGAACATCATGATCTGCCGCGGATTGGGCGGTACCGAGTATGCCGTGGTGATGGACTTCGGGCTGGCCAAGGAGCGCCGGGCGGGGGCCGAATTGCAGAAGCTGACGGCGACGGGGATCATCATGGGCACGCCGGAGTTCATGAGCCCGGAACAGCTGCGGGGCAGGCCGCTCGATCCGCGAACGGACATCTATTCGTTGTCGCTGGTGATCTACGAGACGCTCACGGGCCGTCTCCCCTTCCAGGGGCGCACCCAGCAGGAGATGATGGTCGCGCGGCTGCGCGGCGATCCCGTTCCGCTGCGGCGGATACATCCGGACATGACCTTTCCAGAGGCGGTGGAGCAAGTGCTCATCAAGGCGCTCGCACGCAATCCCGACGACCGATACCAGACCGCGCTCGAATTCGCGGACGCATTCACCCGGGCTGCCGGCGATGCCGGGTCGACCGGCAACGAGCCGGTGGGCCGGAGGGTCGGCCGATGACACCGAAGCTCGTGCGGATGGCCGCGATGGCCTCGCTGCTTCTGGTGCCGCGCGTGGGCGCCCAGGTGACGTTGCCCGACTCGGCGCTCGACGTCCTGCACTACCGGTTCGCGATCACCCTGCCCGACACCGGCAAGCACGTGAGCGGCATTGCGACGCTGACCGTGGCGCGACGCAGCCCGGCCGACACGCTGACGCTGAATCTGGTGGGTCTGCAGGTGGACAGTGTGCGCGTGAACGGCCGGCCGTCGATCGGCCGGCGCACCACCGACCGCTTGTTCGTTCCGCTTCCGTCCGGGATGCACGATACGCTGCGCGTGGAGGTGTCGTACGACGGCGTCCCCAACGACGGGCTGATCATCCGGCGCGACAGCGCGGGGCGGTGGACGTACTTCGGCGACAACTGGCCGAACCGTGCCCGGCACTGGCTGCCCACGGTGGACCACCCGAGCGACAAGGCGACGGTGTCGTGGTGGGTGAGCGCGCCGGCCTCGGAGACGGTGATCGGCAACGGCACGCGGACCGGGCAGTCGGCGGTACGCCCGCTCCGTCCCGGGGGAGTGCCGCGGCGGGTCACGGAGTGGAACGAGATTCGCCCCATCTCGACGTACCTGATGGTGATCGCGGCGGCCCCGCTGGTCGAGACACCGCTCGGTGAAACGGCGTGCGGTTACGGCAGCGTGTCCCGCTGCGTGCCGCAGGTGGTGTACACGGCGCCCGCGCAGGCGAACTACATGCCGGGTCCGTTCAGCGCGGCTGCGGGCATCGTCACCTATTTCTCGCAGCTGATCGCGCCCTTCCCGTTCGAGCGGCTCGCCCACGTGCAGTCGTCCACGCGGTTCGGCGGCATGGAGAACGCCACCGAGATCTTCTATTCGGACGAGGCGTTCCGCCGGCACACGATGAACGATGGGCTGATCTCGCACGAGACGGCGCACCAGTGGTTCGGGGATGCCGTCACCGAGCGCGACTGGCCGGAACTCTGGCTGTCCGAGGGGTTCGCCACCTACTTCTCGGCATTGTGGGCCCAGCACGCCCACGGCGACAGCGTGTTCCGCGAGACGATGCGAGACATCCGCGCGCGCGTGCTCCGCGACGAGCGCGTGGCCACGCGGCCGGTGATCGATACCACCGAAACCAACCTCATGGCGCTGCTCGACGCCAACAGCTACCAGAAGGGCGGCTTCGTGCTGCACATGCTGCGGCGCGAGTTGGGCGACAGCGACTTCTTCCGCGGATTGCGGATCTACTTCCACGCGCACGAATTCGGCAACGCGACATCGGCGGATCTGCGAGATGCACTTGAGCGGAGTTCGGGACGCCCGTTGCACTGGTTCTTCGACCAGTGGCTGCGGCGTCCAGGGTATCCGGAACTCACGGTGAGCTGGTCGTACGACGCCTCGGCCTATGCCGTGCGCGTGACGGTCTCGCAGGGCGACCGGTTCGGGTACTTCCGGATGCCGCTCACCCTCGAGCTGCGGGACGCGCAGGGTCAGACGCAGGTCGCGACGATCGACCTCGACGCCACGGCCGAAACGAGGACCACCATCCCGCTCCGGCTCCGGTCGGCGCCCACGGCGCTCGTGGCGGATCCCGACGTGTCGCTGCTGGCCCGCATCCAGGTGAAGTAGCGGGCGCGGGTGCTCAGCGGCCGATGCGTCGGGCCTCCACCATCAGGCAGCGGTCCTGCACGACGTCGATGCCCTCGCGTGCCAGTCGCTCGGCGGCCTCGTCGTTGCGAATACCGAGTTGGAACCAGACGGCACGGGGGCGCTTGGCGATGATGTCGTCCACGTGTTGCGGAATGTCCTTGGGGCGGCGGAACACGTCCACGAGGTCCACCGGTCCCGGAATCGCCGCCAGCGTGCGGTACACCGGCTGTCCCAGGATCTGGGTCACTTCGGGATAGTAGACCGGTACGGGAACGATCTCGAAGCCCGACCGCTGCAGGGCCTCGGGAATGAGGTAGGCCGACTGCCCGGATTCCGCGGTCTTGATGCCGAGCACGGCGATGCGGCGTGACTGCTCGATGATCCGCCGGAGCCCGGCATCGTCATCGACGAGGTGCGTCTGCCAGTTGGCGGGAGTCTGCGTCATGGTACGGTCCAGAAAAGAGACATATGCGGTCCCCATTCCCCTGGGAAACGCCTGACACCGCCCCTTCCGGGCGGTTAACTTTGAATGATACAACAGTTCCGTGCATCGAACCGTGGAGGCACATCCGAATGAAAATGCTCGTGCTGGGCGCGGGGCTTCAGGGCTCCGCCTGCGCGTACGACTTGCTGAAGGACCCCGACGTGAGTGAGGTGCGCATCGCCGATCTGCACGTCGACCCCCTGCCGGAGTTCCTGGCCAAGGCGCCGGGAGCGGACAAGAAACTCAAGCCTCTGCAACTCGACGTGCGGGATCGGGCGGCGGTGCTGGCGGCGATGAAGGGATGCGACGCGGCGATGAGCGCCATTCCCTACTACTTCAACTTCGAAATGGCCGAGTGCGCCGTGGAAGCGGGCATCCACTTCGCCGACCTGGGCGGGAACACGGAGATCGTGTTCAAGCAGAAGACGTTGGACGCCGAGGCCACCAAGAAGAAGATCTCCGTGATGCCCGACTGCGGACTGGCGCCGGGCATGGTGAACATCCTGGCCGAGCTGGGCATCCGGCAGCTCGACAGCGTGGATGCGGTGAAGATCTACGTTGGGGGGCTGCCGCAGCATCCGCAGGCACCGCTCAACTACCAGATCGTGTATTCCCTGGAAGGCGTGCTCGACTACTACACGACGCTGTCATGGGTATTGCGGCATGGGAAGCGGACGCAGGTGAAGGCGCTGTCCGAGCTCGAGGCGATCGACTTCCCGAGCCCCATCGGAACGCTCGAAGCCTTCCACACGGCGGGCGGGCTGTCGACCATGGCGTCGCGCTACGAGGGCAAGGTGCCGACGATGGAGTACAAGACACTCCGGTACCAGGGACACGCCAAGATCATGGAAGCGATTCGCGACCTCGGGCTGCTGGAACAGGAGCCGATCGAGGTGAATGGCATGCAGGTGTCGCCGCGCGCGGTGGCGGTGGCCGCCATGGGTCCGCGCCTGACGAAGCCTGAGAGCGCCGACCTGGTGGCGTTGCGCGTGATCGTGTCGGGGAAGAAGGGCGGCAAACCGAAGACCTTCGAGTGGGACCTCGTCGATCGCTACGACTCGTCCACGGGGATCAGCGCCATGGAGCGGACCACCGGCTTCTCGCTGTCGATCACGGGGCTCATGCAGGCGCGCGGGCAGGTTGCGGCGCTCGGCGTGCGCACGCCGGACGAAGCGATGCCGGCCGAGGCCTATATCGCCGAGCTGCGGAAGCGCGGCATCGACATCAAGGAGACCGTGCGGTAGCCCGGTAGGCAGTGATCGCTGGCCGGTGTCTCGAGGGGGCCCGCCGGGCGCAGTTGTCTTTGCGCCGGTCGGGCCCCCGGTTCAGTTCCGCGAGAACGACGCGAGCAGTGCCCCGGTCTTGTCCATGGCGGCGCGGGCGTTCCAGCGGTCGGCGCCGTTGTAGATGAATGCGAAGGCGAGGATCTCGCCGTCCTCGGCGGTCACGTACCCGGCCAGGGACACCACCGTGTTCGTGGTGCCGGTCTTGGCGTGCAGGTTGCCCTGGGCCGCGGTGCGACGCATGCGGCCCTTGAGCAGCTCCGATTCGCCGGCCACGGGGAGCGAGGAGTGGAACGCGGAGGACCAGGACGCGTGGTGGGCGAATGAGAGCAGATGCACCATCGCGCGCGGGGTCACGGAATCGCGCACCGAGAGGCCGCTGCCGTCGGCCACGCGCACATCGCCGGCCGGAACGTCCACCTTGGTGGTCAGGAAGTCGCGCAGTGCGGTCTCGCCGGCCGCCACGGACCCGACGTGGTTGGGCGCCGTGGCCCGGGATGCGTCGCGGAACAGCAGTTCGGCGACGTGATTGATGCTCTCGCGATTCATCTCCGAGACGATCTGCGCGAGCGGCGGCGATTCGAGCGAGGCGACGGATTGCGCCGAGGCGGGGGTGATTCCCTCCCGCAGCGAGCCGTCGATCGTGATGCCGAGCGTTGCCAGGGCGGCGCGGAGCGCGCCGGCGGCGAAGCGGGGCGGGTCGTTGACCACCACGGAGTAGCGCTTGGTGGGCGTCTTGGTGCCGATCCAGCCCCGCACGTCGAGATTCCCATCCGGACGGCGGTAGACCACGATCCGCGCGTCGTGCCGCCCCGGGCGCAGGGTGACGTTGTTGGTGATGCTGAATGCGGTGGTGGCCGGCTCGAGCGCGATGTCGGCGTGGCCGCTGGCGGGGGTGACCGCCACCCAGAGCACGTTCTCGTTCAGGGAGAGCGCCGAGACGGGCGCGGCGTAGGCCGCCGACAGGTAGCGCCGCTTCCAGCCATCGGGAATCCGCTCGCCATCGAAGGCGCTGGCATCGGCGACGAGATCGCCGGTCACGTGCTTGACCCCGGTGAGGGCGATGGCGCGGGCCAGGTTGTCCATCGGCGTGTTGGCCGAGCCGAAGAATCGCATCGACATGGCGGGATCGCCGCCACCACGCAGGTAGAGGTTCCCGTCGAGCGTTCCATTGGGCTTCAGATCGCCGTCGCGGAGCACGTCGGTGCCGATCTGGTAATTGGGTCCGAACCGGTCGAGCGCCAACCCGGTGGTGAACAGCTTGAGCGTCGATGCGGGCTGCATGAGGTCGTCGGCCCGGTGCGTGAACAGCGTATCGCCGCGGGTCAGGGAGACGACGATGGCCCCCCAATGGCCGCTGCGCACCCTGGCGTTGAGCACGTAGTTGACGTCCAGGTCGAGCGAGCGCACGCGGCTCGACATGGCGGCGGTTCGGGCGGCCGATACGGCATGGGTGGGCGCCATGGTCGCGATGGCGGCGCCTCCGTCACGGGAAGCGGCGCCCGATACGGCATGGGACGGCGATTCGGCGCCGCCGCGTGTGGCGGCGACGAGTGTGACTCCCCCGAGAATCGAGACAACAGCAGCCGCAAGCTTCATGACGATCCGATGACGTGGTGAATGAGGACGACCGGAACCAGAGCCCGGCGGTCAGACCTTGAGGATGATGTGTCGCCGATCGAGCACGACCAGGATTCCGTACCAGAGTAACACGAACGCGACGGCGAACGCGAGCGACGCATTGACCGGCGATGCCCACCGCAGGAACAGCGCGCGGAAGATCGCTTCCTCAAGCGACATGACTCGGCCGTGATAGGACACCGAAAGCACGGAATAGATCATCCGAGCCATGAAGAACGAGCCAACATATGCAATCAGCGGGTTCCGCCCGTACACCACCCACGGCCGCACCCACCACTTCACGTGCCGTACATCGACCACCCAGATGATGGTGGCCAGGGAAACCGCGGCCACCCCGCCCGTGAACACGACGTACGAACTGGTCCAGAGGCTCTTGTTGATGGGCAGCACCCAATTCCACATCAAGCCCACCATCATGCCCAGCGCGCCGACCGCGAACAGCGCGCTCACCCGTTCGAGCAACGGCCGCTCCTGTTTGACGATCCAACGGCCCGCAAGGTTGCCGATCAGACAGGTGGCGACGGCAGGAATCGTGGAGAAGAACCCCTCGGGGTCCCATGTCACGCTGCTCGGCCAGATGTGGTTTCCGAGGCCGAAACGGGTCCAATCGAGCAGGAACCGGTCCCACCAGGCCGCCATGGTCGCGTCGGGGCGGTTGAACAGCAGGGCGCCGAGGGTTCCGTGGGTCCCGGGGACGGGGAGGGCGGTGAGCGCGATCCAGTACCCGAGCAGGATGACGGTGACGACCGTCACCAGGCGGCGTACCGAGGCGCGGCGGGCAATGAGCCCGGCGGCGAGGTACGCAATGCCGATGCGCTGCAACACGCCGAGAAGGCGCCAGTCGTACAGTCGGTCCACGACCCGTTGGAGGAACGTGGGATCGGGGTTTCCCGGGATGGCCGTCCAGGTGAAGAAGGGGACACCGTTGAGGAGGAATCCGAAGAGGAAGATCAGCGCGCCCCGCCGGACGATCTGCCGCCGAATCGCGCCCTCGTCGTCGCCGCGGGCGCGGCGCGCCGAGAGGGAGAGCTCGGTGGTGATGCCGACGATGAACAGGAAGAACGGGAAGATGAGATCGGTGGGTGTCCACCCGTTCCACGCGGCGTGCTCCAGCGGCGGGTAGATGGCGCTCCAGGTGCCGGGCGTGTTGACGAGCAGCATGCCGGCGATGGTGAGGCCGCGGAAGACGTCGAGTGACAGCAGCCGTTCGCGGGGAGCGGTGCTGGATCGGGGCGCAGCCTGCGCCTGGGGCGGGGACGGCGGGGAACTGACCGGCGGCATCTGGGGCTACTAACATAGCGAGCGACGGCTCGTGCCGAAACGATCCAAGGAGGTGGCGGATGCGGAACGGCATTCTACGGGAAGGGAGCATCGCGGGCGTCCTGGGGGCGACCAGCGTCGCGGCCTGGTTCTTCATCATCGACGTCGTGATGCGGCACCCGTTCCAGACGCCCATCGAGCTGGGCCGCGGGTTCTTCACCCTGTTCGGCCAGACGACCAATGGGAACACCGATCTGCTGGTCGTGATCGGGTATACGGTCTTCCACTACCTGGCGTTCATCGTCGCCGGGCTCGTGGTGGCGGCGGTGGCGAACTGGGCGGATCGGCAGCCGACGGTGATGGCCGGCGCGCTCATTCTGTTCGTGATGTTCGAGGCCGGATTTTACGGGCTCACCTCGGCGTTCAGCGACGTGCCGGTGTTCGGGGTGCTCGCCTGGTACGACGTGGCGGTGGGGAATCTCATTGCCGCGCTCACCATGGGGGCCTACATGTGGCGGGCGCACCCGCATCTGGCGGAGAGCCTCGTCTACGCGCTGGAGGGGAAGGAATAGCGCCGCCGAATCCACCCGATCCGGTTTCAGAAACCGAGAGGCCCGCCCGGCGCAAGGAACTTCGCGCTGGGCGGGCCTCTCGGAGTTCAGGATCGGATGCTACGGATTCAGCGGATCACGCGGATGAAATGCCGGGGACTTCCCGGCGAGATTCCCGCCCGAGCCGGCTCACCCGGCGTGGATGGCCAGGTGGCCGAACAGGAACATGAGTGAGACGATGGTGATCATCGCGATGATGAGCGGCCCGGTGAACAGCGCGCGGAACAGCTTGTGATCGTAGCGCAGGTGCATGTAGAACAGGACGACGATCGCGAACTTGAGGGCCGACAGCGCGAGGAGGGTCGGCACGAAGAGATGCGACGCGACGAAGCTCGGGATGTAGTAGACCCAGACTTCGGCGGCGGTGATGAGTGTGAGGATGACCGCGACCTTCCAGTACACGGACCAGGTCGGGTGCTCCTTCAGCTCACCCAACGCGACGTGGTCGGAATGGGTGACGTGAGCGTCGGCCGAGGACGAATGCGCCATGGGGTGGTCTCGTTAATGGATGAGGTACACGAGCGTGAAGATCGCGATCCAGACCACGTCCACGAAGTGCCAGTAGAGCGCGGCGATGTCCACGATCAGTGCGTCCTTGGGTTTGAGGCCGCGCTTGATGTCGATGGCGAGCAGGGTGAGCAGCCAGAGCACGCCGGCGGTCACGTGGGCGCCGTGGAACCCGGTGAGCGTGAAGAACGACGATCCGAACAGGTTGGTACGGATGGTCAGGCCTTCGTGCACGAACGAGGTGAACTCGTACGCCTGGAAGCCCAGGAAGGTGGTGCCGAGCAGCGCCGTCATGAAGAGCCACAGCTTGGAGTTGCCGAGGATCTTCTCGCCGAGTGTGTGCTTGGGCTGATCGGCGTTCTCGACGGCGGCCAGGGCGAGCACCATGGCCAGCGAGGAGATGAGGAGCACGAACGTCGAAGCCGAGGTGACGGGAATGTTCAGGATCGGCTTCATGACCGTATCGCACACCGGCGGGCTGCACACCTGGTGCGGGAATGGGCCCGTCACGCTGCGGCCCTTGTAGATCAGGTACGTGGAAATGAGCGACGCGAAGAGCATGCACTCCGACCCGATGAAGGCCCAGATGGCCACCTTGCGGTGGTCGAGGCCGGTGGTGGTCGGCGTGTGCCCGTGGTGCTCGAGAGCTGCTGCTGGATTGGCCATTGAGAAAACCGTGGATGCGTTGTGCGGCGAACGGAGGATCGGGGAGCGAAGCGCGGCCGGGGTGCCGCGCTCGCGCGTCGACTATTCCAGCGGGCTGAGCAACCAGCTGTAGAGCGAGATGACCATGCCGGCGGCGCCGCCGAACATGAACGTGTACGCCATCGGCCAGTTGTTCTTGTGGATGAAGAGCAGTCCCGAGAACATGAGGGTGAGGAACAGCGCGGTGAACAGCGGCTTGATGGTGGGGAACGGCATCGGGATGCCGAGTTCCCTGGCCGTCTTGATCTTCTCGCCTTCGTGGAACTCCACCACCTTGCCCTTGTGGTCCCAGAGCGGGTATCGCGAGGTCACGGTGGGGATCTGCGCGAAGTTGTAGTCGGGCGGCGGCGACGGGATCGACCACTCGAGGGACGGGGCGTTCCACGGGTTGTGGCCGGCAATCGCGCCCTTCTTGCGGCTGCGAAGCAGGTTCCAGACGAAGATCAGCGTGGCGAAGCCCAGCAGGTAGGCGCCGTAGGAGGAGATCAGGTTGTAGACGTCGAAGCCCTGGCCGGCGTCGTAGCGGTAGATGCGGCGCGGCATGCCGGCGAGGCCCGAGAAGTGCATCGGGAAGAACGTCAGGTTCATGCCGATGAAGGTGAGCCAGAAGTGCCAGTTGCCGAGCTTCTCGCTCATCAAGCGCCCGGTGATCTTCGGGAAGTAGTAGTAGATGCCGGCGAAGATGCCCATCATCGACCCGCCGAACAGCACGTAGTGGAAGTGGGCGACGACGAAGTAGCTGTCGGTCTGCTGCAGGTCGGCGGGCGGCGAGGCGTGCATGACGCCCGAGATGCCGCCGATGGTGAACAGCGCGATGAGCGCGATGGCGAACTTGCAGGCCACCGTGAACCGCACGTTGCCGCCCCACATGGTGAAGATCCAGTTGAAGATCTTCACGCCGGTGGGGATGCCGATGAGCAGCGTGGTCACGCCGAACACCGAGTCGGCGATGGGGCCCATGCCGACGGCGAACATGTGGTGGGCCCACACGCCGAAGCCGAGGAAGGCGATGAGCATGCCGGAGTACACCATCACCGGATACCCGAACAGCGGCTTGCCGGAGAAGGTGGGGAGCACTTCGGACACGAGGCCGAAGGCCGGCAGGATGAGGATGTAGACCTCGGGATGCCCGAAGATCCAGAACAGGTGCTGCCAGAGCAGGGGGTCGGCGCCGGCGGCCAGCTCGTAGAACTGCGTGCCGAAGAACCGGTCGAACTGCAGGAAGACCAGGGCGATGGTGATCACGGGGAAGGCGAGCACGAGCAGGAACTGCACGATGAACGCCATCCACGTGAACATCGGCATGCGCATGAGCTGCATGCCGGGAGCCCGCATGTTGATGATCGTGGTGATGAAGTTGAACGCCGCGGCCAGCGAACTGACGCCGAGGATCTGAATGCCGAGCACCCAGAAGTCGATGTTGAGGCCCGGGTTGAACTGCATCGTGGTGAGCGGCGCGTAGCCGAACCATCCGCCGTCGGGGGCTGCGCCCAGGAGCCACGAGAAGTTGATGAACAACCCGCCGAACAGGAACACCCAGTAGCTGAAGGCGTTGAGGCGCGGGAAGGCAACGTCGCGGGCGCCGATCTGCAGGGGGATCAGAAAGTTGAAGAACGCGGCCGACAGCGGCATGATCGCCAGGAAGATCATCGTCGTGCCGTGCATCGTGAACAGCTGGTTGTACGTATCGGCCGACACCAGCGTGCCGTTCGGATGCGCCAGCTGGGCGCGGATGATCTCGGCTTCGAGGCCGCCGATGAGGAAGAAGCAGAGCGCAGTGACGAGGTAGAGAGCCCCGATGCGCTTGTGGTCAACGGTGGTGAGCCAGCTCCAGATCCCCGTGTTGGACGGTTCCTGTGTCGAGACGTAGGGAGGAGCGGCAGCAGTGGTTGCCATGCGTCAGAGTCTCCGGGCGGTTACTTCAGGGTCTGCAGATACGCGACGATGTCCGCGATCTGCTGATCGGTCAGTTTGCCGATATCGGTGGGCTTGCCGGTCATCGGGTCGATCTGTCCGGCGCCGAGCGTATACATCGCAACGCCGGGCTTCATCACCCGCGCGTTCTTGATCCAGTACTCGAGGTGCTCTCTGTCGTTCGGATAGAGTCCGCCCGCGATCGTGGACCGCGACGCGATGTGCGTCAGGTTCGGGCCGACGATGCCCTGCATCATCGGATTCCCCTTGATGGCATGACAGGCCAGACACATGCTGGTGGGGGCCGAGATCAGCTTCTCTCCCGCCACCGGATCGCCGGTGAGCGACTGGTCGAAGGTCAATCCGGCCGGAAGTGGCGTCTCGGGCACGGCGTACTTGGGGATGTCGGCGCGCGGATAGCTCACGAAGCTCGCGGTGGCCGGTCCCGCCTGCGCCACCTGCGTGCTCGGCGCCGCGCCCTTGGGCGCGGGCTTGGCCGTCGTATCCAGCGCGACGGCAGGCTCAGCCTCGTGCTTGGCCCACGCCGCGAACTCCGCCGGCTTCACCGTGAAGACCTTGAACCGCATGTTGGCGTGCGAGGTGCCGCAGAATTCGGCGCAGAAGCCGTTGAACACGTCGTCGCCCACCGAATCGGGGGTGAACCACAGATAGTTCGTGTGGTTCGACACCAGGTCGCGCTTGCCGCCCAACTCGGGAATCCAGAACGAGTGGATCACGTCCGCGGTCTTGAGCGTGAAGTTCACCGTCCGCCCGATGGGCAGATACAGCTCGTTCGCCGTGGTGATCCCGTACTGCGGATACTGGAACTCCCACCACCACTGGTGGCCGGTCACGGTCACCTGCAGGGCATCGCTGGCCGCCGGCGCCTCGGTCTTGAAGATCGTCCGGACCGTGGGCACGGCGATCACCGCCAGGATGATCGCCGGAATCGCCGTCCACAGGATCTCGAGGCGGGTGTTCCCATGGGTCTGGGTCGGGGCGGGCTGGCCGTCGCGCTTGCGGAACTTGATGAGCGCGATGACGAGAATCGTCTCGACGAAGAGGAAGACGAACGACCCCAGCCCGATCAGGATGTCGAACAGGTGTCCGATATCCCGATTGAAGTCGGTGTGGCGAGTGAAGATCGAATTGGGATGTGCGGGGGCGCATGCAGCAACGAACACTGCGAGCACGACCGTCAGCGCGGCGGTCGTCAGCCGACGCGGGCGGGAATGTGTTCCCATGCGGATTCCTTGTACCGGCGAGGTATGAGCGCTCTGGGAGGCTAGAGCGCGCGCGGGCGAAAAACAGCAAAGGCAACCTACCGGCTGCCCGTACCTAAATCAAGAGAATTCGCGTCGGGAAAGTCCCGCATTCTGGAAGCCGCAAGTGCCCGTTCGACAGGCGTTTCCGGGTCGCCGGCCGTCAGTCCGCGCGGGCTGCGTCGTGCTCCTCGGAAACGGTGTGCTTCTGGATCACGTGCTTGGTGGCGATGTCGATGGCCTGGGTGATCTGCGCCACCCCTTCCCGCATCTGCCGGATCCGGTTCGGCTCGCTCGACCCGCGGGTGATGGCCAGGGTCATGGCGAAAACCTGATCCGCGATCATCCCGAACTGTCCCTTCAACAGGCCGCCGAGCGCCGGCAACTGACGCTTCAGATTCATGAAGAAGGTGCCGGTGGGCGTCTGCCGCTTGACCGCCAGCGCGTACTTCTCCACCAGGCCATGGATGCGCTGGATCATGACCGTCGCCTCGTCCAGCGTCTTCAACTTCGCCTGTCCGGCACCATCGAGTTTCAATCCAGCCATGACGTCTTACCCACCTAGGGTATGAACCGTCGCCCTTACGATGTGGTCGCCCGGGGGGCGGTCATTCGCTCTGGGTCGAGAAGCTCGTCGATCTGTTCGCGGGTCAACAACTTCTGCTCCAGCACCAGTTCCGTGACGCCGCGCCCGGTATCGAGGGCGGTCTTGGCGATCTGGCTGCAGCGTTCGTACCCCAGCACCGGCACGAGTGCCGTGACGATGCCGATGGAGTGCTCCACGAATTCGCGCATTCGATCGGGATTCGCCGTGATCCCCACCACGCACCGCTCGCGGAGCACCACGCAGGCGTTCCGCAGCGTGTCGATGCTGCGGAGCAGGCGGTAGGCAATCACCGGCTCGAACACGTTGAGTTGCAGCTGCCCCGCCTCGGCCGCCATGGTCACCGTCACGTCGCCACCGATCACGTCGAAGCAGACCTGGTTCACGACCTCGGGGATCACGGGGTTGACCTTGCCGGGCATGATCGACGAGCCCGGCTGCATGGCGGGCAGGTTGATCTCGTTGAGCCCGGCGCGCGGGCCGGAACTCAGCAGGCGCAGGTCGTTGCAGATCTTGGAGAGCTTGACCGCGCACCGCTTGAGCACGCCGGAGAGCTGGACGAACGCGCCGGTGTCGGCGGTCGCCTCGACGAGATCGGGGGCCGGTGATCAGATCGCAGCCCGGTGAGGGTCGAGAGACGTGCCCGCACCCGCTTCCGCATACCCCGGTGGGGCATTGATGCCCGGTGCCGATGGCCGTGGCGCCCATGTTGATCTCGCGGATGAGCGCCTGCGCTTCACCGAGCCGGTCGACGTCCTCGAGCACGGTATGGCCGAAGGCCGAGAACTCCTGTCCCAGCGTCATCGGCACGGCGTCCTGCAACTGGGTGCGCCCCATCTTGATGATAGCCGCCGAATTCCCTGCCCTTGGCGAGGAATGCGTCCACCAGATCGCGCATTGCAGCGCGCAGCCCCTCGATGCTCGTGTGCAGCGCCAGTTTCACGGCGGTGGGGTACACGTCGTTGGTGGACTGACTGAGATTGACGTGGTTGTTGGGGTGGACCGTGGTGTATTCGCCGCGGGGCCTGCCCATCAGTTCGAGCGCCCGGTTCGCGATCACCTCGTTGGCGTTCATGTTGGTCGACGTTCCGGCGCCGCCCTGGATCACGTCCACGAGAAAATGCTCGTGGTGGCGGCCGTCGCGGATCTCACCGGCGGCTTCCTCGATCGCGGCGGCGATTTCCGGGGCCAGCAGACCGAGATCGGCGTTGGCGCGGGCGGCGGCGGACTTCACCGCGGCCAATGCGTCGACCAGCGAGGGGAACTCGCGGATCGCCACCCCGGAAATCGGGAAGTTCTCCAGGGCGCGGAGCGTCTGCACGCCGTACAGCGCCTCGGCGGGCACCCCCCGTTCGCCGAGCAGATCGTGCTCGAGGCGGGTGACGCCCCCGGTGAATCCCAGGGTGCGGCCGCGCCCGGCGAGCGTCGCGTCGGCCGAGCGGAGACGCTGGGCGATGGCGCGGGCAGCGCGGGTGACGAGAGCGGCGTGAAGCGCCGGATTGTCCTTGAGCAGCGGGTCGAGCCGATCCTTGTCGAACACGATGGCTTCGGTCTGGACCAGCGCCCGGGCCGACGTCCCGTGCGGCGACCGATCGAGCAGCATTCCCTCGCCCACGACCTCGCCGGCCCCCAGGGTGGCCAGTGGGTTGGGGCTCAGTTCCTGTTCGATGGCCACGCTGCCGGTGAGCACGACGGCGAAGAATTCGCGCAGGTCGCCCTTCCGGAACAGCATGGCGCCCGCTTCGAACGTGGTGGGAACGCCGGCGCGAACCAGGTGCCAGCGAAGGCTATCAGGGAGGCTCTCGAAAAACGGATTGTCCCGGAGCTGCTCCTGCCAGGCATTGGGTGACATAGGACTCGTAAGCTACCCGCTGTGCCGGGGGGGTGGTAGCGAGTGGAGCGTCAGCCCAGCCCACGGGGAGCGGCCGCGCGTTCGGCGAGCGCGAGGACGCCATCGGCGATGAGCGCCAGGAGCGCCGCCGGAATCGCGCCGGAGAGCACCATCCGGCTGTCGTTGAGCGCCAGTCCGGCGACGATGGGATCGCCGAGGCCGCCGGCCCCGATGAACGCGGCCAGGGTGGCGGTACCGACGGCGATCACGCCGGCGGTGCGGATACCCGCAAAGATGACCGGAGCGGCCAGCGGCAGGCGGACCTGAAGGAGGATCTGACGGGGGGTCATTCCCAGCGCCCGGGCGGCGCCCGTGGCGCCGGGGTCGGCGTCACGCACCCCGGTGTACGTGTTCCGCAGGATGGGGAGCAGGGAGTACAGCGTGAGCGCCACCAGTGCCGGCGCCACCCCGATGCCGAACAGGGGAAGCATGAACGCGAGCAGCGCGATGCCGGGCACCGTTTGCAGCAGCCCCACCAGGCGGATCACCCCCTCGGCGGCGCGCGGCGCGCGCTCCAGCCCCAGCCCGAGGGGGACGGCGATGAGGATCGCGGCGAGGAGCGACACGACGACGAGCATCAGGTGCCGCCGCGTCTCGGCGGCGAGTGTGGTCCGACGGGTCCACAGGTAATGCACGAACGACGACGAGGCGCCCGGGGGCATGGGTGCGGCGGCGGCGGAATCGGCGGTCAGCAGGCCGAGGGCGCGGAGTTCGTCGTGGGCCACCGTCGCCGCCGCCTCGCCGTTCACCTCCATGCGTTCGTTGAGCCGCCGCATGGTGGCGGCATCGAGTCGGTCGGCCAATTCGGCCAGCGCGGCAATGGCCGCGGGATCGCGCTCCGCCAGCCGGCCGGAAGCGAGCGGCGCGGCCTCGTACGGCGGGAAGAAGTGGCGGTCGTCGCGGAGCACCACGAGGTGGTACCGGGCGATGAGGCCGTCGGTGGAGTAGCCGTCGATCACGTCCACGCCGCCGGTGGCCAGTGCCTGGTACTTCACGGCCGGGAGCAGGGCGCGCACGGCCCTGAAGCGCATTCCGTAGGCGTGGGCCAAACCCGGCAGCCCGTCGTCGCGGCCGATGAAGTCGGGCGAGAGGCCGGCGCGGAGATGCGGCGCCTCGCGCGCCAGGTCGCTGAGCGTGGCGAGGTGGAAGGAGTCGGCCGTGGCGCGGCGGACGGCGATGGCATAGGTGTTCTCGAACCCGAGTGGGGGCAGCCAGCGGACGTCCCAGCGCCGGCGGAACTGCGCCGCCACCTCGCGGTAGACGGCCGCCCGGTCGCCGGTCGGGCGTTCGTGCAGAATGGCGACGAGTCCGGTGCCCGTGTACTCGGGGTAGACATCGATCGCGCCCTTCCGGAGGGCGGCAAAGGCGATCTCCGTGGCGCCAAGGCCGAGCCGGCGCTGCACGGGAATGCCGCGCGCCTCGAGCAGTTGCGCGAACATCTCGGCGAGCAGGTAGGACTCGCCGAACGGTTTGGACCCCACCACTACGGGCCGCGGCGCCCGCGTGCCCGCCTGGAGGGTCAGCGCCAGCAGCAGCGCGAGCCGTGTCATGCGCCCACCCCGGCGCGCGCGAGCAGGGTGGCCACGTATGCGCTGGCCGGCGCGGAGAGCACCTCCGCCGGCGTGGCCGTCTGTTCCACGCGTCCCTGGCGGAGCACCACGATGCGGTCGGCCAGCTCGAGCGCTTCGGACAGGTCGTGGGTGACGATGAGCGTGGTCAGGCGAAGGCGCCCACGCAGTTCGGCGAAGGCTTCGCGCAGTTCGCCGCGCGTGATGGCGTCGAGCGCCCCGAACGGTTCATCCAGCAGCACGGCGTCCGGGTGCGCAGCGAGCGCCCGCGCGATGGCGACCCGCTGCCGCTGCCCGCCGGAGAGTTCGCGTGGCCAGCGCGCGGCGAATTCCCCCGGGTCGAGGCCCACCAACTCGAGCGCGGCGGCTGCGCGCGCGGCATTGTCGGGCATACGACGCAGGCGGGGCACCAGTTCCACGTTCCGCTGCACGGTCCAGTGGGGGAGGAGTCCGCCGTCCTGCTGCACGTAGCCGATGCGGCGGCGCAGGAGCACCGGATCGGCGGCGGCGACATCGGCACCGTCCACGAGCACCCGGCCGGCGTCGGGAACGGTAAGCGCGTTGAAGCAGCGCAGCAGCGTGGTCTTGCCCGATCCGCTCTCGCCCACGAGCGCGACGGTCTCACCAGGCGCGGCGGCGATCGAGACGCCATCGAGCGCCGTGACGCTTCCGAAGCGTTTGGTCACCGTCACCGCGGCGAGGGCGGCGCCGCCGGACGTCACGGGCACGGCGTCCGCCGGGATCACGCCGCGACCGGCGTCGGCAGATCGTCGGCGGGTGAGCGGCCGGCGCGCGTGTACGTGCTGAAGAAGCGATCCGCGCGGTCTATGTCATCGTCGCTGAGGAGCGACGGTTCCAGTGCCACGCAGGCGGAGAGCGCCAGATCGGTGGCGAAGCAGGCGGCCCGCGCGAGTTCGGGATCGGCCAACCCCTCGCGTCCGGCCCGGGCCATCAACCCGGCATCGGGGGCCGGGAGTTGGGCGAGCGCGACCGCGCCGGACGACACATGCCACGCGAGGCCGCCCACGAGCGCCACCAGCGCCGCGACGGCATCGCCGTCGCAGGCGTCGGCGACGCGGAACTCGAAGTATCCGCGGGGGCGCACGTCGGGGAACAGGGTGCTCAGGTGCGCCTGCCAGTCGTCACGCGTCGCGCCGCGCGGCACCCAGGCCGCGAACGGCTCGGCGCACGACGGGTCGTCGCCCAGCAGGAACGCGGGCGCGGCGAGCGCGAACTCCAGATACTCGGTCACGGGATCGGGGCCGAGCGCGGGGAGACCGGTGCGCGCGGGGTCGAGATCGGCCCAGATGCGCCGGCGGATGCTGCGTTCGCCGGTGCGCACGCCGCCGTCCACGGGGGAGTTGCCGAACGCGGCGGCAACCACCGGGGCGAGCGCGCCCAGAAGGCGCCAGCGCGCGAGCGGCTGCGGCCCGAGGTCGATGCTCAACTGCATGGCGGCCGTCTGGCGCATCATGCGGCGACCCGATGGACCGATGGCGGCGAAGTGAGCGTCCATGCGGCGGTAGCGGGGGGCGTCGAGCTGCAATGGCACGGCGCCGATGGGCGTGACCGGATCGAGTCCCACGCTGCGCATTCCGAGCCCGGCGGCCTCGAGCGCGCGGCCGATGTGCGCGAAGGCGTCGTCCACGTCGGCCAGGAGCGTGCTGCCGGAGTCGTGCGGCATGGTACTGTACTCGATCTGCCCACCGGGCTCGAAGGTGAGGCGGGCGCCGTCGGGGCGGTGGAGTTCGGTCATCCCCGACTTGGCACACGGGCGCGCCGTCCAGCCGAGCGTCTCCAGCGCGCGGAGGGATCGGTGGATCGGCGCTTGGCGGCCGGTCGCCCGGTCGAACGGGATGACCTCGACCTCGAGCCCCAGGCGCGGTGGACCCGGTTCGGCGCCGATGCCGAACGCCTGCGCAACGGCGTCGCGCAGGTCGACCCGCGTCAGCGTCACGCGTCGTCCGAAAGCGGAGCGGCGACGACGAGCGAGAAATCGCCCGCGGGATCGGTGAGCCACGTCTCGATGCGGAATCCGGCAAGTGCGAACATCGCTTCCAGCGCCGGCCGATCGTACTTGCAGCTCACCTCCGTGCGCACCGACTCGCCGCGCGCGAACCGGAACACGCCCGCGCCGGGAATTCGCACGGCCTGCGGTGTGCGCGCCACGAGGTGCATCTCGATCCGATGCTCGGTGCCGTTGTAGCGTGCTTCGTGCTCGAACGCCGTCCGGATCGAAGTCGGCGCCGAGTTCGCGGTTGAGCACGGGAGCATGTTGCGGTTGAACTCGGCGGTCACGCCGGCGGCGTCGTCGTAGGCCGCCTCGAGCCTGCGCGACGTCCTTGCGCAGGTCGACGCCGAGGATCAGGCGGTCACCGCCGGCCGAGCGCGGCGCGCGTGCGCCGCAGGCAGCCGCACGGCTTCCGCCCGGGTCGAAGTTGCCGATGGTGCTGCCGAGGAAGGCCATGAGCGCGGCCGGGGGAGCATCGTGGGCAGGGGAATGCGATCGGTGAAGTCGGCGACCACGGGCGTGACGCCGAGCCCGGGGTACTCGAGCGCGAAGCCGGGTGGCGGCTGTCGGCCGGAACGTCGGCGCTGACGTCGAGCGGGACGTAGGAGCGCCCGGAGGCCGGCGGCATCCCGCATGGCGTCGAGGATCAGGCGCGTCTTCTCCGGCGCTTCCCGCCCCGAGCTCGACGAGCGTCTGGCCGGGCTGCGGCGCGCGCATGTCGCGGGCGTCCCGGCTCGAGAATCGCCCGCTCGGCGCGCGTCAGGTAGTACTCGGGCAGGCGGGTGATCTCGCTCGAAGAGCCGCGACCCGCGATGATCGTAGAACTATTTGGGCGGCAGCTCCTTCTGCGGCGCGCGGAGGCCGCGCGGCCACGTCGCGCAGCATGGCCGAGCGCGGCGGATCGCGGCGAGGAGTCGAGAGGGATCTAGCCATCGCGCGCGCACCGGAAGCCGCTGAAGATCTGGCGGCGGATCGGGTAGTCCCAGTTGCGGAAGGTGTTGCGGATGGCGCCGGGCCGGGTGGCCCAGGAGCCGCCGCGCAGAACCTTGTATTCGTGCCGAAGAAGACCTCGGAATATTCGGGGTACGGGAAGGCCTGGAAGCCGGGCCAGGGGAGAAGTCGGACGCCGTCCACTCCCAGACGTCTCCGATCATGCCGACGGCAGCCGCACGGGCGAAGTCGCCGGCGGGATAGCTCCCGACGCGGGGCCGTGCCGTGGCGCCTGGTCCAGGTTCGCGCGCTCGCGTGCCGGCGCTCGTCCCCCCACGGCTGCGCGCGCTTGCCGCCGCGGGAGTCCTATGCCGCCGCCTTCTCCCACTCGGCCTCGGTGGGCAGCCGCTTGCCGGCCCAGCGGGCGAAGGCCTCCGCCTCGTAGCAGCAGACGTGGCACACCGGGTGGTCGGCCGGCAGGGCCACGGTGCGGTCCATGAACCGCGTGGCCCACGCGTTGCCGTCGCGCGTCCAATACTTGGGCGCCTGGGCGCGGGACTCGTCGCGCCAGGCCAGTCCGGCGGGGCTCCAGAATTCGTCGCGCCCGTATCCGCCGTCGGCAATGAAGGCGGCGTACTCCGCGTTGGTCACCGGCGCCACGTCGATCTCGAACGGCGCGAGCGTGGTGACGTGCTGCGGGCGCTCGTTGTCGTACGCGTCGGCGCGGTCGTCGGTGCCGATGGCCACCTCGCCGCCCGGAATGCGCACCATCGCACCGGCGGCAATGGGCCGCGCGGCCGTGGGCGGCTGCCAGGCGCGCGGGGCGCGATAGGGTTCACCGCGCTTGAGCTGCAGCGTCTGGAGAATCGTTTCGTTGTGCTGGTACTCGTGCTGCGCGACCATGCTGTACACGTAGCCGTCACGGAGCAGCGGGTTGGCGTCGTCGAGCTCCAGGAGCGCCAGCCGTTCGAGCGCGCGCTCCCGAACGTCGGCCAGCAGTTGAAGCACGCCGGCGAGCGTGGGCAGCGGCAGCGCGGCGCGGGTGGCGCGCGGATGCTCGAACGGGTTGTACAGACCGGGCATCTCCACGAACCGGATATCGCCGTCGATGTTGCGCGTGAGCCACAGCTCCTCGAAGCTGGCGATGTGGCCCAGGTCCCAGAGGATGGGGCTCATGAGCGGGTCGTGTTGCATGCGCAGGTCGGCGTCGCCGAGCGGGGCGACGAGCGCGAGGGTGCGTTGGCGGGCGTCCTCGAGCATGACCCGGCACGACTCGGCGGTACGGCGCGGTGTTCCGGTCAACAACATGGTGTCTCCCATCCATTGCGGCCGGCGCGCCGTGGGCGCGACGATCGTCGTTCGCGGGCCCCCGGCGTTGCGGACCCCACGATTCACAACCTGAACTTCCCGGAAAAGGTTCGCAACGCATCGTTCGGCGAAGATTGCGGGATCGGTGCGCGCCGAATGCAGAACCTTGCTCTCGTCTCCCCCGGGCAAAAGTCGTAAGATTGCCCAGCCCCACGTCCATTTCCGGAGGAAGACTCGTGTCGATTTCCCGTCGTGATTTCCTTGGTGCGGGTGCCGCAGCGGCGGCAGGCCTTGCCCTTCCGCGTCTTGCCGGCGCCGAGCCCGTGATTTCGTCGATCGTCGATCGGTCGAAGCCGGCGCCGGCGCGTCCGGCGTCCCGGCCGGTGATCATCTCGGCGGGCAACGGGATGGAGAAGGATCCCGACGGCAAGCAGGGGATCAAGGTGGCGTGGGACCTGCTGACGAGCGGCGCCGATCCGCTGGACGCGATCGTGGCCGGCGTGAACATCGTGGAGCGGAATCCCAACGATCAGTCGGTGGGGCTCGGCGGACTTCCCAACGAGGACGGCGTGGTGCAGTTGGACGCTTCGTGCATGCACGGGCCCACCAAGCGCGCCGGCGCCGTGGGCTGTCTGGAAGACATCGTCGACGCCGCGGCCGTGGCCAAGGCGGTGATGGACTTCACCGATCACATCTTCCTGGTGGGCGAGGGGGCCAAGCGGTTCGCGGTCGAGATGGGCTTCAAACCCCAGAACCTGCTCACCGACGCCAGCCGCCGCGCGTTCCTGCGGTGGAAGGCCGACCTGAATCCGGACGACAACTGGCTGAACCTGCCGCCGCGGCGTCCGTCGAGCGGGGGCGGGGGCGGGGGCAACCACGAAGACGAGACGCTGCGCCAGTCGCTGCACGTGTTCCACGACGCGAACGGCGTGCCGCACACGTACGGCACGATCAACATGAACGCGGTGACCGCGAACGGGGACATCGCGTCGGTGACGACGACGAGCGGGCTGTCGTGGAAGATTCCCGGCCGGGTGGGCGACTCGCCGATCATCGGCGCCGGGCAGTACTGCGACAACGAAGTGGGTGCCGCGGGCTCGACGGGCCGCGGCGAGGCGAACATCAAGGTGTGCGGCGCGTTCCTCGCCGTGGAGTTCATGCGGCAGGGCATGTCGCCGCAGGCGGCGTGCATGAAGGTCATGGAGCGGGTGATCGCGATGACCGAAAAGCGCCTGCTCGACGAGCACGGCCGGCCGTACTTCGACCTGCAGTACTACGCCGTGAACAAGAAGGGCGAGTACGGGGCGGCGATGGCCTACCAGGGCGCCAACCCCGACCACCCCGTGTCGTTTGCGGTCTGCGACGACAAGGGCGCGCGGATGGAGCCGTTCGCCTACATGTACACCCACGACCAGCGGCCGAAGGGCCGCGCCATGTCGGGTACGCTCGTGATTCCCAAATGAGCCGACCCGGCGCGTCGGGATTCGGTCGACGTGCATCAGCGCCGGGGACGACGCAGGCGAGCGGTCGAGGCATCGGTTGTGGCGGCGGGGCCACAACCGGCGGTGGATCCGGTGGTGCCGCGCGCTCGATGCGAACGTGCGCGCGCATCTCGCCCGTGCGCGAACCCGGCGAACGGCACTACATTTACAGCCCTCCCGGTAACGAGCGACTGATGGTGTGGGCGGCGCCGATCGCGATGGGCGTGCCCGCGACCGTGCGCGCGCTCCGTGCCGCCTGCGAACGTCCCTTCAACCCCGCGTCGGTGCGATGATGTCCGACGAACGATTCTTCCTTCCGGGGCCCACCGAAGTGCGGCCCGAAGTACTCGATGCGATGCGGCATCCCATGATTCCGCACCGCAGCGCCGCCATGGAACTGCTCATGCAGACGGTCCATGCCCGGCTGCAGCCGATGTTCGGCACCACGCGCCCGGTGTACGTGCTCACCGGTTCCTCGACGTCGGCGATGGAGATGGCCGTGCGATGCGGGAGCATCGAACGCGTGCTCGCGCTGGTGTGCGGGGCATTCGGCGAGCGGTTCGCCGAAATCGCCGAGCTCACCGGCCGCGAGGTGACGCGGGTGATCGCCGAACCCGGCCAGGTGGTGTCGCCGGAGCAGGTGCGCCTGGCGCTCGAGGCCGGGAACTACGACACGGTCACCGTCGTCCATTCCGAGACGTCGACCGGCGCGCTGAGCGACGTGGCGAGCATTGCCCGGGTGGTGCGCGAGTCGTCGAACGCGATGCTGCTCGTGGACGCCGTCACGAGCGTCGGGGCGATGCCGATCGAGATGGATGCCTGGGGCGCCGATCTCGTCTTCACCGGCTCACAGAAGGCGCTGGCGCTGCCGCCGGGGCTGGCGTTCGTGGCCGCTTCGGAGCGGCTGCTCAATCGGGCGCGCACGCTGTTCGACTGTGGCTTTGCTCTGGATCTGGTGCGGTACGACGAGTTCTGGCACAAGTCGCAGAGTCCGACCACGCCCGCCATCTCGCTGTTGTTCGCCCTCGATCAGCAGCTGTCCGACATCGAGTTCGAGGGGCTGCCGGTGCGCTTCGCCCGCCACGCGCAGATGGCGCGCACCTGCTGGGACTGGGTCCAGGTGGAAGGCAACGGCGAGCATTCGCTCGAGATTCTGGCCGCCGAGGGAGAACGATCGCCGACCGTCACCTGCATCCTGTGCGACCAGCCGGAGCGGGTGGTCCGCATGCTGAACGAACGCGGCTTCGTGATCGGGGCGGGGCATGGCGAGCTCCGGCGGTCCGCGGTACGCATCGGACACATGGGAGATCACACGGTGGCCGGACTCGAGGTGTTGCTCGACGTGATGGCGGCCGTGATTCGCTCCATGCGCTGAACCTCAGCGCGCCTCGCCCACCCGGAGGTTGGCCACGAGCGACGACACGCGCTCGGCGGCGTGGGCCATGGTCTGCGCGGCGGCGGCGATCTCCTGGGTGCTGGCGCTCTGCTGTTCACTGGCCGCCGCCACCTGCTGCATCGCGGCCGCGAAGGTCTCCGTGCTGCGAGCGACTGCGGCCAGCCGTCCGGTCATGTCGCCCACGAGCGCATTGGCGCCGGTGGCGGTCCGCTCGATGGAGGTGGTCCAGGTCTCGAGTTCGGCGACGCTGGCCTCGAGCTGCACGAAGGACGCCGAGCCCTGTTCGGTGGCGCGCTGTACGGCGCGGGCGGTGGCGGCCATCTGCTCCGTGTTCTGGCTCGACGCTTCGACGCCGGCCAGCACGCCGGCCACGACCTGCTGCGTCCGCTCGGCGGCCTGGGACGACATGGCGGAGAGCCGCCGCACCTCGGCGGCGACCACGGAAAAGCCCTCGCCCTGATCGCCGGCCCGGGCGGCTTCCATGGCCGCGTTGAGGGCGAGCAGCTTGGAGTTGCGGGCGAGCGACTGCACGAGATTGACGAAGGTTCGGATCTCCTGCGAGGCGTCGACGAGCTGACGCACCGAGGCAGCGCCCGCTTCCACGTCGGCCGCCAGGGTCGCCAGGGCCGCCGTGCTGTCGTCCATCAGGCGACGATTCTCGCGAGCGAGGTCACGCAGGCGGGCGTTGCGCGCCACGCCGTCCTGAGCGCCGGCGCTCATGCGTTCGGCCAGGGGCGCGAGCTGCGTGGCCGACGCCGACAGTTCCTGAATGGACACCGCCATCGTCCCCGACTCGGCGCTGAGATCGCTCGCCGTCTGCGCGATCTGCGCCGCCGAGCTCGACATCTGCTCGGAACTCGCCGTGATCTGGGTGGACATGGTCGAGGTGTCGTCGGCTGAACGCGTGAGCGCGCGGGCCAGGCGACGAAGATCGTTCACCATGGTGGAGAGCGCGCGAGCCAGGCGTTCGATCTCATCGGTGGAATCCACCTTGCCGATCTCCACGGTGAGATTCCCGTCGGCGATCGATTCGGCGAGGGCCGCGAGCTGCATGGCGGGGCGGCGGATACGCTGATTCACCAGCCGGTCCACGGCGTAACCGACGGCCACCATGACCAGGAACAGGAAGGCGGCGAGGACGACGAACGCGGCGCGCACCTGGCGCAGGCCGGCGTCGGCGGCCTGCGTGGATTCGTGCGCCAGCACCACCCAGCGGCCGCGGTTGATGGAAGCCCGCGCCCCGCGCTCGGGGCCGTCCGGGGTGGCGAAGCTGAACACCGAGTCGGTGCCCGTCCGAACGGCTGCGGCGAGCGACGAAAGTTGGTCGGCGGCCGATCCGGAGGCGTTGATCAACGGATGTCCCGACGAATCGATCAGATCGATGGCGGGGCCGGACCCCGCGTTGGTGGCGAACAGGGTGGTGAGGGTGGCGCGCAGCGTCGAGTCCGGAGTGACGATCGCCGCGGCATCCGGACGCGCGGCAAGGGCCATCCTGGCGAGTGCGGCGTACTGCCTGGCCACGGTTTCCAGCCGGGCGTCGGCCTGGGCGCGAAACGACCGCGTGAGCTGGTGGTTGCCCACCATGCTCAGGGGGACGAGGATGAGCACGGCCACCACCGCGGACAAGGGCACCAGACGCATGCCGAGCGTGGGGCCCGACGCTGGCGATCGCGGTGCAGGGGCTGGCGGCGAAGGAGAGGGCGGAACGGAGGGAGGCATCGGAGCGGGCAGGATGAGCGGACGGTACCCCGCGCCGGGCACCGCCCCGGAATCTGGCTTGTTTGCCCTCTGGGGCCAAGTAAATTCCGGAAACACCAGGCAATCGCCTTCAGGCGCCGGGCGGGACCAGTTTCCGCCGGTCCGGGACGCGCCACCCCGATCGCATGACAGACACGAATACTCCGCCCACGGCCGAACTCCCGGCCGCGTACGACCCTTCCGTCGTTGAACGGAAGTGGCAGGCGCGCTGGGACGAGCGCGGCACCAATCACACCGATCTCTCGGGGCCGCGTCCGTACTACACGCTCATGATGTTCCCCTATCCGTCGGCCGAAGGGCTGCACGTGGGGAACCTGTTCGCGTTCACCGGCAACGACATCCACGGCCGCTACCAGCGCATGCGCGGCCATACGGTGTTCGAACCGCTGGGGTACGATGCGTTCGGGATCCACTCGGAGAACTACGCGCTCAAGGTGGGCGTGCATCCCACCGAGCTGATTCCGCGGAACATCGCCAACTTCCGCCGGCAGCTCCGGCGCTCCGGCCTGATGGTGGACTGGCGCTACGAACTCTCCACCACCGACCCGTCGTACTACAAGTGGACGCAGTGGCTCTTCCTGCAGCTCTACCACCGCGGGCTCGCGTACAAGAAGAAGGGCGCCGTGAACTGGTGTCCGTTCGACAAGACGGTGCTGGCCAACGAGCAGGTGATCAACGGAGCCTGCGAACGCTGCGGCAACCAGGTGGAGCAGCGGTTCCTGGAGCAGTGGTTCTTCCGCATCACCGACTACGCGGGGCGCCTGCTCGACAACCTCGACACGCTCGACTGGTCGGAGAGCACGAAGACGGCGCAGCGGAACTGGATCGGCAAGTCGGAGGGCGCCGAGCTGTCGTTCCGTGTGCAGGACCTGATGGAATTCGCGGGCAGTGCGACGGCGAGCGGCGGCGGCATCAGCGGTGAGGTGACGGCCGAGCCGGTGGACATCACGGTGTTCACGACGCGTGCCGACACGATCTTCGGCGCGACGTTCCTGGTCGTGGCGCCGGAACACCCGCTGGTGGACCAGCTCACCACCGACGAGCAGCGCACCGCCGTGGAGGAGTACCGCGCCGCGGCGGCAAAGCAGGACATCGTGACCCGCAAGGTGAACAAGGAGAAGACCGGTGTGTTCACCGGCGCCTACGCGGTGAATCCGGCCACCGGCGCGCCGATGCAGATCTGGATCGCCGATTACGTGCTCATGGAATACGGCACGGGCGCGATCATGGCCGTGCCGGGACACGACGAGCGTGACTTCGAGTTCGCGCGCAAGTTCGGGCTGCCGACGCCGCGTGTGGTGGGGACGGACGTCCACGACACCGCGCCGCCCACGGACGCCGCGTTCACCGACAACGTGAACGGGGTGATGGTGAATTCCGGACAGTTCAACGGACTCACCGTGCCCGAGGCCAAGCACGCCATCGTGACGTGGCTGGCCGAGCGCGGCTCGGCGAAGCCGGTGGTCAACTACCGGCTGCACGACTGGTGCATCTCGCGGCAGCGCTACTGGGGGCCGCCGATCCCGATCGTCTACTGCGACGCCTGCGGACCGGTGCCGGTGCCCGAGCAGGACCTGCCCGTGGTGCTGCCGCCGCTGGAGGATTTCAAGCCCGACGACTCGGGGATCTCGCCGCTGGCGCGCGACGAGGCCTGGTACCGCGTGCCGTGCCCGAAGTGCGGCAAGCCGGCGCGCCGCGAAACCGACGTGTCGGATACCTTCCTCGACAGCTCGTGGTACTTCCTGCGGTACCCCAGCGCCGACCGCGACGACGTGGCGTTCGACCCGGCCATCACGAAGCGCTGGCTGCCGGTGAATTCGTACATCGGCGGCAACGAGCACGCCGTGCTGCACCTGCTGTACTCGCGGTTCATCACGATGGTGCTGCATGACGCCGGGCTGCTCGGCTTCGAGGAGCCGTTCACGCGCTTCCGCGCGCACGGCACCATCATCCGCGAAGGCGCCAAGATGTCGAAGAGCCGCGGCAACGTGGTGAACCCCGACGAGTACGTCGAGAAGTGGGGCGCCGACGCGTTCCGCACGTACCTGATGTTCCTGGGTCCGTACGAGGAGGGCGGGGACTTCCGCGATCAGAGCATCTCGGGCGTCCGGCGCTTCCTCGACCGGGTGTGGGCCTCGGCGCACGAGGCGACGCGCGACGGCGAACCCGAGACGGCGGTGATGCGCAAGCTGCACCAGACGATTCGCAAGGTGACCGACGACGTGCCGTCGCTCAGTTACAACACGGCGATCGCGGCGATGATGGAGTACGTGAACGTGCTCCGGGCGCACGAGCGGAAGCCCCACGTGGATGAAGTAGAACCGCTGGTGCAACTGGTGGCGCCCTTCGCGCCGCACGCCGCCGAGGAACTCTGGGAAACGCTCGGCCACGAGCACAGCATCTTCGACGACGGTTGGCCGGCATTCGACGCTGCGATGGCCGCCGAGGAGTCGGTGACGGTGGCGGTGCAGGTGAACGGCCGCACGCGCGGCACCGTGCAGGTGCCCAAGGACGCCGAGCAACCCGCGGTGCTCGAGGCTGCGATGGCGGAGCCGACGATCGCGAAGTTCGTCACGGGATCGCCGAAGAAGGTGATCTACGTGAAGAACAGGCTGCTCAATCTGGTCGTGTGACGGTCGGTGGCCCGTCGGGCGCGGTGAGTCGTCGGTCGTTGGTTGGCAGCCGCCGGTGAGCGGCGTGCTGCCGACTGCTCACTGCCTACCGGTCATTCCCACTCCGCGTACTCGACCTTCGAGTCGGGGTGCGCGTACGCCACGGCGGCCAGGTAGTCCACGCGGCCGATGTCGAGGAGCCGAACCCACAGGCGCTGCCGGTCGACGCCGGTAATGCCGGTGACGTCCACCTCGTGCTGCACATCCTTGCCCAGCGGCACGCTGAAGGCGTCGAACGCCGTGGCGATGCCGGTGCCGAGCGCCTTGACCACCGACTCCTTGCGCACCCAGGCGCGGAAGAAGGCGTCGGCGCGCTCCGCCGCCGGCAGGGCGAGCAGCGCATCGTGCTCGCCGCGTGCGAAGAAGCGGGCGGCGATGCGCTCCACGTCGGCCAGCCGCGTCATCCGCTCGAGGTCCACCCCCACGTCGTCGGATCGGGTCACGGCGACGAGCATGTGATCGGCGGAGTGCGAGACGCTGAACTGGATCGGGGCTTCCGTCTCGCCGTCGGCCACCACCTGCGGCTTTCCCTTGGGCGAGCGGCGGATCGTGATATCGGGCGCCGGCAGGCTCAGGTACCTGGAGAGGATGCCGCGCACCCAGGCGCGCGACAGTGTGAGGCGCGCCCGCTGCGCCTGGCTCGTGACGAGCGCCGTCTTCTCGCGCTCCGTCTCGGGCAGCAACTTCTCCGCGTCGGCCAGATTCTCCGGTGTGGCGGCGAGCGTGGCGTGCCAGACGTGGATGCCGTGCTTGGTCAGTGTCGGGGCGGGGGTGCCGGATTGGCTGGAGGCCATTGGTCGTGGACTAGAAGCTCAGCCCGAAGGTGACGGGCAAGGAAAGGTAGGAGCTGTTGGTGGTGAGTACCTTGTGGAGCCGCGCTTCAAAGTACGCCGTCATTCCGGTGAGTGGAATGCGGATCCCGATGCCGCCGTTGAACCCGGGGTTGGTGCCGTTGCCGGTGACGTTGTAGACGCCCATGCCGCCGATAAAGTACGCGTTCAACGCCGAGCCGGGAACGTGGTAGATCGCGTCGATGATGCCGGCGGTGGTCTGCACCGCCCGCGCTCCGGAGACGGTAGTCTTGCCGCCGAACCGTTCGTAAAACACCTCGCCGCGAATGCCCATCGCCTGGCCGGGCGCCTCGTATTCCGCGATGCCGCCCAGGTTGAACCCCGATGCGTGCGTGCGGGCCAGGGCCCCGGTGGGAAAGCTGATGCCGACCGCCGCGCCGAGGTGTCCGGCGGAGAGACCGCCCTGGGCGAGCACGGGGGTGGCAGAGAGCGCGAGGAGTGCGGCGATGGTTCCGAGACGTGTCATGAGTCCAATGTAGTGTGTGGTGTCAGAGGAGACGGGCGATCCAATCTCCCACCAGATACCCCGCAGCGGCCACACCGAGCCCCACCACGAACATGTCGAGTCCCGACCGGAAGACGCTGCGGCCGGTGAACACCGACCGCGCCGCGCCCACCAGCCAGTGGGAGAGCATGGAGAGGGAGAAGGAGAGGACGATGGCGGTGGTGCCCGACCAGAAGAGGAAGGGCGCCACCGGAATGAACGCGCCGATGGCCGTGGCCGTCCCCGTGACCCATCCCTCGCGCAGCGGGGACATGGACTGGTCGCCGATTCCGAGTTCTTCCTGCACCTGCTCGTCGAGCATGCGCTGCGGATCGGCCATGACCTCGGTGGCCAGCGTGTGGGCGGAGTCGGCGTCCATGCCCTTGGCCTGGTAGATCAGCGCCAGTTCGTCGCGTTCCACCTCGGGCATGAGCGCGATCTCGTCGCGCTCCATCGCGATCTCATGGGCGTAGACTTCCTGTTCGCTCTTGGCCGCCAGGTAGCCGCTCGATCCCATGGAGAGCGAGTCGGCGATCAGCCCGGCCACGCCGGCCACGATCACGGCGTGCGCCTGGTTCAGCGCCGAGGCGCCGATGACGCCGGCCACGAGTCCGAAGTTGGCGGTGAGCCCGTCGTTGAATCCGTAGACCACGTTGCGCAGGAAGCCGCCCGATTCGGCGCGGTGCCAGGGCTCGCCCTCGCGGCCGGCCAGAGAGCCGAGCGTGCTGGCGTGCTCGGCGGACTCGCGCGCCAGAGTGAGCGACTCGTCCTTGCCCGGGGCGCCCACCGCGGTGCCGCGGTGCATGTTCAGATAGCCTTTGACCTCGCGCCCCTCTTCCGCCAGCAGCATCGGAAGCAGGAATCCGGGGCCGAGCCACCGGCCGAGCGTGGCCAGCAGGCGCGTACGCGCCGTGGGGCGGAACGGGCCCACTGGCCGGCCACCCTCGGCGAGCAGCGCCGCCCAGATCTTCGTGTGCCGGTCCTCGACTTCTGCCAGTTCCAGATAGATGTGCTTCTTCTTCTCGTCGTGCTCGAACCCGGCCAGCACGCGGTAGAGGAACGCCGCGTCGGCCTCGTCCTGCCAGTGTTCGTGAAAGGCGTCGAGGTCGACGTTGGCCTGTGAGGGGGAGGTGTTCATGGGGAGAAATATGGTCTGATGAGAGAACGATGGTAGGTCGGTGAGTCGGTAGGTCGGTAGGCCGGTAGGAGGGTCCGATCTGCGGGTCTCCTGCGGTGTGAGTAAACCATCCAGCGGCGCCGTCGTGACTCATCAGGCGACCACCCCCTGCAAGTCGAGGAATCATGCGTACGACACTGTTCATTCCCATAACGCTGGCAGCCGCCATGGCGGCGGTACCCGCGGCCGCGCAGGTCACGGTGCGCACCGCGCCACGCGCCTATGCATACTCGTTCAACACCGCATCGTCGCCGCGCGCCGTGATCGGCGTGACGATGTCCACCGGCGACGCCCAGGACACGCTCGGTCTTCGGATCAGCGAAGTGGCCGCCGGCAGTCCGGCGGAGAAGGCGGGAATCAAGGAAGGCGATCGCCTGCAGTCGATCAACGGCATCAACCTCAAGCTCTCCGCCATCGACATCGGCGATCAGGAGATGGCCGACGCGATGTCGCGCCGGCTGACGCGCGAACTCGGCAAGCTGAAGCCGGGCGACGAGGTGTCGCTCAGGGTGTATCACGACGGGCAGGTAAAGGCAGTGCGCGTGAAGACGGTGGAATCCGACGAGTTGTACGGCGGTGCCATGGGATTCGTGCGCCGGAGCGACGACAACCACGCGGTGCTCGGCGTGTCGCTTGCCGTCACGGGGAGCAAGCGCGACACGCTGGGCGTGCTCATCATCGGCGTGAACGACGACGGGCCGGCAGCGAAAGCGGGGCTCGAAGAGGGGAATCGTATCGCCGCGATCAATGGCGTGAACCTCAAGGTGGATCGCGAGGATGCCGGCGACCGGTACGTGTCCAGCGCGCGGTATCAGCGGTTGCAGCGGGAGATGCGGAAGGTGAAGCCGGGCGACGACGTGACGCTCGACGTCTATGCCGACGGCCGCTTCAAGACCGTCCATCTGAAGGCGGGGAAGGCGTCGGAACTGGGTGGAAACTCGAGCACCTTCATCTTCCGTGGCAACGAGGGGCAGATGATGCCGGGGCTCGACTTCAACTCAATCGGGCCGGAAGTGCAATACGACGTGCAGCGTGCCATGGATCAGGTGCGCCGTTCGCTCCGGGACATTCGGGTGTCGCCGCGCGTGCGGTGGATGGACGACGGGTCGGCGCCCGCGGTGATCCGGATGGAGCCGCCCGCGGCGCCGGCGCCCCCGGACGCGCCCGTGATGCCGGCCATGGTTCCGCCGCCGGCGCCGGTTGCGCCGGTGGTCGTGCGTGCGGCAACGCTGGCGCGGGTCGCTCCGCCTGCCCCGCCGGCGGAACCGGCGGTGGTGGTACTGGCGCCGCGGCTGCGCGTGATCAGGTTCTGAGCCGAGGGTTCCGCCGCACCGTCTCCCACGGAGATCGCGATCCACGTAATATCAGGTCGTGATCTCGAACGCTCGATTCCCCGTCCGCTGCGGCCTCGCCGCGCTGGTGATCGCCGCGGCGGCCGGGTGCAGCAACACCGCGCCGGCGCAACACAGCGCCGGCGTCGTCGTACCCGGCATCGAAGTCCTGCTCCGCGATTCGCTGTCGCTGGTGCGCGGCAAGCGCGTCGGGCTGATCACCAACCAGAGCGGACGCGACCGGGAGGGGCGGAGCGACATCGATCTCCTGGCCCACGCGCCGGGGGTGAAGCTCGTGGCGCTGTTCGCTCCGGAGCATGGCATCCGCGGCACGGCCGAAGCCGGCACGAAGATCGCTTCGGACACCGACGCCGCGACCGGGGTGCCCATCTATTCGCTGTACGGCGCCGTGCACGCGCCCACGCCGGCAATGCTCGACAGCGTGGACGTGTTGCTGTACGACATCCAGGATGCCGGCGCGCGCTTCTACACCTACGTCTGGACGATGGCGCTGTCGGCCGATGCCGCGGGACGGGCGCACGTGCCGTTCGTGGTGCTCGACCGCCCCGACCCGATCCGCGGCGACCGCGTGGAGGGCGGCGTGCTCGACACGGCGTACCGGTCGTTCGTCGGGCAGTATCCCGTGGCGCTGCGCTATGGACTCACGCCGGGCGAGCTGCTCCGATATCTCGTGGGGACGGGGCAGGTACACGCCGACGTGCACGTGGTGCCCATGCAGGGGTGGCACCGCTCGATGTGGTACGACGCGACCGGACTTCCCTGGGTGAACCCGTCGCCGAATCTGCGATCGCAAGACGCGCTCGCGCTCTACCCTGGCACGGTGTTCTTCGAGGGCACCAACCTGAGCGAGGGGCGCGGCACCGAGGCGCCCTTTCAGCTCGTCGGGGCCGGGTGGCTCACCGACGCGGGTGAGATCGCCCGCGAGTTGAACTTGCTGAACATGGGTGGGGTGCGCTTCGACTCCACGTCGCGCACCATTGCCGCCGGGCAGAAGTGGGGCGGCCAGACGATCCCGATGCTGCACGTCGCCGTCACCGATGCTGATCGTGTGAAGCCGGTGCAGGTGGCGGCGTACATGCTGCAGATCATCCGCCGCCGCCACCCGGCGGATTTCGAATGGCTGCTGCCGCACATGGACGAGCTGGCCGGGAGCGACGCGCTGCGAAAGGCCGTGGATGCGGGGACGGTGGCACAGTTGCTGCCTCGGCTCGCGGCGGAGTCGAAGTCATTTTCCGGGGCCACGCGACCGTACCTGCTATACGATCCCTGAACGACACCCCCGACCGTTCCGGCCGGCCAACCGCAGGCGTGGAGGCAGCATGATGGGTCCATCCCGGTTCAAGCGTCTGGCGAAGTGGGCGTCCCGAACCACGGGCCGGCCGGTCACCTTCGTGCTGGCGGTGGCGATCATCGTGGTGTGGGGCGTCACGGGCCCGCTGTTTCATTTCAGCGACACCTGGCAGTTGGTGATCAACACCAGCACCACGATCGTGACGTTTCTGATGGTCTTCCTGATTCAGAATACGCAGAACCGAGATACGGAAGCCATCCAGGTGAAACTCGACGAACTGATTCGGGCGATGAAGGGTGCGCACAATGCGCTGCTCGACCTCGAGGAACTCGAGGATCAGGAACTGGCACGCATCAAGCGCGGCTACCAGCAACTCGCGACCGAGGCACGCACGGCGTTGCGCGAGCACCGGCGCGATACCGGCAGTCCGGCGGTGAAGGAAGCGGAGTAGAGCGGGGCCGCGTTGCCGGCGCCCAGTGCGTCTGCACCGAAATCAAGAAGTCATCCGGCGTTCACGGATTCTTCATTCCGGTGTCACGAGGGCCTCATCCGGCAGGCGTATCCTGCGGGCAACGTCATGCCGGAGGCAGCCATGCCCACTCGCCGGAACGTCGCCAGTCTCTCGCCGCGATTCGAGATGAACGTGACCCCGATGCTCGACGTACTCCTCGTGCTGCTCGTGATCTTCATGGCAGCGTCAATCCGCGTGCACCGATCGCTGGACGCGCAACTTCCCGAATCATGCCGAGGGGGCTGTGAAGGCGGCCAGGACATCGTGCTCGAAGTGGCTGCCGGGCCCACCTACCGAGTGAATGGAGTGCCGGTCGACGGGGCCCAGCTCGGGAGTTACCTGCGCGAGATCTATGCGGGCCGTCCTACGAAGATCATCGAGGTCGGCGGCCACTCGGGCACGACCTACAGTCAGGTCTTCTCGGCGATCGACGCCGCCACGGGTGCCGGCGTTCGCGTGGTAGGCATCATGCTGCCATCCAACGGATTCAAGCCGTGATCGGCGTCGTGTAGCTAGTCCTCGTTCTCCGAGAGCACCCGCGCGAACACGTCGGCATCCACGTTGGCGCCGGTGAATACGATCCCCACCGTGCGGCCGCGCATCGCGTCGCGCTCCTGGCGCAGCGCCGCGAGCCCCAGCGCGCCCGCGCCCTCCACCACGTTGTGCGTGGCGGCGAAGATGTCGCGCATTGCCTGCGCCACCTCGGCGTCGGACACGTCCACGACGCGGGCGACGCGGCCGCGCATGAGGCCAAGCGCGGTGGCGTTGGGCGTGCGGCAGGCCACGCCGTCGGCGATGACGGTTTCGACGGGACACGACACCAGTTCGGCGCCCTCCAACGAGCGCTTGTACGCCGGAGCCGCGGACGACACGACGCCCACCACGTCGAGGTCACGTCCCAGCGCTTCCTTCGCGGCGAGCATGCCACAGATGCCGGAGCCGAGCCCGATGGGCACGTAGACGGTTTGCAGCGCGGGCACGGCGCGCAGGAATTCCATGGAGTAGGTGCCCACGCCCGCGACGAGGGCCGGGTCGAACGCCGGCATCGGGTGCCAGCCGCGCTGGCGGGCCAGCTCCGCGGCGTGCTCGAGCGATGCCTGGAAGTCGTCGCCGTGTTCGATGAGCTCGGCGCCCAGCGCGCGCATCGCTTCGTTCTTCTCCCGGCTGTTGCGGTGCGGCACGACGACGAGCGCCCTGAGCCCATGTCGGGCCGCGGCGAACGCCACCGATTGCCCGTGGTTGCCACGCGTTGCGGTGACCACGCCCTCCACGTTCGGCTGCGCGCGCTTGAGCCGGTCCATGTACACGAGCCCGCCGCGGATCTTGAAGGCGCCGATGGGCGTGTAGTTCTCGTGCTTCACCCACACCGTGGTACCGGCCAGGCGGTCGATGAGCGGCCAGTGGTACTGCGGTGTCGCGGGCATCACCGCCTTCACCAGGCGGTCGGCAGCCTCGAGCGCGTCGAGCGAGGGGAGGGTGGATTGGGAGTCGTTGGTCATTTGCCGCCCTGGAACGCCGCGCGCACCTGCGAGATGGTGCAGAGCGGACGGAAGGGAATGCCCGCCGCTTCGATGGCGGCGGCGCCTCCCTGTTCGCGATCCACCACGGCGGTCGCGACCACGATCTCGGCGCCCGCCTCGCGCACGTGCTCCACCGCCTTGAGCAGCGACCCGCCGGAGGTGGTGACGTCCTCGACGATCACCACCTTCTTGCCCCTGGGATCGATGCCCTCGACCCATTTGCCGAGCCCGTGCTGTTTGGCCTCCTTGCGGACGATGAATCCCGGGAGCGGATGTCCGGCGAGGGCGGACGCGTACACCGCGTTCGACACGATCGCGTCGGCACCGAGCGTCGGGCCGCCCACGGCCTGGGCGCCGAACTCCTGCGCGAGCTGCAGGACGGCGTTGCCTACCAATTCGACGCCCTCGGGATGGTACGTCACCTGCTTGGCGTCGAGATAGAAGGTGCTCTTGGCGCCGGAGGCGAGGGTGAAGTCGCCCTCGCGGTACGAGAGGCGGGCGAGGAGGGAGGCGAGCTTCGTGGTGTCGGGCATCGGAGTTTCGTTCAGGTTTCGGAGAGGCGTTGACGAAGATAGCGCGATGCCACGGCGTCGTCCGCCTTGCCTTCGGCAATAGACATCGTCAGGGCAAACAACTCGACGCCGGGGGCGTGCAACGGTCTGCCGTTCACGGTCAGGAACACGAGCGCCGTCGCCAGACCCGTCCGCTTGTTGCCGTCGACGAACCCCTGGGAGCGTGCGAATCCAACCAGGTACGCCGCCGCCAGATCGGCGAGGTCCGCCCCCGCATCATAGTGCCAACGGTTGATTGGACGCGCGAGCGAAGATTGGACTACGCCACGATCCACGACTCCGTGCGCGCCGCCATATCGCTCGATCTGCTGAGCGTGAATGGCGGCGAGCATCGGTTCACTTATCCATCTGGGTTCGTCCGAGAGCTTTCGCTCCGTCACTTGGCCAGTTGGCGGAACACGGCGTCGTACTCGGCCATGATCTGTTCATGCGCGTCCAGCGCTCGTTCGAGCTCGGCCGTGTGTGGCACCACGCGAAACCCGCCCATCCCATCCTCGATCCAGTCGAGTTCCTGGCCGGCGGGAATGCCCAGGCGCCTGGCGACCTCGGCGGGAAGCGTCGTCACGATCGACGCCCCCTGCGCTCTCGTCTTGCTGGTCAGTACCCCCATGGCACCCTCCGAGGCAAACGACGTTCAATGCCGGATAATATCTGTCTATGGCAGAACGAGTTACGAAGTATATGGAACTAAAGTGTAACTGTCAACCATGATTCCAGTTCTACCGATACGGAAGGTGCATTCCTCCCAGCCAGAGCACGGTGTCGGCGGGTGTCTTCGGGCCGATCGTGCCTTCGACGGCCTTCGAAAGTTTCGCCGGGTCGAACACGATGCCGCCCTTGATCACGAGCCGCGGGAAGCGCATGGCCTTGATGTCGGCCAGCGGATTGCCGCGGACGATCACCGCGTCCGCCCATTTCCCGGTCTCGATGGAGCCCAGTCGGTCGCCGAGTCCCATCGCGTGGGCCGCGTTGATGGTGGCGAAACGGAGGGCAGCGTACGGTGGGATGCCCGAGAGCACGAACGCCAGCAGCTCGCGGTGTACGGCGAACGGGGTGAGATACTCGCCGTGGCTCGGGTGGTCGGTGCCGAGTGTGATGAGGTCCTTGCCGCCGGCATCGTAGAAGGCTTTGATCTCCTTCTGCTTGACCCAGTAGATCTTCTCGAACTGCTCCATCACCGGCGGGCGGCCACGCGAGTCGACGAGCTTGCGCACGTAGGGCGTGAGAAAGCGCTTCTCGTCGGTGAAGTAGGTGAACACCCGCGGATCGCGCTTGCCGTAATACCCGTAGGCACTGATCGTCGCGTCGTAGTACACGTGGTGCCGGATGTAGAGCTGGAAGGTGCGCTGGTAGGCGGGCGACGCGAAGGTCGAATCGGTGAAGTTCTCGAGGGACGCATACGCGCTGCGGGTGGCCGGGTAGGCGTCGCCGCCCATGAAGTGCTCGATGCGGTCGATGCCCATGAGGATCGCGTCGCGCGGGTTCACGGTGCCGCGGAAGCCGGAGCCGAGGTGTCCGGTGACCGTCAGCCCGTGCTGGTGCGCACGGTCGATGAGCGCCTCCAGTTCAGGGGCCGTCACGCCCTTGGCCTTGAATCCGCGCACGCCCAGCTCGGCCCAGTGGTCCACCTCGGCGTAGATCGAATCGGTGGTGATGCTGCGCGACCAGCCGGGGCGCGCGCTGCCGAAGTAGGGGCCGGAGTTGAGGAGCCGCGGCCCCGGCTCGAGTCCGCGGTCGATGCGGATGCGCAGGGCGCGCATCGAGTCGGGCTGCATCTCGCCGGCGGGCCATGTGCTGGTGACGCCGTTGGCCAGGAAGAGCGACGGGTAGGCCGCCGTTTCGTCCACGCGTCCATTGCCGAAGAGCTGCATGTGGTAGTGCGCGTGGAGATCGATGAGGCCCGGGGTGATGGTCTCGTCGTCGGTGAGGCGGATCGTGTCGGCGCCCGGTTTGACTTCGGAGAGATCGCCACCCACACGCTGGAACTTGCCCGCGCGGATGAGGATGCCCGGGTTGTGGACGCGCACCGTGTCGGTGGAGGTGAAGAGCCAGCCGCCGAGGATGACGAGGTCGTGGGTCTGGGTCTGGGCGAGTGCGCGCGTGGCCGGGGCGAGGAGCGCGGCGGCGAGGGCGGCGAGGGAGAGGAGACGGCGCATGGCGAGGGTGGGAGCGGGTGGGCGGGGGCTTCGGGAAGATACGGTGTGGAAATGCAGAGCGGCACACCCTGCGGTCGTCGGCCGACTCGGTGGAGATTCTGCGGTCGAGCTGATCCCGCCGTCGACTACTCGTCGTGGAAGCGAACGTCCGCCATCGGGTAGTGTTTACGATTGCGCGTCCAGAGGCGCACGCCGGAGGTCGTGGCGGCGGCCGCGATCAGCGCGTCGCCGAGCTCCAACCCATGTGAGCCGGCGAAGCGCGCGAGGTACGAACCCGCAACGCGTCCGACCTGGCTGTCCAGGACGAATCTCGCCTCGCGCGTCGAAGAAGGCCTGAGTTGGCGCTTCTTCGCCTGGCCGGATCCCGGCATAGATCTCGGCCAGCGAAACGGCCGAGCAGGAGGTGGGGACGCCGGAACTCTCCAGACGCCGCGCCGCTTCTACGACCTTCGACCGGCCTCGCAGCAGTTCGATGATGACGTCGGAGTCGTAGAGGACGCCGGCTACGCCTTCGTGCGCTTCCGCCGCGTATCGCCCCGAAGCCGCCCCACGTACGCTTCGGTGGCGCCGAGATCCGCCCGATCTTGCCATAGTCCGCTGATTGCCTCGAGGCTCGAGATTCTTGCGTCCGTTTCGATCGGGCCGTAGGTGCGGGCGACCGCTTCGCGCACCAGGTCCGACACCGTGCGCCCCTGTCGATCCGCAAGCTCGCGGAGGCGGCGGTGCATGTTCGTGTCGAGATCGAGCTGAATTCGAACCATGCGATCTATATACATCGGCCGAGAACGGTCGCCAATCGAATCGACGAGCAACGGTTTGCCGGTTGGCCCCTGATACCTTGACATCCGACAATACAAGCCGCACCATGTTGTCGAATGGCAAGGTATCCCACCTTCCCGGAGCCGAGATGTCGGAACGCGCCGATCTGCTGCAGGGAACGCTCGACCTATTGATCCTGAAGACTCTCGTGCTGGGGCCGCTCCACGGATGGGCCATCTCGAAGCGGCTGCGGCAGCTCTCGAGCGACGTGCTCGACGTCGGGCAGGGGAGCCTCTATCCCGCGCTCTACCGTCTGGAAGACAAGGGGTGGATCGAAGCGGAATGGGGGACGAGCCCCGAGGGCCGGCGGGCCAAGATCTATTCGCTGACGGCGGACGGAAAGAAGCGACTGGCCGCCGAGCGTGCCGAGTGGAAGCTGTTCTCGACGGCCGTGGATCGCATCCTGAAGGCCACCTGAGCGGAGCCGTTCGGTGCCGACCTGGGTGAAACGGCTTCGCCGTCGAGCGCGCGCGCTCATTCACGGCGACTCGATGGATGCCGAGCTGGCCGAGGAGATCCGGCTCCACGTGGAGATGGAGACCGAGGACCTGATGCGCACGCAGGGGTTGTCGCGGGAAGAGGCTCACCGCCAGGCGATGATCGCGTTCGGCGGAGTGGGGAAGTACCGTGAAGCGCAGCGGGACGCGCGGGGCGTGCGGTGGCTGGAACAACTCGGGCAGGACGTGAAGTACGCCGTGCGGTCGCTGCGGAAGAGTCCGGGGTTCGTGGTGACGTCGGTGTTGACGATCGCGCTGGGGATAGGCGCGACGACGGCGGTGTACAGCGTCGTGAATCGGTTGATCCTGCATCCGCTGCCGTTTGCGCACGAAGATCGCATCGTGATTCTCGCGGCGCAGTTTCCTGGGAGAGACGTGAGCGATTGGGTCACATCGAACGATGTGGCCAACTGGGCACATAACGCCGGATCGTTCGAGACCATCAGTCTGCTCGATCCATACGCAGGTGGCCTGGTGACCGAGCCGGACCGCTCGGTCTTTGCATCGGGAACGGGGGTCAGCCCGACGCTTTTTCAATCGCTCGGCGTTCACTCGGTACTCGGGCGAACGTTCGTCAGCGCGGATACCGCGCGCGGGGCGCCGCGGGTAGTCATGCTGGGCGAAGGGTTCTGGCGCCGAGAGTTCGGGGCCAGGTCCGACGTCGTCGGGCAGGCGATCAAGATCAAGGACACGACATACACCGTGATCGGCGTCGCTCCAGAACAGCTCATCGCGCTGCGTGACTATCAAGAGGTGGACCTCTGGGTGCCGATCACGTCAGTGCGCCTGGCGAAGCTCGGATCCACGATGCAGGGCATTCAGGGCGTCGGATTGCTCAAGTCCGGTGTGTCGGTCACCCGGGCGGAGCAGGAACTCACACTGCTGATGCATCGTCTGATGGCGGCAACTGGGCCAGTGAAGTTGGCCGATGCGCCATCCGCTGTGCTGGTGCGACCGTCGATGCTCTTGGGCAGCTCGTTCACCGAAGGGCTGTGGGCGCTATTCTGGGCCACACTATTGGTCCTGCTCATCGCGTGCGCCAATGTGGCGAATCTGCAACTCGTGAGAGCCAGCCGCCGGGCCCAGGAGATCGTTATTCGCGCGGCACTCGGCGCGTCGCGCGGACGGCTGTTGCGACAGTTGATGGCCGAATCGCTGACACTCGCGATTGTAGGCGGGACCTGCGGCATCCTGCTTGCGTGGGCTGCCCTTCAGGTGATCGTGAAGTCGCACCCCGACGTACTGGGGCAGCTCGCCACGGTCCAACTCGATCGTCGAGTTCTGGCATTCGGCGTCGCGATGATTCTCTGCACCAGCCTGATCTACGGTGTGGTGCCGGCATTGCACACCACCAGATCCCGCCTGGCAGGGGCGCTGCGTCGAGTTTCCCAGGCCGGGCATGGAAGTCCCGGTGGTCGACGCCTGCAATCGGCGATCGTAGTGGGCGAAGTGGCAGTGGCATGCCTGTTGCTCATTGGCGCCGGCCTTCCGACGCACAGCCTCCTGAAGATGCTGGCCATCGACCCGGGATACACGCCGGCGGGGATGCTGGAGTTCAGTGTGTGGCCCCGGGCGCGGTATCCCGACTCGACGTCCGAGGCGGGCTACTGGAATTCAGTGCTGGCACGGGTACGCGCACTGCCCGGCGTTGAAGCGGCAGTTCCTGCATCGGGTAGCATGCTGCAGGCCACCCTCGGCACGAGCGGCGGCAACGTGGCAGCTGAAGACGGGCCGATGGCCGGTCAACCGCGGTTTCTGACCATCGAGCGCCGGCACGTTCCCGGCGACTACTTTCGTGTGCTGGGAATTCGTATGCTGGCCGGCCAGACGTTCAGCGCTCAGGATGAACGGAGCGAGCCCAACGTCGAGATCATCGACAAGAGCCTGGCCGAGCGCCTCTGGCCGGGGCAGCCGGCGGTCGGCAAGCGGTTCCGTCGGGTGAACGCACCCTGGTTCGGCCCGTGGATTACGGTCAAGGGAGTGGTGAGCGATGTCGGGCTCGTTGCCTTGGGCGGAGCACCCCCGCTGCAGGAATACCAGCCGACCCGGGCCGACAACGTCAGCAGGATGTCGGGGCTCTTTGTTCGTGTGTCGCCAAACACCAACGAACGCGTTGCGCTCGCGACGGTCAAGAGCGTGCTGCGGTCTGTCGATCCGCTGGTTCCGATTCTCTCCGCCAACACCGAGTCGGAGATCGTCGATGGGGCGCTCGCCATTCCGCGTTTCGCCACAGCGCTCGTGGGCTCGTTTGCCGCACTTGCGCTGCTGCTGGCTGCCATCGGACTCTACGGCACCATCGCATACGGTGTGAGCCAGCGTATGCGGGAAATCGGTGTGCGCATCGCGCTGGGTGCTTGCGCCGGCGACGTGTCGAAGCTCATCACCGGCGGCGGGCTGCGGCTGGCACTTGGCGGGACGACAATCGGCTTGGCGGGCGCGCTGGCCGGTGCGCGGTTGCTGGCCGGACTTCTCTACGGCATCTCGCCTACGGATCCGGCGGTGTTCGTAGCCATCCCGGTGGGGCTGCTGGTGGTCGCCGGCGCAGCCAGCTACCTACCCGCCCGGCGGGCCCCCCGAGTGGATCCTGTAATCGCGTTGCGGGCCGAGTAGACCGCAACCGTTCGACCAGTCGAGGTGTCCAACCGAAACATCGGGGCCCTTCCCACCGTTCGGTCTACCGACCTACCGACCTACCGACCTACCGACCTACCGACCTACCGACCTACCGACCTACCGTCCCCGCCATGCCCGCCTTCCTCGAAGCGTTCTTTCAGGACATCCGCTACGCCGCCCGCGGCCTGCGCAGCAAGCCGGGCTTCACCATCGCGGTGGTCGTCACCCTCGCCCTCGGCATCGGCGCCAACTCGGCGATGTTCTCCATCGTCGACCGGCTGCTCTTCCGCCCGCCGCCGATGCTCCACGACGCGGCCCTCACGCACCGCGTCTATCTGACCACCACCTACCGCGGAAAGCCGTTCAGCTCCAACAGCGCCCAGTACGCCCGTTACCTCGACCTCCGGAAGTGGACGACCTCGTTCTCGCACATGGCGGAGTTCACGACCCGGGACATCGCGATCGGCGTCGGCACCGATGCCCGCGAAATGACGGTGGGCGTCGTGAGCGCCGACTTCTTCCGGTTCTTCGACGCGCCGCCCGCCATCGGGCGCTACTTCACCACCGCCGAGGACAGCTTCCCCGCCGGCGCGCCGGTGACGGTGCTCAGCTATGGCTACTGGCAGACGCACTATGGCGGCCGCAACGACGTGCTCGGGAAGACGCTGCACATGGGGCCGCTGGTCTACACGGTGATCGGCGTATCACCCAAGGGGTTCGCCGGCGTCTGGGCCAACAAGCCACCCGTGGCGTACGTACCCACGGCGACCTACGGAGCGGAGATCGGGAAGCAGATCCACATTCCGGGCGAGACCTGGTGGAACACCTACCACTGGACCTGGGCCAGCTTGATGGCCGAACGGAAGCCGGGGGTGACGGTCGCCGAGGCGAACGCCGATCTGACTCAGGCATTCAAGCGCAGCTACCAGGCGCAGCTCGACGTCTCGCCGCGTCAGACTCCGATGGCGCTCGCGAAGCCGCACGCCATGGTCGCGTCCATTCTCGCCGACCGCGGGCCCAACGAGTCGAGTCTCGCCAAGGTGGTGACCTGGATCAGCGGCGTGGCGCTCATCGTCTGGCTCATCGCCTGCGCCAACGTCGCGAACCTCCTTCTCGCGCGAGCCCTGCGCCGGCGCCGTGAGATTGCCGTGCGCCTGGCGCTCGGCGTGAGCCGGATGCGCCTCGCCTCGCAGCTCCTCACCGAGAGCTTCGCGCTGGCCCTGCTCGGCGGAATCGCCGGTGTGGCCGTGGCGCAGTGGGGTGGGGCGCTGCTGCGCGCGGTGTTCCTCACCAAGGGCGCGTCGGCGTCCGTGATCCTCGATCCTCGCACGCTCGTCTTCGCCGGCCTCACGGCCGTCGCCGCCGGGTTGCTCACCGGCCTGGCGCCGATCTTCCAGACGGGGCGCACCGATCTCACGCAGGATCTCAAGTCGGGGGTGCGCGAAGGAACCTACCACGGCTCGCGTGTCCGCACCGGACTGCTCGTCTTCCAGGGCACCCTGTCGGTGCTGTTGCTCATCGGCGCCGGACTGTTCGTGCGCAGTCTCTCCAACGTGAAGAACACCCGTCTGGGCTACGACGCCGATCGCGTGGCCCAGGTGGACCTCAATATGCGCGGCGTGACCATCGACAGCGCCGCCCAGCATGCGCTGCGGCTCAAGCTGCTCGCCGACGCCAAGGCCATTCCGGGCGTCGAGCACGCGAGCATGCAGGTCACGACACCGTTCTGGAGCATGTGGTCCAACGGTCTGCACGTCGCCGGGATCGACACCGTAGAGAAGCTCGGGGAGTTCGACCTCAACGCGGTGACCCCCGGCTACTTCGCCACGATGGGCACGCGCATCCTGCGCGGCCGCGGCATCGCGGAGCAGGACGTGGCCGGCGCGCCGAAGTCCATGGTGGTGAGCGAGGCGATGGCGAAGAAACTCTGGCCCGGGCGTGACGCGATCGGGCAGTGCGTGAAAGTGGGCGCCGATTCCATGCCCTGCACGTATGTCGTCGGTATCGCCGAGAACATCAAGAACGACAAGATCGGCGATGACCCCGGACTGTTCTACTACCTGTCGTGGGCGCAGTTCGCCCCGCAGCAGGGGGGACTGTTCGTGCGTACGCGCGGCGACGCCGCGAAGGCCGTCGAGACGATCCGCAAGGCATTACAGCCCGACATGCCGGGCGCGGCGTACGTCTCCGTGACGCCGCTCAGCGACATCCTGGGCGACCAGACGCAATCGTGGCAGGTGGGCGCCACGATGTTCATGGCGTTCGGTCTGCTGGCGCTCGTGCTGGCCGGCGTCGGTCTGTACAGCGTCATCGCGTACAACGTGGCGCAGCGCACCCACGAACTTGGCGTCCGCGTGGCGCTCGGCGCCCAGGTGCACGATCTGCTGCGCCTCATCGTGCGCCAGGGGATGACCGTCTCGCTGGTCGGCGTCGTGCTCGGCGCGGCCATCGCCCTCGCCGTCGGCCGGTGGGTGGAACCGCTGTTGTTCAACGAATCGGCGCGCGATCCGGTGGTGTACGGCTTCGTGGCCGCGGCACTGCTCGCCGTGGCCGCGGTGGCCAGCTTCATTCCGGCTCGCCGGGCATCCAGGGTGGACCCCATGCAGGCACTGCGCTCGGAGTAGGGGAAAGCACCACGCGGACGTCCCACGTACCCGCCGTCCGGAAACCGGCATAGATTCTCGGAGAGCCCCAGACCCCCCGGGGCGCTCCCCAGAACGCCGATCGTCGAGGGTGCAGCCGATGAAAGTCTCCTTCAAGGTCAACGGAACCGCCCACACCGTTGACGTCCCCGCCGACATGCCGCTGTTGTGGGTGCTCCGCGACCTGCTCGACCTCAAGGGCACCAAGTTCGGATGCGGCATCGGGCAGTGCGCGGCGTGCACGGTCCACATCAACGGAAGACCGGCTCGCTCGTGCCGGCGCCGCGCGTCGACGCTCGAGGGCGCCGACATCCTCACCATCGAGGCGCTGTCGCCCGACGGCGACCACCCGCTGCAGCGTGCCTGGGAGGAACTCGACGTTCCGCAGTGCGGCTACTGCCAGGCGGGACAACTCATGGCGGCCGCGGCGCTGCTCAAACGCAATCCGCACCCCACCGACGCCGAGATCGACACCGCGATGAGCGGCAACATCTGCCGGTGCAACACGTACCTGCGGATCCGCGAGGCCATCCATCACGCCGCGGGCATGGAGGCCACCCAATGACCAAGACCACCGTGACGCGCCGCGATTTCCTGCGCGTCTCCGCCATTGCCGGCGGCGGCATTCTGTTGGCGACCTACGTTCCCGGTCTGATGCACCGCGACGCGTTCGGCGCAGGCGCAGCCGAACCGGGCGAGCTCAACGCGTTCATCCGGATCACGCCGGACGGCATCATCACGATCGCCGCCAAGAACCCCGAGATCGGGCAGGGCGTGAAGACGATGCTCCCGATGATCATCGCCGATGAACTCGACGCGGACTGGAAGAACGTCCGCGTGGAGCAGGTAGGCCTGAACACCGACAAGTACGAGAACCAGTGGGCCGGCGGCAGCACGGCCACGCCCATCAACTGGATGCCGCTGCGGCAGGTGGGCGCGGCGGGGCGGGCGATGCTCGTCGCGGCGGCGGCCGCCACGTGGGGCGTGGGCGAATCCACGTGCACCACCGAGGCGGGTGTCGTGTACCATCGCGCCAGCGGGCGGAAACTCGGCTACGGCGCACTCGCCGACAAGGCCGCGACGATGAAGGCGCCGGACCTCAAGTCGGTGAAGCTCAAGGACCCCACGGAATTCCGGATCATCGGCACGCCGGTGCGCGGAGTGGACAACCACGCCATCGTCACCGGCAAGCCGCTGTATGGAATCGACGTGACGCTGCCGGGCATGGTGTACGCCGTCTTCCAGAAGTGCCCCGTGTTCGCGGGCACGGTGAAGAGCGCCAACCTCGACGTCGTGAAGGCGCTGCCGGGAGTGAAGGACGCGTTCGTCGTGGAACCCGCGCCGGGCAGCGCTCTCAACGGATTGCTCGGCGGTGTGGCGATCATCGCCGATACCTGGTGGGCGGCGCAGTCGGCGCGGAACAAGCTGGAGGTGGTATGGGACGAGGGGTCGACGGCGCAGCAGAGCAGCGAGTCGTTCGCCATGCAGGCGGCGGCCCTCTCCAAGCAGGATCCGCAGCGCTCGCTGCGCAGCGATGGCAATGCCGAGGGCGCGCTCAAGGGCGCGGCCAAAGTGGTGAGCGCCGACTACTCCTACCCGTTCATCGCGCACGTGACGCTGGAGCCGCAGAACTGCACGGCGCACTATCGGGACGGACGCCTCGAGATCTGGGCCCCGACGCAGACGCCGGAGGGCGGCCGCTCGCTGGTGGCCAAGACGCTGGGCATCAAGGCAGAGGACATCACCATCCATCTGACGCGGAGCGGCGGCGGGTTCGGGCGCCGGCTCAACAACGACTACATGGTGGAGGCGGCGCGCATCGCCAGGCAGGTGAACGCGCCGGTGAAGCTGCTCTGGTCGCGTGAAGACGACATGGAGCACGACTTCTACCGGCCCGCCGGGTTCCACTACCTCACCGGCGGCGTGGACGCGAACGGGAAGCTCGTGGCGTGGAAGAATCACTTCGTGACCTTCGGGGATCCGCCCCGCTACGCGGCCAGCGCCGGCATCTCTCCCACCGAATTCCCCGCCCGGTTCATTCCCAACTTCTCCTTCGGGGCATCGTCGATGCCGCTGGGTGTTCCCACGGGCGCGCTGCGGGCACCGGGGAGCAACGCGATCGCCTTCGTGATGCAGTCGTTCATCGACGAACTGGCGCACGCCGCCGGTCGCGATCCGGTGGACTTCCGCCGCGATCTGCTGTCGAACGTCGAGGACGGGGCGGCGATGGACGCGCAGCGGATGCGCGGGGTGCTGGAGTTGGTGGTGGAGAAGTCGGGGTGGGGCAAGCAGAAGTTCCCCCGCGGAACCGCACAGGGCGTGGCCTTCCACTTCAGCCACCGCGGGTACTTCGCCGAAGTGGTGCAGGCAACGGTGAGCCGCAGCGGGCTGCTCAGAGTGGACAAGGTATGGGTGGCCGGTGACATCGGCAGCGAGATCATCAACCCGATCAACGCCGAGAGTCAGGCGCAGGGCGCCGTGCTGGATGGACTGTCGGAGGCGTTCGGGCAGGAGATCACCATCGAAGGCGGGCGGGCGATGCAGGCGAACTTCAATCACTATCCGATTCTTCGGATGCGCGATGTGCCGGCGGTTGAAGTCCACTTTCTCAAGACCAACTTCCCGCCCACGGGGCTGGGAGAACCGGCACTGCCGCCGGCCGTGGCCGCGCTGTGCAACGCCATCTACTCGGCCACGGGTAAACGCGTGCGTTCGCTGCCGCTCTCGAAGCACGATCTGAGCTGGACGTAGTCGGCGCAGCGCGCGCGAGATCGCGAGCAGGGCCCGGACTCGACGGTCGAGTCCGGGCCCAATTCGTTTGCGCCGTCGCGTGCATCCGTTTACGAAAATCGGCATTTCTCCGACGCGACTTTTCGAAATGTGAGGGGTACAGTGGGGCATACCCGCCCGCAGCATTCTCTCCTCACATCCACACCGCATGCCCCTCGCTCGCCCGACGCGCCGCGTCGGGCAGCGCAGCTCCCGCGGCCGCGCGTGGTTCACACGCGCCGGCGGCGCACGGTGCGTCACCGGATTCACCGCTCTGCTCGCTGCCTGTTCCGGCGCAGTCGACGCTCCCAACGCGTCGTCCGCCCGCGACTGTGCCGGTCTCCCGGCAACGTCGCTGCGCAGCGCGCAGGCGGCCGTCGCCGATTGCAGCAACGGGGGAACGCGTGCGTTGGTGGCTGCCGGCGGGGCGAACTACCTGATCGTCGCGCAGCTCGCCACCGACAAGAGTTCGGCGACGCCGGCGGCGTACGTGCTGAGCGCCGATACGCAGCCCGTGGCGGCAGCCATTGCCGACGTTGCACCGCCGGCGGCGGTGGTGGGCGCAGTGCGGGTGCCGTCCGCTGGTGGGCTGCAATCGGCCTTCGACCTCAGGCTCCGTGCGCGGGAACGAACCGCGGAGGGCGCGTCGCTGCTCGCGGCAACACCGCAGCTCGCGCGAACGGCCGACGCCGTGCCGGCCCCGGGAAGCGTGCGAACCTTCCGCGTGCTCACCGACTACACGGCGGCCAACGACGTGTGGGCGACCGTCACGGCGCAGCTCGATTACATCGGGGCGCGCGTCCTGATCTACTCCGATACGCGGACGCCCTACGCCGGATTCTCCTCGACGGCTCTGGCGCAGTTCGGCCAGTACTTCGACCAGACGCTCTTTCCGATCGACACCGCTGCCTTCGGTCCACCCTCCGACGTCGATGCCAACGGCCATGTGATCATGCTCATGTCGCCGGCCGTCAATGCGGGCACGCCGAGCGCGATGTGTCAGGCGCAGGGGTTCGTGGCGGGCTTCTTCAATGGGCAGGACTTCAACGGCGCCGCCGATCCGAACTCCAACCGCGGTGAGATCTTCTATTCTCTCGTGGCCGATCCGCAGGGCGCGTACGGATGCCCACACCCCGCCTCCGAAGTGTCGAGCGTCGAGCCGGCGGTCTTCCTGCACGAGTTGCAGCACCTGATCAGCTATTCGCAGCACGTGGTGGTGGGGCGGGGGGCGCCGGCGGCCTCATGGATGGACGAGGGATTGAGCCTGGTAGCCGAGGAGCTGGGGTCGGCCTACTACGAGGCGAAGTGCCCGCCGCCCGCCTGCCGCACCGACCCCAACCAGCTGCTGCCCGACTCGTCGCTCGGATTCGCGCGGACGTTCATGCTCGACTCTTATGCGTTCGCCAGCAATCCCGATACCGTGTCGCTGACCGTCCACGCCGATCGCGACCTCGGCACGGCGTGGCGCGGTGGAGCCTGGGCGTTGATGCGCTGGCTGGGCGACCACATGCCGGCCGGGTTCTACCGTCGGCTCGAGACCACCCAGGGCAGCGGCGTGAGCGCCATCGAGAGCGCCGCGGGGGGGCAGGACTTCGCCACATTGTTCGGCAACTTCGGCCTCGCGCTCTACACCGACAGTCTGCCGGGGATGCCGCGCAACACCGCGCCGGTATTCGACCGTTTCAGCAGCCGCAACACGCGGCAGTTGTGGACGAATCTGTACGGCACCTCCGCCTCGCAGCAGCTACCATTTCCCATTCCGGTGCACGCGGTGACGGCATTGCCGACCGCGATGCAACTGCTGCCCGGCGGGATGACGTTCTGGCGGCTCGCCACGTCGTCGCAGGCCGCGACGGAGACCATTCGTTTTTCGGCGCCCGACGGGCGCGCCCTCGATCCGACGCTGCACCCGCAGCTCGTGATCTTCCGGTTGCCGCCCGGCCAGTAGCCGGCACGCGCACCGGTTCCCGGCTACCGGCCGGCGAGCCGGCGGATAGCGCCGGCCAACGCCTCCCGGTACGCTGTGGGGTCGGCCGTGCGTTCGACGAGCGCTCGGGCTCTGACCTCCCATCTCATGACGCAGCGCGGCGGAGTCGAGAAGGCGGGTGATCGCCGCGATCAGCGCGTCCGTGTCTCGAGGAGGCACGAGCAGGCCGGTGCGGCCCTCGTCGATGAGTTCGGGAATCGCGTTCAGCCGCGTGCCGATGGCGGGCAGTCCGGCGGCGGCGGCTTCCTGAAAGACGAGGCCGAACGCCTCGTCGCGTGTGGGCAGCACGAACAGATCGGCGTCGCGCCAGAGCGCGCGCCACCGTTCGGAGTGCGCGGTCACGTTGCGGTGGACCTCGACACCGGGCGATAGCAGCGCGGCCGGGATCTCCCAGCCGGTAACGAGATCGAGCGTCGCGCGCGTGCCGAATCCACCGCGTCGCCATGCGTCGAGCAACTCGAACCCTCCCTTGCGCGGGAAATCGCCGCCGACGAACAGCACCCGAGGTCTGCCACCGGGGTCGCGTTGCGCGCGCGCCAGCCGGGCTTCCGCCCACTTCGCGTCGAACATCTCGAACAGCACGGGGTCCGGCATCACCGCGATCTCGGTGTGGCAGTCCGGATATTCGGCGCGCAGGGATTCGGCCGCCCAGCGTGACGTGCACACGATGAGCTTCGCAGCATGGAAGATCCGGCCGTCGCGGCGCACGTTGGGTGCGTAGGTGCGCTTCTCGAGGGCGGTGCGCGCCGCCTCGACCACGGGCCGCTGCGTGCAGTCGATGGACACGATGGACGGCGTGGTCCGCATGCGGTCGAGGCTCGCGTAGGCCGCGGCCTGACGGTGGAAGTGGAGCACGTCGAAGCGGTGCCCCGCGCGTTCCATCTCGCGGATCCGGCGGCGGGCGAGCAGGCCGGCGTTCCATTCGGCGCGCCATCGCAGGAGGTCGAGGTTGGTAATGCCCGCCCACCCGTCGTGCCACAGTCGCGTGCAGAGCAACCGGCGCACGATACGGTCGCGCGTCGTCAGGCGGTCGGTGAGCACTACCTGGGTCGCGTCGATATCGCCCGGCCTTCGCACGAACGCTTCGTCGACGAAGCGGGCGAAGGTGCGAAGGCCGAGGATGCCGGAGTTGACGAACAGGGCCTGAATGGCGGGACGGGGCATCGGTCCCGCCAGATTAGCGACGGGGCCCGCCCGCCGCTACTCGTATCGCAGGGCGTCCATCGGATCGGTGCGGGATGCGCGCAGGGCGGGGATGTACCCCGCGCTCAGCGCCACGAGGCTCAGCACCACCGCGGCCATAACCATTACCGTGGGGTCCCACCCCTTGAGTTCGTAGAGCAGCGAGCGCGCGCCGCGCCCGAGCGCGAAGGCGCCGGCCAGGCCGACCACACCGCCAATGACGGTCATCAGGCCCACCTGCCGCAGCACCATTTTGCGAATGCGGCCGCCGTCGGCGCCCAGTGCCATCCGCACACCGATCTCTCGCGTGCGCTGTGTGACGGAGTACGCCAGCACGCCGTAGAGGCCGATCGCCGCCAGCAACGTCGCGAGCAGGGCGAAGGCGGACGAGAGCGTGGTGATCATCCGATCGAGGAACACGTTCTCCTTGACCTGCTGTTGCAGCGTCTTGAGGTCCTCGACGGGCAGACTCGGGTCGAGCTTTTTCACGACACCCGGAATTGCCCGCAGCACCTGCTCGGGGTTCCCGGCGCTTCGCGCGTAGAAGGTCAGGTTGCTGCGCGTCGTATCCTGACGCCACGGAAGGAAGAACACCGGCGGCACGGAATCCTTGACGTCGTTGTACTTGGCGTCTTTCACCAGGCCCACGATTTCAATGTCGAGGCTGTCGCTTCCCACCGACATGCGCTTCCCGACCGCATTCCGTCCCAGATTGAACTTCCTCGCGAACGCTTCGTTCACCACCGCCACCTTCGGCGCGCCGGCAATGTCGGACGTCGTGAAATCGCGTCCGGCGAGCAGCGGCATGCCGAGCACGTGGAAATAGTTGGCGCCCACCTCATTGAATCGCGCGTTGGCGTCGATGTCGGGGCCGCGTTTGAATCCCTCGACGTTCACGTCGCTGCCCCAGCTGTTGCCGGCGAGCAGCGGCACCAGGGCCTGGGTCACGCCCGTCACCCCGGGCACGGCGCTCAACTCCTGTTCGACGCGCCCGAAGAACACGGCGGAGCGGGCGTTCGTGTACCCGTTGCGTCCCGGTGAGATCGAGAAGGTGGAGACGTTGTCCACCTTGATGCCGAGGTTCACGCGGCTCACGTTGCGCAGACTCTTGAGAAAGAGCCCGGCCGAGACGAGCAGCGCCATGGAGAGCGCCACCTGTGCCGTGGCGAGCGTGGTGCGGAAGCGCATGGCTCCCCGGGTGCCGGAGAGCTTGCCGGAATTGTTGCGAAGCGCGGTTACGAGATCGGGCCGCGTGCTCTGCAGCGCCGGGAAGAGTCCGAACAGGATGCCCGTGCCGATGGCCACGGCCGCGGCGAACCAGACGATGGAGAGGTGCAACTGGAAGTGCAGCGTGGTCGCGGCCTCGGGCGGCAGCATGGACATCATGGCCACCAGCGTCCCGTGCGCGACCACGATGCTCACCACGCCGCCCATGAGCGCGAGCACGATCGACTCGGTGAGGAGCTGCGCCAGGAGCTGCAGGCGCGTGGCGCCGAGCGAGAGCCGCACCGCCATCTCCATCGTGCGGTTGGCCGCCCTCGCGAGGAGCAGATTGGCGATGTTGGCGCACGCGATGAGCAGCACGATGCCCGTGATCGAGAACAGCAGCACGAGTGGCGTCTTGGCCTCGTGCCGGAGGTTGCTCTGTCCGCGGCGCCCGTCCTCGAGCGTGATCGTCTTGGCCTTGAAGCGCTTCATCGTCGCGTCGCTCATTCCCTTCTGGAGCGGGGCCTCGACGTCGTTGATGATCGGGTGGTAGACGGCGTTGATCGCGGCTCTGGCCTGATCCATGGACACGCCCGGCTTGAGGCGCCCGAACAGATAGGCCCAGTACGCCCGGCGATTCTCGAACGAATCGAAGGTCGGCGTCATCGCGGCGCGCATGGAGATCGGCACGTAGACGGCGGGGATGGCGCCGAGTGTCGTCCCCTCGAATCCCTTCGGCGCCACGCCGATGATCGTCATCGACTGCCCGTTCACCTTCAGCGTCTTTCCGATCACCCCGCGGTCGCCGCCCAGATGGGCCTGCCAGTAGCCGTACCCGAGTACGACCAGGTAGTTGGCGCCGACCGTCCGGTCGTCGTCCGGCGTGAACAGGCGGCCAACGGCGGGGGTGAGCTCCAACACCGGGAAGTACGAGCCGGAAACCTCGAGTCCCTGGGTGTTCATCGTCTGGTCGCCGTACGCGACGTTCGCTCCGAACAGCACGTGGGCCGCGATGCCGCTGAACCCCGTGTTGGCCTTCTGCAGATCACGGAGCATGGGATAGCTGAACACGGCGTCGCAGCCGCCGGCCTCCCCGCACGACTGCATGCCCGGGTTCGGCCCCGGGGCGGCGAGATTCACCAACTGCTCCGGATGCGGCACCGGGAGTGGCTCCCGCAGCAGTTGTTCGAAGATCGAGTAGATCCCGGCGTTGGCGCCGATGCCGAGCGCGAGCGAGAGTACGGCGACGGTGGTCACGAACGGCGTCTTGGCCAGCGTGCGGAAGGCCAACTTCACGTTGCGCATGACGGGTCCTGGTGATGGAACGCGGCAGGGTGGAGCGCGGGCGACCTGCGGGCAGCGTCGGTTGGACAGACTCAGTGCCCGTTTGGTTTGTACGGACCGCCCCACCCCGAGAGTTTCAGGTTCCCGTCGGCGGTCGCTTCATGTAGGCCAGGACCATGATCTTGCGGACGGCGGGCCCCTGTATCTGGCCGACGGTGCCGTGACGTCCATGTCCGTGGGGAGCGTCCTGATACGGGTCGGAGCGTGCGGTATGCAAAGCGGCGTCCGGGGAGGAAAGGAAGTCCGGCACTCAGGCCGTCGGACGCAAACGCGGAGGGGCGGCGAAGCAGTCGCCTGCCTCGCCGCCCCTCCGTTCACCCTTCACCCTTCACCCTTCACCTTCCACCCTTCACCGGGTCCCCGGTCGTCGGCGGCACGGTCATCGTGTCCGTCTTCACCGTTTGCGTATCGGGCTTCACGGTCTTCACCGTATCGGACGTGGTGGCCTTCACGGAATCGGGCTTCGGCGCCGTCACCGTATCGGGCTTCACGACGAGCTTCACCTGCGGCTGCGGCGTCACGGTCTCCTTCCACATCTTGACCTTCACCCGGAACGCCTCGGCCAGGTCGGGAACGCTGACCTCGTCCTGCAGCGTGGTGTCGGTAACGATGCCCTGCAACCGCTCGGCGTTCTTCACCGCCTTCGTGTAGCCGGAGTCGTCGCGCACGGCGGCTTCGTAGTGATGCAGCGCGGCCACCATGTATCCCGACCGCTCGAGCGCCATGCCGAGGTTGTTCTGGAAGAGCGGCGCCGTCGGCTTGAGCTGCACCACGCGGGCCAGCGGTCCCAGCGCGCCTTCGTAGTCACCCGAGTCGAGCAGCATCACCCCGAGGTTGTTCAGGCCCCAGAGATCCTCGTCGTTCCGGACGAGCAACTCGCGGTAGGTCTGCATGGCCCCGTCGGCGTCGCCGCTCGCCGCCTGGGCACGCGCCTTCAGCCGCCAGCCGTCGGCCGAGGCCGAGTCGATGCTCAGCCCCTGCTCCACCTGCTCCAGCGCTTCGGGCGCCCGCTTCAGATCGAGGAGCACGCGCGCCTCGTTGAAGTAGCTCTTGGCGAAGGTCGGATCGATGTCGATGGACTTGTCGAATGCTTCCTTGGCATGCTCGAAGTCACCGGCCTTCCAGCTCGACAGCCCGAGCATGTAGAACCCGAACGCGTTGTTCGGCTTGCTCTCCACGTACCGCTCGAACATCTCGGCGGCTTCGGGATAGTGGCCCGACTTGAACACGGCGTTGGCGTTCTCGTACGTGGCCGGCATGGTGACGTCCACCGTCGTCCCGCCGGTCGGAGCGCTGCGCTCGACGTTGGACGCGGGAATCACGGCGCCCTTGGGCGGGCCGCTGGGCTGCACGGCGTTCGGGGTCGTGACCTTGAAGGATTCGACCGGCCGGGCCTCGGCCTTGTCGCCGCCGCACGCCGCCAGCGCGAAGGGCACGACGATGAGTGCGGTCCACGAAAGCCGGGCGATGCGGGTGCTGCGGATGATGGTCTGCATGGTGTCCTCCTCGATGGGGGCGCGGATGCGCCGTGGGGTCTTGCGATGCCACACGAGAAGGCAGCATTCGAGCCAGGGTCCGGCGTTCGGAGCGGCGCCGGTAAGCGGTTGGCAGCGCGCAGGTTAGGGCTGCGCCGGCGGGGGCGTGCGACGGGCGTCGTGTCCGTTGGGACACGAAGGGCACGATGGGGACGTGTCCGGGGGGACACGAACCGCGGTCGAGAGTGTTCAGTGGACCGGCGACAGTCGACTGAACACTCTCGACTGTGTTGTGCCGGTGCGCACCGGACGGGCCGAGCGCGACCTACCCTCGCTGAATTCCCAGTCGCCGCATGATCTTCAGCAAGCTCGCGTGATCGGCCAGCCCGAGCGCCTCGGCGGTACGCGTGATCTGCCAATCGTGGCGCTCCAGCGCCGCGATCACGATGCGGCGCTCGGCGTCGGTGCGCTGGGCCTGGAACGACCCGTCACCGGGGTCCGGCGCGGCGGCCGTCTCGCCGCGGATCTCCGCCGGAAGGTGCTCGCGCCGGATCACCTCGCCGTCGGCGGCGACGACGCTGCGTTCGATCACGTTGCGCAGTTCGCGCACGTTGTTGCGGCGCCAGTCGTACTGCACCAGCGCCTCGCGCGCGTCGGGCGCCAGCCGCTTGGGCAGGACGCCGAACCGGCTGCACGTCTCCCCCACGAAGCGCTCGGCGAGCAGCGGCACGTCCTCGCGGCGATCGCGCAGCGGCGGTACACGGAGCACATGCACGTTGAGCCGGTAGAGGAGATCCTCGCGGAAGGTGCCCTCCTTCACGAGTTGGTCGAGATCGCGCAGGGTGGCCGCCACCACGCGCGCGTTCACCGGCAGCGCACGGCTGCTGCCCAACCGCGTCACGGTGTGCTGTTCGAGCACGCGCAGGAGCTTCGGCTGCACCGCGGCGGGAAGTTCGCCGATCTCGTCCAGGAACAACGTTCCGTTCTCCGCCGACTCGAAAGCGCCCTTGCGCACGCCGGCGGCGCCGGTGAACGCGCCCTTCTCATGTCCGAACAGTTCGCTCTCCACCAGATTCTCGGGCAGCGCCGCGGCGTTGATGGCGACGAACGGCCCGCTCGGATTGGCGCCGAGCCGGTGGAGTTCGCGGGCCACGAGCTCCTTGCCCGTCCCGCTCTCGCCCACGATGAGCACGGCGCTCGGGATCGGCGCCACGCGGCCGATGGCGTCGCGCAGCTGATCCATGGCTGCGCTCCGGCCGAGCAGGGTCGATTCACCCAGCCGGTTCTGCAGGGCGAACACCTCGCGCCGCAGGCGGAAGCGCTCGATGGCGTGCTCCACCTCCTGCGCCACGCGCTCCATGGGCTCGGCCTTGTCGATGAATCCCGCGGCCCCCAGCCGGATGGCTTCGATGCACCGGTCGAAGTTGCCGGTTCCGGTGTACACGATCACCGGCGTCTCGCTGCCGCGGTGCTTCAGCGTGCGCAGCACCTCGAAGCCGTCCATGCCGGGCATCTCGAGGTCGAGAATCATGCAATCGACGTGCGTGGACTGGAGCAGATCGAGCGCCTCGGCCCCGCCGGTGGCCACCGACACGTCGTGCCCGCCGATGCGCTTGAGGTCATAGGCGTACTGCTCGGCCAGTGCGGCGACGTCGTCGACAACGAGGATAGCGCTCATCGGCTCACGGTTGGCATTCATCCACTGGCGGGAATCTCGATCGTGAATGTACTGCCCTCACCCGGCGCGGTCTCCACCCGGATCGAACCCCCGAGATCCGTGAGCAGGCGCCGGACCACGGACAGGCCGAGGCCCGTGCCGGTTGGTTTGGTGGTGTAGAAGTCGTCGAACGCGCGGTCGAGCTGCTGGCGCGTCATGCCGCGGCCGGTGTCGGACACGATGAACCGCACGCGGCGCTCGGTGCCCTGGCCCACCGGCTCGGCGGTGAGCGATATCGAGCCCCGTTCCCCGTCGAGCGCATCGACGGCGTTCGAAACCAGGTTGTCGAGAATCCGGCGCAGCACCACGGCGTCGGCACGGATGCGCGGGAGCGCATCGGGAACGTGGACTTCCACCGGCGCCGCGGTGACGCTCTGGGCGACGTCGAGCACCACCTGGCGCGGGTCGGACGCCGTGCGGCTGAGCGCCGGTGAGATGCGCGCGTAGTTGCGGGCGAGCTCGTCCAGATAGTCGACGCTCGACTCCAGGGTGCCGCGCCGCTCCAGGTAGATCGAGGCGAGCGTATCGGGTTCGCGCTCCGCGGTCTGCGACAGGTGCCGCAGCACGTTGCGGATGGGCGCCAGCCCGTTCTTGATGTCGTGATTGATCTGCCGCGCCAGGTCGCCGGTGGCGGCCAGCCGCTCGGTCTCGCGCAGGCGCGCCGCGCCGGTGCGGAGCCGCGTGCGCATGGCGTCCAGCATGCGCGACAGCGTGCCGATCTCGTCGTGCCGGTCGGTGGCGAAGGTCTGGTTCAGCCGGTCGAGATCGAGCCGCGCGGTCTTGTCGGCCAGCTCGGCCAGCGGCCGCGACACCTGCCGCGCGAGCAGGGCCGCGAACAGAAAGGCAGCGAGGAGCGTGCTGCCCAGCGTGACGAGCAGCCACCGATTCACGCCCTGCTTGAGGTCGCGCGTGGGACCGAGATCCTGCAGCAGCACCAAGTGCGCGGTGTCGGGGGCCGATGTCGCCTGGTCCTCGAAGTAGGGAAGGGCGACGTCGGCCGCGGCATTGCCGGGGCGCGGTGCGTCGCCGAGCAGCAGGGTGACGCCGATCTCACGATCGGGAGACAGCCGCGCCACGCGCGTCGAATCGAAGGCGCGTCCACCGACCAGCGAGAAGGTGCGGCCGGACACGGAGAAGGTGTCGAGGCTCGCAAGCGCGCGTACCGATCCGTCGGGCGTCCGCACCGAGACCACGGCGGCGCCGCTGGGCGACGCCATGACGGCAGCCGGCAGCGCGGGGTCCATGCGGTCGAAGTCGTTGCGGAACTGCCCCGAACTGAGAATGCGGCCCGTGCTGTCCTGCAGTTGGAGCATGGCGAACCCGCCGAGCTGCATCGAGGCGGGTGCCCAATCGAGCAGCCACCGTCGCTCGCTCGAGGCGGGGCTGGCAATGGCGAGCCGGAACCGGTTGTCGGCGGCAAGCTCGGTTGCCAACGAGCGGAGTCGAGCCTGGTCGGCGGCGATCGTTTGCGACAGATCGGCGTTCACGGCGTCGGTCACCGCGGCCAGTCGCCGTGCCGACTCGGCGTCCAGACGCGACGTCATCTCGCGGCGCACGCCGTAGCCGAATACCAGGAGCGGAACGAGGGCGATGGCGCCGAAGGCGAGCGTCAGGCGGACGCGAAAGCTCATGGCGTCCGGGTGGACACGAAGCGGAGCGTCCCGTCACCCTCGATGTAGAACGCCGCGCCGCTGCCGCGCCGCATCAGCGCGTGGGCGCGTGAGTCGACGAGCGGCACCAGGGTGGCGCCCGCCGGGACGCGCGTTGCCGGATTGCATGTCGCCGGTTGCTGGCGCGGAAGGGCGGTGACGAACGCCGCCACCTGTCCCGACGCGAGGGCGTCGTTCAAGCCGGTGGGAGCCAGGCCCACCGTGCGCAGCGGGCCCGCAGTGGGCGACGAAAGCGTGGACGGAATCCACGGCGGGGTGTCGTGCGCCGAGGCCAGCGCGACGATTCGCTCGGCGAGCTGGCGGGCGATCGGATCGTCGGCCGGGTAGCCCACGATTCGCGGCGCGCCGACGGAGTACCGGGGCGTGCCGGTGGCGCAGGTGGTGTCGGTGTCCCACCAGAACGGAGGTTGCGCGCCGCGCGCGTCGGCCTGCACGGCGTCGCGGGCCAGCGCGTCGCGCTGTTCCATGCTGGGACTCGCGATCGCCGAATCGAGGTGCGGGGCCACCAGGGTGTACGTGCGATCCCAGGGCAGGGCCACGCTGCGGTAGGTCCCGAGTTGCGCCGCGTACGAGAGCACGTCGGGGTCACGGGTGACGAGCACGTCGACGCGCGGCGAGCCCGCGGCGGGACGGCCGCGGTCGAGCAGGTCCCGGAGGTCCGCTCCGCGCGGGATGGCCAGCGAGTCGACCACCGGCGACGCGGTTGCGACGGTATCCGTGCAGGCGACGAGCGACATGCCGGCGGCGGCTGCGCCCTGCGGCTCGGCGACGAAGTGGATGGTGTCGGCGGCGGACGCTGCACTGTCGGCGACGAGTGGGCAGGCCCGCTCCGCCGGGGCGGGGGGCCGGTCGATGGGGGATCGCGGCGGTCCGGTGCCGGCGCACGCGGCGGCGAGACCGATCATCACGGTCCAGCCGGGAATTCCGATCCTCGGGCGCCTGCGGAATTGAACGGACATCACATCGGTGCGGACGACGGTTCATGGGACAAGGTCGCGTCCCGAAGGCATGATGCCTGCAAGCTACGTGCGACCGGCTGGGGCAGCCAGCGTCCCAGGCCCGAGTGAGCGCGGGGTGAAAGCCGGTGCCCGCGCCAGCGCCGGTGCCGGGTCTCGCGCGGGCGGCCGAAGTGCGGGTCCGGGGAATTTCCCGACCCATTACTGTGAGAATACCCCCGCACGCACGAGACCACCGAGTCGGAGGATTCTTGCAGCCGCGTTTCAACTATGGGCCGACGGCGCCCGGCATCTACCATGCGATGACGGGCATGGAGAAATATCTGCACGAGTGCTCGATCGAGGAGCCGCTGTTGCACCTCATCAAACTCCGGGCATCGCAGATCAACGAGTGCGCCTACTGTATCGACATGCACTGGAAGGACCTGCGCGCCATCGGCGAAACCGAGCAGCGCCTGTACGGGTTGGACGCGTGGCGCGAGAGTCCATACTACACGGACCGCGAGCGGGCGGCGTTGATGTGGACGGAGGCGGTGACGCTCGTTGCCGGCGGGCAGGTGGACGATCTCGTGTACGACGCCGTGAAGCCGCAATTCAGCGAGAAGGAGTTGGCCGATCTCACCTTTGCGGTCGCGACGATCAATGCGTGGAATCGACTGGCCATCTCGGCGCGAACCGAACCGGGCAAGTACGAGTCGAAGCTGAAGCCGGCCAGGTGACGAGTTGCCGGCCCGCAGCGCGGGACCCTCTACCCAGGAACTCGAACGCATGACCAGGCAACTGATCTCGTCGGGCACCAAGTGGGAGAAGCTCTACGGCTACAGCCGTGCCGTGCGGGTGGGAAACACGGTACACGTCGCGGGCACCACCGCCGTGGACGACGCGGGCAGGGTGGTGGGGGAGGGCGATCCGTATCGCCAGGCCCGCTTCGTCTACGACAAGATCGCGAAGGCGCTCGCCGAGGCGGGGGCCTCGCTGCGGGACGTGGTGCGCGTGCGCACCTTCGTCACCGACATCTCGTGGTGGACCGAGGTGGCGCGGGCGCAGGGCGAAGTGTTCGCGGACATTCGCCCTGCGGCCACGCTGGTGCAGGTGAGCGCGTTGGTGGAGCCGGCGCTGCTGGTGGAAATCGAGGTGGACGCAGTCACGTAGTTTCTCTGTCCGACTGTCCGACTGTCCGACAATCAGACAGTCGGACAGACCGACAACTGCCCCATCACCTCTTCACGACCGGAAGCTCGACGTACGACTCATGCCCCGGCTCGTGGTACACCGTCATCGTCGCCTTCCGGTAGTCACTCGGCTTGGCCCAGAAGATGTTCGGCACGAACGTCTGCGGGTTGCGGTCGTAGAGTGGGAACCAGCTCGACTGGATCTGGACCATGATCCGGTGGCCGGGCAGGAAGACGTGGTTGGCCGTGGGGAGCGGGAACTTGTAGGTGAGCGGCGTGTTCGGTGTGATCGGCTGCGGGTTGGAATAGCTCGTGCGGTACCGCCCGCGGAAGATGTCCATCGACACTGCCAGTTCGTAGCCGCCCATCGGCGGGTCGTTGCCGACTTCCGGCGGATACACGTCGATCAACTTCACCACCCAATCGGCGTCGGTCCCGGTGGTGGCCGCGACCAGATTGGCGATCGGCTCGCCGCTGATCTGCACCGGTGACGTGAGCACGTCGGATTCGTAGGTCAGCACGTCGGTACGTCCGGACGCCGGGCGCTGATCGTCCACCAGCCACTGCGGCCAGGTGAGCGGCAGGTCGTAGCCGATGGGCTGCGAGGGGCGCGGCCGGAAGGGCACCGGCTTGTTCGGATCGGAGACGTACGAGTCGGTGCCGTTGGCGCTCGCCGCGGGCGCGCTGAACCCGACCTTGTTGTTGGCCTCGAGATAGAGTGGCGTCGGCGTGGGCTTGCATCCGCTGGCACAGCCGGAGGGCCAGCTCTGCAGCCGCTCCCACCGGTCGGCGCCCGTGAGGTACGCGTTCACCGGCGCCACGGGCTCGGCGGGCGTGCTGTCCTTGAGGTACTTGGCCAGGAAGGGGCCGAGGATCTGCGTCTGGAAATCGTACGACGTGTTGGTGGGGAACTTGATGGCGCCCAGCGAGCTGCCGTCCTCGATTTCCTGCCCGTGGTGCCAGGGACCCATGGTCAGGTAGACCATGTCGTTGTTGACGTCCTTGGGCTTGATGGCGCGGTAGACCGCGAGCGCGCCGTAGATGTCTTCCTGATCCCAGAGCGAGTGGACGATCATGGTCGGCACCTTGAGCGGCTGCTTGGCGAGGATGCTGTCCATGGCCTGCAGCTGCCACCACCGGTCGTAGCTGGGGTGGGCGAGGATCTGGTTCCAGAAGCCGACCTGCTGCATGCCGCGCGAAGCACCCAGCGCGCCGGCGCTGCCGTACTTCATGTAGACGTCGTAGTCGTCGAAGGCGTCGGTCCACCAGTGCACCGAGTTGTCGCGCGTGGCTTCCTGCTCGAGCACGTAGGGCATGTTCTGCTCGCGGAAGGCGCCGTGGTGGAACCAGTCGTCACCCATCCAGCCGTCCACCATCGGGTTCATGGGGACGCTGACCTTGAGCGCCGGGTGCGGATTGACCAGGCCCATCAGCGGCTCGAATCCGTCGTACGAGATGCCGAGTTCGCCGACGCGGCCGTTCGACATCGGGAGGTTCTTCACCAGCCAGTCGATGGTGTCGTACGTGTCCGTCGACTCATCGACCTTGGTGTCGTTGAGCGGCCCGACGAGTGGGCGGTTCATGACGTACTCGCCCTCGGAGCCGTACTTGCCGCGGATATCCTGCACCACGCGGATGTAGCCGCCGGGGATGATGACGTCCCACGCGTTGTCGTAGCCGTTGAGGTTGGGGCCCAGGTGCGCGCTGTGCGCGTACGTGGTGGTGGCGTTGGCGTCGTACGGTGTGCGCGTGAGCAGGATCGGCGCGTTGTGCGCGCCCTTGGGAATCAGGATCACCGTGTGGAGCTTCACTCCGTCGCGCATCGGGATCATGACGTCGCGGCGCGTATAGTTCCACGCCGAGTCGGGCGTGGTGAAGTGGGCGGGGGTCTCGTTCACCAGATGCTGCTGCTGGGCGGCGAGGGGCGCGGCGAGCAACACCGGGGCGAGGAGGGGGGCGAGGCGAAGGGCGCGGTGGCAGAGCATCGGCGGTTTCTCCGAGGTGGGACGAACGCGTAGAACTTAGCGCGCCCGGCGCGGAGCGATAGACGAGCGGCCGCGCCGTCCGTTGTGGACGACGCGGCCGCTCGCGTGATGCGCGGGAGCTACCGCCCGAACAGCGCGACCAACTCCGCTTTGGCGAGCGTGTGGAAGTGCAGATTGAAGCCGACGTTCGCCGCCGTCACGCCGGCGGGAATGTCGAGATGCGCGACGTCGAGTGCGTACACGGTGAAATGGTAGTGGTGCGGCTTGTCACCCTTGGGCGGGCAGGGGCCGCCGTAGCCCGCGGAGCCGAAGTCGGTGTTCCCCTGCGACGCGCCCGCCGGCATTCCCTTGCCGCCCGCGTCGCCGGCACCGGCCGGCAGCGAGGTGACGTTGCCCGGGATGTTGTATACCACCCAGTGCCACCAGCCGCTGCCGGTGGGGGCGTCGGGATCGTACACGGTGATCGCGTAGCTCTTGGTGCCGGCGGGCGCGCCGGACCAGGAGAGCGCCGGGGAGATGTTCTCGCCGGTGCAGGTCATGCCCTTGAAGACGTGCTTCATGGGAATCGTCTGGCCGGCTTTGATGTCGGGACTCGTGAGTGTGAACATGGCGGTCTTCTGCGCTGAGGCGGTGGAGAGTGCGGCGAAGCTGGCGACGAACGCCGCGGTGATCAGGCGCCGGGACATGGTGAAGTCCTCGTTCGGTGGTACGGGTCTGGAGTGGCCGTGAGCGCATGGCGCCGACGGCCCGTTTCAATATGATACGCGAATTTTGGCGAGCGTAAGACCCGGGATATCGTCCCGGTCCGGCGCGGCGCCGTCAGATCCGTCCTTCGAGCCGGCCGACTATCTTCATGGCATGAAAAGCGCCATTCGAACGATCCCGATCTTGCTGTTCGCTGCGTGCGCGGGACCCCGGACCGCCCCCGCCCCCGCCCCCGCCCCCGCCCCCGCGCCGTTCGCGCTGAGCGCGGCCACCGAGATCGTGGACGGCCCGAGCGGCCGGCCCGTCGCCACGGCGACGCTGCTGGACCGCATCAGCCGGTCGGACTATGTGCTGCTCGGCGAGGTCCACGACAACGCCATCGATCACGAGTTGCGCGGCCGGCTCATCGACGCGCTGGCCGCGCTCCATCCGGCGATCGTGTTCGAGCAGTTCGCGGACGCCGAGACGCCGATCGCGCCCCCCTCACCGGGCGACAGCCTCGAGTCGTGGCTGGACGCGCACGGCTTCGACCGGAAGGGCTGGCAATGGCCGTTGCACAGACCGGTGGTGCTTGCCGCGATCGCGCACGCGCGCAGCATGTGGGGCGCCAATGTGTCTCGTCAGGCCCTCATGCCGGTCGTGATGGGCGGGGGAGCCGACAGCACCGTGCCGGCCACATTGCGCCCGCTCATGCAGCAGGCGCCGCTCGGCGCGGACGCGCGAGCCGTGCTCGACAGCGAGTTGGTGGAGGGTCATTGCCATCAGCTTCCGGCCGAGATGATTCCCGGCATGCGCGCGGCCCAGATCGTCCGCGATGCCGCGATGACCCACGCGCTGCTGCTTGCCGGCCGGGACGGCCCCGCCTGGCTCATTGCCGGCAACGGCCATGTGCGCAACGATGTGGCGGTGCCGCGGCTGCTGCGTGTCGCCGCGCCGAACGCGCGCGTGCTGACCGTGGGCATCCTCGAGCGCGACAAGGATGGCGGGCCGCCCGCGGCCTCCGAGCGGCGGATGTACGACATCGTCATCATCACGCCGCGGTCCGAACGCCCCGATCCGTGCGCGCAGTTTCGGCGTCCGGCGTGAGATGCGGCGGTACGAGGGATAGGAAGCGGAACCGCGGAAGTGCATCAGGATCCGACCGATCACTGTGGCCCCGATGATGAAGGCGAGGATGCGCGTCGCGCCGCCTGGGTTATGTTCTTGGCGAAGCCGAAGTTCAGGTCGCTGCTGACCCGTGCCTCGATACGCCGACTCAACCGGGTTGGACCTCATGACCGTATTCAAGGCTGCCTGTGTTCAGATGCGCTCCTCGCGCGATGTCGCAGAGAACGTCCATGTGGCGAGTGGGCTGATTCGCGAGGCGCGCGCGGCAGGCGCCGACTTCATCGCAACGCCGGAATACACGACGATCATGGAGGAGGATCGCGGGCGCCTGCGCGCGCAGCTCCATCCCGACACGGGAGACAACCCGACGTTGCGCGCGTTCCAGGATCTGAGCAAGGAGCTCGGATGCTGGGTGCTGATCGGGGGGATGCCCGTCCTGGCCGACGGCGGGCGCTTCTTCAACCGGTCCTGTCTCATCGCGCCTGATGGCGGCGTTGCAGCGCGCTATGACAAGATTCACATGTTCGACGTGGTCGTCTCCGAACAGGAGCAGTACCGGGAGTCGGCAAACTTCGAACCGGGGACCCGTGCGGTCGTGGCCAGCCTGCCGTGGGGCAAGCTCGGCATGAGCATCTGTTACGATCTGCGTTTTCCCGATCTCTATCGTGCGCTGGCGAGAGCCGGCGCGAGTGTTCTGGCCGTTCCTTCCGCCTTCACCAGGGTCACCGGCCAGGCGCATTGGCATGTGCTGCTTCGTGCGCGGGCGATCGAGACGGGCTGCTTCGTGATCGCGCCGGCGCAAGGCGGCAAACACGAAAACGGCCGCGAGACCTTCGGCCACTCTCTGATCGTCGATCCGTGGGGACGCGTGCTCGCGGAGGGCGGTGAGGAGCCCGGCGTCGTGATTGCCGAGATCGACGTCGACGAGGTCACGAAGGCACGCGGGCGCATCCCGTCGCTCGGTCACACGGTCGAATTCGGGCCCGTTCAGCTCAGTTGATCGGGCGGCGGCGACCAAGGGCGCGAACCGTCGCGTAGGTGCGACGTGGTTCGAGGGAAACTACCTGAACTCATGCGCCCGGTGCACGAACTGTCCCCTCCCCCACCGTCAGTTCCCGGAACCTCCGCCCCACGATATTCATCGCCCCCGAATCCTTCTCCAACCGCCCCTGTACGAGCACGAACTGCGCCCTTTTCACGACTTCTTCGTTCGCCTCCACCAGACTCTTGTGCACCACCACGTTCACGAACCCCCACTCGTCTTCCAGCAACAGGAAGATCGTGCCGCCCGCCGTGCTCGGCCGCTGCCGCACGGTCACGAGCCCGCCGATGGCCACCGTCCGCCCACTCGGCAGTGTGGCCAGGTCGCGGCTCGATACCGCGCCCCCCGCCTCCAGCTTCGCGCGCACGGTCTGCATGGGATGCCCGTCGAGGCTCAACCCCACCGCGTAGTAATCCAGCAGCACCTGCCGGTCGCGATCCACCGGCGGAGGGCTGTGCAACTCCCGTGACGCCGGCGCCAGCGGCAGCAGATCGCCCACCGCGCGCAGCCCCTCCCACGCGGCGTGCCGCCGGTCCGGCGACCAGACGCCGAACGCGCCCGCCCGCGCGAATGCCAGCACGTCCGCCCGGCTCAGCCGAGCCCGCCGCACCACGTCGGCAATCGAGATGAACGGCCCGGTCATTCGCGCATCCTTCAGTGCGTCGATCACCCGCGTGCCCACACCCCGCACGTGCCGCCACCCGATGCGGAGCGCCGGCCGAGCCGGGTCCTCCGTTTCCTCCACGCCGCACTCCCAATCGCCGTCGCGCAGGCAGGGCGGCAGCAGCGGCACGCCGTGCCGCTTGGCGTCGTGGATGAGCGTGGACACGGGATAGAACCCCATCGGCCACGAGTTCAGCAGTCCGTAGAAGAACTCCGTGGGATGGTGTGCCTTGAGCCACGCCGTCGCATAGGCAATCAGCGCGAAGCTCCACGCGTGGCTCTCCGGAAAGCCGTAGTTCGCGAAGCTCACCAGATCGGCGCAGATGTGGTCGGCGATGTCCCCGTCGATGCCGCGATCCACCATCGCCGTGCGCAGTCTGGTAAGCGCGCCCACCAGCCGCTCCTTCTTGCGGATGTTCCCCATGGTCCGGCGCAGCTCGTCGGCCTGACCGCCGGTGTAGCCACCCAACGCCATGGCAATCGCCATGGCCTGCTCCTGGAAGATCGGAATGCCCTGCGTGCGCGCGAGAATGGGCTCGAGCGCCGGATGCAGATAGGTCACCGGCTCGCGCCCCAGCCGCCGTTCGGTGTACGGGTGCACGAACTTCGCCTGGATGGGGCCCGGCCGGATGAGCGCCACCTGCACCACGATGTCGTACAGCCGCTCGGGCTTGGTCTTCAGAATCGATCCGATCTGCGCCCGGCTCTCGATCTGAAACGTCCCGATGGTCTCGCCGCTCTGGATGAGCGCGTACGTCTTCGCGTCGTCGTACGGCAGCGTGTACATCGCGGGGCGCGTGCCCGTCCGCCGCTCGATCACGTCGAACGCGCGCCGCACCGCCGACAGCCCGCCCAGCCCCAGAAAGTCGAACTTGGGCACGCCCACCGCGTCCAGATCGTCCTTGTCGAACTGCACGATGGTCCGCCCCATCGCCGTCTGCTCGATGGGCAGGTAGTGCCCCAGCGGCCGGCTGGACAGTACGAACCCGCCCACGTGCGTGGAGCGCATGCGCGGCACGCCGTCGAACGCCGCGATTCCCTTCAGCAGCGCCTGCCCGCGTGCGTCGTTCACCTCCAGCCCCTGCTCGGCGCCAAGCCCGTCGCGGATGATCTCGGCCGCGTCCGCGGGCTCCGCATGGTGCAGCCGCTTGGAAATCGACACCGCCAGCTCCGGCTCGTACCCGAACGCGCGCATCGCGTCCTGCACGGCGTTCGGCGCACGATAGGTCTGCACGGTGCAGGCGATGGCTGCCCGCTCGCGCGCGTAGTGCTCGTACATGTAGTCGAGCACCTCCTCGCGCCGGTCGTGCTCGAAGTCCACGTCGATGTCGGGCGCCTCGGCCTTCCCGTCCACGCGGACCTCGCTCAGGAAGCGCTCGAACAGCAGCCCGTGCTCCACCGGATCCACCGCCGTGATCCGCAGGCAGAACGCGATCACCGAGTTGGCCGCGCTCCCGCGCCCCTGGCAGAGGATCCCCCGTTCGCGCGCGAAGCGCACCGCGTCCCACATCACGAGAAAGAACCCGGCGAAGCCGAGCCGGTTGATCACCGCCAACTCGCGCTCGATCTGCGTGGCCTGCTTGGGCGTGACGGTGCCCCACCGCTCGCGCGCCCCGATGTACGCCTGCTCGCGCAGGAAGCTGATGTCGTTGTGGCTGGCGGGCACCGCATACTTCGGCATCGGCGGACGCATCCATGCGAAGTCACATGGCTCGCACTCGGCGGCGATCCGCATGCTCTCGCACAACCCCTCGGTGCGCCCGCGCCACCGCCGCTCCATCTCGGCCGGCGCGAGCAGACGCCAGTCGCCGTTGGGATGCAGCACGCCGCGCGATGCGGCCTCGTCGATGGTCAACTCGGCCCGCAGCGCGGTGAGCATGTCGTGCACCAGCCGGCCGCGCTCGTCCACGTAGCGCGGATCGTGCGTCACCACCCAGGGCACGCGCTCGCGCTCGGCGAGCGAGACGAGCGCGCCGGCCAGCGCCGCCTCGGCGCCCCCGGTGTGATGCAACTGGACCTCGACGGCCAACTGCGCGCCGAACACTTCACGCCATGCGCCCAGCAGCCGGCGCGCCCCCTCGTCGTCGCCGGCCAGGACGCGCGACGCGAGCGGACCCGACCCAGGTCCGGTGAGCGCGTGTACCCCATCGGCATGCCGGGCGACCTGTTCCCAGGTCACACTCGGCCGACCGCGCCGCCGGCCCTGCGCGTTCTTTTCCCAGGCGGCCCAGTTGCCCACGCGCGCGGCGGTGACGAGCGCCGCCACGTTGCGATAGCCCTGTGCATTGCGCGCCAGGAACGCCGCCGGTTTTCCGTCCACATTGATCTCCGCGCCGACGATCAGTTCGAGCGGCGGGTCGCAGGCGCGCGCGGCGAGCTGCGCGCGGACGATGGCGCCGAGATCGGCGGTGTCGGTGATGGCGAGGCGGCGATAGCCAAGGGCGTGCGCGCGCGCGACGAGCGCTTCCGGGGTCGCCGAACCGTCACCGAATGAGAACGCGGTGTGCGCGCGGAGTTCCGTGTACGGCATTGGGGGGTCAATCCCACCAGCCGTGGAGGAACCAAAGGGTAGGTCGGTAGGTCGGTAGGTCGGTAGGTGGGAGAACTGCGGGCCGCGAAGAAGCGTCAACAGAAGGCCGTGAGCTGTGAGCTGCCAGCTCTGAGCTGACCGGCAACGCCGGCACCGACAGATCGCGCTGCATCTCGATACAACCAGACCAACGTGCCGTCTTCGCGGACACAACGGAAATATTCTCTGGCGTACGGGCCCCCCTCCTCCCACTGCCCGCCCGACACCCGCTCTGGCCCCGCTGCATCCACGATCGCGTACGACGTGCCGGCATCGCGGTACTGCACCGGCACCTGGTGGTCGCGGCGCTCCGTAGTCTTCACCGATACGGGCCGCGGCGGCGTGACGAGCTGCAGGGTCAGGTGCGGCGTCGGTCTTGCGCCGCCCTCCCTCTGGGCCCTGGCCACGCCGCGCGCGCCGCTCGTGGCCGCCGTCGCGGGATCCTCGCGCGTCCACTCCGTACGCGCGTCCACCAGCGGGTGCGCCGAGTTCTTCGGGGTCAGCACCACGTCGCCCTGATCGTCCATGAGCTGCGACACCGTGCGTTCCACCTGCGGCGCGCTGGCGAACCCCTTGTCGAACAGATCGCCCTGCACGCCGTCGTTGCCGATCACCGACTCCACGCGCAGCGTCACGCCGGTGACCGCGTCGGGAAGCGTGATGCGCTCCAGCGCCGAGCGGATGAGCCGCATCCACGCCTTCTGGCTGGCCGTGGGACGCGCCGAGCGAATGCGGTGCGTGAACTCGGTGCGGTCGGCGAGCGCGAAGACGAGTGAGATCTCGCGCGCCCGCTGTCCATCGCCGGCCATCTTGTTGCACACGGTCTCCGCCTGCGCATTGACCACGAAGATCAACCGCTCGGCGTCGCGCAGCGCGTAGTCCACCCATTCCACCGTGGTGCTGGGCAGCACGCGCGTGGGATACGCGAACAACAGCCGCGGATCGTCGGCCCGCGCCAGCTTCCACAGGCGCACGCCCTCGGCGCCGAGGCGCACCTCGACGTGTTCGGCGTCGAGCGCGGCGAGCGCGCCGCAGGTCTCCACGCCGATGCCGTCGAGCAGATTGTCGAGCAGCGTGGAGGGCTCGAGCACGTCTATTGGAAACCCGGCCACGAACTCACGGTCGTGCCCAGGCTTCACGACGGTGAAGGGCACGCGCCGCTGCGTGGCTGCCAGCTCGGCGGCGATGGCCGTGGTGGCGGCGCCGGCGTGGGCGTTGGAATAGGCGTGGCGGTGCGCCACGTCCACGAGTTTGACGGCGAGTGCGCCCGCGTCGAAGCCGCGGGCGTCGGCCCACACGCGGCCGCCGGCGCCGACGCGCACGCGCGGGGTGTGCTGCAGCAGGTCGGTGAGCAGCTCAGCGGGAAACGCCGCGCCGGTCGGCCAGCTCGGGCTCCAGAGACAGACGTAACTCATGATGCGTGACCGGAAGAACGAATTCGGCGTGCGCCTTCCATCCGAGCGCCACCGAGTCCACGCGCACGCGGGCGTGCGTGATCTCGGCGGGGTCTCCGAACGGCGTGCGCTTGTAGCGGTAGTCGGCGGGCGTGATGCGCGAGGTCAGCTTGAGCGCCGACATCGCGGCATGGGTGGTGAGGGCGACGAGGGCGCTGCCCCCGTCGCGGGTAGCACGAGTGAGACGGACGGTCTCCTGTCCCCTGGGCTCGGCGCCGGCCAGCACCACCAGCGCGAACCCGCCCGAGCGCAGTAGCTCCTCGGCGGAGCGCAGCGCGTTCAGGCGGCTGGAGGGGCGGACGAGCAGGGGCCCCTCCTCATCCCAGAAGGCGCCGGCCACGGTGCCGACGCTGTCGATCCAGGCGGCACGCTCGCCGGCGGCGAGGACCCCCTGGCAGGCGGCGCGGAGAATGGCCGTGGATCCGCCACGGGGCGCCCAGACGGAGAGGCGGCCGCGCGGGAGCCCGCCGCTGGGCAGGGCGCTATCCAGTTCCCCGATGCCCGTGGCCAGCTGGGCGGTGGCCCGCCTGGTGATGGGCGAGGCATCGGGAAAACGCTCGTCGAGGAGCGCACGGAGGGCGGCGAGGTCCCTGGCAGCAGCGGCTGGCATACCCGAAGAAATACCGAAAATAGAGGGCAGGCGGAAGGGGGGACCAGCCGTTGAAGGCTGGCGAATTGCTGCCAACTGCCAGTCGAGAGCGATCAGCACTCGATGGCCGGCTTTCAGTCGCCAGGCCGATGGGAATCGCGGCCCCCATTGAAATGCCACGCCCGGGAACGATTCGATGCCAAACGTTGGCGGCGCGAGGGGAGTATTCGCTGTGGCCGGGTCCCGCACCCCATGGATTCCTCGTGCCGACTCTGGCGCAGGCGCGGTGCTTGGTTCTATATGTTTCCGAGAATGGAGAGATGGTTATGCCCCCCACTCCCGCCCCCACCCCCATCCCCACGCGCGCCACTCTCACCGCACCGCTTCGTACGGTCCTGGCGGTCCTGCTCGTGTTGGCCGGTATCGTACTCGGCGCGCCGAGGAGTGTTCGGGCGCAGGCCGATTCGGTGAAAGGCCTCGTCGTGCGGACGCGCGTGATCGGCATCTTCGACTCCGAAACGGGCGAACCGATCGACAGTGCCGAGGTGAAGGACATCCTCACCGGTCTTTCGGCGCTCACCACCGCCACCGGCACGGTCCTCCTGCCGATGGACACGTCGGGGGCGTTGCTGCGGGTGCGGAAGCTGGGATACAACATGAGCACGGTGGTGGTCGCCAACGGCGCGGCCGACACGATCCCGATCACGCTGGTTCTCGACCGCGTGGGCCAGTTGATGCCGACCGTGGTCACCCGCGCGCGCGGCGTGGCGCGCGGTCCCGCCGACACGGTGCGCAAGCTCGACCTCACCGGATTCTACGACCGGCGGCGGCAGGGGGCGGCGCCCCCGAACGCGTACATCTCCCAGGCGCAGATCGAGCACTGGGCGCCCACGTTGATGAGCGATCTGACGGCACTTTCCGGGCGTCCGTGGATGTGGGACTGCACGATCTACATCGACGGAGCGCTGACGCCGATCCCGAAGCCGAACCTCGGGCCGGGGCGCGCGGCCCGGAACCTGGACACGGGCATCAACTCGATGCTCGACCCGAGCATGGTGGCGGGCATCGAGGTGTACCGTGCCGGCGAGGTCCCGCCGCGCTACAACGCGACCTCGGCCGGCGGGGGCGCCATGACCACCGGCGCCGAGCACGCCGGGTGCGTGACGTTGATCTGGACGCGTTGACGCAGTAGGGCGGTGCAACGGTAGGTCGGGAGGTCGGGGACCGCGTTCGCCAATCTCCGACCTCCCGACCTCCCGACCTACCGACTTACCGACTTACCCGGTCAGTGCACACTCATCTCCGCGCTCCTCCCGTAGTAGTCTCCCAGGAAGTGCGTGGCGAAGAACTCCATCATCATCTCCTGCGCGTACGGCGCGAAGCTGCCGTATCCGTGCGGCCGTCCCGGATAGATCATGAAGGAGAAGCGCTTGTGGGCCTCGAGGAGGGCATTCGCCAGCCGGTAGGTATTGGCCGGATGGACGTTGTTGTCCATGAGCCCGGTCTCGAGCAGGAGCGCGCCCTTGAGGTTCTTGGCCAACTCGACCGTCGTCGGCACGTGGATCTGGACGTCGGTGTTGCTGTCGCTGGCGGCGACGCGGCCGAACTCGCTGGCATTCGTGTCTGCCGCGGCGCGGCCGCGGGGCCCGCGCCCGCCGCGACCCCGCGCGCCACCGCGCGCGCTGTCGCCGGCCGTCTCGACCCTGAGCCCGTGGTACTGTTCGCTCCAGTTCTGGTTGTAGATGTTGTTGTCGTGGTTGCCCGATTCGCTCACGCCGACCTTGAAGAAGTCGTTGTACGGCGGCATGAGCATGGCGGCGGCCGTCTGGAATCCGCCGCCCGAGTGGCCGTAGATGCCCACCCGATTGAGATCGATGTACGAGTGCTCGGCGCCCAGTTCCTGAATCACGTACTTCTTGTCGGCCAGTCCGTAGTCACGGAGGTTGAGGTAGCCGAACGTGTCGTACCAGCGCGAGCGTTCGGGGCTGCCGCCGCGATTGCCGAACGTGACGACGATGAAGCCGAGCTGGGCGAGGCGCTGCTGCTGGGCCGCGGGTGAGAAGTTGAAGATCACCGATTCGGTCTGCGGTCCCGGATAGGTGTACGTGATGATCGGGTACGACTTCGTGGAATCGAAGTCGAACGGCTTCCACATCTCGCCCCAGATGTCCGTGATGCCATCGGCCGCCTTCGTCTTGAACGGCTCCGGCGGCTTCCAGCCGAGCGCCTTGAGGCCGGAGATGTCCGTGGTCTCGAGGTCCATCACCGTCTTGCCGGTGGAGGCGTCGCGGATCACGGCGTGCGGCTCGAGGTTGATGCGCGAGTAATTGTCGACGTCGAACTTGTAGTCGGGCGAGAGGTCGGCGTTGTGCGTCGCGTCGCCGGCATCCACCAGCGTGAGGCCGGTGCCGTCGAGGTTCACCCGATAGAGATGGTGGTAGTACGGATCCTCGCCCGGCTCGCGCCCGACGCCGGTGATCCACGCCACGCGGCGCACCGAATCGACGTCCACCAGCTCCTCGGCGCGCCAGGGCCCCGTGCCGAGCGCGCTCTTGAGCTTGCCGTCGTGCGAGTAGAGGTAGTAGTGGCCCCAGCCCGTGCTGTCGGACCACCAGATGAAGTCGCCGCCCGCGTTCACGTAGCGTGGGGTCTGCGTCTGCAGCCCGCCCCAGCCGCTCTTCTCGGTGAGGATCGTGGTGACGGCGTGCGTCTTGAGGTTGATGTCGATCATTTCCAGATCGCGCTGCGTGCGGTCGCGCCGCACCAGGCTGAGCACGTCGTGGCCGGCGTCGGGCCAGACGATGTTCATGATGCGCTGGTCCTTGTACTTGCTCACGTCCAACGGCGTGACCGACTTGTCGCCGATGGTGTAGGTGTACAACTCCATCTGGGCCACGTTCTTCTCGCCCGGCATGGCGTACGGATACTCCATGAGCGTGGGACGCGGCTGGGCCAGGTTGTCCACCAGATACAGGTCCGCGACCTTGCGTTCGTCCATACGCACCACGGCGAACGCCTTGGAATCGCGGGACCATTCCACGTTGGCGCGCACGCGCGGGTCGAGCGGGTTGTTCGCTCCGCGCCCCCGCCCGCCTCCGCCGCCGCCCGAGCGACCGCGCTGGTTCAGCAGCACCATCGCCGTATCGATCTTGCCGAAGCTCCGCTTCCGCTCACCGTCGGTGGAGATCTGCGTTGTGTCCTTGGTCACCGTGTCGACGATGAACAGGTTGTAGTCGCGGGCGAACACGAAGTGTGTGCTGTCGGGCGAGTAGTTGCGGAAGTTGCCGCCGCCGCGCCCGAACCCGCGTCCGCCGCGGCCGCTCGGGGCCGGCTCCTCATGCGTGGCCGGCCCCACGCGGCGCAGCTTCCCGGTGGCCAGCGTCCACTCCCAGCGCGAACTGTCGGCGTTGAACTCGAAGGTCTTGTGGTCCTTGCCGAAGTCCACCGAGGTGAAGGGGAGGTTGTACGACTCGTAGGCGTGTCCCGACGCTGCGGTCAGCGCGGCGGCCATCTTCACCTGGTCGAACAGCGCCCGCTTCACCTTGAGCGACGGCACCACGAGGTAGAACGCCGACCCGTTGTGGTCCTTCCAGTTGTACCACATGGAATCGGTCTTCCCGATCCAGTGCGGATCCACCGCCGAACTGTAGAGGATGGGGCGCAGCGCTTCGGGGGTGAACTTGTTGGCCAGTGTCCAATTGGCCGTGTTGGTGTGCGTCTGTTGCGCCGTCGCGCCCACGGCGGAAACGCCGAGGAGGACGAGCGCGGCGCAGGCCCGGACGAACCGGGGGCGGAGGGAACGGACGGGGGCCGACATGGGTGAGTCTCCGAAGGAGCGGGGAGCGAGGAGGGGGGTGGGGGCGGGACTGACGCGCCACTGATTTGCCTCGCGGACCGCCGGAAGGGAAGGGGGCGGAGGGAGGGCGCCGTTGAAGGCCTCGGTGAAACGTTCAACGGGAAACAGCGCCGCGAAGCGGCGCCGCCCTGCTAGAACTCGACCTGCGCCCCGAGCTCCACCACCCGGTTGGGCGGAATGTTGAAGAACTCCGTCGCCGAGCGCGCGTTGCGCGTCATCACGACGAACAGCTTCTTCCGCCAGCGGGCCATCTCGAGCACCGGCCCCTCCTCGGCGTCTGGCGTGGCGCCGCGGCCCGTGCGCTTCTCGCCCTTCTCGAGCACCAGGATCCGCTCGCGGCCCAGGTAGAACGTCGTGTCGAGCGCCTTCGCCCGCAGCCCCAGCGTGCGGGCGCGGTTGAGCACTTCCGGGACGTCGGGCGTCTCCATGAATCCGTAGCGGGCGGTCAACCGCCAGAACCCTTCCTCGAACTTCTCGAGCGAGAGACGCTCGCTCTCGTCCACTTCGGGCACCTCGAGGGTGAGGATCGACATCAACACCACCTGGTCGTGCAGCACCTTGTTGTGCTTGACGTGGTGCAGCAGCACCACCGGCACCCCCTTGGGCGACGAGGTCATGAAGACGGCCGTGCCCGGCACGCGCGTGGGTTTGCGGCGCGCGACGTCGTCCAGGAAGATGTCCAGCGGCAGCGCCCCGGAGTGGAGGATGCGGTTGAGCATGATGCGCCCGCGCTTCCAGGTGCTCATGAGCGCGAAGATCGCCACGGCGATGGCGATCGGTACCCATCCGCCGTATTCGATCTTCACCAGATTGGCCGCCATCAGCCCCACGTCCACCACCAGGAAGCCCAAAGTGAGCAGCCCCGCCTTGAGCATGGACCAGTTCCAGCGCGACCGCGCCACGGAATAGAAGAGCAGCGAGGTGATGACCATGGTGCCGGTGACCGCGATGCCGTAGGCCGCGCTCAGGTTGGCCACCGAGCCGAAGCTCAGCACCAGCAGGATGGTGCCGATGCGGAGCACGTCGTTGACTTCGGGGATGAAGATCTGCCCCGCCTCGCGGCTCGACGTGTGGACGATGGTCACGCGCGGCGAGTAGCCGAGTTGCACGCTCTGCTGCATGAGCGAGAACGCCCCCGAGATGAGGGCCTGCGAGGCGACGATCGCTGCCAGAGTCGCGATGAGCAGCAACGGGTAGAGCAGGACCCGGGGCGCCAGCAGGTAGAACGGGTTCGCCACGGCCGTCGGCTCGCGCAACAGAATGGCGCCCTGCCCGAAGTAGTTGAGCAGCAGCGCCGGGAACACGAATCCGAACCAGGCCAGCCTGATCGGCCGCTTGCCGAAGTGGCCCATGTCGGCATACAGGGCCTCGGATCCGGTGACCACCAGCACCACGGCGCCGAGCAGGAAGAACGCCACGGAGCCGTAGGAGAGGAAGAACCGCACACCGTACCAGGGGTTGAGCGCAAGCAGAATGGCCGGAGCCCGTACGATCTCGGCGGCGCCCAGCGCACCGATGGTGACGAACCACACGAGCATGATGGGGCCGAACAGGCCGCCCACCCGGGAAGTGCCGTGCTTCTGGAGCGAGAACAGGGCGAACAGGATCACCACGGTTGAGATGACCACCGTGGCCTCGTGCAGGTTCGGGGCGGCGATCTGCAACCCCTCCATGGCGCCGAGCACCGAGATGGCGGGGGTGATCATTCCGTCGCCATAGAGCAGGGCGGCGCCGAAGATGCCGAGCACCACGAGCGCATACCGGCGCGTGGTCCCGGCCGGCGACTTGCCGTCCTGCATCAGCAGGGCAAGCAGGGCGAGAATTCCTCCCTCGCCCCGGTTGTCGGCGCGCATGATGAACACCAGGTACTTCACGCACACCACGAGGATCAGCGCCCAGACGATCAGCGAGAGCACGCCATAGACGTTCTGCTGGGTCGGCTGGATGCCGTATTCCGTCCGGAAACACTCTTTGATGGCGTAGAGCGGACTGGTGCCGATGTCGCCGTATACCACGCCCAGCGCCGCCAGCGAGAGGAAGGCAAGCCGCTTGCCGGTGGGGTGTGTTTCCACGTGCTCCCGTTCGCGGGGCACGGCTGCATGAAATCCGCTCGTCCCATTGGCCGAAACTGGGGCCGCCGGTTCACCCGAGCGAGATGGGTCAGCGGACATGGAAAGACAGTTGAATTCCGGGGGCGGCGGAACACCGGCCCGCCCCCCGCCAAAAAGAAACGGGCCGCGAAGGGTTCGCGGCCCGTCCTTCAATCTAGCACCCCCTCAGGGCCCGTCCAGCGCGCTACCCGGTGATCCCATCGATCTCCGTGGCCGCCCGATTCAGAATCTCGGCAACCTTGCCAAGGATCTCCTTGTTTTCGGCGTGCTTCATGGCCGTGCCCAGGCTGCTGCGAGCCAGGTGACGCATGGCGCCGCGCACCTCCCCCATCGAGCTGCTGAAGAACGGCTCCACCGTTTCGGAGATCCGTTCGAAGATGGATTCCACGGTGCTGGCGTTCTCCTCCAGGTACTTCTTTCCCTCGGCCGTAATCTCGTAGACCTTCTTCCCCCCGTCCTCCGCCGTGCCGCGCGCGTAGCCCATCTCTTCGAGCATGGTGAGGGTCGGGTAGACGGTTCCCGGGCTTGGCGAGTACGCGCCGTGCGACCGCTCCTCTAATGCCTTGATGATGTCGTAGCCATGGCGCGGCTTTTCGTCGATCAGCTGGAGAATGACGTATTTCAGGTCTCCCTGCTCGAACATCCTGCCCATCCGTCCGCGGGAATGCCTTCCCCGTGGCCCTCCACGCCCCCAGAAACCACCGGCGAACGAATCCCAGTCCCAGCGGGCGCGACGAGGTCCGCCGCAACGGTCGTCGTACATGGATCACCTCCGTCTGCGATATAGCAGAGATATATCGTTACGTGGAGGACGATATATCGTGCGATACATCTTGTCAACGGTTGGTCGAGAGTCAACTGTCCACAGTCGTCGGTAATTGGATGAACCGAAGAAAGAGCCCCCGGCTTCTGGCCGAGGGCTCTTCCGTTGCTGACTGCTGACCTCCGACTGCTGACTGGCCTATTCGTACCTCAACGCCACGATCGGATCGAGCACCGAGGCCCGCCGGGCCGGCCAGACGCCGAAGAGCACGCCGACCACCGCCGAGAATCCGAACGCGATGCCCACGGCCGAGAACGAGATCTGTGTGTTCCACCCGGCGGTCTTGCTCAGGATCTGTGCGCCGCCCGCGCCGAGCGCGATGCCGACTACCCCCCCAAGGCAGCACAGCACGACCGCTTCGATGAGGAACTGGAGCAGGATGTTCGAACGCGTGGCGCCGAGCGCCTTGCGGATCCCGATCTCGCGGGTGCGCTCGGTGACCGAGACCAGCATGATGTTCATGATGCCGATGCCGCCCACCAGCAGGCTCACGCCCGCGATGCCGGCCAGCAGATACGTGAATACCTGCGTCGTCTCGGCGGTGGTGGTGAGGAAATCGGTCTGACTGCGGATCTGGAAGTCGTCGGGTGCGTCGGCGCGCAGCCGATGCGCGCGGCGTAGCGCCTTCTGGATCTCGGCCATCGCCAGCGGGATGTTGTCCTCGGTGGACGCGAGCACGTTGATGGAGCGCACCCAGTTGCTGCCGAACACGCGGTACCGGCCGGTGGTGATCGGGATCAGGATCTGATCGTCGGGATCGCCGAACGTGCTGCCCTGTCCCTTGGGCTCGGTGGTCCCGATGACGGTGAACTGCACCCCGCCGATGCGAATGTCCTCACCGACGAGCGCGTCCGGCGTGGATAGGCCGAAGTTCGCGGCCACGGTGGGTCCCACGACGGCGACCCGGCGCTGTCCGGCATCCTCGGCCTCGGTGAACATGCGGCCCGACGCCAGCTTGTAGTTGCGTACCGTCAGGTAGTTGGCCGTGGTGCCGATGATCGACGTGTTGGTGTTCTGGTTGGTCCAGGTGACCTGGGAACTCTTCTGCATCTCCGGTTCCACGGCGATCACGTCGGGGAGCCGGTTGGCGTCGTCCAGCGACTTCGCGTCCTCGATGGTCATGCGCTTTCGTTGACCGCCGATGGCGGCGCCGAACCCGCGCTGCTGGCCCGGGCTGACGCTGAGCAGCGTGGTGCCCAGCGACGCGATCCGATCCTTCACGGCCTGCTGCGCGCCGCTGCCCAGCGCCACCATGGCGATGACGGCGGCCACGCCGATGACGATGCCGAGCATCGTGAGCAGCGAACGCAGCTTGTTGGCGCGCAGCGCACTGAGCGCGACGCTGATGATTTCGCCGAAGAGCATATGTCCTCGCCCGTGCCTAACGGCCGCGCCCGCGCGCCCCGCCGCCCAGCGGCGAGGACTGCACCTGGCGGAAGCGGTCCTGCTGCTGTGCCCGTGCCGCCTGGATGGCGAGCACGTTGAGCATCACGACCTGCTCGCCTTCCTTCAGCCCGCTGAGCACTTCGGTGTAGTCGAAGTTGCTCTGGCCGAGCATGACCACGCGTGGCTTGTAGACGTTGCTGTCGGCCACGAAGACGAGGCCGGTGCGGGGGCGGACGGTCATGCCCTGTTCGGCCGCGCCCACGTTGAGGCCGGAGCGGCCGCCCGTGGGCTGGCTGCCCTGCCGGCCCGTCGTGGTGCCGGCGCCCCCTGCCGTCCCGGCGCCGCCCTGCGCCTGCATCGCACGCCGCCGGCAGGCGCCGGCCTTGGCGCGGTCGATGCCCATGGTCGCGTACAGCGGCTCCATCTGGGTCATGATCGCACGACGGTCGGCGTCGGGGTCGCGCATCTTGGCCGACAGGTCGTCGAGCTGTTTCTTCTCCTTGGGGAACTTCTTGTACGCCGCCTCGATGGCGGCGCAGTCCTTGTCGGTAACCTCGACCTGCTGGAAGCCGCCGCGGCGTCCGCCCTGCTGCTGGGCCTGCTGTGGGTCGAGCGCCACGTCGCCGGCGGCGGTGGTCACGTCGGGCCCGTTGCCGACCGCGCCCCGGGGGCTGCCATTGCCGCCCCGGCGTCCGCCGCCGCGCCGCCCACCCGCGCCGCCGAATCCGGCGCCCATCTGGGCGCGGATCTGTGCCTGCACGCTGTCGGGGTTGAGGCCGAGCATCGAAGCCACCGTGACGCCTTCACGGGTGGTCTTGAGGGCGTCGTTCGGCACGGCGATGACGCCGACACGCTGGTCGACGAGCGCCGAGACCTCACCGTTCATGCCGGGGCGCAGTGCGCCGTCGAAGTTCTCGAGGTTCACGAGCACGGGGAACATCGTCACGCCCTGCTGGACGACGGCCTGGGGCTCGATCTTCTCCACCTTGCCCTCGAACCGGCGGTCGGGAAACGCGTCGACGGTGACCGTGGCCGGCTCGTTGGCGCGGATGTTTCCGATGTCCGTTTCGTTGAAGTAGGCGCGCATCCGCACGTGCGTGAGGTCGGCCATCTTGAGCAGCGTGGTGCCGCCGCTCACCGAATTGGTGGACGACTGGATGATCTGCCCGACCTGGACGTCCTTCTCGATGATCGTGCCGTTGGTGACGGCGCGCACCGTCGCGTCGGCCAGCGCCTGAGCCGCGATGTCGAGGTTGGCCTGTTGGCGAACCACCGAGGCTTGCGCGCTCTCGTAGGTGAGCCGTGCCTGCTCGTTCTCCTGCGGCGTGATCACCTTGGCGGCCAGCATCTCGTCGCTGCGCTTCTTCTGCGCGGTGGCGACTTCGAGCTGGGCCTGGGCCGAATTGAGGTCGGCCGCCGCCTGGCGGTACTGCTTCTGCACGGTCTGCGTGTCGATCTGGGCGAGGAGCGCGCCCGGCTTCACGTAGGTGCCCGTTTCCACAGGCATGTCGGTGATCATGCCGGAGGCTTTGGAACGCACCTCCACCACGACGATCGGTTCGATGGCGCCGTTGGCTTCGGACGTCACGATGATGTCGCGCCGCTGGACCGTCTGCGTCTGCACGACGGAAAGCTTGTTCTTTCCGGTGCTGCAAGCGGCAAGGAGCGTGAGGGCGATCAGGGGGGCAATCTGTTTCACGAACCCATTCCTCGAGTCGGTTATCTGAGACAGCTAGCCCTAGTACGGAGGGCCTGAAGAAAACGCTGGCCGGCCCGTTGAAGAGGCCGGCCAGCGTTTCCGGTCGAACCGGGTGTCCGGGTCGGTTACTCCAGGTCCCGACCGATGAGCTGCTCGATCTGGGCCTTGGTGGTCCGGTAGTTCAGCCGGTACTGGATGAGTTGCACGCGCGCCTGGTTGAGCGCGGTCTGCGACGTCAGGACGTCGAGCAGGGTCGAGGCGCCAACGGCGTACCGCTGCTGCTGGACCCGGAGGTCTTCCTCGGCGGCGGCGATGGTCTGCTGCTGGATCTTGATCTGCTCTTCCAGCGTCTGGAGGCTGGTGTAGTACTGCACGATGCTCTGCTGGGCGGCGAGCTCGGCGTCGCGGAGGGAGGCGTCGGCGTTCCGGACCTGGACGGCGGCGCTCACCGACTGGCTCTCGCGAGACCAGTTGTCGAAGATGGGGAAGTTCAGCGAGAATGAGAGGCTCTTGCTGTAGCTCAACCGGCCGCCGCCGATGCCCCAGTACTTGTCGTAGCCGCTGCCGCTGCGCCCGTACGACACGTTGATCGTGGGCAGGTACGAGGCCTTGCTCGCGGAGTAGGCGGCCTTGGCCGTGGTCAGCGAGGCCTGGGCGGCTCGGATGCTCGGCGCCTGCGCGGCGAGGTGCGAGAGCAGGGCACTGTCCACGGGCGCGATGCTCTGGTCGAGCGTATCCGAAGCCGTGGCCGTCACCAGGTACGGCGTGGCCACCAGCCGGGTGAGGGCGGCGCTGGCCACGGTCCGGTTGTTCTGGGCGTTCAGCAGCGCCAGCCGCGCGTTGCTCACCTGGATGGCCGAGCGGAGCGAGTCCGAACGCGTGGCGGCACCGGCCGTGACCTTGGCCACGGATACCTTGAGCTGCTCCTGCGCCTGCTCGAGCTGCGCCCGTGCGGCGGATTCGGATTCCTCGGCGGCGAGGACGTTGTAGTACTGCGTCTTCACGTTGAGGGCGATGCTGAACTTCTGCGCCACCTCATTCGCCTCGGCGGACTTCACGCTGGCCTTGGCGGTGCGGAGGTCGGCAAACCGGCGCCCGCCGTCGAACAGGGTGAGGCTGCTGTTCAGGCCGTCGCTGAACGACCACGGATTGAGGTACTGAATGATCGTGCCGTCCTGTCCCAGGCGCGGACCGCTCGACTGCCGCTGGCTCATGGACCAGTTGAGGCTCGGAATGAACGCCGCGTAGGCGGACGTGACCGACGAGTTGGCGGTCTTGATCTGTCCCTCGGCGGCCACGGCAGAGGGCGCGTTCTGCTGCGCCAGGGCGATGGCTTCCTTGAGGGTGATGGGGTGCAGCGAATCTACGGCGGGCTGTTGCGCCGCCAACGCGGCGGGCAACGCCGCCAGAAGCAGGAACTTCTTCATCGTTTACAGGCGTCCTGTCTCGAATTTGATGATCGGCCGTGGCGCCCGGTGGAGTCACCGTGCGCACGGCGGGTGGAATCGGCGCGGGCCCGGCGAACGGAGTCCGCCTGGAGCCGAGCCTGGAGCCGGGCGAGCTGGTTCGGCGAGAGCAGGGCGCGGAACTGCCGCCAACTGGCCGTGCGGATGGAATCCAGCACGGGCCGCACCGGACGATACACCTGCTCCATGGCGCAGTTGGTGTTGTCCCAGATGGAGTCGGCGGCGGCGCGCTGCGTGGACGAGAGTCCGATGTCGTCGTACATGGTGGTGCGCTCGGCCCACGTGTGCGGGCGCCGCTGGATGACGCGGTCGGCTGAGAAGCCGAGCACGCCACCCACGAGGACCGCACCGAGCAGGAAGAAGAGCGCCTGCCGTTTAGGCCGTTCCATGTTCACCGGTCCTCAGTCGTGGGACAGGACGTAGCGCACGGTGCCATCGCGCTGGTCCTGGAGCATGGGACGCGCCACGGCCTCGGTGGGGCCGGGTACGGGCGCCAGCAGCGCTTCGTACGCGGTGGCCTGTTCGACCTCGTGGGCGCGGAAGAGCGCCGCACTGCAGGCGAGGATGAGCGCCGCCGCGGCGAGCAGCGCCGGGCGGGTCCACGAATCCAACTCCGACCACCATCCCAACTCCACCGTGGAGATGCGATGCATGATCCGCGCTTCGAGCTCGCTCCAGTACGCCTCGTCACTCGGGGCGGCGTACATCGCGCGCAGACCGCGCGTGACGTCGTCGTCGTCGTGTACCAGTCGCAGGTCGCTCATAGGTCACTCCGTACGTCTTTCAGAAGCCCGCGCAACGTTGCCCGGGCATGGTGCAGGTCCGATCGGGCCGTCCCCTCGGGAATGCCGAGCATGTTGCCGATCTCGCCGTGCGTGAACCCCTCCACATCGTGCATCACGATCACCGACCGCTGTCGTTCCGTGAGGTGGCCGATCGCTTCGGACAGGCGCGTCCGCAGTTCGTCCGACTCCCCCGGGTCGCGAAACGGCATCGCGACCATCTCCGTCAATTCATCGGCATCGCGGACCTTCCGGCGCCGCACCAGGTCCAGCGCCGAATTCGCCATGATCCGATACAGCCAGGCCCCGAACGGCTGGTCCGGCAGAAACCGGTCCAGCGCACGGTACGCATGCAGGAATCCCTCCTGCACCGCGTCTTCCGCATCCTCGTGCGTCACCACGATGGCCCGCGTGACCGCATACGCCCGGCGTTCGTGCATGCGCACCAAGGCCGCAAACGCATCCTGGTCGCCGCGTTGGGCCGCCAGCACGAACTCACGCTCCGGACGATCCACGTCAGCCACCGGCACCCTCACCTGCGGCACTACCGGAGCGATTGCAACGGTCATTGGCGTCCCTTCGCTGTTCACCCCGATGTACGCGGGCCGCCAAGTGGGCGTTGAACATCGGTCAGGAGCTGGCCGGGGGGCCGGCCAGCCCCAGTTCGGGCGCCACCCCGCGCATGGCACCGATCACGAACTGGATGTGATCGTCCAGCTCCACGCCCAGTTCCTGCGCGCCCAGTTGCACGTCCTCACGGCTCACCCCCCGCGCGAACGCCTTGTCCTTCATCTTCTTTCGCACCGATCGCGCTTCCACGTCGTGAACGCTCTTCGTCGGCTTCACCAGCGCGGTGGCCGTGATCAGTCCCGTGAGTTCATCCACGGCGAACAAGGCCTTTGCCATCCGCGTCTCGCGCGGCACGTGACAGTAATCGGCGTGGCCGAGGATTGCCTGGAGGATGTCCTCGGGCCAGCCCTTCTCCCGGAGCACGCCCACGCCGTGCGCGGGGTGCTCCTCGGTGGCCGAGTGGGCGGCGTTGGGGAAGCGCTCGTAGTCGAAATCGTGGATGAGGCCGGTCAGCCCCCAGCGCTCCGGGTCTTCGCCGAACTTGACGGCGTAGGCCCGCATGGACGCCTCCACCGCAAGCATGTGTTTACGAAGGGAATCGCTCGCCGTGTACTCGTGCATGAGGGCAAGCGCGGATTCGCGGGTCGGCAGATCGGACATGGTTCGGGTCTGGGCTCGGGTTCGGAAGACGTCCGTAATATGGACCGGTCGGCGCCCGATTCGTTAGGCGTGCACATGGGGCCCGGCGGCGAACTCCAGTGCCGGAGGTGGGGCCTTGATCGGGAGGAGTTCCAACTGCTCGAACAGCAGATGAACGCGGAGGACGCGAATAGCGCGGACACCGCTGCGGGGCAAGATGAAGGAAATGAAAGGGGCCCCAGCTTAGTCGTTCCCACTGGGGCCCGCATCGCGAAGTATCCGCGTCATCCGCCTGGTCCGTGCTATTGCAGTTCCATCCGTTGATGCTTGGTCGGTCGCCAGGCCCGGCCGGCCGGCGATGCGGGTTGCCGCCGGCCGGTCGTCCAACCCGGCCGGGCAGCGCTTACCCGGCCTTCTGCGCGGCGGCGGGCTTCTCGTTGGCGTAGTGGTTGTGCGTGATCTTCACGATGGAGAAGAGGATCACGAACACGCAGATGGCGCCGATGATCAGTCCGAGAAAGCCGGCCTTCATGTCGCCGGCGTGGGACTCGTGTGCGTCGTGCGGTGCGGTCATGGAAGCTCCTGTGGGCGGTGCGGTCAGGCGACGCGCACGGTGTTCATCACATCGTTCTGGTGGATGCTCTGCATCACGTCGAGGCCCTGCGTGATCCGGCCGAACACGGTGTGCACTCCATTCAGGTGCCGGGTGTTGCCCTCGCTGAGCACCATGAAGAACTGGCTGCCGCCGGTGTCCTTGCCGGCGTGGGCCATGGAGAGCGCGCCGACCACGTGCTTGTGGGGATTGCCGGCGGTCTCGCACTTGATCTTCCAGCCGGGTCCGCCGGTACCGATGCGGGGATCGCCGGCGGGCAGGTCGCGCGACAGCGGGTCGCCCCCCTGCACGACGAAGTCGGGGATGACGCGGTGGAACTTCACGCCGTCGTAGAACTTCGAGTTGGCCAGCTTCTCGAAGTTCGCCACCGTATTGGGCGCTTCCTTGTCGTACAGCTCGGCGACGATGGTGCCGCGATTGGTTTCGAACGTTGCGGTTTTGCTCACGGATATACGGGCCAGAGGAATGGATTGGATGTCGGAAATAAACTAGGCCTTTCCGGCGCGGTCGGGAGGGGCAGTGCGGAATTCGGCCGCCCGTCGATGTCGGAGGCCGGCGGGTATCAGGCCGTGGAACTCGGGCAGATGTCGCTGAGCACGCACTCGCCGCATTTCGGTTTGCGCGCGTCGCAGATGCGCCGGCCGTGCTCGATCAGCAGGTGGGAGAGCATCGCCCACTGCGCACGTGGGAAGAGCGGCATCAGTTCCTCCTCGATCTTCTCCGCCGTCTTGGCCCGCGAGAGGCCGAGCCGTTCGGCCAGACGCGTGACGTGCGTATCGACGACGATGCCTTCGTTCTTGTCGAATGCGTTGCCGAGGATCACGTTGGCCGTCTTCCGGCCCACGCCCGGCAGGTGCGTGAGTGCGTCCATGGTGTCGGGGATCGTTCCGCGGTACTCGTCCACCACCGCGCCCGCCATCCCGATGAGGTTCCTGGCCTTGTTGCGGAAGAACCCGGTGCTCTTGATGAGCGTCTCCACGTCTTCCTGGCGGGCCTTGGCGAGCGCCCGGGGCGTGGGGTACTTCTTGAACAGCGCCGGCGTGACCATGTTCACGCGCTTGTCGGTGCACTGCGCGCTGAGAATGGTGGCGACCAGGAGCTGATAGGGGTTCTTGAAATCGAGGGCGCAGTGGGCGTCCGGATACTCCGCGAGCAGCCGGTGCAGCACCTCCTGGGCCTGACGCTCGAGCGCGGCGCCCTTCAGGGCGCCGCGGCGGCGTCTAGGACTCGACACCGGCGTGCGACTTCAACCGGTCCACGCAGTCGTGGAGCTGCTTCTCCGTGAGGTCGATCTCCTGGGTGGCCCCCTCCTCGTCCAGCAGGCCCGCCCGCATCGAGATCGCCACCTGATTCAGGTAGCGGATCTTCGAGAGGATCTCCTCGGTGGCTTTGCGCAGTTGCATGAATCGACGTTTCTCGGCAAGGGCGCGGCGGTAGCGCAGGGTGAGTTCCGTGGGGCTCAGCCGTTTGGCGAGCGCGATCACCTCGTCGTGCGACCGGCCGGGCAGGGCGCCGCGGTCGGGAATACCCGAGTCATCCCACCCGTCGTCGGCGAACCATAGCCGGCCGACGTACTCGATCCCGTCGAACGCGATCCGACAGGACACGTGCAGCTTGTGTTCGTCCGGTTCGATGGTGGTGATGTACGGCTGGATGATGGTTTCGTTCGACGACATGGTCCGGATGCCGGAGTGTTGAGGCGGCGGGGCCGCGGTCACGCAAGAAAGTCTTCGAGTGCGGCAAAGAGAGCCGCAGGCTGTTCAACGTACGGCACGTGGCCGCACGCCTCCAACGTTACCAGCTTCGCCCCGATGGCGCGCGCACACGCCTCGGATGACGCCAGTGGGATGGGGTCCTGGCGGCCATGCACGATCAGGCTCGGGCAGTGAACGGCGGACAGCGTTCCGTCGCGCACCAGATCGTAGTCACCAAGGCTCTCCCACACGGCTTGCTGCACTCGCCCTACCACCCGGAACGGCGTGAGGTTCCGCGCCGCGCGCGGATCGGCGAAGTAACCGGCCACGCTCAACTCGAACGCGCGATGCCGGTACTGCTCCGGATCCCGCTCCCGGAGGCCCGATCCGGCCAGCTCGTCGCGCAGCGCCTGTACTGCCGGGGCGGTCTGGCGCCGGGCGAATTCCGTCTCGAACTCCTCCCGAAATTGCCGCGACGCGGGGGCCGGGTCAATGAGGGCGAGGCGGGAGGGCGGGGGAAGCGCCGACTCGTGCGCCGCGCGGGAGGCATAGAGGAGCGCCAACAACCCGCCCCACGAGTATCCCACGATGGTCGGCGACCGGTCGCCGAATTCGCGCAGGACCGCGCCGAGATCCGCCACGTGTGTTTGCCAGGTGATCGGATCGCGGGCGTCGGTGCGGGATCTGCCCCCACCGCGTTGATCGTAGAACAGCAGTTCACGCCCCCGCGCGAGTTCGAGCATCTGCGGCAGCAGATACGCGTGGTCGGCGCCGGGACCGCCGTGGAGCACGATGGCCCGCGCGCCCCCGGTGGGACCGTATGCGGCCCAGTACAGCGGCACCTCGGTGCTCGTCGTGAAGCCCGAGGCGCGCGGCTCCGGAATCGACGGTGCGCCGGTCATCGGAGGGCGGGGATCCCGCTCGCGAACTGCGACGCGATGCGCGCCGTCTGGACGTGGAGCCCGACCGTAGTCTCGAGGTCCCGGCCGTAGCCGCCGGCAATCGTGATCACCACCGGCAGTCCCACGTCCCGGCAGTGCTCCAGCACCAGCACGTCCCGGCGGGCGAGCCCCGCCGCGGTCAGTCGCAGCCGCCCCAGCCGGTCGTGTTCGTGGACGTCGGCCCCCGCCAGGTAGACCACGAGCTCCGGACGGGCGCGCGCGAGCACCCGGGGCAGTTCGGTGGTGAGGCGGGCCAGGTAGTCGTCGTCGGTGGCGCCATCGTCGAGTTCGACGTCCAGGTCGCCCGCCACCTTGCGAAAGGGATAATTGCGCCGGCCGTGCATGCTGAACGTAAACACGCTGGCGTCGCCGGCGAAGATCGCGTGCGTGCCGTTGCCCTGATGCACGTCGAGGTCCAGAATCGCGGCGCGGGCGAGGCGCCCGCGATGCTGCAGCGCGCGCACCGCCACCGCGACATCGTTGAACACGCAGAACCCCTCGCCGTGGTCCGGAAAGGCGTGGTGGGTGCCGCCGGCCAGGTTCATCGCGATCCCGTGCTCGAGGGCGAACGCCGCAGCCTCGGCGGTGCCCCCCGTGGCGCGCAGCGATCGTTCGACCAGCGCCGGCGACCAGGGAAAGCCGATGCGCCGGACGGCCGCGGCGTCGAGCGTGCCGGCGGTGAAGGCCTCCACGTAGGGCGCCGTATGGACGCGCAACAGGTCGGCGTCCGCCACGCGGTCGGGATCGTGCAGGCACGCGGCGTCCACGATGCCCTCGTCCAGCACGCGGCGTCGGACGCGCTCGTACTTCTCGATCGGAAAGCGGTGCCCGTCGGGGAGCGGAAAGGTATAGCGGGCGCTCGACCAGGCGTGAAGCATGACGTGCCGGCCGGCGCCCGGTCCGCTAGCCGCCGCGCTTGCCGAGCGTCACGCTGAGCGTGAGCCGCTGGCCGTCGCGGAGCACAACGACGGGCACCACGTCGCCCGGCTTGTGTGCATACAGGGCTTGCGAGTAGCTGGTGAGGTCGGTGACCCGAACCCCGCCGAACTCGACCACCACGTCACCGGCCTTGAGCCCGCCCTTGTCGGCCGGGCTGCCGGGCGTGATGCCCGTGAGCCGCTCCCCCTCGATCTCGCCGGCCGCCATATCGGGAATCGACCCGAAGTAGACGTCGGTCCCGGAGCCCGACGCGGCGACGGTGGGCTTGGTGGGGACGCGCACGAAGGTGACGCGGGACGGCCGGTTCGCGATGTCGCGGATGACGCGTTCGGCGATCTCGACCACGGTGTCCTCGCCGGCTGCGTTGATCTTGTCCACGTCGTCGGTGGCGCGGTGATAGTCCTCGTGGAGATCGGTGAAAAAGTGGAGGACCGGAATGTTCTTGGCGTAGAACGACGATTGATCGGAGGGACCGAAGCCGTCGCCCTGTCCGAAGATCCGCACCCGGCCGGCGTTGGCGCTGTCGAGCATCCCCGGGAATTCGGGGGCCGTGGCCACGCCGTAGACGATGAGGCGGTCGTTCCGGAGGCGGCCGACCATGTCGAAGTTGATCATCGCGTCGATACTGTCGAGCGCGACGGGCGCATGGTCCACGAAGTACGCCGAGCCGAGCAAGCCTTCCTCCTCGGCACTGAAGTTCACGAACAGCAGCGAGCGGCGCGTGGGCGCCGCCTTGAAGATGCGCGCCAGTTCCATTACCGCCGCCGTACCCGACGCGTTGTCGTCGGCGCCGTTCCGGATGGCGTTGCCGGCCTCGGGATCCAGGGCATCCTGCGAGGAGCGGCCGAGATGGTCGAAGTGCGCCCCGATCACCACCCACTCGTTGCGCAGCACCGCGTCGGTGCCGGCCAGCATGGCCACGACGTTCTGCGTGGGCAGGACCTCGGCCACCGAGTGGGGGCCGGCCGCCGGCCGGGCCACGAACGGCTGCAGATACGAGACCGGCGTCATGCCGTCGAGGCCGAGGGCCCGATAGCGCCGCGCGATGTACGCGGCGGCGCTGTCGTTGCCCGGCGTCCCCGCGCGGCGTCCTTCCAGACGATCGCTGGCCAGATAGGCGATGTCCTCGCGGATGCGCAGGGAGTCGGGGGTGGGCACCGGCGTGGGTGCCGTGCGCGCGGGGCCGCAGGCGGTGGCCGCGACGCCGGCGACCAGAAGCGAGAAGCGAGTGAAGGCGTTCATGAGTGTGCTCGTTTGGGGTGGCTGGAAGTCTAGTCGCGGGTCCAGTCGCGGGCCAACCGATGGGGCGGATCGTCCCCCCGTACGTCCTGTCGGGTGGCGTCGCGCGGCGGGAACAGCCTAACTTCCACGCTCTCCCTCCCCCGCACGCTGAGGGGCATGTCTGTCCCGCCTATGGAACTCTCGACCACATTCGCACGGCTCTTCGCGCGGCTCGTCTGGCTGCTGATTCACGACAGCGAGAACGTGGATGAGCAGAAGGTGTCGCTGCGCGGCGTGGTCGCGATCGGCAAGCAGGGGGCCGTTCGGTTCCGCGTCGCCGAGGACGCGCTCTTTGCCGGCGGGGAATTGGTGCTTCCGGTGCTGTCCGGCGTGCCGGAGTTGACCGCGCGCATGCAGGCCGGGCGGCTTGCCGAAATCGATTTCGCGAAACAGCCGTTGGCGGGAGAGTTACTGGACCTTGCCCGAGCGCTGGCGCTCGTGGATCCCGACCAGCCGGATCCCGGTGCCTTGCACCAGCGACTGGCGGACCTCGATGCCGTGACACTCCGCTTCGTGGGTGCCGGTGACTTCGAGCAACCACCGGCGGAGCCCGAACCGGAGCCCGAGCCGGAGGCAGAGCCAGAACCGGAGCCCGAGCCGGAGCCCGAACCGGAGCCCGAGCCGGAGGCAGAACCGGAGAGCCGGAGGCCGAACCCGAACCCGAGGCCGAGTCGGAGTCGGACGCGGAGGCGGAACCGGAACCGGAACCGGAACCGGAACCAGCATCAGAACCGGAGCCGAAAGCCGAGCCGGAACCGGAGCCGCCGGCCGAGCCCGTGGCTCCGGTGGCGGCGGAAAGCCCGGTTCCCGCGCCGGCGGCCGACGAGTCCGGGCCTCCGCCGGTCGCGGGACTCGTGTCGCGGGACACGGAAGGCATGTTCTATCAGTTCTCGTCCATCGGCAACGTGAAGGAATCGCCCGCGGCGCTGCTGGCGCGCCTGGCGGGCAGCGGGAACGCGATCGAGACCATCCGGTTGTTGGATGACGTGGTCTCGCTGGCCGACGAGGCGGCGCGCCAGGGCAAGCCGCTCACCGTGCTCGAGCTGATGCACGGTGTGATCGGGCAGGAAGACTCGGTGACGGATCCCGACGTGCGGAAGGCCTACGTCATGGCGCTGCGGCGACTGTCGAAGCCGCTCTTCCTGCGCGCGGTGGCCGGTCTGCTGACGCAGGCGCCCGAGCGACACGACGACGTGCTGGCGGTGCTGGTGCGCATGGGTCAGGACGGCGCCGACGCGGCCATCGAACAGGTAACGCAGGCGCAGACGAACGACGACCGGGCGGTGCTGTTCGACGCCCTCACCAAGCTCGAGAGCAGCGTGGCCGCTCTGGTGACCATGCTCGGCGATGCGCGCTGGTTCGTGGCGCGCAACGCGGCGGACCTGTTGGGCGAGTTGAGAGCCACCGACGCCGAGCCCGCGCTGTTGGAACTGCTGCACCATGGGGACGAACGGGTGCGCCGCGCCGCGACGAACGCGCTGATGCAGCTGGGCACGGAGAGCGCGCGGCAGGCGGTGCGGGAGGCCGTGCTCGACAGGTCTCCGCAGGTTCGGATGCAGGCGGCGTTCGCGATCGCCGCCAGTGGAGATCCCAAGACGGCCACGACGCTGATCACCGCCATCGATGCGGAGCAGGACACCGACGTGCAGCTGGCCATGCTGCTGGCGCTGGGGCGCGTCGGCACGGCGTCGGCGGTGGAGCGGCTCATCCGGGCGGCCGAGCCGGAGCGCGGCTTCTTCAAGAAGAAGTCCACCGCGTTCCGAGTGGCGGCCGTTCAGGCGCTGGCCGAGGTGAAATCGCCGCTGGCCGACGCCGTGCTCAAGACGCTGGCCTCGGATCGCGTGAAGGAAGTGCGCGATACCGTGGCCCGCCTGACCAAGAAGGGCAGGCGGTCGTCTAGCGTGCCGTGAAGTCGGTGCGGTCGTCCACGCCGCGGCAAGCCTCGGCGATCAGCGCGGCCGTGTGGTGGACGTCCAGCAGGCTGACCATCTCGTTGGGCGAGTGCATGTACCGGTTGGGGATCGACACGAGCGCCGTGGCCACGCCTTCGCGGGCGAGGTGAATCGCGTCGGCATTCGTCGACGTGGCCCGTCCCTCGGCGTGCACCGTATACGGAATGCTGCCGGCGCTCGCGGTATCGCGCAGCAGGTCGAACACGACCGGCGAGATGAGAGCGCCGCGCACCAGTACCGGCCCGCTGCCCAGCTTGTGATCGCCGATCTCCTTCTTCTCTAGGCCCGGATGGTCGGTGGCGAAGGTGACGTCGACCGCGATCGCCATCTGGGGCTTCAGCGAATTGGCGGCGATCAGGGCTCCCCCGCCGTGCCAGGCGATTTCCTCCTGCGTCGTCGCCGCGGCGACCACGCGCGCCTTGCCCGGCCGTTCCTTGTATCGACGCAACGCCTCGAGCACGGTGAACGCGCCGATGCGGTCGTCGATGGATCGCGAGACGATGCGATCGTTGGGAAGCTCCACCGCGTGCGAGTCGATCACGGCCGCGTCGCCGACGGCGACGGTGCGCTCGGCCTCGGCCCGGTCGCCGGCGCCGATGTCCACCCAGAAGTCGGTGATCTTGGACGCCTTCTCGCGGTCGGCCGTCTTCATGAGATGGATGGGCTTCTTGCCCACCACTCCCACCACGCTGCCGTCGCCCGACAGGAATCGAATGCGCTGGCCGACGAGAACCTCGGGATCCCACCCGCCGATGGGCGCGATGTACACGTACCCGTCGTCGTCGATGTACTGCACGATAAGGCCGATCTCGTCGATGTGGCCGTCGAGCATGATGGTCGGCGAACCGCCGGGATTGACCTCGGCGAAGCTGTTGCCGGCCACGTCGCTCCGCACGATGTCGGCGAAGGTCTGGGCTTCGGCGCGCCAGGCGCGCGCCGCCGCCGTCTCGTACCCCGAGGGGCCGGGCGAATCGAGCAGTCGCTTGAGGAAGGCGAGGGAGGACGGACTCAGCATGGGGGCGCAGGACTGGAGGAAACTGATATAATCCGAAGTCTCGTCACTATGGTAGCGCCATCGGCAGCCGGACGGAAGAACCTTCCGGCCGCCGGACGAACCCAATCAGCGCGAATCGCGCCGGATGGGAAAGGCGACGAAGGCGAGCAGCAGAATGGCCAGGCCGGCCGCGTACCAGTGCGCGTCGTCGGTGAGGGCGTAGTAGACGATGCCGAACCAGGCGAGCATCTGGCCGAGCAGCCAACCGAAGAGACTCTCCGGGATCCCGAGCGTGGCGCGCCGCCGCTGCGCGAACCGGCTGTTCCAGAAGCGATGGTCGATGATCTGGACCAGCGCGTACAGCCACGTCATGACGCCCACGACCTGCAGCTTGCCGGCCAGGTGCAGCCCGCGTGCCTCGAAGCCCAGGCTGTACAGCACCCAGACGGCGAGCGCGATGAACAGCGTGAGCGCCAGCAGAATGCCGCGCACCTGCGCCAGCCGCTCGGCGGTGAGCCAATCGGCGGCGCCGGCCCCGGCCGGTGCCGTGCGCTCCTGCGTTTCGTGGTCCGGCTGTGTATGTGAACCGGATGCCGGTGAACCCATCGAAGCTCCTCGTGTTGCGCGAACCCGCGATCGACGGCTGACGCGGATGGACCGACTGCTCAATATAGGTCGCCGGCCCTCGCATGCCGGCGCGGGTCTCGCCGCCACGGTCATGAGTCCCGCCCGGGCCGGCGGGGTTCCCGCCGGAGTCCCATCGCCCCTCCGCGGACCGCCGGTCGCGCACCGGGGGGCACGCGGTGTAGCTTGGGGCATCTCGCGCAGCGGGCGCCGTGTTCTCCCCGCCGGGCCCGCGCCGCGCGCCGACGTTCACTCCTACCCGACGTCCCATGCGTTCGAAATCCCTTGCCGCCACGATCATCCTGGGCGCCCTGGCCCTGGCTCCTGCCGCCGGCGCCCAGCGCCCCACCGCCCCGCCCAAGCCCGCTCCCGTCGGCACGAGCATCGCCGCCAAGACGGTGGGATACGTGAAGCACGACGGCTTCATTCCCATCTATCTCAGTGACACGACGGACAAGATCCTGCTCGAGATCCCGCGGGATTCGTTCCCGGCCCTCATGCTCACCATGCAATCCACCGGGCTGGGCTCCAATCCCATCGGCATCGATCGCGGGGCGGGCGGGCGTACCCAGATCGTGAACTTCGACCGCAACGCCGACCACGTGTTCGTGGTCTTCCAGAATACGCGCTTCCGCGGTGCCGTCGGTAATCCGGAACACGAGCGCACCGTGACCGAGGCGTTTCCGGTGAGCACCGTGGCGGCGTTGCCGCTGCTGGCAGTGGAGGACGGCCATCTGCTGGTTGACGCGACCGAGTTCTTCATCCGCGACTGGACCAACGTGACGGAGACGCTGCAGCGCACGCGGCAGGGCAACTACACACTGGCCAAGGACCGCTCGGTGGTCTATGCCCCGCTGACGAAGGCCTTCCCGAAGAACACGGAAGTGGACGTGGCGCTCACCTTCGCGACCAACGGCCGGCCGGGCGGCATCGTGAGCCGCATGGCGCCCGACGGGTCGGCGTTCACGCTGCACGAACACGTCTCGCTGCTCCAGTTGCCCGACGACGGCTACAAGCCGCGCGCCTGGGATCCGCGCATCGGCTACTTCGGCGTCACCTTCAACGACTATGCCCAGCCCATCGACCAGCCGCTGCAGCAGCGCTGGATCGCCCGGCACCGCTTGGAGCGGGTCAATCCGAACGACCCCAACTCACCGATCAAGAACCCCATCGTGTACTGCGTGGACCCCGGCATCCCGGAACCGATCAAGACGGCCACGCTGCAGGGAGTGAAGTGGTGGGAGCAGGCCTTCGACGACGCCGGACTGAAGGGCGGGTTCAAGGTGGACTTCTGCCCGGACAGCGTGGATCCGATGGATTCCCGCTACAACGTGCTCGTGTGGGAGAACCGCAACGAGCGCGGGTGGTCGGTGAGCGCGGCCATCACCGACCCGCGCACCGGCGAGATCATCAAGGGGGTCTCGCGCCTCGACTCGCACCGGGCGCGCACCGACTACAACATCTTCGCGGCACTCATGGGCGCCGCCAAGACGCCGGCCGACACGGCGTTCGTGCTGGCGCGCGTGCGGCAGGTGAGCGCGCACGAGATCGGGCACAGCCTGGGGCTGTCGCACAACTACATCGCCTCCACGTACGGCCGGGCGTCGGTGATGGACTATCCTCCGCCGCGCGCCTTCCTCGATCCCAACGGCCGCATCGACCTGTCACAGGCCTATGCCGTGGGACCCGGCGCGTATGACGTGTGGGCCATCCACTGGGGGTACGGCATCTTCCCGCCGGGCACCGAACAGGATTCGCTGAAGGCGATCGTGGCCGACGGCCTGAAGAAGGGCTACCTGTTCCTGTCGGACGCCGACGCCCGGCCAGACTTCGCCTCCGACCCGCGGACCAATCTGTGGGACGACCAGGCGACGGCCGCGCAGTTCCTCAAGAACCAGATGGACGTGCGGCGCGTGGCGCTCGCGCACTTCGGCCTCCGCAATCTGCGTCCCGGCGAGCCGCTGGGCATGCTGCAGGAGCGGCTGGCGCCCCTGTACTTCTTCCACCGCTACGCGCTCAACTCGCTGTCCAAGACCATCGGCGGCATGGAGTACGCCGAAGTGGTGGTGGGCGACGGGCAGCAGGCCACCCGGCCGATTGCCGGCCCGCAGCAGCGGGCGGCGCTTCATCAGTTGCTCGGCGCCATCACCCCTGCCGAGTTGGCCATTCCGGACACCGTGCTCACCCTGCTGGCACCCAACGCCGACCAGGTCTCGCCGCGCGTGGAGCTGTTCGGCACCGAGACGCAGCCGGCGTTCGACGAACTCTCGGCGGCGCGGACGCTGTCGCAGATGGTGGTGGACATGATCCTGCAACCCGAGCGGGCGGCGCGGTTGGTGGCATTCGCCACACGGCGTCCGAACATGCTGACGCTCGGCGAGACCGTGGACTCGTTGATCGCCGATACCTGGAACGCGCCGGTGCCCGCGAGCGGCAAGCTGGCGGCGCTGCAGCGGGTGACGCAGCGGGCCGTGGCCGACCGGTTGCTGCTGCTGGCGGCCGACACGACGGCGGCGCCCGAGGTGCGGGCGATCATGGAACTGGAGATCCGGGATCTGCAGCCGCAGGCGGCGCGGCGCGCTCTCACGGGCAGCGTGGCGGCGCGGGCGCATTGGTACGCCATCGCAGGCGACTTCCAGCGGTGGATCGATCGCCGCGAACTGCCGGCGCCGACGAAAGCGCTGGAGGCCCCGCCGGGAGATCCGTTCGGCGGGGGATAGCGACCCGCGGTAGTCAGCAGGTGGCCAACAACGAGCCGTCCGCAGTGAAGACTGCGGACGGCTCGTTGTGTGCTGCCGACCGGGATCAGTAGATCGCGATGTTGTCGACCCAGGTGTTGGGGTAGGCGAGGTACGACTGCAGGCCCTTCGAGGCGCGCGCGACGTTGCAACTGTTGTAGACGTAGCTCTTCTGTCCCTGAGCCATGGACGTGTCGACGGTAACCACACCGGCGCCCGCCGCTCCACCCAGCAGTACGTTGAGGCCGCTGATCGTGGCGCCGGCGGTCGTGTTGTTTCCGTTGGACGTGAGTGCCCCGCCGACCAGGAGGATCCCATTCCACATGTTGCTGCCGTTGATCACGAAGTCGCTGTCGGCGATGATGATGCCGCGGCCGGCGCGAGGGAGGGAGTACCCGTTCGTGTGGATGCGGATGACGGGCCAGTAGCTCGTGTCGGCGAACTGGGCATTGCTGGGAAAGCTGCCCGGGGGGATCTCGACATCGGGCTGGATGGCGCCATTGAGTACGGCCTGCCAGTCGATCTTGGTCTGCGATGCGAGCTCGGACTGGGTCTGGTTGGAGTCGATGGGCGGGTTTCCCGTCGGGGAGAAGCTACCATTCGAACTCCATCCGCCCGACGGGACGGTGACGCCGGCGAGTGTCGTGTCCGCGCCGCACTGGTCGACGCCGCTGATCACGCCGGCCGTTCCGTTCTTGTGAATGCCCGAGAGGCTGGTCCATCCCGACAGCACGTTCACGGTGTTGATGTTCCACTTGGCGTAGATGCCGACGGTGCGCGTGGCATACATCGTACTCCCGGCGCCCGACATCTTCGTGGTGGTGTCGACACCCGTGGACGTGATGAAGTAGCGGGCCGGGTCGGACGTGCCCGACGACGGGTGCACCTGGCGCGACACGACCCAGGCGTAGCCGCCGTTCGACGCCACCTTCGTGGACTCGGCCGTCGTGGCCGGCGGCGAGCCGCAGTACTGGCACCACCCGGCCTCGCTGCGACGCACCAGGAACTGTTCGAGGCCGTTCTGGGCGATCGCGAACGCTCGCTCGGTGCCCTTCTGCGCCTGGTTGGTCGCGATCTCCGCCGTGGTGGTCATGAACGCCGCGGCGAGTGCCGCCGTGATCACGGCGATCACCAGCACGGCCATGGGGAGCGCGAACCCCTTGCGATTGGAGAGACGTGACATCGGTGGGGTCCTCAGAAACCGCGCGTGTTCTTGAAGAACACGGCGGTGGTGAACGTCGTGGATGCGCGGGTCCCGTCGTTGGCGGGCTTCGGGCTCACGCCGTAGAGCAGGATGTCCAGTCCGCGGATGCTCGAGAGCGCGGGAACGGTGGTCTGCGACGTGTCCTGGTTGGGCACGTAGAACTTGAACCGCGCGGAGGACGTGAATGGGGCCAGAATCTCCTCGCGCTGTCCCCCGGACACGTTGCGGTACAGCCCATAGAGGCCCGGGAACGACGCGGAGGTGTCGAACGAATAGGTGATCTTCTGCCAGAGAAAGACCGGATCGTAGGCGGCGGCGCCCACCGCCAGCGGCGTGAGATCGACGATCTGGCCGGATCGCCCGTTGATGTGGAGCGTGGAGATGTTGGCCTTGTCGTGGTCGGTGCACAGGTCCGGATAGGTCGACGCCTGAACCTTGTTCGCCCCCTGGGGCAGGGGAGGCGTCACGATGGTGTAGCGCCCGCCGGAGGGGTTGCGCCACGCGTAGCCGCCGTACGTCGCAAGCTTGAGCACGCTGCTGTCCACCGGCAGGAGGCTCACGACCGTGGCGGTCAGCGAGTTGCCGCAGGCCATCCCGTAGGCGTAAGGAACGATTACCCGGACCGTCCGTCCGTCGCTCGATACCGAATCCACGCCCCCGGAGTCCTGCACCATGCGGAGATCGGACAGCATGAGATTCATGGAGTTACGCGCCACGGCGCGAGCGCTGCGCGCTCCATATTCGCGGGTGAAGAAGCGCGACTGCGCGATGATCAATCGCGTGAACGCGGCGCCGATGATCCCGATGATTACCACGGCGATCAGCACTTCCGTGAGGGTGAACCCGGCGCGGCGGATGCTCGTGCGTTTCATGATCAACACCCGGAACAGAGGGGAGAACCGGACCCGTAGGCGTGGTCGAACACCAGGGAGTCCTTCTTCGTCGAATCCGACACCGGCGCGATCACCACCTTCACCGTGATCCGATTGGTGCCCTGCGTGAGAGAGAGCCGTCGCTTGTACGCCACGCCGCCGACGGTGATCGTCGAGGTGCCGCTGGCAAGCGAATCGAGCGTCGTGTAGGGAATGGCGCCGAGCCGGGCCGCCTGTTGCTGCAGCACGGCGGTGCGGCGGGCGACGAGATCGTTGCTCCGGCCCGTCCGGGCCACGGTGAGCGAGAGCTGGGCGATGGTCACCAGCACGATGGCCAGCATGCTCATCGCGATCATGATCTCGATGAGCGATACGCCGGCCCGGGCGTGCCCGCGTGGCGGGCGGCGAGAAGAGCGCATCATTTGACCTGCACGAGTCCGCCACGCGTCATCCGCACCCGGTGCGAGTACGTGGTGTTGCCGAGCGTGGCCGAGAGAGTGATGGAGAGCGAATCGTCGGCCAGGCCGGCGGGGTAGACGTTCAGCGACGTTCGCGAGAGCGTGACGTTCGACGCCTTCAGGTCGAAATTGCCCAGCGACGTCTTGCGGAACACCGTGCCCGACGCGGCGTCGGCGATACTCAACTCCATGGTGCCCGTGTTGAACGAGATCGTGACCGGCTTGCGGTCGCGTTGAGCCAACGAGAACGCCGACTCCAGGTCACCGCTCAAGGCGATGGCCGCGCGGTTCAGGCGTTGCTGCGTGATCGTGGCGCTGATTCGGCCAATCGAGATCCCCACGAGCAGTCCCATGATCACGAGGACCGCGAGCATCTCGATGATTGTGAAGCCGAAGCGCTGGAACCGGCCTCGAAGGGATGGTGATGCAGCCTGCTGGGAGCGTGACATGCCGGGCCTCTATTGCACGAATCGAACCAACCAGCTCGTGTTCCGTATCAGATTATAGGGAAACCGTTTACGCAGTGTTGTGACATCCGTTACCGCTGACGAACTACGCAAAGAGTTGCAACCATGGGTCGCTCTTTGCGGACCTTCCTGGCGGCCGGCAGTCGGGGGTCTTCCGAGTAAACACCCGGAGGCATTCCCACTGCCCCCAGCCCCTCCAATGCGGTATTACTCGAATCCGGCGCCGAACGCGCCGGCTACTGCACAATTCCGGAGGAGCAGGATGCGGATTCGACGGCTTGGCGTCATCGGCGCCGGGACGATGGGACATAGCATTGCCGCACTGGCCGCGTCGGCCGGCATACCGGTGGCGCTGCTCGACATCGCGGGGCCGGCCGACGACCCGAATGCGCCGGCCAGGAAGGGGCTCGAACGGGCCCGCAAGGCAAGGCCGGCCGCGTTCATGGATCCCGCGCGCGCGGCGCTGATCGAGGTGGGAAACACCACTGACGACCTCGGGGGCCTGGCCGATTGCGACCTCGTCATCGAGGCGATCATCGAGCAGTTGGAACCCAAGCGCGCTCTCTACGCGAAGCTCGAACGGATCCTGCCGCCGCACGCGATCATCGCGTCGAACACCTCGGGCATCCCCATGGCGCTGCTTACCGAAGGGCGGACCGACGCCTTCAAGCAGCGCTTTCTCGGGATGCACTTCTTCAATCCACCGCGCTACCTGCATCTGCTCGAGATCATTCCCACCTCGCACACGGCGGCCGACACCATTGCCGGCGCCCGGGCCTTCAGCGAGCGGATTCTAGGCAAGGGCATCGTCACCGCGCGCGACGTGCCAGGCTTCGTGGCCAACCGCCTTGGCGTGTTCGGCATGGTGCTGGCGCTTCGCATGATGGAGGAGTTCGATCTCACCATCGACGAGGTGGACGTGCTCACCGGGCCTCTGCTCGGGCGGGCCAAGTCGGCCACCTTCCGCACGGCCGACCTCACGGGGCTCGACGTGCTCTCCCACGTGGCGGCCGGGCTGGCCACGGCGACCGGCGAGGACTTCACGCTGCCCGACTGGGTCGGCGCGATGGTGAAGAACGGCCAGTTGGGCGAAAAGACCGGGGCCGGCTTCTACAAGAAGGTGGGTAAGGAAATCCAGACGTTGAACTGGAAGACCATGGCGTACGCGGCCGCGGCCAAACCCCAGGCGGCGGCCATCGGGAAAGCGCTCAAGCTTCCACTCGGCGACCGGCTCAAGGCTGCCGTCGCGCTCGACGGCACCTATGGCAAGTTCGCACGCGAGTATCTGACGCGGTTGTCGCACTATGTGATCGAAACGGCGCCGAAGATCGCGTACCGACTGCCAGACGTGGACCACGCCATGGAGTGGGGGTTCGCGTGGGAAGCGGGTCCGTTCAAGCAGCTCGATCTGCTGGGCGATGCGCTGCCCGAGGCCGCGGCACTCCGCCCGAAGGCCATGCAGGAGGGTTTCTACGGGCGTGACGGCACCCGAGCGGCGTCGCTGGACTGGACGGGGTACGAACCGGTGCAGGAGCCCGAAGGGCTGTTGCGCATCGATACGCTGCGCCGTTCGGGACGGGCGCTGGCCGAGTCGGCCGATGCGTCGCTCTGGCATGCCGGCGACGGTGTGGCCGTGCTCGAGTTCCACAGCAAGATGAACTCGCTGGGCGAGGGTGTGCTCACGATGCTCATGAAGTCGCTGGAAATCGTGGAACGCGACGGGCTGGCGGGACTCGTGATCGGGAACGACGATCCGCGGACGTTCACGGCCGGCGCCGACCTCGGCATGGTGGCGTCGCTGGCGCAGGCCGGCGACTGGAAGCGGCTCGAGGAAGCGGTGCTGCTTTTCCAGGGCTGCTCGATGTCCGTCCGCTCGGCGCCCTTTCCGGTGGTGGCGGCGCCGTTCGGCCTGACCCTCGGCGGCGGATGCGAGTGGTCCTTGCACGCCGACGCCATCCAGGCGCACGCCGAGTTGTACATGGGGCTGGTGGAGGTGGGCGTGGGCCTGCTGCCCGGCGGCGGCGGGACCAAGGAGCTGCTCTTCCGGTTCGCGGGCGATCTGGCGCCGTACGACGAGGCCGATCCCTTCGAGGCGCCGAAGCGCGCTTTCAAGACCATCGCCATGGCGACCGTGAGCACGAGCGCGCTCGAGGCGCGCAACCTCGGCTTCCTGCGCGACCGCGATCGGATCTCCATGAACCGCGACTTTCTGCTGGCCGATGCCAAGCGCCGGGTGCTCGACCTGGCCCCCGACTACGTCGCGCCGCCGCTGCGCACCATCGAGGCGGTGGGGAGTGCCGGCATGGGGAACCTGCATTACGCCGCGTGGGCCATGCACGAAGCAGGACAGGCGAGCGACCACGACGTCCGGATGGCGCTCGAGATCGCCCGGGTGCTCTGCGGCGGCGACGGGCCGGCGCGCACGGTGACCGAGGACGACGTGCTCGATCTGGAGCGCGACGCCTTCCTTCGCCTGCTCGGTACCAAGGAAACGCAGGAGCGCATCGCGCACATGCTCAAGACCGGCAAACCGCTCCGCAACTGAGAGGGATGACTCGTGACTGAAGTCGTGATCGTTTCCGCGGTGCGCAGCGCCGTGGGTCGTGGCAAGAAGGACGGCGCGCTGGCCGGCGTGCATCCCGTGGAGCTCTCCTCGCGGCTCATGCGCGCCGCCGTCGACCGGGTGAAGGTGGACCCCGCGATCGTGGACGACGTGCTGTGGGGATGCGCGATGCCCGAGGCGGGCCAGGGACTCAACGTGGCGCGGCTCTCGCTGCTGCAGGCGGGCTTTCCCGTCGAGGTGCCCGGCGCCACCATCAACCGCTTCTGCTCGTCGGGGCTGCAGACCATCGCGTTCGGCGCGCAGGAGATCCTGAGCGGCATGGCCGACGTCGTGCTCGCCGGCGGCATCGAGATGATGAGCCAGGTGCCGATGTCGGGCTACCACACGCGCCTCGATCCGAAGGCCGTGGAGAGCTACATCGGCATGGGGTTCACCGCCGAGCGCGTGGCGCAGCGGTGGAAGGTCTCGCGCGAGGAGCAGGACGCCTGGGCGCTGGGCAGCCAGCAGAAGGCGGCGAAGGCGCTCGCCACCGGCGCGTTCCGTGAGCAGATCGTTCCGGTGCCGGTGACCCGCGCCGAATGGAAGGGCGCCACCAAGACCGAGGACACCGTGACGTTCGTCGAAGACGAACTGCCCCGCCGCGATACGACCCTCGAAGGGCTGGCCAAGCTTCGCCCGGCGTTCAAGGCCAACGGAACGGTGACCGCCGGCAACGCGAGTCCCTACTCGGACGGCGCGGCGGCGATTCTGCTGATGAGTGCCGAGCGCGCCAGAGCGCTGAAGCTGGAGCCGTTGGCGCGGTTCGTCACCTTTGCCGTGGCGGGCGTGGAGCCCGACGTGATGGGTATCGGACCGATCAAGGCCGTGCCCAAGGCGCTCGACCGTGCCGGGCTCAGGATCGGCGATCTCTCGCTCATCGAGTTCAACGAGGCATTCGCGTCGCAGGTGGTGGCGGTGGTCCGGGAGCTGGGCATGGATCCCGCGAAGGTCAACGTGAACGGCGGAGCCATCGCGCTCGGCCACCCGCTCGGCGCCACGGGCGCGAAGCTGACCACGCAGCTGGTCCACGAACTCGGAGCGCGCGGCGGCGGCCTGGGCCTGGTGACGATGTGCATCGGCGGCGGCATGGGCGCCGCCGGAATCTTCGAGGTGGCCAAGCGATAGGGCACCCCGGGCGGGGCGGCCGCGCGGGTCTCAGCAGCCGGCCGTCTTCGGCCAGCCCCCGGCGATCGCCGGGGGCTTTTCGGTGCCTCACGGGTTCGGATCACTGACATCCGTTCCCTCGGTTCGTCAGTATCCCAGGGGATCGTCCGTTTCGCCCATCCGCCCTTCCCCTCGCGGCTAACTTCAGAAGTGGAGGAGCCGATGCAACCCATTGAAACGCCCGCCGGCCTTGCTGCCGGCGACCTGACCACGAATACCCTGAAGGCCGCGAGGCAGGGGTTGCTGCGCGTGCACCGCTTGCTGCTCGAAATGGAGCGGGTGGAGTTGGAGCGCTCGCGCGGCCGCCTCACGCCCAACGCGTATCTGCAGGCGGTGCTGCACGAGCCGTCGTTCGAGTGGCTGCGTCCCGCCTCGCAGTTGATCGTGCAGATCGACGAGGCGCTGGATGCTGCGGAGCAGGAGAATACGCCGGTGGCCAGTGAGGTCACCGCGTCGTTGCTGGCGCAGATGCGCGGGCTGCTCACGCCGGTGCCGCCCAAGACGACGTTCGCGGCGCGCTACCTGGAGATGCTCCAGCGTCACCCCGACGTGGTGTTCGCGCACCGCGACGCGATGGCCGAACTGCCCAAGGGGTTCCTGGGGCCGCTGCCGACGCAGACGGCCTGAGCGGTGAACGGTGAAGGGTGAGGAGGGCGTAGACTCGCTTCCTCGCCCTTCACGTTTCAGCGTTCACTTCTCAGCCAGGAGTCTCTCCATCAGGGCCGCGGCGCGCTCCGTCTGCATCGTGAGCGAATTCAGGTCCACCATCTCACGCGGCGTGTGGGCACCGCGGCCGAGGGCGCCCAGGCCGTCCATGCCCGGGATGTAGGGCGCCACGAACGACACGTCGCCGGCGCCGCGCGAGGCTCGGATCCTGCGCGCGTACACGGGGCCGTAGCCGAGGGCCTGGCTGGTGGAGTCGTACACGCGCGATCAGGTGCTCGCCGCCCGGGGTCATGGGCATCGCCGGATAGCCGTCCTCGAAGGTGATCTCGGCGGTCGTGCCGGGCAGGTGGTCGGCGACGATGCTGCGCATGCGGGCGCGCGCGCTGTCCTTCTGCCCTTCGGTGATGAACCGGAGATCGCCCGGCACCACCGCCGTGGGGGCGATGATGTTCGTCTTCCCGTCCGCGCTCCCCGCCAGGTGGGCGGTGTCGTAGGTGACGTGCGTGCCGCCGAGAATGACGCCGGGATTGAAGGTGAGATCGGGCTGGCCGGCCAGTTCGCGCCGGAAGGTGTCGAGGATGCGCGCGGTCTCGTAGATGGCGCCGTAGCCGGCGCCTCGACTGAACACGCCGGCAGAGTGTGACTGCCGGGCCTGCACCGTGAGCAGCCAGGAGCTGGCGCCCCGGCGCGACACCGACGCCAGGGACTGCGTCCCCGCCTCGAACGCCAGGGCGATGTCGCTCTGCGCCGCCGCGTCCCGCAGCGCCTGCCGCGAGATACTGAGTGGGAGCCCCGGCGCCTCCTCGTCGCCGTTGAACACGACGATGATGTTGGCATCGTCGAGGCGGCCGACGTCGCGGAGCGCCTTGAGCGCGTAGACGAGAACGACGTCGCCTCCCTTCATGTCGCTGGTGCCGGCGCCGCTGAGCGATGGTGTCTTCGCGGACGAACTGCTGTCCCTCCCCTTCGAACACCGTATCGAAGTGGCCGATGAGCAGAAGGCGTTTGCCGCCCGGCCTGCCCTTGTGCACGGCCACCAGATGTCCGGCGCGGTTCACGGAGTCAGGCAGCTCGACCCAGTGCGTCTCGAAGCCGAGCGAGTCGAGCGCGGCGGCGAACACCCGGCCGACCTCGCGCACGCCGGCGAAATTCATCGTGCCGCTGTTGATGTCCACCGCGCGCTGGAGCATGGCGATCTCGTCTTCGTGGTGCTGGTGCACGAAGGCGCGGATCTTCCGTTCGGCGGGGATGACTTGCGCGCGGACCGGTGCGGCCGAGAGCGCGAGTGCCGCGGCCGCGGCGACGACCGCGACGATGGAGCGCAGCGCCGCGCGGCGCTGCATGCCGGATGAGCGAATGGCGGGGGGCATGACGAGGGGACTCCGGGGAAGAAGCGTCGTCGAGAACCTAGCGCGGCGCGCGATGCGCCTTCAACCGGCGTCGTCGACGTACCGCCACAGGTACCAACAGGCAATCGAACTGTACGGGGTCCACACCTTCCCGATGCGCTGGACGTCCTTCGGGGTGGCGCGCCGGCGCAATCCATATGCCCGCTGCACGCCGTTCTGGATCCCGAGATCCAACTCGGGCAGTACGTCGGGGCGGCCGAGGCGGAACATCAGGAACATCTGCGCCGTCCAGCGGCCCACACCCTTCACCTGCACCAGGTGGTCGATGATCGCGTCGTCGCTCATGTGCCGCACGCGGTGGAGCGGCACGGCCCCGGTGTGCACCTTCTCCGCCAGATCGCGGAGGTAGCTCATTTTCTGACGCGAGAGCCCCACCGAGCGCAGCGACTCATCTGAGAGCGCCAGCAGCCGTTCAGGGTCCACGTGGCGGCGGGGAAACAGTGCGCAGAAGCGTGCGTGAATGGTGCCCGCCGCCTTTCCCGAAAGCTGCTGAAAGACGATGGCCCGCACCAGGTAGTGGAAGTGTGAGTTCCCCCGGCGGATCTGCAGCCGGTAGGGGCCGACCTTGCGAATGACGCCCGCCATGACGGGATCGACGCGGCGCAGGTGCGCGAGTGCCTCGCGCGGCGAGTTGAGGGTCACGGTGGAAGAGATTCGCGGCGGGGCGGCGGGTCCGTCGGTTCAGCGCAGCGCGTCCAGCGCGCTCGACATGGCCTCGATCATCTCGTCGATCTGATCGGTGCTCACGATCAGCGGCGGCGAGAGCGCGATGGTATCGCCCGCCATGCGCACGAGCACTCCATGCTCGAAGCAGTGCAGGAATACGTCGAGCGCCCGCGCGCCGGGCGCGCCGTCGCGGGGCTCCAGTTCCACGGCGCCCACCAGTCCGATGTTCCGCACGTCGATCACGTGCGGCTTCTCGTCGAGCCGGTGCACGGCGTCGGCCCAGTACGACGACAGCTCCGCGGCTCGCGCGAACAGTCCCTCGCGTTCATACAGGTCGAGCGTGGCCAGTCCGGCCGCGCAGGCCAGCGGGTGTCCCGAGTACGTGTAGCCGTGGAAGAGTTCGATGCCGCCCGGCGCGCCTTCCACGATCGCGTCGTGGATCTCCGTGGCCACGGCGACGGCGCCCATGGGCACCGCCGCATTGGTGATGCCCTTGGCCATCGCGATGATGTCCGGCCGCACCCCGAAGAACTGCGCGCCGAACGCGGCGCCGAGGCGGCCGAAGCCGGTGATCACCTCGTCGAAGATCAGCAGGATGCCGTGCTGGTTGCAGATGTCGCGCAACCGCTCCAGGTACCCCGTGGGCGGAATGAGCACGCCGGTGGAACCGGCCATCGGTTCGACGATCACCGCGGCAATGGTCTCCGCGCCGCGGTTGTCGACGATCGTCTCCAATTCGTTGGCCAGGTGCGCGCCCCACGACGGCTGTCCGCGGCTGAAGGCATTGTGCGCCAGGTCGTGGGTGTCGGGGAGGTGGTCGACGTTCGGCAGCAACTGTCCCTCGAACTGGTGGCGGTTGGCGGCGATGCCTCCCACCGACGTTCCGCCGAATCCCACGCCATGGTAGCCGCGCCGGCGCCCGACGAAGCGCACGCGCTCCGGCTGCCCCCGGGCCTTCCAGTAGGCGAGGGCGATCTTGAGCGCGGTATCGACTGCTTCGGACCCGGAGTTCGTGAAGAAGACGCGGGCCAGATCGTCCGGCGTGAGGGCGGCCACGCGCGCGGCCAGCTCGAAGGCGAGCGGGTGTCCCATCTGGAAGCCCGGGGCGTAGTCGAGCGTGGCGGCCTGCTCCGCGATGGCGCGGACGATGGGTTCCCGCGCGTGTCCGGCGTTGACGCACCAGAGGCCGGCGGTGCCGTCGAGCACGCGCCGTCCGTCGGCGGCCACATAATGCATGTCCTTGGCGGACACGAGCAGTCGCGGCGCGCGCTTGAAGGCGCGGTTCGCGGTGAAGGGCATCCACTGCTCGTCCAGCGAGACGGGCGCGGAGACGTTGGCGGAGGTGCGAGTGGTCATTGGAGCGTTCCGGCGGATCATCGCGGCGGGAATCGTGACGGCACGGCGCCGCCGCGGGTTAGTTTGACTGGGCCCACTACGTACGAGCGAATATGAGTCGCAAACCATCGGAGAGCGAGCGGCGGGCGCGCGCGGCGGCCGAGGGGGAGGGAGCAGTCCGGGCGCGCCTGGAGAAGATCCAGCGCGAGAAGCGGTCGCGCGTGCGCTGGGAATTGTCGCGGCATACGGCCGAGCAGGCGCTGGTGGCGCTCAGCGACATCGTGCCGCGGGAACCATATCGGCGGTCCGCCAAGTCCCGCCGCCGGAAGCGGTACAAGCGGCTGCTCTGATCGCCCGCCGGGTCAGGCGGCCCGCGCCGGCGACGCCACGGTCTTGTGGGCGGTCTTCCGGCGCATGGCCCATCGGAGCCGGTACAGCGACAGGCCGAGCACGAGCAGGGCGCAGACCTCGATCAGCACCTTCTCGCCGTCCAGATAGTCGATCGGCGCGTCCTTGAGCGTGGGATCGGTGAGCACGCCGTGCACGAAGAACAGCGCGGCGGTCAGATACGTCAGGTAGTGGAGCAGCTTCCACCGGTCACGCCCGATGGCCACGCGGTAGTACGACGTGACCACGACGACGATGAGCACATACAGCGAGGCCGCGCCGATGCTGTTGATCCAGGGCTGCTTGGGCCCGTTGACCGGGTAGAGGACGTCGACGAACCGGAAGACGGGCGTCTTGACGGCCAGCAGCAACACGGCGTGAAGTGCGGCCAGCGCCAGGGCCACGTACGCGGTCCAGTTGTGGACCTTGAAGTAGTTGAATCGGCGGTGTGGCCAGTGCTTCCACGGGTTGTAGTGCATGGAGAGCAGGAGGCCGAGCAGCAGGTTGACCGTCAACAGACACAGGGCGACGAGCGCTAACGTCGCTCGAGAGATCGAGAGGGGTCACGGCGTTCGGGTGAGATGGCGGATGGCACGGGGCGCGACGCCCCGTAGGTCAACGCACGAGATGCCGGCAGCGCTGTCGACTAGCCGAGCAACTGGTTCGCGGCCTTCACACCGTAATACAGGCCGACCCCGCCCGCTATCGTGCTCACGAAGAACGCGGTCATGAAGCCGAGCTTGACGGCGGCATACCATCCTATGGTGCTTCCGATCGTTGCACCCACGGTTCCGAGGAGCTTCTTCATCTGCGTCTCGCTTGAGGTGTCCTTTCACAACGACCGGCGAACGCGCTCCGGGGTCACGAACTGCGCCGGGCCGCCGCCTCCCCGACTCGCATGGCGGCTCCTCCGGATGAAACTCGGCGTCTCCCACGCCCGCGGAGTGCTCATGCTCTTCCGGGATCGCGCCGAGCTTTCGGTTCCGTTCCGGGTCAAGTAAGCTCCACGAGTGCCAGGCGCTCGCGACGGGCTCCCGCGCAGGCGGGAGCCCGTGTTGCGTCCGCCCGTCTCTTCCATTCTTCCCGGGTTCGTCATGTCACGCGTCCTGAACTACTTCTTCAAGGGCCTGATCGTCACCGCGCCGGTGTTCATCACGGTGTACATCTGCTACGTGATCTTCACGACGATCGACAACTGGTTGGTGCTGCCGATCCCCGGCGCCGGGTTCGTGGTGATGGTCGCGTTGGTCACGGCCATCGGGTTCGCGGCGCAGACGTTCGCTGCCCGGACGCTCAGCACCGGGCTGGATGCCCTGTTCGCCCGGCTCCCGTTCGTGCGGCTGCTCTACACGAGCACGCGCGACCTGCTCAACGCGTTCGTCGGGGAGCACCGCCGCTTCGACAAACCGGTGATCGTCTCGGTGGGCGGTGGCGCCCGCGTGTTCGGCTTCCTCACGCAGGAATCGCTGGACGCCTTCGGCGTAGCCGATTCCGCCACCGTGTACGTGCCACAGTCCTACGGTTTCGCGGGAAACCTGGTGGTCTTCCCCTCGGCCAACGTGCGCCGGCTCGACGCCGACAGCGCGCACGTGATGGCGTTCATACTCTCGGGTGGCGTGACGACGGTGCCCGAGCGGGATGCACCGGGCGCGCTGCCCGCGGCCGGCGCCTAACGCGCGCCGGGGTTGCGAGGCACCCAGCGGGCCAGCCGGCCGTGGGGACCGGCGGCCACGCCGAACCCGGAGCCGCGGAATCGCACGGCGTTCAGCGGGAGGGTGTCGACCATGGTCCACGAAGCGCCGTGGTCGTTCGACCGTGCCGTGCCGGCGAGTCCGACGGCCACGACGGGGCCCGACCCCTCCCAGGCGACCCCCGAGAGGTAGGCCTGCACCAGCATGCCGGGCGCCGCGTGCCACGTGCGGCCGCCGTCGTCGCTGAGCGCCACGTTCACGGTGGCGCCGTGCGGCTTCGTGTAGTCGCCACCCACCGCCACGCCGTGCTCCGCGTCGCGGAAGGCGAGCGCGAAGATTCCGGAGGCTGAGCTGCCTGCGTGCACCGGCGTGTCGGCCACGCTCCAACTGCGCCCGCGATCCGACGAGTGATAGACCCGTGCCCGCGCCCCGCCGCCGGTGCCGATCCACACGTCGCCGGTGCCCCACACCGCCACGCACGTGCCGCTGGCGGCGAACGCCGCCTCGCCGGGCAGCGCCGGCGGCAGTGCCCCGGGGGGCACGCGCGTCCAGCTCCTGCCGCCGTCTTCGGTGACGAGCAGGAACAGCTTGCCGTCGATAGGATCGCTCAGCGCGATGCCGTGGCCGGCGTCCCAGAACGCGAGGGCGTCGAGGAACACCCCCTTCTGGTTGGTGGTGTACACCTGTGTCCAGGTGGCGCCGGCGTCGGTGGTGCGAAACATCCGCGCCTGTCCGTTCTCGGCGGGGCCGGCACTCGCGGCGACCGCCGCATCGGGTCCCAACGCCGCGATCGACCGGAGGTCGAGCGAGTCGGCGCCGGGGACGTGGAGCAGCGTCCAGTGCGCGCCGCCGTCGACGCTGCGGGCCACGGTGCCGTGCGTGCCGCTGGCCCAGGCCACGTGATCGCCGGCCAGGCTCAGCCCGCGGAACTCGGCCCGCGTCCCGGCGTCCGCCAACCGCCACTGCGCCGCGGCGACGACCGGCAGGGCAGCGAGGAGGACGATGGCGTGCAACACGACGGTCCGGAGGAACGGGAGGCAGCGACGATGGCGGGTCACGGGTGTGGCTCCTGGTCGTGGGATGGTGGGGCCGGGGCGTCGTCGGCAGGCGACGGGAGGTCGGGAAACACGAGATCGTCGCCGTCGGAAATCTCGTCCAGCCCGAGAATGTCTTCGGCGCGCCAGGCGACGTAGTAGAAGCCCAGGGCGGCGAGCACGGCGCCGACGCCCTCCGGCCAGTGTCGGTGCTTCAGCACGAAGAAGAACGAGACGCCCACCGGCAGGAAGATGGTGCCGAACAGCGCGCTCATCGTGCGCAGCATGCAGCCGGGGTTGCTCATGCGGGACATGGGGCCTCCGAGTGGCCGAAATTTCCCCGTATGGCGCCAGCGGGGCAAGCGGCGTTGCGAAACACCGGCGTGATGCGCTACCCTGCTAGCCCACCATCCCGCCACCGCATGCTCACACACGCCGACATCGTCGCCGCCCGCGAGCGCATCGCCGGCCGCGTACATCGCACACCCCTGCTCTCGGCCACCCGCATCGGCGAGACGGCCGGCGTATCGCTGCGCCTCAAGGCCGAACTGCTGCAGAAGACGGGCTCGTTCAAGGTGCGCGGCGCGCTCAACGCCATCAGCCTGCTCTCGGATGCCGAGCGGGCGCGGGGCGTGGTAGGCGTGTCGGCGGGGAACCACGCGCAGGCGCTGGCATGGGCCGCACGCGCGGCCGGCACCAGGTGCACGGTTGTGATGCCGGTCGACGCTTCGCAGACCAAGCTCGATGCTACGCGCGGGTACGGTGCCGAGGTGGTGCAGCACGAGTGGGGCTCGGCGATGTTCGACAAGGCGCGTGAACTGGGGGAGACGCACGGCTACGTGTTCGTCCATCCGTTCGACGACCCGCGCGTGGTGGCCGGCGCCGGCACCACGGGGCTCGAGATCGTCGAAGACGCTCCGGATGTAGACGTGATCGTCGTGCCCGTGGGCGGAGGGGGACTGCTGTCGGGGATCGCGGTGGCGGCCAAACACGCGAAGCCGTCCGTGCAGGTGTTCGGCGTGGAGCCCGAGGGCGCGCAGGCGTTGCGCCGGAGCCTCGACGCCGGGCGGGTGACGGCCATCGATCCGCCGAAGACGATCGCCGACGGCCTGGCGGCGCCGATGACGAGCGCGCTGCCCCTCTGGGCGGCGCAACACTACGTGGACGACGTGGTGGTGGTATCCGACGACGAGATCGCGCGCGCAATGGGCGTCATCCTGTCGTCGGCCAAGCTGCTGGCCGAGCCGGCGGGCGCCGCCGCGGTGGCGGCCCTGATCGCCGGCAAGCTGCCGGTTGCGGCGGGGGCGCGCGTGGTGTGCGTCGTGAGCGGCGGCAACGTGGACGTGGCCCGCCTCAAGGAACTGCTCTAGTTCGATCTGCCGGCCGCTACTTCTTCTTCTTGTTGAAGCGATCGAGCCGCCACTTGGTCCAGATGACGATGGTGGCGCACCCGCCCTGGCCGGGAATCACGAACTGCGGCGGCGTTTCAGCGCCGTGGTACACCTCGATGGCGCCGACGTTGTCCGGCAGCACGAAGGAGTCGATATCGCCGGGGTTCATGGAGACCCAGGGCGAACCGTCCACCACGTAGTTCACGCATCCGGTGCCCTGCGTCCGGGCATCGTATACCTGCGTGGTGTAGCCGGAGGTCTGGACGCGGATGCCGGGCACCGTGCGCAGGATGTCGGTGAACTTGGGCGCCTGGCGTCTGGCGATCGTCTTCTCGTCCATGTAGAAGCCCATGCCGGACTTCTCGCGCTGCGTGAATCCCACGGCGTCGAGCCCGCTCACACGCTGCGCCTCGGTGGTGACGGTGGGCAGGAGGGTCACGGCCTGGTCGAAGCGCAGCGTGGTTCGGGCCGGCTTGCTGGCCGAGAGTTCCACCGCCTGCTCCACCGGGTTGTAGCCGATGCGCCGGGCCACGACGACCTGCGAGCCCGAGGGCAGACTGTCGAGAGTGAACGAGCCGTCGGCGCGGCTGTCCACGGCGTGGATGGTGCCTTCCAGCTGTACGCGCGCGCCGGCCACTGGTTGCCCGGTCACGCTGAGCACGCGTCCACTGAGTTTGGCGACGGTCACGGGGCGCTGCGACTTCTGGTTGGTGTCGCCCGCTGCGGCGATGGCGGCCGGGGCCGCCACGGCAATGCTGAGGCTGCGCAGTTGCAGCACATCGTTGCTGAAGCTGACCGGCACGTCGCCGCTCGTCACGCCGTCGTGCTGGACCTGCACCTTGCCGTCGAAGGTCGAGGGCAGTCCGCAGATGCGGTACGTGCCGTCGGCGGCGGTGACGGCCTCGCGGATCTTCGGCACCTTGCGCAGGCCGCCGAACTCGAGCGAGGTCCAGACGATCGAGACGTGGGCCTTGGCGATCGGCTGCTCGGTGTCGGCATTGCGCACGCGCCCGAACAACGCGGCGGGCCCGAGGGCGAGGCGCGCCGCGGGGCAGAGCTGCTTGACCAACGCCTCCGGCCGCGGCGTCACCATGTTCACCGTGAGCGACTGCCCGGCGGCCACCGTGATGGGCGGTGTCGTCAACTGAATGCCGATGCTGTCGAGAATCGGATGCGCGGCGAGCAGCCGGTACTTGCCCGGCGGCACGCTGTCGAAGCGGAAGTGCCCGTCCGGGCCGGCCACGGTGAGCAGCGTGGTGCCCTGGATCACAATCTGCGCCCCATCCATCGGGCGGTTGCGGACGCTGTCGTACGCGACACCGCTGATGGAGGCGGGGCCGGTGGGCTGCTGGGCACGGAGCGGGGCAACGGCGGCCGTCAGCAGCAGTGCGGCGGCGGCGGCGGCTCGGGTGATCACGTCGATGCGCATGTTCAATACTATCACGGGCAGGAGGGCGGACTCCAGTCGCGGGGGAGAGAAACCCGATTTCAGGGAGCCCGCGATACGTGGCGGCCGTCACAGGCCCCCGGACAAGATGCCCGGTAGTGTCACGTTTCTACGGGCCCCGGAGCCGGTCGAGCGTCTTGCGGCGGTCTTCGGGGAGCATGACACTTCGAGGCAAGGTGCCACTTCTCGATTTCCGCGATCGAAAGGAGCCCGGGGTGAGTCGGCAACGCATTCCACCGAAACCGGTGGATGTACCGGACTCCGGTCGCATTTGGGAGTAAGCCTACGGTGCAAGGACTGGCGAATCGCATCAAGAAAGCGTTGTACGATCACTTCGAGCAGACGCTCGTGGTGGTGCTCGTCGCGTCCCTGTTGTTCATCAACTTCACCGTGGACTACAAGTTCGCGTTTCTGAGCTTCTACTACCTGCCGATCATCGCCGGTGGATTTCTCCTGGGGCGCAACAGTGCCGTCGGGGCTGCGCTGTTCACGGTGTTGCTGGTGACGTTCTTCCAGGCCGTGACCGGGCTGGGCGGGACGCCCAACCTCTCGGAGTCGACCATCATGTACTTCGCGCCCTGGGCAGGGTTCCTCATCCTCACCGGGTTCGCCGTGGGCACGCTGTCCGACCAGCGAAAGGCGCGCGCCGACGACGTGAAGCGCACCTACTTCGCGCTGCTCGAGATGCTGACCTTCCATCTGGACTCGGCCGACCGGCACCGCCGTGGCCACAGCTATCGCGTGGCCGAACGTGCCATGGCCATCGGTGGCAAGCTCGGCATGCGCGACGACGAGATCGAGGATCTGCGGGTGGCCGGTCTGCTGCACGAGTTGGGACCGCAGGATCCACGGGTGGCGCGCATGTTCGCCGACTTCCCGCGCGATATCCGCGAGGTGCCGGTAGCGGCTTCCATGCGGGCCGCGCTCGAGACGGTGACCGCCTACGGCCGCTATCACGAGCTGATCGGCGACGACTGGCCGGTGGACGCGCTGCGCATCCCGATGGCCGTCAAGGTCCTCGCCGTGGCCGATGCCTACGAGACGCTGCTCACGCCCACCGAATCCCGCCCCGCGTTCGCCTCGTGGAACGCCCTCGAGGAAATCGACCGCAGCGCCGGACGGACCTTCGCAACCGAAGTCGTGCACGCGCTCCGGCACACGATCGTCCCCGAGCAGGCGGAACTCGACGCGGCGAAGCCTCCGCTCAAGCTGATCGTCACCCGCGGCGCCTGAGCGTCGCCGGCTAGAGCGGCGGGGGCGTGAGTTCCCCGCGCCGCCCGCGGGCCGCCTCGAAGAACCGTCCCAGCGCCTGCAGGTCGGCCTTCATGTCGTCGCCCGGCGCCAGCGGGGGGCCGACCAGCAACACCCGATGTGCCCAGTCGAACGCCACCGGGATGATCGGCACGCCGGCGCCCCGCGCGATGTGGTAGAACCCGGTCTTCCAGCGGGCGACCGCCTTGCGCGTGCCCTCGGGCGAGATGCCGAGCACCATGCGCTCCACCTCGGCAAACCGCTGCACCGACTGGGCCACGACATCGTTGGGGCGGGCCCGGTCCACGGGAATTCCCCCGAGCCATCGCATCAGGCCCCCGAAGGGCGAGCGAAACAGGGTATGCTTGCCAAGCCAGGACGCGCGGAGCCCCAGTGCGAATTTGGCCGCGATGCCGACCACGAAGTCCCAGTTCGTGGTGTGCGGCGCCACGATGATCACGGCCTTCGCGATGTCGGGCAGCGTCCCCTCCATGCGCCATCCGAGCCAGGCGAGCCACCAGCGGCCCAGGGTGCGCGACACCGGGCCTCCGCTTCGGGGAAGCGCATTGCCGAGAACGGGCACGCGGAGGGAGGCAGGCATCAACGGCAGAAACTACGGTTCCCCCGATCCAGTCGCCATCGGGATCTCGACAGCGGCAGGGTCGGGATGATATTTGGTGACGGCCGGCTACCGGCTGCCGACACTCCTCCATCCCCGCCCCCGTGTCTCCGACCACCATTCCCCAAGCCCTCGACGCAACCGTGAAAGCGTGTGGCGATCTTCCCGCCGTGCGCTGGAAGGAAGAGGGCGCCTGGCAGTCGCTCACGTGGAGTGCGTACCGGCAGCAGATCCGCCTCGCGGCACGCGGGTTGATGGCGCTCGGGCTCGAGCCGGGTAAGGGCGTGGCCATCATCGGGTACAACTGCCCCGAGTGGCTGGTGGCCGACCTGGCGGCGATCCACGCCGGCGGACTGCCCAGCGGCATTTACTCCACCTGCACGGCCGAGCAGTGCCAGTACGTGACCCACCACTGCGAGGCGCAGGTGGCGGTGGTGGAGAACGAGGAGCAACTGGCCAAGTACCTGGCCGTTCGCGACCAGTTGCCGCACCTGAAGGCCATCGTGCAGATGCACGGCGAACCCACCGAACCCGGCGTGATCGCGTGGCCGGATCTGCTGCGCCTCGGCCACGACGTGGACGCGGCCGCGCTCGAAGAGCGCCTGGCGGCGCAGGCACCGAGTGACGTGGCCACGCTCATCTACACGTCGGGCACCACGGGCGTGCCGAAGGCCGTGATGCTCACCCACGACAACGTCGTGTGGACGGCGAGCACCGGCATTGCCGCGCTCGGCATCCGCGCCGGCGACAACATTCTGAGCTACCTGCCACTCAGCCACATCGCCGAACAGATCGTCTCGATCTTCGGACCGGTGACGTTCGGCGGATGCACCTGGTTCGCACAGAGCATGGCAACCCTCGGCGACGACCTGCGGGAGATCAGGCCCGACTTCTTTCTCGGGGTGCCCCGCGTGTGGGAGAAGATCCAGGAGCGGATGCAGGCGGCGGGTGCCCGGAATTCGCCGCTGAAGAAGAGGCTGATCGCGTGGGCGCGGCGCGTGGGACTGGCGGCGGGGTTTGCGGACCAGCAGGGGCGGCGGCGCCCGCTGTCGTACGGGCTGGCCAATGCGCTCGTGTTCCGGGCCGTGCGCCGGCGGCTGGGGTTCGATCGGGCGCGCGTCCTCGTGACGTCCGCGGCGCCGATCTCGCGGTCGACGCTCGAGTTCTTTCTGTCGCTCGGGCTCCCGATCTGCGAGGTGTACGGGATGAGCGAGTGCACCGGCCCGGGCACGATCAGCACGCCCGACCGATACCGCACGGGCAAGGCGGGGTTCGTCTTCCCCGGTGCAGAACTGCAGATTGCCGCCGACGGCGAGATCTGCATGCGCGGCCGCCACGTGTTCGCCGGCTACTACAAGGATCCGGCCGGGACCGCGGAAACGCTGGATGCGGAGGGGTGGCTCCACTCGGGCGACATCGGAGAATTGGACGGCGACGGATTCCTGCAGATCACCGACCGCAAGAAGGACATCATCATCACGGCGGGCGGCGAGAACGTGGCGCCGCAGCTCGTGGAGGGATATCTGAAGGCGATCCCGGTGGTGAGCCAGGCGGTGGTGGTCGGCGACCGGCAGCGCTATCTGGGAGTATTGATCACGCTCGATCCGGTGCAGTTGATTGACGAGGCGCTCGCCGCGGACGAGCCCGGCGCGCGATCCGGCCTCGGCGGCTAGCTGCGAGAAGTTCCGCGCGCACCTGCAGCAGCGTATCGACGCGGTGAACGCCCGGCTCGCGCGCGTGCAGGCGGTGAAGCGGTTCGAGATCGTCCCCCAGGAATTCACGGTGGAAGGCGGGGAACTGACCCCGTCGCTCAAGGTGCGCCGCCGCGTCGTGGCGGAGAAGTACGCCGAATACATCGGACGGCTGTTTTCCTAGGCCTGTGCCGGTTGGGGGCTCCTGTGGGGGAACCGCTCACAGACGGCTGGGGGACTCCCTGACAGCGAACGCCGAGGGAGCCGACAACCGTTGATCGCGGACGCCGGCATGGACTTGCCAGCGGCATGTCCCGACGGCGGCGGTGCGACAATGACCGCGACTCTCCTCCAAGACCCCGGTCCATGGGCATTCAACCAATCGGTGAACTGAGCGGGTCCGTCGACCCCGGAGATCACCTGTCCGCTGCCGACTCGCTGGCCGGCGTCCTGCACGGCGTTCGCGACGCGTTTCTCACCGTCAACCGCGATTGGCAGGTGACGTTTGCCAATGCGGCGGTCGGCGAACTGGTCGGGGCGCGATCCGAGGAGCTGGTGGGCCGTGCATTCTGGGACGCGTTCCCGGTGGCCGCGACGGCGGAGCACGCGGCTCGGTTCCGGCACGCCATGGACGCGCGCGTGCCGGTGCACTTCGAGGCGCATTCGGCGGCGACGGGGCGGTGGTTCTCGAAGCGCGTCTTTCCGGTGAACGACGGCATCGCCGTGATCATCGAGGATGTCTCGGAGCGCCACCGCGCCGACAGCGAGTTGCGCGCCGCCACGACGGCGCTGCAGCGCAACGAGGCGCTCTTCCGGTCGATCACCGAGCACTCGGTGGAATTCATCACCATCGTCGCCGAAGACGGGAGGGTGCTATACGCGAGTCCATCCGGCGCGAACCTGCTGGGCATGGCCCCCGACGAACTCGTGGGGCGCAACGCCGCCGAATTCATTCATCCCGACGATGCCCCGACGATGCTCGGCGCGTACAGGACGCTCCGTTCGGCTCCCGACGCCACGGCCTCGATGCGCGTCCGATTGCGTCATCGGGACGGGTCGTGGCGCCTGGTCGAGGGCACCGGCCGCAACCGCATCGACGATCCGGCCGTGCGGGGCATCGTGAGCACGGCACGAGACATCACGGCGCAGGCGGCGGCCGATGCCGAGTTGCGCAAGCGGGCCCACCTGCTCGATGCGGTGGAGCAGGCGGTGATCGCCACCGACCTCGCCGGCAGGATCACGTATTGGAACCGATCGGCGCAGACGTTGTACGGGTGGCCGACGAATGCGGTGCTCGGGCATCGCGCCGCCGACGTGGTTCCGGCGCAGGCGGCCAAGCTCGACGATCCGGCCGTGCAGGCATGTCTCCAGTCGGGCATGAGCTGGAGCGGCGAATACGATGCGCAACGGCGCGACGGCACCACGTTTCCGGCGCACGTGGATTGCTCGCCGATTTCCGGGCCCGACGGCGCATTGCGCGGCGTGGTCAGTGTCTCTTCGGACCTCACCGAGCGGCGGATGCTCGAAGAGCAGCTTCGGGTGACGCAGAAGTTGGAGGCGATCGGGAGCCTGGCGGGCGGCGTCGCGCACGACTTCAACAACATCCTCACGGCCATCACCAGCTATTCGGAGATGCTGCTCACGGATCTGATTCCGGGCGATCCGGCGCGGCACGACGTGAACGAGATCCACCAGGCGGCGAAGCGCGCGGCGTCGCTGACCCGACAGTTGCTGGCGTTCAGCCGGCACCAGGTGTTGCAGCCGCGGTTGATGCATCTGGAAGAGACCGTGAGCGGCATGGAACGGCTGCTCGGCCGTCTCATCGGCGAGGACATCGCCCTATCCGTCGATCCGGGGCATGCCCCCATGCGGGTGCTGGCCGATCCCGGACAGATCGAACAGGTGCTCATGAACCTGGTGATCAATGCGCGCGATGCCATGCCGCACGGCGGCGCGCTGTTCATCAGCCTGCGCTCGGCGGTCGTCGACGAATCCTTCGCGCCGGCACGCGGCGTCGGCGCGGAACCCGGGTCCTACGTGGTGCTCACCGTTCGCGACACCGGTCTCGGCATGTCGTCTGCGGTGCGCGAGCGGGTGTTCGAGCCGTTCTTCACCACGAAAGAGAAGGGACGGGGGACGGGGCTCGGGTTGGCGACGGTGTATGGCATCGTGCGCCAGTCGCAGGGATTCATCACCCTGCATACGGAGGAAGGTCATGGGACGACCTTCGAGATCTACCTGCCGGAACTCGAAGAGAAGGCGGAGTGCCCCGCCGAGGCGCGGGCCGCGGCGCTTGCCGCCAAGCGGTGCGGCACGATCCTGGTCGTGGAGGACGAGGCCGGAGTGCGCGCGGTAGCGCGCCGCGTGCTGGAGCGCGAGGGGCACACCGTGGTGCTGGCCGACTCCGGCGAGGCGGGGCTGGAGATCCTGGAGCGCCGGGGGCGCGACTTCGATCTCGTGCTCACGGATCTCGTGATGCCCAGAATGGGAGGTCGACTGATGGTGGACCGCATGCGCGGCATGGGCCTCGCTCCGGCCGTGCTGTTCATGTCGGGGTACACCGAGGACGAGATCGCCCGGCGTGAGGTCGGCGACGGCGTCGGTTGGATCGAGAAGCCGTTCACGATCGACGGCCTGCGGAAGCGGGTCCAGTCCGCGCTGGAAGCCGTCTTCACCGCGCGCGCCTGAGCGGCGGCGCGCCTACCGCAGCATCTGCTTGGCGATCGTCTGGAGCTGCATGTTGGACGTTCCCTCGTAGATCGCGCCGATCTTGGCGTCGCGATAGAACTTCTCGGCCGGGAAGTCCTTGGTGTAGCCGTAGCCGCCGAACAGCTCCAGGGAGATCGGAGGTCACGCGCTCGCACACCTGCGACGCGTAGAGCTTGGCCATCGCGCCTTCCATGGCGATGTCGTGGCCGGCGTCCTTGAGCCGGGCGGCGTTGTACACCATGAGGCGCGCGGCCTCCACCTCCGTGCGCGCCTGGGCCAGCTGGAACTGGATGCCCTGGAACTCGGCCAGCGCCTTGCCGAACTGCTGGCGCTCCTTCACGTAGTCGGTCGCGGCCTTGAGCGCGCCCTGTGCCACGCCGATCATCTGCGCGCCGATGCCGATGCGCCCCTCGTTGAGCGTCTCGATGGCCACCTTGTAACCCTGGCCGACCGGTCCCAGCACGTTCTTCGCCGGTACCTCGACGCCCTCGAGAATCAACTCGGTGGTGCTGGAAGCGCGGATGCCCATCTTGTCTTCCTTCTTTCCCACGCTGAAGCCGGGGAACCCGCGTTCCACGATGAACGCCGTGATGCCCTTGTAGCCGGCGCCCGGATTCGCATTCGCGAAGATCACGTAGATCTCCGCTTCGGCGCCGTTGGTGATCCACATCTTGCGGCCATTGAGGATCCACGTGTCGCCCTTCTGCTCGGCGCGCGTGGCCAGGCCGAAGGCGTCGGAGCCCGAGCCCGGCTCGGACAGGGCGTACGCGCCGATCGTACCGCTGGTCAGGCGGGGCAGATAGGTGGACTTGATGTAGTCGCTGCCGTAGGTGCGGATGGGGTAGTTGACCAGCGTGTTGAGCACGTCGACCTGGATGGCCGCCGACGCGTCGACCTTGCTCAACTCCTCGACGGCCAGGGTGACCATCATCAGGGTGCCGTCGGCGCCGCCGTACTCCTCCGCCACCTCGATTCCCATCAGCCCCATCTCGGCGAAGGCCCGGGTCAGTTCGGGGTCGATCTTGCCGGCGCGTTCCATGTCCTGCACGCGCGGTCGCACCATCTCCTCTGCCAGGCCCGCGACGGCGTCGCGGAACATGATTTCGTCGTCGGAGAGAATCGTGAGCGGGGCGCGGGCGGCGGCGGTATCCTGAGACATGGCAGCGGTAGGGGTAGGGGTCCGCCGAAATATACGCCCCGGCGACGGCCAATGGGCCACCAGCAGTCGAGCGTCATCGGTTCACAGTCGCTGGTGGACAGTCACCGCCGACATTCGACTGCCGACCCGAGACTGCCGTCAGAACATCGACCGCGCGTTCACGCACAGCGCCAGTAGCTGGTCGTCCGTCATCCGCTGCCAATCCACCGGGGCCGGCCACACACGCCGCCGGTCGACGCGCGACGAGAAGATCAGTCCCGGGTTCTCGGTCTGCGGCAACGCGTCCCAGTCGAGCGCCATGCGGAAGTCCCACTGGCTCTCGTCGTAGACCTCCCATTCCACGCGGTCGTGGTCTACGACGATGCGCGCCCCGGAGTCGCCGAGTCCATTTAGAGTACGGTGTTCGGGATTCGTCGGTCGCAGGTCCATGGCAACGTGATCGGCGCGAGATTCGCCGCCCGCCGCGGTCGGGTCGGATGGCCAGCGTTCAAACACGCGCGGAACGGCTTCGTCACGCGAATGATTCCAGGTGCCGCTCCACAACTAATGGAACCCCCACGAGATTCGTGCAACCCTTTTGCGGCCGGCATCAGCGCGATCCCGCGTCGCCGCGGGAGTCGCACGCCTCGCGGCGCCCCGCATGCCCCTATCGGCCGAAGACTTCCAGCGCCAGCTCCACCTTGCCGAACGGCGCGGACACCTGGGCGCCCTGAAGCACCGGCCGCACGCGGTCGAGCATCTCCCGGGCGATGGCGATGCCCTCGGCCACGGCGGCGTCGCGCGAGCGCTCGTTGGCGATCCGCATTCTGGCGATGATGGGCTCGGGCACCGTGACCCCGGGCACCTCGTTGGCCAGGAACTCGGCGTTGCGCACCGACACCAGCGGCCAGATGCCCGCGATCACCGGGATCCGCACGTGCGCGATGCGGGCCAGGAACAGCTCCAGCTGGTCCACGTCGAACACCGGCTGCGTGATCGCGAATTCGGCGCCGGCGTCCACCTTCCATTCGAACCGCTTGATCTCGTGATCCAGGTCGACGGCTGCCGGGTTCACGCCGACGCCGATCACGAACTGCGTGGGTCGTCCGATCTGGTTGCCGCCCGGATCGAGCCCACGGTTGAGATTGTGCACGAGGTTGGCGAGGCCGATCGAATCGATGTCGAACACCGCCGTGGCGTCGGGATAGGGGCCCATTTTGGGCGGGTCGCCGGTGACGAGCAGGAGGTTGCGAAGGCCGATGGCCGAGGCGCCGAGGAGGTCGGAGAGCATTCCCAACAGATTGCGATCGCGGCAGGCGTAGTGAGTCACGGCTTCGATGCCCACCTGCTGCTGGATGAGCACGCTGGTGAGCAGCGCACCCATGCGGCTCTGGGCGCGGGGCCCGTCGGGAACGTTCACGGCGTCGATGCCGGCCGCCTTGAGCCGCCGGACGTCGTCGAGCATGCGGGTGGCGTCGACCCCGCGCGGCGGCACGATCTCCACGGACGTGGCGAAGTCGCCCGCCGCGAGACGGGCACCCCAGCGCGAGCGCTCGGCCAGCGGGACGACGTCGGGGAGCGGGGCCGTCGCGCGCGCCGCGACGGCGGCCACCACCTCGGGACGGGTCCGGGCCTCGGCCAGTCGGGGCGCCAGGGGCCGGACCCCCTCGGCGATTGCGCGGATGTGGGCGGGTGTGGTGCCGCAGCATCCGCCGACGACCTTCGCGCCGGCCTGGACCAGGTGGCGCGCATACGTGGCCATGTACTCGGGGCTCGCCATGTACATGTTGCGGCCGTCCACCTGGCGGGGCATGCCCGCGTTGGGCTGGGCGCTGAGCTTGCGCTGCGTCACCGGCGCCATGCGTTCGATGGCCTCGAGAATCGCCTGCGGGCCCACCGAGCAGTTGAGGCCGACCACGTCGGCGCCCCAGGCGTCGAGCGACCGCGCGATGTCCTCGGGCGTGGCACCGTACGGGCTGAGCCCGTCCACGCCGATGGTCATCTGCGCCACGACGGGGATCGTGGCATCCACCTCCTTCGCGGCGCGGATGGCCTGTTCGATCTCGTGAAGGTCGCCGAAGGTCTCGAGGATGAACAGTTCGGCGCCGCCGTCGAGCAGCCCATGCATCTGTTCGCGGAAGTAGACGCGCGCCTCGTCGAGGCTGGTGGGGCCGAATGGTTCGAGCCGCACCCCGAGCGGCCCCACGGCGCCGGCCACCAGCACGTCGCGATCGCCGGCCACGTCGCGGGCGATGCGCGCGGCGGCCCGGTTCAGTTCGTGGACCTGCGCTTCGAGCCCGTGTTGCGCGAGTTTCAGCCGGTTGGCGCCGAAGCTGTTGGTCTCGAGCACGTCGGCGCCGGCCCGCGCGTATTCGTCGTGCACGGCGCGCACCAGCTCGGGGGCGCGCACGTTGAGTTCGTCGTAGCACTGGTTGATGAAGACCCCGCGCGCGTAGAGCATGGTGCCCATCGCGCCGTCGAAGACGATGATGCGCGCGGGATCGAGGAATCGCGCCAGCGAGTTGGGCGTGCTCATGCGGTGGCCCCGGCGGCGACGCGGACCGCGTAGTACTTGGCGTCGGGGTGGTGCACGATGATGGCGGCCGTGCTCTGCTCGGGCACCAGTTGGTGCGCCGCAGTGAGCGTCATGCCGAGTTCTCGCTCCACCGGCAGCAGCCGGAAGACCAGCTCGTGGTCCTCGAGGTCGGGGCAGGCACCGTAGCCCCACGAATAGCGCTTGCCGCGCCCGCCGGGGATGCCGAGTTCGTGGCGCGTGCGGCGGTGCAGCCACTCGGCGGTCGCTTCGGCGGTCTCCACGGCGAGCCCGTGCAGGTAGTACGCCTCGGTATACTCGCCTGCCTGCTGGAGGCGGTCGAACTCGCGTGTGGCGTGGTCGCCCACGGTGACCACCTGCAGCGCGACGACGTCCATCTCGCCCGATTCGACGGGGCGGAAGTAGTCGGCGATGCAGAGCCGCTCGCGGCCGTCCTGGCGCGGGAAGGTGAACCGCGCGATCTCGGTGGCCGTGCCGTCGCTGGCATAAGCCGCCGGGTCGTACACGACCACGGCGTTGCCGCTCGCCTGCGCGGGGAAGTAGCCGTACACCGCCTGGGGGACGAGCAGCGCCTCGCGGCGAACGCGGGTTTCGAGGCGTTCGAGCGTCGGCTCGAACTCCTCGCGCACCATGCGATCGAAGGCCTCGCCCGATCCGCGGGCGCCCCACTGCAGGCGATACAGTTCGTCGAGGTCGAGGAGTTCGAACACCTCGTCGAGCGGGATCTCGCGCAGCGTACGCGTTCCGTAGAAGGGTGCGGTGGGCACCGGATGGTCGGCGCGCACGCCGCTCCGGCGCTCGTCGTCGGTGCCGGCGCGCACATCCTTGCCCACGCCGCGCACGCAGGAACACGTCCCGGCGCGCGTCGTCGAGCAGCTTTGCCGTCACGCCGGCCCGGCGATCGGGGTCCTGGAGCGCGTCCATCGTCTCCAGCCCCTCGAACGCATCCTTGCAGTAGAACACGCCCGATTCGTAGGCGCGCTCCCCCTCCACGAACATGGCGCGGCGCCCGAACCGGCGGTTGATCGCGGCGCCGCCGATGAGCACGGGAATGCGCAGGCCGCGCTTGTCGAGTTCCTGCACGCACAGCGGCATCTGCTTGGACGTCGAGACGAGCAGGGCCGACAGCCCGATGGCGTCGGCGTTCACCTCCTGCGCCTTCTCGATGATCGTGTTCACCGGCACCTGCTTGCCGAGGTCGAAGCACGGTATAGCCGTTGTTGGAGAGAATCGTGTTGACGAGCGATCTTGCCGATGTCGTGCACGTCGCCATAGACGGTGGCGAGCACCACGCGGCCCTTGGTGTAGCCCTCCGCCTTCTCGATAAACTGCTCCGAGTTGCGGACCGCCTTCTTCATCACCTCGGCCGACTGCAGCACGAACGGGCAGGATCAGATCGCCGGCGCCGAACTTGTCGCCCACCTCCTTCATGGCCGGCAGCAGCACTTCGTTGAGCACGCGCACGGATTCTGCCGCACGCCCGCGGCATCGAGCACTTCCTCGATGCCGTCCTTCTTGCGGTGGACGACCATCCAGTGGGCTTTCGCCTCCGGCGTCATCGACGCCGTCGGATCGTCGGCGGTGGAGCCGGCGCCCACGGGTTCGGCGCCGCGGGCGGAGAAATGGTCGATGAACCGTTGCAGTGCGTCCGGGTGGCGATTGAACACGAGGTCGTCGGCCAGGGCGCGCTCCGCTTCCGAGATCTCCGCGTAGGGCACGATGTGGGCCGGGTTGACGATGGCCATGTCGAGGCCGGCTTCCACGCAGTGGTGCAGGAACACCGAGTTGAGCACGGCGCGGGCCGCGGGCGACAGCCCGAAGCTCACGTTCGAGACGCCGAGCGAGGTGAAGACGCCCGGCAGCTCCCGCTTGATCAGGCGGATGCCCTCGATCGTTTCCTTCGCCGAGTCGATCCATTCGGCGTCGCCGGTGGCCAGGGTGAACGTGAGGTCGTCGTAGATCAGGTCCTCGGCGGCGAGTTCGTACTCGCCGACCACGAGGTCGTAGATGTTGCGGGCCACCTCGAGCTTGCGCTCGCGGGTCTTGGCCATGCCCTGTTCGTCGATGGTGAGGGCGACGAGCGCGGCGCCGTGGCGCTTGGCGATCGGGACCACGGCATCGATCCGGGCGCGGCCGTTCTCCATGTTGATCGAGTTGATGATCGCGCGGCCCGGCACGTGTTCCAGCGCCGCTTCGAGCACGGCCGGCTCGGTGGAATCGATCATCAGCGGCAGTTCCACGCTCATCGACAACAGCTTGACGAGCGTCGCCATCTGCTCGGCCTCGTCGGCACGCTCGGTGACGGCCACGCACACGTCGAGCACGTGGGCCCCCGCCTCCTGCTGCTCTCGGGCCACCTCGACGATTCCCTCGTAGTCCTCGGCCAGCAGCAGACGCTTGACCTTGCGGGAGCCCTGGGCGTTGACGCGCTCCCCGATGAGCAGTGGCGGCGGCTGCTGTTCGAGCGTGGTGGCCCGCATGGCCGACGATACGCGGGGCACGTGGGCGGCCGGGCGCGGCTCCCACGGGCGGTCGGCGCCGGCCTGTTCCCGGACGCGGCGACGATGGCCTCCAGATGTTCCGGCGTCGTGCCGCAGCAGCCGCCCACCACGCGGACGCCGAAGTCCGCCACGAATTCGGCCAGCATCTGCGCCATCGGCTCCGGTTCCAGCGGGTACACCGCGTCGCCGGTGCCCGTGTTGATCGGCAGCCCGGCGTTGGGAATGCAGGAGATGGGCCGCGAGGCGTTCTCGGTGAGATACCGGATCGGCTCGCGCATGTGCTCGGGGCCGGTGGAGCAGTTCAGGCCGATCACGTCCACGCGGAGCGCTTCGAGCGTGGTGAGCGCGCTGGCCACGTCGGTGCCGAGGAGCATTCGTCCACTCACGTCGAGCGTCACCTGCGCCTGGATCGGCACCCGGCGTCCGATCTCCGCGAACAGCCGTTCGAAGCCGCCGATCGCCGCCTTCACCTCGAGGATGTCCTGGGCGGTCTCGATGAGTAGCAGGTCGACGCCGCCCTCGACGAGCGCGCGGGCCTGTGCGTAGTACGTGTCGGAGAGTTGCGCGAAGGTGATGTTCGAGAGTGCGGGGTCGCTGCTGGAGGGCAGCATGCCGGTGGGGCCGATGGAGCCGGCCACGAACCGCGGATGGGCGGGGGTGGCGAAGCGATCGCAGGCCGCCCGGGCCAGGCGGGCCGCGGCGACGTTCAGTTCGTGCGTCCGGGGCTCGATGCCCCATTCGCGGAGCCGGTGGGGCGTGGACTGGAAGGTGCACGTTTCCACCACGTCGCACCCGACGGCGAGGAACGATTCGTGGATCTCGCGAATCATGGCGGGACGGCTGAGCACCAGGTGGTCGTTACACCCTTCCAGCTGCTTCCCGCCGAAGTCTTCCGCCGAGGGATGATATCGCTGAATATTGGTACCCATGGCGCCGTCGAACACGAGAACCCGCGTCGTGAGGGCATGGAGATACGGATGGGATCGGGGCGGAGTGGACATCGGCCGTTGGGAAAACGAAAAAGGCCCGGAGCCAAGAGCGCCGAGCCGGGCGCTTTAGCGATTGTTTAACGTGGCCGCAATTTGCCGGAAATCGCCACGAACGAATGTGATGAGCATATTAACGGACCGCTGGTCGGCGAAGCAAGCGAGCCGGCAGGGTCTCCGCCCATACCAGGCACCGATGCTTCATGGCTGATCGCCGACAATCACCCGGATCGGGACGGAAGTTGCCGCCGGCGCTCGAGCCGTTCGGCGAACTCCTCAAACAGTCGCCGCTCGCGATTCTCGTCGTCGATCTCGACGGCAAGGTGCTGATGTGGAATCCCGAGGCGGAGCGGCTGTTCGGCTGGAAGGAAGAGGAGGTCGTCGGGCAGACCCCGCCGCACGTTCCGCCGGACGCCATTCCCAAGATGTTCGAGTTCATTCGAAAGGCCACCGAGGGGAATCCGACCCGCGGCACCGAGGCGGTGCGCGTGCGGCGCGACGGCTCGCGGGTGAACGTACTGGTGCATACGGCCGCGCTCCGCGATCGCGACGGTGACGTGGTGGGCGTCATGGGGATGTTCGTGGACGTCACCGAGCGCCGGCAGATCGAGATTCGCATGCGCAACGCGCAGAAGATGGAGGCGGTCGGGCTGCTGGCCGGCGGTGTGGCGCACGACTTCAACAACCTCCTCACGGCGATCAAGGGCTTCTCGTCCCTGCTGCTCGAAGCGGTGGGGGAGAACGAGGCGGCGGAAGAATGCGTGACCGAGATCGTGAAGGCCGCCGAGCGCGCGGCAGGCCTCACCGGCCAGCTGCTCGCGTTCAGCCGGCGGCAATTGTTGCGCCCGCAGATCGTCGATCTGAACGCGCGCCTCGAGCAGATGCACACCATGCTGCGCGTACTGGCGGCGAGCAACATCGAACTCACCCTCGAGCCGGGCGAGGACGTCGGGTTCGTGATGGTCGACCCCACGCAGCTCGAACAGGTGGTGCTCAACCTCGTGATGAATGCCCGCGACGCCATCGTCGAGCGGGGGAAGATCGTCCTCAAGACGAGCACCGTGGACCTCGAGCAGGAGTTCACGCGGTGGGGCGTGTCGCCGCGCCCGGGACCCTACGTCCGGCTCGACGTGATCGACACCGGCGGGGGCATGAATCCGCTCACGCTCAGCCGGGCATTCGACCCGTTCTACACGACCAAGGAAGCCGGCACGGGGCTCGGGCTCGCCACGGTATTCGGAATCGTCAAGCAGAGTGGCGGCTACGTGTGGCCGACCAGCACGTCCGACAAAGGCACCACATTCTCGGTCTACCTGCCCCGGTACGAGGCCACGGAAGCCGATCTGGCCGCGCTGGCGAGCGCCTCGTCGGATGCGACGTCGGGTGAGCACGAGGCACCGGCATCCGGCAGAGCCACGCCGTCGCCGACGCCCCGCCAGCCGTCGGAACCCACCGGCACGCCGGTGCTCCGGCTCGTGCCCGGTGGCCCCAGCAAGGAATCGCGACCGGGCACCCGCCCGCTCGACGTGCCCCGTGCGGCGCCCACGCCCCGGCTCACGATCATGCTCGTGGACGACGACGAGGCGGTGCGCGACATGATCCGCCGGACGCTCGAACGCCAACGGCACACCGTGCTCGACGCGGCGTCCGGGGAGCAGGCGCTGCAGTTGAACCGGATGTTCAACGAGCACATCGACCTGCTGATCACCGACATCCGGATGCCCGGCATGACGGGGCTGGAACTTCGCGACGCATTCGTGGCGCTGCGGCCCAACGTGCACGTCCTCTTCATCTCCGGGCACGCCGAGGAGTTCACGCGGGGCGAACTCCGCGATCACCAGACGCCGTTCCTGGGCAAGCCGTTCACCATGGAGCAGTTGGAGCAGGCCATGCAGCGGGCGATGGCCGCCGGCCCGAAGAGCTAGCGCTCGCCCGCGGCGCGCTGGACGGCGCTCGCGTCCACCCCGTCCAGTTCGACGATCTTGCTGCGCGACGCGTGGCCGGCGACCACGCGCACGGCGCGCCGCGGCACCCCGAACTGCTCGGCCAGGAACCGGACCAGGGCGTCGTTGGCGGCGCCGTCCACCGGCGGGGCGTTGAGCCGCACCTTGAGCGCCGTGCCGTGCACCCCCGCGATCTCGGTGCGCGCGGCGCGCGGCTGCACGTGCACGGCCACGCGAACCCCTCCGTCGCGCGGCCGCGCGTCCAGCGGCATCAGGGAATACGCAGCAGGCTCTGCACCAGCCAGAGCGCGAAGTAGGCCACCACTGGCGTGACGTCGATCATGCCCAGCGGCGGGATCACCGAGCGCAGGGGACGCAGCATCCACTCGGTGAGCGGATACGTCCAGCGAATCCAGCGCGAATACGGCGGAATCGGCAGCCACGACGCCAGAACGCGGACGATGAGCGCGAGGCGCAGAATCGTGAACGCCCACGACAGGAGGAGCACCAGGACGCGCGCCGGCGACTGCGCGGCCCACATCATCTGGTACACGAGGCCCGCCAATGCCTGGACGCCGGTGAGGATGAGGGCGCCGGCCACGGCCACGAACACCAGCCCCCACCAGGGGGCGCTCGCCGCGCTGCCGCCGGCGCGGATCACCACGCGTTCCACGGGCATCAGCACGGGATCGATCCACCGGCGGGCCATCCGCGCGCCGAAGCTGAACGGCGCCAGGCGCCGCGTGCGTACCGCCCAGGCGAGGGCCGCCGCCAACGCGGCCACGACGCCGACGCCGAGCAGGATGCCCCGGAGAGCGGGGATCACGATCGCCAACGAGAATCCGGAATCGTTCATGGGCGAAAGGTCGACAGGTCGGCGTCCCCGCTTCAAGGGCGGAGGCCGCGCAGCAGCCCGCGGGCGCGCCAGAGGCCGCGCAATCGCGCCAGCGGTCCGCGTCCATGCAGGGCGGCCATCACGCCGTCGAAGGCGTCGCGCCCGCCGGGCCGGTACGGAAACCACCACGCCTGGCGGAGCCCCGGCAGGCGCTCGTCGACCACCGTCTTGGTGCGCACGCATTCGAGCAGGCCGGCCACGCCGTGGGCGCGCCCCGAGCCGCTGGCCTTCACACCGCCGTGCGGGACATTGCTCATGCCCGCCACCACCACGGAGTCGTTGATCACCACACTGCCCGCCTCGAGGCGCGCCGCCACCGCCATGGCGCGCGACCGGCTGCCGCTCCACACACTGGCGCTCAGCCCGAACGGCGAGTCGTTGGCGTATGCCACCGCCTCGTCGTCGTCGCGCACGCGGATCATCGGAAGAATCGGCCCGAACGTCTCCTCCCGCAGCACGCGCATGTCGGGGCTCACGTCGGCCAGCAGCACCGGCGGGAAGAGCGTGTCGCTGCCGGCGGGACCGGTGGCCGCCACCGTGGCGCCGTGCGCCAGCGCGTCGTCGTACTGGGCGCGGATCCGCGCCGTCTGTTCGGGGCGCACCAGCGGCCCCATCTCACTGGACTCGCGGGCGGTACCGGCCTGGATGGCGCGGACGCGCTCGGCCAGCAGCGCGGCGAACCGGTCGTATACGGCCTCGTGCACCAGCACGCGCTTGGGCGCCACGCAGGTCTGCCCGCTGTTGGAGAAGCGGCCCCACGCGATGCCATCGGCCGTGCGCGCCAGGTCGGCATCGTCGAGCACGATGGCCGGGTCGCTGCCGCCCAGTTCGAGCACGCAGGGAATGAGGCGTGCGCCGCACTCCGCGGCCACCTTGCGCCCCGTCGCCTCGCTCCCCGTGAAGAAGATCTTGTCGCACCCCTGTTCGACGAGCGCCGCGCCGGCCACGCGATCGCCGGGCAGGGCGCGGATCAGATCCCTGGGCACGCCGGACGCGTGGAGCAAGTCCACCAACAGGAGCCCGGTCAGCGTCGTGAACTCCGACGGCTTGAGCAGCACGGCATTGCCGGCGACGAGCGCCGGCATCGTGATCGCCGCGGCCAGCATGAACGGGTAGTTCCACGGCGAGATGACCCCGACGACGCCGAACGGCTCCTCGGTGATGCGCACCCGCTTGCGCCACATGGGGGGAGTGGCGCCGGTGAACCGTTTCGGGCGCAACACACGGAGCACGTCGCGCCGGCGATAGAAGCGTGCGAAGTCGAGCGTGACGAGCACCTCGCTCAACGCTTCGACGGGCGGCTTGCCGCACTCGCGGCTGATCGCGTCCGCCACCTCGGCGCGGCGCGCATAGAGCGCGCGCCGGAAGCGCTCCAGATATTGGCCGCGGTCGTGCAGTGGGACCGCCCGCCACGCCGCCTGCGCGCGGCGGGCGGCCGACAGCGCCGCGGCCACGTCGGAAGGCGTCGACGGTTCGTACCGACGCCAGACCTCGCCTGTGGCCGGGTCGCGGGATTCGACCGGATGCGGAGCGGGAGGGGCGCCCGCACCCGGGCCCGAAAGTGTCGCCATACGTGAAACGTGGCCCCGGGATGCACCGGAGGAAAGTGGGGATTCGCCGCCCCAAAGGTCGGGGGGAAGACGTTAAATTCGGCGAATGCCCGATCGCCGATTCTGGCTCGTGAAGAGCGAGCCCAATGCCTTCTCGTTCGACGACCTGACGGCCAGCCCGAAGAAGACCACCTGCTGGGACGGGGTCCGGAACTATCAGGCCCGCAACTTCATGCGCGACGGCATGAAGAAGGGCGACCTCGTGTTGTTCTACCACAGCAACGCCGACCCCATGGCGGTGGTGGGGGTGGCCCGCGTGGTGCGCCAGGCCTACCCCGACCATACCGCGTTCGACCGCAAGGATCCGCACTACGATCCCAAGTCGAAACCCGATGCCCCGACCTGGTTGATGGTGGACCTCCAGGCGGTGGAGCGGTTCACGCACCCGGTGACGCTGGCCGAACTGCGGGGCGTGAAGTCTCTGGAGCGCATGGCGCTTCTGCAGAAGGGGAGCCGGCTTTCGGTGCAGCCCGTGACGGCCGACGAGTTCGCGGTCGTGCGGAAGCTCGGGGCGCCGAAACCGGTCTGATCAGAGCAGGCCGTGACGGTGGGCGACGTAGAGCCAGACCCCGCTCGACAGTCCGACGACCACCACGGCCCACCGCACCCACGCCTGCGGCACGCGCTGCGCCACACGGGCTCCACCGTACCCGCCCGCGATCGATCCCCCCGCCATGGCGAGCGCGATGTGCCAGCTCACCAGGCCGCCGACGATGAAGATGCCGGCGGCCATGGCGTTGATGCAGAGGCCGCCCCAGGCCTTCAGACCGTTCATGCGGTGGATGTTGGCCAGTCCCATGAAGCCGAGCGCCGCGAGCATCAGAATGCCGATCCCGGCGCCGAAGTACCCGCCGTACGCCCCGATGGCCAGCTGGGCCAGCAGGACGCCGTTGGCGGGCCGGCCCGTGGTGATCGCCACGTCGCCGGCCGCCGCGCCGCGCCGGGCGCTGGCTCGCGCGCGGAGTCGGCGCAGCAGGGGCCCCTGCAGCATGAACATTCCCGTGGCCGCCAGCACGAGCCAGGGCACGAGGGCGGCGAATCGCGCTTCCGGGGTGCGCAGGAGGAGCGTGGCGCCCACGGCGCCCCCGAGGAGGCTGGGCAGGGCGAACCAGATCGCCCAGCGGCGGGCACCCGAAAGTTCTCCGCGATAGCCCCAGATGCTCGCCGCGGAGCCCGGCCAGAGTGCCACGGTGCTGGTGGCATTGGCCACGATGGGTGGCACGCCGAGGGCGATCAGCGCCGGGAAGGTGAGCAGGGTGCCGCCGCCGGCAATCGAGTTCACACCGCCGCCGAATGCCGAGACGATGACGACCAGGGCCAGCGTGGACGCGGGCGGGAGCGGGAGGGCGAACGGGGCAGCCGGCGGTGCGAGCGGGATCACAAGCGCGGGGTGAGGGCCAGTGTCGGTGTTTCTGCGGACCTGGTGTCAGGGTTTGTCGCGATGGAATCACATTAATCACCCGACGGCCGTGGGCATGCCCCCGGAGCGTACATTCCATAGATTGTTACGGACGCGGCCGGACGCACTCGGCCAGCCTGATTCAACCTTCGGAGAACGTAGCATGGCCAAGACAAAAGAGTCTGGCGCCGCTGGGGCACCCGTCGCGACGCTTGAGAAGACCGACCATCGCGCCGGCGCCGCCGCCGCGCTGGAGATCACGGACACGCGCACCGGCAGCAACTACTCGGTGCCGATCATGACCGACGGCGTCGTGGGCGACACGACGATCCGCGCCATGGACCTGCGCGCGATCAAGACGAATCCCGACGAGTTCGGGATGATGACCTACGACCCGGCGTTCATGAATACGGCGTCGTGCAAGAGCGCGATCACGTTCATCGACGGCGGCAAGGGGATCCTGCGCTACCGCGGCTATCCCATCGAGCAGCTCGCCGAGAACGCGACCTTCCTCGAAGTGGCGTGGCTGCTGCGGCACGGTGAGTTGCCGAACAAGCAGGAATACGAGAAGTGGGTGCACGACATCACGTACCACACGTACGTGCACGAGAACATCAAGGGCTTCCTGCAGGGGTTCCGCTACGACGCCCACCCGATGTCGATGCTGTGCAGCACCGTGGCGGCGCTGTCGTCGTTCTATCCCGATGCCAAGAACATCGCCGATCCCGAGCAGCGGAACATCTCGATCATCCGGCTGCTGGCCAAGGTGCCGACGCTGGCCGCGTTCGCGTATCGCCACGTGAAGGGCATGCCCTTCATCTACCCGGACAACGATCTTGGCTACGTCGAGAACTTCCTGTCCATGGTGGCGCGGATGTCGGAGCCGAAGTACGAGGCCAACCCGGTGTTCGTGAAGACGCTGGAGGTGCTGTTCATCCTCCACGCCGACCACGAGCAGAACTGCTCCACCAACGCGGTGCGGGCCGTGGGTTCGTCGCACGTCGACCCGTTCTCGGCCGTCGCGGCCGGCATCGCCGCGCTGTTCGGCCCGCTGCACGGCGGCGCCAACGAGCAGGTGCTGCGCATGATCAAGGAGATCGGCGACAAGAAGAACGTGCCGGCCTTCATCGATTCGGTGAAGAGCGGCAGCGGCCGGCTCATGGGCTTCGGCCACCGGGTGTACAAGAGCTACGACCCGCGGGCCAAGATCGTGAAGAAGCTGGCCTACGAGGTGTTCGAGCAGGTCGGCATGGACAAGGATCTGGAGATCGCGCTGGAGTTGGAGCGCATCGCCCTGTCCGACGACTACTTCGTGTCGCGCAAGCTCTACCCGAACGTGGACTTCTACACCGGGCTGATCTATCGGTCGATGGCCTTCCCCACGGACTTCTTCACCGTGCTGTTCGCGGTGGCGCGCACGGCCGGCTGGCTGGCGCAGTGGGAGGAGATGCTCAACGACAAGGAGCAGAAGATCGCCCGTCCGCGGCAGATCTATACGGGGTACGGCGAGCGGCCGTACAACAGCCTGATCAAGTAGGTCGCTGGCGCTGAACGCTGACGGCAGGCCGCTCACGGCCTGCCGTTTTGCGTTTGATGAACCGAAGGTTGTGAGCCGTCGCCTTGCAGCCGTCAGCCAATGGCGGCTGCATCGCGACCGTCCTCTGCCTCCTCGATCAGCGTTTCTGTGCCGCGATCGCCTGGATCTCGATCAGACATCCGGGCTTGAGCTCTCCCACCGGCACGATGGCCCGCGCCGGACGGTGGCTGCCGAGCATCCGCGCGTACGCCGCGTTCACGGGCGCCCAGAGATCGCGGCCGGAAACGAAGATCGTTACCGACAGCAGGCGGTCGAGTCCGCTGCCGGCCGCGTGGAGCACGGCGTCGACGTTGCGGAGGGTCCGTTCGGTCTGGGCACCGGCGTCACCGGGCGCGACGACGTTGCCGGTGGCGGGATCGAGGGGCAGCTGGCCGGCGACATAGACCAGGCCGTCGTGGACGACGGCCTGCGAGTAGTGCCCGGCGGGTTGGGGTGCGTCGGGTGTGGAGATGGATTGCACGAAAAGCCCCGCGGTTCGAGTCGGCGGCACGGCGCCGGCGCGGGCGTGCGGGGGCACACCCGGGGCGCGTGCGACGTCCGAATGTCGCCGCGGCGGCTGGATTCGTCTAGCGGCGCGCTTCGGCGCGATGCTCGCGCCGGTCGGCTACGAGGAACAGCACCGCGAAGGATGCCCAGAGCGCGGCCATGGTCCACGAGTGCGCGCGAACGGCCTCGAGGAGCGAGAGGCCGAAGAAGAGCAGGAAGATGGCGAAGTTTGCGCCGAGGTGAAGATTCCGCATGGTCGGGTCCGTCTTTCGGTGAAGCCGTGAAGCGGGATGCAGCTGCGAGTCGCCCCGCGTACGTCGCAAATAATCGGCCCCGCGTGCTCCCATGCATCAGGGAATCGGTGCGCGCCCGAGGGCGGTTGCCCTACACGGCGCAGCCCGCCCGTTCCCGCCTTTCGCCCTCCGACGCCTACCAGACGATCAAGCTGCAACACGTGACCCCGCCCTCCGCCTTGGCCAATTCGCTGGCCGGTACGGTGAGCAGCTTCAAGCCGCGGCGCTCCAGTCGTTCGGCGGTGCGCGGAAATTCGGCGGGGTAGATCACCTGGTCGCCGATCCGCAACGCATTCGCCGCCGCCGGCTCGAACGGATGCACGTCCACGAGATCGTACGAGCGAAAGGTGTCGGCCCGCGTCCAGGCGCGATTGATGAGCAGCGTCTTCCCGCCCAGGGCCGTCACCGCCGACTTGAGGTGCAGGCACCCCAACACCGGCACCGCCTCCACCGTGTAGCCGAACGGACAGAGAATCGTGCGGAGCTGCCCGATGCCGGCTTCGTTCGTGCGGGACGACGATCCCACGAAGACGTGACGGTCCACGACGAGCACGTCGCCGCCGTCGAGCGTGCCCGGTGGCTCGATGCGCGCCACGGGCCGGTGCGCCGCGAGCGCATGCTCCACCGCCGGCAGTTCGGCGCGACGCGATTGGGCGCCGGGGAGCGTCATCACGGCGATCTCGTCGAAGACCAGTGCCGTATCCTCGATGAATACGGCGTCGGGCAGGTCGGGCGCGGGCGAAACGCGCTCCACCGTGCAACCCACGTGGCGCAGGCCCTCCTCGTATGCGAGGTGCTGCGCGCGGGCCAGGTCCACGTCGATCGGCACCCGATCGCGATGTGTGAGCTCGCAACGCACGATGGCGTCGCTCACGTCACGCGTGAGCGCCGTCGGTCGTATGCTGTGCGAGGTGCCGGGGGTGGGCATGCGGGGTGGGGGAAGGTCAGCGGCCTCCGCGATTCGACTGCGGGGTCCGTGAGGAAATGAGCAGCATGTCGTCGATGCGCCACGTGCCCGCCTCGTCGGCGCGGAGCGCGACGGCGACGGTATGGCCGCAGGCGGGACCGCACTGCCAGTCGACGAACACGATGGCGGAGCGGTGCGGCAGGTCGAACCCGATGGGGGAGAACCAGAGGAATCCCGACGCGCCGCCGTGGCGCTCCTTGAACGCCTTCCAGTGCGCGGTGTCGGGCTGCGCGGCGACGAGCGCCGCCGAGTCGGGTGCTACGGACTGCAGCAGGAGCTGACCGGTGGCCACGCTCGCCAGCGTCAGCGGCTTGGCGATGCGCGACAACAGATCGTTGCGCGCCGCAATGGCGTCGGCCGAATCGCCCGTGGCCCACCACAGGGGGTCGAGCCCCCACCGGGTCATGAACGGCCGGCAGTTCGTCTCCATGCAGTTCGTGTCGAGCGGGGCGGTCACGATGCCCACGGAGCGCCCGGTGTTCCGCACGTACACGGATTCGGCGACGGTCCGGTAAATGGACACTTCCGGAGTGGCCGGCATCGGCGTCGGCGCCATGGCCGGGCGAAAGCATCCTGCGGCGGCCGCGATCAGCGCGGCGGCGAGGATCGGGGGAACACCGGACGTATTGCGGCGGGGTCGAGCCCGGGCGCCGCTCGGGGGCGGGGTCATGATGGCTACGCTACGCCGATCCCGGCGCTGCGGAAGAAGGAGGAGATTAACTCAAGATTAGGATTTGCTTAACGCGGCTGCTCTTGCCCCGGCCCGCCGCCGCCACGCCCGCGTCGGGCGCCCGGTCGCGCCGCACCGCCGCGCCCCGGCTTTCGGCCCGCATCCGACCCCCTGGGCAGCACCGGCTTCACCCGTGCTTCGCTCCGGTTCACGAACCCGTCATACTCCGCCACCTCGTGCTTGACCCGGTTCTCCCCTTCGGCGAGGTATCGGGCCAGCGCATGGACCTCGGTGAGCCCGGCGCCGGCCACCAGCTTGAGCCAGTCGCCCCGTGCCGTTTCGTCGGGCGCCTCGGTGACCATGGAGAAGTAGCTGATGCGCGGACTGTTGAGCGGCGACGACGCCCCGGGGCGCCCGCCGCGTCCTCCCCGCCCACCGCCGTCGAGCGGACGCCCGCGCAACGACTGATAGACCAGGATGCCGTTGTGGAAGTACTCGCGAAAGTTCTCGACGTCCTGCTGACCGTACTTCCGATAGCGGCCGTACAACCGGTGGTTCATGGCCTGCACCGCCGAGTCACCGGTGATTGCCGCCGCCACCGTGTCGAGGATCGCGAACTGCGCCTCCTTCCACTGCGGGTGCGCCGGGTCGTCCACGTAGTTGAAGCCCGGCACGAACCACCCGCGCGGTGCCCACCACTGCCGCGATTCGCCGGTGCGGCCGCGCACCCACGCCGAGTAGCCGGCGAAGAGTTGCACCCATTCGTGGCTGGGGTAGCCGTGCAGGTTCATGAAGATGTCGGGTACCCACATGGCCTGCAGTTCGGGGCGCACGTTCGACTCCGGATACACCGGGTCCTCGGTGCCGGCGCCGGTGGTCGCGTCCACACCGAGCGCGCCCAGATAGCTGGCGTGGAGCATGTAGTCCGGCGTGATCTTCTGATAGTCGTAGTCGAGCTGCGCGCCGTCGGCGTTCATGATCGGATGCAGCACGATGTTCACCTTGCGCAGCAGCTTCGCGTAATTGGTGTCGGTGGCCAGCTGCTCGCCGAACCGCAGGATGTAGCTGGTGCTCGATACCTCGTTCGCATGCTGGCGTCCCGAGAGCAGCAGCGTGGGCTTGAGCGCGTCGAGTTTGGCCTGCGACACGAACTTCGAAACCGTGGGCGGCAGGAAGTCCTCGGCGAAGATGTTCTTGCCCAGGAACGAACGGCCCACCCAGTACGGATGGACTCCGGGGAAGGTGGCGAACTTCGCCATGTCCGAATCCGCCTCGGGGGGTGGGATCGGCGTGTCCCATTGCACGATCTGCTGCCCGCGATACCTGAAGTCCTTCGCATAGAGCACCGGGCGCACGGTGGACATCGGGTGCGCGCTGCGCACCATCTGCGCGAACCGGCTGTACCTGGCCGTCGAGTCGTGCAGGGTGATGTGAAAGAGCAGGGAGCCCACCCGGTCGAAGCTCATCGCGCTGTCCGCCACGCCCTGCGCGTGGAGCCGGGCCATGGCGCGCACCATGCCGGCCAGAAGATCGGCCGGCAGCATCTGACGATCGACCTGCTCCTCCGAACCGCGGAGCTTATAGTCGTTCCAGGCGTACGACGAGTCGTTGGCCGTGACGTCGAACATGAGCTGCGCGACTCCGTCGGCACCGGTCTTCACCCGAATGCCGTGCAGTTCCGGCGATGGGGTGGGCAGCGGCGACAGGTCGTACTGGTCGCGCACGGGGTCGTGTCCACGTTCGCGATACGCCATCACCAGCCGCGGCACGACGTTGTCCCTGCCGGTGAGGCTGATCTTCACGCGGGGCGGCTGGCCGTCCACCGGAAGGCCGATGTGCGGCAGGATGCGCCCGGGGTAGTTCACGTTGCCGATCCCCCACCGCCCGCCGAGCAGGTCGAACAGGGTGAGAGTCTCGAAGTAGATGTCCTCGTGAATCGCCTCCATCGACGAGATCTGCTCCTCGTCGATCCCGATGCGATAGTTCGGCTCGCTCGCCGAGAGCGAGACGTCGAGGCGGTCGAAGTAGGGCGCGTAGCTCTGCGACGGCCGTCCGTCCTGCACGTCCATGAAGTAGTCGGCGATCTTCGGATAGGTCTTCTGCTGGAAGTAGTCCCAGAAGGTCTCGGGGTCGGTCTCCACGCGTTGATCGAGCACGGTCTTGCCGCGGTCCACCACGTGGACCCATCCCGTGGTGACGCGGATGTGCTCGTAGGCCGGAAAGAGGTCGAACATCGGCCGGATCACGTACTTCGGATCGAACGAAGCCGACAGGATCGTGTGCCCGGCCGCGTCGGTCGCCTTCACGGTGTAGATGGGATCGGTCCGGTCGGTGGGGATGAAGGTGATCGCCGAGTCGGAGATTCCGAGCTGCTTGGCCATCACGTCGTCGATCGGATACAACTCCTGCAGCCAGCGGGTGGGCGACTCCACCTGGCTCCAGCGCACCTCCTTGGAGTCCTTGAGCGAGAGGTACGTGATGGCGATGTGGGCCACGGGCTTGCCCTGGAGCTGCGGCAGGATCACGTCGTGCAGCCAGCCGTAGCCCTGCTTGTAGGCGCTCAACACCTTCACATCCATCGCACCGGCGGGCACGCCCCGGCTCGCCAGCTCGTGCTCGATCTGTGCGGCGATCTTCCGGCGCTCGGCGGGCGACTCGCTGAGCCGCACCTCGATCGTGCCATGGCTCGACGCGGAGAGTTTGGGCAGCGCCCCGGACCGGAAATCCTTCCAGAAGGTGTCCACCTCCCAGGGGAGCGTCGCCTCCTGGGTGAAGATCGTCTTCCCGTCGCCGAAGCCGGTCTTCTGCGTCAGCACGGTGACCCTGGCGTTCGGAAAGCGCGAGTGCACCATCTGCTCGGCGTACGTATCGAGACCGGCGTAGCGGTCCTTCGCGGCGATCTCGACGCCGATGGAATCGATCTGCTTGCCCTGCAGGCGGTCGAGCCACTGTCCGAGTTTGTACACGGCAAGCGCCGTCTGGCCCGGCCCCTCTCTGGCCTGCAGGAAGCGGCGGACCTCGGTCTGCGCGTCGGCCAGTTGGTAGTTGCCCTTGCCGTACTGCCACAGATACGGCATGCGGCGGGCGGCATAGTCGGTGATCGCGTCGAGGCCCGCCTTGTCGCCGCCTCCGATGACGAGTCCGTTCTTGCCGTCGAATCCGCGCTTCACGAACTCCATGAAACCCTCGCCGGCCACGGCCGGGTCGCCGATCAACTCCCCGGCCTCCCGCAGGCGGCGCGTCTGGTAGTGGTCCACGCCGTACACGATGGGGAAGCCCGACTTCTCGGGATGATCGTCCTCGCCACTCACGGTCACGAACGGCAGCCGCATGCCGGTGGTTTCCAGTCCCACCCGCTCGGCGAACGCCGCCAGTTCGTCCGGCGATTGCGTGCCGTGCAGCGAGACGAAGGCCTCGGTGCGGTCGGGCAGCAGATCCTGATTGGAATCGCGGAACAACCCCTTGATGGTGTACAGGTCGTCGAGGGAGAACGACGGGTTGTCGCGCGGGGCGTACTGGTCGCCGGCCTTCGTGTCCCACGGCCTGGGGGGCAGCAGGCGCACGCGTCGCACGATGCCGCCTCCGCCGAGGGCGAAGTCCACGCGATCGAGGTCCGGGAATCGCACCGTGGAGTCGGGGGTGGCGAGGGCGGCCGCCGCGCGCCCGACCGCACCGCTGTCCGCGAGAACGACGGCGATATCGGCGCGGGCCACGCCGGGATGGCCCGCGTCGAGCACGAGACGATCGAGCGAGAGCGCAGCGGGCGGCGCCTCGTGGCCGGTGAGGAAGCTGTCCACCCGGGCGGTGAGGTCGGCATAGGTGATGCCGCGCGTGTTCCAGACGTTCGGGTAGCGGCCCGAGAAGTAGCCGGCCGCGGCCAGCAGTCCGGACCCGTCTTCGCCGGCGAGCAACACGCCTCCCTGCTTGAAGAACGCATTCGGCGCGATGCGCACCACCGCGCCCTGGCCCGGCGCCAATCCGTCGAGGGCGCGCGCGAGCGCGGGGCCGGCCCGGGCGATCAGCGCATTGTCGGCGCCGATGAGGATCACGGGCACGTCGTATGCGGCGACGCGCGCGGTGTCGGTGGTCGTGAGGTCGAGGTCGGCGGCGGAGGTCTCGTAGCCGAGCCGGGCGGCGACGTTGGCGGCGGCGGCGAGGCCGGCCTCGGTGGCAGAGGCCGGGAGCACGATCTTCGCATTCACGAAATCGATCACGTCGTCGTGGTTCCGGTCCTGCAGGATGTATCCGGGGGCCAGGACGTTGCGCAGGTCGTGTACGGCATCGGCGCTCGTGGACTTCGGAGCCTGCGCCCCGGCGATTGCGGGAACCACGGCGACGAGCCCCAGGACGGCGATCGCGCGATGCAGGATGCCACGGGATGACGGATGCATGTTCGGCGGGCGGGCGTGACGGATGGCCGGCGAGGGGCGGCGGGAAAGGAAAGGAATTCGTCCGAAGTTACGAACCGGCGCGCGGGGGAGCCAGAACGGAGGTACAATAGGAAACGTTGCGCTCGAACATCGGTGACCCCCCACCCCGACAGCCATGCGCCACATACCGTCGTGCCTCGTTCGTGCCCTCGCCGCCGTTGCGGTGTTCGCCGGGTCGCTCCCGTCGCAGGTTCCCCCGACGGGCCGTCCGGGCGGTCGCGGGTTCGGGGGCGCAACCGTCCAGATCAAGAATGGGGAACCGTGCCCCGCCGGCATGACGGAGATCCGGCCGCAGCTCTGCCGGGCGCCGGAGTTCACGCCGCCCAGCATCGTCGACTACCGGCCGCATTCGACCCTCGTGACGGCGGTGCACCTGAGACCGAGGGCGAAGTATCCGGCCATCGATTTCCACGGACATCCGCAGCGCCTGCTCGGCTCCGAACAGGGGCTGGCTACACTCGGCGCCGCCCTCGACAGCCTCAACGTGCGGATGATGATCGCCGCCGACAACGTGTCGGGCGACCGGCTGGTGAGCACGATCGCCACCATCCGCGCGTCGGCGAAGATGAAGGGCCGGGTGTTCGTGCTGGCCGGGATCAACTTCCGCGATGTGGGCCCGGGATGGGCGGAGCGGGCGGTCAAACAGCTGGACGCGGATGTCGCGGCCGGCGCCGTCGGCGTCGGCGAGATCTCGAAGAGCCTCGGCCTCTCGATCCGGAAGCCCGACGGATCGCGGCTTCGCATCGATGACCCGGCACTCGATCCAATCTGGGACGAATGCGCGCGGCTGGGCATCCCGGTGTTCATCCACACGGCCGATCCGCAGGAGTTCTTCCAACCCATCGACTACACCAACGAGCGATGGTTGGAACTCGCGCTGTTCAGCGACCGGCGCTACCCACCCGATCGGTACCCCAGCTTCGAGGAGCTGATGAAGGAGCGCGACAACCTGTTCCGCCGGCATCCGAAGACGATCTTCGTGGCGGCGCACATGGGGTGGCACGCCAACGATCTCGCCTCGCTGGGCCGGATGCTCGACGACATGCCCAACGTGTACACGGAGATCGGCGCCGTGCTCTACGACATCGGCCGGCAGCCGCGCGCGGCGCACGACTTCTTCGTGAAGTACCAGGACCGGATCCTGTTCGGGAAGGATTCCTTCCAGCCACAGGAGTATCCGTACTACTGGCGCGTGCTCGAAACGTCGGACGAATACTTCGACTACTATCGGCCGTACCACGCCTTCTGGAAGCTGTACGGCATCGACCTGCCCGATTCCGTGCTGAAGAAGGTGTACTATGCGAACGCGCTGAAGATCACCACGCGGTTGCCGCGGGATGGGTGGCCGATGTAGGTGTTACGGCCCCGGCTTCGGCCCGAACATCTGCATCAACGCCTTCCAGATGAGCGCGTAGGTGGTGTACCCCACGAACACCGAACACAGGACCACCAGCGCGAGCACTTCGAGCCCCACGCGCACCGTGAGCAGCCGCGCCCAGTTGCCGGCCATGTAGCCCCGGGCGCCAAGGATCACGATGCTGAGCAGCAGCAGCCAACGGGCCATGCGCAGACCGCCCCGCACGGCGTAGCGCTTGCGCCCCATGGCCTGCGCCAGATCGTACTCCTGCTTCGTGAGTCGCGGGTTGGGTGACAGGAGGCCCCGAAGGCTCATCGCCGTCGCCCCGCCGACTCCTGCACTACCGCCCGTCGCTTCACGGCTTCTCCGGAATGAGCAGCGTTTCGATGTCCCACGCCCCCATCGGAATCGAGAGCACCTTGCCCTTGGAGCTGAACGTCTTTCCCGTCGGCCGTTCGATCATGTCGGTCTCCTGCGCGGTGACGGGTGCGCCGAACCGCAACTCGGCCGTCGTCGGCCGGCCGCTGGTCTCGACCAGCCGCACGATCCAGCCGTTGCCGTCTTCGGCACGCTTGAGCGCCCCGAGTTCCACGGTGCCGCCGGTGATCGTGAACGGGCTGATCGTGGCGCGTCCGCGGCCGGCGTGCGCGTCGACGCTCACCGCGCGGAGTGGTTCGTTGAGCGCGCGCGCGGCCGCCCGCACGGCCGGCGAGCGCCAGTCGCCCGCGTGCGGCACGATGCTGTACCGGAACGTCTGCGTGCCCATGTCGGCGTGCTCGTCGGGCGATTTCGGCGAGCGAAGCAGCGTCACGAAGATCGTGTCGCCGCTGGCGCTGTAGCCGTACTTGCCCCCGTTCACGATCGCCACGCCATAGCTGCCGTCGGTGGCCGAGCCGTCCACGAACCGGAGCATCGGCGTCTCGAAGCGGGCGCTGTCCTGCCGCGTGCGCGGCCGCGTGGTCCGCCCGATCACCGCGTACGGGATCTCGGCGTGCGTGCTGTCCACGTGGAAGGCGAGCGGGAACACCGCCTTCAGCAGCTGATGCGACTGGTGCCAGCCGACGATCGTCTCCACGTCCAGCCGGTCGGCGTCGGCGGGCAGCTCGTAGCGCTGCGTGACGAGCGAGCTGTCCTTGCCGCGGTAGACCGTGATCGTGCTGCCGAACGCATCGCGCGTGACCCTGGGGTGCGCGTCGCCGGCCCGCGCCACGAGCCAGGTGCGCGCGCCGTTCAGGTTGTCGATGTTCCACGCGTCGTAGTCCTTCGGCCGGTCCACCATGAGCAGCAGCCCATTGGCGGCCGGGCCGCCCGCGAGCACGTCGCGCCGGTGCACCTTGTCGTACATCCGCGCGATGCCGCCGGTCACCGAGTCGATGGTCACGCGCAGGAACCGGTTCTCCAGCGTCCATCCAGGCACCGTGCTCGGCGCGCGCAGGCGCGACGGGCGCATGAAGAACACGCTGGCGCCGAGTGCCGGCACCGGGCCCACGCGGACCTTGATGCGGCCCGAATCGCCGGGCTCGCTCGGCAGCACACGGCCGCGGGCGTCGATGGCCGTCCACGCTCCCGCGGAGTCGGCGCCGTCTCCGCCGGCCGGCGGTTCGAAGCGCACCACGCCGGAGCGTGCCACCCCGCTCGGGTTGAACGCCACCATCGGCACGTCGGTGCTGCGGAGTGGCCTGGTGTCGAGGGGCGCGGCCAATGCACGCAACGACGTGGCCAGCGCGCCCTCGGCGAGGGCGTTCGCCTCCCGGTAGTCGTTGCTGGCATCCATGTAGATGGAGTCGATACCGGATCCGGCGAGCAGATCGTGGAACTGGTTGAACAGCGTCGTCTCCCACGCCGTGGTGAGCGCGTCGTGCGGGTAGGGCGCGGGGGACACGGTCGCGGCTGCTTCGGCGGCGTCGAGCAGACCCTCCATGTGGCGGTTCCACCACTTCATCTCGGCCTGCGTGGTGAACACGCCGCGATGGTATTCCAGATACAACTCGTCGCGTACCACCGGCCCGTCGGCGGGGAAGGCCGCCCGCATCTTCGTAAGGGCGTCGGTGGGGCTGTCGTCGCGGATCACCGGGAACGCCGGAATGCGCTTCAGGTCGTGCGAGCGCTCGAGCATCTGCATGGTCGGACCGCCGCCATGGTCGCCCACGCCGTACAGCGTCATCATGCGCGGCACGGCGCTCGAGTCCACCGTCGTCCGTTCCTGCGTGGCCAGCGTGTGCGGGTCGAGATCGCTGTCGTACCCATACGGGATGTACGAGAAGATCTTCGAGCCGTCCGGTCCTTCCCAGTAGAACTGGTTGAGCCGGGCCGGCCACTTGTCCGTGTCGTTCCAGCGCAGCTTCTGCGTGACGAAGAAATCCATGCCGCTCTTGAGGAAGATCTGCGGCAGCGACCAGGGATATCCGAAGGTGTCGGGAATCCACCCCACGCGCGCCGGATGCCCGAACATCTTGATGAACGTGCGCTGCCCGTACAGCCCCTGACGCACGAGCGACTCGCCGGACGGCATGTTGACGTCCGGCTCGAGCCACCAGCCGCCGACCACGTTCCAGCGTCCCTCGCGGTCGAGCTCCTTGATGCGCGCCAGGACGTCGGGCCGCTGTTTGGCCAGCGACTCGTAGTACACCGCCGCCGAGGCGGCAAAGTGCATGTCGGGATACTTGGCCATCAGCTTGGTGGCCGTCGCCCACGTCCGGTCGATCACGTCCTGCGTCTCGCGCCAGCGCCACAGCCACGCGGCGTCGATGTGCGAATTGCCCACCACGTCGATGGTATCGCGACGAACCTTGGCCACCGCCGGCGCCAGCAACTGGGTCCAGTGTCCGATGATGCCGTGGTACTGCGCCTTGTCGGGCGCGAGCGCCGCGGCGGCGAGGGCGCGCGCCACGCTGTCGCCCGGCACGGGCAGCGTGCTGTCGCGCGTGAAGAACCGCGCCCACTGCGCGCCGTCGTGGATCTCGTGCCAGCCCAGGTCCGCCACGCGCAGCACCGGCGGGTCCCACCAGTACGCGCCGTTGGGATGGAGCACGAACTGCACGCCGCTTCCCGCCGTGCATGGGGCGCAGAGCGTGATGCGGCCCAGCGTATCGGCCAGCACCGGCATGCCGTTCACGGTGAACGTCGCCTGCGGCAGGAACTCGCCGGCGTGGAGCTGCAGCGTGAGGCCGCCCAACTCGGCGGGTACCGTCATGGCGAAGCCGATGGCCGCCAGGTGGCGGCGGGCGCTCGAGTCGGCGAGCACCGTGTCGAGGGGCGCCCAGTCGGCGGATGTGAGGGGCGCGCTCGTGGGCAGGGCGGCCTGCTTCCAGAGACCCACCTGGATCGGACGGGCCAACATACCGAGCAGGGCGGCCGGCGACACGGGGACTTCGGCGCTGCCGCGCCGGTCCGCCGGCGCGTTCGTCACGTCGCCCACGGAGTCGGGCGCGAACACGGCCGCCGACACGCGGGCCCCGCCATCGAGCGCGCCGCGCACCAGGTCGCCCCACGGGGCGACGAGCGTGACGGCGGGGTGCGAGCCGCCCGCCGCGATCAACGCGCGCGTGCTCGTGCCGCCAAGTGCGAACACGCCCTCCGCCTCCGCTGCGGCGCCGCGCTCCGCGCAGACGAGCAGCGGCACGGTGAGCGAGGCGTGGCCGCCGTCGTCCACCAGCCGCGCCATGCTCGGCGCGGCCACGGGACCCACGCGGAAGCGCGAGGCCGTCGCCGCGGCGGGCGTTGCCACATCGGGGGAGTCCGACGCGACGATGTCACCCACCGGGTCCGGACTGTCGGACAGGAAACGCGCGCCCATGCCCATGCCGCCGCCGCGATTCACCACCTTGTACACCAGGCGGTTCACGCCACGGTGCAGGTGCAGGGTGAGCGTGTCGGTGGCCGTGCCCACTCCGCGCGCCACGTCGTGGTGCTCCAGCACGGCGCCGTTGAGCCACACGATCACATCGTCGTCGCTCTCCACGCCGATGCGGACCGTGCGGTCGCCGGGGCTCGCCAGATACGTTTCGGCGTAGGCCGCCATGTTGTCGAGCGTCGTGGCCGGAAAGGCCTTGAAGAAGTCGAACTGGCCGAGTTCGTCCATGGCCACCGGCTGCCAGACGTGGCCGGCTGCGCGTTCACCAGCGCGGGCCTGGAGCGCGGCCGGGTCGCCGACGTCCTGCTTGTCCAGGCGCATGGCCCCGGTATCCGCGGGGAACGGCCCGATCAGGAGCCAGGGAACGATAGGGCGGTCGCAGATCCGGCCATCGGCGGCCGGTTGCTGGGCGAGGACGGTGGGCGCGGCGCCGAGGGCGGCCAGCGCGAGACAGGCCGCGGAGCGGCGGAAGGTGCGCATCGACATGCGCGGAAGATGACGATGGGACGCACGGCTCACCAGCCGCGGCCCGCCGGAAGGCTATTTCCAGGCCTCGAGCAGACGCCTCACGAGCACGATCTGCCCCACGTGGTACGCCGCGTGGTCGAACACGAGCACGATTTCCCGGATGTGCGTCTGCCCGTTTCCCCACGGCACCGTGGCCCACAGGTCGAACTCGGGGTCGCGCACCAGGCGCTGCAGCTCCGCGAGGTCCGCGTGGTACCCGGAGATGCTCGCGTTCCACGCCCTGGCCGAGGACGGGGCCGGCGTTTCCGGCCAGTAGTCCGCGGGCCAATTCTGCTCTTCGTACTCCGGATTGACGCAGAAGTCCAGGATGTCGCGTTGCGCCAGGCGGATGTGCTCCACCAGTTCCCACACCGAATGCGGCGCGCCGGCGGGGCGTTTGCCGCGGAGCGCGGCCGGCAAACCGGCAATCGCGCTGTCGAAGCTGGCGTGCGCCTGCTGCCAGTCGAGCATGCCGGCCAGAAATTCGCGCAGTTTACGGTCAGTCATCGTCTCTTCCTCCGCCGCTTTCGATGCCACTGTTCCCACAGGTGGCCGGTGACGTGGCCCAATGTGGCGCCCACCACGCCCCACGCAAGCGCCCCCACCAGCACCGACACTTCGAAGTCCCACAGCCCGCGCGTGGCCTGCTGCCGTCGCATGCCCGCGAACAACAGGACCCACGACTGCACGCCCCACCAGAGCGCGCCGGCCAGACCGCCCACCACCGCGCCCCCCTGCACCAGCAGCTCTCGGCGCGGCTGGTAATAGTTGTTCTGCAGGGTGCCGAACTCGAGCTGCTTCTCGGAGCGCAGCGTGCTGGCGGCCCAGCCCGACCGCAGTATGATCACGCCCGCCAGTGCGCCGAGCACCGACACCCAGAGCGCCGTGGTGTGCCGGGCCACGATCACCGCGTGCGTCGTGTCCTGCAACTTCACCACGACCACCAGGAACACCAGAATGGCGAGCATCGCCCACTGGCCCAGGGTGGGGCGCGCGCGCCGGCGGGATCGCGGACGGGGAGTCATGTCACGTAGTACGCGGGGAGCATCGGGGATGCTGGCTTCGGCGGGCGACTCGCGATTGCCCGGGACCCCTTGTTAATTTGGCTCACCGGCCACGCCGCGGCCTCCCTGTCCCGTGCGCCTGCCTCGCCGGTTCTCCCATTCGCCACTGCCCCATGCTCGCCATCGCCGCCGCCGCGACGTTCACCGTCATGTTGTCCACCGTTCCGCGCCCGGCCACCGTGCGCGACACTGCGGTCCCCGCCGATCCCGCCCCACGCGCCGTGGTGGCCGTGAGCGCGGCCCAGGCGCCGGTGATCGACGGTCGTCTGGACGACGCCGTCTGGAGCCGGGCGCGCGTGGCGTCCGGGTTTGTGCAGTCGGAGCCGCACGAGGGACAGCCGGCCACCGAACGCACGGAAGTCCGCGTTGCCTACGACGCCGACAACATCTACATCGCCGCGTACATGCACGATCGCGATCCCTCGGGGCTGATCGTGAACGACATCCGCAAGGACTTCGACGAGACGGGCCAGGACGACTTCGAAGTGCTGCTCGACACCTTCGACGACCAGCGCAACGGTTACATCTTCATCACGAACGTGGCCGGCGCCAAGGCCGACCGCCAGGTGGCCAACGAGGGGCGCGAGGTCAACACCAGTTGGGATGCGGTCTGGCGTGTGAAGACGCGCCGCGTGGCCGACGGGTGGACCGCCGAGATCGCGATACCCTTCACGGCCATCCGCTTCGCTACCACGGGGCCGCAGCGGTGGGGCATCAACTTCAGCCGCCGCATCCGGCGCAAGAACGAGATCGACTTCTGGGCGCCGGTGCCCCGATCGTACGGGCTCACGCGCGTGTCGCTGGCCGGCGAACTCGACGGCCTGTCCACGGCGCACGCCACGCGCGACCTGCGCGTGAAGCCGTACGTCGCCGCGCGCACGGTGCGCGAGACGGGCGGCCGGACGTTCGACCGCACGGGCGACGTGGGGGTGGACCTCAAGTACGGCATCACGTCGCATCTGACGCTGGACGGAACGGTGAATCCCGATTTCGCCCAGGCCGAGGCCGACGAGCAGCAGGTGAACCTCACCCAGTTCAGCCAGTTCTTTCCCGAGAAGCGCGAGTTCTTCCTCGAGAATTCCGGCACCTTCTACGTCGGTGACGCGGCCCGCAACAACCGGGTGTCCACGCCGGTCACGTCGGACGAGGACCTCGTGCTCTTCTTCAGCCGGCGCATCGGCCTCACCCCCGACGGCCGCACGATCAGCGTGCCGGGCGGGTTGCGCCTCACCGGGTCGGCGGCCGGACTGGACGTCGGCGCGCTCGCCATGACCACGTCGGCCACCGCGACCACCCCCGCCACGTCGTACGGGGTGCTGCGGCTCCGGCGCGATCTCTACGAGGGATCGGACGTCGGCGTCATTCTCATGAACCGGCAGTCGCAGGACTCCACGCACAGCTGGAACCGAGTATTCGGCGGCGATGCGAACTTCCGGTTCCTGGGCGCCGTGGACTGGAACTCGTACCTGGTCGGCACCGCGACGCCGGGCGTCCACGGCGGGCAGTATGCGGCGCGGTCGACGGTCAACTACGACGGCGATCAGGCGCATCTCAAGGCGGGCCTGATGCAGATCGGCGACGGGTTCCGCGACGATCTCGGCTACTATCGCCGCACCAACGACCGCAAATGGATCCTGGAAACCGGCCTCCGGCCGCGGACGCGGTGGCTGGCCGCGCACGGCGTGCGGGAAATGCACCCACACGTCACGTGGAGCTACTACGAGGACCTGCAGGGACACATCCTCGCCAAGAACCTGCACTCCGGCTACACCTTCTTCCTCAACGACGGCGGGTACGTCGAACTGTCGGTGAATCCACGGTTCGAACGGCTCACCTCGGGGTTCACCATCAATCCGACCATCGATTCGCTTCCGGCGGGCGGCTATGCGTGGACCGAATGGCAGTTGAAGGGCCAGACCGACCCGAGCCGGGCGCTCTCGCTCAGTTTCAGCGGCATCGCCGGCGGGCTCTGGAACGGGCGCCAACGCACGGTGAGCGGTACCGTGACGCTGCGTCCGTCGTACCATCTCAAGCTAGAGCTCGGCGGCCAGCGTACCGACGCGCATCTACAGGTGGCCGGCCCCACTCACTTCGTGGCCGACCTGGTGACGTTCCGCGGGAACTATTCGTTTTCGACCACGCAATTTCTCGACGCGCTCTCGCAGTACGACGCGGGCTCGCACCGCCTGAACGCCAACGTCCGCTTCAACGTGATCCACCACCCGTTGAGCGACCTGTTCATCGTGTTCAACGAGCAGCGCTTCCTCACGCCCGATGGCCGCGCGCCCGGTCCCTTCGCCACCATCGATCCCGCGCTCAGTTCCGGCCTGCCCGGCGAGAGCCTGATCGTGAAGGTCACGCAGATGGTGGCGTTCTAGGCGCGGGCGTTCCGCGCGCGGCGCGCAACGAGTCGGCGGCTTCGGGCGTCTCGATCTCGTCGAGCGATCGCCGCATCTTGCGCCGCCAATTCGGATAGTGCGCGTTGTTGGTGCCGGGCACGTTCACGGGATCCGTCTCCAGTCCCAGATCGTCCAGCGCCACGCCCACCATCGTCGCCGGCGTGCGTCCCAGAAACGCGTGGGCGGCGGTCACGACGTCGGCATTCCCGGCATGCCCGGCTGGCGCCACACCCTCGGCTTCGAGTCGCTCCAGGAGGGCCTGGCGCGCATGGTCGCGCTCCGCGACGGCGCGTGCATGCGTCTCGTCGCCGGCCAGGAACCCCAGGCTCCGATGGATCTCGAGGTCGCGCCCGCTGAGGAATCCAGCCAGCGGCACGTGATCGTGCGTGCCGACGCTCACCAGCGAATGCGCCGGATACCCTGCCGCGGGCAGGAATCCGCCGCTCGCGTCGCGCTCGAAGTACACGACCGCCGACGACAGGATGCCGTGTTCGTCGAGGGCCGGCCCCACTTCCGGCGGCACGGTGCCCAGATTCTCTCCGACCACCACCGCGTTGTGGCGATGGCTCTCCAGCGCGGTGATGTGCAGCAACTCCTCGGCGGGATACCGGACGTAGGCGCCCTGCTGCGCCGACATGCCGGCGGGCACCCAGTACTGACGGAACAGTCCCATCACATGGTCGATGCGCAGGGCGCCTCCGTGCGCGAATGCGGCGCGCAGGAGTCGGATCCAGTAGTGGTATCGGTCCTCGCGCAGTGCGCGCGGCGCGATGGGCGGCAGCCCCCAGTTCTGCCCGCCGGCGGCGAAATCGTCGGGAGGCGCGCCGACGGTGGCGCCCTGCGCGAACAGCGACGGCCAGGCCCACGTATCGCATCCGTCCGGGGCCGATCCCACGGCCAGGTCGCGGTACACGCCAAGGGCCAGTCCATCGCCCGCCGAGGCGAGCTGCGCATCGAGCGCGAACTGCAGATAGCGGTGGAAGTCCACCGATGCGTCGTGCGCACGCGCGAACTCCGCCACGGCGGGGGAGCCGGGGTCGCGCAACGGGGCCGGCCACGTGTGCCAATCGAATCCCGTCTCGTCGCCGTCCGCGCCGGACAGGTATTCGGCGAGGGCGCAGAACACGGCAAAGCGATCGAGGGTCTCGCCCTGCGCCTCCCGGTACCGCCGGTAGGCTCGCCCACGCGGCGTATCCCGATCGCGGTGCAGGCGCGCGAAGGCACGGTGCAGCGGTTCCAGCACGCGGCGCTTGAGCCGCATCACGCCTTCGTAGTCCACGAGGGGCTGGGCGCGCAATGCGTCGCGGGCGGCGGTGAAGTCGGCGTCGGCGAGCAGCGCCGCTGCCTCCGGCGATTCGGCTACTTCCGGCAGCGCGGCCACGTCGAGGTAGATGGGATTGCCGAACAGCCGGCTCACCGGCGAGTAGGGACTCACCGCCGTTCCGTGGTTCTCCAGCGCGTGCAGCGGGTTGATGCCCACGAACGCCCCGCCCGCCTGCGCCACCCAACCGGCCAGCTGCCGGAGATCGCCCACGTCACCGCATCCCCAGTTGTGGGCGCTTCGCACGGAGTAGAGGTTGGCGAGGACGCCCACGGCGCGGCGCCCGCCGAGCCGCTGCTCGACGGTCGTGCATTGCGCGGGTGCGACGATCAATAGCTGGCGGGCTTCGCGGGCGCGTCCCCTCTCGTTGGCTGACACGCGCAGATCGTGATACCCCAGCGGCAGCGGTGCGGGACTCGTCGGCGGTACGGCGGAGGCCGACGTCACGCCGTGCATCGTGTGGTGCGAGCCGTCTTCGAGCGCCAGTTCCGCCGTCCACTCGGTTCCCTCGGCGACGGGAAGCGGCGGCAGCTGCCAGGCGTGCGCGTGGACGACCGCCACCGGCTCGAGCAGTTGGTCCGCGCGCTCGGTGTCGAGTCGGGCCAGTTCACGTCGGGCGTCGGCCTCATGGTCCACCGGCAGGCCCATGGCGCGCAGCAGTGCGGCGCGGGTGTCGTCGGTGGTGAGGCGTTCGGTTCCGTGAATGTCGCGGTACGCGTCGAGCACGCCCATGCGGCGGGCGAGCGCTTCGAGGGCCGAGGGTTCGGCCACGCTAGGGCGCCGGGGCCAGAATCAGCACGCCGAGCGGGGGTAGTACCAGCCGCATCGACTGCGCACGGCCATGGCAGGGGGTCGGTTCGGTCTCGACCGGCTCGAACGAACCGGCGCCGCTTCCCCCGAAGTCTCCGGCGTCACTGTTGAGCTCCACGCGATAGCGTCCCGCCACGGGCGCGCCGATGCGGTAGTCGTGGCGCGGGACCGGCGTGCAGTTGAGCACGATCACGCGGTGATCGTCGCCGTTCAGGCGAACGAACGCGAATACCGAATTCTCACGATCCGCGGCGTCGATCCAGGCGAACCCTTCCGGATCGGGATCGCGCTGCCAGAGGGCCGGTGTATCGGCGTACAGATGCCCGAGCCGCGCCAGGAACCGGCCGAAGGCGGCGCGATCCGGATCGTCGGCCAGATGCCAGTCGAGGCTGGTGTCGTGGTTCCACTCCCGCTCCTGGGCCAGCTCGGTGCCCATGAACACGAGCTGCTTGCCGGGACGCGTGCACTGGTAGGCCAGCAGGAGTCGCAGGTTGGCCAGCTTCTGCCACGGGTCGCCGGGCATCTTGTTGTACAGCGAGCCCTTGCCGTGCACGACCTCGTCGTGCGACAGCGGCATCACGAATCGCTCGGAGTACTCGTACACCATCGCGAAGCTGAGTTCGTCCTGGTGAAACCGGCGGTGCACGGGGTCGTGGCGCAGGTACTCCAGCGTGTCGTGCATCCAGCCCATGTTCCACTTGAAGCTGAACCCCAATCCGCCCTCGGCGGTGCTGCGGGTGACGCCGGGCCACGCCGTGCTCTCCTCGGCGATCGTCAGGCAGCCGGGGTACTTCTCGCGCACCGCATCGTTCATCGCGCGCAGGAAGTCGATGGCCTCGAGGTTCTCGCGCCCGCCGTGGACGTTGGGCACCCACTCGCCCGGCTGCCGGCTGTAGTCCAGGTAGAGCATCGACGCGACGGCGTCCACGCGCAGGCCGTCCACGTGGAATTCGTCGAGCCAGTAGAGGGCGTTGGCGACGAGGAAGTTGCGAACTTCGTGGCGGCCGAAGTTGAAGACGAGCGTTCCCCAGTCCGGGTGCTCGCCGAGCCGTGGATCGACGTGTTCGTAGAGCGCCGTACCGTCGAAGCGCGCCAGCGCGAAGGCGTCCTTGGGAAATGGGCGGGCACCCAGTCGACGATCACGCCGATGCCGTGGCGGTGGCAGTAGTCCACGAAGAAGCGAAAGTCGTCGGGTGCGCCGTAGCGCGCCGTGGGCGCGTAATAGCCGGTCACCTGGTAGCCCCAGGAGCCCGTGAACGGGTGCTCGGCCACCGGCATCAACTCCAGGTGTGTGAACCCGAACCGCTGGGCGTGCTCCACGAGCCTGGGCGCGAGTTCACGGTAGCTCAGCCAGCGGTTGCCGTCCTCGGGCATGCGGCGCCACGAACCGAGATGCACCTCGTAGGTGTGCATCGGAGCGCGGGCGTGCGCCGCGTGCCGGCGGGCGCTCATCCAGGCGCCGTCGTCCCAGGTGAACGTGGATTCGATAGACCCGTGAGGCCGTGCCCGGCGGCAGTTCGAAGGCCTGCGCCATCGGGTCGGTCTTGAGCAGCAGGTGGCCCTCGCGCGTCCGGATCTCGTACTTGTACAGGGCGCCGGGTTCGACGCCCGGCACGAAGATCTCGTGGATGCCCGACGATTCAATGGGCCGCATCACGTGCCGGTCGCCGTTCCACTCGCAGAAGTCGCCCACCACGCTCACCCGCTCGGCGTTGGGCGCCCACACCGCGAACGCGGTGCCGCGCACGCCGTCGAGCGTGCGCGTGTGCGCCCCGAGCACGTCCCACAGGCGGCGGTGCGTGCCCTCGTTGAACAGATACAGGTCGACGTCGCCGATCATGCGGGGGAAAGTGGTCATCGCGTTCCGCTCCGGGGCACGTGGTGGCTCAGGAGGATCAGCGAATGGCGCACCAGCAGGACGCCCTCGCCCACGCGGCGGTGGCCGGGCCGCGCCGTGTTCACCAGTTCGTGCCAGATCCCCGGGCCGAGTTTGGGAAGGGTGAACCGACGCGACTTGCCGCCGCCGTTCACGAGGAGCAGGAGGGTGTCGCCCTCGATGCGCCGGCCCCGCTCGTCCACCTCGTCGGTGGCCTCGCCGTGCAGGAGCATTCCGAGCACGCGGCCGGCGGCCGGCTTCCAATCGTCGTGCCGCATATCCTCGCCGTCGGGGCGCAGCCACGCGACGTCCGGGCGCCCGTCGCGCCCCGCCGTGGTTCCCCGGAAGAAGCTCCGGCGCCGCAGCACGGGATTGGCGTGGCGAATGGCGATCACGTCGCGCGTGAAGGCGAGCAGTGCGCGCCCCTCCTCGTCGAGATCCCAGTCCATCCACGCCAGTTCGTTGTCCTGGCAGTAGGCGTTGTTGTTGCCGCGCTGCGAACGGCCGATCTCGTCGCCGTGCGAGATCATCGGCACGCCCTGCGAGAACGCGATCGTCGCCAGGAAGTTGCGCATCATGCGGTCGCGCAGCCGCACGATCTCCGGCACCTGGGTGGGGCCCTCGGCCCCCCAGTTGCGGCTGTAGTTCTCGTTCGTGCCGTCGTGGTTGTGCTCGCCGTTGGCCTCGTTGTGCTTCTCCTCGTAGGTCACCAGGTCGCGCAGCGTGAAGCCGTCGTGGCACGTGACGAAGTTGATCCCCGCGTACGGGCTGCGTCCGCCCGGATCGTACAGGTCGCTGCTGCCCGAGAGCCGGTACGCGAGATCGGGCAGTTGCGCCGCCTCGCCGCGCCAGAAGCGGCGCACGGTATCGCGGTACCGCCCGTTCCATTCGGTCCACCCGGTGGGGAAGTTGCCCACCTGGTAGCCGCCCTCGCCCACGTCCCACGGCTCGGCGATCAGCTTCACCCGCGACAGCACCGGATCCTGCTGGATGATGTCGAAGAACCAGGCCAGTCGATCGACGGCGTGCAGCGATCGCGCGAGGGCCGGCGCGAGGTCGAACCGGAAGCCGTCGACGTGCATCTCCTTCACCCAGTAGCGCAGACTGTCCATCATCAGCTGCATGGCGCGGGCGTTGAGCGTGTTGAAGCTGTTGCCGCAGCCGGTGAAGTCCACGTAGTAGCGCGGGCGGTCGGGGGAGAGCCGGTAGTACGACTTGTTGTCGATGCCGCGGAAGCTCACGGTCGGCCCGAGCTCGTTGCCCTCGCCGGTGTGGTTGTAGACGACGTCGAGAATCACTTCGAGTCCCGCGGAGTGCAGGCTCTTCACCATCGTCTTGAACTCGGTCACCTGCTGGCCGAGGGCGCCGGTGGCGTATCGCGAGTCGGGAGCGAAGTACCCGATCGTGTTGTACCCCCAGTAATTCACCAGCCCGCGGTGGTCCAGCTCCTTCTCCGTGAGTGCGTGGTGCACCGGCAGCAACTCCACGGCCGTGACGCCGAGCGAATGCAGATGGTCGAGAATCGGCTCCGACGTGAGCGCCCCGTAGGTCCCGCGTTCCGATGGCGAGATGGCGGGATGAAGCGCCGTCATGCCCTTCACGTGGCACTCGTAGATGAGGGTGCGGTTCCACGGGGTGCGCGGGGGCCGGTCGTCGCCCCACGAGAAGGCCGTCTCGACGACCACGCACTTGGGCAGGCTGCCGGCGCTGTCACGCGGGTCGGCGACGAGGTCGGCACCGGCGCCGCCGATGGTGTATCCGAACAGCGAATCGTCCCAGTGCACGGTGCCGCTGATGGCGCGCGCGTACGGGTCGAGCAGCAGCTTGGCCGGATTGAACCGGTGGCCGTGCTCGGGATCGTACGGCCCGTGCACGCGGAAGCCGTAGAGCTGGCCCGGGCGGAGGTCGGGAAAGTACCCGTGCCAGATGTTGTTCATCCGCTCGGGCAACAGGATGCGCGCGCTCTCGGTGGCGTCCTCGGGGGCGTCAAAGAGGCAGAGCTCGATCCGCTCGGCGTGCTCCGAGAAGATGGCGACGTTGACGCCGCGGCCGTCCCAGGTGGCGCCGAACGGGTAGGGGTCGCCGGGCCAGACGCGCATCAGCGGCCGGCCCCGGTCGTACGCGGCGGCGTCATGCGGCCGGGTGTTGGCGGCCAGCAGCCGAAGGATGCCCTCGAGCGGGACGTGCACCCAGCCGGGCCGGTTGTTCAACTCGTACCCGAGTTCGTAGACGGCCTTGTCGAGCAGGGAGAAATCGAGCAGCACGCGCAGGTCGGCCTCGGCCCGGGGCAGGAGGCCGGCCGGCGCGACGGTGTCCAGATATTCGGAGACGAACGCCGCCTGCACCCACAACACCCAGAGGTCGGCTGCCGGCTGCAGCAGTGGGACGTCCTCGACGCGTACGCGGCCCGCGTGCAGGGCATACGATGCGGCGTAGTCGAACGACCGGAGCATGCCGGCCACGTCGCGCAGTGGCGACCGTTTGAAGCGCCGTTCACTCATCGATCGCGCGGGCTCGCCCTCGAAGTCGATGATCACGAAGTCGCGGCCCGTGTAGAGCACCTGGCCCAGATGGTAGTCGCCGTGGCAGCGGATGCGGCGGCCCGTGAGCTTGTGGTCCACCACCGCCTTGAGGCGGGCGAGCAGCTCGTCCTCGGCCTTGAGCAGCGTCCGGGCGCTGGCGCGTTCGTCCTCGCCGGGCAGGTCGCGGACGTGCTTGCGCAGGCGGGTGAGCACCTGCCGGGCCAGGGTTCGGCCACCCTGGTACAGTTCGCGCTGGTAGTACGTGGTGAACGGCTCGGGCGCGAAGTCGGGCAGATCGTCGCGGCTGGCCAGCGCCATGTGCAGTTCGGCCGTGCGGTGGCCCAGCAGGCGGGCCCGCTGCAGGTATTCGTGCAGCAGGGTGTCGAGCGGCGGTGGTGGCGCGGCGGCCGCAGGTCCAGCGGGTGCACGTCGGTGGGCGCGGTGAGCGAGGGGCGCTCGGGGTGCGTCAGGATGTCCTCGAAGTAGCGGCCGATCGCGTCGATGGTGTAGGTCCAGGCATCCCCTTCGTTCGGCACGAGTTGCTGCAGGAAGCCGATCACGGCGCTGGCGCGTCCGTGGGCCTTGTACTCGATACCGCCGCGACGTCCGGCGTGTGCGGGAACTTCGCCTGTTCGGTGAGGAAGCGCTCCACCTCGACGTCCGGGTTCGTGCCCTCCTCGACCTTCCGGAACAGCTTGCAGGATGAGCCGGTCGCCGAACACCACCGACGTGTTGCTCTGCTCCGAGCGGATGGGTTGTGGCGACAACGGCTCGTCCGACGCCATGAGCGCGTTGAACTTCCGGGTGCGCGAGGCGGTGAGATTGCCGTGCTGGCCGCGACAGCTGCGGCGGCTCGAGGCGGACTCGAGCAGCGCCTCCGCGAACCGGTCGTCGGCCAGGGCGTCGAACAGGATGCCCTCCCCGGGCGAGTCGTCGGCCGTGGCGACGTACAGGTCGGCGATCACGGCGTGCGGCGCCGCGTCCGATCACCGCGTGCCGCCGCGCGTCGGTGGCGAACGCGAGCGGGAGCAGATACGCTCCGCTTCGCCCTCGGTGTACGTGCACTGTATGAAGGCGATCATCGCCGTCGTGTCGTCGTAGGGGAACGGGATGTGCTCCACCACCTCGACCGTCTCTGATCGACCCGCGCCTTGCTCCCGAACCAGCGTCGCGCGACGAGATAGTCGGGCAGGATCCGCTCCAGCGCGCGCACCGGATCCTCCTCGAACAGCTGCTCCCAGCCACCCTCCACGTCGATCCGCGGGTGCGTGCGTTCGGGGGCGGCGACGCGCCGCGGCGTGAGCGAGAACCAGTAGAAGCCGTGTGGCCCGAGCGTCAGGAAGTACGGCAGTTCGCCGATCGGCGGGAACGTGCGTGCGCCCGAACGCTTCCACCGGGACCAGCCCGTTGAATTCCGCCAGCTCGAGTTCCACGCACTGCACGTAGCGCGACAGGTTGGCCACCACGAGCACGATCTGCTCCTCGTACCGCCGGAGGAATACGAGCACGCGCCGGTTGTCGGGCTGCAGGAATTCGATCGTGCCCCGGCCGAAGCCTTCGAGCTGCTTGCGGAGCGCGATCAACCGCTTCATCCACCACAATTCGGAATGGGGATTGGCCTGTTGGGCCTCCACGTTCCACGCCTCGAAGTGGTATTCGGGGTCGATCACCACCGGCGAATAGAGCTGCTGCGGGTTGGCGCGCGAGAAGCCGGCGTTCCGGTCGGAACTCCACTGCATCGGCGTGCGTACGCCGTTGCGATCGCCGAGATAGATGTTGTCCCCCATCCCGATCTCGTCGCCGTAGTAGATGATCGGCGTGCCCGGCAGGGAGAACAGCAGCGCGTTCATGAGTTCGATGCGGCGGCGGTCGTTGTCCCAGCAGGGGCGCCAGGCGCCGCCGGATCCCGACGTTGACGCGCATGCGTGGGTCCTGCGCGTAGGCCCGGTACATGTAGTCGCGGTCCTCGTCGGTCACCATCTCGAGCGTCAGCTCGTCGTGGTTGCGCAGGAAGAGCGCCCACTGGCCGCCATCGGGAGGCTCCGGCGTCTGCTGCATGATGTCCACCACCGGAAACCGGTCTTCCATGTGCAGCGCCATGAACAATCGCGGCATCACCGGAAAGTGGAACGCCATGTGGCACTCGTCGCCGTCGCCGAAGTACGCCACCGCGTCCTCGGGCCACTGGTTGGCCTCGGCCAGCAGCATCCGGTCGTGGAAGTTGGCGTCCACGTGCCGCCGCAGGTCGCGCAGGAAGGCGTGCGTCTCGGGCAGATTCTCGCACGTCGTGCCCTCTTCCTCGTACAGGTAGGGCACGGCGTCCAGCCGGAGTCCATCCACGCCCATGCCGAGCCAGAAGTCGAGCACCTCGAACATGGCGCGGCGCACCGCGGGGTTGCGGAAGTTGAGGTCGGGCTGGTGGGCGTAGAACCGGTGCCAGTAATACGCCCCCGCCACCGGGTCCCAGGTCCAGTTGGACGGCTCGAAGTCCTTGAAGATCACCCGTGCTTCGGAGAATTCCTCGGCCGTGTCGCTCCACACGTAGAAGTCGCGCTCGCGGCTTCCCGGCTTGGCGTGGCGGGCTCGCTGGAACCACGCGTGGGCGTCGGAGGTGTGATTCAGCACCAACTCCGTGATCACCCGGATGTCGCGGCGGTGTGCTTCGCGCAGGAAGAGCTTGAAGTCGCCGAGCGTGCCGTAGATCGGGTTGACATCGGTGTAGTCGGCGATGTCGTACCCGTCGTCCCGCAGGGGCGACGGGTAGAACGGCTGCAGCCAGATGGCCGTGACGCCCAGATCGCGGACGTAGTCGAGCTGCTGGGTGAGCCCGCGAAAATCGCCCACGCCATTTCCGTCGCTGTCCTTGTACGCGCGCACGTGCACCTGGTAGATGATCGCGTCGCGGTACCACAGGGGATCGCGCTTCATCAGGCAGACTCCGGGGTGTGAATCACGCGCAGCAGGTGGCCCGGGCGCTCCGCCGGGTCGAGGCGCACGTAGTTGCGCGAACCCTGCCACGTGTACCGCGTCCCGGTGAGCAGGTCCTCCACCTCGAACGGCTGGTCGTCCCTGAGGCCGAGGTCGACCAATGGCACGTGCACCATGGTCTCCCGCACGTGGTGCGGATCGAGATTCACCGCCACGAGCAGGTCATTGCCCGGCGCCGCCTTGTGGTAGAAGAGCACCGCGTCGTCCTCGCTGTCGTGGAAGCGCACGTTGCGGAGCCGGCGGAGCGCCGGATTCTCCCGCCGGATCCGGTTGATCGCGCGAAGATCGGCGTCGAGGTTGCCCGGGGCGTCCCACTGCCGAGGGCGGAGTTCGTACTTCTCCGAGTGCTGGTATTCCTCGCTGCCCTCCTCGCGCGGCACGTTCTCGCACAACTCGAAACCGGAGTAGATGCCGTACGTCGGCGAGAGCGTGGCCGCCAGCAGCAGCCGCGCGCGGAACGCCGGGCGCCCCCCCGCCTGGAGGTACTCGTGCAGGATGTCGGGCGTGTTGGCGAAGAAGTTCGGGCGGAAGTACTCGACCATCTCGGTGTGCGCCAGTTCGTTCAGGTACTCGCGCAATTCCCATGCGGTGTTGCGCCACGTGAAGTACGTGTACGACTGCGAGAATCCGAGCTTGGCCAGCCCCTTCATGCGCGCCGGCCGGGTGAACGCTTCGGCCAGGAAGATCACGTCCGGATGATCGCGACGGATCTCGCCGAGCACCCAGGCCCAGAACGCATAGGGCTTCGTGTGCGGGTTGTCGACGCGGAAGATGCGCACGCCGCGCTCGATCCAGAACCGGAAGATGTCGCGGCACGCGTCCCAGAGCGCTTGGCGGTCCTCGCACCAGAAGTTGGGCGGGTAGATGTCTTCGTACGTCTTGGGCGGATTCTCGGCGTGCCTGATCGAGCCGTCGGGCTGGATGAAGAACCAGTCCGGATGATCGCGGAGCCAGGGATGGTCGGGCGAGCACTGCAGCGCGTAGTCCAGCGCGATCTCGAGGCCCAGCGAGCGGGCCGAGCGCACCAGATGCTCGAAATCCGCCAGTGTGCCGAGCCGGGGATCGACCGCGGTATGTCCGCCGGCTTCGCCGCCGATCGCCCATGGACTGCCGACGTCGTCGGGACCGGCGATGAGGGCGTTGTTGCGTCCCTTGCGGTTGGTCGTGCCGATGGGATGGATGGGGGGCAGGTACACGACGTCGAAGCCGAGGTCGGCCAGCCGTGGGAGCTGCCGTTCGGTGTCGGCAAAGGTGCCGTACGTGTGCGGCTTGGGACTCTGCGACCGCGGGAACATCTCGTACCACGCCGCGAACGCCGCGCGCTCCCGGTCCACGTCCACCGGGTACTCGGCGAGAGCGCTGGCCAGATCCGCCGGCGGCAGGTGGCGCTGCACGAGGGCATCGAGTTCGGCGCTCAGAGCCGCGCCGACACGTTCGGCGATGGCGACGGCCGGATCGCGGAGTGTCTGCGCGCGGTGCTGCAGCTTGGCCGCGTCCCGCCCGCGCGCTGCGGCGGCCGCCTCATCCACGAGCTGGGCGCCCGTGAGCAGGTCGAGCGCCACGTCCACCTTCGCATCGGCCTTCTTGCGGAGGTCCATGCGCCACGTCTCGAAGCGATCGGTCCACGCGTCCACCGTGAACGTCCATCGGCCCAGTCGATCCACCCCGAACGATCCCCGGCATCGGTCGAAGTCCCGTTCGTACGTCATGGGCGACGTCTGCCAGCGGCGCTCCCCCGGGCTCGGTATCGGATGCGGGCCGCGACGAGGTCGTGGCCGTCCTTGTATACGGTCGCGTCGACGGTCAGCGAATCTCCAACGATGCGCTTCACCGCGTACCGGCCGCCATCGACGGCGGGCCGGACCTCCTCGATCACCAGTCTGGGGATCTTCGCCGGGGTGACGCGACCCCGTCGTCTTGCCGGGTTCGCCTTATCCATGCTTCAATCGTTAACCCATTCGGCGGGCGAACGCCAGAATTGCGCACTTGAACGCGTACGTTCGTTACCCTTTATGTTGTGGTGAACACATCGCACCCGTCGACGGTGCGTGAACTCCAACGACCACGCATGAACCCACCCGGCATTCCGCTTCCCACGCTTCCCGACCGCATCGGCGGTCTATCCGCGATCGCCACGAACCTTTCCTGGAGTTGGAGCCGCAACGCGCGCGTGCTCTTCCGGGCGATCGACCCCGTGCTCTGGCATCGGACCCGTCACAATCCGATTGCGGTGCTGCAGCAGGCACCGCCCGGACGGCTCGAGGAGTGCGCGGCCGATCCCGCCTTCCTCCGCCTGTACGACGCCGTGCGCGAGAAGGCTCGCCACGACGCGGAAGCCACCGACACCTGGTTCGCGGGCGTCGCGGGCGAACGCGCCGGCTCGACGATCGCCTATTTCTGTGCCGAGTTCGGCCTCCATGCATCGGTACCGATCTACGCCGGCGGGCTCGGCGTCCTGGCCGGCGACCACTGCAAGGCGGCTTCGGATCTCGGTGTGCCGCTGGTGGGCGTGGGGCTCCTGTACACCAAAGGGTACTTCGACCAGATGGTCGGAGTCGACGGGTGGCAGCAGGATACCACCGAGCCGTTCGATCCCGCGGTCACGCCGCTGGAACGCGTGCTCAACGCCGAAGGCGGGCGCACGCTCACGACCATCCAGATGTCCGGTCGCACGGTGAACGTGGGGGCCTGGCGGATGCAGGTGGGGCGCGTGCCGCTGTTCCTGCTCGACACCGACCTCGATGGCAACGAACCCGACGATCGCGAACTGTCGCACGCGCTGTATGCCGGCGGTCGCGTGCACCGGCTGCGCCAGGAGTGGCTGCTCGGCGTGGGCGGGGTGCGCATCCTGCGGGCGGTCGGCATATCCCCCGATGCATGGCACGCCAATGAGGGCCATGCCGCGTTCATGATGGTCGAGCGGCTTCGGGAGTTGTGCCACGACGGCGTGCCGGTGGACGACGCCGTGACGCGCGTACGCAACGCCACGGTGTTCACCACGCACACACCGGTGCCGGCGGGTCACGACGTATTCACGGAGGCGGAGGTGAGCGCGTGCGCCGGCGCGCTCTGCGCCGACATGGGGGTGGACCCGCAACGCCTGCTCTCCCTGGGCCATCATCCGTCGGGCAACGCCGGTGAGTTCCACATGACGGTGGCCGCCATCCGCCTGGCGCGGCGGGTCAACGGCGTCTCGCGGGTGCACGGCGTCGTGACGCGCGAGATGTGGCACGAACTCTGGCCCGGGCGCGGCATCGAGGAGGTGCCGATCGGACACGTCACCAACGGCGTGCATCTGCCCAGCTGGATGGCCAATCACATGGTGGACCGCTTCGAGTCGCAGTTCGGGCCGCAGTGGGACGACCACCTCGACGACCCTGCGTTCCTGGAGCAGGTGCTGGCCATGGACGACGGCGCGCTCTGGCGCACGCACAACCGCCTGAAGGTGTACCTGCTGGAATTCATCCGTGAGGAGGCCCGGCGACAGTGGCGCGAGAAGCGCCCCGCCGCGGCCCACCTGGTGGGCGCCGGCACCCTGCTCAGCGACAACGCCCTCACGATCGGCTTCGCGCGACGCTTCGCCACCTACAAGCGCGCGGCGCTGCTGCTCAGCGACACCGACCGCCTGCACCGCCTGCTCTCCGATCCCCGCCGCCCCGTGCAGTTGATCTTCTCCGGGAAGGCGCATCCGGCCGATCAGCACGGCAAGCAGGTGCTGCAGCAGGTATACGCCGCCACGCGCGACTCGCGCTTCGAGGGACGCATCGCATTTCTCGAGGACTACGAGCTGCACGTGGCGCACCGCCTGGTGCACGGGGTGGACCTGTGGCTCAACCTGCCGCGCGTGCCGCTCGAAGCGTGCGGGACCAGCGGCATGAAGGCGGCGCTCAACGGCGTGCCGCAGCTCGGGACCGAGGACGGATGGTGGGCCGAGGGCTACACCGGGCTCAATGGATGGTGCATTCCGGCGGCCGCGCCGGACAACGGGGACCCCGACGCCGCCGACGCCGAGCAGTTGTTCCGGCTGCTCGAGGAACAGGTCGTGCCGCTCTACTTCACCCGCGACGCTCGTGGCATCCCGGTGGAGTGGGTACGGAGGATGAAGCACGCCATCCGCACCAGCGGCGAGCGATTCACGGCGCGGCGCATGCTGCAGGAATATGTGCGCGACTACTACCTGCCAAGCATCATCGCCGATCCGGCCGGCGACGATCCGCCGCTGATGCCCTGAGTGGGGCGCCGGCCGATGCCGGCGCCTACTGCGGCGGCCGCTCCTTCTGCAGGGTCGCCTTGCGCAGCGAATTGGCGGCGATCAGGAACACCGCGCAGATCGCCGTCACCGTCATCAACTCGAACGGCCACAGATGGTGCGTGGCCGGATCGACGACGCCGGAGTAGTACGAGAACAACAGGTCGCCTCCAATCGCCACCAGCGGAAGGACGGCCGCCGTTCTCCAGCCGCCCGTCCACCGGATCGCCGCCCGCAGGGCGGCGATGGCGACCCCGAACGGGAACGCCATGAGGATGACCAGACCGATGGTGTTCTCCATGCCTACGGCAGCTCCCGGATGCGCATGTGGCGCAACGACAGGGTGCCGGGGTGGTCCCCCTGAATGCCGATGTAGCCGATCGGCGCCTTCCCGTAGTCGGGCCACGCCGAGAATTTGCTCTTCTGCACACGGTCGGTCCAATCGGAGCTGCCCAGATCGTACGCCACCATCTCGTGTCCGTTCAACCAGTGCTCCACGTGGGTGCCGTTCACCACGATGCGGGCCGTGTTCCACTCATCGGCGGGCTTCACGAAGCCGGCCGGCGCCGGATAGAGCGCGTAGTCGGATCCGGCCGCGGTCAGGCGGTTCTTCCCGTCGGGCGCGTTGGCGTCGTCGAGGAGCTGGAACTCCGGCCCGCTCCAGTACACGTGGTCGTACTCCTCCGTGGCGCGGTAGAACACGCCGGAGTTGCCGCCCTTGCTGATCTTCCAGTCGAATTCGAGCTCGAAATTCCGGTATGGTGTCCGGGTGATGATGTCGCTTGCCGGACCGGCCTTGGTGAGGACGCCGTCGGCCACGTGCCAGGCGGTGTCCACTTCGTCGCGGTAGCCGCGCCACTGGTCCATGGACGTGGCGCCCAGCAGGTCGTGCCACGCCGGACGCGGGCGCGGCGGCCGGCGCCATGCCGTTTCCCGCGTGCTGCATTTGGGGCGCACACGCCGCGGCGGCCCACGTCAGTGCCACCGCGGCACCGGCCGCGCGAATCGATCGCTTCATCTTCTCCTCGAGTGAGTCGTGTATCAGATGGCCCAACCGGGCCGGAAGTCCCGCTTCAGATACCGGTTCAATTCCGGCATGTTGGTCACCTGCATGTTCTCGGCGTCGTAGTAGATCTTCTTTCCCTGGCCGGCGCGCACAGCCACCACGCCCAGCAGCATCGTCTCCGTGAGCTGCGAGGCGTACGAGATCGGCGAACTCTCCTTCGCCAGGCCCTTGGCGGCAAGCGCCCAGTTGCGCTCGTGGCTCACCGTGATGCGCGGGATCGTCTGCGGCACGGCCTGCGCCACGTCCATGAGCGATTCGGGGTAGCAGCGCGGATTCTCACCGTAGGTGTCGTAGTGCAGGACACCCTTGTCGCCGATGATCAGCCCGCCGCCGTCGCTCTTCAACTCCACTTCGTCGGGGAGCACGTCGGGGCGCGGCGGGAAGAGTCCGCCATCGTACCAGAACAGCTTGATCGGGCCGCGGTCGCCCACGGCCGGAAAGTGATAATGCACGGTCTTCGCCACCGGATACGTGACCGGCACGCGGTGCGACCGTACCGGCTTGCCGTCCGGTCCGGTTTCGCCGGGCGCCGCCGGCACCACGCTGGTTCCCCACGGGGTCGAGGTGGCCTCGATGCTGGTCGGCTGCGTGAGGCCCAACGCCCAGTACGGGTGATCGATGAGGTGCGCCCCCATGTCGCCCAGGGCGCCGACCCCGAAATCGGTCCAGCCGCGCCAATTGAACGGGTGGTAGATCGGATGGTACGCGATGTCCTCGGCCACCGGCCCCAGGTACATGGGCCAGTTGAGACCCTCGGGCATCGGATAGGGACCGGCGATCTCGTTGGCCAGCATCGCGTCCAGCGTGCCCTGATTCCAGCTCTTGCCGAAGCGCGCCGCCTGCTCGGGCGTTGCCTTCGCCGGCCGCGAGATCCCCTGCGGCCAGTAGCCCCAGGGACGGTTGGTCCAGACGTGCGCCTCGCGCACCGTCCCGATGACGCCGGCCTGTACCCACTCGTTGATGAGTCGCGCCCCGTCGCCCGAATGTCCCTGGTTGCCCATCTGCGTCTTGACGCCGGTCTTGGCCGCGGTGGCCCGCAGCACGCGCGATTCGTACACCGAGTACGTCAGGGGCTTCTGCACGTACACGTGCTTGCCGGCCAGCATCGCCGCGTTGGCCACCACCGCGTGGTTGTGATCCGGCGTCGCCACGACCACGCCCTCGATGTCGTGCTGCTTGTCGAGCATCTCACGCCAATCGGTGTACTTCGCGGCGGCGTCGAACTGCGCCTTGAGCTTCTGCCCGTCCGGGCGATCCGCACCGTCACGCGTCTTCAGCTTCGATGCCACGTTGCGCGCCGAGAAGGCGAGATCCACGTCGCAGACGGCGACGATGTGTTCGGTCTTCGACAGCTCGAGTGCGTTTACCGACCCCATTCCGCCGAATCCGACGATGGCGACCTGGAGTTGGTCGCTGGGAGCGATGTACCCGGGACCGCCCAACACGTGCCGCGGCACGATGGTGGGAAATCCCTTCGGAATAACCATGGCGCCGAGCGCCAACTTCCCGGCATCGGACACGAATTCGCGGCGGGTAACCTTCTTGCGGGACATGACGACGGGCCTCCGGTTCGGTTTGACCGACACTAGAGTGCACCCGGCGGACCGGTGAGGTCAATCGCACCGCCCGGATGGAGGTGGGGGGCGCCCCCGATCGAGCGGCCGGAGCACGTCATCGCTGGTCGGCAAGCGCCGGTGTCCATAACCCGATGCGCGGCAGCGGCTTTCAGAACTTTCGGATGGTCGGGGCGGGCGGCGGAGGAAGAAATCGAGTACATTTAGAGGCATTCAACAAGGACCGGGTGTGCTAGAAGGATTCGAATTCGTCGACAACGACCGCACCTTCACCTGCTCGGTGGAGAAGGCCCACGCCCTGGGCAATGAACCCTGGTGGTGGTTCAGCGTTTCGACCGACGACCGTCAGCGGTATGCGCCCTTCCGCGCCATGTCCGGCGACACGCAGAAATCGGTCCGGACGCGCATCGTCGCCTATTACGATGACCTCCTCGCGCGCCGCGCCGCGCCGGCGACGCCGTACTGGCGCCGCGGTCCGCAGCAGAACGGGGGCAACCAGGCGGCCGCTCCGGCCGCGGCCCCGGAAGCGCCGGTTGAAGCGCCGGCCGCCAAGGCGTCCGCCAAGAAGAAGGCGGCCAAGCCGGCCGCCAAGTCTTCGGGCAAGTCGAGCAGCAAGTCCGCGAGGGCTCGCAGCAAGTAGTCCTCTGGCGACCCGCGGCGGGGGCGCGCGGTCTGAGCGCGCCCTACGCCGGGCCGAAGAGCTTCACCGCCACCGGCGCCGGCTCTTCCACGGCATCCTCGATCACCAGCCGCACCCGGCGCACCCGCACCGGGTCGAACCGGTCGAGTTTGGCGTAGCCGATCGTCGTGCCGCGCGCGAGCGGCTGCCACGTCTCCCTGTCCCCGTCTGACCCGTACAACGTGTAACGCGCCACCGCCTGTCCACGGGCGATCGGCTCCTCCAGACGGGCCAGCGCAACCGTGGCGGGGGCGTCGAGCGTGATGTCCGCGGTCGCGGTCCGGGAGCCGGTGCTCCGCCACGCCGGACGGGAGCCGGCGGCGAGGTCCGCGGCGAACATCGCCTCACGCCGCGCGCGGAACGCCGCCAGGCGCTCCACGTCCACATGGTACAGCAATCCCTCGCGCGTGGGCGGCACGTTGAGCAGCAGCTTGGAGTTCCGTCCCACCGACGAGAAGTACAGGTCGACGAGCGATTCCACCGTTCGCACGTGCTCGTCCTGGGCTGCGTGGTAGAACCACCCGGGCCGGATCGATACGTCCGCTTCCGCCGGGCGCCACACCGTTCCGGCGGGATCGCCGTGCTGCAACTCTGGCGTGACGCGCGGCCCGCTCTCGCCGGGATACGAGACCACGGACGGATCGACGGTGGACCAGTTCGGATCTCCCGCCACGCCGCGCTCATTGCCGCACCAGCGCACGTCCGGCCCCGCGTCGGAGAACATCACCGCGTCCGGCTGCAGGCGACGGACCAGCCCCCAGAACCGCGGCCAGTCGTACACCTGCTTCTTTCCGTTGGGCCCCTCGCCGTTGGCGCCGTCGAACCACACTTCGGAGATCTTGCCGTAGTGCGTCAGCAGCTCGGAGAGTTGATCGCAGTAGAGATCGTTGTACCGCGGTGAGTCGCCATACGCGGGGTTGTTGCGATCCCATGGCGACAGGTAGAGTCCCGGGCGCAATCCTTCGGCCCGGCAGGCATCCACGAACTCGCGCACCACGTCGCCCCGTCCATCGCGCCACGGACTCGAAGCGACGGAATGCTTGGTGGTCGCGGTGGGCCAGAGGCAGAAGCCGTCGTGATGTTTGGCCGTGAGGATCATGGCCCGGAAGCCGGCGGCGCGCGCCGCGCGCGCCCACTGTCCCGCGTCGAATCGCGTCGGGTTGAAGATCGCCGGATCTTCGGTGCCGTCACCCCACTCCCGGTCGGTGAACGTGTTGACCCCGAAGTGGCAGAACATCGCCAGTTCGTCCCGCTGCCACGCGAGCTGCGCCGGCGAGGGGAGGGGCCCCGGCGCGGTGGCAACCGTCCGCCAGAATCGGGAACGAGGCATCGCGGCGGCGGCCGCCGTCGCCGCGCTGCTCAACAGGAAGCCGCGGCGGTCCACCCTATCGGCCGGTGGCCAACTGCGCCGCCACGTCCCCCTCGAGGCTGGCCGGCGGGTCGGCGGGTGCGTACCGCTTCACGACCCGACCGCTCCGCGCGACGAGGAACTTGGTGAAGTTCCACTTGATGGCTTCGGTGCCCAGCACCCCCGCCTGCTCGGACTTGAGCAGTTGGTAGAGCGGGTGGGCGTCGGGACCATTCACGTCGATCTTGGAGAACAGCGGGAAGGTGACGTCGTACGTGGTGGAGCAGAACGTCGCGATCTCCTCGTCGCTCCCCGGCTCCTGGTGCCCGAACTGATCGCAGGGAAACCCGAGCACGGAAAAGCCGCGATCGCGGTGCTTGCGATACAGCGCCTCGAGGCCCTCGTACTGCGGTGTGAAGCCGCACTTGCTGGCGACGTTCACGATGAGCAGCACCTGGCCGCGGTAGGCGGCGAGGGTCTGCTTCGTGCCGTCGATGCGCGTCACGTCGATCTCGTAGATGCTCGGCATGCGGGGCGGCATCAGGCGGCGGGCCTCCGGGCCAGAACCTGCACCACGGCGGCCATCCCGCGGTGGTACTTGCCCTCGACGACCTCGCGCTCGGCCTCCTGCGCGAGAATGAATTCGAGCCCCGACAGCTCCTGTTCGAGGGCGCCGCGCGGCACGAGCAATTCGGCAACGCGCGGGCCGCCGGTTCCGAACTCGAGTTGACGGGGCGAGTACGCCTCGACCACCATCACGCCACCGGGTCGCAGCCCCGCCACCGCCTTGCGGTTCACCGCACCGCGCAGCGCCGGCGGCAGGTGGGCCCAGATCGACACGATGCCGGCCCAGGCGCCGGGCTCGATCTCGAAGTGGGCGAGATCGGCGGCCACGCACTCGATCGTGACGCCGTGCTCGGTGGCCAGTTCACGGGCCCGGCCGAGCCCCACCGCCGACTGATCGACGGCGGTGACCGCATGGCCGATGCGCGACAGGAAGACGGCGTTGCGCCCCTGGCCCTCGGCCAGGCAGAGCACCGGTCCGTCGGGTATCCGGCAGGCGACGGCGGCGAGAAAGGCGCTCGGCTCGGTGCCGTATGCGAATTCGGCTTCGGCGTAGCGTTCGTCCCAATGGGTCATGTCACGACCGGGTTCAGTGGCTGGCGGCGCATGCGGCGATCACGACGCCGGCCGTTCTTCCAGGCGCGCCACCAGCACGTAGCGCGCCCGGCCGCAGGTGGAAGCACCGTTGGCGAAATCCGGTTCCCGTGCCATGTCGTCGGGCAGGCGATGGATGGCGATGAACTGCGTCGGCACCTCGCGGTCGTGCTCGTCCCGCAGATGGAGGGCGAAGGCGTCCACGGCGCGCTGGGACTCGACCACCCGCCGCACCACCGAGTCGCCGCCGAGCGCCGAGCGAATCATGCGAATCTGCTCCTCGCGTGTGAGCGCCGCGAGCTCGTCGGGCGTGGGAAGCGGTGCGTCGGCCTCGAACTCGCGCATCGCGCGTTCGAGCGCGCCGAGGATCGGCTCGATGCGCTCGAACGGCGGCTCGGGCTCGAACACGCCGCTCTGTTGCTCGGGATCGTCGCTCGGCGTGCCAAGGTTCGTGTAGCCGAGCAATTCGTCGTGACTCCAGAGTGTGTATTGCAGTGTAGGTCCGCGCGCGGGTGATGAGTGGGGGCGCTCCTCGATGCGAAATGATGGAGAGGAAGGCGCGCGCCCGCTAGGGATGGGTGCTCCGGCGCCATCGCGGAGTACCGCCGCCCGCCCCGGCGCTAGTCGCGGTACGGGTAGTCCGGATCGGCCAATCGTTCCGCGCGCGCGGTGGCTTCGGGCCCCGCGATCTCCTTTGCCATGTGCAACAGCATCGGACTCAGATGCTGGCCGTAGCGCACGACGCTCGCCGCGCTCTTGCGGTGCCCGAGCAGGAACGCGAGGAACGACTGATCCTTCTTGCGGGCGTTGCACTCGGTACACGAGAGGAGCAGGTTGTCGCGCCGATCGTACGCCGTCTTGCCCCGTCGGGGGGTGGCATGGTCGAGGGTGATCGAATCGGCGTCCACGCGACGCTCACAGTAGGCGCACACCGGACCGTGCTGCGCGAGGAGCCACCGCCGCGTTTCCATGTAGGCGTTGCGCGACGTGGGGAGCGACGTCTCCTGTGGTTGCGTGCTGCGGCCGCGTCCGCCCCGGCGCCGGCGCGAGCCGCCGCCCCGCGAGCGGCCGGACTTGGCCGCGGGACCGGATTTCGCGGAGGCGTGACCGTGCGCCGATCCTCGGGTGGAGGCACCGGACTTCGATCGCGGACGGCGGCCGGACGGCTTCTGCTTGTCGGTCACCGGCGGTCGGCGGGAAGGGAGAGGGTGGTCATCACGTCGCTGGGTAAGATAGCATATCCCCCAAGACGCGCAGGCGCGCCGGCCCCGGCGCTGAGCCGGGACCGGCGCGAGCCGCTTGCCCCGGCCTACCGGCCGGGCGACGGCATGTGCAGCACGATGCCTTCGGGCGGCTCCACTCCCAGCAGGTTCCGGACGAAGTAGTCCCAGGTTCGCCGCACGACGTAGGGTTCGTTGCCGAAGCCGTGGTTCCGGTTCGGGAGCACGAGGGTGTCGAAGTTCTTGTTCGCCTTGATCAAGGCATCGATCAGCAACAGCGAGTTCACGGGGCTCACGTTGTCGTCCATGGTGCCGTACATGATCAGCAGCTTGCCCTTGAGGTTGGCGGCCAGCCGCTGGTTGGCCTGGCTGTCGTAGTTGTCCGTGCTGTCACTGGTCTTCACCAGGAGTCCCTGGTACTTCTCGCCCCACGTGTAGTCATAGCTGCGGTTGTCGTGATTGCCGGCGCGCGACACCGCCACCTTGAAGAAATCCGGATAGCGGAGCATGGCGTCGGTCGAGGAGAATCCGCCTCCCGAGTGGCCGTAGATGCCCACGCGATTCAGGTCGATCTGCGGATAGCGGACCGCCAGTTGCTTGATGCCGGTGACGAGGTCCGGGATCCCGTTGTCGCCCATGTTGCCGTAGTACGTGTCGTGAAACGCCTTGGACCGGAAGGGTGTGCCCATGGCGTCGATCTCGACGACGAAGAATCCGAGCTGCGCCATGGCGGCGTTGCTGCTCCGCAGGGCGGAGGCGAAGGTGCGGTCGCCGATCGGGCCGGTCTGTGGGCCGGGATAGATGTAGTCGATGATCGGATACCGCTTGGTGGAATCGAAGTTGGACGGGCGGTAGAGCACGCCGTAGAGATCGGTGATGCCGTCACGCGCCTTGACGGTGATCGGGGTCGGATACTTCCATCCGATGGCGAACAGGCGGCTCGCGTCGGCCTTCTGCACTTCGTGAACGAGCGTGCCGTCGGCGCGGCGAACGACCGTCACCGGCGTCGCGTCGAGCCGCGAATAGTTGTCCAGGAACTCGGCGCCCGACGGGGCGAACGACACGTCGTGGTCGGCGTCTTCGGGCGTCAGCAACTGCATGCCGCTGCCGTCGAGTTTCACGCGGTACAGGAAGCGGAAGTAGGGATCGCGCCCCGGCTCCCGCCCGCGAGCCGTGAAATAGACCCAGCCTCCGGTCTCGTCCACGCGGAGCACGTCGCCCACCGTCCACGCCCCGCCGGTGATCCGGTGCTCCATCGCGCCGGTGCGCGCGTCGTACAGGTAGAGGTGGGCCCAGCCGTCGCGCTCCGAGAACCAGATCACTTCACGGCCGTGGCGCAGCGGGCGCCAGTCGGGCACGCCACCCGATGCCAGGTTGGTCTCGACGAACGTCTTGCTCTTCTCGGTGAGCACGGTGCGGGCGTGACCCGTGGCGGGGTCCACGTCCAGCAGATCGAGCTGGTGGTAGCCCCGGTGCCCGTACGTCATGAACAGATGCTCGCCCGTGGGATCCCACTTCACGTCCTTCACCACGCTGTCCTGCGTGGTGAGCCAACAGCAGGTCGTGTTCACGGCCTGCTGGGGCGAGCGATCGACCTTCACGCCGTGTCGCGCCGCCACATCGAACACGTACGTGTCGTAGGTCGGGATCACCGAGTCGCCCGGAAGCGCGTAGGGATAGCTGTGCAGGACGAAGGCCGGACTCTTGGTCTCCAGCAGATACATGCGGCGCACGTGACGCTCGTCCATCTTGTACGTCGCGATGTACTTCGAGTCGGGCGACCACACGAGCACCGGTCGCTGCGGCAGGTGGCGCACCACGCTGGTGACCTGGGCGCAGCACCCCGTGGGCTTGGCGTATCCGTAATCGGGCTCCGCGTCGTTGGTGAGCTGCACTTCGTGACCGGTGGCCGTTTCACGCACCCACAGATTGTCGTCCCGCGTGAAGGCCACCCACTTCCCGTCGGGCGACGCGACCTCGGTCACCGTGTCGAGCGGGATCGAATCCGGGCCCGCGCAGGTGTAGGTCACGATGCTGCACGTCCATTCGCGGTTCTTGCCCACGGAGAACCGCACGCTGCGGTCGCCGTCGACGAATTTGATCTCGCGGAACGGGAGGGCGTGCGGGTCGTACGCGGTGTCGGCGGCCGTCGAGAGCGCCGCGGCCAGCCGCGCCTGGTCGAAGGCGGGCCGGCGGATGCCGGTGGTGGCATCGACGGTCATGAAGACGTAGCCCTGGTCGGAGCGGTTGCGGTACCAGAAGCGATCGGGACCGAACCAGCGGGGCTGCACGGCGTCGTCGATCACCAGTTCCTGCGCATTCGGGCCGAGGAACCGCTCGGCGCGCGCATAGTCGTCGCGGGTCCCCTGGGCTCCGGCGGTGCAGGGCTGGGCGCCCGCGACGAGTCCTGCGATCGCCACGGTGAGCGCGAGCCGGTGGGCGGCGGACGTGACCGTGCGTCTCGGCAACGGCATGTGGATGCGTCTCCGGTAGGCGTTAGTGGATGGTGGGAGCGGGCACCGTGGGCGTGCCGCCCGCCTGCATGCCGGCCACGCGGTTGCCGTCCCGCCAGCGCGCGGTCCAGGCCGAGGGCTCCTGGCGCAGGAACCGGTCGTACCAGTCGAGCATCACGCCGTACAGGTGGCGCGTGATCGACGGCTTGGAATTGATCCCGTGGTTCTCGCCGTACACCCGCACGAACTCGGCTTCACGGCCGAGCATACGAAGCGCCGTGAACATCTGCTCGCTCTCGTTCTCCGGCACGTTGGTGTCCGATGTGCCGTGGATCAGCAGCATCGGTGTGTGGATCTTGTCGGCGTTGAACAGCGGCGACCGGTTCACGTAGACGTCGCGCCGGTTCCAGGGGTAGCACGAGGGACAGGTACCCTCCGTATAGCTGTACCCCGTCCAGCCCACGCCCCAGTAGTCGGCGATGTTGCTGATGCCCGAGATCTCGATGGACGTGGCGAACAGCGACGTGCGGGTGGCCATGTGCATGGTCATGAACCCGCCGTAGGAATGGCCGAAGTTGCCCACATGGGCGGCGTCCACGAACGGGTGGGTCTTCTCGAACTGTTGCACGCCCTCGATGATGTCGGTGCCGGCCGGGTAGCCCCAGTCGTTGATGTGCAGGTCGGCGAAGGCCTGCCCGTAGCCCGGCGCGCCGGCCGGATTGCACATCCAGATCACGTAGCCGTTGTTCGCGAACCAGACCAGGCGTTCGTCGAACGTCTCCTTCATCGGCAGGGTGCCGCCGTAGTAGTGCACGATCATCGGGTACGTCTTCGTGGAATCGAAGCCGGGCGGGAGCCAGTACCACGACTCGATCTTCGTGCCGTGGCTGTCGGTGAAGCTCCAGGGGTGCCAGGTCGGGAGTTCGATGGACGACGTGAGCACGTCGCTCGACGGATTGGCGATGGCCACGGCCGCCCCGCCGGCGAGCGGAATTCGATACACGACCGACGGTGACACGGGCGTCTCGATGGCGGCCACCAGGTTGTTCCCGGCGAAGTCGTAGGCGACGATGTTGTTGCCCGGCATCGCCACGGCTTCGAGCGGCGGCTGCTGGTCGAGCGTGCTCGGCACCGGGGCCGACGTGCGCGCCGGAATCGTCTGCGCCCCGTCGTCGGCCGTGACGTAGATCCGCCCGTCCGCCGCGCTCCAGTACAGCGGACGGCTGCACGTCACGGCGGGCACGAAGCCGGCGCTCAGGTGCACGAGCGACGGATGCCCCACGGTGGTGGCGTACAGCTCCGACTCGTATACGCTGAACGTCTTCGCGGGGTGCGCCTGCAATTCCTCGGCGCTGGCGCAGAAGGCCACCGCCTTGCCGTCGGGCGACCAGGCGAACGCGGTGGGCGCGCCGAATGCTTCGTGTGGCAGGTCGAGCAGCTTGTGCACGCTCCGATCACGCAGGTTCAGGACCCACAGTTGAGCGCGCAGCCAGGGCGGTGCGGAGTCGGTGCGCACGCTCCGGGCGAACACGATGGCGTTCCCGTCGGGAGACACGGTTGGCGCTTCGGCGGAGGTGAGCGTGTCGCCAAGCAGTTGCACGATCGTTCCGGCCTGCGTGTCGAGCGCGAACAGCTGCGCCTTCTCCGGATAGAACGACCACCGGTCCCACACCTGCGTGAGCCGCTGGAGGTCGCCCGGCTTGTACTGCTCGGCTTCGCCGACATGCCGGGCCGCCGAGAAGTAGATCCAGCGGCCGTCGGGCGACCAGTCCACGGTGCCGAGGCCGTGCTCGTTCCGGAGCACGCGCCGGCTCTGGTTGGTAGCCGGATCGTAGAGCCAGAGGTCGCGGCCCGAGCCGCCCTTCTCGTCGGTCGCCGATTCGTATGCCAGCGCGCTCCCGTCGCGCGACCAGCGCGCCGCCGCGAGTCCGCGTCCGTGTACCTGGCCCAGCAGCCGGCCCGAGATGAGGTCGTGGATTTCGAGCACGGTCGCCGCGTCGTCGTTGACCTCGTCCACGCGGCGGGCGATCCACGCCACGCGATTGCCGGCGGCGGCGACGGCGATGCCGGTGACGTCGGTGGTGGACATCAACTCGCGCAGCGAGGCCGCGTGTCGCGGATCGACGCCGGTGGTGATGCGGGCCCCGGGTGTCGTCGGCTCCACGCTGGCCGTGAGCCCCGATCCGGCGCCGGGCCGCAGCACCGCCTCCACGAACAGCACGTGCTTGCCACGTTCCAGCGCCACGGGGCCAGCCGCCACCGGGCGGCCGTCCACCGTGACCCGCCGCGCGGCGCCGCCCGATACGGTGATCTTCGCTTCCGTCCATCGATCGGCGTCGAGGTAGGTCACGGCGAACGCCAACGACGGTGCGGTGACGGCCAGGCGGAGCGTCCCCGCGGCGGCGTTCTGCGCCTGCCAACTGACCGTCGCGCCGTCGAGCCACTGCTCCGCGTCGCCGGCGGCGGGCCAGCCGTGCGCGAGGGACACGCGCCCGGAGGCGAGCAACACCGAGTCGCTCGAGGCCCCAAACGCCGGCGCCACCGCCGGCACGGGACCCAGCACGAGCCACTGCGACACGCGGGTCGCGTGACCGGCGGGCACGGCAGCGGCAAAGAGCGCACCGGCCCAGAGACGGACGGTGGCGGAGATTCCGGGACCTGTCATGTTCACGCTCCTCCGAGCGGATGGAAGCATCATGCGGAACGACGCTGGGGTGCGGCCGTTCAGGCCGGCACGACCTGGAGCGTCGCCTGCATGTCGGGGCTGTGATAGGTGCAACGGTACGGGAAGGTGCCCACCTGATCGCTGGTCCACATGAAGTTGCCGAGTGGCGCGATGTCACCCGAGTCGCCCCAGGGACCGCCGGTGACGGTGTGCGTGTGTCGGCCCACGTTGTACCAGCACACCCCGGTGCCGAGTGGCACGACGACGGTGGCGTTGGGCAATCCGGTGGGCTGTTCCTGGTAGAAGAAGTCGCCGGCGTAGATCTCGCGGTCGCTGCCGCTGAGGCCGCCGAGTTGGATGTGGAAGTCGACGGTGACCGTCTGGTTGGCGGCGACCGTGATGCGGACGGGGTTGTCGAAGGTTTCCGGGACGTCGGCCTGGTTGCCGCCCCAGTAGCGGACCTGATGGGCCCCGATGTCCACCGCGCCGAGGTCGAACGCCCCGGCGGCGTCGACGTCCGCATACAGGCCGTTGTTCAGGCCGCTGTCGGTGAGCAGAAAGACACGCCCGATGGCCTGCGGGTTGCCCTGCAGGTCGACGACCGTGCCCTTGACCGACCCCTTGGGTGTGTTGTCGGCCGGGCTGGTCAGGCCGCCGCCGCAGTCGCCGAGGAGCGTGGCAGCGGTGAGGATGGCCGCCGTCGATCCGACTTTGTGAATGAACGCGCGGCGCGTGATGAGCGCCGGGGCATGGGGCAGGATGATGGCAGGCGTTTCGGGTCGCGTCATGGGGACGGTGCGTCGCGCGGAGGGTGTGGGGAAGGGAACAACCGGGGCGGGCCGACGGCCCACCCCGGTTGCGCCCGACATTTCACGGCACTTGCACTTGCGGCTCAGCTCACATCGGGGCACTTACCTCCGCCGGGCCCGATGGATTGGTTGTTGTGTGCCTCGTTGTACGACAGGGGCAGCTTCAAGGGGCGTCCGGTCCCGACGCGGGTTGCCATGAGACCGAACCGGTAGATGTCCTGCAACCGGTCGCCCTGGGCGAACATCGTGGCGAACCGCTCCTGCAGCAGCATGGTGAACACGCCCTGCTGCTGGTTCGTGGCCGGCACGACCAGCGCCGGGAGACCGACGGCGGTGCGGTTGATGTTCATGTCGGTCACGGCCGTCGTGTAGTCGGTGTTGTGCCATGCCACTTCGGCCTGGATCAGATTCATCTCGGCCTTGTTCGTGATCGGGATCGGCGAATTGAGGTTGATGTACTTGGTCATGCTGTAGAACGGCGAGATGCCGTCGGCGCCGTACCACTTCCCGGTGGCGTTGTTGTTGTCGTGCCCCAGCGGGATGCGGGGGTCGTCCTGGCCGCTGAGCGGATCGCGCATGAAGCCGGTGAGCGTATCCACGTACTGGTCCCAGATGCTGCGGATGGTGTAGGACCGGTTGTTCGTGAAGGTGCCCTGGACCGTCATGTTGTTGTTCTGCGATCCGCTGTTGGTCGAATAGATCGCATCGTACTCGTATCCCGCGGGAACGGCAGCGGCGTACGTGTCCGCGTCGGCGTAGTTGCCGAGCATGAGACTGGCCCGGGCCAATCCGGCATTGGCGAGATTCAGCCGGTCCTGTCGTTCGGCCGCGGTCTGAAAGTGTGCGGCCTGGATCATCGGGAGCAGCGCCTTCAGGCTGTCCGCCGCCTGCTGAAACATGGCGGCATCCGAGACTGCGGGCACGCCCGGGCTGGGCGGGGATTCACAGAAACCCATTGCCAGTTCCAGGTCATCCCACGCCCGCGAGATCTCGACCTGGATGAACAACGGACTGGTCTTGGCCGTGTCACCCATGACCGACTCGAACCGCTCCGCCGCCGAGATGGCGTCGTACCGCGCGCGGAGCAGGTTGTCCTGTGCGCCGCTGAACGCGCCGGCGGTGGGCCAGTTCTTGGTGATCGTGCCGTCGGATACCTGTTTCCAATCGATCCAGGTACTCGAGTTCTGCAGTTCGTCCGAGAGCATACCGGTCATGATCGCGAACGTCGCGATCGACAACTGGAACTGACCCTCGGCCCCCGCCGCAACGGCCGGGAGCAGTTTGGGATTGTTGGCAGCTTCACTGGTGAACGCTTGCGGGTTCTGGACCTGCAGGATGTCGCGGCATGCCGTTACCAGCACCACCGACACCGCGGCCAGTGCGCATCCCGCCAATCGCGCCCCGCGGCTGAACAGACCATGCATAATCGGTATCTCCAAGTGTGAAGGTCGCGCGCGCCGGCCGCCTGCCCTCGGTGGCCGGCAGACGCGAGGCTAGTATCGGCTTCGAATGGTGAGTCGGAATTGACGTGGCGCCGGGTCGGTGAGGAACGCCGAGGCGACGTTGAATGCGGATGCGCCGGCCCAGTTGGTGTACGGGTCCTGGCACGCGCAGTGGTCCCACCACATCACGTTGTGGACGCTGAACGTCACCGAGGTCTCGCCCAGCCGGGCGAATGCGGACAGTGACCGGGGCACGCTCCACGCCACCGAGATCTCGCGCAACTCGACGTTGTCACGGGACTCGATGTCGGTGAACCGCGACCACAGGGCAACCGTGGAGTCCGCCGCCGGCGTGTCGGCGCCGCCGGGTCCGAGCAGCTTGAGGTACTCGTCGCCCGTGTGCTCACGGAAGCGGTACGGACGGTCACCGTTGTTGAACATCGCGCCGCGCGCGGCCGTAACCAGCAGGTAGGCCTGGAACGCCTTGAACCGGACCGTCGGGCTGTACGAGAAGTTGAAGGTCGGCATCGGTGGCCCGAAGTACACCGCCGTATCCGTGGACACCCAGGTCTTGGTGCCTGCGTCATACGACTTGGGTGCCACGGCCCACACACCTCCCACGGGGTAGCCTACCCGCACCGACGTGGTCGGTGTAGCGGTACCGAGATCGGTGATCTTGTTGTGATTGCCGTCGAGCTTGATGTCGTTGCTGAACTGGAGATCGTTGCGATCGATGGTCACCCAGTTGATGCTGAAGTCCCACCCGTGGTTGACGATGCCGCCCACGTTCTGCCGCTGGGCCTGCGAGAAGCCCTGGCTGGGCGCGAGGGGGATGGCGAGGATCGCGTCGTTGGTGCCCGACCGGAAGATCGAGCCCGACAGGCCGAGCCGGTCGTGGAAGAACCCGGCGTCGAAGCCGGCGTCGATTTCCGTGGTCACCTCGGGCTTGAGATCGAGGTTGCCCGGGCTGGACGGCGTGAGCGACGGCGTGTTGGTGAACACGGCGCCCGGCGCCAGCGTCAGGAAGGCGTCGTACGGGCCGGGGGCCTTGCCCGCCTTGCCGATGGCGCCGCGCAGCTTGAAGCTGTTGATCCAGCTCGGCAGCCACTTGTAGCCGTCGAGATTGTACGCGACGTCGATCTTCGGGTACTTCTGGAAGCCGTAGTTCTTGCCGAACGCGCTGTTCCCGTCGATGCGCAGGCCGACCGTGGTGTACAGGCGGCCGCCGTACGAGAAACGGTCCTGGACGAGCCCGCCCAGGTTGACCTGGTGCGTGTAGATCTCGCCGCCGAAGGTCTGCGACGCCGAGGAGACGGTCGACACGCCCGGGCCGGCGAACACTTTTCCGATCGCCGCGCTGAGCCACTCGGTGTCGTAGTAGCCCTGGCCGCCGAACGCGAAGTCCGATCCGATCCCGAACGGCAGCTTGAACGAGATCTGGCCGAGGTAGTCGGCGGTGTAGATGGTCTGATTCCGGTAATCGTCGTCCTTCTCGCCGTTGTTCACGTACGCGCTGCTGAAGTTTCCGTCGGGCGGGAAGAAGCGGACTTTCGCTTCGCCGACCATGTCGCTGCCCAGCGTGAGGCGGTTCTGGAAGTGCTCGAATGGCTGGTAGTTGACCGTCAGGCCACCCGTCCAGTGGTTGGCGGAGTTGTACGACGTCATCGTCTGGATGTCCTTCACCGATACCCAGGCCTCGCCGTAGGGGCGCAGCGCCGTCGCCTGCCGCGGGTCGCCGTTGGACGCGTTGCCGGTGAGCGACGTCCAGTTGTTCCCGGACTGGAGCGAGTTGATCATGTTGTGATCGAACGCCGAGCGGACCGCGAACTTCCACTTGGTGTTCGCGTCCCAGGTGACGTTGACGCGCAGGTTGCCGCGCTTCTCGTCGTTGGGCTGGATGCTGCCCACCTCGTCGGAGTAGGCACCCGACACGAAGTAGGTGGCCTGCTTGGCGCCGCCGCGCACCTGGATGTCGTAGGAGCCGTAGGGGCCGCTCTTGATGAGCGTCTTGTTCATGTCGAGCGCGCGCGTGCCGTCGGGCCCGGTGAAGTTCGGGTAGAGCTTCGTCGGATAGTTCGGACGCTGCCGATCGAAGCCCACCCCGGCGCCGATCGTCCACTGCGGCGGGCTGTCGTTCTGCCCGTGCTTGGTGAAGATCTGAATGACGCCGTTGGATGCGTCGGAGCCGTACAGCGTGGCCGCCGCCGCGCCCTTCAGCACTTCGATGTGATCGATGTCGTTGGGATTGAGGTCGGAGAGGCGATCCTCACCCACGCCGCCGTTGAAGTTGCAGCAGCCCTGGTTCCCCAGGCTGGCGGTCCAGTCGGTGGCGCGATTGTCGACCTTGACGCCGTCGATGTACACCACCGGGCGCTGGTCGAGCGTGAAGCTCGACACACCGCGAATGCGCAGGTCCATGGCGCCGCCGACCCCGCCGCCGACGCTCACCGACCGCAGGCCGGCCACCTGGCCCTCCAGCACCTGCGTCATGTCGTTGGACGGTTTGACGGCCTGGATCTGCGCCACGTCGACGATTGCCAGCGGGGCGCCCAATTCTCGCTTGGAGACGGCGCCGCCCGTTCCGGTCGTCACAACCTGGGTGAGTTGCACCGCGCTCACCGACAAGCTGAAGTCGGCGGCGACGGAATCGCCGGCGGGCACCTGCACGACCTTCGAGGCCGGCCGGAACCCGATGCGCTGCACGTGCACGGTCACCTGGCCGCTCGCGCCGCGGATGACGTAATGTCCGCGTCCGTCGGTGGTCGCGCCGAGCTGCGTTCCCGCGACGAGAACGCTGGCGCCTTGCAGCGGCTGTCCAGTACCGCGATCGGTCACGGTGCCAACCACCATGCCACCGCCCTGCGCGGACGCGGTGGCGAGTGGTACGGCGGTGAGTGCTGCGATGACGCCGGCACATACGAGCCAGGCCGATGTCACGCGCAGCCGCAGGGTGGAGCGAAGTCGATCCATAGGGAAGGGTCCCCCGGGCCAGGGTAGGGGTGGGAAGGATGACTGCCAAGCGGCCATCGGCCGCACTGCACGGCGCCGCAACGGCGCGCCGATGAACTCGATTAGGGAGGGGAGCTGCGTAGGGTATTCCAGCGCGGCGCACACACGGGGCAGCCGATGCGCTGGAGCTTCATTCAATCGGGGTTCCGCACCACGCGGCGTTGGACGACCGCGATCGCGGAACAATGACTCAACTCAACAAACGGCCTCTCGCGTCACCGCGAAATTCCACGTGGTCGAAAAGCGAACAGAACGATTGCAGCATCCGAGCATGCCGTTCACCGCGCCGGCGGTGGCGCGATGTCATAGTCGTGGGGCGGGGTGGCCCCCAGCAGATTCTGGACGAAGTAGTCCCACGTCCGACGGATGAGATACGGTTCCTGCGTGATGCCGTGATTGCGGTCGGGGTAAATCAGGAGGTCGAACGACTTGTTCGCCTTGATCAGCGCATCCACCATCTGGATGGTGTTCGCTGGATGGACGTTGTCGTCCATGTCCCCGTGAATGAGGAACAGCTTCCCCTTGAGATTCTTCACGTAGGACTTGTTGGCGGCGCTCGCGTAGTTGTCGGTGTGGCGGGCGGTGTCGCGCACCAGCAGCCCCTGGTACCGCTCCGCCCAGCCGTAGTAGTAGCTGCGGTTGTCGTGATTGCCGGAACTCGATACGGCCACCTTGTAGAAGTCCGGGTAGCTGAGCATGGCGTCGGTGGAGGCGAAGCCGCCGCCCGAGTGGCCGTAGATGCCCACGCGATCGAGATCGAGAAACGGGTACCGCACCGCCAGCTGCTTGATGGCCGTCACGTGATCCGGAATGCCGTTGTCGTGCATGTCGGCGTACCACGTGTCGTGATAGGCCTTCGACCGGAGGTTCGTGCCCATGGCGTCGACTTCGACGACGACGAATCCCAGTTGGGCCAGCGCCTCGACCTGCCCCATTGAGCGAGTATTCGAGCGCCGGCGAACTCGTGGGATAGAAGCTCTTCGGGGCGGCGATGATCTGCGGGCCGGGATAGATGTGGTCGATGACCGGGTAGCGCTTCGTCGAGTCGAAGTCGGCGGGCAGGAACATCACGCCGTACAGATCGGTCACGCCGTCGCGCGCCTTCACCGTGAACGGCACCGGATAGCGCCATCCGGAGGCGAGCAGGTCGCTGATGTCGGCCGTCTCCAGCGTCTGCACCACCTTGCCGTCCGGCGTGCGCAGCACCGTGACCGGCGCCCGCCGGACGGTGGAATAGGTGTCCACGATGTAGCGGCCGGACGGCGTCATGCGCACCGTGTGGTCGGCCGCCTCCGGCGTCAGCAGCTGCAGCGCGCTGCCGTCGAGATGCACGCGATAGAGCCGCGCGTAGTACGGGTCCCCAGCCTCTCGGCCCCGTGCGGTGAAGTACACCCACCGGCCGACGGAGTCGACGTGCACCAGGTCGCCCACCGTCCACGCGCCCGGCGTGAGGCGGTGCTCCAGCGCGCCATGCGCGTCGAGGAGATACAGGTGGCCCCAGCCGTCGCGCTCCGAGAACCAGATCACGTCGCGGCCGGCATCCACCGGTGTCCAGTTCGGGGCGCCGCCCGATTCGAGGTTCAACTCGACGTAGGTGCGGCTGGAATCCGTGAACAGCGAGGTGGCGCGGCCGGTCGACGCGTCGGCCTCCATCAACTGCACGTGCTTGGGGCCGCGGTCGGCGTACGTGAAGTAGAGATGGCGCGAGTCGGGACTCCACTTCACGCTGATCCAGCTCGAGTCCTGCATGCCGGTGAGCCCGTTGTCCTGTGCATTCTGCGGCGGCACGTCCACCCGCACGTCGGTGCGCGCCGCGACGTCGAGCAGGTGAATGTCGAAGCGCGGGATCACGGAATCGCCGGGAAGCGCGTATGGGTAGGTGTACAGCTTCGGGCGCTGCGACGTCATCGAGATCAGCGGCATCGTCAACACGTGCCGTTCGTCGAATCGGGCCACCGCAATCCGCTTGGAGTCGGGCGACCACTGCAGCGTGGGCCGTTGCGGCGTCGGGTGGATCTCCTGGGTAGGCCGCATCGCCGCGTAGCCGTAGCCGAACAGGTTCTCGCCGTCGCTCGTGAGCGCCGTCGAGTCGGAACTCCCGACGGTGCGGACGTACACGTTGTGCCCGCGGATGAAAGCCTCAAGCGTGCCGTCGGGAGACCGCACGTAGGGTACCCGGCTCGGAAGCGTGTCGCCCACCGAGCAGGCATAACCCACGATGTCGCAGACGAATCGTTTGTCGTGTGCCCGGAACGCGATGTGTCCCTCGTCGCGCCCGTCACCGCCGAAATCGAAGGTGGTGAACGGCAGCCGGGTCGGATCGTAGCTCGTGTCGCCGGCCAACGACATGGCCGCCGCGAGTCTCGCGTTGTCGAACAGCGGCGCCCGGCGCAGGTGCGCGGGATCCTCGAGCATGAACGCCCATCCCGCCCGCGTGTGCACGCGGTACCAGAAGCGCGAGCCGTCGCGCATCCACTGCGGCGCGATGTAGTCCCCGTACACCAGCCGCAGCTCGTTCCACGTCAGCGCCTGTTCGGCGCGGTGGTAATCCACCTGCGCGCCGAGCCTGGCGCACGGGACGAGTACCGCGGCGAGCGCGAGGATGCCCAGCCGGCGTGGACGTGCGAGGGGGTGGGAGTGCAGGGGGATCACAGGGAGGGGGAGGGGCGGGAGGGTCCAGATTGGATAAAGTATCTTTTAGCCTCCGGGATCGATCCGCAAGTAGTCCACTCCCCATTGGTTGATCCGTCCACGCTCGCAATCCCCCGGCGCTACCATGAACGCCGGCGCGCACAAAGAAATCACAAACTTCCTGCCGCGGCGGTCCGCCAACCGGACCGTCGGCATGCTGGCAAATGGCCGCCGCCACTGGTACGATCCGCCTTCATGCGCCACTCCCTTCGCCTGCTGGCCGTCCTCGGCCTGGCCGGAAGCACGATCGCCGCCGCACCGCTCGCCGCGCAGCGGACCGCTCCCCCGGACTCCCTGGCCCCCTACCGGAACCCGCGGCTCCCGGTCGACGCGCGTGTGCACGACCTCATGCGCCGCATGAGCCTGCGCGACAAGTTCTGGCAGCTGTTCATGATTCCCGGCAGCCGGGACAATCCGGCCGACGACTACTCGCACGGTGTGTTCGGGCTCCAGATCAGCGAGGCCCCGGGTAGCGACAGCGTTCCGCTGGCCGGCGCCGCCGGCGAGCAGGCGGAGCGGATCAACGCCATCCAACGCTACTTCGTGGACAGCACGCGGCTCGGCATCCCGATCATCCCGTTCGACGAGGCGGTGCACGGATTGGTGCGCGAGGGCGCTACGGTGTTCCCGCAGGCCATCGCCCTGGCCGCCACGTGGGATACCACGCTGATGACCGACGTCGCCACGGCCATCGCGCAGGAGACGCGCAGCCGCGGCATCCGGCAGGTGCTGTCGCCGGTGGTGAACATCGCCAGCGACGTGCGCTGGGGGCGCGTCGAGGAGACGTACGGCGAGGATCCCTATCTCAGTTCGGTGATGGCGCGCAACTTCATCGAGCCTTTCGAGCACGCTGGTGTGGTCACGACCCCCAAGCACTTCGTGGCCAACGTCGGCGCCGGCGGGCGCGACAGCTATCCCATCGACTGGGACCCCCGCGTGCTGGGCGAATACTTCTTCCCGCCGTTCAAGGCGGCCGTTACCCAGGCCGGCGCTCGCTCGGTGATGAGCGCGTACAACTCCGTGAACGGCATCCCGGCCACCCAGAACCGCGCGCTGCTCACCGAAACGCTCAAGCGCACCTGGGGGTTCAAGGGATTCGTGATCTCCGACGCGGCTGCCACCGGTGGGCCCACGGTGCTCCAGCACACCGAGGCAAGCACCGCCACGGCCACGCGCGATGCCTTCCGTGCCGGGCTCGACGTGGTGTTCCAGTCCTCGTATCCCCAGTATCGCCCATACCTCGCCGCGTTCGAGCGCGGGCTCGTGCCGCAGGCCGTGATGGACTCGTCGGTGGCGCGCGTGCTGCGCGTGAAGTTCCAGCTCGGGCTGTTCGACCATCCGTTCGTCGATCCCCAACACGCTGCGGCCGTGAACGGAAGCCCCGCCCATATCGCGCCTGGCCCGCCGGGCGGCCCGCGAGGCGATCGTCCTCCTCAAGAACGACCACGCAGACGCTGCCGCTCTCCGATAGCATCGGGTCGGTGGCGGTCATCGGCGCCGACGCATCGGAGGCCAGACTCGGCGACTACAGCGCGCCCGGCGGGCGCCGCGTGTCGATCCTCGATGCGCTTCGCGGCCGCCTGGGCGCCGCCCGCGTGCGCTTCGCGCCCGGACCCGGGCGGTCGTCCGTGACGTACGTGCCGGTTCCCACCGAACGCCTCTCGACCGTCGACAGTGGCCGTACCGTGCATGGTCTGCGCGCGGAATACTGGGCGAACAACCGGTCTCGACGGCGCGCCGCTCATCACCCGCATCGATCACGCCGTCGACTTCGGCTGGACGCTGAATTCGCCGGCCCGCGGGATCCCGTTCGACTGGTACTCGGTGCGCTGGACCGGATCGATCACCGCGCCGGCCGGCGGCGTCCACCGACTGGGCGTCGAGGGCAACGACGGCTACCGGCTCTACGTCGACGGCAAGCTCGTCATCGACGACTGGATCAAGCGGTCGTACGGAACGCGCATGGCCGACGTCGCGCTGGCGCCGGGCAGCACCCACACCGTGCGCCTCGACTACTACGAGAGCACGGGGGGCGCGCGGGTGAAGCTGGTCTGGGATGCGGGGGTGCCGGACGACTGGCAGGCGGCGATCGACAGCGCCGTGGAGGTGGCGCGCCGCAGTGACGTGGCCGTGGTCGTCGCCGGGATCGAGGAAGGGGAGTTCCACGATCGCGCGCTGCTCGGCTTGCCCGGGCATCAGCAAGCGCTGATCGACGCCGTGGCTGCCACCGGCAAACCGGTGGTCGTGGTGCTCGTCGGCGGGAGCGCCGATCACGATGTCCGGATGGCTCGGCCGCGTGGATGCGGTGCTCGATGCCTGGTACCCGGGGGAGCAGGGCGGACCCGCCGTGGCCGACGTGCTGTTCGGTGACGCCGATCCCGCGGGCCGCCTGCCCGTCACCTTCCCGGTGGCCGAGGGGCAACTGCCGCTCGTGTACGACCACCAACCCACCGGCCGGGGGGACGACTACGGAGATCTCACCGGCCAGCCGCTCTTCCCGTTCGGATTCGGGCTGAGCTACACGCGATTCGACTATTCCAACCTTCGCATCACGCCGGACACCATCGGCACCCGGCAGTCGGCGGTCGTGCGATGCACGGTCACGAATGTCGGGCAGCGGGCAGGCGACGAGGTGGCGCAACTATATATACACGACGTCCTCGCCTCGGCCGGTCGCCCGGTGATGCAACTCGAAGGGTTTCGCCGCGTGCATCTGGCGCCCGGTCAATCGGCGGAGGTGAGCTTCCGTCTGGGGCCCGACGAACTCCACATGCTCGATCAGGCGATGCACTGGATCGTGGAACCCGGGCGGTTCCGGGTGATGGTCGGTGCCAGTTCCCGTGACATCCGGCTGCGCGGTTTCCTGACGGTCCGCTGAGTCGTTGCGCTAGGCCTGTCCGCCGGCGGCCAACGCCTCGGCCCGCTCGCTCGCGGCGCCCCACCGCTCGAGCGCGGAATCCAGTTCTCGCTTGCGCGCATCCAACTCGCCGCCGAGCCGTGTGGCCTCGGCGGCGCCGTCGGCACGCGTGTAGAGATCCGGGTCCTCCAGCGCCGACGTGAGCGCGGTGACCTCGGCTTCCAGCCGCTCCACGTCGGCTTCGGCGGATTCCAGTTCGCGCTCTGCGGTGCGGAGCTGCTTGCGGGGGTCCGCCGTCGAATTCGACTCGCGCTCCCGTTGGGCGGACGTGCGTTTGCGCTCATGCACGCGGCGGAGTGCCACGTCCTCGGCCGCACGCACCGACGCCGCATGCGCACGCTCGGCGCTCACCACCTCCCACTCCGCGAACCCGTCGTTGAATTCTGTGATGTGCGTGTCGTGCAGCACCCAGACCTTGGTGGTCAGGGTGCGGAGGAGCTCGCGGTCGTGGCTCACCAGAATCACCGTACCGTCGTACGCGTCGATGGCGTCTTCGAGTGCCTCGATGGATTCGACATCCAGGTGATTCGTGGGCTCGTCGAGCACGAGCAGATTCGCGTGCGACAGCATGAGCATGGCCAGCGCCACGCGGGCCCGCTCGCCCCCCGACAGCGTCTCGACGCGGCGTTGGACCTCGTCGCCGGAGAAGCCGAACCGGCCCAGGTGTCCCTGGACCAGGCGGCGGTCCCACGTGGGACGCAGGTCCTCGATGGTCTGATAGATGGTCCGGCCCAGCGGCACCTGGGAGAGATCCTGCCGGTACCAGCCGGCGTCGATCGAGCCGCCCAGCTTGAGATCGCCCGACGTCACCGGGTGCTCGCCGAACAGCGCGCGGATGAGGGTGGACTTCCCGGCGCCGTTGGGCCCGATCAGCCCGAGCACGTCGCCGCGCATCAGGGTGCCGTTGAAGCGCTCCACCAGCACGCGCTCGCCAACCTTCACACAGACGTTCGCCGCCTGCACCACCCGGTCGCCGCCGCGATGGTGAACGTCGAACCGCAGCGCCATTGCGTCCTCGCCGCCCACCGGGGCGCTGAGGCGGGGCAGGCGTTCCAGTCGCTTGCGCCGGCCCTTTGCCTGGCGGCTGTTCTGGCCGGCGATGTTGCGCGCGATGTAGTCGCTCTCCTGCGCGATCTTGCGTTGCTGCTGTTCGAACGCCCGCTGCTGCGTAAGGCGCCGCTCGGCGCGCTGGGCCACGAAGGCCTGATACCCGCCGCCGTACGGCGTGGCCGTGGTGCCCTCGAAATGCAGGATGTGATCCACCGTGCCGGCCAGGAACGCACGGTCGTGGCTGACCAGGAGCACCGTCTTCCCGACGTTCCGGAGGTAGTTCTCCAGCCACTCGGTGGTCTCGAGGTCCAGATGGTTGGTCGGCTCGTCGAGGAGCAGCACGTCGGCGGTGCTCGTGAGCTGGCGGGCCAGCCCGAGGCGGCCGCGTTCACCGCCGCTCAGCACGCTCACCGGCGTGGTGCGGGCCGTGACGGGATCGAAGCCGAGGCCATGCAGCACCGCGTCGATGCGCGACGTGACCTCGTAGCCTCCCTCGTGCTCGAACCGCTCGAGGTCCCGGCCGTAGCGCTCCATCGCTTCGTCCGACGAGTCGTGGGCCAACGCCGCCGCCTGATCCACCAGCGAACGCTCGAGGATCAGGAGTTCGCGCAACTCTCCGGCCGCCGCTTCCCACACCGTGGCCGCATCGCCGAAGTCGCGGTGCTGCTCGAGCAGCGAGACCCGCAGCCCGGGTTGCCGGGCGATAGCGCCGCGCGTGGGTTCCATCTCCCCGGTGAGGAGACGGAACAAGGTGGTCTTGCCCGTACCGTTGCGGCCGACGATGCCCCATCGGTCTCCGGCGCCGACCGTGAACGTGATGCCGGAGAACAGCGTGTTGGCGCCGAAATCGACGCCGACGTCGGAAAAGGAGAGGAGCGTCATTTCAGGGGGCGTGCCGAAGCGCGCAGCCGATTATTCCTGTTCGGCCTCTGGGTCGCCTTCCACCGGAGTGGTGTCCGTCTGTTCCCGCTTGGCCGCAGCGGCCTCACGGCGTTGCTGGCGCTTCTCCTCCTTCTTCTTCTTGCGCGCCAGTTCCTTCATGTGCTTCTGGAATCCGTAGTTGGGTTTCTTCGCCAATGGTCGGGTGGGGTTGGGTCGGGCCCCCAGGGGGCCGACGATGAGAATGGCGGGACGGCTGCCGCGTCCGGCGGAGTACGTAAGATAAGGCGGTTGGCGCCCCTGTGCCGCCCGGGCGATCGGGTGGCTGGAATTCCCCCGAATCGGACCTCGCCCGCCCGCCGCCGGTGGTCGGGGTCCGGCGACCTCAGGAGGCCGGACCCTTCCGGGCCTTCCGGCCGGTCCTGCAGCAGCTCCGCACCGGACACGCCTCGCACCGGGCCACCCGCGCGGTGCAGACGAGGGCCCCGAGTTCCATGAGGGCCTGGTTGTGTATCCAGGTCGCCTTGCCCGTTCGGGGAAGAACACGCTCGGCGATCGCCCAGAGCGTGGTGAGGTCCCGGGGGCGTTTGGGGTCGAGCTTCGGCGCGAACGCGCGGGTGAGCACCCGGGCCACATTGGTGTCCACGGCCGCAGCGCGCCGTCTCGTAGGCAAAACTCGCCACCGCGCCCGCCGTGTAGGCGCCGATGCCCGGCAGGCCGCGGAGTTCGTCGGGGTGGGCGGGGAGCACGCCGTCAGCGCCGTCCCGGGTGACGTGCCGGGCCAGCGCGTGCAGGTTGCGGGCCCGCGCGTAGTACCCGAGCCCCTCCCACGCTTCGCGCACGCGCCCTGGCGTGGCACGCGCCAGGTGGTGGACCGTGGGAAACCGGGCGAGAAATCGCGGATAGAATTCCAGCACGCGCGAGACCTGGGTCTGCTGCAGCATCAGTTCCGAGACGAGGATCTGATACGGGTCGCGCGTGCGGCGCCAGGGCAGGTCGCGATGGTTCCGGCGGAACCAGGCGCGCAACCGGCGGGAGAACTCACGGGCGGTGGTCGGATCGATGCGGGGCCGGCCGGACGACCGTTGCCGGGGCGCGGATGGAGCTATGAGACCTTCCGCGTCTTCCGCTTCAGGAAATCCATGAGGATGAACTGGCCGAGACTCATGGTAGTGGTGAAGTACGCCTTGCCGCGGCTGATCTCCGACACGCGTTTGACGAATTCCACCAGGGCCCGGTCGCGCGCCAGCATGAACGTGTTGATCATGATGCCGGCCTGCCGGCAGCGCGCCACTTCCTTGAGTGTTTCCTGGATGACGGTGAGGTCGAGCCCGAACGCGTTCTTGTAGATCTGGCCGTCGGGCATGGTGAGCGCGCTCGGCTTGCCGTCGGTGATCATGATGATCTGCCGCATGTCCTTCTTCTGGGCCATCAGCAGCCGCCGGGCCAGCTTGAGCCCTTCGGCGGTGTTCGTGTGGTACGGTCCCACCTGCGCCCCGGCCAGCGTGGCGATCGGAATCTCCTCAGCCGAGTCGTGGAAGAGCACGACCTTGAGTGTGTCGCCGGGAAACTGCGTGCGGATGAGGTGGGTGAGCGCCAGGGCCACCTTCTTGGCCGGCGTGAACCGGTCCTCGCCGTACAGGATCATCGAGTGTGAGCAGTCGAGCATCAGGACGGTGGCGCACGACGAGCGGTACTCGGCCTGGCGCACCATCAGATCGCCGTAGTCGAGGTCGATGGGCACCTCGATCTTGCCGGTGCGGGCGAGCGCGTTCTTGAGGGTTTCGTTGACGTCGAGGTTCAGGACGTCGCCGAACTCGTACGGCTTGCTCCAGCCGTCGGCCTCGATGCCGGTGGCCAGATGGGGCGTCTCGTGACTGCCGGCGCTCGACTTGCCCAGCGAGCCGAGCAGGTTCCGCAGCGTCTTGTATCCGAGAAAGTCGATGCCCTTCTCGGTGAGGTTGAACTGGACGTCGCGGGCGGCGGCTTTGGCGAGGCTGCCCGGGCCCTCGACCGGCTGGTGGGCGCCGGGCATCTGGGGTGGCGCCTCGAGGTTGAGAAACCCCTCCTCGATGAGGCGTTGCACGAGATCGTCCAGCAGCTTGGCGAGTTTGGCCTGCGACTCCTCGTCGCCCTCGCCGCGCAGGGCCTCCAGCATCTCGGGGGTGAACTGTCCGCTCTCGATGAGGGCGTCGAGGATCGCCTGGCGCAGGGCGTCGAGCGACCGGTCGTGTTCCTCCTCGAAGTCGAAGTTGCCGCCGAATGGCAGGTTGGCCCCGGCGAACCCGGACTGCAGGAGAAAGTCCGCGAGCTTGTCGAGGAGCGCCTGGAGGTCCACCTGGTCGGCGGCTTCGGCGCTGAACTTGGTGTAGGTATGGAATCGCATGCGGGCCTCCCTCTCCCAAGAATACCCGCACCGGCGAAAGAGTGCCACGCCGCGGGGATTTCGTGGCGCCCCGCGGCGAGTTGATGATGGAGGCGCTGGGGAAAGGGGTTACCGAGAGCGGGGTCTGGCAGCGTGGGCCGCAGAACACGCAGAGCACACAGAAATGGCACAGCCGATCACCCAGGAGCCGCGTTGCCTCAGGCCGAAAGCGATCAGACGAGGGATCCGATTACCTACCGGGTGATCGGCGCCTTCTTTGGTGTGTACCGGGAACTCGGCTGGGGGTTTCTCGAGAGCGTCTACCGCCGGGCCCTCATGGCGGCTCTCGCGGACGCCGGTGCGACCGTCCGCGCAGAGGTGGTATTGCCCGTCAAATTCCGTGGGCGGGTGGTTGGGAAATTCCGTGCCGATCTGATTGTGGACGATCAGGTCATCGTCGAGGTGAAGGCGGTGGAGAGCCTCGGCCCGGCGCATCGCGCCCAGGTGATCAACTATTTGAAGGCAACCACGATCGAGCGGGGGCTGTTGTTGAACTTCGGTCCCAAGCCGCAATTCGAGCGCCTGGTCCTGACGAACCGGCTGAAGCAGGCGCGGCCACTTCGACCGTAGTCGTGTCGACTGCTACTCCGTCTGCGTGGTCTGCGAGATCTGCGGCTCCATGGCGCCGGATGGCGCTTCCGACGCCACAACGCGGCCACCGGTCTCCGGTATATTGGTGGCATGCCGACGGCGAACCCGTTCCGCGCCCTGGTCAAGCACCGGAACTTCCGGCTGTTCTGGTTCGGTCAGACGCTCTCGCTCATCGGCACCTGGATGCAGACGATGGCGCTGGGCTGGTTGGCGCTGCAACTCACGAACAGCCCCTTCCTCGTCGGCCTCGTCGCCTCCGCATCCTCCTGGCCCATCGTCGGGTTCTCGCTGTTCACCGGTGTGTTCGTCGACCGCGGCGACAAGCTCCGCCTGGTGAAGCTCGGCCAGATCCTGTTTCTCGTGCAGGCCGTGGCGCTCTGGTACATCACCTGGTCGGGGGCCGCCACCATCTGGTGGCTGGTCGGACTCGCGTTCGCGAACGGCGCCATCAACGCCGTCGAGATTCCAGCGCGCCAGTCGCTGATCGTCGAACTCGTCGGCCGCGACGACCTGCGTGACGCCATCGCGCTCAACTCGAGCGGCTTCAACCTGGCCCGCATCGTCGGACCGGCCGTCGGCGCCGCCGCCATCGCGCAGTTGGGCATCGCCTGGTGCTTCGGCCTGAACGCGCTGAGCTACGTGGCGGTGCTCGTCGGCTTGTACATGATACGGCTTCCGAAATGGCACCCGACGGCTGTCGTTGCCTCCCCGCTCGCCGGCGCCATCGAAGGCGTCCGGTACCTGCGCGACACGAAGGCGGTGGCCGCGATGCTCAAGGTCGTGGCCGTGTACTCGATTCTCGGTGTGCCGTATCTGGTGCTCATGCCGGTGGTGGCGCGCGACCGGCTGAACATGGGCGCCGGCGGGTACGGGCTCCTCCTCGCCTGTGTCGGCATCGGCGGGCTCGGCGGCGCCCTGTGGCTGGCCGCCGCGGGCGCCAACTGGCCGCGCGGCCGCCTCTGGGAGGGCGGCGTGCGCGCCTATGCGCTCCTCCTCGTGCTGTTCGGGCTCGTCTACACACCGGCCATGGCGTACCCGGCTCTGCTCGCCGTCGGATTCGCGATGATCGTGAGTGGGGCGCTGGCCAACGGGATCCTGCAGTCGATCGTGCCCGATCACCTGCGCGGGCGGCTCATGGCAGCCTATTCGTTCATCGTCGTCGGCCTCTCCCAGGCCGTGGGCGCGCTCATTGCCGGGGTGCTCGCCGAGCATCTCGGCGATCAGTGGGCCATCTCTGGCACCGCGGCGATGATTTTCGCGTATTGTGTGTGGGCCTTCCGCCAGACGCCCCAGATGCGAGCGCTGTAGACTGTAGACTGGCCGCTGAGGACCCTCCACTCGCCGGCCGTCGGTGCTCCTCCAACGCCGTCCCACATGTATTCGACCTGCATCTTCTGCAACTCCAACCTCGGCACCAATGAGGTCATCGAGCACTTTCCGATCGGACGGCGGCTTGCGTTCGACTCCGAGAAGGGCAGGCTGTGGGTCGTGTGCCGAAAGTGCGAGCGCTGGAACCTGAGCCCGCTCGACGAGCGCTGGGAAGCGATCGAGGAATGCGAACGGCAGTACCGCGACACCAAGCTCCGTGCGTCCACCGACAACATCGGACTCGCGCGCGTGAGCGAAGGGCTGGAACTGGTGCGCATCGGGCGCCCGCATCGCCCCGAGATGGCGGCGTGGCGCTATGGCGATCAGTTCGGGCGCCGGCGCCGCCGCTACTATACCTATGCGGGTGTCGGGGCGGCAGCGGTTGCGGGCGTCTACATCGTCGGCCCCGCGCTTGGCCTGTACGCGATCGGGGGTGCGGGGTTCCTGGGCCAGACGCCGCAGCTGTTCGCGCAGCTGTACCGACGCGCGTTCGGTCGCGTGAAGCTGCCGATGCCGTGGATGGACAAGCCGTATGTGCTCGACGCGGAGCACGTGGTCAAGGTCAACCTGATCCGCGATGACAACGAACTGGGGTGGGCGCTCCGCGTGCCCATCGCTCCCAAGCGATTCAAACTGCCGAGCACGCCGGGCCGGCCGGGCGATCCGCCGCCGCCGCGCATCGTCCGCCACGGGAAGCGGGGGCGGCGCACGAGTGCCGTGTTCGTCGGCGACGAGGCGGTCCGGATCGCCGGGAAGATCCTGCCCAAGATCAACGCCAGTGGTGCTGCGAAGGACGACGTGCAGCGCGCCGTGAAACTGATCGAGGAGGACGCCGATCCCGGGCGCTTCTTCGCCACTCAGACGCGCAGCGGCCTGCTCACGCCCGCCTCGCTCACCGAAAAGGGGCGCATCATCAAGCAGATCCCCAAGCCCATCCGGCTGGCGCTCGAGATGTCCGCCCACGAGGACGCCGAGCGCCGCGCCCTCGAGGGCGAGCTGGCCATGCTCGAGGCGGCGTGGAAGGAAGCCGACGAGATCGCCCACATCTCCGACAACCTGCTGCTCCCGGCCGAAGTGGAGACCTGGTTCGCCCGTCTCAAGCGGAAAATCTGAGTCGTGTACTCCACCTGCCTGTTCTGCAATCAGGGCCTCGGGGCCAACGAAGTCATCGAGCGCTTTCCGGTCGGTCGCCGCCTCGCGTTCGATGCCGATAAGGGGCGGCTCTGGGTGATCTGCCGGCACTGCGAGCGCTGGAACCTCACGCCGCTCGAGGAGCGGTGGGAGGCGATCGAGGAGTGCGAACGCCTGTACCGGGACACGCGGCTTCGCGCCTCCACCGACAACATCGGGTTGGCCCGGGTACGTGAGGGACTCGAACTGGTGCGCATCGGCGCGGCGCAGCGGCCCGAGATGGCGGCGTGGCGTTACGGCGATCAGTTCGGGCGACGCCGCAGGCGCAAGGTCGTGCGCATCGGTGCGTCGGCCGTCTTCATCGCCGCATACGTGGCGGCGGGACCGATGGCGGGACTGCTCGGCGGTGTCGCACCGATGTTGGCACTCGACGGGCTCAACTTCGCGCGTCACGTCCACAATGGCCGCCGGATCCGGGCCCGGGTCGCCGATCCCGAAACGGGCGAGCAGTTTCCACTCCGGCGGCGCCACATGCCCTGGATCCGGCTGGTGCCTGCGGGACCGGACGGGTGGTCGATGCGGCTCGCCGTCAGCGACCGCCCCGCCATTCTCGAGGCGCTCATCCCGGTCCGTTCACCCCGCGAGTGGAAGCCCGGCATTCGCAATTCCGACGGGATGATCGAGATGGAACTCACCGGCGACGCCGCGCTCGCCGCCGCGAGAAAGGTCCTGCCCGCCGTCAACGAGAAGGGCGCGCGCCGCGCGGTCGTGCGCGATGCGGTGGAGGTGCTGACCCGGCACCCCGATCCTGGCGACCTGTTCGCCCGCCAGGCGCGCGAGCACGGGTCGCCCACGGTCATCACCCCCAATGGCGGGGTCCCGTTCAGCGCACTGCCGACCGCGATCTCCCTCGCGCTCGAGATGTCGGCGCACGAGGACGTCGAGCGCCGCGCGCTCGAGGGCGAACTCGCGATGCTGGAAGCGGCGTGGAAGGAGGCGGAAGAGATCGCCGCGATCTCGGACGACCTGCTCGTACCCGATGACGTGGAGCGACGGCTGGCAGCGGCTCGGGGAGAACGCGGCGCCGTCGGCGTGAGCGGCGCAGGCGGGCCGGTCTACTCGAAGCGATCGCGCGCCAACGCGATCACCATGCGCGCCGCGCCCTCGATTCCCAGCGTCCCCGTGTTGACGCACAGATCGTAGTTCTCCTCGGCGCGCCATTCCCGGTGCCAGTGCTGCTTGACGTACTGTTCGCGCTGGTGGTTCATGGTGTCCACGACGCGCAGCGCCTCTTCGTTCGACACGCCGCGCTCGCTCATCACGAACGCCGCGAGCGCGCGCCGCGGCGCGTAGCAGAACACGTGCAACGCGTCGGGGCGGTTGGCCAGCACGCACTGGGCGCCGCGGCCGACGAGCACGGCATGCCCCGTCTGCACCGCTTCCTCGATGACGGCACGCGTCACCGCCACGATCCGCTCCTCGGTGGGCGCCAGAGTCGTGTCGACCACGGGAAGCATTTCGGGAACGCTGAGCGTCAATGCCGACGCCAGGCGCTCCACCAGCGACGGCACCCGCTCCTCATGGGCGGAGACCTCGGCGACCGAGAGGCCGAGCCGCTCCGCCACGGCATCCACGACGCCGTTGTCGAGCAGGTCCCAGCCGAGCGCGTCGGCCACGCGGCGGGCCACCAGCGACCCGCCCGAGCCGTACATTCGCGAGATGGTGACGATGGCCATGGGCTACCGCGCCGGCAGCCTGCGGGTGCGCACTTCCTCGACCATCGCGAAGTCCAGCGCCGCCCACGCGGCGGCGGCCACGCCTCCCGGCACGTTGTGCAGGCGCATCTCGGTGAGTCCGCGGGCGGCGCACCAGCGCTCCGCGCGGGCGAGCAGGGCGCGCAGCACGCCGCGCCGGCGCCAGGCCGGCACCACGTACGCTGACGAGACGTACGCGAATCGCTCGGGCAGCAGCAGCGGCGATGCGTGTGACTCGGTGCAGCGGAGGAGTCCGACCACCGCGCCGTCGCACTCGGCGAGAAAGAACGCGTCGCGCGACGAGGCCAGCTGCTCCTCGCACAGCCGTGGGGCGCGGGACTCCGCCTTCGGGTGGAGTTGGCCGTACACGGCGTGGCCTTCGTACTCGCGAACCAGGGCGAGACGGAGCGAAACGACGGTGTCGAGATCGTCGGCGAGCGCGTGGCGCACGTGGACCTCCACGCCGTGTTCGGCCCTGGTGGTGGTCATCGGAGGCGCCTAGCCGAGTCCGCCGCCGAAGAAGTCCTGATTGGGCCGGCGGCGCTGCTCCGTCACGGCGCGCGTGTACCGGCCGCCGTCGCTGCGCGAAATCCGGCGGCGGGCCACCAACGCTTCGAGCACCAGCTCGCACCCGGCGACCGCCTGCGCGGGATCGTCGTCGGGGGAGAGCCCGGTGTGGTGCACGATGTTCACCAGATCGGGGACCACGTCGAACCCCTGCAGGACGACGTCCGCCTTCGCGTCGTCCGCCACCTGCAACGCCCCGCCCTCGTCGAACCACATCACGATCTCGTCCACGTTGGCGCCGCCGGCCCGCTCCTCGAACGTCTCGTCGGCCGCCTTGCGGATGAGTTCGCGCGCGATCGTGGCGCCGCCCACCAGCTCGCCCTCGTATTCGAGTTCGAGCTTGCCGGTGATGGCGGGCAGGGCCGCGTACACGTCCGACACGCGCGGTACGATCTCCTCCTCGCCCGTGCTCACCGCCCGTCGCTCGGCGTTGGACACGACGTTCTCGAGCACCGTGATCGGCATGCGCTGCGACACGCCCGATCGCTTGTCCACGCGCCGGTCGGCGCGGGCCTCGAAGGCGACCCGCTCCACCAGCTCGGCGACGAAGTCGGGAATGCGCACCGGGCGGTGGCCACGCTTGGTCCAGGCCTCCTGGCGCGTGATCTCCACCCCGAGCTCCACGGTTTCCGGATAGTGCGTGAGGATCTCGCTGCCGATCCGGTCCTTGAGCGGCGTGATGATCTTGCCGCGCGCCGTGTAGTCCTCCGGATTGGCCGTGAAGCAGAGCTGCACGTCCAGCGACAGCCGCACCGGATAGCCCTTGATCTGCACGTCCCCTTCCTGCATGACGTTGAACAGACCGACCTGCACCTTGCCCGCGAGGTCCGGGAGTTCGTTGAGCGCGAAAATGCCGCGGTTGGCGCGCGGCAGCATGCCGTAGTGAATCGTGAGTTCGTCCGAGAGCAGGTGCCCGCCGCGCGCCGCCTTGATCGGATCGAGATCGCCGATCAGGTCGGCGATCGTCACGTCGGGCGTGGCCAGCTTCTCGACGTACCGGTTCTCGCGACCGACCCAGGCGATCGGCGTGTCGTCGCCGGCTTCGGTGATCAGCATCCGCGCGTGCTTGGAGATGGGCGCGAACGGATTGTCGTTCACCTCGCTCCCGGCCACGATCGGCATCGCGTCGTCGAGCAGGGTGGTGAGGGCGCGCAGGATGCGCGACTTGGCCTGGCCGCGCAGGCCCAGGAGAATGAAGTTGTGCCGCGAGAGGATCGCGTTCACGATCTGCGGCATCACGGTGTCTTCGTAGCCGAGCACCCCTTCGAACAATGGGCCGTCGGTGCAGAGGCGGGCCAGGAGGTTCTCGCGCATCTCGTCCTTGACCGAACGCAGGGCACGGTCGGGGACGCCGTATGGCGAGCGCTTGAGGGCGCCGAGGGTCTCGGGAAGTTTCGTCACGGGCGACTCCGGTGTGTTGTTCGGAATCAGCAAAGCATCGGCGGGTGGCGCAAGGGGCGGATCAGTCGGCCGCGTAAACCTCGATCCGGTTGTCGTAGAACACGGGGCCGTGCCCCATGTCCGTCTCCCGCTGTGAAGTGGTCTGATTGGCGTTTGCACCGTCGGCCGTGAGTTTGCCCCACCAGATCGACGGGGCCCACACCACGCCCTCGCGGATGGAATCCTCCACGCGGGCCGTGGCGGTGAAGGATCCACGGTCGTTGTGCAGGATCACGCGCATACCCGCCGCGATGCCGCGGCGCTGCGCGTCCACCGGATGCAGCACGCATTCGGGCTCGCGCGCGCCGCGGCGCAGGGTGTCCACGTTCACGAACGTCGAATTCAGGAACTGGTGCGCCGGCGACGAGATGAGCACCAGCGGGTAGCGCGCCGACAGATCGGGCGCCCGCTCGGGGCTTTCGTATGGGGGCGTGTACGTCGGCAGCGGATCAAGCCCCATTTCCTGCATGCGCGCGGAGAAGAACTCGCACTTGCCGCTCGGCGTCGGAAAGCCGCCGTCCGCAAAGGGCAGGTACGGCGTCGGCACGTTGAGTCGCATCCAACCCCGCTCGAGCAGCCGCTCGAACGTCGACGCCGTGCAGCTTCTCGCTCTGCGAGGCCAGGGCCTGGGCGATGAGCGTGAGGTCGTCGTCGCGCAGTGAGTCGTGGGTCATGCCCATGCGGCCGGCCAGCCGGCGGAAGATCTCGGTGTTCGGCAGCGCCTCGCCCAGCGGCGCGATGGACGGCCGATTGAGCGTCACGTAGTGATGCCCGTATGCCAGGTGGACGTCCCAGTGCTCCAACTGCGTCGTGGCCGGCAGGATGTAGTCGGCCCAGTCGGCGGTGTCGGTCTGGAAGTGTTCGAGCACCACCGTGAACAGGTCCTCGCGTGCCAGTCCGCGCAACACGGCGTTGCGGTCGGGCGCCACCGATGCCGGATTCGAGTTGTAGACCACCAACGCGCGTACGGGCGGGCCGCCGACGCCGGCGTCGGGCTGTGTCAGGGCCTCCCCCAGCCGGATCATGTTGACGGTGCGCACCGGCGGCGAGAGGTCGGGGCGCTCGAGCGCCCGCTTATCGAACTGGAAGTTCGCGCTCGTCGACAGTTGAACGCCACCGCCGGCCCGGCGCCAGTGGCCGGTCACGGCCGGGAGGCACGCAATGGTGCGCACCGCCATGCCGCCTCCGGCATGGCGCTGGAGGCCGTAGTTCACGCGGATGAACGCCGCGCGTGCGCGCCCGAACGTCTCGGCGAGCCGCTCGATGGTCGCGGCGTCGAGGCCCGTAATCTCGGCCACGCGTGACGGCGCGTACTCGGCCGCGCGCTCGCGCAGCGCGGCTTCGCCCAGCGTGTGCCGCTTGAGATAGTCCGCGTCGTCGAGTCCGCGGGCAAAGATCACGTGCAACATACCGAGCGCGAGCGCGGCGTCCGTGCCGGGCCGGATCCCGATCCATTCATCGCACTGGGCGGCGGTCCGCGTCCGGATCGGGTCGATGGCGATCACGCGTGCTCCGCGTTCGCGGGCCCGGGCTACGAACGGCCAGAGGTGCGGATTGGAGGTGAGCGTGTTCGTGCCCCACAGCAGCACGAGGTCGCTCTCGGGAATCCCCTCCGCATCGGCACCGATGTTGGCCCCGATCGTCATCCGCATGCCCATGGTGCCGGCCATCGAACAGATCGTACGGTCGAGCTTCGATGCCCCCAGCAGGTGGAAGAACCGGCGGTCCATGGACGATCCCTGGAGCATGCCCATCGTGCCGGCGTACGAGTACGGGAGAATCGCCTGCGGGCCGTCGGACGAACGGGCGATCGCGCTCAGCCGGCCCGCGATCGCGTCGAGCGCGTCGTCCCACGTCACCGGTTCGAACTTCCCGCTTCCTTTGGTTCCCACGCGTCGGAGCGGCCGGAGCACGCGATCCCGGTGGTACGTGCGCTCCACGTAGCGGTTCACCTTGGCACACAGAAAGCCGTTGGTGAAGGGATGCTCCGGGTCGCCGGCCACGCGCGTCGCGCGGCCCTGCTCCACGGTCACCAGCATTGCGCAGGTGTCGGGGCAATCGTGCGGGCATGCGCCCCGCACGATCCCGTGCTGCTGGAGTTCCATGATCTGGCTTCGGGGCAGAGAGGCAGCCATCGGATGGGCGGAGTGGCGGCAGGTGGTGGAATTCAAAGCTAGGGGGCGGCGGCCGGCGGGCAACGCCGGCTCCGCATCCCGACGGCGCTCGACGTCTGCGAAGGTTTCTTAATGTTGGTAACGCGTTGTGCGCATGGGGGTTTGCTGCCGAGGCAGCGCACGGTGGCTGCCGGACGCGGCCCATATTCAATGTCATACGCCCGGCTGCTGCGATCAACGAACCCGTTGTGGGGTAGTCACTTGAGCGCCAGCACCATCTATTGACAGGCCCAACCGGTTCCATATGTTGAATGCCGCAAGAGCACGAGCACCTTTCCGTTGCGTGCAACGGTGCTGCGCGCCTCTCGTTCACCCCAGCTATCCCAGGAGATTGCTAATGAAGCGCTTGGCCCTGATTGCCGCGATGTTCGCGGTTGCTGCCTGCTCGTCGCAGGCGAAGCCCGCCGCCGATACCGGCGCCGCGATGAAGCAGGCGGCTCCCGCCATGAGCGACAGCTCGGCGATGAAGGCGGACACCGGCATGAAGATGGATTCGACGAATAAGGACACGTCGATGAAGGCGATGGACACGAAGAAGAAGCCGTAATCGCTCTTCTTGATGCCGATCACGCGAACGGGCGCGACCTTACGGGTCGCGCCCGTTCGCATTCACGCACGAGCACGGCGCGCAGCCGCCCAGGCGAACGCGTCGGCCACGCCGGCATCGGGAGGGACCGTCGGTGTCCATCCCAATTCGGCACGAGCACGCTCTGAAGTGAACGGATTGTCGCGGGACACGAAGTCCACGGCCGTGCCGCCGCCCAGGCGCGCCCGCCCGAACGACAGTACGCGCACGAGTCGCTTGGCTGCGCGAAGTCCGCCGTGCGCCATCGGGGCCGGCATGGAGATGAAGTGCGGGGTGACCCCCAGCCCGCGTGCTCCGTACGTGAAGAACTCGCGCACGGTGACGTCGAAATCGTTGGCCAGATTGTAGGCACGCCCGGCGGCGACGTCGGAGGTCGCCGCCAGCACCGCGCCGTCGGCCACGGCCGCGGCGTGGACCACGGCCAGCGTCGATCCTCCACCCCCGACCAGCGGCACGATGCCGAAGCGGAGCAGCCGCGCGATTCGCGGCACGAACTGTCGGTCGTACCGCCCGTAGATCACGTCGGGCCGCACCGCCGTGGCCCAGATGCGTCCCGACGCATGGGCGGCCATCACCAACGCTTCGGACTCGCGCTTGCTCCGCGCGTAGTACGATCGCTCGTGCAGTGGCAGGAGCGGCAGATCCTCGCTCGTCTTCGTGCCCTGACGCTCTCCCAGGTATCGCGTGGCCGACCCGTACACGGCGACACTGCTCACCTGCAGTAGCCGCGCGCCGTTTGCGGCGGCGGCCGAGATGGCGTTGCGCGTTCCATCCACGTTCACTGCGCGGTACGACTCCCACCCGCGGGTCATGATCTCCGCGGCGGCGTGGAAGACCACGTCGCAGTCGCGGGCCGCCGCCACGAACGTGGGCTGATCGAGCACGTCGCCCCGAGCCAACTCGAGTCCGAGATCGGAGAGTTCACGGGCGCCGGCGCCTTCGGGATCGCGCACCATGGCGCGCACCCGGCAGCCATCGGCAAGCAATCGCTCGGCGATGTGGTGACCCACCATGCCGGTGGCCCCGGTGACCAGGGCGCGCACTATTCGTTCGGGAAGGGAAGCGCGCACACGTCTGCGCGCCCCTCGCCATCCTCCCACCGCGCCGAGAGCGTCGTCCCGGGCTCGACTTCGCGGCGCACCATGCCCAGGGCGATGGGCCCGAGGCGTGGTGAGACGACGGAACTCCGCACGTCGCCCACCGGCTTGCCGGCCGGGTCTTCCAGCGCGGCGCCCGTTGGGATCGCCGCCGTTCCCGAAACGCGCAGCCCGCGCAGGTGCCGGTTCACGTGTCCCTTGAAGTGCACCCGCGCCACGACTTCCTGGCCCACGTAGCAGCCCTTGGTGTAGCTGATTGCCTGGAGGTCGTCGAGGTTGGCCTCCTGCGTGAGGGTGGAGTCGTCCATGTCGATGCCCCACTCCGGCCGTCCCGCCTCGACGCGCGCCACATCCCAGGCCGAGAGCCCGCACGGTACGGCGCCGGCGTGCATCGCGCGCTGCCACACGTCGTCGAACATCGCCGCCGGCAGGAAGAACTCGAATCCCTGCACCACCAGCTCGGGGGTGCGCGCCACGGTCAGCATCGAGCCGTCCATCTCCACGCGCACGTGCGCATACGGAGGCAGGATGGCCAACGCGCTCGCGTTGACGCCGGTCATCGCTTCGACCACGTGATGTGCCGTGGGACCGAAGACGCCGAGCGACCGCGTGGTGTCCGATTCGTCGACATGCGGCGCGACACGCGGGTTGACGTACTTCTTCACCATCGTGCGCCACCCTTCACCCGCGCGCGCGCCGGTGTCGGTGAGCACGCCGTCCTCCTGCACGAAGATGCGAACGTCGGCGACGACCTTGCCCTTGGGCGAGAGCGCGGCGGCGTACTGGCCCTGGCCCGCCTCGAGTGCCTGCGTGTCGTTCGTGACCAGGCCGGCGATCATCTCCGCGGCCTTCGGTCCCGACAGCCGGATCCGCACGCGCTGGCTGCGATCGACCACGCCGGCCCGCTGGCGCAGCGCGCCATACTCGGCCGCGACGTTGGAGTACGTCAGAACCACGGGCCGGCCGGAGATCGTCTCGAGCGCCGGCGACGTGGGTGTGATTCTCCCGGCTACGCTGTCGGTGGTCATGCGGCTTCGTGCGCCCAGCGTTCGAGTTCCGACAGCACGTCATGGCCGGCGTCCGCCAGCGACGGGACGAGCCCGTCGGCTTCCACGGCCTGGTGCGCGGGGAGGTCGCCCACCGCCAGGCAGCGAATTCCCGCCGCGCGCGCCGCCAGGATCCCCGATCGCGCGTCCTCCAGCGCCAGCACCCGGTCCCGGGCCAGCGGCCGACGATTCTGCAATCGGTTCAGGGCGCGCGTGTAGCTCTCGGGGGCCGGTTTGTTGTCCAGCACGTCGTCCGCGCACACGATCACCTCGAATGCGTCGTGCAATCCCGACAGGCCGAGCAGCAGGTCAACGGTTGCCCGCGAGGCGCGCGTCACCAGCGCCAGACGCGAACGGGCGTGCGCGATCGTCACCAGCACGCGGGCGCCCTCGCGGAGCGACATCCCCTGGCTCGCCCGCTCGGTGAAGTACCGGTCGGCGCGAAGTCCGATGAGATCGAGCGTCGTCGGATCGGCGGCGACGCCGAGCAGCCGCGATGCCACACCTGCGGCGTCGCGCGGCGACCGGCCGAGCAGCTCCTCGGCGGCCCCGGTGGGCAGATTCGCAATCCCGTCGTCGGCGAGCGCCCGGACCAGGGCGTCGAAGCGCGCGGCGCGCGTATCGATCACCACTCCTTCCAGCTCCAGCAGCAGTGCATCGAGCATGGCTGAATATCTAATACCGGCGGGGCGCACGTCGCCACCGGGAATTCACAACGGCTAGCCCGGAGCCCCGCCGGCGTCTCCCGCGTCCGTGCCCGACCTCGCGTACGCCGCGTCGAGCAGATCCACGGGATGGACCGTGCGGGCGCCGATCCCGGACTTGCGCAATCCGGCGCCGATCTGCATCAGGCATCCGGGATTGCCGGTGGCCACCAGCGTCACCCCTGCCTCCCGGATGGCCCGCAGCTTCGATTCCAGGACGGCCCGCGATATCGCCGGCTGCAGCAGACTGTAGATGCCGGCGCTGCCGCAACACTGGTCGGCGCCGTTCAGTGGAACCAACTCCAGCGGCCGCGCGGCGCCGAGCACGCGAAGGGGAGCGTCGGCCACGCGCTGGGCGTGGAGGAGATGACAGGGGGCGTCGTAGGCAACGCGCACCGGCGTCCCCCCGGCGCGGGCCGGGGCCGGCCCGGCCTCGGCCAGCAACTCGGTCACGTCACGCACACGGGCGGACAGCGCCGCCGCCCGTGCGGCCCACGCGGGATCGCCGGCCAGCAGATGGCCGTATTCCTTGCACATCGCCCCGCATCCGGCGGAGTTCACGGCCACCCGATCGGCTCCCGATCGCTCGAACGCCGCGATGTTGGCACGTGCCAGCGCACGGGCACCCTCGAGGTCGCCGGCATGCGCATGCAGCGCGCCACAACACCGCTGACCGGGCGCGTCCGACACGGCGAAGCCGTTCATTCTCAGCACACGCGCCGTGGCCCGGTTGGTTTCCGCGTACAGGCCATCCATCACGCAGCCTTCCAGCAGCGCCACGCGATCGCGACTCGGCGGCGCGTCGGCGTCGTACGGCGCACGTGCCACGGGAACCCGGGTCGCATCGAGCATCGCGAATGCGAATCCGACACGGCCGGGCAGTCGCGACGCCAACGCCGCCATCCGTGTTCCTCGTGCCACGCGGGCCACACGCATCGCGGTCCGGAGCAGCGCGGGTCGCGCGAACACCGCCAGGAGGGCGCGCGCCAGCAAGGGCAGCGGGCGACGGATGGCCAGCGTGGCGCGTGTTGCCTCGAGCAGTTGTCCGTACGGCACGCCGGACGGGCAGGCCGTCTCGCACGCGCGGCATCCGAGGCAGCGGCCGATGTGCGATTCCACGGTTTCGTCGTTCGCCGACAGCGTGCCGTCGTAGACCGCGCGCATGAGCACGATACGCCCGCGTGGGCTGTCGTTCTCGTTCTCGAGAGCCAGATATGTGGGGCAACTCTGCAGGCAGAATCCGCAGTGCACGCAGGCATCGATGCCCGCGCCGGCCAGGGCCAGCGGGGTGCCGGGAATCGCGCAGCCGGGCGCTTCCGGTCTCACTGCCGTCATGCGGACGCTCCGAGAATGCCCGGGTTGAGAATACCGCGCGGGTCGAACGCGGCGCGCACGCCGCGCGAGAGGCGGTCCATGGTCGCCGACGGGAGCGACGACCAGGCGTGCGCGGGCAGGATTTCGCCGATGCGCGCGCCGTCGAAGGGAGTGGTGAGCGCGCGCATCAGGCGTTCGACGTCCGCTGCCCCGTCGGTCGTGCCCGGCGCTCCGCACCGCACCACGCCACGCAGGGGGCTTCCGTGCATCCAGGTTCCGCCGGCGACGGCCAACGCGTCCCGCGCCGCTATCCATGTGGCGGCGAATGACGAGGGGCTCCGCGACATGCGCCACACGGCGTCGTCCACCGAGGCCGCCCTTCGGAGGCGAGGCCACGCGGCGCCGTCGATCTCGCGGAACGCGCCGGCGCCGATCGAGGCGAGGGCGGCACGCTGGGCGCGCATCGATTCGGCGTTCCCACCGATGCGAACCAGCAGCGTCGGCGCCGGTGGCAGGTCGAGGCGAGCGGCCAGTTCGCCGTTCACCAACTCGCAGGCCATCGGGGCCGGGTGCAGCGCGCGCAGCTGCAGCGCTCAGCCGTGCGATCGTCTCCGGGTCGGCGTCCAGCGCCAGGGCCAGGGTCTCCTGTGCCGCGGGCAGGGCACGGAGGCGCACCGTGACGTCGGTGAGTACACCGAGCGTTCCCCATGCGCCGGTTGCGAGCCGCACGAGGTCGAAGCCGGCAACGTTCTTCACCACGCGTCCGCCGCCGCGCACGATATCGCCGGCCCCGGTGACGAATTCGATGCCCAGCAGGTGGTCGCGCGGCGTACCGAATGTCGCAGCTAGCGGACCGGAAGAAGCCGGTGGCGACGGTGGCGCCGATACTGCCGTCGTCCTCCCCATACGCATCCAGCGGCAGCCACTGCCCGGCCGCGCCGGCGGCATCGGCGATCTCGGCCAGCGGCGTTCCCGCACGTGCGGTGAGCACGAAATCGCCCGGCACGTATTCCACGATGCCGGTGCAGGCGCGCAGCGACAGCGTCTCGTCGGCGTCCACCGGGCGATTGGCTGCCATCCAGTGGCCCCGTCCGCTCACGCGCAGCCGTGCGCCGCGTGCGCGCGGCGTCGCGTACCCGGTCGGCGACCTCCCGCGTCTCGATCATCGGGGTTCGCCCTGCACGCGGGGCCGGCCGGCGGGTGCCATGCGCCACTCGCGGCAGCTGTGGACGGGCACCACCTTGCCGGGGTTGGCGCGGCGCGCGGGGTCGAACACGTCGCGCAGGTCGCACATGGCGCGAAGCGACGACGGCGAGAAGATGGCGTCCATGTACGGAAGCTTGTCCAGTCCCACGCCGTGCTCGCCGGTGATCGTGCCGCCGGCCGCGATGCAGGCCTGCATGATCTCCCGCATTGCCGCATGCACGCGCGCGGTCTCGTCGGGATCGCCGGCGTCGTACGCGACGTTCGGATGCACGTTTCCGTCGCCCGCGTGGAACACGTTGCACACGGTGATGCGATACTCGTCGGCGATCGCCTGGATGGCGGCGAGCACGTGGGGCAGCTGCGTGCGCGGAACGACCGCGTCCTGCACGACGAGATGGGATGAGAGGCGGCCCATGGCGCCGAACGCCTTCTTGCGGCCCTGCCAGAGCCGGGCACGTTCGGCTTCGTCGCGGGCGACGCGCACCGACCGCGCTCCCTCGGCCCGGCACATGCTCTCCACGGCGGCCACGTCTTGCTCGAGGCCGGCCAGTGCCCCGTCGAGTTCGATGAGCAGAACGGCAGCCGCGTCCACCGGGTAGCCGGCGGCATAGATGGACGCTTCCACGACGCGGATGGTGGGCGCGTCCAGCATCTCGAGTGCCGCGGGCAGAATGCCGCTGGCCACGATGGCCGACACCGAGCGGGCCGCGGCATCGAGACTCGTGAAGTCGGCGAGCAGCGTCCGGACCGCCTCGGGGTTCGGGGTGAGACGCACCGTGATGTCGAGCGCCACGCCGAAACACCCTTCGGACCCGACGAACGCGCCGACCAGGTCGTAGCCTTCGGATTCGGCGTCGGCCCGGCCGAGCGTCACGACCTCCCCGTCCGGGAGCACCACGGTGAGGGCGACGACGTGATTGGTGGTCACGCCGTACTTCAGACAGTGCGGACCGCCGGCGTTCTCGGCCACGTTGCCGCCGATGGTGCACGCCGCCTGGCTCGACGGGTCGGGGGCATAGTGCAGGCCGTAGGGCGCGGCGGCGCGGCTGAGCGCCACGTTCACCACGCCGGGCTCCACCACGGCCATCCGGTTCTCGGCGTCGATGGAGAGAATGCGTGTCAGGCGGTTGAGTCCGAGCAGCACCACCCCGTCGGCGAGCGCGCCCCCGGACAACCCCGTTCCCGCACCGCGCGGCACGAATGGCACGCCTGCGTCGGCCAGCGTCCGCACGACCTCCACGACTTCGGCGCGCGTGCCGGGGAAGACGGCGCACGACGGCTGTCGGCGATACGACGGGAGGCCGTCGGAGTTGTACGCTACCAGGTCGCTGCGGCGCAACAGGACGCGGCGCTCGCCGACGATGGCGGCGAGGCGCGCGGCGAGTCGTGCGTCGACCGCGCCGGCGCCGGCGCCGACGTCAGGCGCGGCGGTCACGGCGGGCGTCGGTGAACGGGGCGAGGCACATACAGTGATATGTATCGGGCGGCGGGCATGCGCGCGCCGTGCCGCGAGGGCAAGAAAAAAACCCCCGGCGATTTCGCCGGGGGTTCATTGGTCGGTCCGCTCGGCGGCCTACGCGGCCCAGAAGCCGCACAGCGCACGCCCGTCGGGACTTTCGCGCAACTTCTCGAACGCGCGCTCGCGAATCTGCCGGATACGTTCGCGCGTCACGCCCATCAACGCACCGATCTTCTCGAGCGTCATCGCCTCGCTGCCTTCCTCGAGCCCGTAGTAGAGGTAGAGGATCTTCCGCTCGCGCGGCGTGAGATACTTCTTGAACACGCGGTCGATGAACTCGCGCATCAGCTTGTAGTCGGTGACCTCTTCGATCTCGGAGCCGTCGACGCCGGCGAACCGCTCGCCGAGCGTGGAGGCTTCGCGGTCGGAGCGATCGATGGGCGCGTCGAGCGAGACTTCGGTGGCCGACATCTGCTTGGCGGTCCGGATCGCCTCCGGCGACTCGTCGAGCAGGCGGCCGATCTCGTTCTCGGTCGGGTCGCGCTTGAGCACCTGGGCCAGCACCGTCTCGGCGCGCGCCAGCCGGATGAGCTGCGAATTCTGGTTGAGTGGGATGCGCACCGAACGGGTCTGCTCGGCGAGCGCCTTGAGGACGGCCTGGCGCACCCACCACACGGCGTAGGAAATGAACTTCACGCCCTGGTCGGGATCGAACTTGCGAACGGCCTTGAGCAGGCCCTCGTTCCCGATCGCCACGAGTTCACTCAGGTCGAGTCCGTGGCCCTGGTACTTCTTCACGTACGAGATCACGAATCGGAGATTCGCGGTGACCAGCCGCTCGGCTGCTTTCTCGTCACCTTTCTGAGCCCGGCGTGCCAGCCGTCGCTCTTCCTGCGGGTCGTCGATGAGGGGGAGTTTCTGGATGTCCTGCAGGTACTGGTCGAAAGCCGAGGAGGGAGACGAGCGGAAGTATCCCTTGGACCTGGTTTCGGTCACTTGCTCCATACACGCCCCTATCACTGAAAGCGGGAAGGTGGGAACGAGCGGAAAGGCTCGCGACACGCCGGTGACTGGCAGGGACGGGCACGTTAACGTCGGGCGGAGGAAGCGTCAACAGTGGTGACAGTTGACCATCACACCGATCCATGTGTTTACCAAGCTAAGTCTGTGTGTGGCAGAAATTTGCATATGTACAGATTCCAATGCGGCTAAAACGAAATGAAGTTCGGTCATCGTTTCCGAAAATTAGCCGAAGGTGGTGGGGGGCCTCTCGCCGGAATCCCACGCGCGCGGCGATTTCCGATACACTGCTCCGATCGTGGCGCGGAACTGCAGAACTCAGAGACGGGCGATGCTCGGCCAGCTATTCCCGCGTCGTTCGCTGCAGTGCTTCGAGCACCAGCGATCGTCCATCGGCGCCGACCACCCGCGATCATCGAAGGCCATGCGGCCGAGATCCACCGGTAGCGCATACTCGGCACGGCCCCGGCGTCCCTTCTTGTCGCCGTGCGTGGCCTGAAGGATTGCCGCGGGTTCGAGATCGGCCGGCCGCTGCGTGGGGAGCCCCGCGGCTTCCACGGCGGTGCGGATGCGGTCGGCCGTGCCGGCGACGGCAACTCCGGCCCGTTCGGCGATGTTGATTCCAGGCACATGCCGATGGCGACGGCCTCGCCGTGCAGCAACCGGTATCCGCTGAGATGCTCGATTGCATGGCCGAGCGTGTGGCCGAAGTTCAGCGTCTTGCGTCGCCCCGCCTCGCGCGTGTCGCGCGGCGACGACGGCCGACTTGATCTCCACACTCCGCGCGATGAGTGCGCTGACCGCCCGGAGATCGGGCAGGCGATCGCGATGCTCCGCCGCCAGCGCGGCCACCGCGTTGAAGTGTGCCCGGTCGGCAATCACGCCGTGCTTGAGCGCCTCGCTCAGGCCGGACCTGAACTGGTTGCGAGGCAGCGTCGCCAGCACCGCGGGATCGATGATCACCGCGGATGGTTGGTGAAACGCGCCGACGAGATTCTTGCCGCTTCGCGTGTCCACGCCGGTCTTGCCGCCGATCGAGGCGTCGAGCATGGCGAGCAGGCTCGTCGGCATCTGGATGAACGGAATGCCGCGCATGAACGTCGCCGCCACGAATCCCGCGAGGTCGCCCACCACACCGCCGCCGAGCGCGATGACCGCCGAGTCGCGGCCGAATCCCGCGTCGAGCATCTGGTCCGTGACCGTCGTCCAGGTGTCGCGCGTCTTGTGCGTCTCCCCGGCACGGATGGTGAACACGTGCGCGGCCAGGCCGGCGAGCGCCGCCTCGACCTGGGCTGCATACAACGGCCCCACATTGGAGTCGGTGACGATCGCATAGCGATGCGCGCGAACGGCCACCCGGGCCACGCCGCCGACCGCGTCGAGTGCTCCCGGCAGGACGTGAACCCGGTACCCCGGATCGATCACCGTCCCGCTCCCCGGGGCCGAGCGTTCACCACGTGACCTCGCCCGCACCGGCGCGGCGATTCGCCACGCGGGCGAGGGTGAACAGCAGGTCCGACAGGCGGTTGAGATACACAACCACGACGTCGGGCACTTCGGCCGTGCTCCGCAGCGCGACCACGCGTCGTTCCGCGCGCCGGCAGACGGTGCGCGCAAGATGCAGGGCCGCAGCTTTCGGGGTGCCGCCGGGAATGATGAACGACCGCAGCGGTTCCAACTCGGCGTCGCCGTCGTCGATCGCGTGCTCGAGTTCCGCGATGCGCCCGTCGTCGATGCGCGCCTTCTCGAGTTGCTGCTTCATCTTGTCGCGATCGGGCGTTGCCAACAGTGCGCCGATGGCGAACAGATCGCGCTGGATGGGCACCAGCACCTCGTCGATGCGGGGCATCAATTCACTCGCCCGGGCGAGTCCGAGCGCCGCATTCAGCTCGTCGACGTCGCCGTAGGCTTCGACCCGCGGATCGCTCTTGGGCGTACGCCCGCCGCCGAACAGGCCGGTATCGCCGGCGTCGCCGGTTCTCGTGTAGATCTTCATGAGAAAGGGAAATGTAATTCCGTGAAGAGGCGGAACCTCGAAGAAGCGCAGGGCCGAAACGGCGCAGGGCCGATGAACGGCGCAGGGCCGAAACGACGCAGGGCCGAAGCCGCGGGGAAACGGAATCACGGAAACAGCGAATCGGGTGAAGAAGCGTTAGTGTCTCGCCCGACCTACCGACCTACCGACCTACCGACCTACCGACCTACCGACCTACCGACCTACCGACCTACCGACCTACCGACCTACCGACCTACCGACCTACCGACCTACCGACCTACCGACCTACCGACCTACCGACCTACCGACCTACCGACCTACCGACCTGACCGACCTACGACCTACCGACCTACCGGCCGGTTCGTCGGTCAGCCGAACAGTCGCGCGATGATGGAGCCACGCTTCTTCTTGAACGCCGCCGAAACCGTCTTCGCTCCACCTGAGATTGCCTCAGATCGCGCCTGGAAGGTGGTCGGGAAGATTTCTGCCAGGTGCAGTTGCAACCGATCCGGTGACGCGCCGGCGCGGTCGCTCTGGGTGACGATCCACTCGTCCAGGAGGGTGCCGAGTTGCGCCGCCGTGGCGCGCTCGGCGGGATTGCGCTGCAGCGAGAGTTGCAGGATCTCGCCGAGTTCGGGGTCGAGGTCGGTGATGCGCGACCGGAGATCGGGGAGCGGGCGCAGGACCACCTCCTCCACAGAGAGCGCCGTGTTGTCTTCGTGAAACAGCGGACTCAACGCGAGGAGCTCGTACAGCACGACGCCGAGCGAGAATACGTCGCTCCGCGCATCGACGATGGTGCCGAGCACCTGCTCCGGACTCATGTACCGCTTCTTCCCCATCCGGACGTGCTGCTCGGAGGCGGGGTCGATGGACGTTCGCGCCTTGGCGATACCGAAGTCGCCGAGTTTGATGTGCCCGTCCCAGGTGATCATCACGTTGCCGGGCGAAACGTCGCGGTGCACGACGTCGAGACGCCGGCCGTCCGGTCCCACGGCGTTGTGCGCGAAATCGAGCGCCCGGCAGAGACGGCTGCCGATGTACGCCACCAGCGTCGCCGCGATGGGCCGGCCCAACTCGTAGTGACGTTCGATGACGCTGCGGAGGGTCGGACCCTGGATGTACTCCATCGCGATGAAGTACTGCTCGTTCACCTCGCCCAACTGGTAGATCTGGACGATGTTGCCGTGCATCAGGTTGGCCGAGAGCTTCGCTTCGTCGATGAACAGCTGCAGAAATTCGCGACGCTCGGCCAGCTCCGGATGGATCACCTTGAGCGCAATCCGCTTGGCGAATCCTGACGGGCCGAGCTGTTCGGCTTCATACACAGTGGCCATCCCGCCCTCGGCCACCTTACGGACCAGGTGGAAGGAACCGTGGTACTCGAGATTCTCGTGCATGCGTGGATGGGATCGGGGGCGACTGGGGGGGACGGTGATCTTCGGGGACGGACTACGGACCCGCGCTTGTTTAACGATGCAGCACTGGCGAACGTTATCGAATGGACCACGAAATTCGCGACCTGACCATCATCGGCGGCGGCCCCACCGGCCTCTTCGCCCTGTTCTATGCTGGCATGCGCGGCGCGACCGCGCAAATCGTGGATGCCCTGGCGGAGCCCGGCGGCCAGCTCACGGCGCTCTACCCCGAAAAGGACATCTTCGACGTCGCCGGATTTCCCAGGATTCCGGCCAAGGAACTCGTGCGACAGTTGCGGGTGCAGGCTTCTCAGTTCGACCAGCCGATGCATTTCTCGCAGCGCGTGACGGGCCTCGAAGAAGTCGACGGTCACTTCGTCCTCGTCACCGAGACGGATCGCTTCCCGACCCGGTCCATCATCATCGCGGCGGGCATCGGCGCCTTCGCGCCCCGCCGGCTACCACAGGCGTGTGCCGAGCCCTGGTACGGCCGTGGGATCCACGACGTGGTGACCGACCCCGAGCAGTTCAGGGGAAAGAGAGTCGTCATCATCGGCGGCGGCGATTCGGCGTTCGACTGGGGGGTGCAACTGCTCGACCGCGCCGCTTCGGTTGCCATCGTGCACCGCAGCGATCGCTTCCGCGCCCACGCCGCGACCGTGGCGCAATTCCGGGCCGCCGTCGAGGCGAATCGTGCCGCGCTCTACACCTTCCACGAACTGCAGGACCTCGTTGCGCCCGAAGGCGGCGAGCGGTTCACGCACATACTGCTCAAGGACATCAAGGCCAAGTCCACGCGCCAACTGGAAGCGGACGTCGTCCTGCCGATGCTCGGCTTCGTCAGCGACATGGGCGCCATCGGCGAGTGGGGCCTCAACATCGAGAAGGACGAGATTCTGGTGACCAGCCAGATGGAAACCGGACGGCCGGGCATCTACGCGGCCGGTGACGTGGTGACCTATCCGGGCAAGCTGAAACTCATCGCCACGGGATTCGGCGATGCGGCAACCGCCGTCAATCAGGCCGTCCACTGGGTGTACCCGGAGAAGAAGATCAATCCGGGACACAGCTCGAACATGGCGATCTTCGGGCAGAAGGACGACTGAACGGGAAAGTCAACGCGTGAAAGGTGAAGGGAACGCACGCGCCGTTGTGCGATCTCGGAGCTTCAGCTTCGAAACCCATCCGGGTGGCGTCCCTTCAACTTCTCGATGTTCGCCGCCGCCACCTCCTCCAACGTCAGACCGGCGCTCTGCGCCGCAACGGCCAGGCACCAGAGGGCGTCGCCCAACTCCTCCCGCAGGCGACCGCCATCCATCGCGCGTCCCTGCATTCGCTCCTTCCGCACCATCCCCAGTACCTCGCCGGCTTCCTCGGCCAGGCCAGCCGCCGCATCCAGCAAGCGGTCGGGCGCCGAGAGAGATTGGTTGATCGTGCGGGCCGCGGCGAGCTGATATTCGTCGAGGGTCACGAGTACGGCTCCTTGATGAGTGAGGGACACCCGGGCCATCGCCACGCCTGTCCGCCTGTCCGCCTGTCCGCCGGTTCGTCGGTGCGTCGGTGCGTCTCTGCGCCGGTGCGCCTGTGCGTCTGTTTGACTGTCCGACTGTCCGACTGTCCGACTGTCCGACTGTCTGACTGTCTCGACTGTCCGACTGTCCGACTGTCTCTAATACGCCACCCGCGGATCCGCCTTCGCGTACGCCAGATCCGCCAGCAGGTTGACCACCACGAACACGGTGCTCAGAAACAGAACCGATCCCTGGATGGCCGGCAGGTCGCGGCGTGAGATGGCGTTCACGACGTACCGGCCCAGCCCCGGCCACGAGAACACCGTCTCGGTGAGAATACTGCCGGTGAGGTACGAGCCGAAGTCGAGTCCGACGACGGTGATCACCGGGATCAGTGCGTTGCGCAATGCGTGGCGCAGGGTGACCGACCACTCACGCGCGCCCTTGGCCCGCGCCGTCCGCGTATAGTCGGCGCCGAGAGCGTCGAGCATCGACGAGCGCGTGACCCGCGCCTGGAAGGCGATGGACCGCATGCCGAGCGCGAGCGCCGGCAACACGAGGTACCGGAGTCCGCCCGATCCCGAGGGCGGGAACCAGCGGAGGCCCACCGCGAACACGAGAATCAGCAGCAGCCCCACCCAGTAGACCGGGAACGAGATGCCCAGGTACGCGACGCCAAGTGCCAGGCGGTCGATCCAGCCCCCCGGATTGCGCGCGCTCAATACGCCGAGCGAGATGCCGCACACCGTGGCCAGCAGCATCGCGGCGAGCGCCAGCTCCAGGGTCTTCGGAAAGCGCTCGGCGATGTCGGCGCTGATCGGACGATCCGTGATGTACGAGCGACCGAGGTTGCCGTGCGCGATCTGGTCCACGTAGTGCGCGAACTGCACCGGCAGGGGGTCGTCCAGATGCAGTTCGGCGCGCAGGCGGGCGATCGTCGCCGGATCGGCGCGTTCCCCGATCATCGCGGTCACGGGATCGCCGGGGGCCACGTAGAGGAGGAGGAACGCTACGACGAGCACGCCGAACAGGGTCGGAACGGCCAGTGCGAGACGCCGCGCGATGAAGCGCAGCATCGGCTACGGCGTGGCCGCGCGAATGCGCGCGTCGGTCCATCGCTGGCCGTTGAAGATCACCGGCGGGGTGAATCCCTCGATCCAGGGCTGTACGGCGTACAGCTTGTCGTAGAAGTACAGGTCGATCATCGGCGCATCGGCGTAGGCCAGGGAGTCGGCTGTGCGGTAGAGCGCGTCGCGCTTCGACTCGTCGGGCTCCAGCCGGGCGCGCGTCATCAGCCGGTCGAATGCCGGGTTCCGGTAGAACGATACGTTGCCGCCGACGCCGGTGTTCGCGCCGCCGAGCAGCGGGTCGAGGAAGTCTTGGGCGTCGGGGTAGTCGGCGTACCAGTCCTTCAGGAAGAGGTCGGTGTCGCCCTTGCGTGCGGCCTCGCGCGCCGACGCCGCGTCGCGCTGCACGATCTTGGTGCGAATGCCCACGGCGTTCAGGTAGGCCTGGATGGCTTCGGCCACCCGAACCATGATCGGCGTGGCGCCGGTCCAGAGTTCGACGTCGATGCCGCCCGGATGCCCCGCGGCGGCGAGCAGCGCGCGTGCCTTCGCGGGGTCGTAGGGATAGGGCGCGCGCGTGGTGTCGGCGCCGCCGAGGGACGGGGGGATGACCCCCGCGGCCAGCCGGCCCCGTCCGTGGACGAGCTGGGCGAGGATGGTCTTCGTGTCCACGGCGTAGTTGATGGCCTGTCGCACGCGCCGGTCCTGGAGTGGGCCGCGCGTGGTGTTGATGGCCACGTACACCAGTTGGAGCGACGGCGCGTCCATGAGGAGCCGCTTCTTGGCGGAGTCGGACTCCCACGTCTCGACTTCGTCCGGCGGAATCTCCGCGACGTCCACGTTCCCGCTCTCGAACTCGGCGACGGCAGTGCTCGGTTCGGCGATGATCCGGGCTTCGAGCGAGTCGGTTTTCGGGGCGCCGCCCCAGTAGTGGTCGTTGCGCGCGAACAGCAGATAGTCGTCGTGTTTCCACCGCACGAGCTTCCAGGGGCCGGTGCCCACGGGGTGGTCACCGATGTTGGCCGGAGCGTCGGCCGGAAGCACGGACGCCACGGGCATGGCCAGCAGCTTGGGGAAGATGGCCAGCGGCTGCTCGAGGGTGATGACGACCGTGCTGTCGTTGGGGGCGGAGAGGCCGGCAACCGTGGCGGCCTTGCCGTCGGCGAACGCCGCTGCGCCCCGGATGGGGAGCAGGGGTTCGGCGCGCCCTCCATGGGTGGCGGGGGCGAGGGCCCGGGTGAACGAGTGGACGACGTCGGCGGCGGCGAGCGGCCGCCCATCCTGGAAGGTGACGCCGGGGCGGAGGTGGAAGGTGTAGGTCCGGCCGTCCGCCGAGAGGTCCCAGCGGGTGGCGAGCGCCGGTTGGAGGTGGGCGTCCGCCGTGAAGCGGGTCAGCCCCTCGAACACGTAGCTCACGGCCCGGCCGGTGGGGACGTCGGTGGACAGGGCGGGGTCGAGGGAGCGCGGGTCGTAGGTGTCGCGGGCGTCGATCAGCGTGTGGCGCGAGGTCGCGGCCGGGGCCGCCCCGCGGCAGCCGGCGGTGGCGGCGAGAACGATGAGGAGCGACGAGCCTAGAGCTCGCGTGCAGGGTAGCGTCACGGCGGTTGACACCTGGGAAAGCGGGCGTGAACTTATGATACCCGCACTGACGCGTCAATCATATGCGCCCGCCGGATTTACGCGCCGCGCGGGCGTGTCGTGTGTCGGCGGATCAGCCCGGCACGATCCCGTAGTTCCGGAGTTCGCGCGGGTATGCGGAGTCCGGAGGTCCTGCTCCGAGGTTCGCATGTCCGACAAGCGACGTTCGTCGCGCTCCGGCGGTTGATGCACCGGCTCCTCCAGACGGCGTTGGCGGCCACGTGCCTCATCCTGGCGGTCGCCGCGGCGCCTGTGCGCGCCCATGCGCAGGACATCACGTGCGATCCGGGCGACAAGGAAGTCCGCTCGCTCGTGTTCCGCGGCAATCACGCGTTCAGCGCATCGGACCTCGCGGTCCGGATCGCCACGACCGAATCGGGCTGGTTCCGCCGGCATTTCGGATTCTTCGGCACGCGGCACTGCCTCGATCGCGGCGAACTGCCGCTGGATGTGCTCCGGCTCAAGAAGTTCTATCACAACAAGGGCTACTACGACACGCAGGTGGATACGCTCGTGCAGGCGATGGGCGACGATGCCGTCCGCGTCACGTTCACGATCGCCGAAGGGCAGCCCATCCTCATCGACTCGTTGACCATCAGCGGCCTCGAATCCGTGCCCAACCGGGCCGACATTCTTTCCGGGCTTCGACTGCGCGTGGGAATGCCGTTCGACATCGGCCTGTTGGGGACGGAGTTGGACACGATCACGGCCCGCATGCGGGATTCGGGGTATCCGGACGTCGAGTTGCTGCGCAACTACAACGTCCGGTACGACGCCCGGAAGGCCAGCGTGTCGATCCGCGCGCTGCCGGGGCCGCGCGCGCACATCGGGGCCATTCGCGTGAACGTGTTGCCGGTGGACAGCACGCATCCGCAGCAGATCGGTGACGACGTGGTGCGGGAACTGCTGGGTATCCGGCGGGGCGATCTGTACAGCGATCAGAAGCTGATCGACGCGCAGCGGAGCCTCTACCAACTGGGGGCCTACCGGCACGTGGAAGTTGCGCTCGACTCCGTGCAGCCGGCGGGCGATTCACTGGTCACGCTGCTCGTGAACCTGCGCGAAGACTACATGCAGCAGCTCGACACGAAGTACGGGTGGGCCACCCTGGATTGCTTCCGGTTGAGCGCCCAGTACACGAACAAGAACTTCCTCCACCAGGCGCGCCACTTCGAACTTTCGGGGCAGCTCTCCAAGATCGGGTACGGTCATCCGCTGGCATCGTCGGCTACGCGGGGACTCTGCTATCAGGACGTGCTGCGTCGCGATCCGTTCAGCGACACCACCAACTACAGCATCTCGGCCACGCTGCAGCAACCGGCGCTGTTCGGGACGAGTTGGGCGCCGTCATACTCGCTGTACCGGGAGCGGCGGAGCGAGTACCTCGCGTACCTCCGCTCCACGCTGATCGGCGCCGAGGCCTCGGCCACGCGGGGGACGGCGGATGGCCGTGGCGCGCTGCGCCTGGCCTACAGTCTGGAGTATGGGAGCACGCAGGCACAGCCGGCGCTCCTCTGCGCCGTGTTCAACCGTTGCGACCAGGCGTCGCGCGACCAGATCTCGCGGGTGGCCCAGCCGCTCGCGGTGGCCGGCGCGCAATACACGATCTCACGGACCGACGATCCCTTCAACCCGAGCCGGGGGTGGGTCGTGCGCACCGAGGTACGGAGTTCGTCGCGCGCGCTCGGCTCGTCGCCCGATCTGGCGTTCAACAAGGGCACGTTCGACGTATCGTGGTATCATCCCGTGGGGGCGAGCGGCGTGTTCGCGTCGCGGTTGCGGGGGGGCGTCGTGCTCGGGCCGAGCCTGTCGCTCAAAACCACCACGCGGTACATCCCGCCCGAGGAACGGCTGTACGCCGGCGGTGCGAACAGCGTGCGCGGCTTCTACCAGAACGAGCTGGGGTCGCTGCTGTACATCGCCGACGGGTACGACAAGGTGGCCGTCAACGACAGCACGGTCTACTTCGAATCGCCGAATGGGGTGCGGCCATTCCGCGTCGTGCCGGTGGGCGGCAATGCGCTGCTGGTGACCAACTTCGAGTATCGGGTGCCGGACGCCTTCTTCCCCCAGCTGCTGCAGTGGGTGCTGTTCACGGATGGGGGGGAGGTATGGACGCGCGGGCTGTCCGGCAGCGCCCTCGCCCTGTCGCAGATCAAGTGGACCCCCGGAGTCGGGATCCGGGTGTTCACGCCCGTGGGACCGCTGCAGGTGAATGTGGGGTACAATCCCTATCGGCAGACGCGCGGGCCGATCTACTACGACGCGAGCGTGAACAAGGAGACCGGGTTGGCGCCGCTCTATTGCGTGAGCCCCGGCAACTCGATCCCGGTACACGTGATACCCGGCACGGGCAGCACCTCGACGACGTACGTACAGGAGGAGCAGACCTGCCCGGCGACCTTCCTGCCGCCGCAGTCCACCGGCTTCTTCCACCGTTTGACGTTGACGTTCTCCATCGGTTCTGATTTCTAGCCATGACCACCCGCCGTCGCGTCGTGCTCTACGTGAGTCTCGGACTCGTGCTGGCCATCTTCGCGGCGGCCGGGGCGGGCGTGCTCGTGCTCACGAAGAGCGGATGGGGGCAGGATCACGTCCGGCAGTTGGTGGAGCGCCAACTGGCGGGTGCGGTGCATGGCCACGTATACCTCGGCCGCATCACGGGGAACTATCTCACCGGTGTGACCGTCGACTCGCTGGAGATCCGCGACGCCGAGGATTCGCTGTTCGTGGCGTCGGGACCGTTGACGGTGGAGTACGATCCGCGCGACATCATGGACAAGCGGCTGCTGTTCTCGCATGTGAACGTGCAGCATCCCACCGTGTATCTGCGCCAGCACGAGAACTACGACTGGAACTTCCGGCGGATCTTCCGCAGCGGCCGCAAGAGCGGGGCCACTGCCAAAGCCACCGGCCCGCAGTGGGGGGACTACGTCGTGATGGACTCGGTGCGGCTGCACGACGCCACGTTCATCCTGACACAGCCGTGGCAGCCGGACGATTCGCTGCACGGCGCACGGCGGGACAGCGCCGTGGCGGCCGCGTTGGCCAACCCCGACATCGAGGTCCGGCGGCGCCGCGAGGGGTTGGCGCGCACCAGGCGGTGGACGCACATCGACGCGTTGGTGCCGCACGTCCGGATCAACGATCCGGACAGCGTGGGCCGCGTGTTCGCCATCGCCCGGCTCGACGTCGACGAACAGGATCCGCCCTTCCGGTTCCGCAACGTGCGGGGGACGGTCCGGAATCTGGGCGACTCCGTGTGGGCCGACCTGGCGCACTTCGAACTCCCCGGTTCGTACGGGAGCGCGAATGGAAAGGTCGTGTGGGGGAACGATCTCCCCGTCCGCTGGAACCTGCATGTGATCGGCGACTCGGTGTCGCTGGCCGACGTGGCATGGGTGTATCCGACGCTGCCCCGCACCGGCGGCGGCTCGATGGTGCTCGACATCCAGAACGAGCAGAACCTGCACGTGATGGATTACAAGCTCACCAAGATGGACGTGCGGACCACGAAGTCGCAGCTGCGTGGCGCGATGACGTTCGCGGTCGGCGGACCGGTGCTTCAGGTGAAGGACGTGAGCCTGCGGGCGGAGCCGGTGGATTTCGACCTGCTCCGGACGCTGGCCGGAAAGCCGTTCCCCGTGGACTGGCAGGGACAGCTGCGCGGTACGGTGACCGGGCGGGGCGGCCCGCTCACCAACTTCGTCGTGGATACCACGCACCTCACCTTCCAGGACGCGCACGTGCCGGGGGCGATCTCCGAACTGAGCGGGCGCGGCGAGTTGAACATCCTGAACCCCGGCCTCGCGGAGTTCCACCACTTCGACGTGTACGCGCAGCGGCTCGATCTGCGGACGGTGGAATTCCTGTATCCCGCGTTTCCACGACTTCAGGGGTCGATTGCCGGCGGGGCCGTGCTCGATTCGTCGTGGATGGACGTCCGGTTCTCCGATGCCGATCTGCGGTTCCAGGATGGCGATGCGCCCGTGACCCGGCTCACCGGCAGCGGGCGCATCACGTACGGCGAGCCGTACATGAGCTACGACGCGACGCTTGTCGCCGACTCGCTCTCGCTCACCGCGCTCCAGCGATCGTACCCCAAGCTGCCCATCATCGGCGAGTATGCCGGCTCGATCCGCGTGCAGGGGACGGTGCCCGACCTGTTCCTCGACGCCTCGTTGCACGGCCCCGGGGGGGCGATCAGCTACAACGGCCACGTGGACGCAGACCCGCCGGCATACGGCGCCCACGGCAGCGGGCGCGTCGTGGCGCTCGACCCATCCATGGTGGTGGCGGCGGCCAAGCTGCCGGTGGGCTCGCTTACGGGCAATTACGAAGTGGACGTGAGCGGCGACTCCCTCGCCGATCTCACCGGGTCGGCCAACCTCGCGATGGAGCGGTCGGAGTTCGACGGCGTGCACGTGTTCTCGTCGCGGGCGCATCTGCGTTTCGCCGACGGCCGGATCCACGTGGACACGCTGCGTCTTGAGACGTCGGCGGCCACGCTCCGCGCGTATGGCGCGCTCGGGTTGAGCGACGGCGTGAACGACTCGCTCCGCTACGAGGTCACCGTCGATTCGCTGGGCGGGCTCCGACCGTTCCTCGCCCGTCAACCAGCGGAACCGGCCGGGGTGCCGGACTCGTTGGCGGGGCGGCTGTACCTGAGCGGGTGGATGACCGGCAACGTGGTGGGCCTCAACGTGTCCTCCGACTCGCTCGCCGCCGTCGGCCTGTACATCAACAAGGACCGCGGGGCGGCGGCCCGCGGGCACTTCGCGTTCGACGACGTGTTGCGGGCGCCGCACGGCCTGGCGTCGTTCGAACTCGACACGCTGGTGCTCGTCGGCGTCCGGGTGGACACGATCGGCTTCCAGGCAGAGCTGGCCCGGGTGAAGAAGAACGGCGCCACCGGACTTCAGTTCGCGGGCACCTTCGACGTCGGGGCGCTCAGCGACAACGGACCGACGATTGCTGTCGGCGGCACGATCTCGCACGCGTCCGGGCGCACGGATCTGACCGTGCGGTCGGGCAAGGTGGATCTGGGGCACGACGTCTGGCACCTGGCCGCCGAGGGTGCCGTGCACATCGATTCCACGCAGATCGCGATCGACGCGCTTCGCATGGTCAACGACCACGGTGGGGTGGTGTCGCTGGCCGGTCTGGTGCCCGATCGGGACTCGGTGTCCCTGCAGTTCCGGGCAGACAGCATCCCGGTGCGTGACGCCGCAACGCTGTTGCAGGTGGCCGACACGATGTCAGGATGGAGTGCGTTGCACGCCGATGTGTCCGGAACCCGCGCGGCCCCGTTGATCCGAGTCGATGCGATGGGGCGGAACCTCCTGTACGGCAGCATGGTGCTGAGTCAGGTGAACGCCAGGGCAACCTATCAGAACCGCCGTACCAACGCGGACCTGGTCATCTTCCGGAACGGCGTGCAGTCGCTGCGGGCGTCGGCCTCGTTGCCCATGGCGGTCCAGCTGTTCGGGGGCCGCCTGCTCGACGACTCCCTCAGCGGCCAGATCCGCGCCGACAGCACCGACTTCGCGATCGTCGAGGCGTTCGTACCCGCCATCACCAGGGCGCGGGGGCGGCTCTTCGTCGCGTTGACGCTCGGCGGCACCTGGCACCACCCGACGCTCGACGGGTTCGCGCAGATGAATGACGCCGAGCTGGCCCTCAACGACCTGGGCATCACCCTGCGTGGACTCAGTGCCGAATTGACCGTGTCGGCCGCGAACGACAGCCTGGCGATCCGCCGGCTCACGGCGTACAGCGGGCCGTCGTCGTCCGATTCGCTGTCGGTGGGCGGGTATGTGGACTTCGCGGACCGCGCCAATCCGCGCTTCGACCTCCGGCTGAATGCGCACCAATTCCGCGCCATCGACAAGCGGACGCTGGCGCGCCTGGACATCTCCACGGGTCCCCTGGGGCGCGAAACGATCCGGCTCAGCGGCCGGAAGACCGCCTCCACGCTGACCGGACCGGTCAACATCATCCGCGGCACGATCTACATCCCGGAGCGCGACGCCTCGAAGCGCCAGATGATCCAACTGAGCTACGCCGATCTGGAGGGCATGGACACCACGGATCTGAATACGCGGATCAAACTGCCAAGCCCGCCGTCCGCGCTGCTCAAGGACATGACGATCAGCGGGATGCGCGTGACCCTGGGCGACGAGGTATGGCTCCGGTCGCACGAGGCGAACATCAAGCTCGTCGGATCGCTGAACGTGCGACGCACGCCCCAGATCCGTGCCCTCGGCGCCCAGGCCTTCGCCAGCACCGCGGCGGCCACGAGCGACACCGTGTATCGGCTGGCGCTGGACGGAACGCTGACCGCCGAACGCGGCACGTATACGCTCTCCTTCGGTCCGCTGCAGCGCGAGTTCCAGGTGGAGAGCGGCACGATCGCCTTTTTCGGCGATCCGGAGCTCAACCCCAAGATCGACGTCAGCGCGCTGTACACCGTGCGGCAGTACAATCGGGCCGACGTGACGGTGCGCGCGACGCTCTCCGGCTACCTGTACCCGGGTCCGTCGCTGGATCTCACCAGCGGCACGGGCGACAACATCCCGCAGTCGGACCTCGTCAGCTACCTCTGCTGCGGCGTGCCCAGCTACGAACTGGGCGCGAACCAGAGCTACCTGCAGACGGCGGCCCAGGTGCTGCTCCCCACGGCCAGCAGCGTGCTCGCCCAGACGCTGCGCGGACAGGTCGGCTCCGCCTTCGACGCCCTGCAGTTCCAGGCCGGCGCCACGGACGAGTCGGCCACCAAGGGACAGACCGCCCGCAGCGCAGCGAACCAGTTCCTCTCCGGCGCCCGTGTCGGCGGCGAGAAGCAGATCACCAACAATCTCTTCTTCAGCATCAGCACGGGGCTCTGCCAGCTCACGTCGAGCCAGAGCGGCACCGGGTCGGGCGCCGGGGGCAATGGGTGGGTGGACCAGTTGGAAAGCAAGCTGCAGTACCGATTCTCGAGTACCCTCTCGGCCGAAGTCGGACTGGAGCCGCCGGCGAGTGCCCGAACTCTGCGGACGCACCACGCACGGGCTCGTGCCGACCCCGCAACAATGGGGCATCTCGTTGTCGAAAGCCTGGCGGTGGTGATCCGGCGGGCCCTGCTGATCGTGAACCCGGCGTCGCGGCGCGGGGCTCGCGATCTGCGACGCGTGGAAGAGGCCCTCGCGGCGTGCGGCGTCGATGCCGATACCCGCCTCACGCAGGCCCCGGGTGATGCGGCCACGATGGCGCGCGAGCTGGGCGCGCAGTTCGACGCCGTGTTCACCCTGGGCGGGGACGGAACGATCATGGAAGCGTTGGGTGGGCTCGTGGACGTCGGCACCCCGCTCGGCGCGCTGGCCGGCGGCACCGGCAATCTGCTGGTGCGGGCCATGGGCATTCCGTTGAATCCGGTGCGCGCCGTCGGCGCGCTGTGCGCCGGCCGCGTGCGGGAGATCGATCTCGCGCTGCTCGGGCTCGGTGGGCACTTCGCCGTCGCGGCGGGGTTGGGCATCGACGTCGCGATGCTCGAGCGCACGCCAACCTGGCTCAAACGCCGGCTGGGCGTGGGCGCGTACGTGCTGGCCGGGGCGAGCGCGGCGATCGGCGCTGCCACCCGCGGCGCCACCTTCCGCGTCCGGTTCACGGTGGACGGCATCGAGCACGAAGCGGAGGCGCTCTCGCTGCTGGTGGCCAACGTCGGCTCGGTGCTCAGCGGACGTATCACGCTGGTGCCCGGCGGCCGTCCCGACGACGGGGCGCTGGACGTGGCGGTGTATGCGCCGCGGAATCTGGCCCAGGCGCTTCGCGTGGCCTGGCGGATGCTGCGCGGGCGTTTTCCCGACGACGAGCTTACGCGCTTCTATCGCGGCCGGCACATTCAGGTGTGCGCCGACCCGCCGCGGCGGGCCGAAGCGGACGGGGAACTGCTGCCGCCCGGCGCGCTGGATGCCCGGACGCTGTCCGGGGCCGGCCGGTTGCTCGTTCCGGGAGCGGAATGATCGAGGGTTGCTCCCGGCGGTCCGAGTGTCCATTCTCTGTACGCCTGCGCTGTCGAGATTCCGTTCGCTTGCGACCGATACCCCACTGCCGTCATGCCCACCGTCCTGATTGTTGACGATGAACGCGACATCACCTCGTTCCTCGGTGCGTTTTTCGAACGCAGCGGGCACCAGGTGCTGAAGGCGTACACGGGGGAGGACGCGGTGTCGCTCGTCAAGAAGCGGAGACCCGACCTCGTGCTGCTCGACCTCCGGCTGCCCGACATCACCGGGTTCGAGGTGCTGGAGCGGGTGAAGGAAGAACGCCCCGTGGTGATCATGATCACCGGGCATGGCGACGTGTCGTTGGCCGTGCGCGCGATGCAGGCGGGCGCGGAGAGCTTCCTGACCAAGCCCATCGACCTGGCGCATCTGGGCGCCGCCGCCGAGCGCGCGTTCGAGAAGGCGCACCTGCGCCAGATGAACCTGTACCTCACGGAGCGCCGCGGCGAGATGCCGGCGCGGGCGATGCTCGGATCGTCGCCGCCGATGCGCGAACTGGCGGGCCAGATCGACCTGCTGGCGCGCAGCGATCGGACCACGGTGCTGCTGGTGGGCGAGGTCGGCACGGGCAAGGGGCGGGTGGCGGAGGCAATGCACCGGCAGAGTCCGCGCGCCGGCCAGCGGTTCGTCGAGGTCAACTGCGCGGCCCTGACGGCCGCGTCGCTCGACTCGGAACTGTTCGGGGTGGAGCAGGCCGGTGCGCCGGAAGGGGAGGAATACCGTCCGGGGTTGCTCGAAGTGGCGAACAACGGCACGCTCTTCCTCGACGAGATCGGCGATCTCGATGCGCACCTGCAGCCCAAGCTGTTGCGCGTGCTCGAGGGCAAGAGCTTCCGGCGCCAGGGAGGGACGCGCGAGGTCCAGTCCGATGTGCGGCTGATCGCCGCGACGAGCCGGGATCTGGTGGCCGAGGTCACGGCGGGCCGGTTCCGCGAGGACCTCTACTACCGGCTGAGCGTGATGCCCGATCAACCTGCCGCCGCTCCGTGCGCGGGCGCGCGAAGATCTCGTGGAGTTGATCGCGCACCTGCTCGACGATCTGCGGGTGAATCTGCCCGAGGGGCCGGCGGAGCTGGAAGACGACGCGCTCGAACGCGTGCTCAAGTATTCGTGGCCCGGCAACATCCGCGAGATGCGCAACGTCCTCGAGCGCGCGATGATCGTCGGCCGCGGCGCACCGGCGATCGCCGCTTCCCATCTGGCGGCCGAAGTGCGCGACGCGTCGGGCGTGGGCGTGGAGCACCACGTGCCGCGTACGCTGTCGGAGGTGGAACGGCAGCACATCGACCGCACACTGCGTGCGCACGACGGGAACCGTACGCGGGCGGCGAAGGAACTCGGCATCTCCCGCGCGACGTTGATCAAGAAGATCAAGGAGTACGGGGGCGAGTCGCGCCAGACGGCGCCGTCCGGAGGAGTGCGATGACCAACGAGCTGCATGAGCACGATGCCATGACCTGCCGTTCCTGCGGCAACGAGGAGCGCGCATCCGAAGGCTACCCCTGCGTCGACTGCGGCACGTTCATCTGCGTGGTCTGCAACCTGCGCGGCGTTACGCGCTGCCGCGACTGCCAGGCCAAGCACGACGCGGGGCACCCGTCCGCCGCGTCGTGAGGTGAGCGTCGACTTCTCCCGGGTCGGAGTCGCGGTGGGGCACGCGACCGATCCGGAGGGCGCCACCGGCTGTACGGTCGTGCGCGGCATCGACGGCCCCCTGCGCGGCGGGGTGGCGGTGTTCGGCCGGGCGACCGGCTCGCGGAGCTGCACGCCGTGGGCACCGACGCTCTGGCCGACCGCGTGGACGCGGTACTGCTCACCGGGGGGTCGGCCTACGGACTCGACGCCGCGGCCGGCGTGATGCGCTGGATGGAGGAGCGCGGCCGCGGGTTCCCGATCGGCAGCGGCGTGGTGCCGATCGTACCGGCCGCGGTCATCTTCGACCTCGGACCACTGGGCCGCTTCGACGGCCGGCCGACGCCCGCCATGGCGTACGCGGCCACCGACACCGCCTCTCCGACGGCCGTCTCCGAGGGCAGTGTGGGCGCCGGCACCGGCGCGACGGTGGGCAAGGCCGCGGGCATCGGCCGCGCGATGAAGGGCGGCGTGGGCTGCGCGGAACGCGGGTCGGCCGGTGTGTGGGTCGCGGCCGTGGCGGTGGTCAATGCGTTCGGCGATGTGCGCGACGGCCAGGGGCGCATCGTGGCCGGCGCACGCGGCGCGGAGGGCCGCTTCCTCGACGCCACCCACATGCTCCAGGAAGAGCCGCACCGGCTGGCGGCGATGGCCGCCGAGCAGCGGCTCCGGAACACGACGCTCGCCGTCGTCGCCACCAACGCGGCGCTCGATCGCATCCAGCTCTCGCAGTTGGCGCGGGCGTCCGGGGCCGCGCTCTTCCATCGCATCACGCCGGCCGGTTCTTCCTTCGACGGCGACATCGTGTTCGCGCTGGGCGCCATGCAGGGTACGGGCGCCGAGCGCTGCACGTGGAAGCACTGGCCGTGGCGGCGCTCGAGGAGGCGATCGAGCGCGGCGTGCGCCTCGCCCGTGGGCGCCCGGGATTTCCCGGGCTGGCCGACGCCCCGTGAACGCCGGTCCCGCACGCGCCGTGGTGCGCGCGTCCGTGGCGCCGCTGCTCGCCGAGCCGCGGGCAAGCGGCGTCCAGCTGTCGCAGCGGCTGGCCGGCCACGTGGTCGACGTGATCGAGACGAGGAACGATTGGTATCGCGTCCGCGGTGCCGATGGCTACGAAGGATGGGTGCACGCCGGCTATCTCGCCCGTGTGCCCGGCGGCTCGGCGAGGCGGAGTCGCGAGGCGCGCCCACATCTCGCTCGGGTGCCGGACGCGCGTACCGGGGGGAGGCCGCCGCTCGCTGCCGCTGGGTGCCTACCTGGCGCCCGAGGAAACCCTCGAGTCGGGCGACGCGGTAACCGAGGCCGAAGCGGCGGCGCGCTTCCCGCAGACAGCGGCCGCCATCGCGCGTTCGGCGGAGGAATTCTTCGACGGCGCCAGCTACCAGTGGGGCGGCATCACACCGTGGGGCGCCGACTGCTCGGGCTTCGTGCAGACCCTGTTCTGGCTACACGGCGTGTCGTTACCACGCGATGCGTGGCAGCAGGGGGAAGCCGGTGTGCCCGGAACTCCGGCGCTCTCCGCGTTGCAGTCCGGAGAACTGGCCTTCTTCTCCGATCGCGAAGACCGGCAGATCACGCACGTCGGACTCGGGATCGGGGGCGGACGGATGGCCCACGTGGCGATCGGGCGGGGGGGCTTCTCCATCGAGCGGCTCTCGGCCGGACACGACAGCTACGTTCACAAGTTGCGCGACCGCTTCCGGTTCGCGCGCCAGGTGCTCCCCGAGACTAACTGACCAGTCCGGACGGCGCGACCATCGGCGCGTTGCCCACGCGCACCTGCACCGGCACCGAGGCCCGCTGCTCGTCGTCCAGCGCGATGCTCATGAAGTACGGGCCCGCGCCCTCGATCGGCAGGTCGATCTGGGCGATCAGCGGCACGTCCATCTCGCTGGCTCCCGACGGGCAGGGGGCCGACGTTCAGATCGCCGGCGCTGCTCCACAACTCGCTGCCGGTGGGGTTGATCCACCGCAGGGTCACGGTATGCTGCCCGGTGTCCATCGACGTTCCCTTCAGGTGCACCACCAGATGGGCGCGAGGGTGTACGGCCGGCGTGTTGCCCACCTGCAGGGCGTCGAACACGCCGAGGATGTTCAGCTTTCCTTCCTGCGACACGTTGGCGGCGTCGGCGAAGAGCGCGAAGGCTACATGCATGGGGGAAACATAGACTGGCGGTTGGTCGTCGTCTACGTTTCGTGAATGTCGCAACCCGCCGGCGAGCCGGCCCCCACCGGAGCCGCGTTCGGATACTCCCGAACGACCGTCTGGATCACCGACGTGTCGTTGGTGACCATGGCGCTCATCTGGGGTGTCAACTTCAGCGTCGTGAAGTACGGTACGGGGCAGTTGGCGGCGCTGGCGTTCAACGGCGCGCGCCTGATGGTAGCGTCGATCGCCCTCGTGATATTGGCGTTCGCGCTGGGGCGGCTGCGCATTGCCCGCCGCGACCTGATCGCGCTCCTGCTGCTCGGCGTTCTCGGCAACGGCGTGTACCAATTCCTGTTCATCGAAGGGGTGGCGCTCACGCGCGCCGGCGATGCCGCGCTGGTCGTCGCCGCCTCGCCGGCCCTGATCGCGCTCATCGGCCGCATGCTCGGCGTGGAACGCGTGGGCCTGCGAGGGGCGGTCGGCATCGCGCTCTCGATCATCGGCATCGGCTTCGTGGTGTACAGCGGCACGCGCGTGGTGGTGAAGGGTGCGTCGGTTGCCGGCGACCTGCTGGTGCTCGCCGGCTCGGTGGCCTGGGCGTTGTACACCGTGCTGCTGATGCCGTACACGCATCGGGTGGAGGGTATCACGCTGTCCACCTACACGATGCTCGGCGGCACGGTCGCTCTCGGACTGGTGGCGCTGCCCGACTTCGTGCACACCCCGTGGACCGCCCTCTCGTTCACGGCCTGGGGCGCCATTCTCTACAGCGGGCTCGGCGCGCTCGTGATCGCCTACCTGTTCTGGTATCGCGGCATGCGCGTGATCGGCCCGACGCGCACCGCCATGTATTCCAACCTCCAGCCCCTGTTCGCGCTCATCGTGGCGTGGGCGATGCTCGCCGAAACGCCGACCCCATGGCAGGGCGTGGGCGCGGTGTGCATCATGTCGGGACTCCTTCTCACACGCGCATGAAGCTCGTTCTCTTCGACATCGACGGAACACTCCTCAACAGCGACGGCGCCGGCCGCCGTGCTATCCAGCGCGCGCTCATCGAAGCGTTCGGCACCGCGGGCCCCGGCGAACACTGGTTCGACGGCAAGACCGATCCCCAGATCGTGCACGAGTTGATGGAACTGGCCGGTGTCGACACGGCGACCGTCGATGCCCGATTGGACGACGTGTTCGCGCGCTACGTCGAGTTGTTGCGCGAGGAACTCGCGGCGCCGGGCCACGCCGCCACCGTCTGCCCCGGCGTCCACGACCTGCTCGACGCGCTCGAGCGCCGCGACGACGTCATCCTCGGCCTGCTCACGGGCAACGTCCAGCCGGGAGCCCATGCCAAGCTCGGTGCCGTGGGCATCATGCCGGATCGGTTCCGCGTCGGGGCGTTCGGCTCCGACCACGCAGTACGCGCCGAACTGCCGGCCATCGCCCGCGGACGCGCCAGTTCGTTGCTCGGGGGCGATTTTCCGGGCGACGCCATGGTCGTGATCGGCGATACGCCGGCCGACCTCACCTGCGGGCGCAGCGTCCGCGCCCGGGCCGTGGGCGTCGCCACTGGTCGCTATTCGATGAAGCAGCTCAGCGGATACGAGCCCGCGGCCGTGTTCGCCGACTTCCGCGAGACGTCGGCGGTCGTCGCCGCCATCGTCGCCGCATGAGCGTTGCGCGCCGGTCCCCACGCCGATGACCGACCGATCTGCGGGAGTCGGGGAATTCGAAGCGCGCCTGGCGGGCGACGGAAACGCCTCCGTGTTCGTGCGCCTCACCGCCGGCCATCTGCTCATCGAAGGCGCCGATCAGAAGCCGATCCACGACGTGCACGTGGACGACATCGAGGAGGTGGTGCAGCGCGGGCCCCGGATCGAGATTACGCTCCGGCGCGCCTCACCCCTGGTTCTCGAATGCCAGCGCCCCGAGCAGCTCGATGCTGCGCTGATGGCCGCGTGCTGCACGATTCCAGAACTCACGCGGGCCCTGCGGTCGCTCGGCTCGTCCCGCATACGCGCCGGCGGCAACGCGCAGCGTGAGTTCTTTGCCCCGCTCCTCGAGGCGAGGCGTCGCGCCGAGGAGTCGGTTGGGCGCACGGGCATCGTCCGGGCCTTCGATCCCGATCGCCTGAACCGCGCGCTCGACGCCTATCTGGCCCAGCTCACCGAGCGTCACGCCGATGCGCGTCCGGCGGCCCGGCGCGCCTTCGCCGCTCAGGCGGAGGAAGTCGCCGAACCGCTTCGGGCGGCGATCATGAACGTCAGGCGGGCGGCCGCGGTCGCCGCCAGTCCCTCGGCCGACGAGCGAGTGGGCAGTTGGCGCCGCTGGAGCCGGGCCCTGCATGGCTTGTTCGCCGCCGCCGATCATTGCTGGGCGGCGCTCCAGCCGACCCTGCTGGCGGAGCCGCCCGACGCGGGGTAGCGAGTGGCCGCCAACCCATTGGCCAGGCTAGAACTTACGGGGCAATCCCGATACATTTTCTCGGCAATGAGAATCGGACGGATCGGCTGCATCGCCCTGGGGGCGCTCGGGCTGGCGGCGACGCGGTTGGCGGCGCAGGAACATCCGGCGCGACGAATGGCCAACATCGTGAGCGTTGCCGTGGAGGAGTACGGCAAAGGGGTGGACGGCCAGGGCCGGTTGACCGCCGCATCCGAGTACCAGGAGGCCGTCGGCTTCCTGAACGATGCCAAGGGAATCGCAGACCGGCTGACCGGTGAGCGTGCGGCGTCGGCGCGCGTGCTTCTCGATTCGATCATCGTGGCGGCCTCGGCGCACCAACCGCCCAAAGTGCTGGCGGCGCTCGAAGGGCGGTTCGCCCAGGCGCTGGGGAGCGAGGGGGCGCTGGAACTGCCCACGGCGCCCATCGACCTGGCGGCGGGCAAGCGGCTGTACGATGCGACCTGCGCCCAGTGCCACGGACCGACCGGCCATGGTGACGGCCCACAGGCGGCGCTGCTCAATCCGAAACCGGCGCCGATCGGCGATCCGAAGCTCGTGGCCAGCGTGACGCCGGCCATCATGTATCGCATCGCATCGGTTGGCGTCTCGGGCACGCCGATGGTGGGATTCGCGGGAGCGCTCACGCCCCAGCAGCGCTGGAACGTGGTGTCGTACGTGATCACGCTGCGTTCGCCGATGGCGCAGGTGGCCGAGGGCGAGGGATTGTACGTGCAGCAGTGCGCGCAGTGCCACGGGGTGACCGGGGCGGGGGACGGGGAGTATGCCCACAACCTGTCCAAGCTGCCACCCGAGATCGGCACCTTCACCTGGCAGGTCGGCCGCACCGATGACAGTCTGGCCCATATGATCCGTGCCGGCGTGCCGGGAGCCGCGATGCCGGGCGCACGCGACCTGACCGACCACCAGGTGCGGAGCATCGTGTCGTACCTCCGAACGCTGCCGGCGCGGAACGGGGCTCCGGTGGCCGTCGCGGCGTCGTCCGACAGCGGCGCGGTAGGGGCTTCGCGGAACGTGACGGCGTTGCTCGAGCAGGCGTTGGCGTCGGTGCAGCTGGGGCGCGCCTCCGAGGCGGGCGACAAGGCGTTCGACGCCTACCTCGCGTTCGAGCCGCTGGAGGGACCGGCGCGGGCGAAGAACCCCGGGCTCGTGGCGCGCATGGAGAAGTTGTTCGGCGACTTCAAAGCCGCCGTTCGGGTGAACGACGTTCGGGGCGCCGAACATGCCCGTGACGTGATCGAGGCCAATCTCCCGGCCGTCGTCGAGTTGACGCACCCGGCGGGCAGCGCCGCCGAGGCGTTCTGGCAGTCGTTCCTGATCATCCTGCGCGAGGGGTTCGAAGCGATCCTCGTGATCGGCGCGGTGGTGGCGTTCCTGCTCAAGACCGGTCATCGGGAGCGGCTGCGCTCCATCTGGATCGGCGTCGGGCTCGGTCTGGGCGCGAGCGCCGTGACCGCGGTCGCTCTGCGAACGATTCTCAGCGCGGTGCCGGCGAGCAGCGAGATCATCGAGGGCGTGACGCTGCTGATCGCGGTGGCCGTGCTGTTCTCGGTCAGCTACTGGCTGATCTCGCGCGTCGAGGCGGCCAAGTGGCAGCAGTTCATTCGCGAGAAGGTGACCGACGCGCTGCAGCACGGCGGGGGGCGGGCGCTGGCGTTCGTGGCCTTCCTTGCCGTGTACCGCGAGGGCGCGGAGACGGCGCTGTTCTACCAGGCGCTGTTCAGCGAGGGCGCGCATCTCGCCGTGCCGCTCTCGCTCGGCATCGTGCTCGGCTTCGTGGCGCTGGCGGTGATCTTCACGCTGTTCTACCGCTACGGGGTGCGCATTCCGCTACGGCCGTTCTTCAGCGTCACCAGCGTGCTGCTCTACTACATGGCGTTCGTGTTCATGGGCAAGGGGATCCGCGAGCTGCAGGAAGGCAACGCAATCGGGATGAGCGTGATCCCGGGCTTCCCGCACGTAGAGGCGCTGGGGTTGTACCCGACATGGGAGACGGTGCTCGCTCAGCTGTTGTTGTTGCTGCTCTTCTGCTTCGCGCTGGTGAAGACCTTCTGGCCCAAGCGCTCGGTGACGCTGCCCACGCTGCCCGAACCGGCCGCGGCCGCCGCAGTGTCGGAGACGCTGGCCGGGCTGCAGGCCGAGCACGCCGCGCTGCGCGCGCGACTGGACGCGGTGGAGGAGGCGCTGGGTCGCCCCGTAACGGGGCGCGGGGAAGACAGCTGAACCGTGGCGCCGGACGGAGCCGGCGCCAGTGAGCAGTCAGCAGTGAGCAGTGAGCAGTCAGCAGTGAACTGCCGACTGCCAACTGCCGATTCCTAGCCGGCGACTGCCGTCTCGTAGATCCCCGGTTTGTTCTTCGTCACGTCCTTCCGCAGATACATCCAGAGGAATCCCATGGCCACGAACGCCAGCGCGATGGCCTGGGCGTACGTGAGACCGCCGAGTAGGCGGTCGTCCTTGGCGCGGAAGAACTCGATGATGAACCGTTCGAATCCCGCCAGCACGCAGTACACGCCGAACAGCCATCCCTCGGCGTGCTTGTGGTCGCGGAGCCGCCAGAGAATCAGGAACATGATCGTGGCGAGGACGATCTCGTACAGCTCCGTGGGATACACCGAGACGACGGTGGAAGGATTGGTTCCCGGCGGGAACTTGGTGTGGAACTCCGCCATCATGCTGGCCACCGTGCTGGGCGGCTGGCCGTTGGGGAACATCACGGCGCCGAAGCCGCTGAACGGGCGTCCATAGTCGTCGCCCACCGCCCAGCAGCCGGTGCGTCCGACGGCGTAGGCAGCCGCCACCGCGGGACCGCCGACGTCGAAGATCCGCATCATCGGAATCTTCTTCCACCGGATCACCGCCATCACGGCGAGAATGCCGCCGATGAGGCCGCCCCAGAACACGAACCCGCCGCGCGTGAACAGCGCGTCGTAGTTCTTGAGGATGACCACGTAGTAGAGTTTGGCGCCGAGCAGCCCGCCGATGACGGCGGCGAGAATCATGTCGGCGATGGCGCTCGTGTCGTGCCCGCGGCGGCGCAGTTCGGATTCCGACAGATACTGGGCGATGCCGAACGCCGCGACCACCGCGATGCCGAATCCGGTGAGCGAGAGCGGGCCGAGCTGGACGACGAACGGATGATGGACGATCGGTGCGATCATGCGACGAGAAGACCCGGAATGGGAAGCGTGGCGAACGCGTTGAGATCGAGACCGGCGCGTTCGCCGCGCTCGAAGTGAAAGAGACCGGCGCGGGCGATCATGGCGGCATTGTCGGTGGCCAATCGCGCTCCGGGAGCATACACCGATACTCCGGACGGCGCGAGTCGCCCCGCCATTGCCGCGACGAGCGTGCGGTTGCCCGCCACGCCCCCTCCCAGCACTACCCGGGTTCGGTGGAAAGCGTTCACCGCGCGCGCGGTTTTCTCCACAAGGGTTTCGATAAGAGCATCCTGAAATGCCCGGGCGATGTGCGCATGGGCGTCGTCGGGCGATGCGTCGCGCACGGCATGGAGCACCGCGGTCTTGAGCCCGCTGAACGAGACGTCGTAGTAGTCGTCGTCCCCCGGCCGCTGGTTGCGGCGCAGCATCGGGCGGGGGAGGCGCAGGGTGGTGGGGCCGTTGGCGGCCGCCATCCGCTCGACGTGCGGGCCGCCCGGATAGGGGAGGCCGAGCAGCTTGGCCACCTTGTCGAAGGCCTCGCCGGCCGCGTCGTCCCGCGTGCGGCCCAGCAGCCGGTAGCGTCCCCACGCCTCGACGTCGATGAGCAGGGTGTGCCCGCCCGACACGAGCAGTGCGGTGAACGGCGGGACGGCCTCGGGGGTCTCCAGGGCCGTGGCGAACAGGTGCCCCTCCATGTGGTGCACGCCGAGCAGCGGCGCGCCGACTGCGTAGGCGAGCGCCTTGCCGAAGCTCACGCCCACGAGCAGCGCGCCCACCAGCCCCGGGCCGTTGGTCACGGCCACGGCGTCCAGGTCGGCGCCGGTCACGCCGGCATCGTCCAGTGCGCGCTGCACCACCGGCACGATGCTGGCAAGGTGCGCGCGCGAGGCGATCTCCGGTACGACGCCGCCGAACACGCGGTGGACGTCCTGCGAGAGGATCACCAGCGAATCGAGCGATACATCATCGCCGGCGCCCCGGATGACGGCGGCCGACGTCTCGTCGCACGAGGTCTCGATGCCGAGGATGACGCTCACCGGCGGGTGGAGTCGGCGGGTAGGCGTTGCGGGGCCAGATGCAGGAGCACCGTGCGGGGCTGCACGTCGCGCACGAGCACCGTGACGTTCGGCGGGATCTGCACGTCCCCGGCGCGCAACGTGAGGGTGGTCGAGTCGGCGCCGCCCGGAACGTCGCGGCGGATCACCGGCGGCGAGGCATACAGCGCGAAGATCTCCTTCCCCTCGCCGGCCACCAGGGCCCGCACCTCGGGAGGCGGATCGCGCAGCACCTCGCCGCTGTCCAGCGTGAGCGCCAGGCGCACCGGCACGATCTCCTCGGTCGGCTCCTTGGACGTGGCGATGAACCAGAGCACGAGCGCGAAGGCGAGCGCCACGACCTTGAGGCCCAGCCGGTCGGTGAGCGCTTGCGCCAGCCGCCGGCGCCACCGCGTCTGCGCGGTCATGCGGCCATCAGGGAGCCGCTGCGACGGCGCCACCGGTCGGCGCGTTGCGTTCGGCGGCCGACGCGGGAAGCCCGAGCAGGCTGCGCACGAGCGCGATGTTGCCGGGCGACGTCCAGTCGGCGGCGCCGAGCCACACCTTTCGGATCACGCCGTCACGATCGATCACGTACGATGAGGGATAGCCCACCACCTGGTACGCGCCCTCGATCCGGTACTGCGGATCGTGCAGGATGTCGAAGGTGAGCCCCATGTTCTTCGCATACGTCCGCACCGAATCGTCGGTCGCGGTCTCGTCGATGCTCACGGCGACGATCTTCAGCCCATCCGGCTTGAACATCTCGTACAGGTGCTCGAGCGTGGGCATCTCCGCCTTGCATGGACCGCACCAGGTGGCCCAGACGTTGAGAATCGTGACGTCGCCCCTGTAATCGGCCAGGCCCACGGCCCGGTGGGTGCCGTCCACGGTATACGCAGTGAACGGCGGGGCGGGCGCGCCGATGGCGACCTGCTCCACTTTGGTTCCGTACGCGCGCTGGAACGCGAACGACCCCGCGCCCAGGAGGACGATGGCGCCGAACACGATGGCCCACTGTTGTTTGACGGTCATACCTTCACCTCACATGCACGGCGCAGAACGCCGATCTCTGCTTTGGGGTCGCCGGCCGAGAACACGGCATGTCCGGCGACGAACGTATCGGCACCGGCGCGCCAGACGTCGCCGATGGTGTCGCGGCTGATCCCGCCATCCACTTCGAGCAGCGCCGCGCTGTGCGAGTCGTTCAGTAGACGCCGCGCCCGGCGGATCTTGTCCAGCGAGTGGGGAATGAACGCCTGGCCCCCGTATCCGGGGTTCACCGTCATCACCAGCAGCAGGTCGAGATCGTCCAATACCTCGCCGACGGCCGAGAGCGGCGTGGACGGATTGATTGCTGCGCCGGCACGGCACCCCAGTTCGCGGATGTGCGAGAGCTGGCGCTGCAGGTGCGGCGCGACCTCGGCGTGCAGGGTGAGGCCGTTGGCGCCCGCCGCGGCGAACGTCTGGAAATGCTTCTCCGGCTCCACCACCATCAGGTGCACGTCGAGGGGAAGCTCGGTGCACTTGCGCACGGCCTCGATGATCTTGGCACCGAAGGTGATCGGGGGGACGAACCGGCCGTCCATGACGTCGATGTGAAGCCAGTCGGCGCCCCCCTCGACGCACAGCGCTACCTGGTCGGCCAGAGCGGAGAAGTCGGCGGCGAGCAGCGATGGAACGATCCGAACGGTCATGGAGCGGTCCCTCCCGAGACGCTCACGGTCACGCGGGTGCCGGCCGGGACGAGCGTCCCCTCGGTGGGATTCTGTTTCACCACCGAAGCCAGGTCCTGGTTTCCCCCGCCGCTGAGAATCGTAACGTCGCCGAGGGCCAGCCCCAACTGTTCGAGCAGGATGCGCGCCTCGACGATCGTCCGCCCGGACAGATCGGGCACCGCGATCGTGGCGGGGCCGGCGCTCAGCACCAGCGTAACCGCCGACGGAACCACGGCACGCGATCCCGCCGCGGGGCGCGTCTGGATGACGCTGCCCACCGGCTGGTTGCTGGCCTGCAACACGGTGTCGGGCGCGATGCTGAAGCCGGCGGCGGTGAGCGCCGAGTCGGCGCGCGCGGGGAGCATCCCGAACAGGTTGGGCACGGCGGCCGTGCGCGGCCCGTTGCTGAGGTCGAGCACTACCGTGGAGCCGAGCGGCTGGGCGGTGCCCTCGTTGGGCGTCATCTGGAGCACGCTCATCTTCGGCGCCGCGTTCTCGAAGCGCATCTCGCCGCGCTGGGCCTTGAACCCGGCCTGTTGCAGCCGCTGGCTGGCCACGTCGAAGCTGAGCCCCACCACGTTGGGCAGCTTGGCGTCGCCCGGCGCGGCGCCCGAGGGGAACACGTACACCGCCACCAGCACCCACGCCAGGCCGAACCCGCCGACCGACGCCGCGAGGTAGGGCCAGATTCGTTGCCACCAGGTGCGCTGCTTCACGCCACCCTCCGCAGTCGCGCCGCGAAGGCGCCGTCGGTGCCGTGTCGCTGGGGCAGAACGCGAAGCCGTCCATCGTCGAGCACGCCGTCGGGGACGACACCCGGGGGAGGTGGCTCGAGCCGCCATTCGGGATGCGAGGCCAGGAAACGATCGACGGGGGCGTCGTTCTCCTCGAACTCCAGCGAGCAGGTGCTGTACACGAGCAATCCTCCGGGCTTCACGAGGGTGGCGGCGGACGAGAGCAACATCCACTGCAGGGAGGTCATCACCGCGAGGTCGGACGGTTTCAGCCGCCAGCGTGCATCGGGGTGGCGGCGCATCGTGCCGGTGCCGGTGCAGGGCGCATCGAGCAGGACGGCGTCCACCTGGCGAATGGCGGGCATGGAGGCGTCGGCGGCATAGGCAAAGATGTTGTCGAGTTCGAGCCGGCGCACGTTCTCGCGCAATCGCTGCAGCCGGTGCGGCGAGACATCGGACGCGAACACGGCGCCGGCGGTGCGCGCCAATTCGATGGCCTTGCCGCCGGGCGCCGCACAGAGATCGGCGACGGCGGCACCCGGCGGTGTGGCGGCGTACCGGGTGACCAGTGTCGCCGCGGGATCCTGAATGTGGAACAGCCCGCGCTTGAAGGCGCCGAGCTCGGTGAGGGCGGGCACGGGGAGCGTGAGGACCACGCTGTCCGGCACCAGCGGCGCATCGGCGACGCGCACCCCCGCCGCCTCGAGCGACGCTTCGAGCTGCTCGCGCACCACGTGCACGGGGCGGGCGATGATGGGCGGCTCGGTGTTGTTGGCGGCCAGCAGGCGGCGGGTGTCGTCTTCCCCCCAGCGTTCCAACCAGCGGGCCACCAGCCACGCCGGATGCGAATACTCGCCGGCGAGCGCGTCCACGGGGTCGGCCGGTGCCGGCAGCGTGAGCGAGTCGTGTTCCCGGTCGAGACGGCGCAACACGGCGTTGGCCAGCTTGCCGGCTCCCTCGCCGGCGCGCTCCTTGGCCAGCTCGACGGTCTGCGCGATGGCGGCATACGCGGGGACGCTGCCCATCTCGAGTAACTGATAGCTGCCGAGGCGCAGGAGATCGAGCAGCTCCGGATCGAGGCGGCCGAGTCCGCCGCGCACGCGCTCGGCGAGCAGGGCGTCGAGGCGGCCGCGCGTGCGGAGCATGCCGTACACCAACTCGCGGGTCCACCGGCGGTCACGGGCGTCGAGCAGCGCCGTGCGGCGGTCGAACGTCGTGTCGAGGAGTTCGCCGCGGCGGAGATCGGCGCAGACGGCGGCGGCGACGAGGCGGGCGTCGGTCACCGGCGTGGGCCGGGGGAGCGTGGCGTTGCCGTGTGCTGGGTGGTGCTGACCTGCCATAAGGTGCGTCGCGTGAGAGTCCAGCGGGGCGGCGCCGGGAGCGCCGCGCGTTTCGAAAGATAGCCCCGCCGCCGACGATCGGCATCGCCCGCGGGGCGGGCGGACGCCGCTCAGGCGGTATCGAACCGCTGGCCCGCGGCCACGCCGCGGCCGCGCTGCCAGTCGGCGGGCGCCATGCGGCGCTTTCCCGCCGGTTGCACCGACGCGAGCTGAATGGCGCCATCGCCGCAGGCCACGATCATGCCCTGGTCGTCGATCGACACCACCTCGCCGGCGGCACCGCGCGCGCCGACGACGGGGCGGGCGCCGAACAGTTTGACTTCGATGCCCTGGAGCGTGGTCAGCGCGCCGGGGCGCGGGTCGTACGCGCGCACCAGACGGGCCACGGCGTCGGAGGGGAGGGCCCGATCCACCCGGGTCATCTCGCGCTCGATCTTCGGCGCGTACGTCGCCCGCGCGTCGTCCTGCGGTTCCTCGCGCGCCGCGTCGAGTTCGAGCAGCGCCAGGGTCTCGATGAGCGCCGCCGCGCCCATCTCCGAGAGGCGGAGGGTGAGTTCTCCGCCGTTTCGTCGTCGTAGATCGGCGTGGCGGCGCGCAGCAGCACCGGCCCCGCATCCAGCTTCGGCACCATGCGCATGATCGAGACGCCGGTCTCGGTGAGGCCGTCGCGGATGGCGGCCTGGATGGGCGCCGCGCCGCGCAGCGTGGGGAGCAGCGAGGCGTGGATGTTCAACGTGCCCAGCCGCGGCACGCCGATAATGTCGCTGGGCAGGATGTGGCCGTACGCCACGACTACCGAGACGTCGGGCTCGAGCGCCGTGATCCGCGCCCGGAACCCCTCGCCGCGCGGGTGCTCCGGTTGGAGCACGGGGATGTTCTCCCGTTCGGCGATCTCCTTTACCGGCGGGGCTTCGACCTTCGAGCGCGAGCGTCCCACGGGCCGGTCGGGCTGCGTCACCACGCCGACCACGTCGAAGCCCTCGCCGATCAGCGCCCGCAGTGCCGGCGTGGCGAACTCAGGCGTGCCCCAGAAGAGCACGCGCACTCACAGTTCCTCGTCGCGGTGGTGATGGGCAGCGATATCGGCCGGATCGAGCCGGCGGACGAGCCCGGGTACTTCTCCTTCTCCTTCGTCCACTTGGACAGGGCGCTGCGCCGCTTGAGCACGCTCAGGTGGTCGATGAAGAGGGTGCCGAACAGATGGTCGATCTCGTGCTGCATGCACCGCGCCAGCAGGTCGCGGGCTTCCACCTCGAACGGCTTCCCGTGCCGGTCCACCGCCCGCACCACTACACGCGTGGCGCGTTCCACGTCGGCGTACACATCGGGGATCGACAGGCAGCCTTCCTCTCCCTTGGCCGATCCTTCGCGCATGACGACTTCGGGATTGATGAGCACGAACTCGTCGCCGTCCACGTCGACCACGGTCAGCCGCTCGCGGCGCCCCACCTGGGGCGCCGCGAGGCCGATGCCCTTGGCGGCGCGCATGGTCTCGAACATGTCGTCGATCAGGCGCTGCAACTCATCGGGAAACTCGGAAACGGGAATCGTCTCCTCGCGGAGGATCGGATCGCCGAGGACGCGGATCTCGAGCAACGGCATCAGCCCTGGGTCCCGCCCTGGCTCGCGATGATCTTCGAGATGCGGCCGCGCTCCACGATGAGCCGCGTGTCGCCCGACTTGATGGTCACGCGATCCTCCATCATCGGCTTGCTGGTCCCGTCGCTCTGAAAGGTCTCCTTGATGTGCACCACCTCGCCCACCACGCCACCGCCCGTGACGATCTCGTCGCCCTTCTTGAGGTTGGCGAGCGCCTGCTCATGCTGCTTCCGCTGCTTCTGCTGCGGCCGGATGAGCAGAAAGTAGAAGATGGCCACGATGAGGCCCAGTTGCAGCAGGAACGGCGCCAGCGAACTCTGGCCGCCCTGGGCGGGGGTCATCAGGGCCGGATAGACCGGGAGGGGGAGTGTCATGCCGAAGTGCTCGTGCGTGAGTGGTAGCGGTCCAGCCAGCGCTGGCTCCAGCCGTCGAAGGTGCCGTCGCGGACGGCGGCGCGCGCCTCCCGCATCAGCGTGACGAGGAAATGTACATTATGCAGCGACAGGAGGCGCAATCCGAGCATCTCGTCGGCCAGGAACAGATGCCGCAGGTAGCTCCGGGTGAATCGGCGGCAGGCCGAGCACTCGCATGCGTCATCGAGTGGCCGTTGATCGGCGCGGAATTCGGCCCGCTTGATGTTGAGCCGTCCGTCGCAGGTGAAAACGGCGCCGTTGCGCCCCATGCGCGTCGGGGCCACGCAGTCGAAGAGATCGACCCCGCGCCGTACGCCCTCCACCAGGTCCTCGGGAAACCCGACGCCCATCAGATATCGCGGCCGGTCGACGGGCAGTTCCTCGTGCACGGTCTCGAGCATGGCGTACATGTCGGGTTTCGCCTCGCCCACCGACAGCCCGCCGATGCCGAATCCCTTCCAGTCGTCCATCTGGCGGATGGCGCGGGCAGCCTCGCGCCGCAGGTCGGCGTGGATGCCGCCCTGCACGATCGGGAACAGTGCCTGCGGCCGCTCGCGCTCCAACGCGTTGAACGCCGAGCGGCAGCGGGCCAGCCACCGCACGCTCCGTTCGCTGGCGTCGCGCGCCGCCGCCGCGTCGCTCTGCCCCGGAATCACGTGGTCGAACTGCATCACCACGTCGGCGCCGAGGTTGCGCTCGATCTCCATCACCGACTCCGGCGTGAACCGGCGGCGCGAGCCGTCCAGGTGGCTCTGGAATTCCACCCCGTCCTCGTCCACGGTGCGCAGCGACGCCAGGGAGAACACCTGGAATCCCCCCGAGTCGGTGAGAATCGGACCATCCCAGGCCATGAAGCGGTGCAGGCCTCCCAGGAGGCGGATCAGGTCGTCTCCCGGGCGCAGATGCAGATGGTACGCGTTGGCGAGGATCGATCTGGGCGTGCATCGCGCGCAGGTCGTCGGGATCGAGTCCCTTGACGGTGGCCAGGGTGCCCACGGCCATGAACGCCGGAGTCTCCACGACGCCGTGCGGCGTGGCGAACGCCGCCGATCGGGCCGCGCCGGCGGTCGCGTCGATGGCAAAGGAGAACGACTCGTGCATGCTCAGAGAATGACCATCGCATCGCCGTAGGAATAGAACCGGTATCGCTCGGCGATCGCTTCCCGGTAGGCCCGCATGGTCAGATCGTAGCCCGCGAATGCCGCCACCAGCATGATCAGCGTCGAGCGGGGCAGGTGGAAGTTGGTGATCAGGTGGTCGACGGCGCGAAAGGTGTAGGGTGGCCGGATGAAGATACGCGTCTCGCCCTGGCCCGCCGCCAGCGTGCCGTCCGCGCCGGCGGCGCTCTCCAGCGTGCGCACGGCCGTCGTCCCCACGGCCCAGACGCGGCCGCCCGAGGCGTGGGCGGCGTTGACGGCGCGGGCCGCCTCGTCGCTCACGGAATACCATTCCTCATGCATGACGTGCGCGGCCGGGTCTTCCACCTCGACCGGCTTGAACGTGCCGGCGCCGACATGCAGCAGCACCTCGGCGCGGTGCACCCCGTTGGCGGCGAGCTGGTCGAGCAGTCGCTGCGTGAAGTGCAGGCCCGCCGTGGGTGCCGCCACCGATCCGAGTTCGCGCGCGTACACCGTCTGGTAGCGCTCCCGGTCGGCCGGCTCATCGGGGCGCTCGATGTAGGGCGGCAGTGGCATGTGGCCCACGCGTTCGATGGCCTCTTCCACGGGACCGTCGGTGATCAGGCGGACGACGCGCGTGCGCCGCTCGGTAACCGACACGATCTCGACGTCGAACCCGGGGGCGACGTGCACCACGCGTCCCGGCTTGAGCTTCCCCCCCGGAGACACCATCGCTTCCCACGTGTCGCCGTCCACCGGTTTGAGCAACAGGATCTCCGCCGGCGCGCCGGACGCGCGAGTACCCAATAACCGCGCGCGCAGGACGCGCGATCGGTTGAGCACCATGACGTCTCCCGCCGGCACGAGCGCGGCGAGGTCGGAGAACCGGCGATGCGTGATGGCGCCCGAGGCGCGATCGACGACCATGAGCCGCGCGGCATCGCGCGGCTCGACGGGGAGCGAGGCGATGAGTTCCGGCGGGAGATGGAAATCGAAATCGGAGGTACGGGAGCCAGACATGAAGGAGCGGGACAGAGAAGGAGCGCAGGGCCGAAACGGCGCACCTCAATACTACGCAGGGCCGGTACGGCGCAGGGCCGATACGACGCAGGGCTGATACGGCGCAGGGCCGAACGGCGCAGGGCCGATACGGCGCAGGGCCGATACGGCGCAGGACCGATACGGCGCAGGGCCGGTACGACGCAGGGCCGGTACGGCGCAGGACCGATACGGCGCAGGACCGATACGGCGGGGGATCGGAAGCACGCAACCAGCGGGTTGGGTGGTGCCGATACTGCGCGGAGCCTCGGCTCGCACGCGCTGTTTCCAACCATTCGCTGTTTCAGGGCCGCAGGCCCCACCGATTCCCCGCTGTTTCGGCCCTGCGCGGTCAATGTCCTGCGTAGGTTCGGCCCTGCGAGGTTTCGGCCCTGCGTGGGTTCGGCCCTGCGCGGTTGCTGCCCTGCGTCGTTTCGGCCCTGCGCAGCTTCGCGGTTCCGTCGTTACAGCAGTTCCGCCTGTACCCCAGCCGGCCTCACGTATCCAAAATGTTCGTATGCTTTTGGCGTCGCGATCCGTCCCCGCGTGGTCCGCTGCAGAAACCCGTTCTGCACCAGGAATGGCTCGTACACCTCTTCGATGGTGTTGGCGTCCTCGCCGACGGCGGTCCCGATGCTGGACAGCCCCACCGGGCCGCCCTCGAACTTCTCGATGATCGTCTTGAGGATGCGCGCATCCATGTCGTCGAGCCCGAATTCGTCGACGTCGATCATGCGGAGCAGTTCGGCGGCCACGTGTCGGTCGATCGCGCCGTCGGCACGCACCTGGGCGAAGTCGCGCACGCGGCGCAGCAGCCGGTTGGCCACGCGCGGCGTGCCGCGCGAGCGGCGCGCGATCTCGCGCGCGCCCTCGGCGTCGCACGACACGCGGAGCACGTCGGCCGACCGGATGACGATCTGCTCGAGATCCTCGGCGGGGTAGAAGTTGAGCCGCTCCACGATGCCGAATCGCGCACGCATCGGCGGTGTGAGCATGCCGAAGCGCGTCGTGGCGCCGATGAGCGTGAACCGCTCGATGGGCATCGTGATCGTCTGCGCCTTGGGGCCCTCGGAGAGCCGGATGTCGATCTTGAAGTCCTCCATCGCCGGATAGAGGAACTCCTCGATGATCGGCCGCAGGCGGTGAATCTCGTCGATGAACAGGATGTCGCCCGCCCGGAGGTTGGTGAGCGTGCCCACCAGATCCCCCGGCTTCTCCAGCGCCGGCCCGGACGTCGTCCGCACGTTGACCCCGAGTTCGCGCGCGATCAACTCGGCGAGCGTCGTCTTGCCGAGCCCCGGCGGGCCGAAGAAGAGGGCGTGGTCCAGCGGTTCCCGCCGGGCGAGGGCGGCGTCGATCCAGATGCGAAGGCTCTCCTTCACCTTCGTCTGGCCGATGAACTCCGACAGGCGCTGGGGGCGGAGCGACAGCTCGACGACGGACTCGTCGGGCAGCGCGTCAGGCGTGGTGATCTCGGCGCGAGACATGGCGAACAGTATATCGCTCCGCGTCGGCGCGGCTAGCCCAGTTCCCGGAGCCGTTCCACGGCCCGCTCGAGCGTCTCCAGCTTCTTGCAGAAGGCGAAGCGCGTGAGGGTGCGTCCCAGGGCCGGATCGTGGTAGAAGCTCGACCCGGGCACCGTAGCCACGCCGATCTCCTCGATCAACCACCGCGCGAACGTCACGTCGTCGTCCTGGCTGATGGCGGAGAAGTCCGCGAGCACGTAGTAGGCGCCTTCCGGCACCGCGAACCGGAACCCGGCCTGGCGCAGCGCCGGCAGCAGCAGGTCGCGCCGCGCGCGGTACTCCCCGGCCATGTGATTGTAGTACTCGGCGTCGAAGTGCATGCCCACGGCGCCCGCCGCCTGCAGCGGCGCGGGTGCGCCGACGGTCAGGAAATCGTGCACCTTGCGAATGGCGCCCGTCTGCTCGGCGGGCGCGATGGCGTAGCCCGACCGCCAGCCCGTGCACGGCAATACGTCTTCGAGAGGCCGGAGATCGTGATCGTCCGTTCCCGCATGCCGGGCCAGGTGGCGAGCACATGGTGGTCGCCGGCGTAGCGGATGTGCTCGTAGATCTCGTCGGTGATCGCCCAGGCGTCGTGCTTGATGCAGAGTTCGGCAATCAGGTCCATCTCGGCGCGGGTGAACACCTTGACCGGTCGGGTTGTGCGGCGTGTTGACGATGATCGCCTTCGTGCGGTCGCTGAATGCGGCGCGCAACCGCGTCGGGATCGAGCGTCCAGCCCGGGGCGTTCGAGCGTACGTAGACCGGCTCCGCGCCGCGCGAGGATCGCGTCGGGACCGTAGTTCTCGTAAAACGGCTCGAAGACGATCACCTCGTCGCCGGGATCGACGAGCGCCAGGAACACGCTCGCCATCGCTTCCGTGGCGCCGCAGGTGACGGTGATCTCGCGCTCGGTGTCGACCGTCATGCCGTACCAGCGCCGGTACTTCTCGGCGATCGCCAGGCGCAGCGGCGGGCGCCCCAGGTGACGGCGTACTGGTTCACGTCGCCGTGGATGGCCGCGCAGGCGGCGTCCTTCATGGGCGCCGGCATCGGAAAGTCCGGGAAGCCCTGCGACGAGGTTTACGGCGTCGTACTTGTTGGCGACGCGGGTCATCTCGCGGATCACGGATTCGGTGAACGTCGCCGTGCGCTGGGCTGCTCGCACCGGTTGCTCCGGGGGCGAAGGGTGGGGGTGAGTCTAACGCTTGGCCAAGGCGGCCAGCGCGCGTCTGATCAGGTCGTGGGCGGGCATGCCGCGCCCGCCGTCGTCGAGCGCGGCCCGGACCGCCTTCTCGGCGTCACTCGGCGAGTAGCCCAACTGCACGAGCGCGCGAATGGCGTCCTCGGCGCCGGCGCCCTCGGGACGCGGCATCGTGCCGTCCACCTCGAGTCCGTCCAGCTTGTCGGTCAGGTCGAGGACGATGCGCTCAGCCTTCTTGCGTCCCACCCGGGGCACGCCCTGCAGCGTGGCGATGTCCTTCTCGTGCAGGGCCCGAACCAGCCGGTCGGCGGTGAGGTGCGACACGAGGGCGAGCGCCAGCGCCGGCCCCACACCGTTCGCGGTGAGCAGGATCCGGAACACCTGTCGTTCGAACGGAGTGCCGAAGCCGAACAGCAGCCAGCCGTCGTCGCGCACGACGAGTTGCGTGTGCAGGTGCACCGACTCGCCGAGTTTGGGGAGCGCCTCGAAGACGCTGAGCGGGATGAGCACTTCGTATCCCACGCCCCCAGCCGTCATCACGGTGACGCGCTCGAGTTCCTTGGCGGCCAGGGCGCCGGAGATCTCGGCGATCATGCGGGCCCGCCGGGTATCACGTGGAGGGTGGGCACGCGGGCGCCCATGATGCACGACAGGGCCGCCGCGACGCCGTCCGCGGCGTCGGCGGGCTGGGGCGCCGTCTTCAGCCGCAGCAGGCGGGTGACCATGAACTGCACCTGCTCCTTGGTGGCGGCGCCGCGCCCCACGATCGCCTTCTTGATCTCGGCCGGCGGGTACTCGTGCATCGTCACCCCGCGTTGCTCACCGGCCAGTAGCACGACGCCGCGCGCGTGCCCCAGCACGATCGTGGTGCGCACGTTCCGCGCGTAGAACACGTCTTCCACGGCCATCGCGTCGGGGCGGTGGCGGTCGAGCAGCTCACCGATGCCGTCGTAGATGTCGCGCAGGCGCACCGGCAGCGGGTCGCGGGCCCTGGTGCGGATCACCCCGCACTCGACGAGCGTCGGGGGGCGGGTGCCGTCGCCGCGCACGACCCCGTAGCCGGTCTGTGCCGTGCCGGGGTCGACGCCGAGGACGAGCACTATCCGGAGTTCGCCATGTCGGCGACGTCGATGTCGAAGTTGGCCCACACCTTCTGCACGTCGTCCATGTCTTCCAGGTCCTCGAGCAGCTTGAGCAACTGCTCGGCCGGCTTCCCTTCGACCTTCACGGTGTTCTGCGGGATCATGACGAGGGATTCCGCATCGGCCACTTCGATGTCACGGGCTTCGATCGCTTCCTTGACGGCGTGAAACGAGGCGGGGTCCATGGTCACCACGAACACGTCGCCGTCGCGCACCATGTCCTCGGCGCCGGCCTCGAGCGCCGCCTCGAGCGCCTTCTCCTCGCCGTACTTCGTGGCGTCGATGCTCAACTGCGCCTTCTTGTCGAACATCCAGGCCACCGAGTTCTGCGTGCCGATGTTGCCGCCGCCGCGCGACATGGTGTGCCGGATGTCGGCGATGGTGCGGGTGGCATTGTCGGTGAGGGCCGAGATCATGATCGCCACGCCCCCGGGGCCGTACCCCTCGTACATCAGCTCCTGATAGTCCACGCCTTCGAGTTCGCCCGTGCCCTTCTTGACGGCGCGTTCGATGTTCTCCTTGGGCATGGAGTTCTGCCGCGCGGTCTCGATGGCCGTGCGCAGCCGGGCGTTGCCCCCCGGGTCACCGCCTCCCTGCTTGGCGGCGACGGTGATCTCGCGGATGAGCTTGGTGAACAGCGCGCCGCGCTTGGCGTCGGTGGCCGCCTTGTAGTGCTTGATCTGCTTCCATTTACTGTGGCCTGCCATCGGCAACTCGCGGATCGGATGGAACGGGATGAGGCGCTGACTGCCAATATAGCCCGGCCCGCGGAGGCGGCCAACGTGGCGACCGGGCGAGTCGGAGGGCGCCGGCGCGTGAGTCGCAACGGCGCCGGCGAGCGCCGTTTGCGCCGCCCGCCGGCTAGTAGCCGCCGACGCGGATGGCGAGCGCGGCGTGAAAGCCGGTGAGGCCGGCGGTCCCCGCCGGTCCGCCCACCCGGCCCATCGTGTACCCGGCGGACGGCGTGACGGCGTAGCCGTCGAGATCGACACGCAGCCGGAGGCCGACGGTGGCCATGTAGCTGCTCGGCTGCGCGTCCTGCGTCCACACGCGCCCCTCGACGCTCGGCTCCAGCACCAGGCGCGGCGCGGTGTGGAAGCCCGCCGCGAATCCGAGGTCGGTGATGTTCTCGCGACCGGTGGCCGCCGAGTCCAGCAGCATTCCCGAAGCGCGGAACAGGTCCCACCCCGCCACCGTGAGGTCCACTCCGTTCACGGAGTTCGTGATCGACGCCTGGGTCACCAGCCGGTCGCCCGTGTTGTACACCGAGCCGCCGGCCTGGTCGCGTCCGAACTTCGAATAGGTGAGGCCGAGCGAGATGCGCCCCGTGCCGTACGGCCGGTCCACCCCGACGCGCCCGCGGTACTCGTTGCCCGGCTCGAAGCGGAACCGGTTGCCGTTGGGATCCTGGAAGGCGTCGTAGGCCAGCGAGTGCCGGACGGCGAGGCCGAACCCGACGTTCCAGTCGCCGAGCGGTCGTGCCACGGCAATCCCGCCCGTACCGCCGGCGCCGGCGCCGAATCCGTTGATCGGAAAGAGCAGGAAATCGCTTGCGATGCGCGTCGCGGCGGGCAGTTGATCGGATGTGACCTTCGTCTGCCCGGTGGGGAGGTTCACGCCGGCCGTGAGCACGATGAAGTCCGTGCCGATCACGTAGTTGGCGCGGATCTGCGTATCCGTGAGTCCCGAAAGCCGGCTCACGGAGGTTCCGTTGGCATCGCGGGCCGTGACCTGCGCGCTCGTCCAGGCCGTGCCGACGTCGACACTGAACGCGTCGGTGAACGGCACCAGCACGTAGATCGGCACCGCGAATTCCGTGATCTTCTCGTTGATCGGCGCCTTGAGTTCGTACTGCACGATCTGGGGCCCCAGGCGTGCGCTCGTGTCCCACACGCCCTGCGCGGCCAGCGGTCCGGCGACGCCGAGCAGGAGCAGCGGCAGCAGGAAGTGCGTGCGCGGCGTCGTCACAGTCGTGGAATCAGCACGAGAATCGTCACCAGCGCGGTCATGCTTCTCGTGATGTTGTCGCCGCCGGAGACGGCGGCGCCCGGGTTGCGCGGGTCGGACGTGCGGGTGGTGTTCGTGACGCCCCCTCCGAGCGCGGCCACGCCGGCCGCGGGCGGGTTGAGCCCACCGGCCACCAGCAGGGCCGTGTTCCCGAGCCCGCGGCTGGAAACGCCTGCCACCGCCACCCCGCGGGTGGCGCCCTGCATGATGCGGCCTTCGGCGGTGCCCCGGAGTGCCGTCTCCATGGTCACGGGCGTCACGTTGTCCCCCGCCGATGCGGAGGACGTCTGCCGTTCCTGCTGCTTCGCCGCGTTGAATGCGGGGTCGATTTGGACCGCCCGCTGAAACGCCCGCGCCGCCTCGTCGAACCGGCCCTCGTCCTCGAACGTCAGTCCCTGGCTGTAGGCCAGGAACGCCGCCAACGACTTCGTCGGCCGCTGCTCGATGGCGTCGCGCTGCGCGGTGGTCAACGTGACGCCGAGCGTCTTGAAGATGCCGAACGCGACGTTCTTTTCGATCGTGAAGATCTGGTCGAGCGTCCGCGTGTCGCTCGGCGAGCCCACGACTCGATCGTTGCTCACGTTCACGATCGGAGCGTCCACGCGGATGTCCGATCCGCTCTGCGTGATGCCGCCGGCCACGAGTCGTCCGGCCTGGAGAATTCTTCCGGCGCGGACTCCCGTGGTCTGATCGGTGGCGCCCGACTGTTGCAGCCTGATCTCCCGGAGCAGCGCCTGCACGCGCACGCGCTCCACCACGGTGAGCGCCGGCGACTGGGCAAGGTCGGTGGTGAGCAGCTCGGCGAGCCCGCGGCCCAGTGGCCGGAGGGTGGTGTCGCTGCCGGAGAAGCTCAGCGGCAGCACGGCCACGGTGTTCGGCGTGCCGGGCGTTGACGACAGCGCGGCCTCGTCGGCCACCTCCTGCTTGGCGGCGAGTACGAGTTCCCGGCGGCTGAGCGCGGCCAGCCGCTCTTCGAGCAGGTGGCGGACGCGCGACGTGTGGCCGTGCTGCACGTACGACGCGTAGGCCCTCCGTGCCGCCGGCAGGTCGTTCTGCGCCTCGGCCGTCATGCCGAGGAACAGCTGCGTGGTGCCGTCGGTCGAGTCGAGGGCGGCGGCGCGCTGCAGGGCCTGACGGGCCTCGGCGTACCGGCCGAGCTTGTAGTACGCGATCCCGAGCGCCCGGTTGGCCGACGCGCTCTGCGGATCCTGGGCACGCGTCTGTTCCAGGTGCGCGACCGCGTCGGGGCCGAGGGTGCCCGCGGTGGCGCAGCCGCCGAGCAGGACGGCGAGCCCGAACGTCAACAGTGGGCGGCGCATGCGCATGGGGCGCTCTCCTAGCGGTCGGGGTCGAGCATGTCTTCGAACCGCATCCACTGCGCGTAGAAGTACAGGTCGATGTATCCCGTAGCGCCGTTGCGGTTCTTGCGCACGAGCAATTCCGTGGCGCCTTCGATCTCGCGTTCCGGCTCGTACATCGCCTCGCGATAGAGCGCCAGGATCACGTCGGCGTGGTGTTTGACGGCGCCCAGCGCACCGAAGTCGTCGAGATGGGGCCGGCGGTCCTCGCGCGGCGCGAGGCCGGGGAGCTGCGTGGTGGTCAGCACGGCGATGCTGCGGCGGAGGGCGAGCATCTTGAGGTCCACCACGGCCTGGGCCAGCTCCTCGTCACGAGGGCGCGTGCCCTCGACCAGCGATTCCAGGGAGTCGACGACCAGCAGTTCGACGTCCGGTTGCGACTCCAGTTCGGCGCCGAGGGCCGCAACGCCGCCCCGGGGCATGCGCTCGATGCGCGGCATCGTATCGCGCAACCGGACGGCGGCGGCTCCCACGGCGGCGCGCGCCCGATCGTCCAGCGATCCCTGGCGCAGGTCGTCGACGCGGACGCGTCCCTCAATGGCCAGGGCGCGCTCCATCACCCGCTCGGGCATCATCTCGCCGGAGTAGAACGCAGCATTCACCCGCTCGCGGCCCACGCGCAGCGCGACGGCGAGGGCGAGCGCCGACTTCCCGCTCCCGACGTCGCCGCCGAGCACGAGCAGATCGCCGCGGCGCAGGCCGCCGCCGAGCATCTGATCGACGCTCTGGAATCCGCTCGAAATGGTGTCGAGCGCGGGGGCGCCGTCGGCTATCGCATCCACGCGCGAGAGCAGTTGGGAAATCGGTGAGATGTCGGTGCTTCTGACCATGGCGGATATTGTGGGGCACCGGCGGGGGCCGGCAAGCAGAATCGCCTTATGGGGCAAGAGTTTGCGCCAGGCGTTCGAGGTCTGAACGTGACGCGGAATCGACGTACGCCGCCGTGACAGCGATCACCGCGAGCAGGGCATGGTGAAGCGCCCTCGAATCGTCGGCGGCCGATGCGTCGATGAGCTTGCCCACCGGCCCCCGCACTCCGGTCGGAACGGCCAGCGAGCCCAGCCACGTGCGTGCGCCGCGGGCGCGCGTGCGTCGCAGCGACGGCGGCACCGGGCCGGCCTCCGTGTCGAGGGCATCGTGTGCCAGGCGCGCGCCGACGAAACAGGCGAGCAGCACTTCACGGTTGCCGCCGAGCGGCGCGTGTCCGGCGCCGGCGGCGAGTGCCGGGAAGGGGAAGACGGGCGGGACGACCGCGTACGGGGGAAGTGGGGCGGGCACGCGGGCAATCTGGAGCGCGCGAGCCTCGATCGCCAGCGACGAGGCGGAGTCCGTTGCTCGGTGTTTTTCGGAGGACTACATTCTGGACACATGGCGCACCTGGCGAGTTCCGTCCTCAGGATGGACGACGAGGCGGAGGCTTCCGATACCCCCCGCATGTATCTGCGTAACAACGGGTTCCGGGAGGAGAGGACGAGCCGTGCGAGCGACGCGGCCGGGTGGGCGCGCGGTCGCATGTTCGACGTCGTGCGCCCCCTGCCGCGCCGCTGATGAACCAATACCGCCGGTTACTGAGCTACCTGCGCCCGCACTGGTGGCGCATGGCGGGGACCATCGGCAGCAGCGTGATCGCGGCGGTGCTCGACGCGTTCTCGTTCACGCTCCTCATTCCGTTTCTCAACTCGCTGTTCCACCAGTCCACCCTGACACCCCCATCTGGGGTGATCAAGGCGATCCAGGACCGGCTGGTGGGCGCGTTCCTCGATCCGCTGCATCCCCTGCAGTCGCTCGAGGCGATGATCGTCGTCATCGTGATCATCGTCGCCGTCAAGAACGTCTTCGTGTGGATGGGCGGCCAGCTTGGGGCCTCGCTGCAGGAGCTCGTCACGCGGGACCTTCGCGACAGCGTCTTCACTCACCTCCAGCGTCTGCCGCTCGGCTATTTCCAGCGCACCAAGACCGGACAGGTGATCTCCAAGGTGCTCTCCGACACGGAGCAGACGAAGGCGCTGGTCACGGAGATGGTCACCAAGAGCATCCAGAACGCGGCACAGATCGTGGCCACCGTCTTCGTGCTGCTCACGATCTCCGTGAAGCTCACGGTGCTGTCGCTCATCGTTGCGCCGCTGCTCACGCTGGCCCTGCAGCCGATTCTGCGGAAGCTGCGCCGGGCCTACCGCCGCCTGCGCAACGACTACGGCGAGATCACGAGCGTGCTGCAGGAGGTGGTGAGCGGCATCCGCCTGGTGAAGTCGTTCGGCGCCGAGCCGTACGAGGACGGGCGCTTCACCGACGCCAACCACCGATATTCGGGCGGCATGGTGCGCGTGGCGCGTATGGCCGTGCTCTCCCAGCCGCTCACCGAAGTCATCGGCACCGGCGTGGCGGTGGTCATCCTGTGGATCGGGGCCCGCGAGGTGCTGACGCCGGCGACGGTTCCGGCCCTCGACGGCGCCACGCTCATCACGTTCATGATTCTGGTCATGCGGCTGTTGCCGCCGCTCAAGCAACTCTCGCAGATGCCGACCACGGCGCAGCAGTCCATGGCAGCGGCCGAGCGGCTGTTCGGCGTGCTCGATCAGCCCACCGAGGCCGCCACCGACCGCGGCCGCACACACGTGAGCGAATTCCGCGATCACATCGAGTTCGAGGCGGTCACCTTTGCATACGACGACGAGCCCGTGCTCAGCGACGTCGGCTTCGTTGCCCGCAAGGGCGAGGTGGTCGCCCTGGTGGGCGCGAGCGGGGCGGGGAAGAGTACGCTCGTCGACCTGATCCCCCGCTTTTACGAACCGACCGGCGGGCGCATTCTGCTCGACGGCGTCGATACGCGCGAGATCACGCTCCCGTCGCTGCGCGCGCTCACCGGGATCGTGAGTCAGGATACCGTGTTGTTCAACGATACGGTGCGCCGCAACATCGCCTACGGTGCCAGCGGCCAGTACACCGACGCCCAGGTGGAGGCCGCCGCCCGCGCGGCCAACGCGCACGGCTTCATCGCCGAGCTGCCCGAGGGCTACGACACCGTGCTCGGCGAGCGCGGCACCCGCCTCTCGGGAGGCCAGCGGCAACGCATCGCGATCGCCCGCGCCCTGCTCACCGATCCGCCGATTCTCATTCTCGACGAAGCCACGTCCGCGCTCGATACCGAATCGGAGCGGCTCGTGCAGGAGGCGATCGATCGCCTCCTGGCCGGACGCACGGTGTTCGTGATCGCGCACCGGTTGTCCACGATCACGCACGCCAGCCAGATCCTCGTGCTCGATCGCGGGCGGATCGTGGAGCGGGGCACGCATCAGGAACTGCTCGATCTGCGCGGGGCGTACCACCGGCTGCACTCCATGCAGTTCCGCGACGAGCCGGCGCTGGTGCCCGCCGCCGACAGGGCGTCGACCGCGGACTCGGCGCCGCCCAGCGCCGACGCATGAGCGCCGGTGGGCGGCCCCACCGCATCACGGCGTCGCACCGCGTGCAGTACGCGGCGCTGCGGGGCGGCGTGGGGGTCCTGCGGATGCTCGGCTTCCACGGCGCGAGCGCCGTGGGCGGGTGGCTGGGCCGACTCGGCTACGCGCCGGTGGGCATCCGGCGCGCCGTCGTCGAACGCCAACTGCGCGCCGCCTTCCCCGACTGGGCCCCAGAGCGCGTGGCCGACGTGGCGCGCGCCAGCTACGACAGCCTGGGGCGCACGTTCATCGAGACCTCCGTTCTCCCCTCGTACTCCCGCGACCAGGTACTCGACCTGTTCGAACGCGTCGAGAACTGGGAGACCTTCGAGCGCGCGCGGGCCATGGGACGGGGCGTCATCCTGCTCACCGGGCACATCGGCAACTGGGAGCTCGGCGGTTCCTACATCGCTGCCCGCGGGGTGCCGCTCGACGTCGTGGCCCGCGGGATGGAGAATCCGCTGTTCGACGGCTACCTCACGCGCACACGGCGGCGCATCGGCATGCAGGTGGTGCACGACGCCGACGCGGTGCGCGTGGTGCCGCGATCGCTCCGCAGCGGGCGCGCCGTGGCGTTCCTCTTCGATCAGGGCGCGGTGGGGCTCGCCTCCACCTGGGTGCCCTTCTTCGGCCGGCTCGCCAAGACGCCGCGCGGTCCGGCGGTGTTCGCGCTCCGCCTCGACTCGCCCATGGTGTTCGGTGCGGCCATTCGGCAGCCGAGCGGACGGTTCGTGCTCAGCTTCGAAGCCGTCGAGACGGTGCGCACGGGCGACCGCGAGGCCGACGTCGACGCCATGGTCGCCGCGTACAGCATGGTGCTCGAACGCTGGGTGCGCCGCGTGCCGGAGCAGTACTTCTGGCACCACCGGCGGTGGAAGCACCAGCAGCCGGGTACGCCGCCGGAGCTCGGAGACCCCTCGTGACGTCGCGCGCCGGCGTTTCGCTCCGCCACGACGCGCGGGCCTGGTTCTCCGTGGCCGTCATCGTACTGATTGCGATCGCGGCGATCGGCGCGCCGATCGTGGCCCGTCACGATCCGCTGGCCATCAATCTGCGCGCTCAACTGCTGCCGCCGAGCGGCGCCCACTGGCTCGGGACCGACGTGCAGGGACGCGACGTGTGGGCGCGGCTGGTGTACGGGGCGCGGGTCTCGCTCTCGGTGGGCGTGTTCTCGCAGGCCATCGCGCTCACGCTCGGGCTCGCGCTGGGGCTCGTGGCCGGGTACTACGGACGCTGGGTGGACGAGGCCGTCATGCGGCTGGCCGACGTCACGCTCGCCTTTCCGACGCTGCTGCTGCTCATCGCACTGGTGGCCGCTCTGCAGCCGTCGCTCACGATCGTCTTCCTCACCATCGGCTTCGTCGGCTGGGCGGCCATGGCCCGGCTGGTCCGCGGCCAGGTGCTGGTGGTGCGCGAACTGGAGTTCGTGCAGGCCTCGCGGGCGCTCGGCGCGCGCGACGGCCGGGTCATGCTGCGCCATGTGCTGCCGAGCGTGATCGCCCCGGTGGTGATCGCGGCCACGCTGGGCATCGCGGCCGCGATCATGGCCGAGTCCTCGCTGTCGTTCCTGGGGCTCGGCGTCCAGCCGCCGACGCCCAGTTGGGGCGCGATGATCGCCGATGCCCGCGACCTGTCGCAGTTGCGATCGGCGCCGTGGACGTCGGTGGCGCCCGGCCTCGCCATCGGTATCACCGTGCTGGCCTTCAACCTGTTGGGCGACGCGCTCCGCGACGCCCTCGACCCGCGGAGCGCCGGAAAGGCGCGTTCCGTTCCCGAGGCTCCACAGACATGAGCTACGACGTGGACGCGCTTCGCGCGCGCGAGTTCCCCTGGATGGATTCTGCCACGGCGGTGTTCCTCAACAGCGCGTCCACCGGACCGCTGCCGCGGCGCACCGTGGACGCCGTGGCCGCGTTCACCGATCTCCGGCACATGCCGCATCGGATGCCCGACGAGCTGCTGTTCGACACGCTCGCGCATTCGCGCCGGCTCGTAGCGGAGTTGATCAACGCCAGCCCCACCGAGATCGCGCTGTCGGTGAACACCAGCTACGGCATCAACGTGGCGGCCGCGGCGCTCCCGCTGGGGCCCGGCGACGTGGTGGTCGTGCCCGACGGCGAGTTCCCGGCGAACATGTACCCATGGCTCGAACTCGCGCCGCGCCGCGGGGCCACGGTGCGTGTGGTGCCGCTGCGCGACGGACTGCCCGACGAGGCGGCACTGTTGGCCGCCGTGGACGATCCGGCCGTGAAGATCGTGGCGGTGAGCTGGGTGGGATTCGCCACCGGCTACCGCGTGAACCTCGTCGAACTGGGGCGCCGCTGCCGCGCCCGGAACGTGCACCTGGTGGTGGACGCCATCCAGGGACTCGGCCCGCTGACGCTCGACGTGCGGGCGGTGCAGCCGGCCATCCTGAGCTGCGGCGCGCAGAAGTGGCTGCTCTCGCCCTGGGGCGCCGGGTTCACGTACGTGCGGGAAGACCTCATCCGCACCCTCGACCCTCCGTTCGTGAGTTGGATGGCGGTCAAGGGATCCGACGACTTTCGCAAGTTGCTCGACTACGACATGACCTGGCGCGACGACGCGCGCCGATTCGAATTCATCACGGTGCCGTTCCAGGACTTCGCGGGCATGAACACCAGCCTGGAGCTGTTGCGCGAGCTGGGGCCGGCCGCGGTGGCGGCGCACGTGGAACGGCTGGCCGACGTGGTGGTGGCGTGGGCCCAGGGGCGTGACGACATGCGGCTCGTGACGCCGGCCGACGCGGCGCGGCGGGCGGGGATCGTCTGCGTGGCGCCGCCCGATCCCGAAGCCACGAGCCAGCGGCTCAAGGCGGCCGGCATCGCCCACTCGCAGCGCGAGGGCGCCATGCGGCTCGCCATCCACGGGTTCACCACCGACGGCGACGTGGCGCGGGCCCTCGAGGTGATGGCGGCGTCGTAGCCGTCAGCCGGTGACGTGCACCAGCGCGTACTCCCGTTTGCCCTTGCCGAGGATCACGTACCGTCCGGCCAGGAACACCGCTGCGCTTTCGACGTATCGCTCCGACGCCGCCAGCTTGCGCTTGTTCACCGAGACGCCCCCCTGCTCGAGCAGGCGCCTGGCGGCGCCGTTCGACTTCGCCATGCCGGCCGCCGTCATCAGCTTGAGCACGTCCAGCTGTCCCGCCGCCTCGCCGCGAACGTCGGGCTCCCGGACCTCCGCGAACGGGGTCTCGCGGCGCAGCTGCTCCAGCGCCTGGACCGACAGCGCCGACGGCTCCAGGCCCCCGAAATAGAAGCCCGACACCTCCTCGGCGGCGAGTAGCGCGTCGTCGCCGTGCAGGCGCCGCGTCATCTCCCGGGCCAGCGCCCGCTGCGACTCGCGCTGTTCGGGGTGCTCGGCCGTTGCCCGGTCGAGACCCAGAATGTCGTCGCGCGACAGGAGCGTGAAGAAGCGCAGGTACCGGCTCACGTCCCGGTCGTCGGTGTTGATCCAGTACTGGTAGAACCGGTAGGGCGAGGTGAGTTCGGCATCGAGCCACACGGCTCCGGCCTCGCTCTTGCCGAACTTGGCGCCGCTCGCCGTGGTGACCAGCGGCAGCGTGAGCGCGTGCCCCTGCGCGTCCGTTCCCTCGGCGCGGTGGATGAGTTCGATGCCCGCGGTGATGTTGCCCCACTGGTCGCTGCCGCCGAGCTGGAGCGTCACCCCGTCGCGCCGCCAGAGTTCGAGGAAGTCGTACGCCTGCAGGAGCATGTACGAGAACTCGGTGTACGAGATCCCGCCCTCGAGCCGCGTCTTCACCGACTCCTTCTGCAGCATGTAGTTCACCGTGAAGTGCTTGCCCACGTCCCGCATGAACTCGATGGCGCCGAGTTTGGTGAGCCAGTCGGCGTTGTCGCGCATGATCGCGCCATGCGGACCGTCGAAGTCCATGAAACGCTCGAGCTGGCCCAGAATGGCGTTGGCGTTGGCCGTCACCACCTCGCGCGACGCGAGCGCGCGCTCGGTGGACCGGCCGCTGGGATCGCCGATCAGTCCCGTGCCCCCGCCCACCAGCACCACGGGCCGGTGGCCGTGGCGCTGCAGGTGCATCAGGCCCATGACGGGGATCAGGTTACCCACGTGGAGGCTGGGCGCCGTGGGGTCGAACCCCGCATAGCCCGAGACGGGGCCGGCGTTGAGTGCGTCGGCAAGCCCGTCGGTATGCTGGTAGACGAGCCCGCGCCAGTGGAGTTCGTCGAGCAGGGGGTGGGAAAGCATGGCACGAATAATAGGGGCGGCCTGAGGGAATGTCACAGGCCGTGCGTTGGTGCATGTCGGCGGCGGCCATTAGCTTCTACCCCATCGTGCGACTTCCCCTGTACCGCTTCCGCAAGCGGCATCCCGAGATCATGCGCTGGACCTACGTCGCCGGCGCCTTCGTCGTGTTCTTCGGCGCCGGCGTGGCCGTGTCGAGCTGGACGCTGGTCTGCAGCGCCGGGCGCTGTCCATCGGTCGGTGTGCTCGAAGCCTACACGCCACGCCAGACCTCCAAGGTCTACGCCGCCGACGGCCGGTTCATCACCGAGCTGGGCATGGAGCGGCGCACGCTGATCGCGCTGGCCGACATTCCGCCGGTGGTGCGCGACGCCTTCCTCGCCACCGAAGACAAGCGCTTCTACTCGCACCACGGGATCGATTTCATCCGCGTGTTCGGCGCCGGATTGCGCAACCTGCGCAGCGGAGGCTACGCGCAGGGATTCTCGACGATCACGATGCAGTTGGCGCGCAACGTGTTTCCCCAGCGCATCTCGCGGGAGAAGTCGCTGGTGCGAAAGCTCAAGGAAGCCAAGGTGGCGCTGGCCATCGAGCGGCGGTATTCCAAGGACCGGATTCTCGAGCTGTACCTGAACCAGATCTATCTGGGCAATGGGGCGCACGGAGTGGAGACGGCGTCGCAGCGCTACTTCGGCAAGTCGGTGCGCGATCTCAACCTGGCCGAAGCGGCCACGCTGGCCGCACTGCCAAAGGCGCCCAGCCGCTACGACCCGCGCCGGTTTCCCGACCGCGCCGTCCAGCGCCGGAACACGATCATCGAGTTGATGCGCAAGGACGGACTGGTCAGCAACGCCGACGCGAGTCTCGCCAAAGCCTATCCGCTGCAGCTCGCCGGCCGCTCCGAGTCTGGCGACGTGGCGCCGTACTTCATCGAGTGGATCCGCCAGCAGCTCGACGCCCGGTTCGGGCAGCGATTGTACCAGCAGGGCCTCAAGATCTACACCACGCTCGACCCCGACCTGCAGTCGGCCGCCGAGCGCGCGCTCGAAACGCAGATTGAGGCCATCGAGGCCGGGAAGTACGGCCCGTACCACCACCCCACGTTGGAGCAGTACCTGGCCCAGGCCAACGAAGGGCAGACCCGCGCCGACGACAACTCGCCCTACCTGCAGGGCGCGTTCGTGGCCATGGACCCGCGCACCGGCGCCGTGCTCGCCATGGTCGGCGGCCGCGACTTCGACGACTCCAAATTCAACCGCGCCACCCAGGCGCTGCGGCAGCCGGGATCCACCTTCAAGCCGATCCTCTACTCCACGGCGATCCAGGCCGGCTATCCGCCCTCGTACCTCCTCGACGACGAGCCGCTGGCGGTGCCGCAGATCGACGGCACCGACTGGACCCCGCAGAACTTCGACCTGAAGTTCGAGGGCCGCATGACCCTGCGCCGCGCCTTCTACCAGTCGCGCAACGTGCCGGCCATCCGCATGGGGATGCAGCTCGGCGAGCAGAACGTGATCGACGAGGCGCGCCGGTTCGGCATCACCACGCCGATCCCGCCCTATCCGTCCATCCACATCGGCGCCGCCGACGTGTACCCCATCGAACTGATCTCCGCCTATTCCACCTTCGCCACCCTCGGCACGCGGGCTTCCCCCATCGGAATCACCCGCGTGGAGAGCGCCGACGGGAAGGTGCTCTGGCAGCAGAACCCGAAGCTGAGCACGATTCTCACGCCGCAGCAGGCGTGGCTCATGGTGGACATGATGAAGGACGTGATTACCAGGGGATCGGCGCGTGGATCGGTGGGGCAGTACTTCCACCTGCCGGCCGGCGGCAAGACGGGGACCACGAATGACGGCGCCGACGTGTGGTTCATCGGCTACACGGCGGATCTCGTGGCGGGCGTCTGGATCGGCCTCGACAAGCCCGCCAAGATCAAGGCCAATGCCCAGGGCGGACTCCTGGCGGCACCGGCCTGGACGTCGTTCATGACCGAGGTGTATCGTCGGAAACCGGCGCCGCCCGATTGGCCGCGTCCCGAGGGCATCGTCTCCCGTGACATCGACTTCACCACCAACATGCTGCGGAATCCGTACTGCCCCGCGGCCGATGTGATGACCGAGGTGTACATCGCCGGCACGGAGCCCACGCAGCCCTGCGACGTGCATACGGCTCACGGCATCGTGCTCAAACCCGACACGACCCCGGCTGTTCTCGTGCCCAAGCGCATCCCCGATACCACGAGTCCGTTCTATATCCCGCCCCCCAAGAAGGGCGGCGGGGGTTCAGGGCGCGGGGCTCGCGTGGACTCGACGGGGACAGGCGCGCCGAGGTGATCCGGTACCACGCGGACTGGGTCCTGCCGATCACCGCGCCGGCGATTCACCGCGGCACCGTGGCGGTGGCCCACGACCGCATCGCGTATGTAGGGCCCCGCGACCGTGCGCCGGCGGGCGAGGATGTGGAACTCGGCGCTGCCGTGCTGATGCCGGGGCTCGTGAACGCACACACGCATCTCGAACTCACGGCGATGCGCGGCTTCCTCGAGGACCTCGAATTCCACGCCTGGATCCGCCGCCTCGTCGCCGCGCGCCAGGAAGTGATGACGCCGGACATGCTGCTCGATTCCGCGCGCCTGGGTGTGGACGAGGGGCTGGCGGCCGGCATCACGACGTACGCCGATACGTGCGATTCGGGAGTCGCCTTCGATGCCATGCTCGAGCGCGGTGTGCGGGGGATCATGTACCAGGAGGTCTTCGGTCCGGCGCCCGCCACGTGCGACGAGTCGCTCGTTGCCCTGAAGGCGAAAGTCGCCGCACTCCGGGCGCGCGAGACCTCGCTCGTGCGGGTGGGCGTGTCGCCGCACGCGCCCTACACGGTGAGCGACCGGCTGTTCGCGGCCACGGCGCGCTACGCGATCCAGGCGCGGCTCCCGATCGCGATCCATATCGCCGAGAGTGATGCGGAACAGCGGCTGGTGGTCGAAGCGCGCGGCCCGTTCGCCGACGCGCTCCTCAAGCGCGGCATCCGGGTGGAGCCGCGCGCGCGCACGCCCATTCAACTGCTGCGCGGGCTCCGGGTGCTCGACGCGCAACCCCTGCTCATTCACTGTGTGCGCGCCACCGCCGTGGACGTGCACGCGATCAGCGCCACGGGATGCGCCGTGGCCCACTGCCCAGGCTCGAATGCCAAGCTCGGGCATGGGGTGGCGCCGCTCACGGCGTTTCTCGAGGCCGGGATTCCCGTGGGCTTGGGGTCCGACTCGGTGGCCAGCAGCAATCGGATGAGCATCCTGGGCGAGGCCTGCCTGGCCGTGCTCCAGCAGCGCTCCCGGGTCCAGCGCCCCGATGCGGTGCCGGCCGCGCGGGCGCTGCGCCTGGCCACCATCGAGGGCGCCCGTGCGCTGGGTCTGGAGGCCGAGGTGGGGTCGCTCGAAGTCGGGAAGTCGGCCGACCTCGCGGCGTTCCCGCTCGACGACCGCCTGGGCCCCGTGCACGACGTCGAGAGCGCCGTGGTGTTCACGCTGAACGCCGTGCCGGCGTCCCTGGTGACCGTGGCAGGAACGGTACGCGTTCGAGACGGCGTAATCGTGGACCGCGATCCGGGGCTTCCGGCCCGCGTGCAGCGGGTGGCCGACGCCCTGCAACGGTGGTTGGCCGATCGCCCCTAGCGGGGGAATTCCGCTAGCGGCTGGCGTGGCCTACTGCTTATCATAGAAAGCACTCACGCCTCAAGGAGTACCGTCATGAGTCAGGCCCCGACCGGCCGTACCACGAAGATCTGGCGCGACGGTCAACTCGTGAACTGGGACGACGCCAAGATCCACGTGATCAGTCACGTGGTGCACTATGGGTCGAGCGTGTTCGAAGGGATGCGCGCCTATGCCACGCCCAACGGCGGCGCCGTTTTCCGCGCCCCCGAGCATATGCGCCGGCTCCTCGACTCCTGCAAGATCTACCGGATTCCGATCGAGTATTCGGTGGACGACTTGGTGCAGGCCTGTCTGGAGACGATCGCCGCCAACGATCTCGAGGAATGCTACTTCCGCCCGGTGGTCATCCGCACCGGTGAACAGATGGGTGTGATGGGGAATTCGGCCCGTACCGAAGTGTTCATGATCGCCTGGAAGTGGGGCGCCTATCTCGGCGACGACGGATTGAAGAACGGCGTCGACGTCCGTGTTTCGAGCTGGCGGCGCGCGGCGCCCGACACCTTCCCCACCATGGCCAAAGCCGGCGGCAACTACCTGAATTCGCAGCTCGCCAAGATGGAAGCCAAGGCCGATGAGTATTCCGAAGGGATCATGCTCGATTCGTTCGGGTTCGTGTCCGAGGGCAGCGGCGAGAACCTGTTCGCGGTGCGCGACGGCGTGCTCTACACCGCCCCCCTCGGCGCCGCCATCCTGCCGGGCATCACGCGCGACGCGATCCTGACCTTCGCGAGGGAACTCGGCATCGAGGTTCGCGAGCAGCTGCTGCCGCGCGAGTTCCTGTATGTGGTGGATGAACTGTTCTTCTGCGGAACGGCGGTCGAGGTCACACCCATCCGGAGCGTCGACCGGATGCCGGTGGGTGACGGCAAGCGCGGCCCGATCACCGAGCGGCTCCAGCAACTCTACCTGGATACGGTGCGCGGGCGCATTCCCGACACCCACGGGTGGCTCACCATGGTGCCGGCACGGGAACCGGCCGTTGCCGGGATCGACCAATGAGTAGTCGCCCGCGCCGGGCCGCGGTCTCCCACAACGTCGGGAGGCGCGTGTGATCGTTGGCTGCCTGGCGCTGAATGCCTCGTTCGAACCGCTCACCATGGTTCCGCTGAAGCGGGCCCTGCGGTTGGTGATCGACGGCAAGGCGGAAATCGTCGAAGCGGAGCACGGCCGCGTGGTGCGGTCCGAGCGGCTGACCATGCCACGCCCGGTGGTCATCCGGTTGACCAAGTTCATCCACGTTCCGCGCCGGTTCCGCCGCCAGGTAACCAACACGTTCCTGTTCGCGCGCGACCACTACAAGTGCCAGTACTGCGGTCGCCATCTCACCGAGTTGAAACCTCGGGAATCGCTCACGCGCGACCATCTGATCCCGCTGTCGCGCGGCGGCGGAAACGACTGGACGAACGTCGTGGCGGCCTGCAGTTCGTGCAATACGCGCAAGGGCAACCGGATGCCGGAAGAGATCGGAATGCATCCGCTCACGCACCCCGTGGAGCCGCACTTCGTGCACCTGAGCTGGGCCGTGCGCAAGCTGACCCCGATCCAGGCGCACTATATCCGCACGTTCTACGGCGACTCGGTGCTGCATCAACTGGAACGGCTGGAACACCGCACGGTCCAGGCCTGAACTCCGGGCCGGCCCCGCGTCGCGGCGTGGCTACGGACTGCCGGCGACGAAGGTCGGCGAAGTCGCTTCGTAGCTCCGCTTGGCCCCGCCCAGCACACGCGAGAGCAGCCGGCCGATGCCGTTCCTGAGCGCCGACAGCGGGTTCGTCCGCCCGCGCACCGCCGGTTGCAGATCGCCGTTGAGCCAGCGCTGGAGTTCGCTCAGATCGCTGGCGCTCAGCGACTCCACGTCGAGCACGACGTTGTAGTAGTACCGCGCGTGTGCGTGAGCCGGTGTGAGACGCACGTGATACGGCCGGGCCAGCAGCGCCTGCGCCGAGTCGAGCGTGGGCACGGAGCCGAAGTCCTCGATCTGGTTGCCGTGCTGTCGCACGATGTGGTAGGCCTTCGCATACGGGTCGGGATTGTACACCACCCGCACGTCCCATCGCGTGGTGCGCTCCAGATCATTGAACACCCCGCCGGTGCGCCAGAGTTCGAGGCGAAAGTGCATGGCGACCTGGAACCCGTGTCGCAAAAGGTCCTGGATCTGCGGGTCGTCGAGCACGTGCGCCACCGTCACGACGGGTCCTTCCGCGCCCGAGCGGTCGCGCGCCAGGTCCACGTGGACCGAGGGATCCTTCTGCGCCGATGCCACCGCCGGCGGGGCCAGCAGCAGGAGCACGAGGAGAATCCATCGGTAAGCACGCACGGGCTAGAAGCGGTGCTGAAGGCGGATGAACACGCGCGCCGGCTGGCCCGCCGCCGAAAGCGCCTTGGCCAGGTACACGCCGACCGAATTGAAGTCCAGGCCGAAGCCGATGTCGGTGCGGAACGAGGAGAACGACGGGAGCGACCCGCTGCCGTACGTCATCGGGGCGGCTGAATTCCCGACCATCCATCCCCGGCCCGCGTCGAGGAAGAGCACCCACGCGCCGTCGGCATTGAGGTGCGGGCGCACCCAGTCGTCGTCGTCCCAGTCGAACAGGTGCACGTGCAGGTCGCTGCGGTACTCGGCCTGCGCCAGCGCCACACGGTCGCATTGCGCCGGGTAGCCCGGCGGCGCGAAGCCCGTCGTGCAAGTCCCCACATCCCCGCCTCCGCTCTGGCTGCGGAATCCGAATCCCGGCAGGGCTCCGTAGCCGTCCACCGACAGCCGTCGCTCCAGCGGAAGCGGATCGCCGCTCAGCCAGCCGCCGGCCACCAGGCGCAGGTTGATCTGCGCGTTCCGCGACACGCGGTTGTAGCGTCGGAGGTCGATGAAGCCGCGGTCGTAGCGGGACGGCCGGCCGACGGGGAAGGTGCGGGGAAGGCTCGTCGGCCCGAGGGCGGTGTATCGGCCGCTGCCGTGTTCGAGATCGGCGAGGACGTACCATCCGGCCCACGGGTTCTCCGCATCGCTCCGGGTGTCGATCTGCAGCGTCGCATTCAGCAGGTGGAAATGCGCATCGTCCAGCGTGGGGTTGGGCCGCCACGGCGTGTTGGAGCGGAACAGGGTCCAGGCGTTGCGGTCGACTCTCGGCGACCAGTGCTCGTCGGCATACGAAATCGTAAAGGTGGTCTTGTCGCCCCTGAACAGGCCGGCTTCGACGGCGCCACCGTGCCGCCGGAAGTAGTCGCGGTAGTCGCGCCGGAAGAGCGCGGCCGCGAGGCCCGATTCGAGGCTGCTCAACTGCCACGATTCGACGGGTGAAACGAGATCGTATGCCCCGGCGCCGATGAGGATGCCGTGCCCGGTGCCCCAGCGGACCTCACCGTGCAGGTTGTTGCCGACGTCGTTGTCGCTGGCGCGGAAGCTGCTGGCGGTCCGCAACACGGCGTAGGCGTCCAGGCGGGCGCTTCCGCCGTTGAAGTCGCGGAAGATCTGCGGGCCGAGGTTGATCGGGAGCCCTTCGACACGGTTGTACGCGCCGGCACTCGCCACCTGAATCTTGCTTCCGCTCTCGTTGTGGTGCGGCTCGAAGCGCCGCCACCACGCGTCGCCGCCCGCCTCCTCGTCGTCGGCCGAGATCCGGTCGCCCTGCTGCGTGTACCGCAGCGGGTCGCGGTAAATCCGGATCTCCCCGCCGACATAGGCGCGGTTCTGGCCGCGCACCGTGCCGCCCACCACCAGCAGGTCGCCATCCAGGCGCGCCGTCGGCTGCAGCATCACGTCGCCGTTGACCGCGAGCACGGTGCCCGTCACGTGGCCGGCGATCGTGAGCGGCCCATCGAGCACCGCCACGTCCCCGTCGATCATCCGGCCGGCGCCGACGTCGAGCGCGCCCGTCGCGCGAAGAGTGCCCGGGGCGTTGAACAGCCGGACGGCTTCGCGGACCACGTCTCGCGGAAGCGCTCGTGGGTGGAGCGTCGTGTCGCGCTGCTGCGCGACGGCCGCGACGGGGACGGCGAGTAGGGCGAACGCGAAGGCGAAACGTCGCATGAGCATACCTCTCAATGTCGTAGGTCGACCTCGCGAAACGCACCCCCCGTGCCGGAGCTGCCGCGCGGGGGCAACCGGTCCCCCCGGAAGCACTTACCGGCCGCCGCGGTGGCGCACGCCACCGGCCGGTGTCCCCGGACCGCGGCAGTCGGGGTGTGTCGCTTCGACCTCATTCGCCCCCATTGCCGATTCCCAGGCGGCGCATCCGGCGGTAGAGGTTCGGTCGGTCGGTCTGCAGCCGCCGGGCGGCCTCGGCCACGTTCCCGCCGGCCATCGAGAGTGCCCGCGAGATCAGCGTTCGCTCGTAGTCGTCCAGCGTATCGCTCAGCGACTGCGTGAGCCGCGACGGATCGGGCAGGGTGGGCGGTGCCGCCTCGCCGTCGCCCTGGCGGATCGTCACGACGTCGCGTACCTGAGCGGCCGTCACCTCGCCGCCGGCGTGCAGGATCGCCAGCCGCTCCACCACGTTCGCCAACTCACGGACGTTGCCGGGCCAGCGGTAGCGGGTGAGCAGTGCAATCGCGTCGTCGGTCCAGCGGGGCGCCGGGTGGCCGGTGCGCGATGCGTGCAGGCGCGAGAAGTGCTCGACGAGAGCGGGGATGTCGTCGGGACGCTCCCGCAGCGGCGGCACGTGCAGCGGAATCACGTTGAGCCGGAACAGCAGATCCTCCCGGAAACTGCCCTCGGCCACGGCGCGCGCGAGATCCTTGTTCGTCGCGGCGAGAATGCGGACGTCCACGCGAATCGGCTTGCCGCCTCCCACGCGCTCGATCTCCTTGGCCTCGATCGCCCGCAGCAGCTTGGCCTGCGCCTCCTGGCCCAGATCGCCCACCTCGTCGAGCAGCAGCGTGCCCGTGTGTGCGAGTTCGAACCGTCCGATGCGCCGCTCCGACGCCCCCGTGAACGCGCCCTTCTCGTGTCCGAACATCTCGCTTTCCAGCAGGTCGCGCGGAATGGCGGCGCAGTTGACGCGCACGAACGGCCGGTCGCGTCGCGGACTCGCGTTGTGGATCGCCGCCGCCACCAGTTCCTTGCCGGTGCCCGATTCCCCGCTGATGAGTACCCGGGCGTCGGACGCCGCCACCCGGGCGATCATCTCCCGCACGCGCGCCAGGGCCGGACTCGTGCCCACCATCTCTCCGCTCAGCCCCACCTCGGCGCGCAACGCCTTGGCTTCGCGGCGCGCCCGCCGCAGTTCGATGGCCGACGAGAGGGCCAGGAGCACGCCTTCGGGGCTCAGCGGCTTTTCGAGAAAGTTGAACGCGCCGTGCTTCGTGGCCTTCACGGCATCGCTCAGCCCCGCCTTGCCGCTCATCATCACCACCGGCGTGTCGGGCGCCGTCTCGCGGAGCTTGTGAAGCGTGGCCATGCCGTCCAACTCTCCGGGCATCATCAGGTCCAGCAGCACCGCGTCGGGCTCCGATTCGGCGGCGCGCATCACGCCGCTGGCGCCGTCGGCCGCGTCGCGCACCTCGAATCCCTCGGCGGCGAGCAGCGCGCCCACCATCCGCCGGATGTTGGGCTCATCGTCGATGATCAGAACGCTGGGCATGGCCGGGCCGATGGCGGTGGTCAGCGCGGCGGTTGCTGGGCACCGGGAATGGCGCGTTGCTCGGTCTGCAGGCGGGTGAGGAATCGCTGGGCTTCGGACACCCGCTCGATCTCGACGGCGATCGAATCCACCGTCTGTTCGATGCGGTCGAGCCGGGCCCCGAGGTCGGCGGGCAGCGCCGTGGCCGGTGCCGGCTGGTGCCGCCGTTCCACGGCCCGGATGATCGCACGGATGATCGGCGTCACGATCACCATGATCATGATCGTGCCGAACACGATGCCGACCACGGGGACGGCATTGTCGGGGATGCCGGGGGGCAGAATGACCTGCTGCAGCAGCATTGCGGTCGTCATGATTGCACCGGAGGCTTGGATGCGGGAACGGGTTGGCCCTGTCCGCGGTCGGACAGCAGGCGGGTAGTGAAGCGTTGGCCTTCGGAAATACGCTCGACCTCGACGGCAATTGCGTCGACGGCCTGCTCGATGCGTGCCAGGCGCTGGTCGGCCTCGGGGTTGAACGCCGGACGTGACCTGGCGTCGAGCCGCCGCCCGATCAGCCCGATGATGCTGCGAAAGATGTACGCCACCACGACGAGTCCGGTGACGGCGACGATCATGTCTTCCCCTCTCATGCCTCACTCCTTGTGGTTGCGCTGTCCTCCACCGGCTGCTCGGCGCCCACCGGGATCACCATCCGGATGGTCGTCCCCTCGCCCGGCGCGCTCTCGGCCGTCACCTCGCCGTCGTGCGCCAACATGGCCTGCCGTGCGATGGCCAGCCCCAGGCCGGTCCCGCCCGGTTTGAACGTCACGTACGGATCCCACATGCGGGCCAGCCGGTCGGGCGGGATCCCCGGTCCCGTATCGTGCACCTCGACCGCCACCGCGTCCCGCCCTCTGCAGCCGGCGGGCGCCACGCGTACCGTGATCGCCCCGCCCCCCGCCTCGCGGCAGGCATCCACCGCGTTCAGCACCACGTTGCTCAGCGCTCGCTGCAGTGCATCGTGGTGGCCCAGCACCATCGGAGCCGCCGCGTCCACCTCGAGCGTGAGCGGCATGCCGTCGGGCACCGAGGCGCGCGCCGTATACCGCACCATCTCCCCAAGGTCCACCGGCGAGCGGGGGCCTTCGGGCAGTTTGCCGAATTGCGAGAAGTTCCGGGCCAGTGTCTCCAGCCGGGCCGTTTCCGTGGCGAGCACCTCCACGGTCTCCTCGAGCTCCGGCGGGGCATCCCGGCGCAGTCGGGCGACGGCGAATCGGATGGGCGTGAGCGGGTTCTTGAGTTCGTGCGCCGCCTGGCGGGCCGCCTCGCGGAGCGCGGCGGCCCGCTCGGCTTCGATGGCCCGCGTGCGTCCGAGCGCGATCTCGTCGGCCATCGTCCGCATCCGGCCCCGGAGGACCTCGAACTCCGGCGCGCCGCGCGTGGTCGACTCCGGCGGCAGGATCTCACCGCGCCCAATGCGCTCCGTCCACCCCATCAACTCCATGAGCGGCCGGCTCAACTGGCGGCTCAGGTGGCCGGCGACGCGGGAGGCGCCGAGCCCGACCACGCCCAACGAGAACAGGAGGATCACGGCGCCGGCCAGGTAGACGGCCCGCTGGAACACGAACCCGGCGCGCTTGGACTGCACCAGGCTGTCGTGGAGCCGCTGCTCGTGCGCGTTGATGGCCCGCCGCTGGGCCGCGGTGAGGGGTGCCGACCGCATGGCATCGATGGCCCGCGCGCCGCTGGCCGCGACGCTGTCCCACGCCGCCGTGGCGCCGACCAGCGAGAAGGCGTACCGGCTCGTGGCGAACCAGCCGGTCGCCAGCACCGCGGAGGGTACGAGGGCGAACGACAGGAGGATGACAAACAGCCGGCTGCGAAACCCGATACGCTTCACATGCCCTCCCTCCGTACGCGAACACGTCGCGGCGGTTTCGCTCCTAACATACAGGGGCGGCGCACGGCCAACCACCCGCACGCTCTTTCCCCCCATCCGGTTACGCGATACATTTCACGGCTGGCATTCGGTCCTCCGCACACACCACCGTCAGAGCGGTGGCGCGGTTCGCGGACCGGATGCCAACACGGCAACTGCACGCTTGCCGGGAGGACGCCGCTCGATGCGCGTCCTCCGAAGCGAGATCCGCTGCGGCGCCGCTGTTGAAGCGGGCCGTCATGTGGGTCGCGTGCCGATCGACGGGCGCTGCTCGGTGACGATCGTCTGCGATCCTTTTCACGGACGATCTGCCCCTCGCGCCTGGCGGTCGAACTGACAACCGCCAAGAGTCCGTCCGGACTCGACACAGGGAAGGGCATGAACCCTCGTAATCAGCGCCGCGAGCCCACGCGCTCGCACGGCGCACTCGTCCACCGTGGCCCGCAGGCCGCGGTCGCACAGACCCATCCAGTCACCGCCGTCCCGCTGCACGCGCCCAACGCGGCGCTCCTCATCGACTTCGACAACGTCACGATGGGGATTCGTTCCGACCTCGGGCACGAACTGCGGAACCTGCTCGGCTCCGACATCATCAAGGGCAAGGTCGCCGTCCAACGCGCCTACGCCGACTGGCGCCGGTATCCGCAGTACATCGTCCCGCTCACGGAAGCCTCGATCGACCTGATCTTCGCGCCGGCCTACGGATCGTCGAAGAAGAACGCCACCGACATCCGCCTCGCCATCGATGCGCTCGAACTGGTGTTCACGCGGCCCGAGATCGGCACCTTCATTCTCCTCTCCGGCGACTCCGACTTCTCGAGCCTGGTGATCAAGCTCAAGGAGTACGGCAAGTACGTGATCGGCGTCGGCATCCGGGAATCGTCGAGCGATCTGCTCGTCATGAACTGCGACGAGTACTACAGCTACAACGCGCTCGCCGGCCTGATGAAGGCGGGCGAGGAAGACACGACGCGGAAGTACGATCCGTGGGAACTCGTCACCGAAGCCATCGGCCGCATGAAGCGGAACGGCGACGTCATGCGCTCCGACCGGCTGAAGCAGGTGATGCAGGACATCGACAGCACGTTCGATGAGAAGAACACGGGCCACTCCAAGTTCTCGAAGTTCGTGCAGGACGCCGCCGCCCGTGGGCTGGTGACGCTGACCAAGCTCGAGAACGGCCAGCTCGAAGTCGGCATGCCGACGGCCGGCGCCAAACCGGCGGCCAAACCGACCGAGAGCGCCCCGGCGGCGCCGGCCGAGCGGCCCGAGCGGACCGAAGCCGGCGCGGAAGAGCGCGCCGGCCGTCGCGGACGCCGCGGCGGGCGTGGACGCGGACGCGGCGGTCGTGGCGGCGAAGCGCCCCAGCTCGAACTCGAAGCCTCCGGTACGCCGGCGGGCGAAGCGCCGGCCGTGCCGTCCGCCAAGCCTGCGGGCGGCATCGGCGCCAGTGGTGAGCGCCTGACCCGCAGCGAGGCCTTCGACCTCGTGCGCCGGGCCATCGAGACGCTCGCCCCGGGCGACGAGTCCGTCACCGCCAGCGCGGTTCGCCAGCGCGCCCACGAGCTGTTGGGCCGCGACAGCGAGAGCCTGAGCGAGCGCAACTTCACGCGCATTCTCCAGGACGCGCACGATGCCGACGTCGTCGATCTCCGGCGCCATGGCGACGATTTCGACGTCTCGCGCGCCGTGAGCGCACCGCCGGTGGCCGACCAGCTGGCGGCCGCCGCGTCGGCAGCGGCGCCTCCGGCAGCGCCGGCCGCGGCGGCCCCGCGGATCGGGATGGGGCCGCGCGGAGGCGGAGCACGGGGACGTGGCGGCAAACCGGGTGCACCGCCGCCGGAGTTGCTCTCGGTGGGGGTGGTGGGGACGGTGAGTCCCGCTGCCGCGGTGCCGGCGGAGCCCGCGGCCGAGGAGAAGCCGGCGCCGCGGAAGCGCGCCCGGAAGCGCGCGACCGCGAAGACGACGACCAAGACCGCCGAGAGTGCGGCGGGCGAAGCGCCCGCCGCCGCGAAGAAGCCGCGCAAGCGCCGCGCCACCAAGAAGACGGCGAAACCCGCGGATTCGGCGAAGTCCGAGTCGTGACCTCGAGCGCCGCGCAGCACGCGCGGCGCCCGGGCCGGCGCACCGTTCTCCCGGCTCGGTTCTACGCGCGCGATACGGAAACGGTCGCGCGCGAATTGCTGGGGGCGGTGCTCGAATGCCGCACGCCCCAGGGCGTGGCGGGCGGCCGCATCGTGGAGACCGAAGCCTATCTCGGCGAGCACGACGCGGCCTGTCACGCGGCCGCCGGGCTGACCGCGCGCACGGCGCCGCTGTACGGACCGCCCGGCACTGCGTACGTGTATTTCATCTACGGCATGCACTGGTGTGTGAATGCCGTCACGCGCCTCCGCGGCGAGCCCAGCGCGGTGTTGATCCGGGCCGTCGAGCCGCTGGAGGGCCTCGAGCTCATGCGCCGCCGCCGCGGCGCCGTGCGACGCGATCCCGACCTCACCAATGGACCGGCCAAACTCTGCGAGGCGTTGGGCATCGACGCCCGACACAATACGCGTTCCCTGCAACGCGCGCCGCTCCTCATCCGCGCCGGCACGCCGGTGTCTGACGCCGACGTCGTCGTGACGCCGCGCATCGGCATCCGCCGGGCCGCCGACTGGCCCCTGCGGTTCGCCGTCGCCGGCTCTCCCTATGTATCGCGCACTCCATCGAGCTTCGCGCGCCAGCCGTATCTCCGGTGAACGCCCCCGACGCGGCCCCGCTCTCGGCGCAGGCGGCCGAACTCTACCGCCGGTCGATCGTGATCGACATGCACAACGATCTGCCGAACCGGATCCTCGAGGACGGCTACGATGCCGACGTCCGCCATGCCGCGGGATACGGCAGCGACCGCGGCGAGACCGATCTGCCGCGCCTGGTGGAGTCGGGGATCACCGCCCAGTTCCTCGCGGCGTTCGTGCACGCGCGGTACGCCGAGGTCCGGCCCGAGCAGTCGTGGTCGCGCGTCCAGGCGTGTCTCGACACCATCCACGCGTTCGTGAGCCGGCATCCGAAACGGTTGCATCTCGCGACCACGTCGCACGATGTGCTCCGTGCCAAGCGCGAGGGAACGGTGGCCATCTTCATCGGCGTCGAGGGCGGGCACGCCATCGAGAACTCGCTGGACCGGCTACGGGAGTTGTACCGCCGGGGAGCGCGCTACCTGACCCTCACCTGGAACAACGGCAACGACTGGGCCGGGTCGTCGATCGGGGAACACGGGACCCGCACGGGCGGGCTCACCGACTTCGGCAAGGACGTCGTACGGGAGATGAACCGGCTCGGCATGATGGTGGACGTGTCGCACGTATCGGACGCGACGTTCGACGACGTGGTGGCGACTTCCCGGGCCCCGATCATCGCCTCGCACTCGGGCGCGCGCGCGATCTCAGCCCATCCCCGGAATCTGTCGGACGACATGCTGCGCGCCGTGGCCCGCACCGGCGGAGTGGTCAACGCCAACTTCTTCTCCGTGTTTCTCGATCCCGCCATCGCGGCGGTTGCGGACCGGTTGCGGCTGGCGATCGCAGCCGAGGAGGAGGCGGCGGCGGCCCGGCCCGGCGCCGATCGGGCCACCGTGCAAGCCGAGCACGCGCGGATGTTGCGCGAGCGCCTCCACGCCATTCCGCGTCCTCCGCTCTCACTGCTCATCGACCATATCGATCACGTGGCCCGGGTGGCCGGCGTGGACCACGTGGGGCTGGGCAGTGACTTCGACGGCGTCGACCAACTGCTTCCCGCCGGCATGCTCGACGTGACGTACCTCCCGAACATCGCGCAGGCGCTGCTCGACCGTGGCTACCGTGCCGCCGACGTGGCCAAGGTACTGGGTGGCAACATGCTCCGGGTCATACGCACGGTGCTCGACCGGCCCGCGTCGGAGACCTGACCCCGGGTCACTGAACGGCGAGCGGGCGCGGATCCGTCGGATCCGCGCCCGTCGCGTGAGAATCGGAACCGCTCAGCGATCCGGTTGGATCGAGCTGCCGAAGTTGTACCGGACGCCGGCTTCCAGCGACGCGTTGTAGCCGCGGCTGTTCGACGACAGGAAGAAGTTCTGGTTGGCCTGCCAGCCCATGGCCTGTACGAAGACCGCCGCGTTGCGGTACTGCATCTGAGCACCCAGCAGCAACGTCGGCGAAAACACCGACTTGTATTGCTGGATGATCGTTTGGGCCAGCGTGTACTGGTCCGTCGACGCATATGCAGTCTGCGGCACGACCTGCGTGACGGAGCTGTACGTCATGCCGAGTCCCACATAGGGATGGAAGCGCACCCAGTCACCGGGATACCCCATGATGGCAACCGTGAGCCGGCGCATGTCCTTGAGGTTCACGACGGTCGGTGTTTCGCCGGGGTTCACCGCATCGGCCAGCACCGCATTCTGGGACAGGAACGACTGGTCGAGCGACATGTACACGCCGCCCCGCTTGCGTGTGATGAGCCAATCGATGCCCGCCATGCCCGACGTCACATTGGAGTTGCTCGGCGCCGAGATGAACGTGCCGCCGGCCTTGACGCCCCAGAACCAGGAGTTCTGGAACGGCCGGGCGGTCTGAGCCATTCCGGCGGCCGGCAAGAGCATGAATACCGCCAGGGCAGCCGCCAGCGTACGGATCGCTTTCATACGAATCCTCGGGGTGAAGTCTGGGGCCTGCAGTCACTGATGCCCCGACAGAGGGACGAGGGCAGGGGGGGTGGGGTCACAAGGCCCCCGGCGCCCACCCCCGCCCGGCCCGTCCGTTTGCGGGGGTGAACGGGTAGAGCGGGGCCCCGTCGTTTCCCCCTTTGGCCTCTCCCCTTATACCAGTCCCAACTTCTTCCCCACCCGTTTGAACGCGTCGATCGCGGCGTCGAGGTCGGCTCTGGTGTGGGCAGCCGAGATCTGACAGCGGACCCGGGCCTCCCCCTTCGGCACGACCGGGAATCCGAATCCGGTCACGAACACACCCGCGTCCAGCAGCATGTCGGACATCTGAATCGCCGCGGCGGTCTCGCCAACGATGATCGGGACGATGGGCGTTTCTCCGGCCAGGGGCTTGAACCCGGCCTCGATGATCTGTTGGCGGAAGTACGCCGCGTTGTCGCGCAGCGTCTGCACCCGGTCGGGGTGCTGCTCGATGAACTCCACGGCGGCCAGCGCGCTGGCCGCCACGGTGGGGGGCAGCGCGTTGGAAAAGAGTTGGGGACGGGAGCGCTGGATCAGGTAGTCGGTGAGCGCCAACGGGCCCGCGGTGAAGCCGCCCGCCGCGCCGCCCAGCGCCTTGCCGAGCGTCGAGGTGATGACGTCGATCTCTCCGAGCAGTCCGAAGTGCTCGGCGGTGCCGCGTCCGGATTTGCCGAGCACGCCGGTGGCGTGCGAGTCGTCGACGATGAGGACGGCATCGTAATCCCGCGCCATCTGGACGAGCTCGGGCAGTTTGGCGATCGACCCTTCCATGGAGAACACGCCATCGGTCCAGATCAGGCGGCGCTTCGCCGACTTCGCGCTCTCGAGCTTGGCGCGGAGGTCGTCCAGGTCGTTGTGCTTGTAGACGGCGGTGGTGCACTTGGTGATCGCCTTGGCGAGGCGAATGGAGTCGATGATCGAGGCGTGGTTGAGGGCGTCGCTCACCACGAAGTCGCCCTCCTGGACGATGGTGGCGGTGAGTCCCTCGTTGGCATTCCAGGCGCTCACATAGCTCATCGATGCCTCGCATCCGACGAACCGGGCGAGGGCCGCCTCGAGGTCGCGGTGCACGGTGAACGTGCCGCAGATGAAGCGGACGCTTCCCGTGCCGGCCCCGAACGTCTCGAGGCCGCGGATGCCGGCCTGCACCACGGCGGGCTCGTTGCACAGCCCGAGGTAGTTGTTGGACGAGAGGATGATCACCTCGCCGCGCCCTTCCATATGGACGCGCGCCGCCTGGGGCGATTCGAGGTGGTTGAGCTTCTTATAGACGCGCTCGGCCTTCAACTGGTCGAGGGTGGCGTTCAACTCGCGAACGAAGTTCTGATTCACGGCCATGATCCAATTGCCTCCAAGTCACGCAATCTCGAAAATCACCTTCCCCGCTGCCCCCGACTTGATGGCGTGGATCGCCTCGTCGGCTCGCTCGAGCGGGAAGCGGTGGGTGATCACCGGGGTCGGATCGAACATACCCGACCGCAGGAAGCGCGTCACCTGGTGCCAGGTCTCGTACATCCGGCGGCCCACCACACCATAGATCGTGATGCCCTTGAAGATGACCTCGGTGGCGAGATTTATCTCGATCGGCTTGGATGGGATACCGAGCATCTGGACGCGTCCGCCGACCCGGACGAGTTCGAAGGCCTGGTGGATGGCCGACGGCACGCCGGACATCTCGAGCACGACGTCCACGCCGAGGCCGTCGGTGGCCTGGTAGACCGCGGTCGCCGCCTCGTCGGGATGGGTGACGTCGTGTGCGCCCATGCGGCGCGCGAGTTCGAGGCGCGTCTCGTTGACGTCGGACGCGATGATGCGTGACGCGCCCGCGGCTTTGCAGATGCCGACGGCGAACAGACCGATCGGGCCGCAGCCGGTGATGAGCACGGTCGCGCCCGGGATGTCGGCCGTGAGCGCGGTGTGGAACGCGTTCCCCATGGGATCATGGATGCCGCCCACGTCGTACGAGATGTTGTCGTCCAGGTGCCAGACGTTGGTGGCCGGCATCGCGATGTAATCGGCGAAGCAGCCATCGCGGTCGACGCCGATGATCCGGGTGTGCGGGCAGACGTGGGAATTTCCCGTGCGGCAGAGCAGGCAGCGGCCGTCCACGATATGCCCTTCGGCGGTGACACGGTCGCCCTCATGCACGTCGGTCACCAGCTTGCCGACCTGCGCGACTTCTCCCGCAAATTCATGCCCGACCACGAACGGCGGCTTGCAGCGTCCCTGCGCCCACGCATCCCAGTCGTAGATGTGTACGTCGGTGCCGCACACACCGGCGCGTCGCACACGAATCAGCACTTCGTCGTCTCGGATGGTCGGCTGGGGTACGTCCTTCAGAGTGAATCCGGGAGCCGCAGTTTCCTTGACCAGCGCTCTCACGTGTTCCTCGCTTCTCTTATTGGTGTTGTGTGTCGCGCCACGACGCGTGGCGCGAATGGAAACTCGCATGGTGAACCGAGCGGCGAAAGTCCGTCGCGATGCGGTGTGCGCGCCGTAAATTCGCTATTGCGTTCGATTTGGCGCGTTCCTATATTCGCGCGGAGTAACTATTGACGCGAACTCGAGGATAGTCGGTGAACTCATCGCGACGACCGTTTCTCCAACTGCAGCAGTCGCAAGCCGCGACCAATGTCGTCGGCGCGTTCGTCGTCCCCTCGTTCGGTTCGTTGTCGTTGAGTATCACGCGTCACCACGTTTCGCGCTCCCTGCACACCACGCCGTATCGTTCGATCTTCTGCGCCGCGAGCAACCCTGCCCGTGGCGTTTTTATTTGTCAGTCGTCGTTGGGTTCAGGTAGCATCACCTGGTCCACGTTCTGGCATTTGGCCCGTCACAGCACATCGTGTGGTGGGTTCGAGCTTCACCTGTCTCCGCGGAGGCGGGTGTAGCGGCGGACGAAGGCTTCGGCTCTCGGTCGCCGACTCGCTGATCCACCGGGGGATCGGTCGAGTAGATCAACCTCCAATATTGGAGATTTGACCATGGCAGCTGCAAAGAAGGCCCGTAAGGGCGCCAAGAAAGCGGCGAAGAAGGGCCGCAAGACCGCCAAGAAGGCGACGAAGCGTCGCCCGGCCAAGAAGGCGACCAAGCGTCGCACAGCCAAGAAGGCGACGAAGCGTCGCCCGGCAAAAAAGGCGGCCAAGAAGGCCACCCGCAAGAAGAGAAAGTAGTACACTCTTCGTCGTTGTTATTGAGAAAGCCGGCGCCATCGCGCCGGCTTTCTCGCGTTCGGGATCACCGATCGGAGCGCCCGCGCCCTCGCATCCCCAAACGCAAAAACACCGGCGATCATCATCGCCGGTGCCTCGCATCGATGCGCCGTCGCGTGCTACGCCGCGACCGGCTTGCCGCTTCCCGCCGGGTCGTCCGGCGCCGGGCCCCAAACGTAGGCGCTGAACACCGTCGGCTTCTCGTCTGGCCATTCGTGGGAAATCACGATGCCCACCGGCTCGGTCTCTTTGGGGGTCTTGCGCTCTGCCTTCATTATATGACTCACCACTGCCGCTCACTCGGGGAACTCGGGACGGGGCGACGAGAACGGGTCGCCGCCCGCCCCGGTGGCGCGGCCACAGCGGCCGCGCGGACATCACCCTCTAAGCACACTCGGTGCCAACACGGGTCAGTAGGTAAGTCGTTGTCCAAAAACGACAAACGAGCCACCGGTTATAGCTGTTTCCAGCAACCTGTCGCTCGATGACACATACAAGACTGATAACACCGTGTCGCTTTGATACGGGTCAGGCGATCTCCTTTCGTGCCATCAGCGTGTTCAGTCCGCCGCCTGCCGGGTCCTCGTCCACCGTAATCGCCCACCCTCGATAGCGCGTGCGTAGCTCATCGAGCGATGGCGACTTCCGGCGACCCGTGGTGGCGGCCATGGTCTGCACCAGGTGCACCCCGCCATCGGCGGTGGCCGACTTGAGCAACTCGATCACGCGGCGCCGCGCTTTCATGTTCAGCCCCGCAAACGCGGCCGGCGTGCAGATGACCGCCGTGAGCGGCGCATCGTCTGGTTCCCAGGTGTTGAGATCGGCGGCCACGGCGCGCACGCGCTCGGCGAGTCCGGCGTCGTCGGCGGCCCGGCGCACGCGCTCCAGGCTGTGGGGCTCGCGATGCACCGAGGTGACCTGACATCCGTTCGCGGCCAGGAAGAGCGCAGAGCCTTCCTCGGCGTCGCCGGCCACCAGCACCCGGCCCTCGGCCGTCTGCGACATCGCGCGCACCGCCACGTGGTCGGCGGTCAGCCCCCAGTGATCCGGACGGCGCAACTCCTTGGCGAGCTTGATCCGCTTGCGGCGCCACGTGTCGTAGCCCGGCAGGCGCAGCCGCTTGAAGATGATCCGGTTCACCTCGTCGCAGAGCAGCAGTTCGGTGAGCAGGATCTGGTCGCCCGCACCCAGACGCGACACCGCCTCGTCACCGATACTCAGCAACGCCGAGCGCGGGATCGATTCCTTGTAGTTCTCGATTTCCTCTTCGACGTACAGTTCGTACTCGTGTCGAAGGGACCGCTGCGGTCGCGGAGCCATGCGCACTCGGGTGTGGACTCACAAATGTTGTATCGCGCCGAGCGCCGCGCAAGCGGGGCTTTGCCTAGGCGGGCTCGACGTGCACGACGACTTCGGCGCTTCCGGCACTGCGTTCGACTTCCCGCTCCACGGCATCGGCCAACGCATGCGCCTCCCGCACCGAGGAACTGCCGGCGACCACGATGGTCATCTCGACGAACAACTGGCCCGACGCCGTGGACCGCGAACGCACGGTCCGCACGCCGAGGATGCCTGGAATACTCGTCGCCAACCGTCGAAGTTCCGCCGCGTCCATCCCGCGCGCGTCCACCAGAATCGGGACCGACTCTCGCAGGATCTGCCACCCGGTCCATGCGATGCTCAGGGCTACGGCGATCCCGAGGAAGGCATCGGCGCGCGGCGCGCCGGCCCGGGTGAGCACCAGCGACGCCAGGGCGAGCAGGGTCACGAAGATGTCCGTGGCGGTGTGCGCCGAGTCGGCAAGCAGGAACGCGCTCTGCAGCGATCGGCCGCGCCGCCGTTCGAACCACACGATGCCGAAGTTCACGACGAGCGTCAGCGCCATCACGGCCACCTCCACCGGCGTGGCCGGATGGGGGGTCCGGTTCCGCATCAACCCGCCGATCGATTCCCGAAGCAACTCGAAGCACGAGATCGACAGGAACATGACGATACCCATGGTCCCGAGGGTCTCGAACTTCGCGTGGCCGTAGGGGTGATCCTCGTCCGGCCCCAGCGCGGCGATCGAGACCAGGGTCATGCCGATGACGTTGTTGAGTAGATCGAGCCCCGACTCGAACGCGGCGCCGAGCACGGCGAGGGCGCGCGTATGCACGCCGATGCCGAGCTTCACGGCGAGGACGAGCGCATTGAGCACCAGGACCTGGCGCAGCACGCGCCGCACGTCCAGGCTCCGGGCGTCGCCGCCGCGCAAGGGATCGTCCGCCGATTGAGTTCCGGAGGTCACGCGCGCATCTTGCCCGGTCATTGCCCCTCCGTCAACGGGGAACCAGCAAGATGCCGGAACTGCCGGAAGTCGAACATGCGGTCCGTCTGCTCCGCCGCGCGGTCCGCGGGCGCACCATCACGCAGGTGGAACTGCTGCACCCGAGCCTCCGCCGGCGCCTGCCGGAGGCCGCGGCCCGCGCGCTGGCCGGGGCCCGCATTGCCGAGGTCGAACGCCGCGGCAAGCATCAACTCCTGCGCCTGGCCGACGGGCGGGTGTTGCACGCGCACTTTCGCATGACCGGCGACTGGGTGGTGGCGCGGCGCGGCGCACCGCTGCCGCGCTTCGCCCGCGCGGTCTTCACGCTGGACGACGGCCGGCGGCTGGTGCTCGAGGATTCGCGCGCCCTGGCCACGCTCGACGTGCATCCCGCCGGCGCGCCGCCCGACCTGGCGCTCGGCGTCGAACCGATGGACGCGGCGCTCACGCCGGACCATCTGCGCGCGCTCCTCGCGCGGCGGCGCGGTCCGGTCAAGCCGGTGCTGCTCGACCAGCGCGTGATCGCAGGGCTGGGCAACATCTACGCGGCCGAGGCGCTGTGGCGCGCGAAGATCAGTCCGCGCGCGCGCGCGTCGTCGCTGTCGCGGCCGAGGCTGGCCGCGCTCATCGGCGCGGTGCGGGCGGTGATCACCCGCGCCACCGGGGCGCGATATTCGGAGATCGGCGCGGCGCGGCTCAATGTGTACGATCGCGAAGGGCTGAAGTGTCGTCGGTGCGGCGCCCCGATCCGCCGCATCGTGCAGGCCGGGCGTTCCACGTACTACTGCCCACGCTGCCAGCGGTGAGGGGCCGCTTCCCCGGCAATCCGCGCGCCCGCCCGGTGGTGAGGCGAGCGCGCCGGATCTTCGGGAACCGCTATCGCTCCAGCTTGAACCCCGGGTCGAGCGCCGGCCGCTTGGGCGCGTTGGCCACCAGCCATCCGGTCTCGTAGATCCAGTCGGTCATGCGCGTGAGCTTGGCGTAGTCGATTCGCGACGCTTCATCGCGCGGCGTGTGGTAGTCGGGATGGAGGTTCGTGGAGTACATCAGCGCCGGAATGCCGCGCCGGACGTAGGGCACGTGGTCGCTGCGGAAGTACCAGCCCTCGGGGTGCGTGGGGCGGTCCCACGTGGAATCGAGCACGAACTTCCCGGTGGCGGCGTTGGCTTCGAGCGCCATGCGCACCAGGTCGGTGGAATTGCGGTGCGGGGGCTGCACGCCGAGCAGCGAGGCCGTGTCGGGGTTGTTGCGGCCGATCAGGTCACCGTTGAGCACGGCGACGATGTCGTGCAGCGGCACCACCGGGTGCGCGGCGTGGTAGCGGGAGCCGAGCAGGCCGCGCTCCTCGGCGCCGTGCCAGATGAACAGCGCCGACCGCTTGGCCGGGTGCTTCACGAACGCGCGGGCGATCGCCAGGATCGCGACGCTCGTGGAACCGTTGTCGTCGGCTCCGTTCCAGATGGAATCGCCGGCCATCGGAAAGCGCACGCCGTCGTGGTCGGTGTGGCTGCTGAACATCACGTACTCGTTGCGGAGCTTGGGGTCGGTGCCGCGCGCGATGCCGACGACGTTCACCGACGGGTAGTCGAAGCTCTCGGTGACCAGGTGGACGCGCGCCTGCTGGCCCGACGGGGCGAGCATGGCGCGCAGATCGCGATGGGCGAGCAGGATGGGCGGCCCCGACGGCGTGCGTCCGTACCGGCCGCCGGCGGCGTTCGTGGCCGAGTCGTCCACGTCGTAGTATCCGCGCGACGACACGGCCCTCACGGCGTCGAAGGCCACGTCGCCGATCGAGTCGGCAACCAGGATCACGGCCACGGCGCCTCGCCGCGCCAGCTCGCGACCCTGGGCGCCGATCGACGCCGTGGCGTAGTGCCACTCCGGCGAGTAGACGCCCTCGAACTTGCGGGCGTTGGCCGGCGGCTTCACGAGTTGGGCCACGGCGATCTTGCCGCTGACGTCGATCGTGGTGTCGCTGCCGTCGCCGGCCCACACCGTGGGCGCCTGAACATCCAGGTCCAGCGTGGTCATGGCGGCGACGTCCTTCCAGAGCACGAGCCGGTGATCGCCGACGGTGATCGTGCTGGCCGGGGACAGCCGCGTGCGCTTCATGTTCCACCACTGGAAGAACGTGCCGTCGTCACCGGCCGGAATGAGGCCGGCCTCGCGCGCCCGCTTGGCCTCCCACATGGCACCGTGGAGTTCGTCGATCGTCCCCGCCTCGCGTCCGCGCATCGCATCGCTCGCCAGGTAGTACAGATCGGCCTTGAGGTCGGACTGCTTGATGAGAGCCATACCCGGCGGAGGCGTCGGCACGGGCTGCTGTTGCGCGGCGAGGCTGGCCGGCGCGGCAGCGCCGAGCACGGCGAGGGCGGCCGCCGCGGACGGGCGGAGGAGACGGATGACGTTCATGATCGGAGGTATGCGGGTGGAAGGAGAGCCGATAGCATGGGGCGATCCGGACGCGAGCGCCAGAGGCCGGCGGTCATCAATCCATGGCTTCGACGATCGCGCCCTTGATGTACCCCGTTTCCGGGATGGTCAGGATTTCCGGGTGGTCCAGCGGCTGCCCGAGCACCTCGCGCAGCGCGAGGCGGCGGCCGGAGTCGGCGGCCGCCGCCACCAGCATCTCCAGAAAGCGGGGCTTCGTGAGATGAAAGCTGCAACTCGCGGTGAACAGCACGCCGCCCGGCGAGAGCAGCCGCATGGCGCGGAGGTTGATCTCCTTGTAGCCGCGGATGGCGGCGGCCAGCGCGTTCTTGGTTTTGGCGAAGGCCGGTGGGTCGAGGACGATGGTGTCGAACCGTGCGCCCTCGCGGTCCGCGTTCTTGAGAAAGTCGAAGGCGTTGGCCTCCACCAACTCGACGTTGGAGAGACCGTTGCGGGCGCAGTTGTCGGCGGCGCGCTGCAGCGCGGCGGCCGAACTGTCCAACGCGATCACGCGGTCGGCCTTCCGCGCCAGGTGCAGGGCAAACGACCCGTGGTAGCTGAAGCAGTCGAGCGCGCGCCCGCGCGCGAGGGCGCCGATGCGGGCCCGGTTCTCACGCTGATCCAGGAACGCGCCGGTCTTCTGGCCGTCCCAGGGCGCGGCCAGGTAGCGCACGCCGTGCTCCTCTACCTCGATCTCGCGCGGGACGTCGCCGGCCAGCAATTCCACCGTGCGGGGCAGGCCCTCCTTGTCGCGAAGCGACACGTCGTTGCGCGCCAGGATACCGGCCGGGTGCACCAGCGTCTCGAGCGCCTCGACGATCGCCGGGCGCGACGGCTCGAGTCCGGCACTCATGAACTGCACCACGAGCCACCGGTCGTAGCGGTCGCAGCACCAGCGATGGCAGGCCGTCGCCCTCGCCGTGCACCAGCCGGTAGGCCGTGGCCTGCGGGCGAAGCACGTCGCGACGCGCGATGGCCGCGGCCAGTCGGTCGCGCCACCACCCGCCGTCGATCGTGGCGCCGGGATCGCGGTCGAGCAGGCGCAGCGAGATCTCGGATCGCGGGCTCCACAGCGCCCAACCGATGGACTTTCCGCGCGCATCGCGCACGGCGACGATGCCGGCCGGCTGGTCCGGGCGCTCCGTGACGTCGCTTCGGTAGATCCAGGGATGGCCGTGCGCCCACCGCCGCGCGCCCTTGGCCGAGACCACCGCGTGTGCCGGCATGCCGGGGCTCAGCGCGGCGTGTGCCGCGATCCGCGCGTGGAACCGGTGTCGCGCGCGGCTTTGGCCTTCCGCTCCTGGGCGGCGCGCTCACGCCGCATTTGCCGGACCGCGGCCTCGTGTCCCTTGAAGTCCACGCGGAATTCGTGGTGGCCGTCGGGCGCCGCCACGAAGTACTTGTACGGCACGTTGGCCGGGTAGAGCGCGGCCTCGATGCTCGCCACGCCCGGCGAGGCGATGGGCCCCGGTGGAAGTCCCGGGTGGCGGTACGTGTTGTACGGCGACTTGACCTTGAGGTCCTTGTACAGCACTCGCGCCTCGTGCGCCGGCAGCGAGTACTGCACGGTGGGATCGGCCTGCAGCAGCATGCCGGCTTTGAGCCGGTTCATGTACACGGCGGCGATGACGGGCCGTTCCTCGGGCAGCTTGGCTTCCTTCTCGACGATCGACGCCAGGGTCATCACGTCGTTGCGCGACATCCCGATGGTGTCCAGCCGCGCCGTCCAGGCCGGCTTCCACACCTGCTCGAACCGACGTTCCATGTCGGTCACGGCCTGGCGGGCGGTGGTGCCTTCGGGAAAGGTGTACGTGTCGGGAAACAGGTAGCCCTCGAGCGTCGGCGTCGGCAGGTTGAGCCGCGCCAGCAGCGCGGTGTCGGACGCGGCGGCCCTCACGGAGTCTTCGGGCACGCCGAGCTTCTCGGCGAGGAGGGGTTCGATCTGGCTGAGCGCGAATCCTTCAGGCACCGTGACGGTGACCACGATGCCGCGCCCGGCGCGCAGCATGCCCAGCACGGTGCTCCAACTGTCGCCGACGCGGAACTCGTAGGTTCCGGCGCGGATCCGCCGGTCTCCGCCGCGCAGCCAGGCGTAGGTCCGGAACAGACGGGGAGCGCGTACGACCCCCGCTTTGGCCAACGAATCGGCGGCCACGCGCAACGAGGCGCCGGCGGGCACGACCACCCGCGCCGTCGTGGCATCGTCCGTGGCGCACGCGGAGAGCGCGAGCATCGACGGCAGCAGCAGGGCGGCGAGGACGAGGCGGCTACGCATCGTGGCGGAGGGCGTGCTGGAGCAGCACGGTGGCGGAGAGGGCATCGACGTCGCCCTTGCGGTCGCGGGGCGAGCCGCCCATCTCGTGCACGGCCCGGAGCGCGGCGGCGGTGGTGAACCGCTCGTCGAGCAGGCGGACGGGCAGTCCGGTGCGCTTCTCGAGTTCGGCCGCCACGTGCCGCACCTCGACGGCGCGCGGCGTATCGTCGCCCTGGCCGTCCAGCGGGAGGCCGAGCACGAACGCCCGTGCCTGCAGGGCTTCGGCGCGCCGCATGAGTTCGGCAATGGGCGGGCGTTTGCCGGCGCGCCGCTGGATGTATCCGGCCGGAGACGCGATGGTGCCGGTGGGATCGCTGATGGCGAGCCCGATGCGCCGCTCGCCCCAGTCCACGGCGAGCCACCGGCCCCGATCCAGCGCCGCCACGGTCATCCGCCCTGCGCCATCTGCGCGAAGAATTCCTTGTTGTTCTTCGATCGCGCCATCTGCTTGAGCAGGAACTCGATCGCTTCGGTATCCGGCATGTCGCCCAGGAAGGTGCGCAGGAGGGTCACCCGGTTCAGTTCTTCCGTGGTGAACAGCAATTCTTCCTTGCGGGTGCCCGAGCGATTGATGTCGATGGCGGGATAGATGCGGCGCTCGGCGATCTTGCGGTCGAGAATCAGCTCCATGTTGCCGGTGCCCTTGAATTCCTCGAAGATCACCTCGTCCATGCGGGAACCGGTCTCGACGAGCGCCGTGCCGATGATCGTGAGCGAGCCTCCGCCCTCGATGTTGCGCGCGGCGCCGAAGAACTTCTTGGGCTTCTCGAGGGCCTTGGCGTCCACGCCGCCCGACATGATCTTGCCCGAATGCGGCACCACGGCGTTGTGCGCGCGTCCCAGGCGGGTGATCGAGTCGAGCAGGATGACCACGTCCTTCTTGCTCTCCACCAGCCGCTTGGCCTTCTCGATCACCATGTCGGCCACCTGCACGTGCCGTTGCGGCGCCTCGTCGAAGGTGGAGCTGATCACCTCGCCGCGCACCGTGAACCGCATGTCGGTCACTTCCTCGGGCCGCTCGTCGATGAGCAGCACGATGAGCACGACCTCCGGATAATTCTCGGCGATGGCGTTGGCGATCTTCTGCAGGAGGATCGTCTTGCCGGCGCGGGGTGGGGAAACGATGAGTCCGCGCTGGCCCTTTCCGATGGGCGCGATCAGGTCCATCACCCGCATGCTGATGTCGCCGCTCGCGACTTCCAGGCGCAACCGTCCCTCGGGATAGCGCGGCCGGAGGTTGTCGAACGGCGTCCGCTCCTTGGCGAGTTCGGGATCGTCGCCATTGACCGACTCCACCTTGAGCAGGGCCAGGTAGCGCTCCCACTCCTTGGGCGGCCGGACCTGCCCCTGCACCGTGTCGCCGGTCTGGAGGCCGAACCGCTTGACCTGCGACGGGGAGACGTAGATGTCGTCGGGGCCGTTCAGATAATTGTAATCCTGGCTCCGGAGGAACCCGTACCCTTCGGGCAGCACCTCGAGCACGCCCTGGCCCGTGAGCACGGTGCCGTTGGCCAGCATGCCCTGTTCGATCCGGAAGGTCAGATCGTGGCGCTGGAGCGTCTCGACGTCCGTCAGCTCCAGCTCCTGCGCCATCTCGAGGAGGGCGGGGAGCGGCTTGCGCTTGAGTTCAGCGATGCTGACGACGGCCGGTGCGGATGACGGCGATGACATGAAACGGCTGGCGGCTGGCGGCGGACGACTGCGGGAACGGGAGGGTCGGCGTCGATTCTGAATCGACTGGAGTGGCCGCTGGGGGGAGGGAACCTCGGAGCGGATGCGCCCGGGACCCGCCGGGCGCGCGATCGTGCGATTGAGAAGGTATGACGCGCGCGACAGGATTCGAACCTGTGACCTTCGGCTCCGGAGGCCGACGCTCTATCCAGCTGAGCTACGCGCGCGGGTAGAGGCGTAACCTATCGGATGCGTCGGTGCGGTTCAAGCACAGACGTTTGGCGGCTTTCGGGCGCGACCGGGGCAATCTATCTTGGCAATCGGCCCACGACCTGCGCGGTACCCCGCCCCCGGCGGGTCGCGTCGTTGATTTACCTGCCGCCGCGCCGGCCCACCGTACCGCCCTTGCCGCGATACATCCTCGGCATTTCCGCGTTCTATCACGACAGCGCCGCGTGCGTCCTCCGCGACGGCGTCGTGGTCGCGGCTGCGCAGGAAGAACGATTCTCGCGGAACAAGGGCGACGAGCACTTCCCGTCGCGCGCCATCGCCTTCTGTCTGGCGGCGGCCGGCATCCGGTCGTCCGAACTCGAGGCGGTCGCCTTCTACGACAAGCCGCTGCTCAAGCTCGACCGGGTGTTCGAGACCTTTCTCTGGATGGCGCCCTCCGGGTTCGCGTCATTCCGCCACGGCGCGCCGCTCTGGGCGCGCGACCGGCTGGACATCGAGCGCACCGTCCGTCGCGGCCTCGACGATTACCAGGGACGCGTGCTGTTCACGGAACACCACGAATCGCACGCCGGCAGCGCGTTCTACCCATCGCCGTTCGACGCCGCCGCCGTTCTGACCATCGATGGCGTGGGCGAGTGGGCGACGGCGTCCATCGGCACCGGCCACGGTCGCGACCTCGAGCTCGTGCAGGAACTGCACTGGCCCGATTCGCTGGGGCTGCTGTACTCGGCCTTCACGTACCATGCGGGCTTCAAGGTGAACTCGGGCGAGTACAAACTGATGGGACTCGCCCCTTACGGCGAGCCGAAGTACGTAAACGCCATCCATCAGGAGTTGCTCAACCTCCGGGACGACGGCTCGTTCACGCTGAATCAGCGCTACTTCAACTATCTGGGCGGGCTGACGATGACCAACGACGCCTTTTCGGCGCTGTTCGGCGGCCCCCCACGCGTCCCGGAGTCGGCGCTCACCCAGCGGGAGATGGACCTCGCGCGTTCGGTACAGGACGTGTGCGAGGAGGTGGTGCTCCGGATGGCGAGGACGGCCCGGCGCGAGACCGGACAGCCGAACCTCTGCCTGGCCGGCGGCGTGGCGCTCAATGCCGTGGCCAACGGCAAACTGCTCCGCGCCGGCCTGTTCGACCGCATCTGGGTGCAGCCCGCGGCCGGCGACGCGGGCGGCGCGCTTGGCGCCGCGCTCGTGGCCTGGCACCAGTACTTCGACCAGCCACGCGCCGCCGACGGCGTCCACGACGGAATGCGCGGCGCGCTGCTCGGCCCGTCGTTCACCGCCCAGGAGATCGAGGCCGGTCTCGCCGAATCGGGCGCCGTGTGGGAGCGACTGGACCGCGATGGCGCGGTGGCGCGCGCGGCGGATCTGCTGGCCGACGGCAACGTGGTCGGCTGGTTCGACGGCGCCATGGAGTTCGGCCCCCGCGCGCTCGGCGCGCGCAGCATTCTGGCCGACGCCCGCGTCCCGGACATGCAGGCGCGCATCAACCTCAAGGTGAAGTTCCGCGAGGGATTCCGGCCGTTCGCGCCGAGCGTGCTCGCCGAACGCGCGGCCGAATACTTCGAGATCGACGGCGACTCGCCGTACATGCTGTTCGTGGCGCCGGTGCGCGAGGACCGGCGGTTGGCGCCGGTGGAGGGCGACACGCGGTGGGGAATCGACCGGCTGCACGTTCCGCGTTCCGACATCCCGGCCGTCACGCATCTGGACTACTCGGCGCGCCTCCAGACCGTCACCGCCGACCGGAGCCCCGGTCTGCACGCGTTGCTGCGCGCGTTCGACGCGCGCACCGGCTGTCCGCTGCTCGTGAACACGTCATTCAACGTGCGTGGGGAACCGATCGTCTGCACGCCCGCCGACGCCTACGACTGTTTCATGCGTACCAACCTCGATGCGCTCGTCATGCCGCCGTTCGTCCTGATGAAGCGCGACCAACCCACCCAGGATCCCGCGAAATGGCAGCGCCCGCTCCCACTCGACTGACCCGGCGCGAAGGGATGAAGTTCGCGTTCACGCTCGGCGCGGCCTTCTCCGTGCTCTCGGCGCTGCTCGCGTTCCGGCACCGCACGCTGGGGGCCGAGGTGGCGTTCGCTCTCGGCGTCCTGCTCTTGCTGCTGGGCGTGCTCGTGCCGACCCGGCTGGGGCCGGTAGAGCGGGGGTGGATGGCGTTGGGCCACGCGATCGGCCGCGTGACCGGTCCGATTGCGCTGGCGATCATTTATTACGTAGCGTTGACACCCATCGGGTACCTGCGGCGGACGTTCGGCCGCAGCCCGCTGGCGCGGAATCCGGATTCCCCCACCTGCTGGATTCCGCGTGCACCACGCGATGCCGACGAGCGGCATCGGGCGCTGGAGCGCCAGTTCTGACGCGGAGTCGTTGATGGCCACGTGGAGTGTGCTGCGGCAATTGTGGGCGTTCATGCGCCAGCGGAAGAAGCTCTGGCTGCTTCCCATCATCGTCCTGCTGATTCTGGCCAGTGCGTTGCTGTTGCTGGTGCAGGGGTCGGCGTTGGCGCCCTTCATCTACTCCATCTTCTGATGACGCGCGGCCGCTACTGGCTGTTCATGGCAATCACGCTGCTCACGCCCTTCCTGCTGCTGGGTGCCGTGGAAGTCGTGCTGCGCGTAGCCTGGCCGGCGGGAGCCGTTCCCGTGTTCGTGCACGCGCCGGCAGCCATGGGCGACTACCTGATGCCGAATCCGGAGCTGGGCCGCCGCTACTTCACGCTGCAGGAGCATCCGCCGGCGCCGCTGATGGATGCCTTTGCCGCGCACAAACCGGCCAAGGCATTCCGGGTCTTCGTGCTCGGCGCGTCGTCCGCCGCCGGGTTTCCGTGGCCGCCCACCGGGACCTTCTCGCACTTGTTGCAGGACGCGCTGCGCGACGTGATGCCGGGCGATTCCGTCGAAGTGATCAACCTGGCGATCCCGGCCACCAACACGTACGCGGTGCTCGATCAGACCCGCGCCGTGATCGCCCAGCATCCCGACGCCGTGCTCATCTACTCGGGCCACAATGAGTACTACGGCGCGCTCGGCGTGGGGTCCACCGAGAGCGTGGGATCGTCGCCCGGCGCGGTGCGCGCGTATCTGTGGCTGGAGCGGTTCCGGACCTTCATGCTGCTGCGCGACGGGATTGCGAAACTGCGCCGCGCCTTCACCAAGCGGGCCGCCAACGCGCAGCAGGCGGCGAGCTTCATGGAAGTGGTGGCGGGCAACCAGCAGATCACGCTCGGGGGGCCGGCGTACGAGGCGGGCGTGCGCCAGTTCCGCAGCAATCTCCAGCGGATCCTGGGAGAGTTCCGCGCCGCGCACGTGCCGGTGTTCATCGCCAGCCTGGCCAGCAATGAGGGTGGCATGCATCCCTTCGCGTCGCCGGTGAACGCCGAGCCGGGCGGGGCCGACGCCGTCTTCGATTCGGCGCAGGCCACCGAGGCGCGCGGTGACACCGCCGATGCGGAACGGCTGTTCGTCAGAGCCCGCGATCTGGACGTCATCCGGTTCCGGGCGCCGAGCGAATTCAACACCGTGATCCGCGAAGTGGCGAAGCAGGAAGGCGCTACCTACGTGCCGGTGGTCGAGGCGTTCCGGGCGGCGTCGCCCGGGGGCATCATCGGGCACAACCTGATCCTCGAGCACCTGCATCCCAACCAGGCCGGCGTGGCGCTCATCGGGCACGAGTTCTTCGACGCGCTCGACAGCGCGAAGTTCCTCGGCCGGCCGGTGCAACTCAGCCGTCTGAAGCCGTGGTCGACGTACGTGGCCGGGATGGATATCACGCCGTTCGACCGGCGGATGGTGCAGCACACGGTGACCACGCTCACCACGCGGTGGCCGTTCGTGCCCGCGGCGCAGGACAGCGACTATCGCGGCACGTACCGCCCGAAGGGACCGGTGGACAGTCTCGCCTTCCTGGCGTCGGCGGGGCTGCCCTGGCGGCAGGCCAAGCTCGACGTCGGGACGAAGCTACGAGATGCGCGGATTTCCCGACTCGGCATTCGCGGAGTACCAGGGATTGATTCGCGAGCAACCCCTGGCCGGGCCGCCGTACGAGTTGGCCGGGCACGCGCTGATGGAGATGAAGGACACGACGCGCGCGGTGGCGTATCTCAAACGCGCGTACTCCATCCAACCGTCGAAGTACACGGCGTTCGAGTTGGGCGAGATTGCGGCGAAGGCCAAGGACCTGCAGAACGCCGTGGGCTATCTGCGGCAGGCCGTGCAACTGAGTCCCAACGACCCCCAGCCGCTGTATCAGCTTTCTCTGGTGCTGGCGGTTGCCCGCGACATCGAAGGGGCGCGGGCGGCGGCGATGGGGGTGGCGCGCCTGGCGCCGAACTACCCGGGGCTGGCGGGCTGGTTGAAGGCGCTGGGGCTGACCCGGTGAGCCGGATCACGAATCTCCGCTGACCGTCGGTGGCCGCGACCGGCTGACCGCCAGTTTCGAGTTCTCTACAATCCGTGCTTGACGTTTACCGGACGTCGCCGTACTGTATCGCTATTCCAATACAGTCCCGCGACCATCCTCCCCGTGGCCGTCCCGGGGGACGCATGCGATTCCTGCCCGAGCGCGCGACCTATCGCGCGGTGCTCAAGAGTCCCGGATTCAGTGGCGCGCGGCGCACGCGCGAATTCGCCATGCGCATTGCACTCGGTGCGCAGAGCATCAGGCGGCGGCTGTGCCGCGTCGACCCGATAGACGCGCCGGCGCCCGTATCCGCCGAGGCCATCCTGATCGGCGTGTCGCTGCTGGCGGCCATGGGGCCGGCGATTCGTGCGACCCGCGCCGATCCTGTCGACCTCCTGAGGTCTACGTGACGGACGGAGAACGACATCGCGCGCCGATCCTCGAACGCCTCTTCACCGGTCACCACGATGTGCTGGCCGCACTGCGATCGCTCCGGCGGAGTCCGGGGTTCGTGGCCATCGCGGTGCTGTCGCTGGGGTTGGCGATCGGGCTCAATACGACGATGCTCTCGATGATCGAGGCGATCATCGACCCGTACGTGCCGTATGCGCAGCCGCAGCGGCTCTTCGACCTGGATCCATACGGCATGACGCCCCGCAAGGTCTTCCTGCAGCGGCCCATGTACCTGGCGGTCCGCGCGCGAAAGGATCTGTACGCCGACATCGTGCCCTACGATTTCACGCGCGGGGTGACCGAGGCCAATGGGCATCTGGTGTCGACCTTCGCGATCACTACCGGAACCCGGCTGTTCAACGTGCTCGGCGTGAAACCGGTCGTCGGGCGCGTGTTCGACACCACGCGCGACGACCCGGCCGATGCCGGGGCGGCGGTGATCAGTTACCAGCTCTGGGAGGAGGATTTCGGCGGTGCGCCGGATCTCGCCAAGCTTCACTTCGCGTTCAACGGCCGCACCTACTCGGTCATCGGCGTCATGCCACCGGCGATGCACTACCCGGCGAGCGCGGACTTCTGGCTCGCCATGCCTCGTGCGCGCGAGACATCGAGGGACGGGGCCGACTGGGTTCATGCGCTGGTGCGTCTCAAACCCGGCGATACGCGGTCCCGGATCCTGCCGCAACTCGGCGGGATTGCCGGCCAGATTGCACGTCAGTACTCGGCGGACCCGACGATGGTGGCCTATCGACTCGATCCGCTCTTGCCCGGTCACGGCCGGCCGGATGGCGGGGCGATCGCCACCGCGGTGATCTCGGTGCTCGTGCTCCTCGTGGCCTGCCTCAATCTGGCCAACCTGATGCTCGTGCGCGGCCTCGCGCGCCGCCGGGAGCTGGCGGTGCGCCTCGCACTCGGGGCGAGTCGCGGTGCGATCATGCGCCACGTGTTCGCGGAGGCCGGATTGCTGGCCGTGGTCGGCGGGCTCTGGGGGGTGCTGCTCTCCGTCTGGGGCGTGAAGCTCACCGAGTCGCACATGCCGACGATGATTCGCCAGCTGGGCTTCGTCACGCCCCATGTGAGCTGGCGCGTGGTGGCGGTGGGCGTGGTCGTGACGGCGGCGACCATGATCGCGGCCGGGCTCGCGCCGGCGCTTCACGGGTCGAGGGCCAACGTGAGCGATGCGATGAAAGACGGCGGCGGGGCGAGCACGGGGCGGCGGGGCCGCGTGTACCGGCTCGTGACCGTTGGCGAAATCGCGGTGGCGCTCGTCGTCATGATCGCGGCGACCTTCGCGCTGAATGTCTGGCGGCACGACTCGCACCCGATATTCCCCTACGATGCCGAACACGTACTGTCGGCGAGGGTCCAGCCCCGGCGGTCGTGCGACAGCCTGAATGGCCGTCAGCAGTTCTGGCTCGATATGTCGCATCGCGTGGCGGCGGTCGGCGGCGTTCGGTACGCCGCCGCGTTCTCTACCGAATTTCCGATGGCCAACCAGATCACGTCCGACCAACCGGGCTCGCCAATCCAGATCGTGCTCGGTCGCGGAATGTCGCTTGGCTACACCGCGACCACACCGGACTACTTCCGCGTGTACGGATTTCCGATCGTGGCCGGCCGCGACTTCGAAGCCGGCGATGCCCACGGCCCTGGAGTTGCGATCGTCAACCGTGCCCTCGCCGCGAAGTTGTGGCCCTTCATGTCGCCGGTCGGCCGGTTGCTCAAGCTCGGTCCGGCGGCATCGAGCGCCCCGTGGGTCGAGGTGGTGGGTGTCGTCGGGCCGGAGGTCGCCGACGCCGACTCCACGTGGGACGGCACGCCGTTTCTGACGGTCGTCCGCCACCTGGACTGTCGGGCCGCAACCGTGGCGGCGCGTACCACGATTCCGCCCGCGCGGGCGTCGGGTGCGGTCTACCGGGTGGTCCGGGCCGCCGTGCCGGCGGGCGGCGTGGTCACGGAATTCCGATCACCGCAGGCCGAGTACGACGAAGGGTTGCGGGTCGCGCGTCTCACCACCCTCCTGTTCGTGGCCTTCGGTGCCTTTGCGGTGCTGCTATCGGCGGTCGGCGTCTACGGCGTTCTCGGCTACGCGGTAGGACAACGGCTGCGGGAGTTCGCGATGCGGACGGCGCTCGGTGCCCGAACTCCCGACATCGCCCACATCGTGGTGCGCGAGGCGATGGAGATGGTGCTCGGGGGGACGGCACTGGGCGCGACGGGAGCGCTGATCGTGGCTTTCCCCGCGTTCGAGAACGCCCACGGCGTCGAGGGCGCGGTGGCGCTCGTCGTCGCCGAGGCCGTCGTCGTGATCGCCTCCCTCACCGCCTGCATCGTCCCGATCCGCCGTGCCGTGCGCGCCGATCCGGTGGAGCTCCTCCGCTCGACCTGACGGATCGCATACGATCAACCGCTTGCTTCCGGCGGGTGTCCAACCGATGCTTCATCCGTCGGTCCGTTCATTCCCCAACCCGAATATCCCATGCGAACTCCCCCCATGTTCGCGCGGCGGACGCTCGCCGCTGCCGCGCTCATCATCGCCGCCGCCACGCTCGCCCCACCGGCATGGGCCCAGGCAACGCCCGCCGCCTCGGCGTCCATCCATATCCCCTTCGAGCGCTACACGCTCCCCAACGGGCTCACGGTGATCCTCGCCGAGGACCACACGACGCCCACGGTCGCCGTGGACGTCTGGTACCACGTCGGCTCGAAGAACGAGAAGCCCGGCCGCACCGGCTTCGCGCACCTGTTCGAGCACGTGATGTTCACGGGCTCCGGCCACGTGCCCTACGGCATGCACGACCGGTACACGGAGGGTGTGGGCGGCAACAACAACGGCTCCACCACCAACGACCGGACCAACTACTACGAGACGGTGCCCTCGAACTACCTCGAGGACGAACTCTGGCTCGAGTCCGACCGCATGGGTTGGCTGCTCGACGCGCTGGACATCGACAAGCTCAACGCGCAGCGCGACATCGTGAAGAACGAGCGGCGCCAGAGTTACGACAATCGCCCCTATGGCCGCGCCAGCGAGATCATCAGTGGCGCCATGTACCCCGACGACCACCCGTACCACTGGCCCGTCATCGGCAGCATGGCCGACCTCTCAGCCGCCTCAGCCGAGGACGTGAAGAACTTCTTCCGCCTCTACTACGCTCCCAACAACGCCACGGTCGCGATCGTCGGAGATTTCGACCCCGGCCAGACCAGAGCGTGGGTGACCAAGTACTTCGGCGAGATCCCGCGTGGCCAACCGATCGTCCGTCCCCAGGCGCCGACGGTCACCCTGGCCGCTGAGAAGCGGCTGGTGTATGAGGACCGTGTCCAGATCCCGCGACTCTACATCACCTGGCCCACGGTCGGAGTGATCAGCCGCGACCAGTACGCCCTGGACGTACTCGGCGACATCCTCTCCGGATCGCGAACCGCGCGCCTCACGAAGGGGTTGGTGTACGACCGGCAATCGGCCGCCAACGCGGTCGCGTACCAGAACGAGGACGAACTGGTGGGACAGTTCCAGGTGATCGTCATCCCGCGTCCCGGCCACTCGCTCACCAGCCTGGAACTGAGCGCCGACTCGATCATCGACCGGCTCAAGCGCGAGGGGCCCACGGCGCAGGAACTCCAGAAGGTGAAGGCCGGCCTGGAACTGCGCGCCATCAGCAACCTCCAGTCGAACCTCGCCAAGGCCGACATGCTCAACGAGGGGAGCGTCTTCCATGACGATCCCAACCAGTTTCAGACGGACCTCGCCAACACCCAGGCGGTGACCGCCGCCGACGTGCGGCGCGTGGCCAACCGGTACCTGACCAGCGGGCGCGTGGTGTTGAGCATCGTGCCCGTGGGCAAGCTCGACGAGGCGTCCAAGCCCGAAGCCAGCACGCGCGTGAGTGCGCGCCCGACACCCACCATGCCCACGAACGCGGAGGGCCAGCGATGAACCCCATGCGCACGCGCGTACTCGCGCTCGCCTCGACGCTCCTGCTTGCCGCGCCGTCCGTGGTGCCGGCGCAGGCCGGGCCCAGCAAGATCGACCGCAGCACCCCACCCGCACCGACGGCGCCCCGCGCGCTCCACGTGCCGGCGTGGACGCACACCACCCTCGCCAATGGCGCCCAGTTGGTGGTGTCGCCCAAGCACGACCTGCCGCTCGTTTCGTTCACGATCACCTGGGTGGGCGGCGCCGACCAGTACGAGCCGGCGGCCAAGACCGGGCTCGCCGGCATGACGGCGGCGATGTTGAGCGAGGGCACCGCCACGCGCACCGGCGACCAGCTCTCCGACGCCCTCGAACTGCTGGGTACGAACGTGAACACCCGCATCGGCGGCGAGACCGGCACCATGAGCTTCCTGGCCACCCGGGCCAAGTACCCGCAGGTGCTGGCCGTCATGGCCGACATGCTGGAACATCCCGCGTTCCCCGACTCCGCGCTCGAGCGGCTGAGGGCTCGCACGCTCGTGGGCCTGGTGCAGGCCAAGGACCAGCCGACGGCGATCGCGTCGAACGTCTTCGATCGCGTGCTCTACGGCGCCGATCACCCGTACGGCCGGTTCGAGACCGAGGGGAGCGTCAACGCCGTCACGCGCGCCGACGTCATCGCGTTCCACGACCAGTACTTCACGCCGGGACATGCCCTGATCACGGTGGTGGGCGATGTCGACCCCGCCGCGGTGAAAGCGACGGTAGAGCAGGCGCTGGCCGGCTGGACGGCCGGGGGCAAAATGCCGTCGTTCGACTATCCGGCGGTGCCGGCGGCCCGGCCCACCACCATCTACCTCGTGGACAAGCCCAAGGCGCCACAGTCGGTGTTCGCCATCGGCATTCCGGGTCCCCCGCGCACCACGCCGGACTACGACGCCCTCCAGGTCATGAATACGATCCTCGGCGGGCTCTTCCAGTCGCGGCTGAACCACGACATCCGCGAGGTGAAGGGGTACAGCTACGGCGTCGGTTCGCGGTTCGCGTACGGGAAGGGTCCCGGCAGCTTCTACGCCGGCGGGTCGATCGTCAGTGCCAAGACGGACAGCGCGCTCATTGCCTTCATGGCGCACCTGAAGGGGGTGCAGGGCGGCGTACCCTTCACCGACGACGAGATGGCGCAGGGCAAGGCCGCCCTCATCCAGCGCCTGCCGCAGATCTTTGCGTCGGTGAACGCCACCTCGGCCGCGATCTCGGCCCTCTATGTGGAGGGGCTCGCGCCCGATTACTATCAGACGCTCGCCGATCGCATCAACGCGGTGACCAAAGACGACCTGGTGAGGGTCGCAAGGAAGTACATCGACCTCGATCACCTGAACATCGTGATCGTGGGCGACCGGTCGGAGATCGAACAGCCGTTGCGGGCCACGGGGATCGCGCCGATCGTTCATCTCGACATCGAAGGCCACCCGATACCAAACGGTAGTCCGTAGCTCTGTTCGTGCACACTCGCCACACCCTCCGCTGCGCCGTCGCGTCGGCACTCCTCGCGTTCTGCGCCGCGGAGGGTGCGGCGCAGGCCGCTCCCGCCGTCCCCGTGACCGGCGTACCCCATCCCATTGTGGGCCTGGTGCTCAGCGGGGGGAGCGCCAAGGGTTTCGCCCATATCGGCGTGCTCCAGGTGCTCCACCAACTCGGCATCCACGTGGATCTGGTCACCGGCACGAGCATGGGCGCCATCATCGGCGGCCTGTACGCCGCCGGCTACTCCCCGGCGCAGCTCGACACGCTGGTGACGAGCGAGGACTGGGGAAAACTGTTCCGCCGGCCCACCGACCGCCGGCAGCAGAGCCCGGCCGAGAAGGCGGCGAGCGAGAAGTACATGATCACCTTCCCGCTCGAGCACGCACGCATCGCGCTGCCGCAGGGGGTGGTGCCCCGCCAGGCGATCGCCGAGCACCTGGAGCGCTACACCTGGCCCGTCCACGACATCACCGACTTCAACAAGCTCCCGACGGCGTTCGGGGCGCTCGTGACGGACCTCAACACCGGGGATCCGATCCTCCTCCAGCACGGATCGCTGGCCCAGGCCATCGAGGCGAGCGCCGCGGTGCCCGGCGCCTTTGCCCCGGTCACGCTCCCCGACGGCCGGCGGGTGGTGGACGGCGCCGTGGTGCGCAATCTCCCCGCCGAGGACGCGCGGGCGATGGGCGCGGACCTGGTGATCTGCGTGGACGTGTCCGAACGCCCGTCGCCGGCCGACAGCCTGCACTCGCTCATCGACGTCATGCAGCAGGCGGTGTCGTTCCGCGTGCAGGCGTCCAACAAGATCGAGCGGCCGTTGTGCAACGTGGTGATCGATCCCGACGTCAACGGAATTCCCTCGCTCGACTTCAGCCGCGCGCAGGTCTGGATCGACCGCGGCCGCGCCGCGGCGCTCGCCCAGCGGCAGGCGCTCATGGCGATCGCCGATTCGGAGCATGCCGTGCGAGGCGCCATTCCGCCGCGGCCCGCCCTCGCGCCCGACGACTCCATCTTCCTGCTCCAGGTGAGTTGGAGCACGGTGAGCCCGGGCGCCGACGCACTCGCGCGTGCCGCCGTCGGACTTCGCGACAGCACCTGGGTCACCGAATCCCAGGTGGCGGATGCGGTGGAACGGATCTACTCCGCCGGGCGGTTCGATCAGGTGAGCTACCGCGTGCAACCGCGTCCCGGCGGCGACAATCTGTTGTTCGACCTCACCGAGGGCGATCGGGACGTGGTGGGCGTGGGGGTCCGCTACGGCACCCCGCGCGGCGCCGCGTTGCTCGTGGGCGCGACGGTGAACGACTGGCTGACGCCGGGGTCGAAGGTTGCCCTGAGCGCGCGGTTGGGTGATGAGCTCCAGTTCGACGGGCGGTTCCTGCTCGGCGCCGGCCCCGAGGCCCGCTTCCTGCAGACCTTCCGTGCCACCTTCACCCGCACGTCGCTGCCGCACATCCGGCCGCCGGGCGTGGGGTCGGCGCCGGTGCTCGACGTGCACGAGGTGTCGGCGCAGGTCGCGCGCGTGCTCGGCCACGCCGGATACATCGGCGTGGAGCTCACGCACGCGCGATCGAGCGACGGCGTGCGCGGTGGCGACAGCCTGCTGGTCCTGCGGTCACAGAGCTACACGACGATCGGCGGCATCCTCTCGCTCGATACCTACGACCGGGTGTTCGCGCCCACGACGGGCACCTCGGCGCTGATGGTCTGGAACGGGGATCTCGGACACGGCCGGTCGTTCGGGCGGCGGTTCGCGGATCTGCAGGGCGCGCTGCCGGTGGGCAGCCACGTGTCGCTGCTCGGTCGGGTCGACGTGGGATACGCCTCGGGGAGTACGCTGCCGCTGCACGACCGGTTCTTTCTGGGCGGGAGCGTTCCGTCGTCGGTGTGGCCGTCGCAATTCGTGCCCTTCCTGGGCATTGATGCGCAGTCCGCGGAGGGGACGGTGGTGCACGTCGCGCAGGCGGGGATCCAGGCGGAGGTGCGCGACAACATCTTCGTGAGCCTGCGCGGGAACGTCGGGAACGTGTTCGACACCTGGCCGGCTCCCGTCGGCTGGCGCTCGTACCTGCGGGGCGGCGGCCTGACGATCGGCACGATGCTGGCGCCCGGGCCGGTGTCGATTACCTTCGGTTCGCGATCGCTGCATCAACGACCGGTGATCGAGATCAACTTCGGCGCCACCTTCTGACCCTCCCGCGCATGAAGAAGCTGCCCGTCCAAATGGTGATCGCGGTCCTGCTGGGCACGATCGCCGGCTTGATCGTGGCCGCCGTGCGCAGTCCGGCCGCCGACCGGGCCGTCTCGATCGTCGCGCCGCTCGGCACCATCTGGGTGAACGCCATTCTGATGACGGTCGTGCCGCTCGTGGTGGTCAACGTGATCGTGGCCGCCGCATCGTCGGCGGAGCAGCAGAACGCCGTGCGCGGCGCCACCGGCACCTTCGGCATGTTCATCGGCGTGGTGACGGCCAGCGCGGTGCTCTGCGCGCTGCTCAGTCCCGGCCTGCTCGCGCTCATCGTGTCGAAGGGTGGAATTCCCGTGCCGCCGGCCGCGGCTGCGGCCGCGGCGCAGCAGCCGTCGCTGACGTCGCTGGTGGTCAGCATCGTGCCGCAGAATCCGGTGAAGGCCGCGGCCGACGGCGCGATGCTCGGCCTCATCGTCTTCTCGCTGCTGTTCGGCTTCGCCACCACCCGCATCAAGCCCGATCAGCGCTCGTCGATCGTGGCGTTCTGTCGCGCCGTGTCCGACGCGCTGTTGGTGATCGTGGAGTGGGTGCTCAAGGTAGGCCCGATCGGCGTGTTCGCGCTGATCCTGCCGGTGGCCACCCGCATCGGCATCGACGTGCTGCGGTCGCTGGCCGGGTACATGCTCGTGGTCGTGCTGCTCTGCGCCATCGTCACCGCCGGCGCGTACGTGCTCGCCGTCGCTCTCGGCGGAACGCCGATCCGCCGCTTTACCCGCGCGCTCGCGGCGCCGCAGGCCATCGCGTTCGGATCGCGATCGTCCCTGGCCTCGCTTCCGTCGCTCATGCGCGCCGCCGAGGAGGACCTGGAACTGCCGGCAGAGGTGAGCGGGCTCGTACTGCCGCTGGCCACGGCCATGCTCAAGGTGGCGGCCCCGATCGCCTCGGTGACCGGGGCGATCTTCATTGCGCGCGTGTACGGCATCCATCTCGGCGCGGCGCGCATGATTCCGGTGATCGCGATCTCGGTATTCACGAGCTTCGGCGTGCCGGGCGTGCCCAACGGGGCGTGGACCCAACTGCCCGTATTCCTCGCCGCCGGGATTCCCGCCGAGGGCATCGGCATCCTGCTCGCCGTGGACGCGATTCCCGACGCGCTGCGGACCGTGACCAACGTGTCGGTGGATCTTGCCGTGGCCACCGTGATTGCGAGGTGGACGCGCGCAGCGTAGACGCGGGTTGCGTCCGGCGCCGCCGTCCCCAATTTCCCAGAGTCCCATCACCCGGTCGCCGGTCACATCATGCTCGAATCACTCCGTACCGCCGTGCTCGAAGCCAACCGCGCCCTCGGCGACCGCGGGCTGGCGCCGTTCACGTTCGGCAACGCCAGCGCCGTCGACCGGGAACGCGGGCTGGTGGTGATCAAACCGAGCGGCGTGGCGTACGACGCCATGCGCGCCGACGACCTGGTGGTCACCGATCTCGAGGGGAAGATCGTCGAAGGCTCGCTCCGCCCGTCGTCCGATCTGCCCACGCACCTGGTCCTGTACCGCGCTTTCCATGCCGTGGGGGGAATCGTGCACACGCATTCGCACTTTGCCACCGCGTGGGCGCAGGCACGGCGCGAGATTCCCTGCTTCGGTACCACGCATGCCGATTACTTCCACGGCCCGATCCCCGTCACCGACCCGCTCACGCCGCACGAGATCGCGGTGGATTACGAAGCGAACACCGGCGAGGTGATCGTGCGCCGGTTCCGGGGGCTCGATCCCACGGCGATGCCAGCGGTGCTGGTGGCCAGCCACGCGAGCTTCTGCTGGGGGCCGACGGTGGAGTCGGCGGTGCACACGGCGTCGGTGCTCGAAGAGGTGGCGAGCATGGCGTACCACACGCTGGCCATCGAGGCCGGCGCCGAGGCCATCGATCAGGCGCTGCACGACAAGCACTTCCTTCGCAAGCACGGTCCCGACGCCTACTACGGCCAGCGCTGAGCGGCGATCTCGCGTAGCGCCGGAAGCACGTCGCCCAGCGCCACCGGCGCCGAGTCGGGCGAGCCGAGGCCGAAGTACAACGACCGGTACATCGCGTACAGGCGCTCGTACGTCTCGCGCGTTGCCGGGTCGGGTTTCACCTCGCGATAGGGCGGGCAGAGCGCGCGCTGCGCGTCGGCGATCGACGGGAAGACGCCGGCCGCCAGGAACGCGAACAGCGCCGAACCGAGGCTCGTGATCGGCCGCTCGGGCACCAGCATCGGCTTCTCCATCACGTTCGCGTACACCTGGTTGAGCACCGGATTCTTCTGCGGGATGCCACCCGCCTGAATCACGCGCTCGATGGGCGTGCCGAATTCCGCCATCCGTTCGAGCACGATGCGCGTGTGGAACGCCGTGCCCTCGATGGCCGCGAACAGCTCGTCCGCCGGCGTGTGCTGCAGGTTCCAGCCGAGCGTCACCCCGCCCAGCCGGGCGTTCACCAGCACGGTGCGGTCGCCGTTGTCCCACACCAGACGCAGCAGTCCGGTCTGTCCGGCGCGGTAGTCGTCGAGTCCGGCCGACAGCTCGTGCACGGACGAGCCGGCACGCCGTGCGATGGCCTCGAACACGTCGCCCACCGCCGACAGTCCAGCCTCAATGCCCACCAGCTGCGGATCCACGGATCCGCGCACCACGCCGCACAGACCGGGAATGCACCCCGTCTCGCGGCCGACGGCGACGATGCAGGTTGAGGTGCCGACGACGTTCACCACGTCGCCCTCGGCCACGCCGGCGCCCAGCGCGTCCCAGTGCGCGTCGAACGCGCCGACCGGAATCGGGATGCCGGCGCGGAGGCCGAGCTTCGCCGCCCACTCGGGCGCCAGGTGTCCGGCGATCTGATCCGAGGTGAGATACCGTCCGTCGAGCTTGTCACGCACGCCGGCGAGCAGCGGGTCCACCGCGACCAGGAACTCCTCGCCCGGCAGGCCGCCCAGCTCGGCGTTCCAGAGCCACTTGTGTCCCATGGCGCACACGCTGCGCGCCACGTGGCGCGGATCGGTCTCGCCGCAGAGCGTGGCCGCTACCATGTCGCAGTGCTCGAGCGCCGTCGCGAACCGGGCACGCTTGTCGGGGTTGTGGCGCAGCCAGTGGAGCAGCTTGGCGAATCCCCACTCCGACGAATACACCCCGCCGCAATACTCGATGGCCGGCAGGCGCTCGCGGTGCGCCACCTCGGTGATCAGCGCGGCCTCGTCCTTGGCACGGTGGTCGCACCACAGGTAGTAGTCGTCCAGCGGCTGCAGCCGATCGTCCACCGGGATCACCGTCGAGCCCGTCGTGTCGAGCGCGATCGACCGGATGGCGTCGCCCGGGACGCCCGCCTCGGCGAGGGCGAGGCGCGTGGCGGTGGCCAGCGCGTCCATGTGGGCCGCGTGCGACTGCGTGGCGAAGTCGGGGTCGGCCGCATTCCGGATCACCGGGTACTCGGCCACGCCGGCGCCCACCGGTCCCTTCACGCTGTCGACGATCGCGACGCGGACGCTCTGCGTGCCGAAATCGACGCCGGCGACGAGTGCCATGGCGGCTACCGGTGGCGCAGCGTGTCCCACCCCAGGTAGCGGGTGGTGGCTTCGTGCAGCACGTCCGCGACGGTGTCGAACGTCGCGGCGACGTGGTGCTCGAACCCGTTCTCGCAGATGTAGCGGAGCAGCGGTTGCAGTTGGGGGATCTCCACCACGCCGGCCCCGCCGAAGGTCTTGAGCGGGTCTTTGGTGAACCGTCCCTCGCCGACGTAGCCGCGCATGCGCCCACTGCGGTCGTCGGTGGAGAAGCGCGCGAACGTCATCGGGCCGGCTCTCACCTTGCCGACGATGGTGCCGTAGGTATTCTCGCGTCCCACGGTGCCGGCGATGATCTCCTGGTAGTCCATCCGCTCGCTCTCGAAGAACGACTTGGGCAGGTTGCTGCAGTGGAAGCACACCGCCTTGTCGGGATCGTCGCCGTAGTTGTTGTTCCAGTCGAGCAGCGCGGCCGGCGTTTGCGACGGCGAGTGCGAGCGCGTACATGCTCACCGTGCCGCACACGTCCACCTCGCAGGCGCTGGGCAGCAGGTCGTCGCTCATCATGCTCATCAGCGTGCACGGCACGACGCCGAAGAATTCCTCGAGCGACGTCCAGCACTGCACGGCACTCACCGTGACGTCGGCCTCCGTCATCCAGCCGTCCACCACGGCGCCGAGCTTGGCCATCTTGAGCAGCGCCGCGTCGGGAACGCCCGCCGTGTCCACGTAGGCGTGCATCTGCTGCAGCTTGCGCTTCACGGCCCGGTCGCTGTCGCGCAGCCGGTTCACACGGCCCAGGATCTCCGAGAGGTCGATCGGTTCGACGGCGATGCCCTGCGCCTCGAGGATCTTCTCGCTGTAGCGAACGGTCTTGAAGGCGGCGGGCCGGGCGCCGATGGCGCCGATGCGCGCCGTGCGCAGACCCTTCACCACGCGGCAGACGCCGGCAAAGCGCCGCAGATCCCTGCGAAAGCTGTCGGCGGCCGGCGCCACGGTGTGCAGCGTGGTCAGCGAATAGGGAATGCCGTACTGGGTGAGCACGTTGCACACCGACATCTTGCCGCAGAAGGCGTCGCGCCGGTTGTCGATGAGCATGCGCTTGGGGTCGTCGGCGGCGGCGTGGATCAGCACCGGGACGTCGAGTCCCGCCATCCGCAGCGTCTCGGCCACGCCGCGCTCGTCGCCGAAGTTGGGCAGGGTAACGATCACGCCGGCAATCGTGTCGCGGTGCTTCCGGAAGAGTTCGGCGCACGCCTTCGCCTCGTCGCGGCTTTCGACGGCTCCGTACCGAGTGGCATTCACGCCGAGCGCGACGACGTCGAATCCCTCGTCCTTGAGCACGGCCATCATCTGGTCACGGCCTTCGCGCGCCAGGTGACCGGGAAAGAATCCGCGGTTGCCGACCAGCAACCCGACGGTGAGCGGCTTGGGCCGGGGCGTGGCGCGCTTGGCGGCGGCACGTTTCGCAGCGGCGGCGCGCTTGGCGGCGTTGCGCGCGGTGGTCTTGGTCTGAATCTGATGGAGAGGCATGACGGGCTCGGGAAGTGGAGAATGCGGGTAGAGATTACGGATCGAAGTTGCCCCCGGGAAGAGCGGTCGCGAATCGCGTTGACACCCCTGCACGCTGGGCGTAACGTTGCAAGCGTTTACGCTCTGCGCAGTCCCTCACCACACCGGAAGTGCCGCCAGATCGCCAACTGACACCCGACGCACCCCCCGCCGCTTCCGACTCCGCTGCACCCGGCGATTCCACCAGCGCCGTTCCGGCCCCGTCCACGAGGGGCCGCCCGTGGGTGCGCGCCGTGCTCCGTTCGCCCCAGGTGGGCCTGGTCGGCGTGCTCCTGGCGCTCTGCATCGTGCTCACGTTCACGGCGGGCTCGCACGTGGATCCGCTGACCGGACGGACGGTCAACAACTTTCTCAACAAGTACACGTTTCTGCAGATGGCCACCGACGCGAGCGGGTTCGCGATCATGGCCGTCGGCGCGACGATCGTCATCATCGCCGGGGGCATCGACCTCTCGGTGGGCGCGATCTACGCCCTCTCGGGCGTGACGATGGCCATGGTGCTGCGCGCGGCCGGCCCCATGGGCCCGGTGCCGACGCTGCTGCTGGGACTCGGCACCTGCCTGGCCGTCAGCCTGCTCTGCGGCCTGGCCAATGGGCTCATGGTGATCGGGCTCAATGTCCATTCGTTCATCATCACGTTGGGCACGATGTGGATCCTGCGCGGACTCGCCTTCGTGACGAGCCACGCCGAGAGCATCCTCCTTCCCGGTCCGCTCACGAACATCGTCCGCGCGCCGCTCGGCCTGGCCGAGGGACTCTACCCGGTGCCGATGCTGGTGATGTTCGTCGTCACGGCTCTGGGCGCCGTGTATCTGTCGCGGACGGTGATGGGGCGGCACGTGTTCGCCATCGGCGGAAACGCCGAAGCGAGCCGGTACGCGGGCCTCAACGTCAAGCGCGTCACCCTCGGCGTGTTCGTGCTCTCGGGACTGACGGCGGGGATCGCCGCCTTTCTCGGGGCCGGCTACTACGGGTCCTCGACGTCGTCCGACGCGAGTGGGTACGAGCTGTACGTGATCGCGTCGGCCGTCGTCGGCGGGGCGAGCCTGATCGGCGGCAAGGGCAGCGCGGTGAGCGCCATGCTCGGCGCCATGCTGATCGTCGTCATCCGGCAGGCCATTCGCACGCTCCACCTGGATCAGAATTATGAATGGATCATCGTCGGCACCGCGATGATCCTCGCCGTCGTCATCGACCAGGGCGGGTCGCGGCTGTTGTCGCGCCGTGCCGGTCGGGAATCCTCGCGGCCCGCATAGCCGCGCCAACCTCTGGAGTCACGATGTCGCGCTTCTCTCGAATTGTCCGACTTGCTCCCGTGGCCGCGATGGCGTGGGCCGCCGCGTGCGGTGGTTCCGGCAAGCCCGCCGCCGGCGGCACCAGCGCGGCCACGGCCAGTGGCTCGCTGCCCAAGACGTTCACCATCGCGATGATCGCCAAGAGTTCCACGAACCCGGTGTTCCTCTCGGGGCGCGTCGGGGCGGAGGCGGCCGCCGCCGAGCAGAGCAAGAAGCTCGGCATCACCGATCAAGATCGATTGGCTCACGCCGCCCGAGGAGGATGCGCAGGTGCAGGCCCAGCGCGTGGCGCAGGCGGTGGATGCCGGTGACAACGCGATCCTGATGTCCACCAGCGATGCCAACAAGGTGACCGACGCCATCAACGCGGCCGTGGCGCGCGGCGTGCCCGTGATGATGTTCGACAGCGACGCGCCGAACTCGAAGCGCTTCTCCTTCTACGGCGGCGACGACGAGGCGATCGGCCGCCAGGTGATGGACGAACTGGCCGTCCAGATGGACAGCGCCGGCGACATCGCGATCCTGGCCGGGAACCAGAATGCGCCCAACCTGCAGATGCGCGTGCAGGGAGTGAAGGACGCCGCCAAGAAGTACCCCAAGATCCACATCCTGAACACCTTCTACCATCGGGAGACGCCGCAGGACGCGGCCGCCGAGGTCATGCGGGCGATGAACGCGTATCCGAACATCCAGGGATGGGCGATGATCGGCGGTTGGGCGCTCTGGACCAAGGCACTGCTGACCACGCTCGACCCGGCCAAGGTGAAGGTCGTGTCGGTCGACGCACTGCCGCAGCAGCTGGCCTACATCCAGAAGGGAATCGCGCCGGTGCTGCTCGCCCAGCCCACGTACGACTGGGGGTTCGTCTCGGTGAACACGATCGTGGATCACGTGTTGCTCCACAAGCAAGTTCCCGCGCACGTGCAGATGAATCTCATCCGCGTGAGCAAGGAGAACCTCGGCACGTACGCGCGCCAGTTGAAGGCGTGGGGATTCACCGACGTCGACTCCACGTACCTGGCGCTGCCGAACTAGCGGTCGATGACCACGCCCGCCGTCCGCTTCGCCGGCATCACCAAGCGCTTTCCCGGCGTCACCGCGCTCGACGACGTCTCGTTCGACGTCGCCCCGGGGTCCTGCCATGCCATCTGCGGCGAGAACGGGGCGGGGAAGAGCACGCTCGGCAAGATTCTCTCGGGGCTCATGTTGCCCGACGAGGGGCGCATCATCCTGAATGGACGGGAGGTGCGGTTCGGCAGCCCGCGCGAGGCGTTGCAGGCCGGCGTGGTGATGGTGCACCAGGAACTCGCGCTGTGCGAGAACATGTCGGTGGCCGAGAACCTGTGTCTGAGCGCGCTGCCGGCGCGCCGCACGTTCGTTTCGCGGCGGGCGCTGCACCAGCGCGCCCGCGACCTGCTGGCCGCCATCGGCGCCACCACCGACCCGGCGCGGCGCGTGGCCGATCTCACCGTGGCCGAGCAGCAGCGCGTGCAGATCGCGGCGGCCGTGGGCAGCGGCGCCCGCGTCATCGTGTTCGACGAGCCGACGAGCAGCCTGGCCGAGGCGGACGCGGTGCGGTTGTACGCGCTCATCGAGCGGCTGCGCTCGGGCGGCGTGACCATCCTCTACGTGTCGCACCGCATGCACGAGATCTTTCGCCTGTGCGACACCGTCACCGTGCTGCGCGACGGACGGCACGTGTCCACCCAGCCCACCGCGTCGCTCACCGAGGACGCCGTCGTCCAGTCGATGATCGGCCGCAAGCTCGACCAGTACTTCCCGGAGCATGTGGGACGGCAGGCGGGCGCCGAGCTGCTGCGCGTGGAGGGGCTCTCGCATCCCGGGCGGTTCGACGACGTGTCGTTCACGGTGCGCGCGGGCGAGGTGGTGGGGCTCGCCGGGCTCGTCGGCGCCGGCCGGTCGGAGGTGGCGCAGGCGGTGTTCGGGCTCGACCCCGAAGCCACCGGCCGCGTGTTCGTGGACGGCCGGCCGGTGACGGTCCGGTCGCCGCGGCAGGCGATGGCCCTCGGGCTGGGGTTCGTGCCGGAGGATCGGAAGCGGCAGGGGCTGGTGTTGTCGCTCGTCTGTCGGGAGAACGCGACGCTTCCCACGCTCGAGCGCTTTGCGCGATACACCTGGGTGCAGCGACGGCGCGAGCGCGAGGTCGCGCTCGCGTACTTCGACCGGCTCGGGGTGCGGGCCAACCTCGTCGACGCCGGCACGTCGTCGCTCTCGGGTGGCAACCAGCAGAAGCTGGTGCTCGCCAAGTGGCTGGCCGCCGAGTCACGGGTGCTGATCCTCGACGAACCGACCCGCGGCGTCGATGTCGGGGCCAAGGCGGAGTTGCACGCCTGGATCGACCGCCTGGCGTCCAACGGCGTCGGGATCATCCTCATCTCGAGCGAACTGCCCGAGCTGCTGAACCTGTCGTCGCGCATCCTCGTGCTGCGCGCCGGACGGATCACCGGCGAGGTGTCACGTGAGCGTGCCGACCAGGACCTGCTGCTCCGCATGATGACCGGACTCGAGAACACGGAGGCAGTGGCATGAGCGACGCGATCTCACGGCGCGACCTGTTGAAGGCGCTGGGGGCGGCCGGCGCGTCGGGCCTGGTGCCCGCCGCCGCACTGGGTGCCACCGGCACGGGCGCGGCGGACCCGACCATCCTGCCGCCGGCGGACCGCGGCGCGCCGGTGCCGATTCTGCCGCTGGTGTCCACGAGCGAGGTGTACATCCCGCCCCGCGGACGCGGCTACGACAAGTTCAGCTTCGACTTTCCCGAGCCGTCGGTTCCCTTTGCCGGCCTCCGCTTCGGGTTCATCGTGTTCACGCGCGAGAATGCGTACGCGCTCGACCCCGCGGCGATGAGGGCCGAATCGGCCGGCGACGCGCTGACGCTCACCTGCCACCGGTTCACGTGGGCCGGCGGGCAGGAGCCGGCGGAGGGTACGCTCGTCGCCCGGCTGCGCCGCGACGGCGACGCGGTGACCGTGGACGTGACCGCCGACATGGGCCAGCCGATCAAGACGCTGTCCACCATCGTGCGCGGCGTGCCGCGCGGGCACATCTCCACCGGCTACGACTTCTTCGACCCGCGCGACAACGAACTGCTGTTCGGTTATCCGTTCAGCGGGGGCGACCTGTTCGGGCCCGGCGGCGCGGGCGGCCTCGTCACGCCGCTCGCGTTTGTTCGGAAGAGCGACCAGGAATACTTCTTCCTGCAGTCGCTCGATGATCAGGTACGCACCAAGCGCTTCTATTTCCAGCCCGGCGACGATGGCTACCGGGTGGAGGCCATCCACGAGGAGGACGGGTGGCGGAACGAGACCCGGCTCGTGGTGCCCACCTGGCGCGTGGGGCGCGCGGCGGATCCCGGCCCGGTGATCGCCGCGCACTACGCGCACCTGGAGCGCGCCCATCATCTGCAGCCGTTCGACTCGCGTTCCGACGTGCCGGCGTGGCTGCGCGATACGGCGCTCGTGCTCACCCTGCACGGTCAGCACTACACCGGCTACATCTTCAACGACTACGCCCGGCAGCTCGAGATTCTGCGCTGGGTGGCGACGCAGATCGACCCGCACCGGGTGCTCAACTTTCTGTCGGCGTGGGACGGCCGCTACTACTGGGACTACCCGCTGTACCGGGCCTCGGACCGCATGGGGGGCGAGGCCGGGTTCCGCACCCTGATCCACGAGGCGCAGGCCATGGGATTCCGGATGATGCCCATGTTCGGGGCCAACGCGGCCAACCGAAAACAGCCGATGTACGCGCAGATCGCCGACGCCGTTACCGACAAGATCGACGGTGACGAGGTGGACCTGAACTGGGTGGATTGGGACAACGACCGGCATCAGGAAGGGTGGCTCGGCTACATGAACCTCGGCGTCGATTCCTGGCGGCGGTGGCTCACCGGGCGCATCGCCGACTGTGTGGAGCGCTACGGCGTGGACGCGTACTTCCTGGACATCGCCGGCGGCTGGATCAACAACACCAAGGGCGACATGCACGCCGGGATGCAGCGCATGGTCGGCGAACTCCGGCAGCGATATCCGAGCCTGCTCGCATGCGGCGAGATGCACTACGACGGCCTGCTGCAGTTCATCCCGCTCTACCAGTCCGGGGGCGGGGGCCTTTTCAAGGAGCACATCCACCGCTACGCGCGCTTCTTCCAGCACCTGAGCCACCCCGCTCCCGGTCGCGGCTCTAGCGGCGTGCACGAGTCCGGTTTCGGCCGGTTCGATCCGAAGACGCTCTCCCTCTCCCCCGACGCGATTCCCACGCTCAATATCGTAGATGATACTTTCTCGAAGAACCGCGACGTCATGGTCGCAATCATCCGCGCGGCCAGGCAGCGCGCGGGCATCAATTGAGGATCGACGTATGATCGCAACGCGCGCGGGCCGCATCGCTGCGTCACCACGCCCGGCCGGCCGAGCGCTCTGGCTCGGGCTGGTCGGCGCCCTCATTCTCCAGGCGGGATGCATGTCCAAGACCTCCGAATCCGACCGCACGCTGAGCATCCGGCGCGAGCCGTTCGGCGTGCTGGCCAACGGCGACTCCGTGCACGTGTTCACGCTCAGCAACGCCAATGGCGTCGAGGTGCGGGTGCTGGACTACGGCGGGATCATCCAGTCCATCCGCACCCCGGACCGGAATGGGCAGTTTGCCGACGTCGTGCTCGGCTTCGACACGCTGGCCAAATACGTGAAGGACTCCCCGTACTTCGGCGCCATCGTCGGCCGCTTCGCCAACCGGATCGCCCGGGGCAAATTCACGCTCGACGGCAAGACCTACACCCTCGCCATCAATAACGGCGTCAACGCACTGCACGGCGGACTCGTGGGCTTCGACAAAGTGGTGTGGAAGGCCGAAGCGCTGACCAATCCGACGAGTGTCGGTGTGCTGTTGACGCACACGAGCCCCGACGGCGATCAGGGCTATCCGGGCACGCTCAAGGTGCGGGTGACCTACGCGCTCAACAACAGCAACGAGCTGGTCATCGGCTACGCGGCGACCACCGACAAGCCGACGATCATCAACCTCACCAACCACAGCTACTTCAATCTGGCGGGGGCCGGCAACGGCGACGTGCTCAAGCACATCGTCACCATCGACGCCGATTCGATCACGCCCATCGATTCGACGATGATCCCCACGGGCAAGATCGAGGCGGTGGCCGGCACGCCGTTCGACTTCCGCGCCCCGACCGCCATCGGCCTCCACATCCACGACGACAATCAGCAGCTCGCGTTCGCGGGGGGGTACGACCACAACTTCGTGCTCAACCGCAAGGATTCCACCGGTCTCGTGCACGCGGCGCGCGTCGTCGAACCGACCACCGGGCGCACGCTCGACGTGTACACCACCGAACCCGGGATCCAGTTCTACACCGGCAACTTCCTGGACGGCTCATTCGCCGGCATCGGCGGCGTGTACAAGATTCGATACGGCTTCACGCTCGAGACGCAGCACTATCCCGATTCGCCCAACCACGCGAACTTCCCGAGCGTGGTCCTCCGGCCGGGGCAGGAGTTCCATTCGGAGACGGTGTTCAAGTTCGGCGCCGAGAAATAGCGGAGGCGGGGAAGGCCGGTCGTCCCGCTCCGGGAACGACCGGCCCCGCGCTGCAGGAAACCCTACTGACCGACCGGCGTCACGCGTAGCATCACCACCCCATGCGACGGGACGTCGGCGGTGTAGCGGTTCTCGACCATGCCGAGGTCCTTGTGCGCCCACAGGTCGCGCACCGTGGCCCGGCGCGTCCGGATCCCGATCCGTCCCCAGTTCGCGGTGATCCGCGAGGGAACGGAGGCGCGGTTGAACAGCACCACGGCCACCGAACCGTCCTGCAGCGGCTTGGCCCACACCTGCAGCTCCGGCGGATAGTCCTGCACGACCATGCCCTGCACGCCCAGCGAGTCCTGATCCACCGCGATGACTTCCTTGTTGAGCAGGATGCTCCTCGTCATCCGCGCTTCGCGCGACGTGGTGTCGACCATCGCCCGCACGTCGTTGCCGGCGATCAGGGGCGCTGCCATGATCGGCCCACAGGCTGAAGTGCGCGCGGTACTCGTCGCGCGTCATGCCACCGTTGCCCACCTCGAGCATGTCGGGGTCGTTCCAGTGGCCCGGGCCCGCCGCGTGCCAGTACTGCATGTTGAGATCGGCGTTGGCGACCATGCTCTGGTAGCTGTCCCAGATGTCGCCCGTCGTCCGCCACAGGTTGCCCGTCGTGTCCGCCCACTCCCAGGGGCGGTTGCTCCCCCACTCGCAGATGCTGAACACGATCGGCCGACCCGAATGCAGCAGCGCCTCCTTGATCTTGGCGTACTGCGCCGGCGCGTTGATCCCCTCGGCGTTGCACCAGTCCACCTTCACGTAGTCCACGCCCCACCCGGCGTACGTCTTCGCATCCTGCGCCTCGTGGCCGTACGACCCGGGCCGGTGCTGGCAGGTGAAGTGGCCGGCATCGGTGTAGATGCCGAACTTGAGCCCCTTGGCGTGCACGTAGTCGGCGAGCGCCTTCATCCCGTGCGGGAATCGCGCCGAGTCGGGGACGATCGTGCCGTTCGCGTCGCGCGCCACCTGCCAGCAGTCGTCGATCGTCACGTACTGGTAGCCCGCGTCGCGCATCCCGCTGGCCACGATGGCGTCGGCCATTCCGCGGATCAGACTGTCGCTGACGTTGCAGCCGAAACGGTTCCAGCTGTTCCACCCCATGGGCGGGGTGAGGGCGAGCCCGTTGGAGACGGGGCGGACCGGCGTGGAGGTGGGGGCAGGCGTGGCGCCGCTCCAGGCGGCAGCCGACCCCGCGAGCGCGAGGCCGGAAACGAGCGCGACGAAGCTGTTCATCTATTCTCCTGGTGATCGCGGACGATGACGTCCGTGTATTGCGGTTCGACGTTCTCGAAGAAAAGACCCTGGAACTGCCCCGGTCGCAAGGCGGGCAGGTGCAATTCCACGGTGTGCGGCACGCCCGGGGCGAGCAGCGAGACGTCGGCGTAGAAGCCGACGAAATCGCGGCGCACCGGTCGCACCGACGAGTACGCCTTGTGCAGGGCGACCACCGTGCCGTCGATCGTCATCCGCGCCTCCCAGCTCGCGTCGGGCTGCGCGATGTTCACGTACAACAGCAGGCGCTGCGGCGCGAGCCATGTCGTCTGGAAATCCTCGGTGGTCCACGGGATGGGCCATGCCTGCTGCCGCGCCTTCAACTGATCGAAGATCCGCGGCGGAATCGTGAACGACCCGCGGACGGCCCCGCCGGCAAAGGTCGAGTCGTACGCGCCCACCGGCTGGAGCCGGCGGAATTCGGCGCCGGCGAAGGTCACGTCGAGCGAGACGCGATCCGGCGCGACCCGGTGCACCGGCACGGGGACCCCGTTCACCGTGGCCGAATCGGGCGCCGGTACGGCGCCCGCCGGCAGCTTGACCAGCAGGTGGGCGGTGGTGCCCGGTTCCCCGGTGACGTCGCGGAGCGTGATCCCGTACGCGCTGGACGACGCCTCGCCCGGCGCACCGTACAGCACGGTCTGGCCCATCGCCGCATCGAACGGCCGCACCTGAAGCACCACCGCCGACGCGCCGTCCATCGGCAGCGACACGCGGTCGCCATAGTGCCAGAGCCCGACGCCCGGCTTCGCGATGCGCATCCCCTCGCGCGGGTAGACCTCACGCAGCTCGAGCGCCGGCCCCTGGCCTGCCGCCAGTCCGAGTGCGGAATCGAGCGTGAATTCGGCGCTCATCCGCCGCGCATTGGGATTGAACAGGAAGACGTACCCGCTGTCGTTCATGATCGCCGCCGTGCCGTCCACGCGACCCATCGCTGGCTGCCCGATGATCGTGCGTGTGTGTCGCAGCAGCTCGCGGTGGGCCACGGTCCAGTCGAGCCAGTGGCGGAAGAAGCCGGCGTCCCGCGGCGAGAAGTCGGCATATTCCGCCGAGTCGCGCGCCGGGATCATGTCGATCACGTTGTTCCATCCGGCAACCGCGATCGAGGACAGGAGCGAGTAGCGCCACCCGAGGTAGTCCCAGTCGCGGGCGCGGAAGCTCACCAATTGAGGACCGCTGTCGGTGCGCACCATCGGCATGTCGCCCGTGGCGTCGCTGCGCGAGGTCTGGTGCGTGATGTAGCCGGGCACGATCTCGCTCGGCGCGAACTCGTAGTTGCGATACCGGTAGGCGGTGTAGCGCTCGCGGTCGGCCGACACCCGGTCGAAGTGCAGGTCGGGGAAGGGCGCGAAGCTCTCCGGCTGCTCGTCGGTGGACGTCGGATGGGGATACGAGCCGGCGAGCCAGCTCCACGGCCCGTACTCCTGATAGGCCTGCCGGCCGTCGATCACCAGATCGGGGCGCGCGCGCTTGATGGTCTCCATGACGCGCCGCCACCCGTACCACTGCGCGTAGACACTCGCGCCGGGGTAGGTGAGGAAGGTGTGGTCGAAGGAATACCCGCCGAGTCCCATGCGGTCGTGGAATGCGATCAGCGCCTTGATGAGCCAGTCCTGCCAGGCGCGAATGCCCAGGTTTGCCCACTGCTTGCCGTGCGACGTGACGAGCCACCCTGAATCCTGCGTGAAGGGCAGCACGGGGTACACATAGGCGAGCAGTTTGATGTGCTGCGTTTTCGCATAGTCGAGCATCTCCTGCACCGAGGGCGGGATCGGGCTGGACGCGATGTGCCACTGGTTCTTGCGGATCTGCTGGCCGAGGCCCAGCCAGAGCACGTGCTCCCAACTCCAGTCGTCCACGCTCGAATCGCGGCGCGAGACTGCCGAATTCGAGGGCGCGTACAGCGCGTACTCGGCGCCCATCTGCGCCGCGCGATGCAGCAGCCGCTCGTACTCGGCGCGGCCCGCCGGCGTGGCGACGTCGATCTGGTAGTCGTTGGCCGTCCACCCCACGAACACGTTGATCGGCTTCGAGGGCGGATCGATCAGGAAGGCGCGGACCATCTTCGTGAAAGCGTCGCGCTCGGCGAGGTCGAGTCCAGGCTCCACGGCCACGCTGTCCAGCGCCCACTCCGGCCGCATGCGGTCGGGCAGCCGGCGTCCGGTGAGGCGGTAGGTGGCGAGCAGCCCGCGGTCACTCTCGAAGGGGCCGTAGCTGGAGCGCCAGTCCATGTCGGGTGCGTACGAAACGGCGAATGCGCCGCCGGCGGCGGACACATGAAGGAACGGATTCTGGACGACGGCCAGGAGGCCGCGGCTGCCGGCGAAGCGAAGGGCGGCGGCATAGTCCGCGGGGCCCAGACGTTCGTGCGTCGACCTGACGACGTACACATCCGTTGGCGCGCGGCTGAGGCTGTCCCGCCACACGCACACGCTGTCCACGTGAAAGCCGGAGCCGGCGCTCGTGACGGCGAGGCGCTTGCTGATGAACCGCCAGCCGGGGCGCAGTTCGTAGGTGGCGCGGATCCGGTAGGGCCCGGCGGCCCACACGTACCACACGCTGTCGGCCGTTGCCTGTCGCGCCGGCGCATCGAGCGTGCGGCTGTCGTAGGTGCGCCCGTCGATCGTGACCCGGAAATCATCGTAGGCAAAGGCACGAGTGTCGTGCCCCGTCAGATCCAGGAAGCGAGTGAGGCCGCGCGACCCGAATTCGGCGCGGATGGCCCCGTTGGAGATCGACGGCTCCGTCCGGATGGTCGCGGTGGAGGCCCGGACGGTGGGTGCCGCGGCGAGGAGCAGGAGGAGTGGGGCGAGTGGCCGGAAGAGCACGAAGCGAACCTTGCGGTCTTGCCGTTGTTTGAGACGGATGGTGAGCGGCGGGGGCACAGGTGCGGCCGGGGAGAAGGTCGCCCATTGCGGCGGATCGTGCGAGACCCGAAACAGACAAAGCCCCCGCGATGCAGGGGCTTTGTTCAGTCGGGGCGACTGGATTCGAACCAGCGACCTCCTGCTCCCGAAGCAGGCGCTCTACCGGGCTAAGCTACGCCCCGTCGACTGTCTGGTACCGGTGCACCCGCGTTACGCGCCCGGAGGGACTCGAACCCCCAACCTTCTGATCCGTAGTCAGATGCTCTATCCAATTGAGCTACGGGCGCAACGCAGTTGCTTGTCCTGCAATTACCTACGCCCGAGCGGCGTAGCAGTCAAAAATATCCGTGCGCGACAGGTGGGGCAACGGGGTGGCGCGTGAAGGTGTCTATTACTGAGGCAATGAGGCGCACCTTCCACATCCGGTGGCACGTCGCGGCGACGAAAAACCCCATGCTCCTCATCGGACGCATGGGGCATGGGCGGTACAAGACTCGAACTTGTGACCTCCACGATGTCAACGTGGCGCTCTAACCAACTGAGCTAACCGCCCGCACCGCTCTCGGGAACTTCTCGGCCCGCTCAGCGGTTCATCACATGTGTCGAAAACAGAGAGCGGGAAACGGGACTCGAACCCGCGACCCCAACCTTGGCAAGGTTGTGCTCTACCAACTGAGCTATTCCCGCGCGTCTCCGGGTCGTGTTGTGGATGCTGTCCTTCGGCCCGGCCGTCAGCGCCGGTGACCCGGTGCCGATGGAGGCGAGGGGAATCGAACCCCTGACCTCTTGAATGCCATTCAAGCGCTCTCCCAACTGAGCTACGCCCCCGGGGACATCCCGCAAAGAATGCGGGTTGTCAGGAACCGCGAAGTATATCCAGGCGTATAATGGGTGTCAACGAAGGGGACTGGCGATTCCCCGTCAAAGCGGTATTTTTTGTCGCCTCCCATTGTCTCTATAGATGGCAGATGGGATTTCGTGCGTCGACCGCCGCGCACGCTCCGGCAGTCCAGCTTCGCGACGCATGGCGTCGCAACGCATAGATCATTCAACACGCAGTCCGTTCGAGGCATTACATGACCGAAGTCAAGCGCCGCCGCCGGCGTACCGCACCGGCCGGCATCGCGCCCAACGAGCCCGAGCGCGACATCCTGGACCAGTACCTCTACGAGGTCAGCACGTATCCCCTGCTCAAGGGCATGGAGGAGATCGAGCTGGCGCGGAAGATCCGCGCGGGTGACCAGGATGCGCTGCAGGAACTCGTGAAGCGCAACCTGCGCTTCGTGATTTCCGTGGCCAAGAAGTACCAGAACCGTGGGCTCCCGCTCATCGACCTGATCGGTGAGGGGAACGTCGGATTGCTCACCGCGGCCCGGAAGTTCGATCCCGATCAGGGCGTCAAGTTCATCTCGTACGCCGTCTGGTGGATCCGGCAGGCCATCCTGTCGGCGCTGGCGCGCCAGGGCCGCACGGTCCGCGTGCCGCTCAACCGTACGGCGGACCTTTCGAGAATCATCAAGGCCTCCGAAATCCTCCGGCAGAAGCTCAACCGCGAGCCGAGCCCCGAAGAACTCTCGCACCTCACGGGTCTCTCGGTGGACGTCGTGCAGTCGCTCGCCGCGCTCAACACCAGCGACGTGCGCCTCGACGCGCCCATGGATCCCGAAGGCGACCGCTCGCTGATCGAGCGCTTCGTCGCCGACGAGATGCCCGACACCGAGGAGGAAGCGATGAACCGCTTCCTCACCGACGAGATCGAACAGGCGCTCAGCACGCTCCCGCCGCGCGACGCCAAGGTGCTGCGTCTCTACTTCGGCCTGGAAGGCGGCCGCGAGCATACGCTCGAAGAGATCGGCTCCATGCTCGGCGTCACCCGCGAGCGCGTCCGCCAGCTTCGCGATCGCGCGCTCAAGCGCCTGCGCGAAGGCGATGTCGGGCGCGCGCTGGGCAGCTTCGCGGCCTGACGGCAATTCGCAGTTGGCAGTTCGCAGTTGTCAGTTCGCAGTTGTCAGTTCGCAGTTGGCAGTCACATATCCGCAGTTTCCGAAAGGGCCGGCGCAAGCCGGCCCTTTCCGTTTCCCCGCCCCTTCGGCCCTGCGTGGTTTCGGCCCTGCGTCGTCTCGGTCCTGCGTGGTTTCGGCCCTGCGCCGTTTCTCCGTTGCGCTGGTCTTCCGTTCGTAGTTTGCAGTAATTCGGCTGATTGATCACATTTCTTTCCCCCGCCTCCTTCCCGGCTCATGATTCGCCTCATCGACGTCCACAAGTCCTTCGGGCAGAAGACCGTCCTCGACGGGTTCACCCTCGACGTTCCCGAAGGCGAGACCGTCGTCATCATCGGCTATTCGGGCAGCGGCAAGTCGGTGGCCATCAAGCACATCGTCGGTTTGCTGGAGCCGGATTCGGGTGAGGTGTGGGTGGACGGCCTCGAGGTCCCGAAGCTCTCGCGAAAGGAGTTGTACAAGCTCCGCGCCCGGGTGGGCTACGTCTTCCAGTTCGCGGCGCTCTTCGACTCGTTCAACGTCGCCGACAACGTCGCCATGGGCCTGCGCAAGCAGGGCGAACTCACCGACCAGGAGATCGCCGAGCGCGTGCACGAGGCGCTGGATCTGGTGGATCTGGCCGACGTGCCCGAGAAGTTCCCGGCGGAACTCTCCGGCGGCATGCGCAAGCGCGTCGGCATTGCCCGCGCCATCGCCACCCGTCCCAAGTACATCCTGTACGACGAACCGACCACCGGGCTCGATCCCGTCACGAGCGCGGTGATCGACCAGCTCATGGTGCGTCTCCGCGAGCGGCTGGGCGTCACCGGCGTCGTGATCACGCACGACATGCGGAGCGCCTACACCGTCGGGACGCGCATCGCGATGCTCTACGAGGGCAAGGTGCGCCAGTGCGGCACCGTGGACGAGATCAGGCACAGTGAGGACCCGATCGTCCGCCAGTTCATCGAAGGGCGCCCGTCGCTCGAAGCCGACGCGCACATCATGGCCGAGGCGGCGCGGTGAGCCGTCCGCGCGCGGCCCTCGAAACCTCTGCCGGCGGGGTCGTCTACCGCCTGCAGGACGGACGTCCGCTCTACCTGCTGATCCGCGACAGCTACAAGAACTGGGGCTTCCCCAAGGGGCATATCGAGGAGGGGGAACTCCCGGCCACCGCCGCCGTCCGGGAAGTCGCGGAGGAGACCGGGCTCGCCGACGTCGAGGTGCGGGGGGACATCGACACCATCGATTGGTACTTTCGATTCCGCGGCCGCCTCATCCACAAGATCTGCCACTTCTTCCTGATGGAGACGTCGGTCACGCGCACCTGCCCGCAGCGGGACGAGGGCATCAGCGCCTGCAAATGGCTGCCGTTCGCGGAAGCCGAAACTCGAATCTCCTACGGCAACGCGCGCGAGATCCTGCGGCGCGCAAACGATCAGGTAACGGCGCGCCTCGCCGGCGTCTGACCCATGCGCCAACGTGTCGCGCCGGCAGGGCCCCCGCCTACCGTCCTCGTCTTCGCGCCCCGAGAACGCACGCGCACGCTCGCTCGCGACACCTTCCCCCGCCGGCGGTGGCGGCTCGTCGTGCGCCGTTCGGTCGACGACTTCGGCCGGAGCTTCCACGAGGAGCTCATCGACGCCGCCATCGTCGATCTCGGGTCGGCGCAGGAGGAGAATTGGCAGGCCGCCGCGCTCGCCCGCGAGTACCCCAGCGTTCCCTTCTTCGCCCTCACCACCCTCCGCGCGGCCGACGGGCCGGTGCTCGCCCAATGCGCGGCGCTCGACTTCGCCGATGTCCTGGTGGAAGACATCGACGAGGAGGCGATGCGGGAACTGGTGCTGCGGCAGGCATACAGCACCCGCTTCACGCGCGCCCTGGGCAACCCGCCCAAGCCGCTGGCGCTGAGCACACAGCTCCAGGTGGGCGCCTGGCAGTACGTGGTCGGGCACGCCGGGCGTCCCGTACGCACCGCCGCCCTGGCCGGTGCGCTGGGGGTCACCCGCGAGCACCTGAGCCGCACCTTCTCGGCCGAGGGGGCGCCGAACCTGAAGCGCATCATCGACCTCGTGCGGCTCATCGGCGCCGCCGAGCTGGCCAAGAACCCCGGCTACGACGTCCGGGACGTGGCTCGCGTGCTCGGCTTCGCGTCGTCCTCGCACCTGTCCAGCACGGCCCAACGCATCGCCGCCACGCGGCCGGCCTCGCTGGCCCGGCTGCGGACCGTCGACCTGATCGAGCGGTTCAACCGCGGGCACGCCCGGAGTCGCGGGTAGACTTGGCCGGATCCGAGAGCTGGCGGTCCAGGTAGACGAGGTAGCCGCCCAGGAGCCGCGCCACGAGCTGAGCCCGGTGGGACAACTGGGAGAGGTGGGCGGCGGATACGAGGTCGGCCTGCCGCGCGATGGTGAGTTCGGTCTCGAGCCGGAGGAGGTCCCGCCGGGCGGCCCGGTAGCACTGGCGCTGCTCGGGAGCCGAATAGCGGCCGAACCCATCGGCGATGTGGTCGGCGAGGCTGACGCCGGTGGTCATGAGCGCTTCGGCCACCGTCTTGATCTCGCGGCGGTTGGTGTGCCGCACGGCACGGATGACGTCGGCCGCCAGGCCGACGGACTCCTGCCACACTTTGAGGTCCTTGAGGCTTCCCGCCATGTGGGCTAAAGTCGTGTCGATGGGCCCGATGTCCGGCATCAGAATCCCCCCGGGTGAAGCGAACGCAGCCGCCGGCTGAGCCCTTCCGGCAACGCACCACGATGCTTGCACGCCCCCCTGCCTTGTGATAATTTTCACAAGCTCCCCATCAACTTTTCAACGCCCTCATTTCGCTCATCCCGTATGGCTACCGAGACGACGCTTCGCCCCGGCGAGATCAAGGACATCCTCCTCCGCGAGATCGAGGCCGCTGATCTCCATTCGCTCGATGTCGAGGAGGTCGGTTCCGTTCTCGAAGTGAAGGACGGCATCGCCCGCATCTACGGCCTGCAGAAAGCCATGGCCGGCGAGATGCTCGAGGTCACTTCCTCCGAAACCGGCAACAAGATCACCGCGCTCGCGCTGAACCTCGAAGAGGACAACATCGGCGCGGTCATTCTGGGTGACTTCCTGCAACTCAAGGAAGGCGACGAGGTGCGCCGCACGTCGCGCGTGCTCGACGTGCCGGTGGGGCCGGCGCTCATCGGGCGCGTCGTCGACGCGCTCGGCCGCCCGATCGACGGGCGCGGCGAGATCGCCGCGACCACCACGCGGAAGGTCGAATCGCCGGCGCCCGGCATCATCGTGCGCCAGCCGGTGAAGGAGCCGCTGCAGACCGGCATCAAGGCCATCGACTCGATGATCCCGATCGGCCGCGGACAGCGCGAGCTGATCATCGGCGATCGCGGCACCGGCAAGACGGCGATCGCGATCGACACGATCATCAACCAGAAGGGCACGGGCGTCGTCTGCGTGTACGTGGCCATCGGCCAGAAGGCCTCGACCGTCGCGTCGGTGCAGGAGCGCCTGAAGGAAGCGGGCGCCATGGACTACACGATCATCGTGGCCGCCACGGCGTCCGATCCGGCGCCGATGCAGTACATCGCGCCCTACTCGGGTTGCGCGATGGCCGAGTATTTCATGTACAACGAGGGCAAGCCGACGCTGTGCGTGTACGACGACCTGTCCAAGCAGGCCGCCGCGTACCGTCAGCTTTCGCTGGTGCTCCGCCGCCCGCCGGGCCGCGAAGCCTACCCCGGCGACGTGTTCTACCTCCACAGCCGCCTGCTCGAGCGCGCCGCCAAGCTGCGCGAGGACGAGGGCGTCGTGGACGGCAAGACCATCATCAAGCCCGGCGGCTCGCTCACCGCGCTGCCGATCATCGAGACGCAGGCCGGCGACGTGTCGGCCTACATCCCGACCAACGTCATCTCCATCACCGACGGCCAGATCTTCCTCGAGGCCGACCTGTTCTTCGCCGGTGTGCGCCCCGCCATCAACGTCGGCATCTCGGTGTCGCGCGTGGGCGGCTCGGCGCAGATCAAGGCCATGAAGTCGGTGGCCGGCCGCCTGCGCCTCGACCTCGCCCAGTACCGCGAGCTCGAAGCCTTCGCGTCCTTCGCCTCCGACCTCGACGCCGCGACCAAGCGGCAGCTCGAGCGCGGCGCGCGCACGGTGGAGGTGCTCAAGCAGGGCCAGTACCAGCCCATGCCGGTGGAACAGCAGGTCATGATCATCTATGCGGTGACCAACGGCTACCTGGACGACGTGGCGATCACGCACATCCGCGACTGGGAGCGCGGCTTCCACGAGTTCATGTCGGCCAGTCATCCGCAGGTGGGCGAGAAGATCCGGACGCAGAAAGCGCTGTCCAAGGACCTCGAGGGCGAGTTGAAGGCGGCCCTCGACGCCTACAAGCAGACCGCCGATTCCGGCACGTCCAAGTCCGCCGGCGCGGGCCGCTAGCCCATGGCCAAGGGTCGCGAGCTCAAAGGCCGCATCAAGTCGGTCGAGAACACGCGGAAGATCACGCGCACGCTGGAGATGGTCGCCACCTCCAAGATGAAGCGGGCGCAGGATCGGGTGTTCGCGGCGCGGCCGTACGCCACGGCGCTCGCCGCGGTGTTGGCCGACCTCTACTCCCCCGATCTCGCCGATCGCTTCCCACTGCTGCGCCAGCCGGCCGACGTGAAGCGGGCGGCGGTGCTGCTCGTGACGTCGAACCGCGGGCTGGCCGGCGCGTTCAACTCCAACCTCATCAAGGAAGCGCGCACGCTGGTGGCGCAGCTCGAAGGTGACGGCGTGCAGGTGGATCTGCACGTGGTGGGGCGCAAGGGCGTCGGCTACTTCAAGTACGTGGGACGCGCCCTGGCCTCGACGCGCACGGACATCGGCGACAAACCGACGCCCGCGAACGCCGGCGAGTTGGTCGACGAATTGAGCGCCGCGTTCGGCGACGGGCGGCTCGACGCCGTCTATCTCGTCTACACCAAGTTCAATTCGGTGCTCTCCACGCCGGCCGTGCACGAGCGCCTGCTTCCCGTGACGCCCCCGAAGCGCGAGGGCGCGCCGCTCGACTACCTGCTCTTCCCGACCGCCGACGAGATCCTCGGGCAGCTGCTCCCGGCCTACGTGCGCAACGCCGTGTACCGGGCGCTGGTCGAGAGCGAAGCGGCGTTCCAGAGCGCCCAGCGCACGGCCATGAAGAATGCCACGGACAACGCGTCCGACATGATCAACATCCTCCGCCGTACCTACAACCGCGCCCGCCAGGCGCAGATCACGCAGGAGATCGCCGAGATCGTCGGCGGCGCTGCGGCCCTCCAGGGATAGCCATGTCCGCCACTACTATTGCTCCCGCCAACATCGGAAAGGTCGTCCAGGTCATCGGACCGGTGCTCGACGTCGAGTTCGAAGCCGACAAGCTTCCCGAGCTCTACAACGCACTGACCGTGAGTGCCACGGTCGACGGAATCGACGTCAACGTGGTCGTCGAGGTGCAGCAGCACATCGGCCGCAACCAGGTGCGCGCCGTGGCCATGTCGTCCACCGACGCCGTCGTGCGCGGGATGGACGTGGTGGACACCGGCGGCCCGATCACCGTGCCCGTGGGCGAGGCGGCGCTGGGGCGCATCCTCAACGTGCTCGGCCAGCCGGTGGACAACGGGGATCCGATTCCCGCCGACGCCGAGCGGTGGCCGATCCACCGCAAGCGCCCGGACTTCGTGAACCTCGAACCGAAGACCGAGGTGTTCGAGACGGGCATCAAGGTCATCGACCTCATCGCCCCGTTCGTGAAGGGCGGCAAGATCGGCCTGTTCGGCGGCGCCGGCGTGGGCAAGACGGTCGTGATCATGGAGCTCATCAACAACGTGCAGAAGGGGCACGGCGGCCGCTCGGTGTTCTGCGGCGTGGGCGAGCGCACCCGTGAAGGCAACGACCTCTATCTCGAAATGAAGGAGTCGGGCGTGCTCGGCTCCACGGCGCTGATCTACGGGCAGATGAACGAGCCGCCGGGCGCGCGCCTCCGCGTCGGCCTCTCGGGGCTCACCGTGGCCGAGTACTTCCGCGATCGGGAACACGCCGACGTGCTCGTCTTCATCGACAACATCTTCCGGTTCACGCAGGCCGGATCGGAAGTGTCGGCGCTCCTCGGCCGCATGCCGAGCGCGGTGGGATATCAGCCCACGCTGGCCACCGAGATGGGCGACCTGCAGGAACGCATCACGTCAACCCGCGACGGCTCGATCACCTCGGTGCAGGCCATCTACGTGCCGGCCGACGACATCACCGATCCGGCGCCGGCCACCGCGTTCGCGCACCTGGACGCCACGGTCGTGCTGTCGCGCGCCATCACCGAGTTGGGCATCTATCCGGCCGTCGATCCGCTCGCGTCGAGCTCGCGCATCCTCGATCCGCAGTACCTCGGCGCGCGCCACTACAAGGTGGCCACAGACGTGCAGAAGATCCTCCAGCGCTACAAGGAGCTGCAGGACATCATCGCCATTCTCGGCATGGACGAACTGTCGGAAGAGGACAAGCAGGTGGTGGGCCGCGCCCGCCGCATTCAGCGCTTCATGTCGCAGCCGTTCTCGGTGGCCGAGCAGTTCACCGGCATCCCCGGCAAGTACGTCAAGCTGGAGGAGACCATCGCCTCGTTCGAGCGCCTCGTGGCGGGCGAGTTCGATCAGTATCCCGAGCAGGCGTTCTTCATGGCGGGCGGCGCGGACGACGTGATCGCCAACGCCAAGAAGCTGGCCCAGGGCTGAGGACGACTCCGGTGCTGAAAGTCTCCGTGATCTCACCGGGAGCGGTGCTCTTCGAAGGCGACGCCGAGTCGGTGATCGCGCCGGCCTTCGACGGCCAGGTGGGCATTCTCACCGGCCACGCGCCGATGATGACGCTGCTCGGCAAGGGAGAACTCCGCCTCGACGGGGGGGCAGCCCAGCGCCGGTTCACGGTCGAGGGCGGCTTCCTCCAGGTGGTGGAGAACCACGTGCGGGTCGTGACGGAGAGCGCTACCGCCGCCTGATCGCGCGGGAGCGGACGACCGATGGCGCAAACGGCCCCGGGCAGCTGCCCGGGGCCGTTCGCCTTCCCGCATCACCGGCGCGGGGCCCGCCCCATCAACTCTTGAGGTTGGCGCACCCGACCACCGACGACAGGTCCGAGCCCCCGTTGGCGTACAGGTTCAGGTGGTAGTCCAGGCCCGGCGTGAGGCCGGCGGCGATGTGCCGGCTGACCCGGACGCTCCCGTTGGTCGGGACCTCGATGGGGCGGAGTTGGTTGGGAGGCGTCAGCGGGAAGCTGCCGCTCCCGCAGCGGCCGGCGACCACGCTCCACAACAGCTCTTCGGCTCCGCGGTCGGAGGTGAATTCGAACTGTACGGTGTACTGGTCGTCGCTCCCCGGGGCGCTCAGCAGGCGCACCGTGCCCACGATGCGCACGGACCCCGTGGTGATGGTGCCCGTGACGAGGTTGCTCACGGGACTGAAGCGGCCAGAAAACCGGGTGACCGCCGGCGCGGGCCCGGTCAGCGACATCGACGCGCCCTCGCCCGGCGGCGGCGTCTTGCTACTTGCGCAGGCGCCGGCCAGGCCAAGCCAGGCCAGCAGGACCAACGGGGCGGCTGTTCGCACGCGGACTCCGGGATTGGGGCAGAGCAGCGGGCGCTCACGCCGCGAGGGGACTGCCTTCGAAAGATGCCCTCCGCCTGAGGCAAACGGAAGCTGACGGGTCAGTCGGCCAAGAGGCGTTCCACGAGACGCGCGGACCGTTCGGCGGCCCCCAGCCCCCGTTCGATGACGGCGCGCGCCCGCGCGCCGGCCGCGCGCCGGGCGTTCGGGTCCCCGACCCAGGCGTTCACGGCATCCAGCAGATCGGAGCGACCGGAAACGGCCACCGCCGCGTCGGCCCGCAGCAGGAGCCCCGCGTCGCGCGTCCCCTGGTGGCGCGGGCCGAATAGCACCGGCACTCCGAATGCCGCCGGCTCGAGTACCGAATGCAGGCCGGCCGAGTGGAACGCACCTCCGACGTATGCGAGATCGGCGAGTGCGTAGAGATCGCCGAGCACACCCACGCGGTCCACGAGTACGACGTCGGCGGTCGAAGCCTCGGGCGTTCCGAGCCGCGCCAACGGGATTCGTTCCTGCGCGGCCCACCGTTCGATGGGCCGCAGGTGTTCGGGCGACGGCTCGTGCGGCGCGACGATGAGCCGGACGGCGGGCGTGCTGCCGCGGCAGGCCGCGAACGCCGGGAGCAGGTGCGTCTCATCGGTGGGCCAGGTCGAACCAGCCACGAGCGTCGGACGCTCCGAGACCAGGGGCGCGATGAGCGGGCGGCCGAGTCCCGCGTTCGCAGCGCGTGCCCACACCTGGTCGAATCGGGTGTCGCCGGTGACCTGGACCACCGTCTCGCGCACGCCGAGCCGGACCAGGCGTTCGGCGTCTTCGGTATCGATGGCGCCAACGGTGTCCAGGCGCGCATACGCGTCGTGCAGGACCATGGCTGCAAGCCCGCGACCGCGGGACGAGTCGCGGGCGAGGGTCGCGCTCACCAGCCCGAGCTTCACGCCCTGCCGCGCCGCTTCGCGCGCGAGCACGGGCCACACGTCCAGCTTGCTGAACACGAGCGCGCGCGGGGTCAACGCCGCGAGCGCGGCGCGCGCATCCCCAACGGTATCGAACGGAAGAAAGTCGCGGAAATCCACGTCCAGCCCCGACGCGAACCGCTCGGCACTCGGCGAGAAGAAGGTGTAGGCCAGCTGCAGCGCCGGATGCCGCGCTCGCAACAGCTCGAGCACCGGCCGGGCCTGGAGCCCCTCGCCCACGGAGGGCGCGTGCATCCAGAGCAGGGTGCGGCCGGCCTGGCGCCCCTGCCGGCCCCACGCGGCGTAGCGCTCGCGAATGCCGCGTCGCGCGGCAAAGGTGCGGACCAGTTTCGATCCGTCCCCCGGGGCCAACGCCGCCCCCAGCCGCGCCAGTTGCGCAGCCGCGGCATACACCGGGCGGACGGCGGCGTTCACGGTGCGTGCCTGGCGGGTGGCGCCGGGGCTACGGGGTGCCCGCCTTGGCCAGCGCCTGGTCCAGCACCTGGCGCATGACGGCCAGCGGCTGAACGCCCTCCAGCCGCTGACTGCCGACGAAGAAGGTTGGCGTGGACTGCACGCCGCTGGCCCGCAAGCGGTACCGGTCGGCGTCGATGATCGGCCGCGTGGCGTGCGTCCGCACGCACGTGCGCCATTCGTCGGCGTTCACGCCGGCCTTCACGGCGAGGGAGTCGAAATACGCGGCCGGATTGGGCAGCACTTCCCATTGGTGTTGCGTGGCGAACAGCGCCTGGTGCATCGGCCAGAACTTGTCCTGGACCGACGCGCACATGGCGGCTTCCGCGGCCTGCATCGAGAACTGGTGCATGGAGAGCGGATCGTTCAGAAACGCGTACCGAACCTTGCCCGTGTTCACGTAGTCCTTGATGATCGTCGCGTACGATTCATCGTGCCACTGCTTGCAGAAGGGGCACTGGAAGTCGCTCGCTTCGATGAGCCACACCTTGGCCGTCGGTGAGCCGAGAATGCGGCCGGCATCGGCCCGGGTCGAGATGCTGTCGGCGGAGGTCCGGGCCGATGCGTGGTCGCTTCCCGGGCGTGGCGCGTTGGCGCCGAGCGTGGCGAGCGCCAGAACCGCTACCGAGGCGGAGATGAGGAGACGGGTGCGGGGCATGGCTGCTGGGATCGAGAGGGAAGGCGGGGAAACAACAGTGCTCCGGATTACGTACTAACTTAATGCAGGCCAGCGACATGCGGAGGGACTCCCCTCGTCTGGCCGTGGGCTCGCGGGATGGCTAGACTCGAAGAGGCCCAACCACTTCTCTTACCCGACTTCGAACGCTCGTGTTCATGCTCTCGCTCCTCGTGGGCGTTGCGGCGCTGCTCCAGGGTGGCCCGCTGCAGATTCCCGCGCCGACCGGGTTGGTCAACGACTTTGCCCACGTCCTGACGCCTCAGACGTCGAACGTGCTGACGCAGTTGGCCCAGGCCGTGCGGACCAGTTCGCCCGGCGAGATGGCCATCGTGACGCTGCCCGACCTCAAGGGCCGGCCGGTGAGCGAAGTGAGCCTGCAGATCGGCCGGCAGTGGAAGGTGGGGAACATCGGGCAGCCGGGCGACCCGAATCGCAACGCGGGCATCGTGATCCTGATCGTGCCCAAGGAGACCAATTCGAGCGGGCACGGGGAGTGCCGCATCGAAGTGGGACGGGGCGCCGAAGGGTACATCACCGACGCCGATGCCGGGGACATCTGTCGGGAGGCGGTTTCGAAGTACTTCCGCACCGGCGACTACAGCGACGGCGTGTCGCTGGTGGCCGTTCGCGTGGCCCAGAAGATCGCCGGGGAGTACCACTTCTCGCTCGACTCGGCGCTCACGGCGGTGCGAGCGCCGGTTCGGACCGGCAACGGACAATCGGGCGGCATTCCGCCGATTGTCTTTCTGTTCCTGCTGTTCATTCTCCTCAGCATGCTCGGCGGTCGCCGGCGCGGGTGCCTCCCGATCTTCTTCATTCCGTGGGGAATGGGGGGCGGCGGAGGCCGGGGCGGATGGGGCGGTGGGGGATTCGGCGGCGGATTCGGTGGGGGAGGCGGATTCGGCGGATTCGGCGGTGGCGGTGGCTTCAGTGGCGGCGGCGGAGGCTCTTCCTGGTGACGTTATGGCAAAGATGACGCTCGATGAATTGGTGGCCCAGCTCAGTTCGACGTTCGCGGATGGGCTGGACTCGGTGGTGCTCTATGGTTCGGCGGCGGCGGGGGAGCACATCCCGAATCGCTCCGACTACAACGTGCTCGTGATCGTCAAGCGGTTGGACGCCGAGCGGCTGCGGGCGCTCTCGGCGACGGCCCGTGCCTGGGGCGAGGCCGGCAATCCGCCGCCGCTGATCTTCACGGAGGAGGAGTGGCGGGACTCGTCCGACGTGTTCCCGATGGAATACGCCGACATGATCGACCGGCATCGGGTGCTGCACGGACGGTCGCCGTTCGACGGCGTACAGGTCAGCAAGGCCGACCTGCGCCTGCAGCTCGAGCACCAGGCCCGCGGGAAGCTGCTGGCGCTCCGGCAGGGCCTGCTGGCGTCGGCCGGTGATCGGAAGGCGGAACTGCAACTCCTGTCGTCGAGCGTGAGCACGATCATGGTGATCTTCCGCGCGGTCGAGCGGCTGCGCGGCGAGATCCCGTCGCGCGACAACGTGGAGTTGAGCCGGTCGGTGAGCGGGGCGGCGCGGGTCGATGCCGACGCGTTCGTGCGCGTGGTGCGCCACGTGCGGGGCGAGAACAAGCTCGCCCCGGTGGACGCGCCCGCCGTGCTCGACGGCTTTCTCAAGGGCATGGAAGGGATCGTGGAATACCTCGACCGGTTCGCCGAGCAGGGGTAGCCGGCGGAACTCCGGTCGGGGAATGTTCGTAGGGAAGGGAGGGCCGGAAGCGATTCCGGCCGTCGCCCGGCGGGGGACTGGCGAAAGCCGTCCGGCGCCGGTTCACATTGGGAACGAGGAACGAACCGATGAAACGTCGCTGGCTCGTGGTAGGGCTCGCCGTGCTCGTCTCGGGTTGCGGTTACAACACCATCCAGACGCTGGACGAGCAGGCCTCGTCGGCGCAGAGTCAGATCGAGGTTCAACTGCAGCGGCGCGCCGACCTGATTCCGAATCTCGTCAGCACCGTGAAGGGCTACGCGGCGCACGAGGAAGAGGTGTTCAACACGGTGGCCGAGGCCCGCTCGCGCCTGCTCAATTCGGTGAAGAGCGGCGATCCCGAGCAGATGGCGAACGCCGATCAGGGAATGACGAGCGCGCTGGGTCGGCTGTTGGCGATCTCGGAGAACTATCCGAACCTCAAGGCCGACGAGAATTTCCTGCGGCTGCAGGACGAACTCACGGGTACGGAGAACCGCATCGCCGTGGCGCGGAGCGATTACAACGACGCGGTGAAGTCGTATAACGCGTACATCCGGCGCTTTCCGGCGGTGCTGACGGCAAAGGTCACCGGCGCCAAGGAACGGAAGTACTTCCAGGCGACCGAGGGCGCGACGCAGGTGCCGACCGTCGACTTCTCGACGCCGGCGCCCGCGAAGGGAGCGACCACGACCACGCCGAAGAAGTAGGGCCCCGAGACGGCGTAACTCCGACGGGGTTGTGGTGTAGTGAACGCGGGCGGCGGAACGAAGCGCCGCCCGCTTTCGCGATCGGGACATTGCACTAGGTTGCAGGCGGGTATGGTTCCGGCTGGAGCCGGCCCGCATGCGACGAACCTCGCGCCGCCGACGGCGCACAGCGAACCCAAGACTCAGGAGCCCAAATATGAGACTTTCCCGCTACGCAGCGTCCGCGGCGACGATGCTCGCCCTGGTTGCATTCACCGGCCGGACGGCCCGGGCCCAGGAGGCCTCGCCCGTCCGCTTCGGGTTGAGTGCCGGTCTCAATATCCCACTGAGCGACCTTAGCCAGACGCAGCAGACCGGGTACATCCTCAACGGGTTGGTGGCCGGAACGCCGCAGGGATGGCCGGTTGGACTTCGTGGCGAGTTGTCGTATTCAGGATTCAGCGGCAAGTTCGGCCTGCCCAACATGGGCATCACGTCGGGGTACATCAACGCGGTGTATCCGATGGCCAGCGGCACCGGCGCGCCGTACTTCATCGGCGGCATCGGGCTCAACCACCTGAGCCAGGGCGGGTTCAGCGAGAACGATTTCGGACTCAACTTCGGCGGGGGACTGGAGTGGCAGCTCAACGACATGACGACGTTCGTCGAGCTCCGCTACTACTACATCAACACCAGCGGCTCGTCGGCGCAGATGCTGCCGATCACGTTCGGCATCAAGTTCTGAGCAACGCGCCACGTCGGGCGGCGTTCGGCTGATAGCCGGAGGCCGGAGAGTCCGGGCCGGCGGCGGAGATCACTCCGCCGCCGGCTTCTTTTTGTCCGGTGTCTGCTCCTTCGGGAACAGGGGTGCGCCTTTCTGCACGCGCCACCCTGCGGCATCCAGGGCGTCGAAGCCGGCGAAACGCTGCTCGGCCACGGCGCCCGGGCCTCCGAGCTGTTCCCAGAGTTCCTGGGTCTTGCGGGGCATGAAGGGCTGCAGCGCCACGCACTGTCGCGCGAGCTGGCGGATGAGCGTGCCGAGCGTCGTGTCGAGTTCTCCGGCCAGCGCTGGATCCTTGGCCAGCTTCCACGGCGCCTGACGGTCGACGTACTCGTTGCCGCGGGCCACGGTGAGCCACACGTGGCGCAGCGCGTCGTGGAGCATGTATCCCCGCGACCCGTCCATCGAGGCATGATAGGCCGCGTAATCGGTGGCGTCCGCTTCGTCCACCGGTCCGCGCGCCGCGGCGGGCACCACGCCGCCGCGATAGCGCTCCACCATCGAGATCGTCCGGCTGGCCAGATTGCCCCAGGCATTGGCCAGGTCGGCATTGTACCGGTCCTCGAACCGCTCCCACGAGAAGCTGCCGTCACCGTCGAACGGCACCTCGCGGGCCAGAAAGTAGCGGAACGCGTCGGCGCCGAACCGGTCGATGGCGTCCCCGAGTTCCAACTTCACCCCCGCCGACTTGCTGAACCGCTCACCGCCCAGCGACACGAAGCCGTGCGCCCACACCGACTCCGGCAGGTCCAGGTCGGCGGCCTTGAGCATTGCCGGCCAGATCACGCAGTGCAGGCGGGTGATGTCCTTGCCGATCACGTGCAACTGGGCCGGCCACCGTTGCGTGAACGACGGATCGGGATAGCCGGTGGCGGTCAGATAGTTGGGTAGCGCGTCGAACCACACCCACGTGCCCTGGTGTTCCCCGGCGCTGGTCGGAATCGGAAACGGGATGGCCCACGCCAGCCGCGACCGGGTGATCGAGATGTCTTCCAGTCCCTGCTCCATCAGGGACAGGATCTCGTTCCGGCGCGTCTCCGGGCGCAGGAACTCGGGATGCGTGGCGAACAGCTCCTGCAGAAACGGCGCGTAGCGGGTGAGCCGGAAGAACCAGTTCGTCTCCTGCGTCCACTGCAACTCGCGCGTCGGGTGCAACACGCACTTGCCGTCCACGATCTCGTCGTCGCGCTTGAACAGTTCGCACCCCACGCAATACCAGCCCTCGTACGTCTTCTCGTAGAAGTCGTCGGGGTTGAGTTCGTGGATGCGCGTGATCAGCGCCCGGACGCCGGCCTTGTGCGCGGGTTGCGTGGTGCGAATGAACTGGTCGTAGGAAACGTCGAGCCGTGCCCACATGGCCTGGAACGACGCGGCGATGCGGTCCACCAGCTCCTGCGGCGGCACCCCGCGTTCGGCGGCGGCCTGCGCCACCTTCTGGCCGTGCTCGTCCATGCCCATGAGAAAATGCACATCGTCGCCGCGCAGGCGGCGGTAGCGGGCGATGGCGTCCGCACCGATCTTCTCCAGCGCGTGTCCGAGGTGCGGTTCGCCATTGGCATAGTCAATGGCGGTCGTGATGTAGAATTGGGGCACTCAGGCTCCGTTGGTGGGCGGCGCGGGCGGGGCATCGGGTGGCGCGCCGCCGGCGCCGGAGTCGTCCGATCCCTTGCCATCGGGGCGTCCGTGGTTGGGACGCGATCCGCCGCGGTTGCGGCGGCCGCCCCGGCGACCGCGGCGGCGATGCGGACGATGCGTTCCTTCTCCGGCGGCGTTCTCCGCGGCCGGCGTACCCTTGTCGGCCACCGGCGGGGCCGGAGCGGGCGCCGCGGCAGGGGCCGAAGCCGCGACCGGCGGCGCGTCGGCCCGGGGCTCTCGTGGCGCCCGGTGGTTGGCCGGCGCCGTGCCGGCGGACCGCTCGGATCCGCCGGTCCCGCCGGACTGGCCGGCGCGGAGCCACGCGGCGTCAGGCTCGGTCTGGGCCACTTCTTCACGCAACTCTGCCAGCGGCACCACGCGGGCCTCGCCGTCCGGCCCTCGCAGCGTCACCCGCTCGCGAAAGATGTCGTTGGCCAGCACCTTCTCCTCGCCGCGCGAGGTGGTCAGCAGCCGGCCTTCCTTGGGGAATCGCTTGCGGCTCCGCACGTAGAACTCGTGCTCGTAGCGCAGACAGCACATCAGCCGGCCGCAGGCGCCGGAGATCTGCGTTGGATTGAGCGAGAGCCGCTGGTCCTTGGCCACGCCCAGGTTCACGGGCAGCAGCTCCGGGAGCCACGAGGCCGAACAGTACTGGCGGCCACAGCGGCCCACGCCGTCCAGACGCTTGGCTTCGTCGCGGACGCCGATCTGCTTGAGCTCGATGCGCGTGCGGAAGGTGGAGGCGAGTTCGCGCACCAGGGTCCGGAAGTCGACGCGCTTCTCGGCCGTGAAGTAGAAGGTGAGCTTCTTGCGATCCCACTGCCATTCGGCGTCGGAGACCTTCATCACGAGCCCGTTGGCCTTGACCCGCTCCATGGCACGGCGGCGGGCCTCTTCGTCCTGGTCGCGGAGTTGGCGGAGCCGGGCCACCTCGTCGTCGGAGGCCACGCGGCGGGCACGCTTGCCGGGAAGGCCGGCGCCGTAGCCGTGCGACGCACCGGCGTTGCGCTTGGCGGCCCGTTCGCCCACGGCGTGGACGTGGCCGATGTCCTCACCCCGGTCGGCTTCGACGACCACCGGCGCCTTGACCGGCGGCAGTTCGTCCTGTTCCCAGATGAAGAATTCCTTCCGATTGCCCTTGAACGCGACTTCGATGAGGTGCGCCACGACTACTCCAGATACTGACCCATCCGCGTGAATTTCTCGCGCCGGCGGCGCACCAGCTTGTCCGGCTTGAGACGGCTGAGATCGTCGAGGTTGCGCAGCAGCGCTTCCTTGAGGGTCTCGGCGGTGGTCTCGTAGTCGGCGTGGGCGCCGCCCGGCGGCTCCGGGATGATCTCGTCGATGATGCGCAGCTCGTACAGGTCGGGGGCGGTGATCTTGAGCGCCGAGGCGGCCTTCTCCCGCATTTCCGGGCTCTTGCCGTCCTTCCACAAGATGGCCGCGCATCCCTCCACGGAGATCACGGAATATACCGAGTTCTCCAACATCATCACGCGGTCGGCCACTCCCAGACCCAGGGCTCCCCCCGATCCGCCCTCGCCGATCACCGTGGCGAGAATGGGCACCTTGAGCCGGCTCATCTCGAACAGGTTGCGGGCGATGGCCTCCGACTGTCCGCGCTCCTCGGCGCCGAGTCCGGCCCAGGCGCCCATCGTGTCGATGAACGTGATCACGGGGACGTGGAACTTCTCAGCGAGCTTCATGAGGCGCAGGGCCTTGCGGTAGCCCTCGGGGTGGGGCATGCCGAAGTTGCGCTTGACGATCTCCTTGGTATCGCGGCCGCGCTGGTGGCCGATCACCATCACCGAGTCGCCGTCCAGTCGCGCCCAGCCGCCGACGATGGCCGGATCCTCGCGATACAGGCGGTCGCCGTGCAGTTCGACGAAGTCGGTGAACGCCAGCCGGAGGTAGTCGAGCGTGAAGGGGCGCTTGTTGCTGCGCGCCACCAACACGCGCTGCCAGGGCGTCAGGTTGCGATAGATCTCCTCGCGCAACTCGGTGAGCTTCTGCTCCAACGGGGCCAGTTCACGGGCGACGTCCAACTGCCGGTCGCCGGCCAGGCGCTTGAGTTCCTCGATCTGCTTTTCGAGTTCGACGAGCGGCTTCTCGAACTCCAGGGATGCGGTGGCCATGGTCAGCCTCCGCGCACGAGGCGCACGCGGTCGGCGCCGAGCACCGCCCGGAGGTCGGTGAGCGCGGCCTGCGTGGCGGTGAGCCGGAGCGACCGCGACAGGAAGCGCTCGCTGGCCCCCGACCCGTCGCTCCAACGCACTTCGAGCGGCGGGGTGCCGGCGTGGGAGGTCGAATGCGCCTCGACTACGGAGCGTACGTCTCGCATGATGTCGGCGCTCACGATCTCGTCCGGCGTCAGTTCGATCGCCACCGCCACCTGCCCGTTGAGGCGCAGTTCGGCGAACGGCGTCACCGACGCCACGATGAAGGTTGGATGATCCGTCTCCTGGTCGCGGCGGGAATACCCGCCCTTGATCAGCACCGGCACGTCGGTTCTCAGCCGGTCGCTGATCAACCCCCAGGCTTCGGGGAACACCAGCACCTCCGAAGATCCCGAAAAATCCTCCACTGTCAACCGGGCGAACTCGGCGCCGGTCTTCTTGCTGATCTGGCGGCGGATGGCCGTGACCACACAGCCGATGGACTGTTCCTCGTGGGTCCACCGGCCGAGTTCGGCCACGGTGCAGCTGGCGAACAGCTCGCACTCCACCCGGAAAGGCTCCAGGGGGTGGCCCGAGATGTAGAACCCGATGATCTCCTTCTCCTTGGCCAACCGGTCGGACTCGGTCATCGGGGCCACGTTGGGCAGCGTCCGATTCTGGTGCAGCGGGGCCGCGGCCGCCGATTCATCGAGGCCGCCGAACAGCGAGCCCTGGCCCGTGGTCCGTTCCTGCTGCATGAGCGACGCTTCCTGGAGCGCGATGTCGAGCGCCGCCAGGTACTGCTGCCGGTGCCCGCCCAGATCGTCGAGCGCGCCCGACGCGATCAGGGCCTCGAACACGCGCCGGTTGCACAGCCGCAGGTCGACGCGCTCGCACAGGTCGTACAGGTCGGTAATCGGCTTCTCGGCGCGTGCCGCGAGGATCGAGTCGATGGCGCCCCGGCCCACGTTGCGGATGGCGCCGAGCCCGAACCGGATGCGCTTCTCGCCGACGACCGTGAACTTGTAGCCCGATTCGTTCACCGCCGGCGGGAGCACCTCGATGCCCAACTCGCGTGCCTCGTTGATGAACTTCACCACGCTGTCGGTGTCGCCGATGGCCGACGACAGCAGGGCGGCCATGAACTCGGCCGGGTGGTGCGTCTTGAGCCACGCGGTCTGGTACGAGATGACCGAGTAGGCCACCGAGTGCGACTTGTTGAAGCCGTAGCGGCCGAAGGTCTCGATCTGTCCGGCCAGTTCCTCGATGATCTTGCGGTCGTGCCCGCGGGCCACCGCCTTCTCGACGAACTTGCCCAGCTCCTTCTTGATCAGCTCCGCGTCCTTCTTGCCCACCGCCTTACGCAGGACGTCGGCTTCGGCCAGCGAGATGCCGGCCAGGAGCTGGGCGATTCGCATCACCTGCTCCTGGTACGTGATCACCCCGTAGGTCGGCTCCAGCACGGCCTGCAACTCGGGGAGGGCGTAGGTCACCGCTTCCTCGCCGCGCTTGCGCCGCTGATACACCCGGTGCATGCCGGCGTCGAGTGGGCCGGGGCGCATGAGCGCGTTCGACGCCACGAGGTCGTCGAACCGGTCGCAGCGCATGCCCCGCAGCAGCTCCGTGGCCAGCGCCGACTCGAACTGGAACACCCCGATCGTGCGGCCGGCCCGGAGCATCTGGTAGACCTTGGGGTCGGCGTCGTCGATGGTGGTGAGGTCGGGGCGCGTGCCCGTGGTGCTCTCGATGGCGTCCAGCGCGTCCTTGATCACGGTCAGCGTGGTGAGGCCGAGGAAGTCCATCTTGAGCATCCCCGCCTTCTCCAGCGCGCCCATGTCGTACTGCGTGACCACGACGGCCTCGTCGCTCCCGGCGCCCGCCCCCTTGGACGCCTGCGTGCACACCGGCACGTAGTCGTCCAGCGGGCCCGGGGCGATCACCACGCCGGCCGCGTGCACGCCCGTATGCCGCGACAGTCCTTCGAGGGCCTTGGCGTAGTCGAGCAGCTGCCGGTAGCGCTCGTCGTTCCGGTAGAGCTTCTTGACCTCGGGCACCTGCTCCACCGCTTCCTTGACGGTGAGCGAGAAGTTCGGCTGGTTGGGCACCAGCTTGGCCAGCGCGTCGGTCTCGGCCGGCGTGAACCCCAGCACGCGCCCCACGTCCTTGATCGCGGCCCGCGATTTCATGGTGCCGAAGGTGACGATCTGTCCCACCGACTCGCGCCCGTACTTCTGCCGCACGTATTCGATCACCTCGCCGCGGCGCTCGAAGCAGAAGTCCACGTCGATGTCGGGCATCGACACACGTTCGGGATTCAGGAAGCGCTCGAAGAGCAGGTCGTACTTGAGCGGACAGACATCCGTGATCCGCAGCGAGTAGGCCACCAGCGAGCCGGCCGCCGAACCGCGGCCCGGTCCCACCGGGATGCCGAGGTCGCGCGCCGCCTTGATGAAGTCGTACACGATCAGGAAGTAGCCGGCGTAGCCGGTCTTCGTGATCACGCCGAGTTCGTACTCCAGCCGCTCCTTCACCTCGTCGGGCAGCGGGTCGCCGTACCGGTCGCGGGCGCCGGCCTCCGCGAGCCGCACCAGCAGCTCGTTTTCCGACGCCACCCCGTCGGGGAGCGGGAACGACGGGACGTGGTACTTCTTGGTGAACGTGACGTCCACCTGGTCGGCGATCGCCAGTGTGTTGGTGAGGACGTCCGGCCGGTCCGGAAAGCGCTCGGCGATCTCGGGCCCGCTCTTGAAGTAGAGCCCGTTGTCGTAGCGCATGCGGTCGCGCGACTCGCGGTCCTTGCCCAGGCCGATGCACAGCAGCACGTCGTGCGCGTCGTGGTCGGCGGCCGACAGGAAGTGGGCATCGTTGGTGGCGATGACCGGGAGGTTCATGTCCCGCGCCAGCGCGAACACGCCCTCGTTCAGATGGGCCTGCCCCTCGGAGTCGTGCGCCTGGACTTCCAGGTAGTAGCGGTCCTTGAACAGCTCGGCGTACCAGGCGGCGGCTTCGCGGGCGCCCTCCATGTCGTCGTGCTGCAGGTGGCTGGCGATCTCTCCGGCCAGGCAGGCCGACGACACGATGAGCCCCTCGTTGTACCGGGCCAGCAGTTCCCGGTCGAGGCGGGGGCGCGAGTAGAAGCCCTCGGTGTACCCCAGAGACGAGAGCTTGGACAGGTTGCGGTACCCGACGAGGTCCCGGGCCAGCAGCACCAGATGGTAATAGGCCTTGCCGTTCGGGCCGCGGCTGCGCTCGCGCCGGTCACCCGGGGCGACGTACGCTTCCATGCCGATGATCGGCTTGACCCCGGCCTTCTTCGCCTTCTCCTGAAATTCCCAGGCGGCGTGGAGATTGCCGTGGTCGGTGATCGCGAGGGCCGGCTGCTCGAATTCCTGGGCCCGCCGGATCAGGTCGTCGATCCGGTTGGCGCCGTCGAGCAGGGAGTACTCGGAATGGCAGTGGAGGTGTACGAAGGACATTGGGCGTAAGATAGCTCCGGCGCTCAGGGGGCGCCAAAGGCGCCGGGAAACCAAGTAACTCCTTGGCGCGTAACTGGATAACTATTAGTTCAGAGTGATCGGTCGACGGTTCACGGTCGTCCGGTTACACGGCGGTCTGGTGACTGGCCGCCGATCACCCTGAGCTCGCAGTCGTCCGCCTGCTCGCTTCACTTGCCACCGCTACTCCATGCGCGTCCGCCGCTTCTTCATTCGCCTCGTCCTCCTCGTCGTCGCCGCTGTGGCCGGCTATCTCCTCATCGCTCCCACCGGCCGGTATCTCCTCCGCGCCGGCTGGGAGGAGGGGAAGATCCTCTGGCATCGCCAGTCGATCGCCGCCATGATCGCCGACCCGTCCACGCCGCCGGCCGTCCGGGCCAAGTTGCGCGTCGTGCTGGCGGCCCGGGCGTTCGCGGCCGACTCGCTCGGCCTCGCCGCCAAGCAGAGCTTCACCACCTACTCGCAGCTGCCGCACGACACGCTGGTGCTGGTGCTCTCGGGTGCCTACCGCGACCGGCTGCAACCGGTCACCTGGTGGTTCCCGATCGTGGGCCGGGTGCCGTACAAGGGATACTTCGACTTCGACGCCGCTCGCGCCGCGGCCCGGCAGCTCGAAGGGGACGGCTACGACGCCTACCTCCGGCCATCGCCCGCCTTCAGCACCCTGGGCTTCTTCAACGATCCGCTGCTCTCCACCACGCTCGAGGACGACTCGCTGGAGCTTGCCAATACGGTGTTCCACGAGCTCACGCACAACACGTTCTATGCCAGCGGGCAGGCGGTGTTCAACGAGTCGTTCGCCAACTTCTCCGGCGCGCGCGGCGCCGAGCGCTTCTTCCGGTCGCGGGGCGATTCACTGGCCGCGCGCGCCGTGGCCGCGCGCTGGAACGACGAGAAGATTCTGGCCCGGTTCTGGACCGACGTGTACCACTCGATCGATTCCGTCTACCGCGCCCATCCCGACGACCGCGCCGAGCGGATTGCCGCCCACGACACCGTGTATGCGCGTGCGCGCCAGATCCTGGTCCACGACGTCGGGCCGCAGCTGCGCACGGTCGACACCCGATACCTCAGCCGCGTGCGGCTGAGCAATGCCGCGCTGCTGGCGCAGCGCATCTACACCACCGATCTCGACGATTTCGACGCGGTGTACGAGCGCGAGGGCCGCGACGTGAAGCGGGCCGTGGCGCGCATCATCGCGCTCGCCAAGTCGCGCCCCGACGATCCCTTCGGCGCGGTGCGCGACTGGGTGTCAGCCGGAGGAGGCGCCGCCGCCCCCACCGGATCCGCTGCCGCCGGCGCTCCCGTCCGGGGGGCCGCCGCTGCCACCGCCGCTCCCACGAGAGAACCGGCCGAGCAGTAGCGCCCGGAGGTCGATGGGCGATTCCGGAACCGCGGGCGCCGCCGTGGCGTCGGGCTTGTCGTCCTCGCCGAGCACCACGCGTTCCATCTGCTCGCGCACGCCCCGGTCCACGAACCGGGAGAGCTGATCCATGGAGTAGTCCATGCTCCGGCGCGACGAATACACGTTGAGCGGATAGCTCACCGCCAGGTGGTTCCTGGCGCGCGTCATCGCCACGTACATCAGCCGCCGCTCCTCCTCGAGTTCGTCGTCGCTCTCGGCGGCCCTGGCCAGCGGGAACCAGCCGTCCACCGCCCAGATCACGAACACGGCGTCCCACTCCTTGCCCTTGGACGAGTGCGCCGTGCTCAGGATCAGGGCGTCGTCGTCCGACTCGGAGGAGCCGGTGGCCAGGTCCTGCGTGCTGGAGGGCGGGTCGAGCGCCAGCGCCGCCAGGAACGCCCCGCGGCTCGGATAGCCCGCCGAGATCGTACGGAGCTGGTCGAGGTCGGCCAGGCGCGGTTCGGGGCGGTCGTATCGCTCGCGGAGGATCCCGTCGTAGAGCTGGCGGATGGCGTCGATCTGTTCGCCGAGCCCCGACGCGTCGTCGCCGGCCCTGGTGAGCACGCGCAGCAGGCGGGCGAGCGACTGGTGCGCGTCGCGGGCCCGCGGCGGGGGCACGAAGTGGGTGAACGCGTCGGGATCCCACGACCGCTCGGCCATGTTCTCGATCATCGAGCGCGCCGTGACGTCGCCGATGCCCGGCATCAACATGAAGATCCGGTACCAGCTCACCTCGTCGCGCGGGTTGTCCGCCACGCGCAGGAAGGCAAGCACGTCCTTCACGTGCGCCGCCTCGAGGAACTTGAGCCCGCCCCATTTCTCGAACGGGATCTTCCGGTTGGTCAACTCGATCTCGAGATCGGCGCTCATGTAGCCGGCGCGGAAGAGCACCGCGATCTCACGCAACGGCGTCCCCATCTCGTGCAATTCCAGCACGCGGTCGACGACGAATCGCGTCTGCTGCTGCTCGTCGCGTGCCGTCACCAGCCAGGGCTTCTCGCCGCCCTCCCGGGCCGTCCAGAGGTTCTTGGTGAACCGCTCCTCGGCGCGGGAGATCAGCGTATTGGTGACGTCGAGGATGGGCTGCGTGGAGCGGTAGTTCTGCTCCAGCGCCACGAGCCGCGTGCCCGGATACTGCTTGGGGAACTCGAGAATGTTCCGGAAGTTCGCGCCGCGGAACGAATAGATGCTCTGCGCGTCGTCGCCCACCACGGTCAGGTTCTGATGATCGCGGCACATGCCGCGCAGCACGCGCGCCTGGAGCAGGTTCGTGTCCTGATACTCGTCGACGAGGATGTGGTCGTACTGGCCGGCGATCCGGCCGGCCAGCTCCGGCGATTGTTCGAGCAGCAGCGCCCAGAAGAGCAGGAGGTCGTCGTAGTCCACCAGGTTGCGGTCGGTCTTGCGGGAGGTGTAGTCCGCGAAGATCCGCGTGATGTCGTCCACGTAGTCCACGAACCGCGGGAAATCCTGATAGAGGATCTCGTCGATGGCCTGCTCGGTGTTGATGTGCCGGGAGTAGATGTAGTGGAGCGTCTCCTTCTTCGGGAACCGCTTGGACTTCTGCGCGTACCCCAGGTTGGCGCGCGAGAGCTGCATCAGATCGACCGCGTCCCCCTGGTCCATGATCGTGAAATCGGAGGGGAGACCGCCGGCGGCGCCGAACCGGCGCAGCGTGCGGTGCCCCACGCTGTGGAACGTGCCGCCGTTCACGCGCGCCGTGGCGGAGCCCACCAGCCGTTCGGCGCGGGAGAGCATCTCCCCCGCGGCGCGGCGCGTGAAGGTGAGCAGCAGAATCCGTTCGGGGGCCACGCCGGTGTCGATGAGGTGGGCCACCCGGTACACGAGCGTGCGCGTCTTTCCCGTGCCCGCGCCGGCGATGATGAGCAGCGGGCCGGTGCCGTGCGAGGCGCCGGCGTACTGCTCCTCGTTCAACTCGGCGCGCAGGTCGCGAGTCGACGGGGCGATCTCGCGGGGGCGGGGCGGGTAGATGCGCGGCATGGCGCTCGGCTAGCGACGCCGGGGGATGGTCATCGCTTCGAGGCGTTGCGGAACTTGTTGATCATCCACTGCTGCACGTCGAATCCGCTGTAGCGCTCTTCCTGCCACGGGTCACCGCGCATGTGGTAGCCGTTGCGTTCCCAGAAGCCCGGTTCGTCCTCGGGCAGGAATTCGAAGCCGCGCACCCATTTGGCGCTCTTCCAGAAGTACAGGTGCGGCACCACCAGCCGCAGGGGCCACCCGTGGTCGGGAGTCAGCGGCTTTCCGTCATGATAGGCGGCGAGCAGGTTCCCCGGCCGGTCGAGGTCGGCCAGCGGCAGGTTCGTGGTGAATCCCTGCTCGGCGTGGATCAACACATAGGCGGCGTCGGGCTTGGGCTGCACCATCCGGAGCAGGGTCTGCACGGGCACCCCCGTGAACCGGTTGTCGAGCCGGCTCCAGCGGGTGACGCAGTGGATATCGCAGAGCGTGTCTTCCTGCGGCAGCGCCAGCAGTTCGTCGAACGACCACGACCGGGGCTGCTCGACCAGGCCGCTGATCTCGAATCGCCAGGTGGCGAGGTCCACCGCGGGCACGTTGCCGTAGTGCAGCACGGGCCACTTGTCGGTTCGCGTCTGGCCGGGCGGAATCCTGGCCTGGTCGCGGGTTCGGACGTCGTGCGTAGGGAGGGGCATGGCAGAAGGCGGCGAGGCAGAGAGGCGGTGCGGCCGCAGAGGCGGCCGATACGTCGAAAGTTAAGCGGAGCCGCAAATGGTCCGGAAACTGCCGTTCCGCCTCGGGTGTTACGCCGACCGGAGCGCGCTCACCACCTCGACGCCGCGGGACTCGACTGCGAGGTCGAACACCCGGCCGAATGCATCGGCCACCGCGCGCTCCACGCCCTCCATCGGCGCCGGACTTCCGGTTTCGCGCTCGATCGACGTCATCGTGACTCCGGAAATGCCGCAGGGAACGATGAGGTCGAAGAACGCGAGGTCGGTGGACACGTTGAGCGCGAACCCGTGCCAGGTTACCCAATCGCGGGCGTGCACGCCAATCGACGCGATCTTGCGTCCCCCGGTCCAGACGCCGGTGTATCCCTCGTTCCGTCCGCCGGCGATGCCGTAACCGGCCAATCCGGCGATCAGCGCTTCCTCGACCCGCCGCAGGTACCAGTGGAGGTCGCGCTTGTGGCGCTTGAGGTCGACGATGGGATAGCCCACCAGCTGGCCGGGTCCGTGGAAGGTGACGTCGCCGCCCCGTTCGACCTCGAACAGCTCGATGCCGCGCGCCGCGAGCAGCGCGGGAGACGCGAGCAGGTGCGCGTCCTTGGCCGAGCGGCCGAGCGTGACCACCGGCGGATGCTCGACGAGCAGCAGCAGGTCTTCGGGAATCTCGCCGGCAATGCGTGCCCGGGCGGCGGCGCGCTGCGTCTCCAGCGCCTCGGCGTACGACATGGTGCCGAGGCGGACGACCCAGAGTTGGGAATCGGATGTCATGGGTCGGCCGCCCGCGGCACGTGCCGCGTCAGATGTGGATCACGCGGCCCATCGAGTCGAGGGCCGCTTCCGCGACCGCCTCGGCAAGCGTGGGATGCGCGTGGATGGCCAGGTCCACTTCCTCCACCGTGAACTCGTTCTCACGGGCCACGGCCAGTTCGTGGATCAGCTCGGTGGCATGCGCGCCGACGATGTGGGCGCCGAGGATCTCCCCGTACTTGGCGTCGCGGATGATCTTCACGAAGCCCTCGGTCTCGCCGGACGTGCGGGCGCGGCCGTTGGCGGAGAAGGGGAACTTGCCCACCTTGTAGTCGAGCTTCTGCTCCTTGCACTGCTCCTCGGTGAGCCCGATGGACGCGACTTCCGGGTGACAGTAGGTGGCGTTGGGGATGTTCTTGTAGTTCATCCCCTGCGTGTGGTGGCCGGCGATGATCTCGGCGAACACCACGCCCTCGCGCGACCCCTTGTGGGCGAGCATCGGGGGACCGGCCACGTCGCCGATGGCGAAGATGCCCTTGGCGGTGGTCTCCATTCGCTCGTTGATCTTGATGAAGCCGCGCTCGTTGAGCTGGACGCCGGCTTCCTTGAGGCCGATGCCCTCGACGTTCGGCGCCCGGCCCGCGGCCACCAGCACCTTGTCGGCCGTCGAGCTGCTCCTTCTTGCCGCCGACGTCCACGGTCATCGTCACGGAGTTCTTGCCGACCTTCACGTTCGAGATCTTGGCGCCGGTGAGCACGTCGATGCCGCGCTTCTTGAACGCGCGGGCGACCTCGGCGCTGGCCTCGGCGTCCTCCACGGGGAGGATGCGGGGCAGGACCTCGACGATGGTGACCTTGGTGCCGAAGGCGTTGAAGACGTCGGCGAATTCGCACCCCACCGCGCCGGCGCCGACCACGATCATCGACTTCGGCGCCTTCTCGAGCACGAGCACCTCGTCGGACGACAGCACCGTCGTCTTGTTCAGCTCGAGCCCGATCTGCGGGAGGCCGCGCACGCGCGAGCCGGTGGAGATCACGACCGCCTTGGCGGCCTGGTGCTTCTCCTCCTTGCCGTCGGCCGTCTTCACGGCCACGGTGTTCTTGCCCGCCAGGCGCCCGGTGCCCTTGATGTAGGTGATCTTGTGCTTCTTGAAGAGGTACTCGACCCCTTTGGAGTTCTGATTGCTGACGCCGCGCGAGCGCTTCATGGCCACGCCGTAGTCGAGCTTCACGTCGCCCACGGTGACGCCGAACTCCGCGGCGTGCAGGCGCACGCGGTTGGAGATCGAGGCCGACTCGAGGAGGGCCTTGGCCGGGATGCACCCCCAGAGGACGCAGGTGCCGCCGAGGCCTTCGCGCTCGACGACCGCCGTGTTGAGTCCCAACTGGGCGCAGCGGATGGCGCCTACGTAACCGGCGGGGCCGCCGCCGAGGAAGATGACGTCGAAGGATGCCATGTTCGTGATTCGGAAAAGGGGAGCGAGGGTCGAGGAACGGACCTGCCGACACAAGATACAGAGTTGGCGCCCCGAGGGGCTACCGCCAGGATACTTACCAACCCCTTGCTTGCCGCCGATTTGGGCCCGCGATAGGGTACAGGGAGGAGGCGTTTGCTCATGGCGGCAACGGTAGCGCGCGTCAGGGTCCGGGGATGGCGGCCGCGGTGGGTGGTCGCGGCGATGGTGCCGGTGCTGCTATCGGCGGGCCGCGGAGAGTGCCGCGCGCAGGATTCGGCACGCACCACCCGGCTCGTGGGCCGCGTGGTGGACAGCGTCAACGCCCGGATTTCCGGCGCCACCGTCGAGCTGCTTCCGGCACGCGTCCGGCGGGCGGTATCGGACGATTCCGGAACGTTCGTGTTCGACAGCATCCCCGTTGGCCTGGTGCAGTTGGCCGTGCGTCGCCTGGGCTACGCGCCGGCAACGTTCACCGCGAGGCTCCGGGCCGGACGGATCGAACGGGTCACGCTGGAGCTCTCGCCGGTGGCATTCGAACTGCCGCGGCAGAACATCGTCGACACGGTGGCCCATCCGTGGCTCAGCACGTTCGAGCGGCGCCGCGCCCACGATTCGGGCGTCTACTTCACGCGACAGGAGATCGTCCGGTCCCAGGTCCGGTCGATGACGGACCTGCTGCGGCGCGTGCCGGGCGTCGAGATCCAACGGACGCGTCTGGGCACGCGCGTGGTGTTCGCCAATCAGTTCGTGCGGGCGCGGCCCTGCGTGCCGCAGATGTTCGTCCACAGCATGAACTACTCGGGCAATCTGGACGACTTCTCACCCGACGACGTCGAGGCGTTGGAGGTGTACACGTCCATCTCCACGGTCCCCGTCGAACTGCAGACGGCGCAGGCCCAGTCGTGCGGAGCGATCGTGATCTGGACGCGGGAGCCGCCACCGGCCAACAAGAAGAAGGGCGGAGGGTGACGGGTGAAAGCATGAGAGGTGAAGCGGCGGTGCGTCGCTTCACCCCTCGTCTTCAGTACACCAGCATCAGCGGGTTCTCCAACATCCGCCGCAGCGTCTGCAGGAACTTCGCGCCGGTGGCGCCGTCGATCACGCGGTGGTCGCAGCTCATGGTCACCCGCAAGCGCTTGCGCACCTGCAGTTGGCCGTCGACCGCGACCGGCTTCTCCTCCACCGCACCCACCGCCAGGATCCCCGCTTCGGGCGGATTGATGATCGCGGTGAACTGATCGATGCCGAACATGCCGAGGTTCGACACCGAGAACGTGGACCCGGTGTACTCCTGCGGCTGGAGCTTCCGGTCGCGCGCCCGCTTGGCGAGGTCGCGCGACTCGGCCGCGATCTCGCGCAGCGACTTGCGGTCGGCGTCGAAGATCACCGGCGTGATCAGGCCGTCCTCGATGGCGACCGCCATGCCCACGTGCACGCGGTTGAAATAGCGGATGCGGTCGCCCATCCAGTGGGCATTGCACTCGGGATGCTGGGCCAGGCCGGTGGCCACGGCTTTGAGGATGATGTCGTTGAACGAGACCTTGAAGGCGTCGCCCATCTGGGCCATGGCGGCCCGCATCTCGGCCACGCGCTCGAGATCGAACTCGGCGGTGAGATAGAACGTCGGCACGGGGCCGATGGACTCGGCCAGGCGCTTGGCGATGGTCTTGCGGATCTGGGTGAGCGCGACGTCGCGGTAGTCGCCCTCCCGGCTGGCCGGCACGCCCGCGGAGACGGCGGGGCGCGCGGCCCCGCCCGCGAGGGCGGCGTCGACGTCGCGCTTGATGATCCGTCCCGCGGGGCCCGACCCCTGGATGATGCCCAGGTCGAGGCCGTTCTCGCGCGCCAGCCGGCGGGCGAGCGGTGAGGACCGCGGGGCAGTGCCGTCGCCGGTGGGCGCCGGCGCCGTGGCGGGCGCGGGCGCTGCGCTCGGCGCGGCCGGGGCGGGCGGCGTAGCGGGCGCGGCGGGCGGAGCCGTCGACGCGGCGGCGACTGGTGCCGGAGCTGGTGCGGCGGGAGTCGCCGCTCCCGCGATCAGAGCATCGATGTTCTCGTCCGCGGCCGCGATCACGCCGACCAGCGACCCCACCGGCCGCGCGTCGCCCTCCTGCGCCAGGCGCTTGCGGAGGATGCCGTCGCCGCGCGCGACCAGTTCCATGATCGCCTTGTCGGTTTCGACCTCGGCCAGCGCGTCGCCGCTCTTCACGGCGTCGCCTTCGTTCTTCAGCCATTTGACGAGGCGTCCCTCCTCCATGGTGGGAGAGAGCGCTTCCATGAAGACTTTCGTTGCCATGACTACACCAGGTAATGGGATGCTCGGATCGGGGGCTGCCGCCCCCGACCACTCAGTCGAGATACATGACCTTCCGGACGGCGGCGATGGTCTTGGCCGCGTCGGGCTTGGCCGCCTTTTCGAGATTCTTCGCGTAGGGCATCGGCACGTCGGCCTGGTGCACCCGAATCACGGGGGCGTCCAGGTAGTCGAAGCAATCGCGCTGGATGTAATCCACCACCTGCGCGCCGATGCCCGCAATCTCCCACCCTTCCTCGAGCACGACGGCCCGATTGGTCTTCTTCACCGACTCCCCGATCGCCTCGACGTCCATCGGGCGCACGGTCCGGAGGTCGACCACGTCCACGTTGATGCCGTCCTTGGCAAGGCGTTCGGCGGCCTGGAGGGCCACGTGCACCATCTTGCCGCTGGTGATGATCGAGCAGTGCTCGCCCTCGCGCTTCAGGTCGGCCTTGCCGAGCGGCACCAGATACTCGCCGTCCGGCACCTCGCCCTTGATGTTGTAGAGCATCTCGCCTTCGAGCACGCACACCGGGTTCTCGTCGCGAATCGCGCTCTTGAGCATGCCCTTGGCGTCGTACGGAGTGCCGGGCGCGATGACCTTGAGCCCCGGAATGTGGGCGAGCCACGACTCCCACGCCTGCGAATGCTGGGCGGCGAGTTGGAGCGCCGCGCCATTCGGTCCGCGGAACACGATGGGGATGTTGAACTGGCCGCCGGACATGTAGAGCATCTTGGCGGCGACGTTCACCACCTGGTCGAGCGCGAGGAGGGCGAAGTTCCAGGTCATGAACTCCACGATCGGGCGGAGACCGACCATGGCCGAGCCCACGCCGAGGCCGGCGAATCCCGAGTTCGGTGATCGGCGTATCGACCACGCGCATCTCGCCGAATTCCTCGAGCAGTCCCTTGGAGACCTTGTACGCGCCGTTGTAGACGCCCACTTCCTCGCCGATCAGGAACACGCGGTCGTCCCGCTGCATCTCCTCCTGCAGTGCGTCGTGCAGTGCGTCGCGATACGTGATGATGGGCATCGGCTCAGGCCTCCACCATGACGTCGGACTCGCTCTCGGCGAGGACGTGCTCGTACAGCGCTTCGATGGGCGGTTCGGGGCTGTTGTCCGCGAAGTCCCAGGCGTCCTGGATCACCGCCTTCGTGTCTTCGTCCATCTTCTCGAAGTCGGCGTCGGTGAGACTGCCTTCCTTCTGCATCACGGCGCGGAAGAGGTTGATGGGGTCCCGCTTCTCGTATTCCTCGAGTTCCGCCTTGGTGCGGTACGTGCCGCTGGCGGCGTCCGACATCGAATGGCCGACGTAGCGATACGTCTGGACTTCGATGAGCGAGGCCGTCTGGTCGCTGCGTGCGCGCTCGACGGCCTGGGCCATGGTCCGGCGCACGGCGAGCACGTCCTGGCCGTCCACCGTGTCGTCGGCAATGTTGTACGACGCGCCGCGCTTGTAGAGGTCCTTGATCGACGAGGCGCGTTCGATGGCGGTGCCCATGCCGTAGCGGTTGTTCTCGATCACGTACACCACCGGCAGCTTCCAGAGGCCGGCCATGTTCAGCGACTCGTGGAACGCGCCGCCGTTCACGGCCGCCTCGCCCATGAAGCAGACGCACACCTGATCGCCGCCCCGGTACTTGATGGCGAAACCCACGCCGGTGGCGATCGGGATGTGCCCGCCCACGATGCCGTGGCCGCCGAGGAAGTTCAGGCCCTTGTCGAACATGTGCATCGAGCCGCCCTTGCCGTGCACGCACCCGTCCACGCGCCCGAACAGCTCGGCCATCACGGCGCGCGGAGTGATGCCGCGGACGAGTGCCTGGCCGTGGTCGCGATAGGTGGTGATCACGTAGTCGTCGGGGCGCAGGACCGACTGGGTGCCGGTGCTCACCGCCTCCTGGCCGACGTACAGATGGCAGAAGCCGCCGATCTTCCCGAGCGCGTAGGCCTCGGCGGCCCGCTCTTCGAAGCGGCGTTGAAGGAGCATGCTCTGGAGCAGTTCCTGATGCAGCGCGGCGTCGGATTTCGACTCGGTTTTCTTCTTGGTAGCCATTGGACTCAGACTGTGAGATCGGATGATCTTATGAGTATGAACTGAAAAACGCGTTTTCGGGGGGATACTCGTATGGCTTCAGACTCCGGCCGCCTGAACCTGTTCCCAGGCGTGATAACTCGATCGAACCAGCGGGCCGGACTCCACATGGCGGAAGCCCATGGCCATGCCGGCGTCGCGCAGCCGGCGGAACTCCTCGGGCGTCACGTAGCGATCGAGCGGAATATGCCCGTCGGAGGGCCGTAGGTACTGCCCCAGCGTGAGGATGTCGACGTCCACCTCGCGCAGGTCCTGCATCACGGCTTCCACTTCCTCGAGCGTCTCGCCCATGCCGAGGATGATGCCCGTCTTGGTCGGGATGTGCGGTGCCAGCCGCTTGGAGGTCCGGAAGATCTCCATCACCCGGGCGTAGCGGCCGCCGGGGCGGCAACGCTTGTAGAGGCGCGGCACCGTTTCGGTGTTGTGGTTGTAGATGTCCGGACTCGCTTCCAGCACCGTGCGGATGGAGTCCTCGTTGCCCTGGAAGTCGGGAACGAGCACTTCAACGGAGGTGTCGGGGCTGGCCGCCTTGATCAGTCGAATGGTCTCGGCGAATGCCCAGGCACCGAAGTCGGGGAGGTCGTCGCGGTCCACCGACGTGAGCACCACGTGGCGCAGCTTCATCTCCACCGCGGCCCGTGCAACGCGCTCCGGCTCGCTGGGATCGTACTTGGGCGGACGCCCATGGGCGACGGCGCAGTACGCGCAGTTCCGGGTGCACACGTCGCCGAGAATCATGAAGGTGGCGGCCCCATGCTCCCAGCACTCCCCGACGTTCGGGCAGTGGGCCTCCTCACACACGGTGTGGAGGTCGAGATCGCGCATCAGATGTTTCAGATTCAGGTAGTTCCCGCCGCCCGGGGCCCGAACCTTGAGCCACGACGGCTTTCGTGCCGGAAGCGGTTCGGCACGGTGTCTACCCATTATCTGGTAAAGGGCTTCGCCCATTGGATCCGTAGAGGTTGAAGTGCGCCGCTGAATCTAGAGCGTGGCTCGCAGGAGCGGTAGGAATCCATAACTCGCAAGTCTCAATTTAACCGGTTACCCGCTGTCTGGCCGGCCCGCGAAACTCGCCCTGTCGCACTGCGTACGGGAGGCAGGAAGACGCTGGTGGCAAGGACGGCGTCTGGAGTGTTATGGTTTATCGGCGCCCGGCGGGCGTGGTGCCAAGGGGGATGGGTCGATGCTTCGAACGATTTTCATGGTTGGGCTGTTCGCGCTGGCGGGGCTGTTCGTATTGAAGCTCGCCTTCGGGCTGTTCGGTGTGTTGTTCGGGTTGCTGGCGTGGCTGCTGATCAAGGCCATCTGGATCGCCGTGATCGGCGCCGGGCTGTACCTGGTCATTCGCATCGTCAGTCCCGGAACGGCGCGCAAGTTGCGCGAACGTTGGTCGGGGAGCTCAGCGGCGTAGGCGAAACGCGCGGCGCGCCCGGAATCGCGCAGCGCGTAGTAGACGGCGGACGTAGCGGAGTATCGCTGCGTCCGCCGTCGTTGTAGGTGGGCGCGATCCCTGCCGCTGCCGGATCAGCCGCTCAGCCGGTCGCAGTCGAGCGGTCGAGTTCGTCCACCACCGCCCAGACCAGCAGCGGCACCATGATCTCGTGGTGTCCCGTGATCTCGTAGCCCGCGCCGCTCTGGAGCGTCGGCCGCTGCACGACGTTGACGCGCGGACGGTAGTGCCGCTGCATGTCGAGGTCGCAGCTCACGAATCCCTGGGGTCTGCCGTCGTGCAGATTGCGGGCGATGGTCAGGGCCTTCAGGAAGACTTCCGGCATGATGACGGCGCTGCCCAGATTGAGTACGACGCCGCCGTCATCGAGGCGGAGGAGCGACGCGGCGAGACGCCGGAAATCGCGGTGACTCGTGTCGCCGACGGCGGCGCCGTCGGCTGCCGGATGCTGGTGAATGATCTCGGCACCGATGGCAGCGTGCACCGTGGCGGGCACCCCGAGCCGGTGCGCGTTGAGCACGATGCTCAGCTCGGGATGTGCGAGGTCGGGCTCGCCCTCGAGCGCGTCGGCCAATGCCTCACCCATGCCCATGCCGCGTTCCCGGCCGTGGATGAATGCCTCGTTCATGCCGCGGCCCGTCTCGTCGGCCATGCCGAAGGTGCCGTTCGCGAGGCCGGCGGCGACGTCTTCCGACGTGGCGCCGAAGCGGGCGATCTCGTAGTCGTGGATGGCGGCCGATCCGTTCATCGCCACGTGCGTGGCGATACCGCGGCGCATGAGGTCGATGAGCAGCGGAGCGAGGCCCGTCTTGACCACGTGGCCGCCGAGCATGAGTACCACGCCGCGGTCGCGCCGCTTGGCCTCGGCAATGGCGTGGACCACGCGCTTGAAGTCGCGGGCCACGAGTACGTCGGGAAGCGCGTCGAGAAATGCGCGAAACGAGCGCTCGTCGCCCGGCGGATGCGCGAACTCTTCGGCGCGCACCTTGTTCGGACGGCGCGCCACGGGCACGGTGCGGATGTCGCGCAGGTTGGCTTCGTCGTATTCCATGAAGAAGACGGTAGGTCGGTAGGTCGGTAGGTCGGCTCGGTTGGGATCTCGCTCGGCGTGTGGCGATGCCGGCCACGAACCGGGCTGCCGGCGCACCCGCCTACTTGCTGTACTTACGAAGATACAGATCGAGCGACCCGAACGAGAGCTTCGATTTCATCTGCAGCATCATGCGGCTGGAATCGTCCGAGAGCCAGACCTCGGCCTGTCCGTTTTCGGAGAAGATGCCGCCGGTCATGATGGTTGGCCGGACGACGATGGCGTTGAAGGTTCCTGCGGGGACGGTGATACGTTCGCGGCGCAGCACGGCGAGCCGGACCGGGTTCCGGTTGGGACGGAAGTACCGATAGAACGCGTACTCGTGCCCGACCACGAGGGGGATGGTCCGCACGAAGTACAGGAAGGAACCGTCGTCGAGCGGTGCAGCCACCGATGGCTCCAGCGGTCCCCCGTCTTCGGAAAAGCGTTTCCGTTCGGGGAAGATCTCGAACTGATGGTCGCGGTTGTGTCCGCCTTCGCGGAGCGATTCGCGGAAGCGAAGTGCGAAGAGGCCGCGCGGGGCGAACCAGCTCTCGAGACGGTCGTCCACCTGATAGAAGAACGTCCCGCCCTTGACCGTGAAGGTCGTGTGCCACGCACGCATCCCGCGCACCGTGTCCATGGGATCCACCTGCAAGCTGCCGGTGCCGACGAGGAGCGGGCCGAACATCACGTCGTAGTCCAGGCGCTCGCCGACGCGGAACGGCACGTGGGTATCGGCCGGTCCGGCCGAATCGTGCACCCCGACCGGCGTGACGGCGGGGATTGGCGGAACGCGGAGCGTCGGGTCGGCGGTGGGGCCGGCAGGCGGGACCCCGTCGCTGCCGGCAAGCGCGCCGAGCGTCGCGAGGGCGACGGCAATTCGGCGCGCCACCTGCATCACGACGGGGCCGGCCCCCGCGCGCGCAGCGTCCGCGCCGTGCGGTACAGGCTGAGGGCGTCGTTCCAGGGACGGACCCGGCTCTCGCGCGGCCGCAGGTCGTAGCGGGCGTCGAGCGCCACGGTCTCGACGCGCCGGGCGAACTGCGCGGCCCGCACCAGGAACTCGGCGTTCGCGCCCCACCCCTCCGCCTGCACGATGGGCGTGTCGCCGGCCTCGGCGAGCAGATCGCGGATCAGGGCGATGCGATACAGCCGCAGGGAGCCGAACGGATCGGTGACACCGGGGACGGTCGGAAAGGGGCGAAGAATCCACGGCGCGACGCGGCGCAGCCGCCGGGCCGGTGTGGGCAGAATGGCCGGCGACCGCTCGGCGACTACCAGATCGGCGCCACCTTCGAAGCGCTTCACCAATTCGGGCAGGTGGTCCGGCGGGTCGGTGAAATCGGCTTGCAGCGTGATCATCGCGTCGCGGCGCGGATACCGCGTGCGGCGCGACACGGTGCGCGCCAATGCATCGAGCGCCGCGGCGTAGCCCACGTGCTCCCGGCCACCCATGACCGTGAGCGGCAGGACGTCGTGGTACGGCTTCAGCACCTCGACGGTGTCGTCGGTGCTGCCGTCGTTGAACACCACCACCTCATGCTCGCGCGAGTACTGCTGGAACACCTTCCGGATGCGCCAGAGCAGGAGGCCGATGGTCGGGGCTTCGTTGAACGCCGGGATGCAGACGTAGAGCACGGATCGTTGGCGGATGAAGGTGAAGTCCAGGGTAACCTAGACGGCCGGAGTGGAGCGGGAAGGGGTGCGGGCGATCCGACCCGCACCACCGCGACGGCAGCGCCGCTTGACCGGCATGGCGGCGCCACTGTAGGGTGTGTGAATTGCTACGCCCCGGCGCTCCGCCTGTTCCCCCCGACTCGGAGATAATCATGCGGCCATGGTCGTTCGCGCTTGCACTGGTCACCGCGGCGTGCGCCTCGGGAACAAGTGGCGTCGCGCCGCCGGGTGCCGAGGCGCCGGCCGCCGCACGTTCCGACGGCGTGGCGTCGCGATCGACGACCATCACGCCGGCGGAATTGCGGCGCGACCTGTACGCGTTCGCCGACGACTCGATGCGCGGTCGCGAGACGGGGACGCCCGATGCCACACGAGCCGCCGTTTTCATCGCGCGGCGTCTGGCAGTGCTGGGGCTCGAGCCGGCCGGCGACAGCGGCTTCTATCAGCGCGTGCCGCTGGCGCGGCACGACATCCTGGCCTCCACGCGATTCACCGTGGAGCGTGACGGCGCCGTCACGCCGCTCCGGCTCGGCGCCGATCTCCTGCCCCTGACGACGCTGGGGCCCGGCGCCTTCGCCCGGCTGCAGGCGAGCGGCGATCTGGTGTTCGGCGCGTACGGGATCGACGACGCGGCGCTGGGGCGGCACGACCTCGCCGGGCTCGACGTGCAGGGGAAGGTGCTCGTGATCGTGCACGGCGCCCCCCCGGGCGCGGACTCGGCCACCCGCGCGACGTACAACTCGCAGGCTGCCCTGCAGCTGCTCGTGCAGGCCGTCCTGCCGTCGCGTCCGGCCGCGGTCGTGATCCTCATGACCCCGGAGACCCGCGAGCTGTTCGACCAGGCCGGCCCCGGGCTGCTGCGGGCGGTCTCGATTCGCAGCGGCGCGCCGGAGCCCACCGACAAGATGCGCGTGTTCCCGTTGATCCTTCTCGGCCTGGCCACGCCGGGATCTCCGATGTTGCCCCGCGATTGGCCGGCGGACGACCACCCGCAGGATCTGCACGCCACGTTCACCGCGCACGTCGACACGCGCACGGTGCCGGTGACGGGATACAACGTGGTGGCCGTATCACGCGGCGGCGATCCGGCGCTCCGCGAGAGCTACGTCGCGTTCGGGGCGCACCTCGATCACATCGGCATTCAGTCGGGGATGTCGCCCGATTCGATCGCCAACGGGGCCGACGACGACGGCTCGGGGAGCGTGTCGATGCTGGCGATCGCCCGCGCCGTTCGCGCGCAGCCCCACCGCCGCTCGCTGCTCTTCGTCTGGCATACGGGTGAGGAGAAGGGCCTCCTCGGCTCCACCTGGTTCACGGACCATCCCACGGTGCCGATCGATTCGATCGTCGCCCAGCTGAACGCCGACATGGTGGGCCGTAACGCGCCCCGCGAGTTGTACGTCATCGGTCCCGGCTCGGCGCCCGGCGGTCAGAGTCGCGTGCTGGGGGCGATCCTGGATTCGGTGAACGCATCCGCGTCGCAGCCGTTCCAATTCAACCGGTCGTACGACTCCCCGAACGATCCCGAGCGGTTCTACTACCGGAGCGACCACTACAACTACGCGCGCAAGGGAATTCCCGTGCTCTTCTTCACCACGGGTCTGCACGCCGACTACCACAAAGTCACCGACTCGCCCGACAAGATCAGCTACGTGAAGATGGCGCTCGTGGACGGTCTGATCATGGACGTGGGCCTGACCGTGGCCAACCGGACGACGCGTCCGAAATGACGGCGGATGTGTCGCCGGTCACCGGCGACACGGACGGCAGGGCGCGGAAGCGGGCGTGGGAGCGTTTGCCTCCCGCGCCCGTTCTGTCGTCAGCACTCGGCGCTTCAGAGTGCTATGCAAGACGTGTTACCGAATGGGCATTCACCGAGTTATACGACAGAGGCCAGTGGACGACCCCACGGTGGAGGCTCGGCGATGATTCAACCGGACACTCGGCAGCGCATGACGCGCGACGACGCGCAGTTGGCCATCCGGCTCGTGGCGCACGGATCGGGGGAGGCGGAGGAGCGCGAACTGCAGACGCGGTTGGCGAACGAGGGCATCAATGCCGTCCTCGATCACCCGCGCCTGCCGGAAGCGTTGCGGCAGGAGCCGATGGCGGCGCTCGCGTCGCTGCGCCTGCTCACCTACGTGATGCTGCGGTCGGTGCTCTGCCGGTTGGGAGAGGATGACCCGGTGCTGAGCGACTACACGGCGGCGGTGGTGTTGGCGTTCGGACAGCGCGGCCGCGCCGAGCGGTGCGGCGAGGCCGACGACGAGATCTACGACACGCTGGCTGCCATGCTGCGCGATGCCGAGAGTCCCGATGCACGGCGCAGCTATCTCGTGCGGGTGCATCTCGGGAACTATGCGCTGTGGCTGAGCGGGTTGTTCGCCGACCACATCGAACACCGCCGGTGGCGGCGGGGCGGCCCCCACCTGGAGTACTACGAAGAGATGGGCCGCCGCGGATTCGCGATGGCGGCCGAACATCCCTCGGCGCGCGACCAGGGCATGGCGGAGCTGTACGCCACGATGGCGGAGCGGTTCGTCACGCTGCGTCTCGCGCTCACCGCATTCAGCGACGCGCTGCTCTTTCCCAACGTGAATACGCCGGAGCGCCTCATGCGCCGCGTACGGGACGAAACGCGCTGGCGCTGGACGCACTGACCGCCGCCGCGAAGGCAGCGAAGAGCGCGCGGTCCCACGGTTCGGGGCCGTCGTCGAGTTCTTCCGGATGCCACTGCACGCCAAGCATCCACCAGTCGTCGGTGTGCCATTCCACGGCTTCCACGATGCCGTCCTCGGCCCGTGCGACCACTCGGAGCCCGTCGCCGGGGCGTGCGATGGCCTGGTGGTGGAGTGAGTTCGCCATGATATGCTCGGCACCCAGCGCGTGGGCGAGGCGCGAGGCCGGTTCCACCTCCACGGCATGAACGCGCGTGGCGCGGACGTCTTCCCGCGTGTGCCGGAGGGCGCCGCCGCATTCACTGGCGATGTCCTGGATCAGCGAACCGCCGAACGCGACGTTGACGATCTGCACGCCGCGGCAGATGGCCAGGGTGGGCACCTGGCGGTCGCGCGCGGCACGGGCGAGCGCGATTTCCCAACGATCGCGCTCGGGATTGGGCGCCTCGGCCTTGGGATGAGGCGCCGCCCCGTAGAGGCGCGATTCCACGTCCTCGCCTCCGGTGAGCACCAGGCCGTCCATGCGGTCGAGCAGGGCATCGGCCGCGTCCGGATCGAGGGGGGGCACGGCCACGGGCAGCACGCCTGAGCGCACGAGGGCGTCGGTGTAGCGCTGGTTCACCCGCACGCGGGGCAACTCGCGCACGATCTCGGTGGTCGTCGTCAGGGCCACTATGGCCGGGGAATCGCGATCGGGGCGGGGCATGGATATCCGTGGTGTCCGTTCGGTTGCGACGGTGCGGCGAACCTGCGTATCCTATCGGGCCAGCCGGCGGGCGCGCCAGTCGTGAGCCTCGCGACCACAGCATCCGAAACGCCGATCTGCCAATTCCCGTAGGTGCCCTGTGTTCGAGTCCCTTCGTCAGTCGCTGAACGACCTCATGGAGCGGGCCACGCGGCCCGAGGAGCGCCGCGACGTGCTGGCGCGCATGAAGGATTCGCTGGTGCACGCGAAGCTCGGCGTGGAGGATCTCCGTTCGGGACTCGACGTCACCCGGCGCCGGCTGGAGACCGAACGGCGCGAGTTGGCCACGGTGCAACGCCGGAAGGCGCTGGCCGAGGGGATCCACGATCAGGAAACCGTGGAGCTCGCCACGAAGTACGAAACACTCCACACCGAGCGGTTGGACGTGCTGCAGCGCAAACTGGACGCGCAGGAGCGTGAGGTTGCGCTCGCCGAGCAGGAACTCGCCGAGATGAACGCCGAATTCAAGCGCCACGCCATTGGGGCCGTGCCGCCGGCGTCCACGGCGGGAGCGGGCGTGGGCGCGGGGGCCGACCCGTTGGCGCAGGAGACGGGCGAGGCGACGCGCGAAGAACTCGATGCGCTCGCCCGTGCCCACGCGCGGGCGTCGCGCGACGAGGAGGCGCAGCGGCGTCTCGAGGAACTCAAGCGGCGCATGGGGAAGTCGCCCTAGGATGCGCGGGTCGGTCGCGTGCGTCACGGCCTGCGTGCTGTGGGGAGGGTGGGCCGGGGCGGCGCGTGCGCAGGCGGACCAGCCTCAGGTTCCCTGCAACGGCCAGCGCATCAATGCCATCACGATCACCTCGCGGGCGCCCACCGTGGCCGGCCTGCGCCGGATTCCCGTGGTGTCGGAAGTCGCGCGGGCCGTGCACACCACCACCCAGCCCGACGTGATCTCTCGCTTTCTCCTGTTGCACGTCGGGGACCGGTGTTCGGAACTCCGGCGGGCGGAGTCGGCGCACATCCTGCGGGCCCAGCCCTTCCTGGCCGATGCCTCGATCACGGTGGTTCCCTCCGACTCGGGTGGGGTCGCGCTGGACGTGCAGACGATCGACGAAGTGGCGGCGGTGTTCAGTGCGACGCTGAAGGCGAAGGCGCCGCTGTTCACCGGCCTGCGGGTGGGCGACGCGAACGCCGGAGGCGAGGGCGTGTACCTCGCCGGCCGCTGGTGGCAGGAGTCGGGGTTGCGGGACGGCTATTCGTTCGGCGTGACGGACTATCAGTTTCTCGGGCAGCCCTATCAGGCGACGGCGCGCCTGGCGCGGGCCCCGCTCGGTGGTGAATACCACTTCGACGTGCAGCGGCCCTTCCTCACCGACCTGCAACGCGTTGCCTGGCGCGTGCAGCGCGGTCGCTCCGACGACTACGTCCGGTTCGTCGACGCCGCGGGGAGCACGCATGCCGATCTGCTGAGCCGCGATTATGCGGACATCGGGGGGCTCGCCCGCATCGGTCCCCCGGGCCGCCTGGCGCTGGTCGGCGTCTCGGTCTCGCACGAGACGGCGTACGCGGGAACAGCGCCGATCCTGATCTCCGCCCGCGGCACGAGTCCCGACCCTGCATTCCCGCTGGATGGGCGCTACGCGTCCCATACCACGTCCCGGCTGAACGCGCTGTTGGGGTATCGCAACCTTCGCTACGTGCGCACCACGGGTTTCGAGGGGCTGCGCAACGTCGAGGATGTGCCGACGGGGATCGAGGTCGGGGCGCTGATCGGGAAAGGCGCCGGCCTTCTGGGCTCGCGCGACCATGACGTGCTCGTGGGCGGCGAATTGTATGCCGGGGAAGCCAGCGCCGAGTCGGCCATCCGCCTACAGGTCGAGGCCGAGGCGCGGCGTCCGGACACCCGCGCCCCGTGGGACGGCATCCTCAGCAGCGGACGGTTGGCATGGCATCAGCGCACGGGGCAGGCGCACATGGTCGTCACCTCGCTCGAATGGGGCGGGGGATGGCGCGTGCGGGTGCCGTTTCGCGTCACGCTGGCCGGCACCGATGGGGGCATCCGGGGCATGCCCGAAGGCGTGGAGCAGGGCGGCCGGCGGGCGATCATGCGCGTGGAGGACCGGCTGCTGCTCGGTTCGGTGGGCCAGGGCGTGGCCGATCTGGGCGTGGCGTTCTTCGCCGACGCCGGGCGGCTGTGGGCCGGCGACGTGCCGTTCGGCTCGACCACGCCGGTGCGCTTTTCGGCCGGCATCAGCCTGCTGGCGGCCGTGCCATCGCGCTCCGCGCGGACGTGGCGCCTCGACATCGCGCTGCCGAACGTCCCCGGGCGCGGACTCCGGCTGGCCCTCCGCATCTCGCGCAACGACCAGTCCACCGGGTTCTGGCGGGAGCCCCGGGACGTGGCGATCGCGAGGGAGCGGAGTGTACCAGCAAGTCTATTCAACTGGCCGTAACGGCGAACTGAGAAACGGCGACGGATCGAAACGGCGCAGGGCCGAAACTACGCAGGGCCGGTACGGCGCAGGACCGAGACTACGCAGGACCGAGACTACGCAGGGCCGAGACTACGCAGGGCCGAGACTACGCAGGGCATGAACGGCGCAGGGCATGAACGGCGCGGGACCGAAACGGCGGGGAAGGGGCCAGCGCGTCTCGCGGGCCGCGCGTCCAAGCCTTGCGGAGCCGGGCGGAATCCCGGGAGCGCGGGAGCAGGCGCCGCGCCCCCGTTGCGCCCGCCTAGTGCACGCCGCCCATCAATCTCTGCACCGGCTTGATCATCAACGTCGCAATCACGGACGCGCCGAGACAGACAGCGGCGATCGTGCCGAACAGTTGGGGAAGAGGCGCCGAGGAAATGAACCCCGCGGCGTAGCCGGCGACCTTGTTGCCGACCGCATCGGCCAGGAACCAGACGCCGAGCATCATACCCACGATCTTGACCGGTGCGAGCTTCGTGAACACGGAAAGCCCGACGGGAGAGAGTGACAGCTCGCCGAGTTCCTGGATGAAATAGCAGCCGATGAGCCAGAACGGGGCGACGCGAATGTCGGGTGACCCCTGCAGATGGTAGGCCGGGATGAGCAGGAGTACGAACGACATGCCGATGAAGAACAGCCCGGCGGCGAACTTGGTTGGCGTCGACGGCTCCCGCTTGCCGAGCCACATCCACAACCACGCGAACGCAGGCGCGAGCAGAATTACGAAGATTGCCTGAACCGAGACGAACCAGCTCGACGGGAAGCTGAAGCCCAGGATCTCGCTGTGCGTGTAGCGATCGGCGAACAGGTTGAGGGTCGATCCGGCCTGCTCGTACGCGCCCCAGAATACCGCGGCAAACGCGAAGAACACGCCCATGGCCGCCAGCCGCTTCCATTCGACCGTGGTGAAGCCCCAGAAGGTGCGGTCGCCGGAGTCGTTCGTCGCGGCGCTGCCGGGATTGTCGGCCTGGCGCTTCATCGACGCCTCGTGGGCCGCCGCGGTCGCACGCCGCTGCCGGTCGAGCCGCTCGATGGCGGGCTGCAGATGGCGCCGTCCACGCACGTACTGGATGAGCCCGAACGTCATCCCCACGCCCGCGCAGGCGAAGCCGAGGTGCCAGTTGACCTCCTGCGCAAAGTAGCCGGCGATGAATGGCCCGATCGCGGCGCCCAGGTTGATGCCCATGTAGAAGATCGAGAATCCGGCATCGCGCCGTGCGTCGTTGGTCTCATACAGCGATCCGACGATGCCGCTCACGTTCGGCTTGAGCAGGCCCGTGCCGATGACGATCAGCGACAACCCCGCGTAGAAGAAGGGCAGGGGATGGAACACCAGTGTGAAGTGCCCCATGGCGATGATGATGCCGCCGTAGAGCACGCTCTTGTACTGGCCCAGCCAGCGGTCGGCGATGATGCCGCCGAAGATCGTGGCGGCCCACACGCTGCCGGCGTACGTGCCGTACACCGAGCCGGCGTGTGCATCGCCGAATCCGAGTACATGTACCATGTACAGGATGAGGAAGGCCCGCATCCCGTAGTAGCTGAACCGCTCCCACATCTCCGTGAAGAAGAGCGTCGACAGGCCGCGCGGGTGGCCGAAGAAGGAGCGATCACTCGGGGCAATGGGCAGCCCGTCGTGGGCAGCGGCGACCGGGGAATCTGGGGGCACGACGTGACTCCAGGTGGTGGGTGGCGGGTTCAGGCGGTGGGCGAATGGATGGGAAGATACCGGCCGGGCTCGTGAGTGGCCCCGACCTCGCGCTGCTGCGCCCACGTGACCGTGGTGGGCGACTGTTTGATGCAGGCGGCCAGATGGCCGGGCGCCTTCTCTTCCAGCGGCGGCACGATCTTGGTGCACGCCGCGTCCTTGGCGGGATGCTGGCAGCGCGGGTGGAACACGCATCCCGAGGGCGGATGCGCCGGCGACGGCACGTCGCCCTGCAGAATGATCCGGTCGCGACCGGCGTCCGGATCGGGCACCGGCACCGCCGACAGCAGCGCCTGGGTGTACGGCATCAGCGGCTCGCGGTAGAGATCGCGCGCCGCGGCGAGTTCCACGATGTGGCCCAGGTACATCACGGCCACCCGGTCGGCGATGTGTTCCACGACGGCCAGGTCGTGGGCGATGAACAGGTACGCGAGCCCGCGGTCGCGCTGCAGATCACGCAGCAGGTTGACCACCTGCGCCTGCACCGACACGTCGAGGGCCGACACCGGCTCGTCGCACACGATGAACGACGGCTCCACCGACAGCGCGCGCGCGATCCCCACGCGCTGCCGCTGCCCGCCGGAGAACTCGTGGGGATAGCGCGACGCATATTCCGGACGCAGGCCCACCTCCTCGAGCAGCTGCTTCACCCGCTGGTCGGCGGCCGCGCCCTCGGCCAGGCGATGGATGGTGAGCCCTTCGCGCACGATGGCGCCGATGGTCATGCGTGGATTCAACGACGAGAAGGGATCCTGGAACACGATCTGCATCCGGCGCCGCAGCCGCCGCAGCTCGGCGGCGCCCATGGTCAGCACATCCTGCCCGTCGAAGCGCACGCGTCCGCTGGTCGGCTCGATGAGCCGGAGCACCGCCCGCCCGGTCGTCGTCTTGCCGCACCCCGACTCGCCCACCAGCCCCAGCGTCTCGCCGGCCCGGATGGTGAACGATACGCCGTCCACGGCCCGTACCGGCTCCGGTGGCGGGCCGAACAACGCGCGGCGCCTGGCGAAATGCTTCCGCAGGTCGGTAACCTCGACCAGCGGCGTGCCGTTGGCGGCACCGGACGCGCTCATCCGACCTCCGCGCGCAACGGCGTCCCGTCGCTCGCGCGCCGGTCGGGCTCCGCCGCCAGGTGGCAGCGCGACGCGTGATCGGTGCCCACGCTGACGATCGCCGGATGCTCGCGCTCGCACCGCTCCCACGCCGAGGCGCACCGGTCGCGGAATCGGCAGCCGGCGGGCCAGGCGGTGGGCGCCGGGACGGCGCCCGGAATGGTCTGCAGCCGCTCGCGCGACGCCCCGAGCCGCGGCATGGCCGCCAGCAGCCCGCGCGTGTACGGATGGTGCGCCCGCGCGAACAGCTCTCGCACCGGCGCTTCCTCCACCGCTTCGCCGCCGTACATCACGATCACCCGCGATGCGGTCTCGGCCACCACGCCGAAGTCGTGCGTGATGAGCAGCACCGACATACCGAACTGCTGCTGCAGCTCGGCGAGCAACTCGAGAATCTGCGCCTGAATCGTGACGTCGAGCGCGGTGGTGGGCTCGTCGGCGATCAGCAGCGCGGGCTGCATCACGAGCGCCATGGCGATCATCACGCGCTGCCGCATGCCGCCCGACAGCTGGTGCGGATATTCCCGGGCGCGTTCGCGGGCGGCCGGGATGCCCACACGATCCAGCATCTCGACGGCGCGCTTCCATGCCTCGGCCCGCGAGGCACCGGCGTGGATTCGCGCCACCTCGGCCACCTGATCGCCCACCGTGAACACCGGGTTGAGCGCCGTCATCGGCTCCTGGAAGATCATCGCGATCCGATTGCCGCGAATGGCGCGCATACCGCGCTCGTCGAGCGACAGGAGGTCGCGCCCCTCGAACCGGATATGGCTGCCCGTTTCGATGCGCCCGGGGGCCGACACGAGGCGCAGGATGGAGAGCGCGGTCACCGACTTGCCGCATCCGGACTCACCGACCAGGCCCACCGTCTCGCCCGGCGCGATGGCGAGGGACAGCCCGTCCACCGCCCGCGCGACGCCGGCGCTGGTGTGGAAATAGGTTCGCAGATTCTCGATGGCGAGCAACGGCTCACCCATGGGCAGGCTCCGGCATGTCGGCGGCGGGTTGTCCGGGAAGCTGACGCGCATCGAGTGTGTCTCGCAAGGCGTCGCCGAGCGTATTGAACGCCAACACCGTGGACACGATGGCCACCCCGGGGAAGATCACGGCCCACCAGGTGGACACGAATTGGTTGGCGGCATCCTGGAACATGGTGCCCCAACTGGCCATCGGTTCGTGCACGCCGATGCCGAGGAACGAGAGTCCCGCCTCGAGCATGATGACGTTGCCGATGGCGAGGGCGCCGGCGATGATCACCGGCGACAGCACGTTGGGCAGCACGTGCCGCCAGACGATGCGCACGGGATTCGCGCCGAGCGACCGCGCGGCGACGATGAACTCGCGATCGCGGAGCGCCATCGCCTGCCCCCGGACGATGCGCGCCACGTCGAACCACCCGGTGAGACCGATGAGCAGCACCAGCGCCGGCACGGGCACCGGCGACCAGAGCGCCAGGACGGCGATCAGCATCAGCACGCGCGGAACCGAGAGCATGGCGTCGATGAAGCGCATCATCACGGCATCCACCCACCCGCCGGCGTATCCGGCCACCGCGCCGTACAGCATGCCCACGGTGGACGACACGAGCACCGCCAGCGCCGCGATCGAGAGCGACAGCCGCGCGCCGTACAGGATCCGGGTCAACACGTCGCGGCTGAACCGGTCGGTGCCGAAGGGGTAGGCCCATGATGGGGGCAGACTCTTGAGGCGCACCGGGTCGAGCAACTGCCACGGGTGGTACGGCGTGAGCATCGGCGCGAACGCCGCGCCGAGCACGAACAGCCCGATGACGCCGAGGGCGATGCGCGCGCCGCCCGGCAGATGGGCCCATACGCGGCGCGCCGGGGCGGGGCGCTCAGTCAACCCGGAGCCTCGGATCGGCCACCGCGTACGCGATGTCGGCGATCAGGTTGCCGACGATCACCATCACGGTGCCCACGAGCACGCCGGCGAGTACCAGCGGGTAGTCGCGCATGCCGATGGCATTGACCGTGAGCCAGCCCATACCCTGCCACGAGAACACGGTCTCGACGAACACCGAGCCTCCGAGCAGCGCGGGCAGCGACAGGCCGAACAGGGTGATGGTGGGAATGAGCGCGTTGCGCAGCACGTGCCGGCGCACCACCTGGCGGTCGGAGAGTCCCTTGGCGCGCGCCGTCCGCACGAAGTCGAGCGGCAGGACGTCGAGCAGCTCGTTCCGCTGGAAGCGGGCGATGGAGGCCGTGGTGAGCAACACCAGGGTGAGCGTTGGCAGCACGAGATGCCGCAGTCGATCCATGAATGCGCCGAACGGCGACATGAAATCGTGGGTCGCCATGGTCACCGGGTATCCCGCCGGCAGGATCGGCAGCCAGTACGCGAACGCGAGTACGATCACCATCGCCAACCAGAAGTCCGGCACCGAGTAGAAGAACAGCGCGACGTTCCCGGCCCATCGGGCCCGCCGCGTGCCCCGCCGTTCCACCTGGAACAGCGCCAGCAGCACACCGATGGCGAAGGAAAGCACGAGCGCCACGCTCATCAGCAGCAGCGTGCGCGGCAGCGCGTTGGCCAGCGCCGCGCGCACCGGTTCGTGCATGGAGTGCGAGTAGCCGAGGTCTCCGCGGACCACGTTCCCCAGCCAGAGCAGGTACTGGGTGCCGAGCGGACGATCGTAACCGAACTCGGCGCGCCAGTGCGCCCGCACGGCTTCGGTGATCGTCGGCGCGTCGAAACCGAACGGGTCGCCGGGTGCCGCGTGGATGAGCACGAACGCCAACGTCGCCACCATCCAGATGACGACGATGGCCTGCCCCAGGCGGGCAGCGAGGCGGCGGCCCACGCGTCAGCGCGGCGGAGCGCCGATGCCTATCCGGTCGCGATCGATGCGCTCGGCCGTCGGCACGGTCCAGTCCGCCAGATGCTGCCACCACCCGTCGGCGCGCATGGCCGGAATGCGGAAGCGCCGGTTGATCAGTCCGTAGGCAACGCCGTCATATAGCCACACGCCGGGCGCATCGTCGGCGATCACCTGGTATGCCCGCGACGCGTAGCGGGCGGCCGTCTTCACGTCGAACGCCATCGAAGCGCTGTCGAGGAGCGCATCGAACCTGGGGTCCGAATACGCCATGTAGTTGAGCCCGCCCGGCGGCATGGCCGTGGATCCCCATATCTGCTCGGCGCCCCCCGCGTTGGGATCGGTGCCGTAGCCGGCGAGCGCCAGATCGAAGTCCCCGGCCGACTGTTTCGCGAAGAACGCGATTGAACTGCTCGGCGTCGATGTCGACCTTGACTCCGACCTTCCGCAGAGCGTCCTGGATCAGCACGGCGTAGCTCATGCGGAACGCACTGGATGTCGGCACGATCAGCCGCACGTCTAACGGCCGGCCGTCGCGCCGGCGAACGCCGTCGGGACCCGGTGTCCACCCGGCGGAGTCGAGCAACGCTTCGGCGTGCGCAGGATCGTAGGGCGGCAATCGGAGCGTCGTGTCCGCCGTGGCGAGCGATCGCGGAAACGGCCCGTACGCGATCGCGCCCGCGCTGTCGAACACGTTCTGCAGCATCGCCTGCCGGTCGATGGCCATCGATACGGCCCGGCGGACGCGCAGATCCGAAAAGAACGGATTCGGCCGCGCATGATGTCCGGGCTCGCGGTAGTTCATTCCGAGGAACACGTACTGCAGGCTCGGCCAATTGAACGGTTTCAACGTCGCGTGGCCGGCCGCGGCCTTGAGCTGATCGGGCGTGGCGCTTTCCAGCAGGTCGGCCTCGCCGCTCAGCAACTGCGCGAACGCCGCGTTGTTGTCCGGTGTGATCTCCCAGATCACCCGGTCGAGCTTGGCCCGTCCGCGGTAGTTCCCGGTATCGGACACGAGCACCAGTTCCGAGCCGGGCTGCCACTTGGCGAACCGGAACCGCCCGCTGCCCACTGGATGTCGCGCCATCTCCGACGTGGGAAGGCGGTCCGGCGGAATCGTGTCGAGCAGATGCTTCGGGAGCACCCACAACTGGTACACGATGTTGAAGAACGACTCCGGGGTCTTGGCGTGGAACCAGGCGACCGCCGTGAGGGAATCCTTCACCGAGACGGAATCCACGTTCGTGAGCAAAGGCGCGATCGTGGAGCCGAGCTTGGGATTTTTGTAGAGCGCGAGCGAGAAGCGTACGTCCGCCGCCCGCACGGGGACGCCGTCGTGCCAGCGGGCGCGTGGATTGATGTGAAACGCCACCGACATCGAATCCGGCGCCCACGTCCAGTGGTCGGCAAGCTGCGGCTTGAAGCCCAGATCGCCGGTTGTCTGCATGCTGTCACCAATCTCGGCCAGGTGATCGTACACCAGGTCGGCCACGGCATGCCCCAGAATGCTCGCCGTCATCGGAGGCAGCAGATTGTCGGCGTCTCCCGGCTCGGCGATCACCAGGGTGCCGCCATCGGGCCCCTCGGCCGGCGCCGCGGACCGTTCGCCGCCGCCGCAGGCGGCAACGAACACGAAGGGGAGGCAACAGGCGCAGAAGCGTCGAAATCGCATGAGCAGCACGTCGTGGCGAAGGTTGAGACAACGATTGCGAGCCATGGGAACCCCGTCAAGCGATTCTACCGTCTCCAGGTCCACCCCTCACTCCGGAACTCGGCGGTGGCGCGCTCGACGTCGCGCGCAAGCTCGGGATCGACCGTCAACGGCGTCGTGCGGGGGTCGAGTTGACGCAGGGTGCTGACGAGTGCCTCGGCCACGCGATCGAACGGTGGTGCTTCTCCGAGAATTGCCGCCAACGTGGCCGCTGGAGGAGTGACGGCGCGCCGCGGCGTTCGTAACAGGTCGGCGATGAGGGCCTGGTCGTCGGCCAGCAGAATCGATCCGTGCTGCAGCAGCGCCCCGTCGTGCCGCCACTGCGCGCTGCCCACCAGCTTTCGCCCGCCGACCACGATCTCGCCGGCGGCGGGCTGGTCGAAGCAGGGGGCAAGCCCCGGGGTCGGGGTGCGGGCCGCGGGAGCCGCAGGTTCGGCCGGTACCCCGAGCGCGTGGAGCGCGTCGAGCAGCAGGCGATTGATGCGTTCGTAGGCGCCGCGGAGGGTGGCATCGAAGGCGTCGGGTGCCGTGACGCTGTACGTGACCTCGTGGTGGTGCAGGAGGGCCCGTCCGCCGGTGGGCCGGCGCACGAAGTCGATGCCCAGCGCGGCCGCGCGCTCCAGATCGTAGGCGCCGCGAGCGGTCTGGTTCCGGCCGAGTGACAGCGTGGGGCGCCGCCAGGCGTACACGCGGAGCACGGCCTCGCCCGTGCGGCGGGCCCGGGCCATCAGGGCCTGGTCCCACGCCATGTTGGCGGCCCCGTCCAGGGGTTCGCGAGACGAGGTAGCGCCAGGGCGGCGGCGGGTCGGAATGCGTCGTGGTCACGGTCACAGAATAGTCGCCGGGCCGCCTTGGCGGGGGGAGGGGCGCGCGGACGCGTTCGCGCATAGCTTTACCGACGGACCTTCAACACCCCGACCATGACCCCGACTACGAAAACGGCGCCCCCAGCGGCTGCCGACAGCTTCATACCCCGCCACATCGGACCGAACGCGGCCGCGACCGCCGAAATGCTCGCCGTGGTGGGCTACGACTCGCTCGATGCGTTCATCGACGCCGTCATTCCCCCGAACATCCGCCTGCGCAAGCCGCTGGCCATCCACGCCGAGTGGAGCGAGCAGGAGGCGCTGGCCTCCATGCGCCGCATGGCCGAGAAGAATCGCGTGCTGCGGTCCTATATCGGCATGGGGTACTCCGACACGTTCACGCCGCCCGTCATCCAGCGGAACATTCTGGAGAATCCCGGCTGGTACACGGCCTACACCCCCTACCAGGCGGAAATCGCGCAGGGACGCCTGGAAGCGCTGCTCAACTTCCAGACCATGGTGATGGATCTCACCGGCCTGGAGATCGCCAACGCATCGCTGCTCGACGAGGGCACGGCGGCGGCCGAGGCGATGACGATGGCGAACGGCATCAAGGGCGCCGACGGCAAGCACCGCTTCTTCGTATCCGACGAATGCCATCCGCAGACCATCGATGTGGTCAAGACGCGGGCCGCGGTCCGCGGCATCGACGTGGTGGTGGGCGACTTCCGCACCTTCGACATCGACGGCTCGGTGTTCGGGGCGCTGATCCAGTATCCCACCACCGACGGCGCGATCCACGACTACCGCACGTTCTGCGAGCGGGCGCACGCGGCCGGTGCGCTGGTGACCGTGGCCTCCGACCTGTTGAGCCTCGTGCTCCTGACGCCGCCCGGCGAATGGGGGGCCGACATCGTGGTCGGCAACTCGCAGCGGTTCGGCGTGCCGATGGGGTACGGCGGGCCGCACGCGGCGTTCTTCGCCACGCGCGACGAGTACAAGCGTCAGATTCCGGGCCGCATCATCGGCGTGTCGCGCGACGCCGACGGCAAGCCGGCGCTGCGCATGGCGCTGCAGACGCGCGAACAGCACATTCGCCGCGAGAAGGCGACCAGCAACGTATGCACGGCGCAGGTGCTGCTGGCGGTCATCGCCGGCATGTACGCGGTGTGGCACGGGCCCGCGGGGCTCACGAACATCGCGCGCCGCGTGCACCGGTATGCGGTGATCCTGGCGGCCGGGCTCGAGCAGCTCGGGTATCGCATCGGGCACGCCGAATTCTTCGACACGATTCGCGTGGAAACGGGCGACGGCTCACCACGGAGCACGCAGACCACGCAGAAACTGCTCGATGCGGCGGTGCAGGCGGGATACAACCTGCGGAAGCTCGGCGATTCGGCCATCGGCATCGCGCTCGACGAGACGACCACGGAAGCGGATCTCGCGGCGCTGCTCGGGGTGTTCGCGCAGGGCAAGCCGGCGCCCGCGGTGGGCGAACTCGCGGTCAGGACCGACGACCGCTACGACGAGCGGTTCGCGCGCACGAGCGCGTTCCTCACGCATCCGGTGTTCCACTCGCATCACAGCGAGACCGAGATGCTGCGCTACATGCGCACGCTGGAATCGCGCGACCTGTCGCTCACGCACTCGATGATTCCGCTGGGCTCGTGCACGATGAAGCTCAACGCCACGGCGGAGATGATCCCGATCACCTGGCCGGAGTTCGCGAAGCTGCACCCGTTCGTGCCGCGCGATCAGGCGGCCGGCTATACCGAGTTGTTCGACCGGCTCAGCGCGGCGCTGTGCGAGATCACCGGTTTTGCCGGCATGTCGCTGCAGCCCAATGCCGGCTCGCAGGGCGAGTACACGGGGCTGATCGTGATTCGCCGCTACCAGGCGTCAAAAGGCGAGGGGCATCGCGACGTCTGCCTGATCCCGCAGTCGGCGCACGGTACCAACCCGGCGAGCGCCGTGATGGCGGGGATGCAGGTGGTGGTGGTGAAGACCGACGCCAACGGCAACATCGACGTGGCGGATCTCGAGGCCAAGGCCAGGCAGCACGCGGGCCGGCTGTCGGCGCTGATGGTGACGTATCCCTCCACGCACGGCGTGTTCGAGACGGCGATCACCGACATCTGCCGCATCGTGCACGAGAACGGCGGTCAGGTCTATCTGGACGGCGCCAACATGAACGCCATGGTGGGGCTGGCGCGCCCGGGGGACATCGGCGGCGACGTCTGCCACCTGAACCTGCACAAGACGTTCTGCATCCCCCACGGCGGCGGCGGTCCGGGCATGGGCCCGATCGGCGTGGCCGAGCATCTGGTGCCCTTCCTGCCCGGGCATGTGGTGGTGGAGGACGGCAACGCGGAAGGCGCCGTGTCGTCGGCCCCGTGGGGCAGCGCGAGCATCCTCCCCATCTCGATGATGTACATCGACATGATGGGCGGCGCCGGACTCACCGAAGCCACGAAGATGGCGATCCTGAACGCGAACTACGTGGCCAGGCGGCTCGAGCCGCACTACCCGGTGCTCTACAAGGGCGCCAACGGCTGCATCGCGCACGAGTGCATCGTCGATCCGCGCGCGCTGAAGACCTCGGCGGGCGTCGAGGCCGAGGACATCGCGAAGCGGCTGATGGACTACGGCTTCCACGCGCCGACGCTGTCATTCCCGGTGGCCGGCACCCTGATGATCGAGCCCACGGAGAGCGAGCCCAAGGCCGAACTCGACCGGTTCTGTGACGCGCTGATCGCGATTCGCGAGGAGGTTCGCGAGATCGAGACCGGCGTGGCCGACCGCGCCGACAACCTCCTCAAGCATGCGCCGCATCCGGCGCAGCGCGTGGTGGCCGACGCCTGGCCGCACCCCTACTCGCGCGAACGCGCCGCGTATCCGGTGGCGTGGGTGCGCGGGCACAAGTTCTGGCCGGCCGTGGGCCGCGTCGAGAGCGCTTATGGCGACCGGAATCTGATTTGCGCCTGCCCGCCGATGGAGGAGTACGAGATGCAGTTGGCGGCGGACGGCTGACCACAGCACCAGGAGAACCACGAGTTCGGAGTGGTCAGTCGCCGGGCAGCAGTGATCCGAAACGACAACCGGGGCGCGTCTCAATCGTTCGAGACGCGTCCCGGTCTGCTGTTTCGGTCCACGGATTTCAGTTGACTGGAGACTCTCAGCTTGTCGTCCCGTCGTTCTCGGCGGCCCTCGGCCGCCGTGCTACTCTCCCAGATGCGCCTTGTACGCCTCGGCGTTCAGCAATTCGTTCTTCTCCGCCGGATTGCTGATCCGGATCTTCACCATCCAGCCGTCGTCGTATGGCGCCGTATTCACGAGCGCCGGCTCGCCGTCCAGGCGATCGTTGACCTCGACCACCTCGCCGGCCACGGGGCTGAACAGTTCAGAAACGGCCTTCACGGCTTCGATGGTTCCGAAGACGTCGTGCTTGCCGAATTTGGTGCCGGGCTTGGGCAGTTCGACGTAGACGACGTCGCCCAACTCGCCCTGCGCGTAATCGGTGATCCCAATGGCCACGACGTTGGGATCGTCCGTCGTTTTCACGTATTCGTGGTCTTCTGTATACAGCAGGTCCTGCTGGATATCGGACACGGGGGCTCCCGGAAAGAGCTAATGGTGCGCGCAGTCTACCCGGCGGCGCGCAGCCTTGTCAAGGAACGCCGGCCGCGTCGTGGGCGTCCGCCGCCGCCTGAAGCGACGTCCAGACGGCGTCGACCTGCCGGGCCAGCTCGTCGAGCGAGCCGGCGTTGTTGATGACGAAGTCGGCCCGGGCGCGCTTCAGTTCCGACGGCATCTGGGCGGCGATCATCGCCATCGCCTCGTCCGTCGGCACTCCCCGTTCGCCCACCACGCGCTCGAGCCTCAGCGGCCGCGGGGCGTCGACGAGCGTCACCAGGTCGAACCGGTCCACCATCTTCTTCTCGAACAGCAGGGGGATGTCGCAGACGACGATCCGGTCGCCGCGCTCCCGCGCCGCTGCCACGGCGGCCTCGCGCCGCCGCTCCACGTCGGGGTGGACGATGCCGTTCAGCGCATCGAGCTGTTCCGGGTCGTTGAACACCACGCCGCGAAGGGCCGCCCGGTCCAGTTCGCCCGTGGGACCGAGCACGTCCGATCCCCATCGCGCCGAAATCGCATCCAGCGCCGGAGTCCCCGGCTCGACAGCCTGGCGCGCCAACTGATCGGCATCGATGATCGTCGCGCCGCGTTCGGCGAGCATTCGGGCAACCGTGGACTTGCCGCTGGCAATGTTGCCGGTGAGACCGACGAGGAGCATGGGGGCGGTGGAAATGGGTGGAGATTCCTGTCCGGGCCAAGGTAGGGAGGGCGGGGGAGAGCGTCAACGAAATGCTGCGCCGGCGCACCAGAAGAACCGAAGCCCCGACCCCTCTCGATGCCGCTATCCCGATGAACCGCAATCACTTGTGCGCCGCTGGCGTTTGCCTTCGCGGTGCCCGGATCCCGCCTACCCGCCCACCCGGCTAGAGCGGGAGCCCAACCTGGTCTTCGTCGCGGAGCGGCACTTCGTGGCAGGCGCGACAGCGCGCTTCGTAGGTGTCCGCCCCGCCCACCATGATCGTGGGTGAGCTGTAGAGCGCCGGCTTGCCGTTGATCAGCCGCTGATTGCGGCTCGCCGGGTGGCCGCAGCGCACGCAGATGGCGTGCAGCTTGTCCACGATCTCGGCGACGGCCATCAGCTCCGGCATCGCGCCGAAGGGCTCGCCACGGAAGTCCGTATCCGTACCGGCCACGATCACGCGCATCCCGCGGCCGGCCAGTTCGGTGGCGAGGGTCACGATGCGCTCGTCCAGGAACTGCGCCTCGTCGATGGCCACCACTTCGGTATCGACGTTCACGCGCTCGGCGATCTGCGCGGCGGTGTCCACGGGAATCGCTTCGGCCGTCCGGCCGTCGTGGCTCGACACCTTGAACACACCCCCGTACCGCTCGTCGAGATGCGACTTGAACACCTGGACCCGGCGCTTGGCGATCGCGGCCCGGCGCACGCGCCGGAGCAGTTCCTCGCTCTTGCCGCTGAACATCACGCCGGCAATTACTTCGATCCAGCCGGCGCGGGCCGTGAAGTACGTGTCCGACGTCACCGCTTCCTGTCCTCCGGCGTCCGCGGACCACGCGACGGCGCTCCCCGTCCGGCGCGGTCTCCACGCTCGGGCCGTCCGCCACGGCCAGCCCCGCCGCGGCCAGCGCCCCCCCGGTCCCCACGATCTCCGCGATCCCCGCGATCGGGGCGGTCGCGGCCCGAGCGCTCCGGCCGCTCCTGATCGATGCGCGCCACGATCTGGCGTCCCTTGACCGTGACGCCGGTGAGCTTCTGGGCCACGGCGGCCGCCACCGTCTCCGGCACCTCGACCAGCGCGTGCCGGTCGCGCAACTCGATGCGCCCGACGTCGGCGCCAGTGAGTCCGGCCACATTGGCGATGGCTCCCACCAGGTCGCCGGCGCCGATTCCGTCGGTCTGGCCGGCGTTGATGAACAGCCGGGCCATGCGGGGCGCCGCGAGCGACTTGGGAGCGGCCGCGCGCCGCCGTTCGGCTTCGAGCAGGCGCACCGCGGCGGCCGCGATCTCGATGCCGTCGAATTCGGCGAGCATCGGCTCGAGCGCCAGCAGCTCGTGGCTGTATCCGCCGGCCGCCAACTCGTCGCGCAGCGCGGCGCGGAGCTGTTCCTCGCGGGCCCGCGCCCGGGCGGCTGCCTCGGGCAGCACGAACGGGTTGATTACGCCGCCGGCGATGTCCCGCAGCACCGGCAGCTGCTGCGTCTGCGCGAGCGCGACCACGTGGCGCGGCGTCCGCTCTCCCGTCAGGTCGCGGAGTTCGGCACGCGTGGCGGGCAGGTCGTAGAGAACGAGCAGCTCGGCGTCGGCGTCCATCGCCACTCCGGCCCGCACCGGTCCGTCTTCCGCGTAGCCCATGGTCCGGAGCACGGCGCGCGCCTGGGCGTCGGACCGGGGGTCGCGCATGTGGACGAATGCGCTGGCGGGGTCCAGTTCGTCGAGCACACGGCGGAGCGCCACCGGCTTCGCCGCTTCGTGCACCACCACGAACTGGATGGGCATCGCGGCCAGCCCTTCCTCGACGGCGGGCAACACGCGCCGGGCACGCCGGGCATGGCGTTCGATGAACTGTTCCACGGCCGGCGAGATGGCGCGGACGACGACGGTCCTGGCGGCATCCTTGGGCACTTCGGCGAGCAGGGTTTCGAGTGCCGCCGCGTGTACGTCGAACATATCGTCGAGCCAGGCGAATACGAGCTGGCGGACCCCGCCGAGCTTCATCGCCGAGCGCTGGAGGAGCTCCACGAGGGCATCGGGCGCGCCGACCACGACCTGCGGCGGTGCCAGGCGAAGGATGCGGGAGGCGCGGGCCGCCGACGTGGCCGCGAGTACGGTGTACCCGCGCGGGCCACCGATCGCGTCGGCGGCCGCGGCGAGCGCCATCGCGGCTTCGGCATCGGCGGTCACCAGCAGGAGCTGGGGGCCCGGCATGGCCGGATCCAGGCGGTCGAGAGCCGGGGTGAGGAACGACGCGGCGCGCGTCGGGTCCGGAGGCAGTACGAATGCCGCATTCAAGCCGCGGGTTATGCCCGCAGTCTCGGTTCCATCCTGTTCCACAGATCCTCACCGGTGTCGAGGCGGCGTTCGGCCGCGTTGTCAAAATTGCGTGGCGCGAAAGATACCCACAAATCGGCCCGGCGGCCGGATCCGGCCCGTTACCGTGACCGGACGGCGGAAGTATCTTTGCGCCGCCGCGCAGCGCCCGGGGCGTGGTATGGCCCCCTCGGGGCTATTTCGGATCGCCACCGGGCAGATCCGGTCCGAAATTGGCGGCAAGCCACTCTTGGAGAATCGTCGTGAACATCGCCGTCCAACTCGGGCCTCGCAAAGGGGCGCCACCGCGAGTCGTGTATCGCCGGGATCCGGACACGGAGATCCTGTCGGCGCGAGTCCGACCGTCACCTGCCGCCGCCGGCTCCACCGGATCGGTCGAGGTGGAGGGCGCCGACGGCTCGTGGATCATCTTCGACCTGCAGGACGACACGGTCTGCGGCATCGAGATCGCGGTCTGGCCAGACGTGACCCGGCGTGGAGGGCTCGTGGCGCCGTCGAACATCCGCGAGGTGACCGTCCGGCTGCCCGCCTCGGAGGCGCCGGCGGCGGTGACCTCGCTGGAGGTGGAGACGCCGATGGCCGCCGAATCGGACCTGCAGGGGCGTATCTTTCATTTCCGATTCGGCGGGCCACGGGAAACCACCCCGGTGCGTGTGGCGCAGGACCTGTTGTTCGACGTGGATGCCACGAACCATGTTGCCGGCCTGTGGCTCCTGAACGTTCCACCCTTTCCCCAAGTGCCGTGATCACGACCATCGTGTTGATTCGCGTGGAGCCCACCCAGATTCCCAACGCCGCCAAGATGCTCGCCGGCGTGGAGGGGGTGGCGGAGGTGTATTCGGTGTCGGGCGACTGGGACCTGGTGGCGGTGGTGCGCGTACCGCAATACGACCAGATCGCGCGCGTCGTGACCGAGGTGTTTCCGACGGTGCCCGGCATCCAGCGGACGCAGACGCTCACCGCGTTCCGCGCCTATTCCAAGGGCGACCTGCAACAGGCCTGGGACATCGGCGTCGAGTGACGGCCGGCCGCCCGGCCGGATACCTTTCGGAATGATTCTCGCTCCCGCCGCGCCCCAGGGGCCGTGGAGGCTCGACCAGTTGCAACGGGCGCTCGCCGCCGCGCTTCCCTCGGCGTCGCTCAGTACCGAAGGCACGCCGCTCGAGCTGTCCACGGCCGTCGACCCGCCGGTGCTCGCGGCCGCCGAGGTCGTGGAGGACGAGGTCCTGCGGGTCCACACGCCGCCCGACGTCGCCGTTGCACCCTTCGCGGCTTTCCTCGACGGCACGCAGCGCAGCACCCTCGTTGCCCACGCACAGGACGGAGTGCCCATCGTGAGCGGCGTCGCGGCGGCGGTGATTCGCGAGTGGCACGAGGGGCACGCGGCAACCTGGCGGCACGCCCGGTCGCATCGGCTGTACGTCCCCGCGGCTGCCCTCCAACCCGGCGAGTGGGAGGCCATCCGATCGCTGGGCCTCGACGTACACGACACCTCGGCCGATGAGCCGGCGCTGGCCGATGCGCATCCGGCGGCGCAGCGCGACGCCGCGCTCACACGGATCCAGCGCGACCGCGAACAGCTCGAGCTCCAGTTGGCGCAGGCGTGGTGCGCCGAACGCCGCGACGCCCTGTACGTGGACGGCGGCCTGCGCGGTTCGGTGGTGCTGGCGCGCGCCGTTCAGCCCGTGGGCGTGATCAAGAGCCATCGCACGCTGTACGGCGACCGCGCGGCGCGCCGGGTCGTCTACGACCTGAAGGCCGGGGAGCGCACGAGCGTGTTCGTGGTGGCGTCGCCCAGCCGCGTACCGGTGGCGAGCTGGTACCTGCGGCTGCGCGATCCCGAGGGACGGGATCCGCTGTGGGGGCTGGTGCGCGTGGAAGTGCGCCACGAGCCCGATGCGACGCGCGAGCGGATTGCCGCGCGCGCCGACGGCATCTCACGCCGCGTGCTCGGCGAACGCACGCCCACGGCGCATCCCGATGCGCGCTGGGACACGATGGTGTACGGCATCCGCGACTGCGAAGTCCTTCTCAAGGCCACGCAATGACCCCATCGCCGGTACTCGGACGCGTGGTCGCGACCGAGCGCAAACCCAACACGCCGCACGAATTCGGGTTCTGGACGGCCCTCGATTCGCCGGTGGGCATCGGTACGATCGTGCGCGTGCAGGGAACCGAGCCGGTGAACGGCACGATCCCGCACGTCTACGGAGTGGTGACCGAGGGGTTCAGCTACACGGATCTGCAGACCCCGCTGCACGACGTGCTCGGCCACGACGGCGCCCCGGGCGGCGAATCGCTGTCGGCCACGCGACGCACCGAGATCCGCCTCTACACGGCGGCCGTGCTGCGCCACGTGCCCGAAGAGCCGCTCCAGCCGGTGCCGATGGGCGAGGTGTTCCTGGCCACGCCCGACGACGTCGCCGTGGCGCTGCGCATGGACGGCTATCTCCGGCCGGAGGCGAAGACGGGGATTCCCGTGGGTCTCTACCGCGCCGGCGGCACGGAGGCGCCGGTGTACCTGGACGCCGACTTCCTGCTCGGTCCCGAGGCGGCGCATCTCAACATCACGGGCGTGTCGGGGCTCGCCACGAAGACCAGCGCCATCGAGTGGCTGCTCGCGTCGGTGTTCCGGCATTTCCCCGAGCAGAAGGGTTCCGTGGCGGCGGTGTGCTTCAACGTGAAGGGGCCCGATCTCTGTTTCCTCGACCAGCCCGGCGCGTTGGACGACGCCGACCGCCGGCTGTACGAGGCGCTCGACGTGCCCGCCGAGCCGTTCCGCAACGTGCACTACTTCGCGCCGTACACGGCCAAGGGATTCACCCTCAACACGCTCCGTTCCAACGAGGCGCTGGGGCACAACGTGTCGCCGCTCACCTGGGGGCTGCGCGAGGTGATGCAGTACGCCGAGGTGCTGCTCAACAAGGACGACGTGGACGCCAAGGCGGATGCGTTCATCGACTTCATCATCGAGCGCGTGATCGACCGCGAGTTCGTGGACGAGGGGTTCTCGCAGACGCACAAAGTGCAGTCGTTCGCCGACCTGGAAGCGTGGTTCCGCGATCTCCTGCGGACGGTGGAGAACCAGAATCGCGGCGAGTACTGGCGCACCCACCACGTGGCCACCATTCGCAAGGTGCGCAACCGCCTGTCGAACATCTCCACCCGATGCGCCGGACTGGTGACCGACGAAGGGTTGGTGAGCGATCTGCCGTTCGGGAAGTTCGAGGATCGCGCCGTGTACGTCGTGGACGTCGCGGGACTGGAGGAGGACGCGCAGGATCTCGTGTTCGCGCGCGTGGTGAACCAGCTGCGTGAGCATCTGGAGCGCCGAGAACTGGGCGTGAACCACGTGATGGTGTTCGTGGACGAGTTGAACAAGTACGCGCCCGCCGATGGTCCCGAGACGTACGTGCGCAAGATGCTCCTCGACATCGCCGAGCGCGGGCGCTACCTGGGCCTCGTGCTGTTCAGCGCGCAGCAGTTCCGGTCGCAGGTACACCGGCGCGTGGTCGGGAATTCCGGCACGGCGTTGTACGGCCGCATGGACGGGGACGAACTCGCCACGCCGGGATATGCGGTGCTGAGCCCGGCCACGCGGACCAAGCTGGCCACGCTCGAGAAGGGGCAGCTGATGGTCCGGCACCCCCACTTCACGCAGCCGATCTTCGTCCGCTTTCCGCGTCCGGCCGTCCTGCGGGGTCGCGACGGTGCCGAGCAGTACCCGCCGGCCCAGGAAATGCCCCTCGAAGCCGCGGTGGCGCGTGCCCTGCGGCGGCTGGATCCGGCGATCACCGTGGGCTGGGTGCAGGAGGCGGTGGGACCGTACGAAGCGGCCGACGTCCTGCGCGCGCGCGATGCGACGCTGCGCACCCGTCCCGACGACGTGAAGGCGTTCTTCCGCGCGCAGTTCAAGCGCATCGTGCCGCCCGAGGTGGTGCGGCCGCGCCAACCGCGCGGCCTGCGCGTGCCCCGGGGCGCCAATCCGTACGGCGACGACGAGCCGCCGGAAGAGCCGCCCTTCTGACGGTGCCCCCGTCCGCTCGAATCCGAAGTCGTGTACACTATGGACAACCGCCTGGGCGGCGGTTAGCGATTAGGCACTTGCCGCCCCGCGGGCGGCTCTCAATCCTCGGCCCGGGACCGACTTGCGCGTCGTCCACCTCTCCGATCTCCACCTCGGCTTCCGCCAGTACCAGCGGGTGACGCCGCTCGGCGCCAACCAGCGGGAAGCGGACGTCGCGCTCACGCTCACGCGGACCATCGACCGCGTCATCGCGTTGCGGCCCGACCTGGTGGTCGTGGCCGGCGACGTGTTCCATACGGTTCGCCCCACGAACCCGGCCATTCTCCACGCCTTCCATCAGTTCAACCGGCTGACGAGCGCGCTGGAGGGCGTGCCGGTGGTCGTCGTTGCCGGCAACCACGATCTGCCGCGGTCGAGCGAGACGGGGTGCATTCTCCGGTTGTTCGAGCAGGAGAATCTCTACGTCGCCGACTTCGAATCACGGCGCTTCTCGTTCCCCGAACTCGGCGTCTCGGTGCTCGCCGTGCCCGACGTGCCGGGGGGACGGCCCGAGTTGACTCCCGACCCGACGGCGCGGTACAACGTGTTGCTGATCCACGGCGAGGTCGAGGGAATCATCCCCAAGCGTGCGGCCATGCTCGACCGGGCGACCTTCGAGATCTCCGAAGAGGAACTGGGCGCGCCGCAATGGTCGTATGTGGCGCTCGGGCACTATCACGTCCACCGCGAGGTAGCGCCCAACGCCTACTACAGCGGTTCCATCGACTACACGAGCGCCAACCCGTGGGGCGAGCTGGCCGAAGAGCACGCCGCCGGGCTTCCGGGCAAGGGGTTCATCGAGTTCGATCTCGACACCGGCGCGCACACGTTTCATCCCCTTCCGCCATCTCGCGTGCTCGTGGACCTGCCCTCGTTCAGCGCCCGTGGCATGACGGGCGGCGAGCTTGACGCCGCGGTGCGCGAGGCCGTGGACGGCTGTCCCGGCGGCATCGAACAGAAGGTCGTGCGGCTCGTGGTCCGCGACGTGGCGCGCCACATCAACAACGATCTGGACCATCAGGCGATCCGCGAGTACAAGCGCCGGGCGTTCCACTTCCAGTTGGAGATGCTGCGCCCCAACGTGCGGCCGATGCGCGGGGAGGCGGCGCCGGGCCACCCGCAGTCGCTGGCCGAGTTCGTGCGCGAACGGCTGAACAGCCGGCAGGTGCCGCCCGAGGTGGATCGCGAGCAGTTGATCACCCGCGTGTTCGAGTATCTCGACCAGGCCACGGCGGCCGAGTTGGCCGCGGCGGGGGAGGCCGAGAGCTGATGCGCCTCAACGCAATCCACCTCACGAACTTCCGCCAGCACGTGGACACCCGGATGGAATTCGAATCCGGGCTCACCGGCATCATCGGTCCCAATGGAGCCGGAAAGTCGACGATCCTCGAGGCGATCAGTTGGGCGTTGTACGGATCGCTCGCCCTGCGCACCGACAAGGAGGGCGTCCGCACCATTCGCGCCGCCGGCCGCGCGCCCGTGAAGGTGGAACTCGACTTCGAGTTGGCGGGGCACCGGTACCGCGTGGAGCGCGGGCTCACCAGCGCCGAACTGTTCCTCGACGGCGGCGAGGAACCGGTGGCCAATTCGGTGACCGGCGTGACCGACTTCCTGCGGCGACGGATGCGGATGACGCGGCAGGAATTCTTCAACACCTACTTCACCGGGCAGAAGGACCTGAGCGTGATGAACGCGATGGGTCCCACCGAGCGCAAGCACTTTCTCTCGCGCGTGCTCGGATACGACCGGCTGCGCGCGGCGCAGGAGATGGCGCGCGAACGGCGGCGGCTGGTGACGGCCCAGCTCAACGGCCTGCGCAGCGCGATGCCCGACCCGGAGAGCGTGGGCCGGATGTTGGTGCAGGCGCAGGAGCGGTTGGCCACGGCCACGGCCCGGGCCGGCGACGCCGCGGTGCGGACGCAGGCGACGCGCCTCGTGGTGTCCGAACTGGAGCCCCGCTGGACGGCCATGCAGCAGACACGGGAGGCGTCGCAGCGCGCCACCGGCGAACTGCGCGTGCTGGAGAACGAGGCCGGCAATCTGGCGCGGGACCTCGAGCGGCTGGAGCGTGAGGCGGGCGAGATCGGCACCGCGCGCGGTGAACTGGAGAAACTCGCCGAGCAGCTCCGGCCCCTCGCCGCGCTCGCCGAACGGCTGCAGGCCATGGAGGATCTGTACCGCGCCGAGGGGCGGCGGCAGACACTGGTGGACAACGACCGCCTGCTCACCGAGGAGCTGGCCCGGTTGCGCGAGCGGTTGGAGCGCGTTCAGACCGCGCCGACCCTGGAGGAGGAAGTCACGGTCGAGCTGGAGAGCAAGCGCAAGGAGCTGCGCACCGTGGAGGGCACACTCGAAGCCACGCGCACCGAGTGGGTCCGCGACCGTCAGGAGGCCGAGACCAAGATCCAGGCGCTGCGGCAGCAGTACGCCGAGCTCAAGCAGCAGCGCGAGACGCTGGTCAACCTTGGCGAGGACGGCACCTGTCCCACCTGCGCCCGTCCGCTGGGGGATCACTACCGCAACGTGCTGGATCTGCTCGACGCCCAGATCGAAACCGTCCAGGTGGACGGCAACTACTACCGGCAGCGCATCGGCCAGTTGGAGGAGATGCCCGAGGACGTGAAGGCGCTGGACGACCAGCGCCGGCGCGTGTTCGAGGAGACGGGCAAGCTCGAGCGGCGGCTGGCCAAGACGCAGTTGGCCGTCCAGGAACTCGCGCAGTTGCGCAAGGACATCGCCGAGAAGGAGCAGCGGCACGCCACGCTGCAGCAGGACCTGTCCGCGGTCCCCAGCGGCTACGACGCCGGGGAACACAAGCGGCTGCTCGACGAGCGCGCGCGGCTGCAGCCGCTGGACGCGCAGGCCACCAAGCTGTCGGCGCTGATCGACCGCGAAGAGCCGGTGCGGCGCTCGACGGCGGAAGCCACCGGCCGGCTGGACGAGGCGCGGGCGCGAATCGCCGCGCTGCACGACGAGCTGGCGTCGCTGGCGTTCTCGGAGGAAGCGTTCGCCGAGTTGCGTGTGCAGTACGAGGGTGCGATGACCGAATTCCGGGCCGCGGAACTGGCGTCGGTGCAGGCCGACGGCGAGGTGGCGGCGGCCGTGGTGGACGACGAGCGCGCGCGCACCGCCCAGCGCGATCTCGACGCGCAGCGCGCCAAGGCCGAGACCCTCACCGCCGAGCGCCGGTTGCACGACGAGTTGGACGACGCGTTCGAGGATCTGCGCTTCCGGCTCAACGAACAGCTCCGCCCGGAGATCTCCGGGCTCGCCAGCACGCTCATCACGGAGCTCACCGACGGGCGGTACACCGAGTTGGAACTCGATGACGACTACGCCATCCGCGTGCTCGAGGACGGCATTCGCAAACCGGCGATCTCGGGTGGCGAGGAGGACGTGGCCAACCTCGTGCTGCGGCTGGCCATCTCGCAGATGATCGCCGACCGCGCCGGCCAGCCCTTCTCGCTGCTCGTGCTCGACGAGGTGTTCGGATCGCTGGATGAGGTGCGGCGGCAGAACGTGGTGGAACTGCTGCGCCGGCTGCACGACCGGTTCGAACAGGTCATCGTGATCACGCACATCGAGTCGGTGCGCGAGGGACTCGATCGGGTGCTGGCCGTGCGCTACGACGAGGAGGCCGGCGAGTCGCGCGTGCGGCTGGAACGGCCCGGCGATGCCGCCGGCCTGCCGGCGCTCGAAGTCGGCGCCGGAGCGGAGGACTGATGGCCTCGTCGCGCTCCTGGAAGCCGAGCCCGACCATCGAGGGGCCGTTCCCCGCCAGTCTGGACGACATCGCGGGGCTCAACCAGGTGTTCAGCGACGCGTTCACGGAACGCTACCGGCGCGACGGCATGGTCGGGGTGCGCGTTCCGTTCCTCAACCCCGCCGTCTGGCGATACGCCATCGAGGACGCCGCGGGCGGTGCCCTGTGCTGGCGGGCGGCCAACGGCGAGATCGCGGCGTTCAACATGGTGCACCGGTCGGGGGTCGAGGGGTGGATGGGCCCGCTCGCCGTGCGCCAGGACTTCCAGGGCTCGGGCGTGGGCAAGGACGTGGTGCGCCGCGGCGTGGAGTGGCTCGTCGATGCCCGCGCCACGGTGATCGGGCTCGAAACCATGCCGCGCACGCTCGACAACATCGGCTTCTATTCGTCGCAGGGCTTCACGCCGGGTCGCCTCACCCTCACCACCACGCTCGAAGCCGAGCACTCCACCCGGCCGCCCAGACTGTACGGACGGCTGTCGTCGTCGGAGAAAGACCGCGCGCTGGAGGAATGCCGCCTGCTGCTCGATGGCCTGCTGCCCGGGTACGACCACACGCGCGAGATCTCGCTCACCGACGAACTCTCGCTCGGCGACACGGTACTGATGCACGACCGTGATGCCCTGGTCGGGTTCGCGCTCTGCCACACGATCCCCCTGGTGGAAGGGCGGCTGCGGGAGGAGCTGCGCGTGCTCAAGTTGGCGCTCGCCGACCAGAAGTACTTCGCGCCGATGGTCTCCACGCTGCGCGACTTCGCCCGCCGCAGCGGCACCCGGCGCGTGGCCATTCGCATGCAGGGCGACTACGCCGCGGCCTACCGGCAGCTCATCGAACTCGGGGGGCGCGTGCGGTGGAGCGACCTGCGGATGTCGCTCGCCGGTTACGAGGAGCGGCCTCCGGAACGGGGCCTGGTGCTGTCGAACTGGGAGATCTGACCGGCTCCATCCCGGCTCCCGGGGCCGATCACGGATGTTTGGTCTTCTGGCTCCGTGCAGCGACGCGCCAGATCAGCGTCGCCACGCCGACCGTGAGCAGCAGATGGATCCAGCCCGGGCCGTTGAATCCGAGCGCGACCACGGCCCAGACGGCAATGAGTGCGAGTGCGGCGAGAATCCCGAGATCCATCAATTGCCCCTTTCCGAGACCTAGGATAAATTCTACCCCCAGACTACCCACGGGCGAAGAGCTCCGTTTTTGAGCCAACAAGTCCTTCGAGTGGGTTCGATAATCTATACTGCCGTCATGCCCCCAGTGCGGGGGAAGGCGAAAAGTATGGTGAGGACCTCATAATTCGACCGGGCTTCACAAAACCCTCTTCGTTCCGTTTCCTTCGAGCCCCGCGGACCACCGCGGGGCTCGTCGTCTCCACCGGCGGGCGCGCGGTGCGGCCCGCCGGTGGGGAACGCGGCGCGGGTCCACGGGGTTGATGCACCAGGCGAGGGCCACATGCCACAGGTGACGGTTACACGGCGGCTCCACTTCAATGCCGCCCACCGCGTTCACAACCCGGCGCTTTCCGACCAGGAGAACCAGCAGCTGTTCGGCAAGTGCAACAACCCCAACTGGCACGGGCACAACTACGTGCTCGACGTGTCGGTGCGGGGCGAGGTGTCGGCGCGCACCGGATACGTGATGGATCTGGCGGTCCTCAAGCGCATCGTCGAGACGGCCGTGATCGATCGTGTCGATCACAAGAACTTCAACCTCGACGTCGACTTCATGCAGGGCACGATCCCGACCAGCGAGAACATCGTGGTCGCGTTCTGGCGGCTCATCGCGCCGCTCGTCGCGCCGGCGACCCTCACGCGGCTCGTCCTCTGGGAAACGGTGAACAACTATGTCGAGTACGATGGACGGTAAGCGGAAGGGTGGGGCCACGGTGATGTCGATTCTCGAGACGTCCACGCGTGCTGAGCGCACGATCTCGCACGAGAAGGCCGATCCGGATTTCACGAAGCTCGTGCGGCGCGAACTGGAACTCCTGGGGGAGGACCCTGACCGCGAGGGGCTGGCCCGCACGCCGGAGCGGGTGGCCAAGTCCATGGCCTGGCTGACCCGCGGCTACACGCAGAGCGTCGACGACGTGGTGGGTAGCGCGCTGTTCGCCGCCGAGGGGCACCGGAACATGGTGATGGTGCGGGACATCGAGATGTACTCGTTGTGCGAGCACCACCTGCTGCCGTTCTTCGGCAAGGTGCACATCGCATACATCCCGAACGAGAAGATCGTGGGCCTGTCCAAGCTGCCGCGGCTGGTCGACGTGTTCGCCCGGCGGCTGCAGGTGCAGGAGCGGCTCACCGAGGAGATCGCGCTGGCGGTGGAGCGGGTGCTGGAACCCGTGGGGGTGGGCGTGGTGGTCGAGGCGTACCACCTCTGCATGATGATGCGCGGCGTCGAGAAACAGAACTCGAAGACGATCACCAGCGCGCTGCGCGGATCCTTCCGCGACAACCCGATGACGCGCGACGAGTTCCTGCGCCTGGCTCACTCGCCCTACGGGGCCGCCTGAGTCGTGAGCCGTCCCCTGGACGGGCGCACCGCCGTCGTCACCGGCGCCTCGCGCGGCATCGGGCTCGCCACCGCGGCCTCGCTGGCCCGGGCCGGCGCGCGCGTGGCACTGGTGGCCCGCTCGTCGGCCGATCTGGAGCGACACGCGGCCGAACTGGGCGGTGGCGCGATCGCGATCACCTGCGACGTGGCCGACGCGCGGTCGGTGGAGGCGGCCCTCCGCGTCCTGCACGACCATCTCGGGCCGGACGCGCCGGACGTCCTCGTCAACAACGCCGGGTACTTCGCGGTCCAGCCGCTGGAGAGCACGTCGCCGGAGTCGTTCGCCCGCACGCTGGGCGTGAACCTCGCGGCCCCCTTCCTGTTCGCGCACGCGCTCGTGCCCGGCATGAAGTCGCGCCGCCGCGGACATGTGGTCACCATCGGCTCGGTGGCCGACCATCTGCCGTTTCCGGGCAACAGCGCGTACGCGGCCAGCAAGTACGGCGTGCGGGGGCTGCACGAAGTGCTGCGCGTCGAACTGCGGGGCAGCGGCGTCCGGGCCACGCTCGTGTCTCCCGGCTCGGTCGATACCGACCTCTGGTCGGAGGCGAACCTGGGCGCGCGGTCCGACATTCCGGCGCGGCACCAGATGCTCGACGCGCAGGCCGTGGCCGATGCCGTGCTCTATGCCGTGACCCAGCCGGCGAGCGTCAACGTGGACGAACTGCGGCTGTCGCGCAGTTGATGTTCATCGAACTCGTCGACTCGCTCCGCTGCCCCCACGACCACGAGGAGTCGTGGCTCGTCCTGAGCGCCGAGCGCATGGACGGACGCAACGTGCTGGAAGGCGTGCTGGGCTGCCCGGTCTGCCGCCGGCGCTATCCGATCGGCGGTGGCGTGGCGGATCTTCGAACCGGCGATCATGCGGCCCCGGCTGGCGCAGACGGGGCGCACGAACCGCCGCCCGCCGATCCCGAACAGGCGATGCGGCTGGCCGCGTTCCTGAATCTTTCGGGCGGGGGCGGCTACGCAGTCCTCTTCGGCGGCTGGACCCGGTATGCCGCCGGCGTGCTGGCGCTCGCCGAGACGCACCTGCTGCTGGTGAATCCGGAACCGGGCGTCGTCATCGGCCCGGGACTGTCGGGCATGCTGGTGGACACCGGCCTGCCGGTCGCGCCGGGCAGTGCGCGCGCGCTGGCGCTGGACGCGGGCAGCGGCCCGGAACTCCTGGCGGCCGCCCTGCGGGGCGTGCAGGCGAGGGGGCGCGTGCTCGCGCCGGCGGGGCTCCCGCTCCCCGACGGCGTCACCGAACTCGCCCGCGACACGAGCGTGTGGGTGGCGGAACGCGACACGCCCGCCAGCGGCCTGGTGTCGTTGTCGCGCGGCGCGCGCTGACCGTCAGGTCTGCTCGGCCAGCGCCGGCTCCTCGCGATACAGCTCGTCGATCACCGCCTTGTAGGCGCGATCCACCACGCGGCGCTTGACCTTCAGCGTCGGCGTCAGTTCGCCGCGCTCGAGCGTGAACTCGTGCTCCAGCAACGCCACCTTCTTGGGCTGCTCGTAGCGCGCCAGATGCGCCGTTCTGGCGAAGATCTCCTTCTCCATCTTCGCCTGCACCGTGGGCATGGTGAGCAATTGGGCGCGGTCGGTCCAGATCAGATTCTTGTAGCGCGCCCACTTCTCGAGTTGCTCCCAGTTGGGCACCACGAGCACGATCGGGAACTTGCGCTTGTCGCCGATCATGACGACCTGCGAGACGTACTTGTTGGTCTTGATCTCGTTCTCGATGGGCTGCGGCGCGATGTTCTTGCCCCCCGCCGTGACGATGATGTCCTTCTTGCGGTCGGTGATGCGCAGGAAGTCGTCCTCCAGCGCGCCGATGTCGCCGGTCGAGAACCAGCCGTCCGCGTCGATCGTCTCGGCGGTGGCGTCCGGCATTCCGTAGTAGCCCTTCATGACGTGGGGCCCGCGGGTCAGGATCTCGCCGTCGTCCGCGATCCGCACCTCCACCCCCGGCACCGGTTTGCCCACCGTGCCGATGCGGAAGTTCTCCGGAGAATTCACACAGATCACCGGCGATGTCTCGGTGAGCCCGTAGCCCTCCAGAATCACCAGCCCCGCGGCGTAGAAGAACTTGTTGATCTCCGTGGCCAGGGGCGCGCCCCCCGACACGAAGTAGCGCAGCCGCCCGCCCGTGCGCTCCTTGAGCTTGGAGAACACCAGGTGCTGCGCGATGGCGTACTGCACGGCGAGGGCGCCGCGCGGTTCGCGGCCCGCCAGCTTCTGATCGGCCCACCGATCGGCCACCCGCTTCGCCCAGAAGAAGATCTGCTTCTTCACCGCGCCGCCCGAGAGCGCGTTTTCCAGTACGCGGGCATACATCTTCTCGTAGAGGCGCGGTACCGACAGCACGAGGGTGGGGTGCACTTCGGCAAGGTTGATCGGCACCGTATCGATCGATTCCGCGTACGCAATCGAGGTGCCGGTTTCCATCATCAGGTAGTGGCCGGCCATGCGTTCGAACACGTGCGACAGCGGCAGGAAACTCAGGCACACGTCGGCGCCGCTGAACGGGATCACCGCCTTCGATGCCATGACGTTCGAATAGAGATTGTCGTGCGTGAGCATCACGCCCTTGGGCTTGCCCGTGGTCCCCGACGTGTAGATGATCGTGGCCAGGTGATCCGGCTCCACCGCCATGGCGACGCGCTTGAACTCGTCCTCGCGCTCCGGCGTCAGGACGGCCGCCCCCCTGGCTTCCAGTTCCAGCAGCGTGTGATCCACCCCGGGGTCGCGCACGTCGCTGAATCCGATCACGTGCTTCAGCGATGGGCACTCCTTGCGTGCCTCGGCGATCTTGGCCGCCTGTTCGGCCGTGGACACGAATGCGGCGACGGCCCCGGAATCACGGATGATGTAAGCCGCCGCTTCGGGCGTCTCGTTGGGGTAGATCGGAACGTCGGTCACCCCGCTCGCCAGGCACGCGTAGTCGGCGATCGCCCACTCGGGGCGGTTCTCCGACAGCAGCACCACGCGGTCCCCATGGCGCACGCCGAGTTCGGCCAGACCGATGGCGGCATGTCGCACGCGGGCGAACATCGTGGTGTGCGAGATCGCCTCGTAGCGCCCGCTGACCTTCACCTGGAGCGCGTCGGGCTTCTGGTAACGCTCGACGGCGTTGAAGAACAAATGATTGAGCGTGCCCGGCTGCGAATTGCGCGGGCCTCCCGTCGCCATCATCGGAACCTCCCGGAAAGCGGCTGCGCGCGGCTTGCACCGCACGCCTGGGAAGTTACGCCCCTTTCGCGAACGGATGGAAGGGAGCCCCTGTGGGGGATTCCCTCAGTGGTGGACGGTCGGGATGACGAAGGTCCAGGGACTGCCGCGCAGGGGCGCCCCCGCATAGTCGGCGCTCATCGAGACGACGAAGCTGTCGACGGCCACCGGGGCCTGCGTGCGCACGCGGATGCGCCGCGACACATTCCCGCTCGCGTCGGAGGTGTCCACACTGCTCGGACGTCCCGACGCGTCCACGAGCAGGCCGGTTACCGCGCCATTCGGTCCCGGTGGGGCATGGAGAATCGCATAGTGGACGATGACCGCCTGCACGGAATCCGCGGGAATCACGCCCGTGGCGAGCACCGTGCCGGTCAGGTTCACCGAGTAATTCGCGCTCGCCGTCGAGTCGATGATGCTGAAATTCACCGTGTCGGTCACCGTCGGCGTGCTGCTGGCGAGCGAATCGGGAAGCGGGGTGACGTAGATGTTGGCCGGCGACGTCTGCAGTTGGCCCACCGAGGCGATGATGCGAACCGGCGTGTCGCGCACGCTGTCGCCGATGACGTAGCCGTCGGGGGTCACGTGGGCGCCCGGATCGAACATGATGAACGTCGGCATCACGCCGCTGCTCGTATCCAACCGGCCGCCCGATCCGTAGGCGATCACGCTCACCGGCGCGGCCCGTCCGGCGCTGTCGCGCATCGTGTCGCCCGCCACCACGCCCGGCGAGGGGAGGCTCACCTCCGACAGCGACAGCACGCCGTCGGCTGGCGCGGGAATGGGGCGGCAGGCGAAGGCCACCAGCCCGACCGCCGCCGCGAACGCCGCCAGCCGACGGATCATTGCGTGAATCGCTCGGTGAGCGCGTCGACGAGCGCGCCGTAGGCCACCGACGCCGGGTCGTCGGGCGTGCGGAGCACCACGGGCTGGCCGGCCGCGAACGCTTCCACCGTGGCCGCCGTGCGGGGAATCCTCACGTCGAACACGAGATCGGGAGGAAGCTGCTGCTGCACATACTCGGCGATACGCCGGGAGAGGGCGTTCTGTTCCTCGAACATCGTGAGGACGATCCCCTCCAGCTTGAGCTGGGGGTGCTCGGCCACCGCCGACCGGATTCCCTTGAGGATCTGGGAGGTGGTCTGGAGCGCCAGCGGCTCGCACTGCAGCGGCACGATCACGCGGTCGGAGGTCGCCAGCACGCGGTGGACCACCGCCCCCATCCCCGGCGGCGTGTCCACCACCACGAGGTACCCGCGGTCGCGCACCCGCGCCAGCAGTTCGCCCAGCCTGGTGGAACTCGCCACCAGCGCCTGATACGTCGCGTGGTCGCCGGTGTCGGCCACCGAGCCCGCCAGCAGCACGCGCAGGAAGGGGAGTACCGTGGGCCGCACGATGTCCTTCAGGTCCCTGGCGCCGGTCAGGTAGTCGGCAATGCCGGGACCGGCGGCCGGCCCCGGCATGCCGACGCCGAATCGCACCGACCCCTGGGGATCCATGTCCACGAGCAGCGTCTTCACGCCGCGCGCCGCAAACGTGGACGCCACGTTGATGGCCGTGGTGGTCTTGCCCACGCCTCCCTTCTGACTCACGACGGCCAGGACGTGGTTCACCTAAGCCTCGGGCGCTTGGGGATCCGGCGACACGGGGTCCGGTTGGGACCGGAGTTCGACGAGCGTCTGCTTGGCGTGCTCCACCCAGCGCGTGGTGTCGCCCCCGGCCGGCGCCGTGGCCAGGAAGGCATCCAGGTGCTTGATGGCGCCGGCCCGGTCCTCACGCTTGAGTAGCAGGAAGGCCAGTCCGTAGTGGGCGCCCGACAGGTGCGGCGCCAACTCCAGTGCCCGGCGGTAGCAACGCACCGCGTCCTCCAGCCGATGGGTTCGCGAATACGCGATCGCCATGTTCTGGAGAATCTTCGGGTCGTTCGGATGGTCGCGCAGCGCCAGCCGATACGAGGTCAGGGCCGCGTCGTAGTCTCCCTGACGCTCAAGCGCCAGCGCCTCGTTCAGGTAGTCGAGTCGTTGCGGTTTGAGGTCGGAATTCGACTTGCCGCCCAACAAGCGGCTCCACCAGGTCATTCGGCGATTGGGGAGCGGGAGAGGGATGCGAAACGCGCGCGCGCGTCCGTGCGCCGTTCGTGGGCAAACCTACCGATTGTCGGCACCGGGAGCAACGGCAATCACCGCCGGTGAGCGCTTCCAGCCGGGCTCCGCCCGGCATACCTTCCGACACTGTCGCTTGCTTACCGCCCAGGAGGCCCCCATGTCGCCGCGCCGCACCACGGTCGAACCCTCGCAGGGCGTGTTCAACGTCGAATGGCCGCTGTTCGGAGAACTCTCGCGCAGCCTCGCGCTCAAGGTGGCGCGCGAGTATGACCCCGAGATCGTCATCGGCATCGCCACGGCGGGGGTCGTGCCCGGGGCCGTGATCGCCGCCATTCTCGACGTGGAGTTCCATTCGCTGCTGGTGAGCCGGCGCTACCGGGCAGAACACGTGCGCGAGACGCCGGCGGTGTTCGGGCAGGTGCCCCACGAGGTGCGCGGCCGGCGCGTGCTGCTGGTGGACGAGACCTGCGACAGCGGAGCGACGATGCGCCTGGCCGTGTCGGCGGTGGTCAACGCCGGTGCCGGCGAGGTGCGGACCGCCGTGGCCTTCCGGACGGGCGACTACGCCCCCGACTACCACGCCATCGCCACCCAGAGCACCGTCATCCTGCCCTGGGACCGCGAGGTGCTGGTCGACGGCGCCCTGATGCCGAATCCGCGCTACGCCGAGGCGCTCAAGGAGATCTCCTAGCCGGCGGTGGCGGCGGCGTCCGTGTAGGCCACCCCGCGGCTCATCTCCTCGAACACGTGGTGGAGCGACTCGGCGTTCCCGAGCAGGAACCGGCAGCGCGGCGAGCCCATCGAGCGGCACTCCACTTCCATCACGGCCATCGGCGTGCCGGCCAGGCGCCCGAAGAAGTCGGCGAACATGCCGGTGGTGAGGTGGCAGCTCGGGAACTCCATCGCGGCGTCCGGTTCGGCTTCGCCCCACTCCTCGCAGTCCAGCACCGCGACGGCCTCGCTCAGCGTCGTCATCGAGATCGCGCCCCACCCCAGGTCGCTGAAGAACTGGGTGGCGAGCCGCGGGAAATCGGCGGCGGCAATCGATTCGGCCGCGCCGTGTCCCTGGGCCACCGCCCAGGCGTTGAAGGTCGCGAACAGCGCCGCGCCGCCGGCATAGCCGGCCTCCTGCAGATAGCCGGCCGCGGCGTCCGGGCCGAGGTCGCGGAAGAGCGCGCCACGCAGAGCGGCCAGCGCATCGCGGGTGATGGCGAGCATTCCACTCTCGCCAAGCTGAATCGAATCGGTCATCGGTCTTCTCCCGTAGGTCGCACGCGTCGCATCAGTTCCGCTTCGTCGATCGTTTCCACGCCGAGTGCTCGGGCCTTCTCGAGCTTGCCGCCGGCGTCGGCGCCGGCCACCAGCGCCGTCGTCTTCTTGGAGACGCTGTCGGTCACGCGCCCGCCGTTGGCCTCGATCAACTCCCGAGCCTGCACGCGGGAGAGCGTGGGCAGCGTTCCAGTGATGACGAACGTCTGCCCCGCGAGGGCACTCCCCGCGGCTGCCGCCTGGGGTTCGAGTTCGTTGACCCCCGCTGCCCGCAGCTTGTCGAGGAGCGTCCCGGCGACCGGATCGTCGAAGAACGCGACCACCGCGTCGGCGATCGTACGCCCGATGCCGCGTACGGCCACGATCTCCTCCGCTCCTCCCTCGCGCCGGGCCGCATCACGGAGTGCGGCGAGCGACCCGAAGTGCCGCGCCAGCAGCTCCGCCGCTCCCGATCCCACGTGCCGGATGCCGAGCGCGAACAGCAGCCGCGACAACGGCTGACGCCTGGATTCGTCGATGGCGTCCAGCAGCGCGTCCACGCTCTTCTCGGCGAATCGCTCGAGGGCCACGATTTCGGCACGGCGCCGGCGGAGCCCGTACAGGTCTCCGGCGTCGCCGATCAACCCCGCGTTCACCATCTGCTCGATTCGCGCGTAGGAGAGTCCGCGGATGTCCATCGCGCCACGCGACGCAAAGTGCACCAGCCCTTCCAGTCGGCGTCCTGGACAGCCGACGTTTGGACAGTAGATGGCCACCTCCTCCTCGTCGCGGAGGACGGCGGTGCCGCACACCGGGCACGCAGCGGGCGGGACGTAGGGCAGGGGCGGCTGGGCCGCGTCGCGCTTGTCCGGCACCGGGCCGATCACCTGGGGAATCACGTCGCCCGCCCGCTTCACCTGCACGACGTCGCCCACGCGCAGATCCTTGTCGCGGATCAGGTCGAAGTTGTGCAACGTGGCCATGCGAACCGTCGTGCCGCCGAGTTCCACGGGCTCGAGCTCCGCGTAGGGATTGAGCGAGCCCGTTCGCCCGACGTTCACCCCGATGCGGACCAGCCGCGTTTCCGCGATGTCGGGTGCGAACTTGCGGGCAATGGCCCAGCGTGGCTCGCGGCCACCGATCACGCCCAGCTCCTTCTGCAGCGGCAGCGAGTCCACTTTGACCACGCCGCCGTCGATGGCGAAGTCGAGCTCGGCGCGCAGTTGATGTTCCACCTGGCGGGCCCACGTGTGCACGCCGTCGATGTCGGCGCAGTGCGCCCGGCGCGGCGCCACCGGGAACCCCCACTGCGCGAGCAGATCGAGCAGCGCCCACTGCGTGGGCACGTCGGGCGGCACGTCGTCGGGCAGGGCGGCCGAGTAGGCGAAGAAGCGGAGCGGACGCCGCGCCGTGACGGCCGGGTCGAGCTGCCGGAGCGCGCCGGCGGCCGAATTCCGCGGGTTGGCGAACACCGCCTCGCCTGCGCGCACCCGCTCCTCGTTCATGCGTTCGAATCCGCTGAACGGCATGTACACCTCACCCCGCACTTCGACCAGCGGTGGGTGGCCGTCCCCGCGCAGCCGGAGGGGGATGTCGCGCACGGTGCGGAGGTTGGCGGTCACGTCCTCGCCCACCGTCCCATTGCCGCGCGTGGCGCCGGTCACCAGGACGCCGTCGCGGTAAGTCAGCGACACGGCGGCGCCGTCGATCTTCAGTTCGCAGGTGTAGCCGGCGCGCCGCGCGTCGTCGGCCACCAGCCGCACGATGCGCTCCTCCCACGCGGCCAGCTCCGCCTCCGTGAACGCGTTCCCCAGCGAGATCATCGGCACCAGGTGCGCATGCTTCCGGAACTGGCTCTGCGGTTCGGCGCCCACCCGCAACGTCGGGGAATCGGGCGAGCGAAGTTCCGGGTATGCGGCTTCGAGCGCCTGCAATTCGCGGAACCGCGCGTCGTACTCCCGATCCGACAGCGAGGGCCGGTCGAGCACGAAGTATTCGTGACTGGCGCGTTCGATCTGATCGCGGAGGAGCGCGGCGCGGGCCGCGACCTCCGCCGGGGGAGCTGCTCACCCCTTGGCCTCCTCGTCGAGCACCTGCAGAGCCACCGACACCAGCCGGTCGAGTTCCTCGTCGGTCGCGCGCGACAGCCCGCCGTCGGTGAAGCTCTCGGCCTCTGCCGTCGCGTGACGTTCCAGGAGGCGGCGCAGGAAGGCGAGCATCGCCACCCGGCGCACCTCGGCCTTGCGCTGGGCCTGGGAGGTGTCGTTCTGCGCGCGCATCGCGGCCTCGAAGCGGTGCGCGTTGCGCAGAGCCTTGGCGGTCAGCGAGGCGACCACCTGGCAGAAGTGCACGTCGGCGTCGCTGAACGGCTGCGCGTCCCGTTCGGTGCGCAGGAAGATCGCGCCGATCACCGACGCCTGCCAGCGGATCGGCACGACGATGATCGACCGCACGTTGCGCGTATCGAGCGCCGGCTTGATGGCGCGGAGCATCGGGTCGGACGTGGCGTCGGGAATGAACACCGTCTCCCCCGAATCGAAGGCCCGCTGGAGTTCGGGATACCGCCGGAGATCAACCACCAGGTTGCGGATCGCCGGATCCTCGTAGCTCGCCACCAGGCGCACCTCGTCCTTGTTCCCGGACAGGAAGATGGCGCAGCGGTCGAGCCCGAACGCCTCGCCCAGCTTGCCGGCGATCGCCTGCAGGATGTCCACGAAATGCAGCGACGAGGAGATCTCCTGCAGAATGTCGACGACCGCGACCAGGTGGTCGCGCTCGCGCCGCAGGTCGGCGACCTGCGCCCGCAGTCGTTCCACCTCCGGCGCGTTCTCATCCTCCCCGCTCAGCGCGAGGCCTTCGGAGTGCTCGGTATTTGATTCCATGGAGTCCCGTCCTACCGCAGTTTGGCCAGGGCCTGCTCGGCTTCGTGCTTGTAGTTGGTGTCGTTGAACTCGGTCGCGGGCAGCGAGAGCACCAACTCGTATTGCTCGCGCGCCTTCGCCTTGTCTCCCACGTCGGCGTACACCCGCGCCAGATCAAGATGGTGTACAATGCGCGTCGGCTGTAGGGCCACGGCGTGTTCCAGATCACGTTGGGCGTTGCCCCAGCTGGCCTCGCCCAGCACGCCGCCGCCGAGCAGGGTCTTGGCAAAGAAGCGCGTGAACGTGTTCAGCCGCATGATCTCGGCGTTCCAGACGCCCATCACGTGCCACGCCCCGTCGTCCAGCGAATCCAGCTTCAGCGCGTCCAGCGCCTGCTCGCGCACCCGCTTGGCGTACTTCACCCGCTCCCGGCTGCCGAGCGCGAGCGCGGCGCGGCCCAGTGCCTTGGCCAGGGTGAAGTGCGTGACGGCGACGTTCGGGTTCGCCTGAACGGCGCGGTTGGCATATTGTTCACCGAGCTTGTAGAGACTGTCGCGCGCGTTGTCCTGGTGGGCGAATCCCGCAGCCTCACCCAGGTCCACGGCTTCGCGCGCCGCCTTCCAGAGGGCTTCGGCATTCACGGAATCGAGTTCAATGGCAGCCTGGTAGTGGGCGAGCGCACCCTGCGCGTCGAGCGCCGCCGCGGCGCTGTCGCCGAGGGCGATCGCGTCGGCGGCGGTCTGGGCCCGGGCGGCGCCGCCGATGCTCAGCAACACCACGGCCACCGCGAGTTCGAGCTTCATCTGGACGACTCCTGAGTTGGGGGGCTGGCTCTGTATGCACAGGCGCCCGCCCGAGCCAGATCGAGCAGCGTCTTCCCACACCCGTCAACGTTAGAAATACCCCGGTAACCGGTCAATGGACGCAAGGCGAACGATCGAGAAGAAACGCGACGGTGGCCGTCTGGCGCCGGACGAATGGGAGGCGTTCATCCGCGCCTACGCGGCGGGGGAGATCGCCGACTACCAGATGTCCGCCTTCCTGATGGCGTGCTTCATCCGCGGTCTCGATCGCGGGGAGACGGCGGCGCTCACCGAGGCCATGCTCGACAGCGGCGGCCGCCTCGATCTGTCCCACCTGCATCGCCCGCGCATCGACAAGCATTCTACCGGCGGCGTGGGCGACAAGGTTTCGCTCGTGCTCGCGCCGCTCGTTTCCTGCCTCGACGTCGCCGTGCCCATGATGTCGGGCCGCGGGCTCGGCCACACCGGCGGTACGCTCGACAAGCTCGAGTCCATTCCCGGGTTCCGCACCCGGCTGTCGTTGGCCGAAGCGCGAGCCCAGGTGGAGCGGATCGGGTGCGCGCTCATGGGACAGACCGAAGAGATCGCTCCCGCGGACCGGAAGATGTATGCGTTGCGCGATGCCACCGCGACGGTAGAGGCCATCCCGCTGATCGCCGCCAGCATCATGAGCAAGAAGCTCGCCGAGGGACTCACCGGTCTGGTGCTCGACGTGAAGCGGGGCGGGGGCGCCTTCCTCACCGAACTCGATGCCGAGGTGGAACTCGCCCGCACGATGGTGTCGCTCGGCGCCGACCACGGCTGTCCCGTCGTCGCCCTGCTCACCGCGATGGATCGTCCGCTGGGCCGCGCGTGCGGCAATGCGTTGGAACTGGAGGAGGCCATCCATGCGCTCACCGGCGAAGGGCCGGCCGACCTCATGGAGCTCACCCTCGCGCTGGGCGTCGAGATGCTGTTGCTGGCCGGGGCCGCCGCCGATGCGCGGGAGGCGCGTGGCCGGATGGAAGCGGCCATCACCGACGGGCGCGCCGCGCGCCAGTTCGAGCGCATCATCGAGGCGCAGGGGGGCAACCCGGCCGTCGTCAACGACCCGGCACTCCTGCCCCAGGCCGCGGCGTGCGAGATCCACGTGGCCGCCCGCGCCGGGGTCGTGGCCGGCGTCGCGCCGCGCATCATCGGCTACGGGATCACGCAGTTGGGCGGCGGCCGCACACAGGTCACCGATACCGTCGATCCGTCGGTCGGGTTCGTGATCACGGCGCGGCCGGGCGACGTGGTGGACGCCGGCGAACCGCTGGCCACCGTCTTTGCACGCGATGCCGCCGGCGTGACGGCGGGTCTCGCCTGCCTGCGCGAGGCGATCGTCATCGCGGACAGCGCCGAGCCGCCCCTGCCGTTGATCTCGCATCGCGTGAGCCGGGCCGGCGTGGAGGAGTACCGCCCCGCATGATCACCGCGCTCCAGCGGTGGTGGCGCACCGAGGATCTTCCCACGCGGCTGGCGCTGCTGGGCATCGTGCTCGCCGGCGGCGTGGCGCGCTTCTTCGCCCTCGGCCAACCGATGCGCTACGACGAGTCGGTCAGCTACCTGTATTTCGTCGGCCAACCGTGGGCCACCACGATCACCGCCTATCCGTTTCCCAGCAACCATCTGCTGTACTCGGTGATGGCAAAGCTCGTCGCCCCGCTCGGCGGCGGGGCGCCGTGGGCTCTGCGGCTGCCCGCATTCGTCATCGGCGTCGCGATCGTGCCGCTCACGTTCGCGGTGGGCCGGGTGCTGTTCACGCGGACCGCGGCGCTCATCGGGGCTGCCCTGACGGCGGGCGCCACTCCGCTCATCCTGTATTCGGCGAACGCGCGCGGGTACGCCGTCGTGATCGCCGCCTATCTGTCCCTGCTGCTCATCGGGGCGCGCATCCGGCACCACGGCGCGCAGTGCTGTGAGTGGGTGGCCTTCGCGCTCATCGCGGCGGCGGGCCTGGCGGCCATCCCGGTCATGCTGTATCCGCTGGGCGCGGTCGCGCTCTGGCTGGCCCTCGTGCTGTGCGTGGACCGGGGGTGGCGGGCCTGGCGTGGGCTCGTGGGACTCGGCGCGTCGCTCGTTGGGGCCGTGGCGCTCGCGTTGCTCGTCTACCTCCCGATCATCGCCGCTCACGGCATCGATGCCATCGTGGCCAACCCGTTCGTCTCGCCGTCCGGCTGGCCGCAGTTCTTCGCGCAGCTCACGCCGAGCCTGGCACGCATGCTGGACTCGTGGTCGCAACCGTACCCGCTCGCCGTGGCGGTGCTGCTCGGCGTGCTGGCGCTCGCCGGCGTCGTGTGGTCGACGCGCGTATCCGATGAGGGCATATCGGTCACGCTGGCGGCGTACGTGTGGTGCGCGATCCTGCTGCTCGCCACGCACCGGGCCCCCTTCGCGCGCATCTGGCTGTGGCTGCTTCCGGTCGTGGCGTTGGCGGCGGGCACGCTGGGCGACGCGCTGGTGTCGAGGCTTCGCGGGCGCGTCCTGCGCCCGTACATGCCGGCGTTCGCCGTGGCCGTGGCCGTGGCCGGCGTGTCGTGGGGACTCGCCACCGATGCCGTGGGCGCCATGCGCCAGTCGGGCGTGTTCGCCGGCGCCGAGCAGATTGCGGCGGTGCTGGCCACGCAGACCCAACCGGGAGACCGCGTGCTGGCGGCCATTCCGTCCAGCGCGCCGCTGCGTTACTACATGCTGCGTGCCGGAGCCGACACGGCACTGCTTTCCACCCCCGACAGCGTCGCCACGCGGGAGATCATCGTCTTGAACGCTGCGTACGGGCAGACCCTCCCCTGGGCAATCGCCAACGGCATGGTGGATACGGCGCGGTTCGGTCCGGTGGCCCCGGCCATGCATGCCGCGGACGGCAACGTGTACGTGGCCGAGCGCCGGGGGCGTGGACGGTGACCTCACCCGGTCGCGATTCCCCGCGGACGATTGCCCCACTCGCCGTCGTGGCGGCATTGGCCCTGATCGCCATCGGCTTCTACCCGCTGCCGCTGCTGATGCCCAACCACGCCGGCATCGCGCGCCAGAATCTGCACTACTGGGTGGGGGCCGGCGTGCTCACGCTCGGCCCGGTGCTGGCGCTGGCCGCCATGCCGTTCGCCTGGCTGCGCGCCCTCCCCGACCGCGCCGTTCGGTTGCTGCGGCGTCCCCCGCCGATCGTCTTCGCGCTCCTCGTGGGCCTGCTGTTCGCCGGATTGTGCGTGGGGCTCGCGTATTACGCGTATCGCTTCGCGCCGATCACGGAGGACGAGATCGCGCAGTTGTGGCACGCCCGCATTCTCCTGCACGGCCGTCTGTCGCTGCCGGCCGATCCGAACTTCGAGTTCTTCGCCGTGGACAACGTGATCGATCGCGGCGCGTGGCTCTCGCAGTATCCCATCGGCGGCCCGCTGGTGCTGACGCTCGGGTACCTGATGCACGCGCCCTGGCTGCTCGATCCACTGTTGGGGGCGTTCACGGTCATGGCGCTCTACCACTTCGCTCGGCGTGCATTCGGCGAGACACAGGGCCGCGCGGTGGCGGCGCTGTTCACGCTGGCGCCGCTCACGCTGTTGATGTCGGCCAGCTACATGAATCACGTGCCGGTGCTCTTTCTCACGGTGGGTACGCTGGCACTGCTCGCGGAATGGGATCGCGCCACCACGACCCTCCGCCGGTTGCTCATCGCGGCCGGCATGGGACTGGCGGTGGGATTCATGGCCACCATCCGCCCGCTCGACGCCGTCGTGGTCGCGGCCGGCGTCGGCGTGTTCCAACTGACCGTGCTCCGGCGCGAACCGCAGCGCTGGCGCGACCTGCTGGTGGAGATCGTGCTGGGCGCGGTGGGCGTGGCCCCGTTGCTGTACGCCAACTGGGCGACCACCGGCGGCATGTTCCATTTTGCCTATGAAGTGATGTGGGGCCCGGCGCACCGGCTCGGCTTTCACGTCGATCCGCAGGGACAGGCGTACACCCCGCTGGCAGCGGCGGCGCGTGCGGCCAGGTACGTGAACGAACTCAATACCTTCGTTGTGCAGTGGCCGGTGCCCGCGCTCCTCGTTGCCGTTGCCGGGCTGATCTCGATGCGCCGCGTGACGCGGTGGGATGCGCTCCTCCTCGGACTGTTCGGCGCGCAGTTGCTGGCCTACGCCCTGTACTGGCACGACGGGCAGTTTCTCGGGCCGCGCTTCCTGTACACCGTCGTGCCGGTGGTGATCGTGCTGCTCGCCCGCGCCCCCTTCCTGATCGCCGATCGGTGGGGCGGGTACTGGCGTCACGCGGCGCCGCTTGGCGTACTGGCGTGCATCGCTGTCGCGTGGCGATCCCCATGGGGCCGTACGGCGCCATCGGCATGGTGCGCCAGGTGCACGGCAGCCGCGACAGCTTCAAGGTCGATCTCGCGTCGGCCGCCCGCGCGCCGCGGGCGCGCACCACGCCCTGGTGCTGGTCCACGAACCGTTCAGTGCGCGCCTCATGCGGCGACTCTGGGGGATCGGGTTCACGCGCACGGCCGCCGCCCAGGTGTTCGCGCACGGCGACGCCTGTTCCGTGCTCTCGGCGGTGCAGTATGGCCGAGGCGGACACGACGCAGCCGCCGAGCGAGCGCGCCAGGTTCGCGGCCGAGCGGATCGCCACCTACGCGCCGGGCGCCGCTCCCATCCATGCGCTCGATCCCGCCATCCACATCTCGTCGGAGTTCTCGCTCACGCCGGAATGCAAGGAGGCGCTCGCCTCCGATGCGAAGTACGGCGGCCTTCCGTTCGGTGTCGGACTCCTGCTCGAGCCCATCGGGCCGGCAGGCCACCTGAACGGCGATGTCATCTACGCCGCGGATCTCGGCGATCGGAACGAGGCGCTGCGCTCGAGGTTCGGTGACCGGACGTGGTACCGGGCCTGGGCGGAACAGACGCCGGGCGGATCCGTCCGTGCGGTGGTCGGTCCGTACTGGCGCCCGCCCTCGACGCCGCGCCCCGGCCATGACAGATTACCACGCATACCGTTCAACAGAATCCGGGAGCTGTCGTCGATGCCGAAATTGATCGCCCGTCTGCTGGGAGTCGGAGCCTACACTGCCGCGTCGGGCATCATCGGCGCGTTCCTGCTGGTCGCGTATACCAGCCGGCGGACCCCCACCGGCGGCATGGACACGACGACGGCGCACGTCACGTGGCTCGCGCTGGGCGGGGTGACGCTCGCCCTCTTCGTGGCCCACCACGTGATCGGGAAGCAGTTGCTGCTCATTGCCCGCGAGGGCGACGCGCCGCAACCGCTCGGCGCCCGCTGACCCGCCGGGCGGGCTGGATCCGCCGCCCGCCGCCACTGGCCTGTGATTCACGCGCGCGTCGGCGCCGCTTGACAAATCAATTTCCGTTGATCTAATTTGTCCGTCATGCCGGCCACCGCCACCCTCGATCTCGAACGCGCCGCAGCGTTGTTCCACGCGCTCTCGGACTCCACACGTCTCGCCGTCCTGGAGATGCTGCGGAGCGGCGAGCAGTGCGTCTGCGAACTCCAGGATCAACTCGGGGCGGCGCAATCGCGCCTGTCGTTTCATCTGCGCGTGTTGAAGGACGCCGGTCTGGTCACCGACCGCCGGGAGGGCCGGTGGTCGTACTACTCCATCGCCCCCGGCGCCGTGGCCGAAGTGCACGATCTGGCGGTCTCACTGGAGCCGAAGCGGGGTGAACTGCCCGTCCAGCGCCGAGGGCGCTGCTGCGGCTGATTCCATGACCTCATTCACGGCAAGCCATTTGCCTGACACATCAACAATTGTTGATCGACGGAGAATACATGTCCACTTCGCGTGAAGACCTCACCACGACCGTTCAGGAGAAGTACGGCGCCGCGGCGCTCCGCGTACTCGATCGCGTCGCGAGCGACGCTGACGGCGGATGCTGCAGTCCGCTGAGCTGCAACTGCGGCGGCGCGGCGTTCGACGGTACGGTCGATCCGATCACGTCGAATCTCTATGTGCGCGGCGAGACCGACGCGCTTCCCGAAATGGCGGTGCTCGCGTCGCTCGGATGCGGCAACCCCACCGCGCTCGCCGAGCTGCACGAGGGCGAGGTGGTGCTCGACCTCGGCTCGGGCGGCGGGATCGACGTCCTGCTTTCGGCGCGACGCGTGGGACCGACGGGAAAGGCGTACGGGCTCGACATGACCGACCAGATGCTCGACCTGGCGCGTCGCAACGCGGCGGAGGCCGGCGTCACCAACGTGGAATTCCTTCGCGGCCATATCGAGGAGATTCCGCTGCCGGACGCCTCGGTGGACGTGATCATCTCGAACTGCGTGATCAATCTGTCGGGTGACAAGCCGCGCGTATTGCGCGAGGCGTTCCGCGTACTCAAGCCCGGGGGCCGGTTCGCCGTGTCCGACGTCGTGGTGCAGGGCGAACTCCCGGCCGACGTGAAGCGCAGCATGGAGCTGTGGGTGGGATGCGTGGCGGGGGCGCTGCAGGACTCCGAGTTCCTGTCGCTGTTGCGGGACGCCGGATTCACGAACGCCAGCGTGGAGATGACGCGCCTGTACGAGATCGAAGATGCGCGCGCCTTCCTGGCGAACACGGGGCTCGACGTCGACCGCGTAGCGGCCGAAGTGGCGGGGCGTGTGGGCGCCGCGTTCGTGCGGGCCGGCAAGCCGGCGACGTTCTCGCTGCGCGATGCGAACCCATCGGATACGGACGCGATCGAGGCGCTGCTCTCGCAGTCCGGCCTTCCCGTGGCCGGCGTGCGCGACGCGCTGGCGCGCCCGGCGTCGGGATTCGTCGTCGCCGAATCGGGCGGCGTGATGGTCGGCGTGGGCGGACTCGAGGACTGTTGCGACGACGTGCTGCTGCGCTCGGTGGCGGTGACGCCCGAGTGGAAGCGTCGCGGCGTCGGCCGCGCCCTGGTCGCCCGGCTGATCGCCGAAGCCGAGGCTCGTGGGCGGCGGGCCATGTATCTGCTGACCACCACCGCGGAACGCTACTTTCCGAGCTTCGGATTCTCGGTCATCTCGCGCGACGACGTGCCGCCGGAGGTGAACGCCACCGAAGAGTTCCGCGAGGTCTGCCCGTCGAGCGCGGTGGCCATGGTTCGCCAGCTGGGCGCCGCCGTCCAGAATGGGAAGCCCGGGTCGCCCGCGGCATGAGCCCTCCGGTGGAGGCTGCGCCGCCGAGCGCTCACCCCGATGCGCCGGCGGCGTTGGTGCGCCGGCTGTCCACGCTCGACCGCTTCCTGCCGCTGTGGATCTTTGCGGCCATGGGCGCGGGAATCGTGCTCGGGCGGGTCTTCCCCGGCCTCGGCGCGGCGCTCGATCGCGTGCAGGTGGCTGGGGTCTCGGTGCCCATCGGGGTCGGCCTGCTCTGGATGATGTACCCGGTGCTCGCCAAGGTCCGCTACGAAACGATCCGCGGCCACGTGGCGAACCGGAAGCTGCTCGGCACCTCGCTCGCCTTCAACTGGGTGCTCGGCCCGCTCGTGATGTTCGCGCTGGCGTGGTTGCTGCTGCCCGATCTGCCGCACTATCGCAACGGGCTGATCATGATCGGGCTGGCCCGCTGCATCGCGATGGTGCTGATCTGGAATTCGCTGGCCTGCGGATCGGGCGAGTTGGCGGCCGTGCTCGTGGCGCTCAACTCCGTGTTCCAGATCCTCACGTACTCGCTGCTCGGCTACTTCTTCCTGGCGGTGGTCCCGGGATGGTTCGGGGCCGATACCACGGCGCTGACGTGTCGATGGCCGCCATTGCCAGAAGCGTGTTCATCTTCCTCGGCATTCCGCTGCTCGCCGGCTATCTCACGCGACGCGTGCTGGTGGCGAAGCGCGGCGAGGCATGGTACGACGGGACGTTCATTCCACGCATCGGGCCCACGGCGCTCGTCGGGTTGCTCTACACCATCGTGCTGATGTTCGCGATGCAGGGTGACCGGATCGTGCAGCTGCCGTTCGACGTGGTCCGCATCGCCGTGCCGCTGGTGGTGTACTTCGCCGTGATGTTCGGTCTGGCGTTCTTCCTCTCCGTCAAGCTCGGGTTCGGCTACGAGGATACGGCCGCCCTCTCGTTCACGGCGGCCGGGAACAACTTCGAATTGGCCATCGCGGTTGCGGTGGCAACGTTCGGCATCGGATCGGGCGAGGCGCTGGCGGCGGTGGTGGGGCCGCTCATCGAGGTGCCGGCGCTCATCGGCCTCGTCTACGTCTCGCTCTGGGCGCGCGGACGATTCTTCTCACGGGAGGCGGTCGCATGACCACGACGCCAAAACTGGGCGTGCTCTTTCTCTGCACCGGCAACTCGGCGCGCAGCCAGATCGCCGAGGCGATCCTGGCCAGGAAGGGGCGGGAGCGGTTCCGGGTGGGGAGCGCCGGCACCAGGCCCGCGGCGCGTGTGAACCCGGGGGCGATCGAAGTGCTGCGCGACCACGGCATCGAGTGGAGCGGACGTCGCCCGAAGACGATCGACGAGATCCAGCACGAACCCTGGGATCTGGTGATCACGGTGTGCGACAATGCCAAGGAGACCTGTCCCGTGTTTCCCGGGCACCCCGCGTTCGCACATTGGGGAATGCCAGATCCGGCGGACGTGGAGCCGGCGGAGGCACGCACGCGCGCCTTCCGCGAGACCTATCAGGTCCTGAACGCGCGGATCGATCTGCTGCTTGCCCTGCCGGTGGAGAAGCTGGAGCAGCGGATGTTGGAGTTGCGGGTCGGGGAGATCGCGAAGCCCGGGGCAGCGGTTCCCGAGCATTCGTAATCTCCCGTGGGCGCGGTTGGCCCCGCGCGATGAGGCGAGCCGCGTCCGACCACCGAAGGTGAGCTGTATGGGCGCGCACTCGGGTACACGAACGGGGCCCCAACACCTGGGGCCCCGTTCGATACTCCGCTGTCCGACGGTCAGATATCCAGGTTGCTCACGTACTGTGCGTTCGCCTCGATGAACAGTCGCCGTGGTTCGACCACGTCGCCCATGAGTGTCTGGAACATCTGGTCGGCCGCCACCGCATCCTCGATGTTGACCTTGAGCAGCGTGCGCTTCTCGGGGTCCATCGTGGTGTCGAAGAGCTGGTCGGCGTTCATCTCGCCGAGGCCCTTGTAGCGTTGCACGTTCACGGACTTGCCGTCGCCGTTGCCCAGCCGCTTCATGAAGTCGTCGCGTTCCTTCTCGTCGAAGGCGTAGTACTCTTCCTTGCCCTTGGCCACGCGGTAGAGCGGGGGCTGCGCGATGTACACGAACCCGGCTTCGATCAGCTCCGGCATCTGGCGGAAGAAGAACGTGAGTAGCAGGGTGCGGATGTGCGCCCCGTCCACGTCGGCATCCGTCATGATGATGATCTTGTGGTAGCGCGCCGTCTCCAGCGTGAACTCTTCCTTGATCCCCGCGCCCACCGCCGTGATGATCGTGCGGATCTCCTCGTTGGAGAGCACCTTGTCGATGCGCGCCTTCTCCACGTTGATGATCTTGCCGCGCAGCGGCAGGATCGCCTGGAATTCGCGCTTGCGCCCCTGTTTGGCGGAGCCGCCGGCGGAATCGCCCTCCACCAGGTACAACTCACAGAGTGCCGGATCGGTCAGCGTGCAGTCGGCCAGCTTGCCCGGCAGGTTGCCCACGTCGAGCGCCGACTTGCGCCGCGTCAGGTCGCGCGCCTTGCGCGCCGCCTCGCGGGCCCGTGCCGCCGACACGGCCTTCTCGATGATGATGTTGGCCGTGCGCGGATGCTCGTCGAGGTAGCTCGACAGCCATTCGCCGACCACGGTCTTCACCGCGCTCTCGACTTCGGAGTTGCCGAGCTTGGTCTTGGTCTGCCCCTCGAACTGGGGCTCGCGCACCTTCACCGACAGCACGGCCGTGAGGCCCTCGCGCACGTCCTCGCCCGACAGCGTGAAGTCCGCCTTCTTGAGGAAGTTCCCCTTCTGCGCGTACGAGTTGATGACGCGCGTGAGCGCCGACTTGAAGCCGGTGAGGTGCGTGCCGCCCTCGTGCGTGTTGATGTTGTTCACGAACGAGAAGGTCGTGTCGTTGTACCCGTCGTTGTACTGCAGCGCCAGCTCGATGCCGATGTCGTCCTTGGTGGTGTCGACGTACAGCACTTCGGGATGCAGGTTCTTGCGCGACGCGTTCAGGTGGTGCACGAACTCCTTGAGCCCGCCCTTGGCGTGGTAGGTGTCTTCGTGCTCCTCGCCCGGACGCTCGTCCTTGATCGCGATCACCACGCCCTTGTTCAGGAACGACAGCTCGCGCAGCCGCTCGGCCAGCGTCTTGTACTGGTACACGAGCACCGTGAAGATCTGCGGGTCGGGCTTGAACCAGACCGTCGTGCCGGTCTCCTTCTCGGGCACCTTGCGCAGCGTCTTGAGCTTGGTCTGCGTGATGCCGCGGCGGAAATCCATGTAGTACTCCTGCCCGTCGCGCTTCACCCACACCTTCAGTTCTTCGCTCAGCGCATTGACCACCGATACGCCCACGCCGTGCAGCCCGCCCGACACCTTGTACGAACTCTTGTCGAACTTGCCGCCCGCGTGCAGCACCGTCATCGCCAGCTCGACGCCCGGAATCTTCTCGATGGGGTGGACGTCTACCGGAATGCCGCGCCCATTGTCGGCCACGGTGATCGAGTTGTCGGCATGAATCGTGACCGCGATGTCGTCCGCGTATCCCGCGAGCGCTTCGTCGATCGAGTTGTCCACCACCTCGTACACGAGGTGATGGAGTCCGCGCTCGGACGTCGAACCGATGTACATGCCGGGACGCTTCCGGACGGCTTCGAGTCCCTTGAGTACCTGAATCTGTCCGGCATCGTACTTCGACCCCGTCTGGTCCGCTGATGTGCTCATGGGCCCTCGATTTGGCGCTGAATTGCGTCCCGAAAAGACGCCGAAAAAACGACTGGAAACCAACCCCGAAAATCTAAGCCAATCGGCTGCGTATCGCAACAGCTGAGACGGCTTTTAAGTCACAGTCGGACAACCGCTTAGCGCACCAGCCGCCACCGGATCCGCTGGACCTTCCGCGACCCCGATTTCTCGTTGATCGCGCGGAGCAATTCCGGCTCCATCATCGACAGCTCCGTCATCCACGCGCTGTTCGTCACCGCCACCTGTAATACGCCCTTCTTGTCCACCGAGATCGCCTGCGTCACCTTCGCGATGTCGCGGCCGACGATCGCGGGCCACTGCACGATCACCCCCGCCTGTTCCAGGCGCTCCGACAGGCCGCTCTCGCCCAGCACCGCCGGGACGACGTCCTTCAGGGGGGTCGGCTTCCCGCGCTTCCGGTCGGTCATGCCGCCTGCCAGGCGTGCATCACGCCGCCTGCCACCCGCGAACGCTCGAGCCGCGTGAACTCCGGCGGGATGTCGGTCTCGCGCGGGACCGTGAGAATCGTCTGGCCGATGCCGGCGTCGGAGAGCAGCGTGAGAATGCGCGCCGCCCGGCGCGCGTCGAGTTCGGCGAACGGATCGTCCAGCAGGAGCACGGGTGCCGCGCCGCAGGCTTCGCGCAGCGTCTCCCATTCGAGCATGCGCAGCGCGATCGCCGCCGACCGCTGCTGCCCGGCCGATCCGAAGGTACGGAGGTCGCGCCCGTCGAGCGCCAGCGCCAGATCGTCGCGGTGCGGGCCCGCCTGCGTCATGCCGCGCCGCACGTCGAGCGCCAGTTTCGCCTCGAGCGCCGCGGCGATTGCCGCCGCAGGATCCGCCGCTCCGTCCAGCGCGGTCGCGTACCGCAGCGTGGCCGTGCGCGACTCGCCGATCGCCTCGCACAGGCGGGCGTACCGCTCCGCCGTGCGGTCCACCCAGTCGCAGCGCTGGCGCCAGAGCACGCCCCCCGCCTCGGCCAGCGGGACGTCCCACACGCTCACCCGCGCATCGGCACGCCCCGTGCGCGCGGCGTCGCGCAGGGCGGCATTCCGCCGCGCCAGCGCGCCCCGGTACGTCTGCAGCGCCGCCAGGTAGGACCGGGACGTGAGCGCGAGCAGGATGTCCAGGTACCGGCGGCGCGCCACGGGCGCGCCGCTCACCAGCTCCACGTCGGCCGGCGAGAACATCACCGCCGGCAGGGCGCCGATGCCGTCGCTCAGCCGCTGCATCGCCACGCCGTCCACGGTCACCCGCTTGCGCCGCGACGCGCGCTCGAACCCGACCGCGATGCGGCGTCCCCCGCAGACGACGCCCTCCACGTGAAACCCCGCGGCGCCGAACCGCACGAGATCCACGTCGCGGGCGCCCCGTACGCTGCGCAGCAACTGCAGGTAATACACCGCCTCCAGCAGATTCGTCTTGCCCTGGCCGTTCTCGCCCACCACCACCAATCCGTCGGCGGGCAAATCGAGATCCTGCCGCTCGAAGTTGCGGAAGTCGCGAAGCGCGAGCGTCGTCAGCCGCACGGCGGCCGACGTCACCGGCCCGTGAATTGCGCCGCCCGCTTCTCGAGGAACGCCGTCGTGCCTTCCTTCATGTCCGCCGAAGCGGCCAGCAGGCCGAACTTCGAGGCCTCGAGCGCCAGCGCCTCGTCGAGCGGGACGTCGGCGCCGCGGTGCACCGCGTCGATACAGTGGGCCACGGCGAGCGGCCCGTTGGCCACCATGCGGGCGAGCATCTGCCGCGTCACCTCGAGCAACTCGGCGGCCGGCACCACGGCGTTCACGAGCCCGATCCGCAGCGCCTCGGAGGCGTCGATGGTGTCGCCGGTGAGCAGGAGTTGCAGCGCCCGGCCGGCTCCGACCAGCCGCGGCAGCCGCTGCGTGCCGCCGTAGCCCGGAAGGATCCCCAGCTTCACTTCGGGCTGCCCGAACTTGGCATGCTCCGAAGCGATCCGGACGTGGCACGCCATGGCCAATTCGCATCCCCCGCCCAGCGCGAAGCCGTTCACGGCCGCGATCACCGGCTTGGCCAGCATCTCGATGTGCCGGAACAGCGCCTGCCCGCGGCGCGACATCGCGTGCGCCTCGATCGGCGTCTTGCGCTGCAGTTCGGCGATGTCGGCGCCGGCCACGAACGCGCGTCCCGCGCCGGTGAGCACCGCGCCCGCGATGTCGTCGCGTGCGCGTACCTGATCGATGGCCTTGCCGAGCGCCCCCATCAGCGCGTCGTTGATCGCGTTGAGCTTGTCGGGGCGGTTCAGCGTGATCGTCGCGATGCGGTCCGCGACGTCGAAGGTGACTAGAGATTCGGACATGGCGGCGGGGGTTGGAATGTCCCCGAATCTAACTCCGGGGCAAGCACCCGGATACATTGCGGCCATGCCAATGCCGGAGGCCGTGCGCTGGGGTCCCGACCGTCGCAGCGTGCGCATCATCGATCAGCGGGCGCTCCCCGAGCACCATCTGGAGCGCGACCTGCGCACCCTCGACGAGGCGTGCGAGGCCATCACGACGCTGGCCGTGCGCGGGGCGCCCGCGATCGGGATTGCCGCCGCGATGGCCTTTGCGGTCGTCGTGTCCGACGCCGCGGGGCTGGGCGAGGCCGACCGCGGCCGGCGCGCCGCCGAGGTGGCCGATGCCCTGCGTGGGACCCGGCCGACGGCGGTGAACCTGTCCTGGGCGCTCGATCGCATGGTGCGGGTGGCGCGCGGCGCCGGCGACGCACTCCGCGATGTGCTGGTGGGCGAAGCGACGGCGATCCTCGATGAGGACCGCGCGATGTGCCGGCGCATCGGCGAACATGCGCTGACGCTCCTGCCGGCCGACGCGCGCGTGGCCACGCACTGCAACGCGGGCGCGCTGGCCACCGGAGGCATCGGCACGGCGCTGGCCGCCGTCTACCTGGCGGCCGAACGCGGCGACCGCGTGCGTGTGTTCGTGGACGAAACGCGCCCGCTGCTCCAGGGCAGCCGGCTCACCGCCTGGGAACTGCAGCGGGCCGGCATCGACGTCGTCCTCATCGCCGACGCGATGGCCGCCGTCGGTGATGCGGCGCGGCGAGATCGACCTCTGCATCGTAGGCGCCGACCGGATCGCCGCGAACGGCGACGTGGCCAACAAGATCGGCACGTACGCGCTGGCCGTCGCCGCGCGGCATCACGGCGTGCCGTTCTACGTGGCGGCGCCGAGTTCCACCTTCGACCCGGCAACGCCAACGGGGGCCGACATCGTGATCGAGCAGCGCGCGCCCGACGAGGTCCGGCGCGGATTCGGCGCGCTCACGGCGCCGGCCGACGTGCCCGTGTACAATCCGGCGTTCGACGTCACGCCGGCCGGGCTCATCACCGCCATCGTGAGCGACCGCGGCGTGCACCGCCCACCCTTCGACTTTCGGGCCTCCGCATGAAACACGTTCTGGCCATCGATGAAGGCACGACCGGCGTGACCTGCCTGGTGATCGCCGCCGACGGGCGAATTGCGGGGCGGGGGTACCGCGAGATCACGCAGCACTTTCCGCGTCCGGGGTGGGTGGAGCACGACGCCGACGAGCTGTTCGAACGCACGCTCGATGCCGGTCGCGATGCGATCGGTGAAGCTGGAGTGACCCCCGACGCCATCGGGATCACCAATCAGCGCGAGACGGTCGTCGTGTGGGAGCGGGCCACCGGGAAGCCCGTGCACCGCGCCATCGTGTGGCAGGACCGCCGTACCGCGGCGCGCTGCGCGGAGCTCGCGCCGCACGCCGACCGGATCCGCGCGCGCACCGGGCTGGTGATCGATCCCTATTTCTCCGCCACCAAGATCGAGTGGCTGCTGCGCGAACAGCGGCTGCTCGAGCGATTCGCCCCCGAGGAGCTGGCGGTGGGCACCGTGGATGCGTGGTTGATCTGGAAGCTCACCGGCGGCGGCGTGTTCGCCACCGATCACACCAATGCGTCGCGGACCATGCTGTACGACATCGATGCCCGCGCATGGAGCGACGAGTTGTGCGCGCTGTTCGGAGTGCCGCGCGCCATGCTCCCCGAGGTCCGGCGCTCCAGCGGCGACTTCGGTACCGCGCGCCGCGAATGGTTCGGCGCCGATCTGCCGATCCGCGGCGTGGCCGGCGACCAGCAGGCCGCGCTGTTCGGACAGGGCTGTTGGGTGCCGGGCATGGGCAAGAACACGTACGGCACCGGGGCCTTCGTACTGTTGTATGCCGGCGACGAACGGCCGCACGCACCGCCCGGCATTCTCACTACCATCGGTTGCGACGCGACCGGCGCGCCGGCGTACGCGCTCGAGGCGGCGATCTTCATTGCCGGCGCCGCGGTGCAGTGGCTGCGCGACGGACTGGGCGTGGTGGCGCAGGCCGGGGAAACCGAGGCGCTCGCCGCCGGACTCGAGTCCAACGAGGGCGTGTACTTCGTGCCGGCGCTCGTGGGGCTGGGGGCGCCCGTGTGGGAGCCGCACGCCCGCGGCACGATCGTGGGTCTCACGCGCGGCGCGGGGCGCGCGCATCTGGCGCGCGCGGCGCTGGAGGCGATGGCGTACAGCACCGCCGACGTGGTGGACAGCATGGTCGCCGTCTCGGGCACGGCCTTCGACCGGCTGCGCGTGGACGGCGGCGCCACGCAGAACGACTGGCTCATGCAGTTCCAGGCCGACGTACTCGGCGTGGCGGTGGAGCGGCCGGACAACGTCGAGACGACGGCGTTCGGCGCCGCCGGGCTGGCCGGCATCGCCGCCGGCGTGTGGGCCGATGCGGCGCAGTTCTACGCCGTGCAGGAGGTGGCCACCTTCGAGCCCACGCGGCCGCGGAGCACGATGACCGATTGGCGCCGGGGCTGGGCCAGAGCCATGCGGGCGGCGGTGGCGTGGGCGCGCGACGAGGACGCGGGTTGATGCGCGGCGCACGGGCCACCCGGCGGCACGAACCGTGACCCCATGATCCTGGTCGGCGAACTCTGTCTGTGGATCGCGCTGCTCATGGCGGCGTGGGGCACGACCGTCTCGTTTGCGGGCGGGGCCACGCGCCGGGCCGATCTCAGCGCCAGCGGGCGGCGGGCCGTCTACGTGGCCGCCGCGGCGCTCCTGGTCGCCAACGCCGGTGTGATCGCCGCGCTCCTGTCGCGCGACTTCTCCTTCGCCTATGTCGCGCGGCATACGAGTCTCGATCTACCGCGGGCGTACGTGGTGTCGGCCCTCTGGAGCGGCACGGCAGGGTCGCTGCTGGTGGCCGGTTTCGCGCTCGCCGCACTCGGCAGCGGGGCGGTGTTCACGTGGGCCGCGCGGAGCCGGCAGGCGAGCGCATGGGTCGCGGGAACGATCGGCGCGCTACTGCTCGTGCTGCTGCTCACACTCTGCTTCTGGCGCAATCCCTACGAGCGGCTCGGCTGGCTCGCCGCCGACGGGCTGGGTCTCGATCCGATGCTGCGCCACCCCGCGATGGTGTTGCCGCGGCTCGCGGAACTGATCGGCGTCGCCACCGCGGCGGTGGGCGCGGCGGTAGCGGTGGGTGTCCGGGTCTCGCGCCCCGCGCCGCGCCGTGCTCCGGCGTCCGTGATGCTTCCCTGGCTGCTTCCGGCGTGGACACTGCTCTCGTTCGGTCTCGCGTTGCAGATGCACGGATGGTACGCATACGCGCCGGCCGGTGGCGTGTGGCGGTGGACACCGTTTGCAGTCGTGGCGTTGGTGCTCTGGCTGCTAACCGGCGCGATTCTCCACGTGGGCCGCGGGCCGCGCCAGCGTTGGCGCGTGGGCGAACATCTGAGCCACGTCGGTGCGGTGGTCGTGCTGATCGGGCTGGCGGCGGGCGCGTTCTCGACGTCGCGCCAGTTGCAGCTCCGCACCGGGCAGGAATCCCGTGTCCCAGGTCCGCTGGGACACGAATGGCGCTTCCTGAGCCAGGGCGTGTCGCGGTACGGCACCGCCGACCACGACGTGACCGCCGTCGCGCTCGAGAGTTGGCATGGGAGCACGCCGCTCGGACTGATCGTGAGCCGGCAACTCACGTACCACACGGCGCAGGGCGGGGGCACGCCCGTATCGGAGCCCGCGCTGCGGGCCATGCCACTGGTGGATCTCCGAATTGCCGTGGATTCCACGAACGGCGATCTGGCCTTCGTACACGTGACCCTGGTTCCGCTGGCGGGGGGACTCTGGCTGGGGGCGGCGGTGCTGGTACTCGGCGCGATCGCCGCGATGCTGCCGGTGGCCGCTCCACGCGTGGCACCTCCGCGGAGCGACGCGTGAGCACGCCGCTGCTGGTGGGAACCGCGCTCGCCATCGGCGCGCTGGCCGTGGTGTTGTACCCGCTCTTCTTCCCACCCGGCGAATCCGCGCCGGTGCCGTCGGCGCCGGTGGTGCCGGGTGCCGCCGACTCGGTCGAAGCCGCGCTCCGGGCCTTCCGCGCCGGCCGGCCCGAATGTCCCGACTGCGGTCTGCGTCCCGAAGCCGACGCCGTCTACTGCTCCAACTGCGGGCGGCCGCTCGCCCGCGGGGACGGACGCCGGGTCTGAAACGAACGACTCCCCGGAACGCGCGTGGCGTCCCGGGGAGTCCGGCCTGACGCGTGGGGCGTCAGCCTTTCTTCTTCGTACTCGAGTCGGTCTTGGCCTTCGGCTTCGCACTCTTACGCGCGTGGCGCTTGGCCGTCTTGGCGGTGGTCTTCGAGCCCTTCGCTTCCATCTTGGACTTGGAGCTGCGCGTTTCCGCCTTCGTGCTCTTGTGCTCCATCGACATCTTCGTGCCTTCCGCCTTGTGCGCGCGGGCCGTGTGCGTGCTGGCCTTGTGCGTATCGGCCTTCGTCATGGCCGTCTTGGCCTTGCCGGTGTCCTGAGTGGTCTGCGCGTGAACCGTCGTCGCCATGCAGCAGACGAGCGCCAGCGCGAGCCAACGCATGCGAACCATTCCAGCCTCCTCGATCGGTGACCGTTCAACGCCCGTCCGGGTCGGGCGAAGCGTTGCCCATCCGGGGACGCGGGGTGCGTCCATGGGAGTGGGCGCCGATCTTGACCCGTCACACGGCCACCGCGTCACCGCCGGCATCAACGAACTCTTGGTATTAAGGAACCGTAAAGTGGTCACCGCTCCACGGCGGAGAGCCGCCCCAATGCGATTCGAATGGGGACCAATGTACAGGCGACGCAGAGGAGGCCCGCCCCCCCGAAGCCGAGCCACATCTCCACCGGGCTGGCCGACGTGTGGTACATCCGGGCCCAGAGGTACGTGTACACCGGCCGGGCTTCGAGAATCACCACGCCGCCGATCATCGCCACCGACGCCATCATGAACAGCAATCCGCCGAACGACGTCGGGATCTGCGCGGCGTTCTCGGTCTCGAATTGGGGGAACAGCGTCCCGAAGCCCAGCGCCATTCCGGCCACGGCGAAGGTCATGAGGGCGATGGTGAGCACCGAGACGGCGAACATGAACGGGCTCACATCGAGCAGATAGTCGGTCACCGCCACGATGGCGAGGGCGAGCACGAGCAGGGGCAGGGTCCCGACCCAGAACTTCGCCCACAGCAGGTCGCGCACCTCCATGGGGCTGGAGCGCAGCAGCCAGAGCGTGCGCCCTTCCAGGCTCACCGCCGGGAAGATGAACCGGGCCGCGATCGACGCGAGCACGAATCCCGCCAGCACGAGGTTCAGGAACGGGACGATGTTGATGAGAAAGAACGTCATCCCGTCGCCGTGCAGCGGGAGGTACTTGATGTTGAACACGTACACGACCACCAGCACGCCGAGCAGGATGAGCTGCGACCACTGGGTGGTGTCGCGGAAGAACAGCCGGAGTTCCTTGAACACCAGCTCGCGCTTGAGCACCGACAGTGGACGCAGCACGAACATGCCGATGCGCCGCCACACGCGGCCGCGCGCCCACTGCACACCGCTCTCCTGCGCCTTGCTGAACCCCTTCAGGTACAGCGCGCGGTGGAGCACCGCCCCGAGCACGATCGCCGCCGCGGCCGACGTCCAGAGGAGGTAGAAGGGCAGGTAGTCCAGCCGGTACTGCAGCCAGCTCATCACGCCGCGCGCCGCCCACTCGCTGGGCAGCATCGGGGAGGTCGGCGTGCGCAGCACCGTGACGAAGTCCACCAGCGAGCGGAATCCCTCGGGGCGCGCCAGCCGTTCCGGCCGCACGAGCCGGAACAGCAGGACGATGCCGCCCGCCGCAAGGACCGCGATGACGCTGAGGATATCCCGCGTGCGCCGCGCCGGGAAGATGTTCACCAGGAGCAGCGTGACCGCGGAACCGATCACCGCCGGGATGACCAGAAAGGGCAGGAACACCGACGCGCTGACCACCGGGAACCACCACCCGCCTTCGTAGACGCGACCGTACGCCGCGAACATCGGAATGGCGAGCAGGGTGACCATCCAACTCGAGTGCAGCGTCGTTTCGAGCAGCTTGGCCAGGTACAACTTGAGCCAGTCCACCGGCCCCGACACCAGCAGGTCGAGGTCGCGCGCGAGAAAGAAGCTCGACAGCGCGGTGATGATGTTGGAGAGCACGAGGATCGCGAAGAAGCCGAGCAGGATCAGGCCCAGCAGCTTCCCCGCCAGCAGGGGGCCGATCTCGGCGACGCCGCGGAAGTAGTGCAGCAGGCGATACAGCACGAAGTACACGAACGACCAGAACAGCGCGCCGAAGACGGCGAGCACCGTGAACCGGGCGCCCCGGCCGCGCTCGCCGGCCAGCACGCGCGCCCGCGCCGTGAGCCACTTGGGCTCGAGCAGGTGGAACAACGAGGGGTCGGCCACGGCCTGCGGAACTGCACGGGCGGCCGCCAACTCAGGCATTCAGCACCTCGATCAACTCGCGGGCCGCGTTCTCGCCGGTGAGTTTGAGGAAGATTTCCTCCAGGCCCTCCGCGCCGCCCTCGGCGCTCTGCCGCAGCTCGGCCATCGTGCCGCAGGCCCGGATCTTCCCGGCCTGGACGATCGCGATCCGGTCGCACATGGCCTCCGCCACTTCCAGCGTGTGCGTGGACATCATGATCGTGTTGCCGCGGTTCACGTATTCGCGGAACAGATCCTTGAGGATGCGCGCCGCCTTCGGGTCGAGGCCCACCATCGGCTCGTCCACCACGATCACTTCGGCGCGGTGCACGAACGCGCTCGAGATGATGAGCTTCTGGCGCATGCCGTGGCTGTAGCTCTCCACCAGTTCGTCCTGCCACTCCTCGAGGTCGAACAGGGCCAGCAGTTCGCGCGCCCGATGTTCCACCTCCGGTCCTTCCTGATCGTACAGGCCGGCCACGAACCGCATGAACTCCGCGCCGGTGAGCTTCTCGTAGATGAACGGACGGTCGGGGATGAAGCCCAGCTTCATCTTGGCGGCGATCGGATCGGTCGAGATGTTCACGCCCCCGATCTCCACCGTGCCCGCGGTGGGGCGCAGAATGCCGGCGATCATGCGCAGTGTCGTCGTCTTGCCGGCACCGTTCGGACCAAGAAATCCGAACAGTTCCCCGCGTGGCACGTCGAGGTCGATGGCGTTCACCGCGGTGAAGCTGCCGTAGCGTTTGGTGAGAGACGTCAGTCGGATCATGGCGAGAACGTGAAGAGAAGCAGCCGAACCGGGAGCGGTCAGCGCGTGTCGGCCGCCGGGGTGGCCGAGAGGACGTCGATGCGCAGCATGCCGATCAGCGACATCTGCGACGTCTGCCGGGCCAGCCCGCCGACGACGAATCGCAGGTGGGCGGCGTCGGCCGGGAACTGGCCGAACGTCGGATCCACCGCCACCCACCTCCCGAGATAGACTTCGGGCCAGGCGTGGTAGTAAAACTTGCCGTCCACCAGGGCCAACCCCGTCGCCGCCCGGGCCGGAATCCCGCTCGCCCGGGCCAGGGCCAGATAGAGCTGCGTGTGTTCATTGCAGTCGCCGCTCCGGGAATGCAGCACCTGCAGCGCGTCGGGAATCCCGAACGAGATGCGCTTCTTCAGCGAATCGTGCACCCAGCGGTTGATCCGTGCCGCCACCTCGCGCGGGTCGCGCGACCGGCCGCGCAGCCGGCCGGCCAACTCGCGGATCTCGCGGTTGCGCGACTCCACCAGCGGTTCGGGCTCGAGCGCCCGCAGCACATCGGGCGGACGCCGCACCCCCATGAAGAATCGGGGGGCCAGACTGTCCCGCGATTCGCGGACCACGGTCAGCGTGTCGCCGCGCAGCGATTGCCGGCCGCCGTCCAGGTCGAAGCCGTCGAGCGTGGCGCCGCGCAGCAGCACGCGCAACCGTGTCAGTTGCCGCGTCACGTGCCGGTCGGCGGCGATGGCCGTCGTCGCCAGCACGTCGTTCGTCGCGTCGGCTGCCTCGACGCTGTCCTGCTTGCTGTCGATCCGCCAGTTCTCGTAGGCCACTTCGTACGGCCGGCGGACGAGCCGTAGCCCCATCCGCGTGGTGGCCACCACCCGCCCCTGGTGGTCGATCCAGCCGCCGATGCTGCTGTCGCCCGGGGCTCGGAGCCGCCACGCCCGGAGCGTGTCGGGCTGTACGCCCCGCCAGCGCCCGGTCGCCGCGTCGAGCACCGAACTGTCGTTCACCACGAACGTCGTCTCGGCCGACACGCTGATCCGCGTGTCCCTCGGCGCCAGCGTACGCGGGTCGAAGACCGGCAGTACGTACGACTTGCCGACCTTGGGTTCCTCGCCCAGGGCGATGGCCAGCGGCACCAGGGTGGGTAGCAGCACCGGTCCGTCGATGGCCACGCGTTCCGAGTCGGCGCTCGCCCCGGCGGCGGTGGACACGGCGTACACCACGACCGAGTCTCCGTCCACTCGGCCCCCGGCGTGGAAGGGCGCCGAATCCGACTCGATGTCCACCGCGAAGCGGCGCACCCGGAGGGTGCGCGACGCCTCCACCGTGCTGCGCGCCCGCAGGCGATGGGCGGCACCACCGGCGTCGAGGTTGGCGACCAGATAGTCGGTGGACGTGATGCCGCCGGTCACCGTGTCCACGGTGGACGAGGCGAAGCCGACCTGCCGGTCGCCCTGCAGCACCGCGTAGAATACCGCTCCGGGCGTGACCCGCGCGCCCGCCTCGGCCAGACGCTCCACGTTCGGTTGGAAGTACTCGCGGCGGATGAGCGCCACCATGCCGCCCGCCCACAACACCAGGACCACGGCCGCGGTCCACCCGCGCCGGCTCATGCGCCGGCCCGCGCCAGCATGGCGTTCCATACCGTCTGCTCCATTTCGTTCTCTACGACCACGACGATGGAGTGGGGATGTGCGCCACGCGCCTGGTGCTGCCGCATCACCTCGATCATCACCTCGGCGCTCTCCTCCAGGTCCAGATTCCCGGCGCCGATGCCGAACGGCGCAACGGCCAGTTCGCCGACGCGAAAGTCCGTCGCCCGTTGGAGCGCGCTCGTCAACGCCCGCCGCACGGCGTCGCGCGATGCCTGCTCTTCGCGGCTCATGATGACGGCGTGAATCAGGAGTTCGACGCCCAGGTCACCGGCTCCCGTGACCACCGCCGCGCCCACCGGCAGCGGTTCCTTGAGCGGAGCCCGATCGGTCAGGGCCGGCCCGGCCGCGGTCTCGACACGGCGCAGCAGCGGCGTCGTCGCGCCCAGCGTGGCGTCCACCGGCCAGGCGATCGCCTCGCCTCGGTAGAAGGCCAGGTCGTCGACGCGGACCTCGATCACGGATCAGGCCAGGGCCAGCGTCGTCTCGCCGCTGATCCAATCCAGATACTTGGGCAGCCCCGCCGAGACCGGGAGCGCCAGCAGCTCGGGCACCTTGTACGGGTGCAGCTCGCCGAACGCTGCCTGCAACGTCTCCAGCCGCGCCGACCGGGTCTTCAGGATGACCATCACCTCGCGCTCATCGGCGATCTTGCCCTGCCAGCGGTACAGCGACCGGGCGCCGGGCACCAGCGTGCCGCAGGCAATGAGGCGCCGTTCGAGCAGCGCGCGCACCAGCCGGACCCCCTCCTCATCGGAGGCGACCGTGGTGAGGACGACAATGGCATCGGTATGAGGCATGGCGGGGCGTCCGAAAGGTTCCCATAACATAACGCCGCACCCCCCCGGCTTGTCTCCCCCCGCCGGACCGGTCAGGTTTCGCAGGTTATGGCTGAAGATGCTCTGATCATCCGCGGCGCGCGGGAACACAATCTCAAGAACCTCGACGTGGCGATCCCCCGCGACCGGCTCACCGTGATCACCGGGCTGTCGGGCTCGGGGAAGTCGTCGCTCGCGTTCGACACGATCTACGCCGAAGGACAGCGGCGCTATGTGGAATCGCTCTCCGCGTACGCCCGCCAGTTCCTGGGCCTGATGGAGAAGCCGGACGTCGACTCCATCGAGGGCCTCTCCCCCGCCATCTCCATCGAGCAGAAGAGCGCCGGACACAATCCGCGGTCCACGGTCGGCACGGTCACCGAGATCTACGACTATCTGCGTCTGCTCTTCGCGCGCGCCGGCACGCCGCACTGTCCCAACTGCGGCCGCGCCGTGCAGCGCCAGAGCGCGGCCCAGATCACCGACGTGCTCCTCACCTGGCCGGCCGACGCGCGCATCGAGGTGCGCGCGCCGCTGGTGCAGGGGCGCAAGGGTGAGTTCCGCGACCTCTTCGAGAGCGTGCGCAAGCAGGGGTTCATCCGCGCGTACGTGGACGGCGACCTGATCGAGCTGGCCGCGCCGCCGAAGTTGAACCGCCGCCAGAACCACACCGTGTCGGTGGTGGTCGACCGCACGACGATCCGCGCCGACGACCGCGCGCGGCTCACCGATTCCATCGAGACGGCGCTCAAGCTCGCCGACGGACTGGTCGAGATCCACGACGCCGGCCGCAAGACCACCGAGATCTTCTCCGAGCGCTACGGCTGCCCCACCTGCGGGATCTCGCTGCCCGATCTCGAGCCGCGCCAGTTCTCGTTCAACTCGCCGTTCGGCGCCTGTCCGGAGTGCGGCGGACTCGGCACGCGGCGCCGGGTGGCCGAAGCCCTCGTGCTCGGCGACCCGCGCATCTCGATTCTCGAAGGCGTGGTGCTGCCGTGGGGAGAGCCCACGGGCCAGCTGCGCCGCGTGATCCTGCCGGCGCTCGCCCGCCAGTACAAGTTCGACCTCAACACGCCCTGGGGCGACCTGCCCGACGACGTGCGCCAGGTGATCCTGCACGGCGACGCCGGCGGGAAGAGCGGACGCAAGGCGAGCGTGTCGTGGGAAGGCGTGATCGCCAACGTCGAACGCCGCTACGACGACACCGGCTCCGATGCCGTCCGCCTCGACCTGCAGGAGTACATGCTCGAGGTGCCCTGCGAAGCGTGCCACGGATACCGCCTGAAGCCGGAATCGCTCGCCGTGACCATCGACGACCGGAACATCGGCGAGATCGTCGATCTCCCGATCGCGGCGGCCGGCGAATTCATCGCCGGCCTGCGCCTCCGCACCAAGGGACGGCCCGGACTCGACCCCGACATCGCCGGGCCGATCCTCAAGGAAGTGCGGGAGCGCCTGCGCTTCCTGGTGGACGTCGGCCTCGACTATCTCACGCTCAGCCGGTCGGCCGAGTCGCTCTCCGGCGGCGAAGCCCAGCGCATCCGCCTCGCCACCCAGATCGGCTCGCGGCTGGTGGGCGTGCTGTACATCCTCGATGAGCCGAGCATCGGTCTGCACCAGCGCGACAACGCGCGGTTGCTCGCCACCCTCGAGCAGCTCCGCGATCTGGGCAACACGGTGATCGTCGTCGAGCACGACGAGGAAACGATGCGCGCCGCGGATCACGTCATCGATCTGGGGCCGGGCGCCGGCCGTCACGGCGGGCACGTGATCGCCGAGGGCACCATCGAGCAGATCATCCGCACGCCGGGGTCGCTCACCGGCCAGTACCTGTCGGGGCGTCGCGGCATCGCCATGCCCGAGCACCGGCGCCCGTTCGACGCCGACCGCGTGATCCGCATCGAGAACGCCGAGGAGCACAATCTGCGCGGGCTGACGGTGGATCTCCCGCTCGGGCTGTTCGTCGCCGTGACCGGCGTGTCGGGCTCCGGCAAGTCCACGCTCGTCGAAGACATTCTGCATCGCGCGCTGGCGCGGCACTTCTACCGGGCGCGGACGATTCCCGGCAAGCATGCCCGCATTTCGGGACTCCAGCACATCGACAAGGTCATCGACATCGACCAGAGTCCCATCGGACGCACGCCGCGGTCGAACCCGGCCACGTACACCGGACTGTTCACGCCGATCCGCGAGCTGTTCGCCGAGATGCCGGAGGCCAAGATCCGCGGCTACGGCCCGGGCCGGTTCTCGTTCAACGTCAAGGGCGGCCGGTGCGAGGCGTGCCAGGGCGACGGGCTCGTGAAGATCGAGATGCACTTCCTGCCCGACGTCTACGTCCCGTGCGAGGTGTGCAAGGGCCGGCGCTACAATCGCGAGACGCTGGAAGTGCGGTTCCGCGGGAAGAGCATTGCCGACGTGCTGGAGCTGACCGTGGAGGATGCCCTCGCGTTCTTCGAGAACCAGCCGCGCATTCACCAGAAGCTGCAGACGCTCCACGACGTGGGACTCGGCTACGTCCACCTGGGGCAGAGCGCCACCACGCTCTCGGGGGGCGAGGCGCAACGCGTGAAGCTCGCCACCGAACTGTCCAAGCGCGACACCGGCCGCACGCTGTACATCCTCGACGAACCAACGACCGGACTCCACTTCGAGGACGTCCGCATGCTGCTCGAAGTGCTCCACCGGCTGGTCGATCGCGGCAATACGGTGCTCGTCATCGAGCACAACCTCGACGTGATCAAGACCGCCGATTGGGTCGTGGATCTGGGCCCGGAAGGCGGCACGCGCGGCGGCGAGATCGTGGCCGCCGGCACACCCGAGCAGGTGGCGGCCGTGGACGCCTCGTACACGGGTCAGGTGCTCCGCCCGCTGCTCGCGCCGCCCACGCCCCCGGCCCGCAAGCGAAAGGCCGGCTGACGCCCCGGTCGTTTCCCCCTTCACCCTTCACTCTTCCCCCTTGGTCTCCCTCCTCGATATCATCGGCCCCGTCATGGTGGGCCCGTCGTCCTCCCACACCGCCGGGGCCTGCAAACTCGGGCTCATCGCGCGCTGTCTGGTGGGGGGCACGCCCGATCGCGCCCGCATCGAGCTCCATGGCTCGTTCGCGCGCACGGGAGAGGGGCACGGCACCGACAAGGCGATCGCCGGCGGGCTGCTCGGCTTCCGTCCCGACGACGACCGGCTGCGCGATGCGGTGGAGATCGCCGAGCGAGAGGGGTTCGCGTACCGGTTCGAGAAGACCACCCTCGCCGGCGACGCGCATCCGAATTCGGTGCGGATCACGGTCGAGCGTGGCGAGCGGCGGCACGTGATGCTCGGCGCCTCGCTCGGCGCCGGCCGGATCCACGTGAGCGAGATCGACGGGTTCCCGGTGGAGGTGCTCGGCAACCACTTCACCATCGTCCTGGTCGCCGAGGACGTGAAGGGATCGGTGGCCCGCATCACGGCACGGCTCGCCGAGGACGGGTTGAACATCGCCACGCTCAAACTCAGCCGGAAACACAAGGGTGGCGACGCGCTCATGGTCATCGAGGTGGACGAAGCGCCCGACGTGGCCGTGCGCGACCACCTGCGGGCGTTCCCCTGGGTCCGGTGGGCCCACCGTCTCGAAAAAGTGAGCGGCTGACGTGTACCGTTCGCTGCTCGACGCCATCCGCGACGCCGACGCCCAGGGGCTCACGCTCGGCCGGCTGGCGCTCGCCACCGAGGCCCTCGACCAGGGCCGCCCGGTGGAGGAGATCCGTGACGCACTGCGCCGTGCCCTCCACGTCATGCGACAGGCAGTCGACCGCGGACTGGCCGGCGACCTGCGCTCGGTATCCGGCATGGTCGGCGGCGACGCGGCCAAACTGCGCCACGGACCGCCCGGGCCGTTGGCCGGCACGCCGTTCCGCGACGTCCTGGCGCGGGCGCTCGCGGTGCAGGAGGTGAACGCCGCGATGGGCGTGATCGTCGCTGCGCCGACGGCGGGCGGGGCGGGGGTGCTGCCGGCGGTGCTCACCGGGCTCGCTGCCGCCCGGCAGGTCGACGACGAACGCGTGGTGGATGCGCTCGCGACGGCCGGCCTGATCGGTGCCGTGGTCGCAGAACGCGCCTCGTTGTCGGGGGCCGAGGGCGGCTGTCAGGCCGAAACCGGCGCCGCGGCGGGGATGGCGGCCGGTGCCGCCACCGAGATGCTCGGCGGCACGCCGGCCCAGGTGGGTCATGCGGTGGCGCTGGCGCAGCAGGCGACGCTGGGGCTCATCTGCGATCCCCTGGGCGGGCTGGTCGAACTTCCCTGCGTGTTCCGCAACGCCACCGGGTCGGCCATCGCGCTGGCCGCGGTGGAAATGGCGCTGGCCGGCATCGAGTTCGCCATCCCCTGCGACGAAGTCATCGACGTGATGGGAGAGATCGGCCGGGAGATGGATGTGCGGTACCGCGAAACCGCAGGCGGCGGGCTCGCCGCGACGCCCACCGGACGCCGCCTGGCCCGCGAACGGCTGGTGCAGTTGAAGCGCGCCGGGGCGTGATCGCGGCCCGGCGTCCGCGCGGCGTGCCTTCTATTCTATAAGGTGGTGGCCGGCCCCCTCGGCCCGTTGCCCGCCCCGGAGAGCGGCGGTAGCTTGCCCGCAGGCAGTTGAAACGTCAGCGCGCCCCATCCGTAGGTTCTTCCAGTCGCGTCACCAGGATAACGACCATGGTTACCAAGGAAGAAATCGAAGGCTATCTCGATCGGCTGAACGTGGATGGGGCTTCCCATTCCGAAGTCGAACCGGGGCTCTGGGTGGTCAAGCCGGGCGGTGCCCAGGACTTCGACGTCGTGGTGCACTACTCCCCCCCGGTGGTGTTGCTCCGGGTCAAGGTGATGACGTTGCCCAAGCAGAACGGCACGTTGGCCACGTTGAGCCGGCGCCTGCTCGAACTCAATGCGAGTGATCTGCTGCACGGCTCGTACGGTATTCAGGGGGACTCCGTGGTGCTCACCGAGGCGCTCGAACTGGAGCACCTTGACTACGACGAGTTCCTGGCGAGTTATGAGAGCATGACCCTGGCCCTGGCGTCGCACATGCGCGAGTTGGGCTCGTTCCGTGAGGCACACTGACCCATGGGCATATTCGATCGACTGTCCCAGATGCTGCGTTCGAACATCAATGACCTGATCTCGCGGGCCGAAGATCCGGAGAAGATGCTCACGCAGATTCTCGCCGATATGCGTTCGCAGTTGGCCAAGGCCAAACAGCAGGTGGCGAGCGCGATCGCCGACGAGAAGCGCCTGCGGGATCAGGCCGACACGGAGTACAAGCAGGCGCAGGATTGGGAGCGCCGGGCGATGCTGGCCATCCAGGAGAACCGCGACGACCTGGCCAAGCAGGCGTTGGTGCGCCAGGGCGAGCACGCGAGCCACGGGCAACAGCTCGAACAGACCTGGGAAGCGCACCGGCTCGAGACGGAGAAGCTCAAGAACTCGCTGCGGGACCTCAACGACAAGATCGAAGAGGCCAAGCGCAAGAAGAATCTGCTCGTGGCCCGCCAGCGCCGCGCCCAGGCTCAGCAGCGCATCGCCGAGACCATGTCGTCGCTGTCCGAGAAGTCGGCGTTCGAGGCGTTCAGCCGCATGGAAGAGCGCATCGAGACCAACGAGCGGCAGCTCAAGGCCGCCAGCGAGATCGACGAAGAGTTCACCGGCGATACCCTGCAGCGCGAGTTCAAGCAGCTCGAGAAGGGGTCGGTGGCCGGTGGGGTGGATCAGCGGCTGCTCGCCCTCAAGCAGAAGATGGGGGTGCTGCCGTCGGGGTCGTCGGAACCCGCCAAGCAGCTCGGACGCGGAGACGATGAGACCGTTGCCGCCGAGATCGAGGATGCGCCGGACGAGAACAAGACGAATTGAGCGCTGACGCACCCCGCTTCAAATACGCGCCGGCCCTCACGGCGACGGTTCTGGTTGTCCTTCTCCTCTGGCTGATCGGATCCGTCGCCGATGTGCTGATGCTGCTGTTCCTGGGCATCCTCATCGCCGTCTATCTCACCGCGCTCGCCGCCACGCTGCGGCGCCGCCTCCACGTTCCCCCGCGCCTCGCCTTTCCGGCCGCACTGCTCGTGAGTCTGGCCGGACTGGCGCTGCTGTTCGCGATCCTCGTCCCGCCGGTCGTCGCGCAGACGCAGGAACTGGTCAAACTGCTTCCGCAGTACCTCGAGCTCTGGCAGCGCACCTTCCAGTCGACGATCGCCCGGATTCCGGCGCTCGCCGACGTCATGCCGCCCGGGCAGAACAGCATCGTCCTTGCCCTCTACGATCAACTCACCAGCACCGTCCACAACGTGGTGCCGAAGTTGTTCGCCGGCGTCCACGCGCTGATCAACGTGTTCTCGGTGGGCGTCATGGCGATCTACCTGTCGCTGACCCCCCACGTCTACACCGACATCGTCGAGTCCCTCTTTCCGCCGGCGCGCCGCCCCTTCGTGCACCACCTGCTCCACGAGCTCGGCGACACGCTCCGCGCGTTCGTGGTCGGCCAACTGTTCACGATGACGGTGCTCGGGCTGCTCACCGCCATCGGGCTGTATGCCCTCGGGGTTCCGTACGCGCTCACCTTCGGCGTGGTCTCCGGCCTTGCCGCCATCGTGCCCTTCTTCGGCACGCTCGTCTCCACGACGCTCCCGGCGCTGTTCGTGCTCAACACGCCCGACGGCAGCACGCGCTCGCTGCTCGTGCTCGGCCTCGGCGTCGTCATCCACCTGATCGAGGGCAACGTGGTGGCGCCGCTGGTCATGTCCGAGAAGGTGGACCTGCCGCCCGTCCTGAGCATCCTCGGCGTGCTCGTCATCGGCGAATTGCTGGGCGCCCTGGGGCTGCTCATCGCAGTGCCGACGCTCGCCATCATCATGGTGCTCGTGCGGCGCATCCTCGTGCACGGCGTCTATGACGGCGGCATCACCGTGGAGCCGGTCCTCGTGCATGCCGCCCCCCAGGCGCCGGAGCCCCCGCCTCCCCTTCCCCCGACCACCGACTGATCGTCCGGTCCATCCATGAGCCGCGCGCCCCGTTTCCTCATCCTCGCTGAGGGATCGTTCAACCCCGTGCGTTCCAAGACCGCGAACGCCTGCCTTCGGTACACGCCCGATCGGGTGGCCGCCGTGCTCGATTCCACGCAGCGCGGCAAGACCGCGCAGCAGGTGTTGGGGTTCGGCGGCGACGTGCCCGTGGTCGGTTCCGTGGATGAGGGGCTCGCCCGCCGGCCCAATGCGCTGCTCATCGGCATCGCGCCGCAGGGAGGCCAACTGCCGCCGGAGTGGCGGGCCATCATCCTCCGCGTCCTCGACGACGGACTGGATGTCTGGAGCGGTCTCCACACCATGCTTGGCGACGATCCCGAGTTCGTCGCGCATGCGGCCGCCACGAACGCCCGCATCCACGACCTGCGGCGTCCGCCGCGGGACCTCGACGTGGCCCGCGGCCGCGCGCGAGACCTCGCCGCCACCGTCGTGCTCACCGTCGGCACCGACTGCAACATCGGCAAGATGACCGCCGCGCTTCAGTTGCTCGACGGGCTGCGGGCCAGGGGACACCGCGTCGCGTTCGCCGGCACCGGACAGACCGGCATCCTCGTGGACGGCAAGGGTATTTCCGTGGACGCCGTGGTGGCCGACTTCATTGCCGGCGCCGCCGAACGGCTGGTGGTCGATGCCGCCCGCGATGCGGACATCGTGCTCGTGGAGGGCCAGGGTTCGATCATTCACCCCAGCTACTCCGGCGTCACCTACGGGCTGCTGCATGGATCGCTGCCCCATGCCCAGGTGATGTGCGCCCAGCCGTCGCGCACCGCGATCCGCCACAACGACTGGGTCGCCATCCCGCCGCTTCCCGAGTTCATCGCGCTGCATGAACGAGTGCCGCTGCGCCCGGCGCCCGTGATCGCCGTCGCCCTGAATACGCTCGACATGAACGACGCCGATGCCGCCGCGGCGGTCGAACGCATCGGCCGCGAGACCGGGCTTCCCACCACCGACCCCGTGCGGTTCGATCCGGCGCCGGTGGTGGACGCGATCGACACGTTCCACCGCTCGCGCGCGCGCTGAGCCACCGGGGGCCGGCTGGCCGCGCGCCGCGCGCCCCGTCGTCTTTCGGGCCGGCGCGCGCGTTTAGGATGGCGCCGATTCGCGGACCGGGTGGCACCCTGCAGGTGTCCCCTCATTGCGTCTCGCGCCTCGTCCCCCCGGAGTCGGCTCATGCTGTTCAGTGCGCACCATCTCTCCAAGTGCTATCTCGCGGGCACCCGCGGCTGCTCGGCGGCCGCCCGCGTCCTCTCCCGGATCAGCCTCGATCTCCCGGCGGGGAGCGTGGTCGGGATCAGCGGCTCGCGGGGGTGCGGCAAGACCACGCTCCTGCGTTGTGTGGCCGGCCTCGCGAGGCCCGACACCGGCACTCTTCGCTGGGCGCCGGGTGCGGAACGGCCGCGCATCGTCTCCCTCGCGCCCGCGGCACTGCCGTTCGATACCGTGCTCGACTCGCTGACCCGCGCCTGCGCCGATCCGCTGGTGGACGGCGACCGCCTGGCACGCGCGCTCGCCCGGCTCTCGCTCGACGGCCTGCTTTCCCGGTCCCAGATGGCTCTCACGACCGACGAGCGCGCCCGGCTCGCCCTCGCCGTCGGACTCGCCACGCGCCACGCGCTCCTGCTGCTCGACGGGACGGCGGATGCGGTCGCCGCCCGTGCCCGGGCCACCGTTCGCGACTGCCTTCACCGCCACGCCGCGGACGGATGCGCGGTGCTGCTCACGGGTCGGGACGGCGAGGCGGTGGACGCGCTCGCCTCCACCGCCTATCGCCTGCGCGACGGCCGGCTGGTCGCGGCCGCCGGTGGTGAGGAACACCCCCAGGCGGCGCGCGTGGCCGAGCGATCGGCGGCATCCACCCGCCCTCCGATCCCGCCCGTCATCCGTTGACCGTCCTGCCGGGCGCCGTCTAGCTTCTGCGGATGCCCCACGTCCTGTCGCTCGCGCTGCAACTGCCGACGCACGTGCCGTACACGCTCCCGGAGCTGGGTCGGTCAGCCAAGGAACTCGCCCCGGTACTCGTGGCGTCCGTGGTCGCATGGTTCGCCGTGCGACTGTTGGCCGGGCGGATCGAGAAGCTCGCCCGCCACGCACCCGGTGAAGAGTGGGAGCCGGCGCGCGAGCAGCGGGCGCGTACCCTCGCCCTGCTCCTGCGCAACTCCGGTCAGACCGTCGTCGTCATCGTCGGCGGCATCATGTCGATGCGTGCGTTCGGCATCGATACGAATCCGCTGCTGGCCGTGTCGGGTGTCCTCGGACTCGCGATCTCGTTCGGATCGCAGAGCCTGGTGCGCGACTACGTCACCGGATTCCTCCTCCAGTTCGAGCATCAGTTCGGACTCGGGGACGCGGTGCGCATCGGCGCCGTGGAGGGCACGGTCGAGGATCTGACGCTGCGGCTGGTGTACGTGCGCGCCGGCACCGGCGCGCTCCACATCATTCCCAACGGACAGATCGCGCAGGTCACCAATCTGTCTCGCACCTGGCGGCGCGCGGCGGTGAGCGTCGACGTGCCGTGGGCCGCGGCCGAGGCGGCCGCCAAATCCCTGGCGGAGGTCGCCGCGTCGCTGGGCAGCGACGAGGCCTGGAAGTCCCGATTCCTCGACGCCCCCAAGGTGACGGGCATCGAGAAGTTCGGGCCCGGCATGGTGACCCTCGGCATCGCGGCCCGCACCAAGCCGGCCGATCTCGATGCCGTCAACGGCGAACTTCGGCGCCGTGTGCAGACGGCGTTCCAGCACGACGAGGTGCCGCTGGTTCCGATCCCGGTTCTCACGCCCGCTACATTGTGAACACGCCCATGCCTGCCCCCGACTTTCGCCTGTACAACACGCTCACCCGCCGGGTCGAGCCGTTCGTGCCCGCCGACGGTGAGACGGTGCGGTTCTACAGCTGTGGCCCCACGGTGTACAACCCGGCCCACCTGGGGAACTTCCGCACCTTCCTGTTCAACGACCTGCTGCGCCGCGCCCTGCGGCTGCGCGGATGGAAGGTGCGCCAGGTCATGAACCTCACCGACGTCGACGACAAGATCATCAAGCGGGCGGTGGAACAGGGAACGCAGATCGGCGAGATCACCGAGCCCGTCACGGAGATCTTCGACGCCGACCGGCGGTACCTCCGCATCGAACCGGCCGAGGTCTACCCGAAGGCCACGCAGTACATCCCGCAGATGATCGCGCTCGTGGAGCGGCTGGTGCAGGCGGGCGTGGCGTACGAAGCCGAAGACGGATCGGTGTACTTCGCCATCGCGCGCTTTCCGCAGTACGGGCGGCTCTCCCGTCTCGACACGCGCGAGATCAAGTCGGGTGCGCGCGTGGCGCAGGACGACTACGCCAAGGAGAATGCGCAGGACTTCGCGCTGTGGAAGGCGGCGAAGCCCGAGGACGAGCAGGTAGGCGCGGCGTGGGATTCTCCGTGGGGGCGCGGCCGTCCCGGCTGGCATCTCGAGTGCTCGGCGATGGCCATGGACCTGCTTGGCGACACGCTCGACATCCACACCGGCGGCGTCGACCTCGTCTTCCCGCATCACGAGGACGAGATCGCGCAATCGGAGGCGGCCACGGGTGTGCCGTTCGCGCGCTTCTGGTGCCACGGGGCGTTCCTGCTCACCGACGGGACGAAGATGGCCAAGCGGGTGGGCAACGTGAGCACCGTGCAGGGGCTTCGCGAGGCGCACGTCTCGGCGGCGGCCATCCGGCACTTCATCTTCAGCGCGCACTATCGCAAGGAACTCAACCTGTCGGACGAGGCGCTGGAGGCCAGCGCCGAGGCCGTGCGGCGCGTGGGCGACTTCGCGGAGCGGCTGGCGCAGGCCGAGGGCGGGACGCCGGCGCTGGCGGCGGTGGCGCGCGACGCGGAAGTGGCGTTCGAGGCGGCGTTGTTCGACGACCTCAATGCTCCGAAGGCGACGGGGGCGCTGTTCACTTTCATCAATGCGGCAAACGCCGAGCTGGATCGCCGTGGGCAGGACGCCGCCGGGCTGGCGGCGGCGCGGTCGGCGTTCGAGCGGATGAACGGGGTGTTGGATCTGATCCCGGATCGGACGGTGGAGGATCCGGAGCTCGTGAAGTGGGTGGAGGAGCGGTTGGGGGCGCGTCAGGAGGCGCGGGGCCGTCGGGACTTCGGGGAGGCGGATCGGATCCGGGCGGAGTTGACGGGGCGCGGGATCGCGATCGAGGATACGCCGTCGGGCACGAAGTGGAAGCGGGTGGGCTAGGAGAAACCTTTGTTTCGGGTCGGATTTGCGTTTCTGGAGGTCCGGATTGGCGGGGCGCGAGGTGGACGGTCGTAAGTGTGCTTCGCTGTGCGGCTTGACACTTGAAATGCGCTCTGGTATCCTACGAGTCTCGCGCAAAACTGCCCGGTTGCTGACGTAGCTCAATTGGCAGAGCACCTGATTTGTAATCAGGCGGTTGCGAGTTCGATTCTCGCCGTCAGCTCTGAGTCGAACGTGCGCGTGAGGTCTGGCGCGCGGGCGAGTGTGGGCGCGTACGACGGTGGGGTACCCAAGCGGCCAACGGGAGCAGACTGTAAATCTGCCGGCTTATGCCTTCGAAGGTTCGAATCCTTCCCCCACCATCGGTGTGTGCGGTGCGCAACCGTCGGGGAACGAGAGAGGGGGAAACGCGGGAGTAGCTCAGCTGGTAGAGCGCAAGCCTTCCAAGCTTGATGTCGCGGGTTCGAGCCCCGTCTCCCGCTCTGGATCAGGGCCGCAGGGCACAACGGCAGGTGGCAGGAGATCGGCTCGGCGGGCCGCCGCAGCACTCGTGGCGGCTCGTGGTTTCGGTGGGACCCGCGTCAGCGGGGCAGGGACATCGTTGCTCGCGTAGCTCAGTTGGTAGAGCACACCCTTGGTAAGGGTGAGGTCATCGGTTCAATCCCGATCGCGAGCTCTGGACGATTGACGGCAGGAAGCGGGACCCGCGCCATCACGGGTGCGGTCAACACGAGAACTTGAGATGCCTCGCGAAAAAATCATCCTCGCGTGCAGCGAGTGCAAGAACCGGAACTACTTCACCATGAAGAACCGCCGCCTCCATCCGGAGCGCGTGGAGTGGAAGAAGTATTGTCCGCGTTGCAACAAGCATCAGGTGCACAAGGAAACCAAGTAATCATGGCTGACGTGACCACTTCCGGGGGGGAGCCGAAGGTCGGGTTCGTCCGCGGCAGCATCGCGTACTACCACTCGGTGATGGCCGAGTTGCGCAAGGTGACGTGGCCGGATTTCCCGCAGGTGCGCTCGGCCACGATCGCGATCATCATCTTCGTGCTGCTCATCGGCATGGCGATCACGATCATGGATTTCGTCCTGCAGGGGGTGCTCGTGACCCTTCTGCCGCGCCTGTTCCTCGGGTAGCCGGCATGGAGCATCGCTGGTACGCCATACAGACGACGTCCGGACACGAGAACAAGGTCCGTTCGCTCGTCCAGCGGAAGATCGATCAGGATCCCCGCGAGCCGACCGTGCGTCCGATCCGTCAGGCGCTGGTGCCGACGCAGGAAGTCGTGGAGATCAAGAACGGCAAGAAGGTCAACGTGGAGCGGAAGCTGTTCCCCGGGTACGTGCTGGTCGAGATGGACATGAACCAGGAGACCCTGCATGTCATCAACTCGATCCAGGGCGTGATCAAGTTCGTGGGACAGGATCGGCTGCCACAGCCGCTGCGGCCGGACGAAGTCAACCGGCTGCTCGGCATCACGGAAGAAGTCGAACCACAGGAGCCGGTGGAGGAGATCCCCTTCCTCGTGGGCCAGGCGGTGGCGATCACCGAAGGGCCGTTCACCGACTTCAACGGCACGGTGGAAGAGGTGATGCCCGACAAGGGCAAGGTGCGGGTGTCGGTGTCGCTGTTCGGGCGGCCGACGTCCGTTGAGTTGGACTATCTCCAGCTCAAAGCGTACTGACTGTTTGACTGGCTGACCGTCGGACACCACGACGGTCGGACGGTGTTGGGATGCGGTTCCGTCGGCCACCACTCCGACGCCGGAAACAACAGTGGGAGTTTGCCGCGCGCTGAGTCGCGGCCAACGTGATAGGAGTCCTATGGCCAAGAAAGTCACCGGGTTCGTCAAGCTGCAGATCCCGGCCGGACGCGCCAACCCCGCGCCCCCGGTCGGCACGGCGCTCGGTCCGCAGGGCATCAACATCATGGCCTTCTGCAAGGAGTTCAACTCCCGGACGCAGAGCCAGGATGGGATCATCCTGCCGGTCGAGGTCACGATCTACGCCGACAAGTCGTTCACCTTCATTCTGAAGACGCCGCCGGCGGCGGTGCTCCTCAAGAAGGAACTGGGGATCGAGAAGGGATCTGGACAGCCCAATCGGAACAAGGTGGGAAGCGTGACTCGGGCGCAGCTGCGCAAGATCGCCGAGATCAAGATGCCCGATCTCAACTGTGACTCCATCGAATCCGCCATGGCCATGGTAGCCGGCGCGGCGCGTTCGATGGGGCTCGAGGTGGCGGACTGATGCGCACCCACGGCAAGAACTACGAAGCCGCCGCCAAGCGGCGCGAGCTCAAGACCGCGTACCAGGCCCGGCAGGCGCTGGATCTGGTGAAGTCGGCGGCATTCGCGAAGTTCGATGAAACGGTCGAGGTGGCGGTTCGCCTCGGCGTCGATCCGCGGCATGCCGACCAGGTGGTGCGCGGCACCGTCGTCCTTCCGGCGGGTACCGGAAAGGCGGTGCGGGTGCTCGTGATCGCGGTCGGCGACAAACTGAAGGAAGCGCAGGATGCCGGCGCCGACTATGCCGGCGTCGAGTTCATCCAGAAGATCAAGGATGGATGGCTCGACTTCGACGTCCTCATCGCCACGCCCGATCAGATGGGGCAGCTGGGCGCGCTCGGCCGGATTCTCGGTCCCCGCGGCCTGATGCCCAATCCGAAGGCGGGAACGGTGACGTTCAACGTCGGGGCCGCGGTCGCGGAGACCAAGGCCGGCAAGATCGAGTTCCGGGTCGACAAGGCGGGGAATCTCCACGCCGCCATCGGCAAGGTCTCGTTCGGGCTCGATGCGCTGGAACAGAATTTCACGGCGTTCATGGATCAGGTGGTCCGGGCCAAGCCCACCGCCGCCAAGGGCGTCTACGTACGGAACGTCGCGGTCTCGAGCACGATGGGCCCCGGCGTCATGGTCGATACCACCCCCTACCGGTAACGAGCGATGAAACGAGCCGACAAGGAACAGCTCGTCACCGAGCTGCGAGAGAAGATGGCGGGGGCCAACACGCTGTATTACACCGACTTCACCGGGCTGAACGTGAAGCGCATGACGGAGCTCCGGCGCCGGCTGCGCAAGGCCAATGTGGAGTACGTGGTCATCAAGAACACTCTGGCCCTCCGGGCCGTGCAGGAAGCAGGATTGCTGAGTCAGCCGCTGCGGGGCCCCACGGGTCTCGTCGTGTCCAACGACCCGCTGGTGGCGGCCAAAGTGCTCTCCGACTTCGCCAGGGAGAACGACCAGAAGCCGGTGGTGAAGGGCGGCCTGATGGAGGGCCGCGCCCTCGACTCGGAGCAGGTCAAGAAGTTGGCGGCCATGCCGTCGCGCGAGCAGATGCTCGCCGAGCTGGGCGCCGGATTGCAGTCCCCGATGGCCGCCTTCCTGGGCGCCATGAATGGCCTGCTGTACATGTTCGCTGGATCGCTCGACGCGCTGAAGACGCAGCGCGAGGGCGCCTGATAATTCCCAGGCGTATCGCCTGACCAACGCCCCAGGGGACCCTGGGAACGACGAGGAGAGAACGACAATGGCAAATGCGACGATGGGCAAGGACGAAATTCTCGACGCCATCGGGAACATGTCGGTGTTCGAGTTGTCCGAGCTGATTGAGGCCTTCAAGGAGAAGTTCAACGTCACGATCGCGGCCGCCCCGGTGGGTGGCGCACCCGCGGGCGGCGGCGCGGCCGCCGCGCCGGCGGCTGAGGAGCAGACGGAGTTCGACGTCGTCCTCAAGGAAGCGGGCAGCAAGAAGATCCAGGTCATCAAGGTGGTCCGTGAACTCACCGGTCTCGGCCTCAAGGAGGCGAAGGACATGGTGGACGGCGCTCCGCAGGCCGTGAAGTCCGGCGTGTCCAAGGACGAGGCGGCCGCCGTCAAGGCCAAGTTGGAAGAGCAGGGCGCAGTCGTCGAAGTGAAGTGAGCCGGTTCCGGTGGGACCGCGGCTTCCGCCGCGGTCCCACCCCGTCTCCCTTTCCCTTCGCCGGTCTGCCATTAGTGATATCGCATCCCAGCACCACAATCGTCGGTTTCGTGGCAACACGGCCTGCCCCACGCGCCCTTTCGCGCGTCGGGGGTCCCGGTCGTTTTTTCGCTTGCGCGGGTGAGCCATGCCTGAATTGATCAAGCAGATCTCCTTTGGAAAACTCGAGAAGGGGATGGATATGCCCCATCTCCTCGACATCCAGACCCGGGCGTTCGACGCCCTGCTGCAGCTGGATGCCGCCTCGCATGACCGCGAGGACATCGGTCTCGAACGGGTCTTCAAGGACCTGTTCCCGATCTCCGATGTGCACGAGAACTTCTCCCTCGACTTCGTGCGGTATAACCTCGGCGAACCGAAGTACTCGGTCGAGGAATGCATCGAACGCGACATGACCTACTCGGCGCCGCTCAAGGCGACGCTGCAGCTGGTCATCAACGAGACGCTCCCCGACAACACCAAGCGGCCGCGCAACATCATCGAGAAGGAGGTCTATCTCGGTGAACTGCCGCTGCTGACGCCCCTCGGCACGTTCGTCATCAACGGCGCCGAACGCGTGATCGTCAGCCAGCTCCACCGGTCACCGGGCGTGGTGTTCGAAGAGGCCACGCACCCCAACGGCCAGCGCCTCATCTCGGCGCGCATCATTCCGTTCCGGGGCTCGTGGGTCGAGTTCACCGTCGATATCCACGACGTCATCTACGTCCATATCGACAAGAAGAAGAAGTTCCCGGCCACCGCGCTGCTGCGCGCGTTCGGGTACGGCTCGAACTCCGACATCCTCCGCCTGTTCTTCGCCGTCCGCGACCTCGATCTCACCAAGAAGCGCGAGAGCCGGACCGACGTGCGCGAGGTCATCGGCGCCATCATCGCCGAGGACATCGAACTCCCCGGCGAAGCGACGGCCGAGGACGCCCCCAAGGCCCGCACCAAGAAGGCCCGTGCCGAGCGCGAGCGCGCCGAGAACGTGCTGCTCGTGAACGAGGGCGACGAGCTGACGGAAGAGGTGTACAACCGCCTCCGCCGGCAGAACATCAAGAAGGTCAAGGCGTTCGCCTCCTACATGGCCATCGACCTGCGCGACGAGCAGGAAGCCATCGAGCGCGGGGAACGCCCCGTGCGCCGCGTGATCGCGGTCGACGTCGTGGACCCCGACGGCGAGGTGATCGCCGAGAACGGGCAGTCGCTCAGCGACACGATGATCAAGAAGATCCGGCGCGCCGGCATCAACAAGGTGTACGTGTTCGTCGCCTCCGGCCGTGCCGAGTCGACGCTCATCAAGAACACGCTGGCCAAGGATCCCACGCACAGCGAGAAGGAAGCGCTGTCCCAGATCTACTCGCTGCTCCGCCCGGGCGACGCGCCCGACCAGGAGACCGCGAAGCAGGCGCTGGAGCGGCTGTTCTTCTCGCCCAAGCGCTACGACCTGGGCCGGGTGGGCCGCTACAAGATCAACCAGCGGCTCGGCCTCAACACGCCGGCCAACCACACGGTGCTCACCACCGAGGACTTCGTCGCCATCGCCCGCTATCTCGTGGAACTGCACGAGGGCCGCGGCCACGTGGACGACATCGACCACCTCGGCAACCGCCGCATCCGCTCGGTGGGCGAGCTGATCGCCAACCAGTTCTCGGTCGGCCTGTCCCGCATGGCGCGCCTGGTCAAGGAGCGCATGTCGATCAACACCGATCCCGAGAAGATCTCGCTGGACGACCTCGTCAACGCCCGCACGGTGTCGGCCGTCATCCAGGCCTTCTTCGGGTCGTCGCAGTTGTCGCAGTTCATGGACCAGACCAACCCGCTGGCCGAACTCACGCACAAGCGCCGGCTGTCGGCGCTCGGACCGGGCGGCCTGACGCGCGAGCGCGCCGGGTTCGAGGTTCGCGACGTGCACTACTCGCAGTACGGGCGCATGTGCCCCATCGAGACGCCGGAAGGCCCGAACATCGGCCTCATCACGTCGCTCGCCTGCTACGCCCGGGTCAACGACCTCGGGTTCGTCGAGACCCCGTATCTGGTGGTCAAGAACGGCAAGGTGACCGGCGAGATCGCGTGGCTCGACGCCAATAAGGAAGAGGACGCGATCATCGCCCAGGCGAACGCGCGCCTCAACCCGGACGGCACCTTCGTCGACGCGTTCGTGCTCTGCCGGTTGCAGGCCGACGTGCCGCTCACGCCGCCCGACCGCATCGAATACATGGACGTCGCGCCGGAGCAGGTGGTGTCCATCGCCGCCGCGCTCATTCCGTTCCTCGAGCACGACGACGCCAACCGCGCCCTCATGGGCTCGAACATGCAGCGCCAGGCGGTGCCGCTCCTCAATCCGCGCACGCCGTTCGTGGGCACGGGCCTCGAGGAGAAGGTGGCCGTCGACTCCGGCGCGGTGGTCATCGCCAAGCGCGCCGGCATCGTGACGCGCGTGACGGCCGACGAGATCATCGTCGACGCCGGCTCCACCGAACGCCGCAAGGCGGACGACGAGGGCCGGCCGCTGGCCCGGCTCACGCAGCACGACCGCTACCGCATCAAGAAGTACTGGCGCACCAACCAGGACACGGCCATCAACCAGCGGCCCCTCGTCAAGCTGGGGCAGAAGGTCAAGGTGGGCGACGTCATGGCCGACGGCGCCGGCACGGAGAAGGGCCAGCTGGCGCTCGGGTCGAACGTGACCGTGGCCTTCATGCCCTTCTACGGCCACAATTTCGAGGACGCGATCGTGCTCTCCGAGCGCGTGGTGAAGGACGACGTCTACTCGTCGATCCACATCTCGGAGCTCGAACTGCACGTCCGCGACACCAAGCGCGGTCAGGAAGAGATCACGCGGGAAATCCCGAACGTGGCCGAGGAAGCGCTCACCGACCTCGATGAGCGCGGCATCGTCCGCATCGGCGCCCACGTACAGCCGGGCGACATCCTGGTCGGCAAGATCACGCCCAAGGGCGAGACCGAGCTGTCGCCGGAAGAGAAGCTGCTGACGGCGATCTTCGGCGAGAAGGCCAAGGACGTGAAGGATTCGTCCCTCAAGGTGCCGCCGGGCATGGAAGGCGTGGTCATCGACGTGAAGATCTTCTCGCGGATCGAGGACCAGGTGGTGGAGAAGGACCGCGGCGAACGGATCGGCGAGGTGCGCCGGCTCGAGGCCGAGGAGAAGCTGCGCGTGAACGAGGTGCGCGACGCCGAACTGATCGAGTTGCTCGACGGGCAGACGGTGGCGCTGGCCCTCAGCGCGGGCACGGTCGAGGAAGCGATTCCGGCCGGCACCAAGCTGAGCGCGGATCAGCTGCGGGAATTCAAGCTCTCGTCGCTCGATCTCAAGACGTTCCGCGTCGAGAACAAGAAGCTCAACGAGCGCGTGCGCGCCGTGATCGACCTCTCCAACGACGAGAAGGCCAAGATCGAGGAGCGGGCCGAGGAGCGCATCGACCGGATTCTGCAGCCGGATGAACTGCCCCCGGGCGTCATCCAGCTCGTGAAGGTGTACCTGGCCGAGAAGCGCAAGGTGTCGGTGGGCGACAAGATGGCGGGTCGCCACGGCAACAAGGGCATCGTGGCCCGCATCGTGCCCGAGGAAGACATGCCGTTCCTTCCCGACGGCCGGCCGGTGGATATCGTGCTGAACCCGCTCGGCGTGCCGAGCCGCATGAACGTGGGGCAGATCCTGGAGACGCACCTCGGATGGGCGGCCCGCATTCTGGGCTTCTACGCCAAGACGCCGGTGTTCCAGGGCGCCAACGAACGCGAGATCGGCCTGCTGCTGAAGATGGCCGGCGTGATCTGGGCGCGCGATGCCCTGTCGTTGCAGGCCCCGGCGCCGGAGGTCACCGACGGCGACGTGAAGACCATCCTGGCCGACATCAAACCCGATCGGACGCAGGCCGAGGAACACTTCGAACTGCTCCGCGAGGCGTCGGTCAACGACCTCGGCGGACGGGCGATGTCGCAGGGGACGCGCGACGTGTTCCATCGGGTGCGCGACTTCCTCGCCGCGGCGGCGGGCGAACTGGCCCAGCGCGACGCGACGGAGCTCGGCAACCAGATCGCCTTCCATGAGGCGGACGACGAGGAGCTGACGCCGCAGGCCAAGACGGCCTACAAGGCGGCGCTCAAGGATTTGGAGAAGCGGAAGACCACCGATCCCGCCGCCCTGCTGAACGAGCAGGAGTTGCCGGCGCTGGCGTCGATGCTCGGCAAGAAGTCCGAAGCCGACGTCGATGCAGCCGCCGTGGAGTTGATGCGGCTGGCCGGTCTGACGCCGTTCGGCAAGGTGCGTCTGCGCGACGGCCGCAGCGGCGAGACGTTCGCGTCGCCGGTGACCGTGGGCGAGATCTACATGCTGAAGCTGTCGCACCTCGTGGACGACAAGATTCACGCGCGCAGCATCGGCCCGTACTCGCTGGTCACGCAGCAGCCGCTGGCAGGGAAGGCGCAGTTCGGCGGTCAGCGCTTCGGCGAAATGGAAGTGTGGGCGCTGGAAGCCTACGGCGCGGCGCACGTGCTGCAGGAAATTCTGACGGTGAAGTCGGACGACGTGAACGGCCGGAGCCGCGTGTACGAGGCAATCGTGAAGGGGCAGAATCTGCCGGAGCCCGGCACGCCCGAATCGTTCAACGTGCTGGTGAAGGAATTGCAGGCCCTCGGCATCAAGGTGACGATGGGTCAGAGCGTGGATGCCTTCGCCGAGAACGGCGACGGGTCCAACGACGGGAACGAGGAGTAAGCGATGATTGATTTCCGGAGCGTGCGCGAGACCCGCGCATCGGCGTTCGATTTCATCCACGTCCGCATCGCCTCGCCCGAGGAGATTCGCGGTCCCAAGGATCCCAAGGAGCGCGAGCGCCTCGAGATGCAGGGGCTGCGCACGTGGTGGTCGTGGGGCGAGGTCACCAAGCCCGAAACGATCAACTACCGGTCGTTCAAGCCCGAGAAGGACGGGCTCTTCTGCGAGCGCATCTTCGGTCCGGTCAAGGACTGGGAATGCCACTGCGGCAAGTACAAGCGCATCCGCTACCGCGGCGTCATCTGCGATCGCTGCGGCGTGGAGGTCACGCTCAGCAAGGTGCGGCGCGAGCGCATGGGCCACATCGAATTGGCCGTGCCGGTGGCGCACATCTGGTTCTTCAAGACGCTGCCGAGTCCGATGGGCAATCTCCTCGACATCACCCTGCGTGATCTCGAGAAGATCATCTACTACTCGAACTACGTGGTCGTCGAGCCGGGCGATCAGGAAGTGCAGGTCAACCAGCTGCTGGACGAAGAGGAGTACCTGACCCTTCGCCAGAAGGCCAAGGAAGAGAAGGATACGGCGTTCCTGGCCGACATCGGGGCTCCCGCGGTGCGCGAACTGCTGCGCCGCCTGGACGTCGACAAGCTGGCCGAGACGCTGCGCGCCCAGGTGCTCGAGGAGTCGTCGCAGCACCGCAAGAAGATGCTGCTCAAGCGGCTCAAGATCGTCGACGCGTTCCGCAACTCGGGCGACGCCGGCGACACCCGGAACAAGCCGGAGTGGATGATCCTCGACGTCGTGCCGGTGATCCCGCCCGACCTGCGGCCGCTCGTGCCGCTCGACGGCGGCCGCTTCGCCACGTCCGATCTCAACGATCTCTACCGCCGCGTCATCAACCGCAACAACCGCCTGCAGAAGCTGATCTCGCACCGCGCGCCGGAAGTCATCCTGCGCAACGAGAAGCGCATGCTGCAGGAGGCCGTCGACGCCCTGTTCGACAACGGGCGCCGCTCCAAGGCCATTCGCGGGCGCGGCAAGCGGCCGCTGAAGTCGCTGTCCGACATGCTCAAGGGCAAGCAGGGCCGGTTCCGCCAGAATCTGCTCGGCAAGCGCGTGGACTACTCGGGCCGTTCGGTCATCGTCGTCGGCCCCGAGCTCAAGCTGCATCAGTGCGGGCTGCCCAAGCTGATGGCGCTCGAGCTGTTCAAGCCGTTCATCATCCACAAGCTGGTGGAGAAGGGCATCGCCGAGACGGTCAAGCGGGCCAAGAAGATCGTGGAGCGGGAGAGCCCCGAGGTGTACGAGATCCTCGAGGAGATCATCCGCGACCACCCGGTGCTGCTCAACCGCGCGCCGACGCTGCACCGCCTGGGCATCCAGGCGTTCGAGCCCGTGCTCGTGGAAGGCAAGGCCATCCGCATTCACCCGCTGGTCTGCGCGGCGTTCAACGCCGACTTCGACGGCGACCAGATGGCCGTGCACGTGCCGCTGTCGTTCGAGGCCCAGCTCGAGGCGCGGTTGCTCATGCTGTCGAGCAACAACATCCTCAAGCCGTCCGACGGGCGGCCGGTGGCCGAGCCCAGCCAGGACATCGTGCTCGGCTGCTACTTCGCGACCAAGGCCCCGGTGGGCTTCGACAAGGCCGACGTCGAGAAGCTGCCCCACGTGACGTCGATGGGCGAAGTGGAAACCGAGATCGCCACGCACCGCATGGACATGCACACCCCGGTCCTGTACTGGGTGTCCGACGCGTCCGGTGCCCGGTGGGAGAAGACGACGGCCGGTCGCGTGCTGTTCAACGCCATCGTGCCGCCGGAACTCGGCTACCAGAATCGCGACATGAAGAAGAAGGCGCTGTCGGAGCTGGTCTTCCAGAGCTACCGGAAGGCGGGCCTCGCGGCCACGGTCGCGTTCCTCGACCGGCTCAAGGAATTCGGCTTCTTCAACGCCACCCGCGGCGGCGTCTCCATCGGCATCGAGGATCTCCAGATCCCCGTCGCCAAGAAGGAACTGCTCACCGAGGCGGAGGAGCGCGTCGAACGCTTCCAGCGCGCCTACCAGACCGGCAACATCACCAACGGTGAGCGCTACAACAAAGTCATCGATACCTGGACCCACGCCAATTCCGACGTGGCCGAGGCGATGGTGCGCGCGATGCGCGAGTCGAAGGACGGCTTCAATCCCGTGTACATGATGTTCGACTCGGGATCCCGTGGTTCGCGCGACCAGATCCGCCAGTTGGCGGGCATGCGCGGCCTGATGGCGAAGCCGCAGAAGAAGCTCACCGGCGGCATCGGCGAGATCATCGAGAGCCCCATCAAGTCGAACTTCCGCGAAGGCCTGTCGGTGCTCGAGTACTTCATCTCGACCCACGGCGCCCGCAAGGGATTGGCCGACACGGCGCTCAAGACGGCCGACGCCGGCTACCTCACCCGCCGCCTCGTGGACGTCGCGCAGGACGTGACGATCACCGAGGAGGACTGCGGTACCATCCAGGGCCTGGAGATCTCCGCGCTGAAGGAAGGCGAGGACATCATCGAGCCGCTGTCCGAGCGCATCGTCGGCAACGTGGCCGCCGATGACGTGGAAGATCCGCACGAGATCGACGAGACCGGCCGCCGCACGCTGCTCGTGGAAGCCGGCACGCTGATCGACGAGGAGACCGCGCTCGGCATCGAGGAGGCGGGCATCGAGACCGATTCGCATCCGGTCGGTGCTCACCTGCGAGGCGAAGCGGGGGCTCTGCCGGATGTGCTACGGCCGCAACCTGGCCACCATGCAGATGGTGGACCTGGGCGAGGCCGTCGGCATCATCGCCGCGCAGTCCATCGGCGAGCCGGGCACGCAGCTCACGCTCCGTACCTTCCACATCGGCGGCACCGCGTCGCGCATCGCCGAGCAGACCTCCCGCAAGTCCAAGGTGGCCGGCATCGTGGAGTACAGCGATCGCCTGACTGCCGTCACCGACCCGGAAGGCCAGAGCATCGTCACCGCGTACGAGGGCGAGATCATCATCCGGCCGGCCGGCGAGAAGAGCACCGGAATCGGCGCACGGCTGCAGGTGCCGCTGGGCGCCATCCTGATGGTCAAGGACGGCGACGAGGTGAAGCGGGATCAGGTGATCTTTACCTGGGATCCGTACACCAACCCGATCATCGCCGACTGCGAAGGCACCGTGCGGTTCGTCGACATCATCGACGACGAATCGGTGGCCGAGGAACTCGACGAGCTCACCGGTCTGCGCCAGCGCGTGATCATCGAGGATCGCGAGAAGAAGCTCCACCCGCACATCGAGATCGTGCAGGCCAAGGGCGGGAAGGAGAAGCGCATCCGCGACTACGTCATCCCGGTGGGCGCCCAGCTCACGGTGGAGGACGGCGAGAAGATCTTTGCCGGCACCAACCTGGCCAAGGTGGGCCGCGAGGCATACAAGACCCGCGACATCACCGGCGGTCTGCCGCGGGTGGCGGAACTGTTCGAAGCGCGGCGCCCGAAGGACCCGGCGACCATCTCCGAGGTGGACGGCATCGTCCGGTTCGGCGAGATCAAGCGCGGCAAGCGCGAGATCTACGTGCAGCCGGTGCGCGCCGACGGTAACGCGTGGGCGGTGGACGACACGCAGGAAGCCCACCTGTACGAGGTCCCCGCGGGCAAGCACCTCCGGGTGCACGAGGGCGATCGCGTGCGGGCCGGCGACCGGCTGTCGGAAGGTCCGGTGAATCCGCACGACATTCTGCGGATCAAGGGCCCCCGCGCCGTGCAGGAGTATCTGCTCAACGAGGTGCAGGAGGTGTACCGCCTGCAGGGTGTAAAGATCAACGACAAGCACATCGGCGTGATCGTGCGCCAGATGCTCCAGAAGGTCCGGATCCTCGGACCGGGCGACACGCAGTTCCTGGAAGGCGAGCACGTGGACAAGCAGGTGTTCCGCACCGAGAACGACCGGGCCAAGAAGAAGAAGGACGAGCCGTCGATGGCCGAGCCGCTGCTGCTCGGCATCACCAAGGCGAGTCTCACGACGCAGTCGTTCATCTCGGCGGCGAGCTTCCAGGAGACCACGCGCGTGCTCACCGATGCTGCGATCCGCGGGGCCAAGGACGACCTCCTGGGCCTCAAGGAGAACATCATCATCGGCCACCTGATCCCGGCGGGCACCGGCATGTACCGGTACCAGGCCATCGAGATGGACGTCGAGCAGCCGGAAGGGTTCGGCGTGCTCCCGACGATGGCCGAAACGCTGCCCGGCGTGTTCGCCGTGAGCACCGAGGAGGAGCCGCTCCCGGTGTCGCGGCCCAGCGTGCCGGACGAGTTGTAGCGGTCCTTCGTTCCGCACCAGACAGGCGGCCCGCCGGATTCGTCCGGCGGGCCGTTCGTTTCGGTGTGCGACGTGCCGTAACGGTTGCCGGGGAGCGGGTTTACACGCCTTGACCGACCCCGCCGCGACGGCTACCTTAAGGGTTCTGTTCCGTGCCGCCCATCTGGGGCGATTCACGTAGAAGCAGATTCACGAACAGCACAGGTTCATGCCGACAATCAATCAGCTCGTCCGGCGGAGTCGCCGCGACGTGGGGAAGAAGGAAAAGTCCCCGGCCCTCAAGTCGAATCCGTTCCGCCGCGGCGTCTGCACGCGCGTGTACACCACGACGCCCAAGAAGCCGAACTCCGCGCTCCGCAAAGTGGCGAAGGTGCGCCTGACCAACGGCTTCGAGATCATTGCCTACATTCCCGGCGAAGGCCACAACCTGCAGGAGCACTCGATCGTGCTCGTGCGCGGCGGCCGTGTGAAGGATCTGCCGGGCGTGCGCTACCACATCGTGCGCGGTTCGCTCGACGCCTCGGGCGTGAACGGGCGCAACAAGAGCCGTTCCAAGTACGGCACCAAGAAGCCCAAGGCGGGGAAATAAACCATGAGCCGTCGCAAGAGTGCCGTAAAGCGCAGCGTCCTGCCCGATGCGCGCTACGATAGCCAGACCGTCTCGAAGTTCATCAACGCGATGATGCTCGCCGGCAAGAAGTCCACCGCCGAACGCATCTTCTACGGCGCGATGGACATCGTGGAAGAGAAGACCAGCCAGCCCGGCGTGAACGTGTTCAAGCAGGCGCTGTCCAACGTGAAGCCGGTGGTCGAGGTGAAGAGCCGCCGCGTCGGCGGCGCCACGTACCAGGTGCCGGTCGAGGTCCGCCCGGAGCGCCGCACCGCGCTCGCCATGCGCTGGCTGATCTCGTATTCCCGCGACCGCGGCGAGAAGTCGATGGCCGAGAAGCTGGCCGCCGAGGTGATTGCCGCGTCCAAGGGCGAAGGCAACTCGGTCAAGAAGAAGGAAGACACGCACCGCATGGCCGACGCGAACAAGGCATTCGCGCACTATCGCTGGTAAGCGCGCTTCGATCTTCGCTACGACGACGCCCCGCCCGGTCCCAGCACCGGGCGGGGCGTCGTGCGTCGGTCCCCGCCGCGACACGAGTTCGCCGCCGTGCGCCCGCCGGCTGGCGTCACCGGTTCGGATCGGCGCCCGCGTCGAGCCTGGGCTTCCACGGGAGCCTCGCAACGAAGGACTTGAACCGCGGATCGGACCGCAGAAAATCGAGCGCCGGGTCGAACGGCACGACGTGCAGATGCATCGACCGCTCGACCCACATGGAATCGAGCCAGATCAACGTCGAGTCGGCGTCCCCGAGGTCCGCGTAGTCGAAGACGGCCGTCTCGGACGGGCGCCACCCGTGCTTCCGCGCGGCCAGGTAGCGGTCCAGCCGCGCGCGGGCCACTGCGCGAAACGCCGCGTCGCGTCGCGTGGAGTCGAGCGGCGGATCGAGCAGCCGGGCCAGCGCCGAGTCCCCGGCGCGCAGCAGCGACGCGTGCAACGCCGCCGCCGCGTCGTCGAGGCGCCCCATGCACTTGTACGTATGAAAGAGTCTGAGATCCTCGTCGACCGTGATGAATCCCTCGGTCACCAGCCGCCGGTAGATCTCCGCCGCCTCCGCGCAGCGGTGGGACAGATAGAGATTCCACGCCACCTGCTCGTTGAGCCATCGGGACAGCGGCTGAAGCGCGGCCGCGCGCCGCTTCACCTCGACTGCCTTGGCCAGATCGCCCCGCCATCGATACCAGGCGGCCAACACGTTGTTCAGCGCGGGATCGTCGGGGGCCCGGGCCAGCGCCGCGTTCAGCTTTGCATGCGCCGCGTCGAGATCCCAGCGCCCGAACATGTCGTACGCGATCAGGACGACGGCTCCTTCCAGCAGCGTGCTGTCGAGCGCCAATCCCCGCTCGGCGGCAGCGAGCGAGCGGGGAAGCGCTTCCTTGGGCGGGATGTCGGCGAAGCCTGACAGACTCAACGCCGACGCGTAGCCCGTCCAGCCCGGGGCGTAGAACGGCGCGTCTTCGGTCAGTCGGCGCATGCTGTCGCGCGCCTCCGTCACGAACCCGCGGTCCAGGATCTCCTCGGCCCGGAAGTAGCGCCGGAAGTGCGCCGTGTCCGCCCGGTAACGGGCGGGTAGTGTGGCGCCCAGCGCCGTTACCTGCTGCCGCGCCTGTCGGGCCATCGGGTCCGACAGCTCCGTGCCGGCCGGGGATCGCCGGACCATGGCTATGAGGCTCGCGATGATGATCGTGGCCACGACAGCCAAGGCGCCGAACCATTGGCGGCGACGCGTGACCGGAAGCCGGGGGCGGTTGGAGCCGGTGGTGAATTCCGGTTCCGCCACCGTAGTCGGGATGGCGGTCCGATCCATGATCCGGCGGGTGGGCGGCCCGACCCGCCTCACTGCGGGGCCGGCTGGGACGGCGGCCCGGATGGCATCGGCACGCGCCACCGTCTCCGCCGAGGGCTGGATGTCGTACTCGTCGTGGAGCCGGGCGGCGAATTCGTCGAACAGCTCCAGGGCGCCGGTCCGATCACCGGCCGCTGCGAGGTATTCCATCAGCCGTCCCAGTCCACGCTCGTCGTCCGGCGCCAGTGCGTATGCCCGGCGCGCCTCGGCCGCCGCCCCCAGCCAATCGCCACCGTCCGTCAGATGTGTGGCCCGCTGCCATGCCGTGTGCCGCAGCGCCTCCCGAATGCGCTGCCGTTCCTCGTCGAGCCAGCGTTCGAACCCGGGGGCGCTGGCGACGAAGAATCCCTGCAGCAGCTCGCCCTGATAGCGGCGGAAGGCTTCCTCGAGCCGGCCTTCGGCGAGATCCTGCTCGAGCAGGAGGGCGTCGCAGGCCAGCCGGCCCGGGTCAACTCCGACGAGCGCATCGCCCGCGGTGACAAGGACGTCCTCTCCCAACGCCTGTCGGACGGCGTGGAGGGCGTTGCGGAGGGCGTGGCGGCCGCCGGCCTGAGTGGCCTCGGGCCAAAGCAGGGCCAGGAGCGTGTCCCGCGAGTGCAGTCCGCGCGGGCGGGCCAGCGCGAGGTAGGCCAGAACGGCCAGCGGGCGGGGCTGTGTGAGCGGCGCGGGCAGGGGCCTGCCGTCCGGCCGGCGCAGATACACCGGGCCGAGAACCTGGAGGAGGATCGGTTCTCGTGCTGTTGATGTCACCGTCTATCCCGCCGTCGGGGGTGGCCAGAATCTACGGCGCTTCCGGATTCCCGATAGAGAGGGTCGCCGCAGCCGTCCGGACCCCCGTCCGGACGAACTCCGGACGGCTGGCGGACGCCCTGGCGGTACCCTGTCGCCCTCCCGGACTCATCAACCGACGCTCGTTCACCCATGGAGGTCGTATGCTGTGTCGCCGTACCGTGTTCTACCCTGTGGTGCTTGCGCTGCTCGTGGCCTGCGAGTCAGGCACCGCACCGAAAAACGGAAGCGCCCCCGACGCTGGTGTCGCGCTCAATCGGAGGCCACCGACCACGCTGCCGCTGACACCCGAGGTCTTCGCCAGCGGCCTTGAATTCCCCCGCGGCATGGCCTGGGCACCGAACGGCGACATGTACGTGGCCGAGGCCGGCACTGGCGGGACCCAGGGCACCACGCCGGAGCAGTGCCAACAGGTGCCGGCCCCGGTGGGCCCGTATACCGCGGGTCCAACCTCCCGGATCTCACGGATCGACCGGCACGGAAACGTGACCGTGTTCGCGCAGGGATTTCCGTCCGCGCAGAACCAGCTCGGCCTCGTCACCGGCGTGGCCGACGTCGCTTTCGTAGGGAGGACGCTGTACGCCATGATGTCCGGCGGGGGCTGCGACCACGGAAGCCCCGACGTCCCGCAGGGGATCGCGCGGGTGAGGCCGAACGGCTCCTGGCGAATCATCAGCGATCTCGGCGCCTTCGAGATGACCCATGCGACGGCCGTGATCGAGGATGAGGACTTCGAACCGACGGGCACTTGGTTCAGCATGATCCGGTCGGGTGCCTCGCTGGTTGCCGTCGAGCCGAACCATGGGGACTTCGTTCGGGTGAATCCGCGCACTGGCCGCATCCGTCGAATTGCGGACATCTCGGCAACGGAAGGGCATTGGGTTCCGACGGTAGTGGCCGAGCGGCGGGGTGCCTACTACGTCAGCGACCTCGGCACGTTTCCCGTGATACCGGGGACGCAGAAGATCATCCGCATTTCGAAGACCGGAGCGATCTCCGACGTGGCCGGTGGGTTCACGACTGTCCTGGGACTGGACTTCGACCATGCGGGGCGGCTCTACGTGCTGGAGAACACCACGGTGGCCGGCGACAGCCCGACGCCGTTGAATGGGCGGGTGGTGCGGATCGACCGACTCGGACACCGGGACGTGATCGTCGACGGACTCTTCCTGCCGACGGCGATGCGCTTCGGGCCGGACGGCCGTCTGTACATCTCGAACATCGGGTTCGGCCCGCCGATTCCCGGTGAGATCCTGCGGGTGGTCGTGCCGGGCGCCAACGAAGACAATCCCTCGTGGGATATGGAGCACTGATCGCCCGGATACCGGCGGGAGGGGCGTGCCCCCTCCCGCTCGGTGCGGCGGGGGCGCGCTAGAACCCGAAGCCGAAGTCCAGCGTCCAGATCCAGGGCCGGTCGTTCGTGGCCCCGCTCACCCGGCGGAGCACCCCCACCCGCGGCCCGATGGCGATGATGGGCAGCACGGCGAGGTCGACGCCGACGTAGGTGGTGTTCTCCGGCGCGTTCCAGGGGTGGTCGATCGTGCGGATCACGGAAGCGCCGCCCGCGATCCCGCCACCGAAGCGGCCCGGCGAGTAGACGAAGGTCAGGGACCCGCGCTCGGCGCCGAGTCCCGGAGCGAGGGCGAGGAGGATCTCCCGCGACGGCTGGGTGGCTTCGGCTCCCGGGTCGAGGTTGAGGCCGATGCCGCCGCTGACCGAGAACCGCGCCGGCGTGCCGAATCGGGCGCCGAGAAAGGGGAAGATGCTCGCCGCGGGCACGGGGACGCCGCCCGCCTGGACGGCGGACTGAGCCCGGGTGGCGGTGGGGAGCAGGAGGAGGGCGAGGGCGAGGGCGAGGCCGGTGCGAACGAGCGTTTGGTGCGATCGGCGAGGCATGAAGCGCAACCTCATCAGAAGGCGAGAACGACCAGGTGGAATGTAGGGCCGGGACCCGGTGCACATTGGCCTGTGCGGCCCGTTGACAATCGTCCAACTGTCAATAAATTCAAGGGGCTACGGCAATTCTGATCTCTGGAATCCGTGGCATCTGGACCGTCGGCGGACTGCGCGCCGACCCTTATGGGCTCGCCGATTGGAGCGAGGGGACTACAGACCGGCCGGAGCGCGGGTAGCGCCGAGGTTCCCGAAAAGCAACGCAGGACAATCAGACGTCGAGTGCAGGTGGCTCGGCGCGCCTTGGGTCCCGGCTCGCGCTGCAGTGGCGGGCACACCCGGCGGCAGCGGATGGATACCGGCTCCTCTGGAGCGTCCCGGTCCACCCGCGTTTTCGTTGGTGAAGGTTTGAACCGTACGATTGGCAATTACCCGGCGCCTCGCGACGCGCCGATTGCAGGACGGGACTTCAGAACACTTATGGCACGCACCACTCCGCTCGAGCAATATCGCAACATCGGCATCATGGCCCACATTGATGCCGGGAAGACGACCACGACCGAGCGCATCCTGTACTACACCGGCAAGGCCTACAAGATCGGCGAGGTGCATGAAGGCACCGCGACGATGGACTGGATGGAGCAGGAACAGGAGCGCGGCATCACGATCACGTCGGCGGCGACGACGGCATTCTGGCCGCGCAACGACGTGATGTATCGCATCAACATCATCGACACGCCGGGTCACGTGGATTTCACGGTCGAGGTGGAGCGCTCGCTGCGCGTCCTCGACGGTGCCGTGACGCTGCTCGATTCGGTGGCGGGCGTCGAGCCGCAGACGGAGACCGTGTGGCGCCAGGCCGACCGGTACCACGTGCCGCGGCTGGTGTTCGCCAACAAGATGGACCGGGTGGGCGCCGATTTCGATCGCTGCCTGGCCATGGTTCGCAACCGTCTGTCCCGCCATGCGTATCCGTTGCAGCTGCCGGTGGGCTCCGGGGAACTGTTCACCGGGCACATCGATCTGCTGGAGCGCAAGCAGTACATCTTCGACGACGCCACGCTGGGGAAGACGTTCAGCGTGGTCGACGTGCCGGAAGAGTTCAAGGAGCGGGTGGAGTCCGCGCGGCACGAATTGATCGAAGCCGCGGTGGCGCACGACGACGAGCTGCTCGAGAAGTATCTGGGTGGCGAGGAGTTGACGATCCCCGAGATCCGGACGGCGATCCACAAGGCGACCTGTGCGCTGCAGTTCGTGCCGGTGCTGTGCGGAGCGTCGTTCAAGAACAAGGGTGTGCAGGCGCTGCTCGACGCGGTGATCGACTATCTGCCGTCGCCGCTGGAAGTGCCGCCGATCCAGGGCCACGTGCCGCACCACGACGAACATTTCGAGACGCGGCCGACCAGCGACGAGGCGCCGTTCGCGGCGCTGGCGTTCAAGATCGCGACCGACCCGTTCGTCGGAAAGCTGACCTTCTTCCGGGTGTACTCGGGCGTGCTCAAGTCGGGCTCGTACGTCTACAACTCGACCAAGGACAAGCGGGAGCGCGTGGGGCGATTGCTGCAGATGCACGCCAACAAGCGCGAGGAGATCGAGGAAGTGCACGCGGGCGACATCGCCGCGGCGATCGGGCTGAAGGACACGCGCACGGGCGACACGATGTGCGATGACGACCACCCGATCATCCTCGAGGCGATGAAGTTCCCGAACCCGGTGATCGACGTCGCCATCGAGCCCAAGACCAAGGCCGACCAGGACAAGCTGGGGATCGCCCTGCAGAAGCTGGCCGAAGAGGATCCGACGTTCCGCGTGCACTCCGACCCGGAGACCGGGCAGACGATCATCTCCGGCATGGGCGAACTGCACCTGGAGATCATCGTCGACCGGATGATGCGCGAGTTCAAAGTGGATGCGAACATCGGCCGGCCGCAGGTGGCCTACCGCGAGACGATCCGGAAGCGCGTGGAGAAGGTCGAGGGGAAGTTCATCCGCCAGTCGGGCGGCAAGGGCCAGTACGGCCACGTGGTGGTGAACATGGAGCCGTCCGAAGCCGGGGCGGGGTTCGTGTTCGAGGACAAGATCGTGGGTGGCGTGATTCCCCGCGAGTACATCGGTCCCGTGGAGCAGGGTATCAAGGAGGCGCTGGAGAACGGCGTCCTCGCCGGCTACCCGATGGTCGATGTGAAGGTCGAGCTGGTGTACGGCTCGTACCACGACGTCGATTCGAGCGAGATGGCGTTCAAGATCGCCGGATCGATGGCGTTCAAGGAGGCGGCGAAGCGTGCCCAGCCGGTCATCCTTGAGCCCATGATGAACGTCGAGGTGGTCAGCCCGGAGGCCTACATGGGCGACGTCCTCGGCGACCTGTCATCGCGCCGTGGCAAGATTGGAGGGATGACGCAGCGTGGCGAAGCCCAGGTGATCGCCGCGACGGTGCCGCTCTCCGAAATGTTCGGGTATTCCACCAAACTGCGCTCGATGTCGCAGGGCCGCGCGGTGTATTCGATGGAATTCGCCCATTACGAGGAAGTACCGAAGTCGAAGGCGGAAGAGATTGTCAGCAAGGTGAAGGCGTAAGTCGGAGAGCGGGAGGGAGCGGCGCATCGGCCGTTCGTCCTTCCATTGTCAAGGACGCAGCAGATCAACTCATCGGGAACAGTACCATGGCTAAGGCAAAGTTCGAGCGTACCAAGCCGCACGTGAACGTCGGCACCATCGGCCACGTGGACCACGGCAAGACGACCCTTACCGCGGCGCTCACGAAGATTTCGGCGGACAAGGGCTACGGCACCAAGTACGTGGCATACGACGAAGTCGCGAAGGCGTCGGAGTCGCAGGGTCGCCGTGATGCGACCAAGATTCTGACCATCGCGACCTCCCACGTCGAATACGAGACGGAGAAGCGGCACTACGCGCACGTGGACTGCCCGGGACACGCCGACTACGTGAAGAACATGATCACGGGTGCGGCGCAGATGGACGGCGCGATCCTCGTCGTGAGCGCGGTCGACGGCCCGATGCCGCAGACGCGCGAGCACATCCTCCTGGCCCGCCAGGTGAACGTGCCGTCGATCGTCGTGTTCCTCAACAAGTGCGATCTCGTGGACGATCCGGAACTGCTCGACCTCGTCGAGCTGGAAGTCCGCGAGCTGCTCAGCAAGTACGACTACCCGGGCGATGACGCGCCCGTCATCCGCGGCTCCGCGATCAAGGCGATCGAGGGCGACAAGGCGTGGGTGGAGAAGATCGAGGAGCTGTACACCGCGCTCGACACCTTCATCCCCGAGCCGGTCCGCGAGATCGACAAGCCGTTCCTGATGCCGGTCGAGGACGTGTTCTCGATCACCGGCCGCGGCACGGTGGCCACGGGCCGTATCGAGCGCGGCAAGATCAAGGTCGGCGAGGAAGTCGAGATGGTGGGCTTCGGCACCGACAAGAAGACGGTCGTCACGGGCGTCGAGATGTTCCGCAAGCTGCTCGACGACGGACAGGCGGGCGACAACGTCGGCCTCCTGCTCCGCGGTGTCGACAAGAAGGAAATCGAGCGCGGCATGGTGCTCGCCAAGGGCGGGTCGATCACGCCGCACACGAAGTTCGAGGCCGAAGTGTACGTCCTCACGAAGGAAGAGGGCGGCCGCCACACCCCGTTCTTCAAGGGCTACCGCCCGCAGTTCTACCTCCGCACGACCGACGTGACGGGCGCGATCGAGTTGCCGGCCGGCACCGAGATGGTGATGCCGGGCGACAACATTCAGATGACGATCGAGCTGATCACGCCGATCGCCCTCGAAGACCAGCTCCGCTTCGCGATTCGCGAGGGCGGACGCACGGTCGGCGCGGGTGTGGTGACGAAGATCCTTCAGTAACTCCTCTTCGACCGTCCGCCTGTCTGACAGTCAGACAGGCGGACGGTCAGACAGTCCCGGAATTCGAACTATGACAGGCAGAATTCGCATCCGTCTCAAGGCGTTCGACCACGCAGTGATCGATCAGGCGTCGGCGGACATCGTGCGGACGGCGGAGAAGACGGGCGCGCAGGTGTCGGGTCCGATTCCCCTGCCCACCAAGACACAGTTGTGGACCGTGCTGCGCTCGCCGCACGTCGACAAGAAGTCGCGGGAGCAGTTCCAGTTGAAGACGCACAAGCGGGTGATCGACATCCTCGATTCCCGCGCCCAGACGGTGGACGCGCTCACGAAGCTCGACCTGCCGGCGGGTGTGGACGTCGAGATCAAAGTGCAATAACGCAGGAAGGGTGGCCGGGGTCCGGACAGCCGACGGCTGACCGCCCACCGCCGCCGTTTCACAGTCCGCCTGGCGCGGTGCGCCAGTGACTACGCAGAGGAACTCATGATCGGAATGATTGGGAAGAAGCTGGGGATGACCCAGATCTTCAATGAAGAGGGCCAGCAGATCCCGGTGACGGTGATCGAGGCCGAACCGAATCCGGTGGTCGCGGTGACCGATCCGGCCAAGGTCGGCTATGCGGCCGTGCAGCTCGGCCTCGGGCAGCAGCGCCTGGCGCGCGCCTCGGGCAAGGGCGAGCGGACGCCGCGCGGACGCCGCGCGAACCACGCCGCCATCGGCCACGCCAAGAAGGCGGGGCTCGAAGCACCGCCGGCCGTCCTGCGCAGCTTCCGTCTGGACGACGCGCGCAAGAAGGACGCCGAGGTCCCGACGTATGCCGTCGGCGACGTGGTCACGGTGGCGCTGTTCCAGCCGGGCGAGACGGTCAAGGTCACGGGCACCAGCAAGGGACGCGGCTTCCAGGGCGTGGTCAAGCGCCACGGCTTCGGCGGCGGGCCCAACACGCACGGCAACACGAAGCACCGGCGGCCCGGGTCCATCGGACCCGGCACCGACCCGTCGCGCGTCATCAAGGGCAAGAAGATGCCGGGGCACTACGGGGCCGCGCGGCATACGCAAACACATCTCCGCGTGGAGAAGATCGACGCGGATCGCAATCTGATCTACATCCGTGGCTCGGTGGCCGGTCCCAGGAACGGCATCGTGCTCGTGCGGAAGCAGGGGTAAGTCATGGCGGACCAGACGACATTCCAGGCGGCCGCATTCACGGCGAAGGGGACGGCGCGCGACAAGGTGACGCTGCCCGAAGCGCTGTTCGACGGCACCGTCAACATGCCGGTGATGCACCAGGCGGTGAAGGCGTATCTCGCCAACCAGCGCCAGGGCAACGCCGCGACGAAGATTCGCAAGTACGTGATCGGCGGCAACCAGAAGCCGTGGCGGCAGAAGGGCACCGGCCGGGCGCGCCAGGGCTCCACCCGCGCCCCGAACTGGGTGGGCGGCGGTACCGTGTTCGGCCCGATTCCGCGCAGCTACGCGCAGTACGTGCCGCGCCAGGTACGGGCGCTGGCGCGGAAGAGCGCCTTCAACGCGCGGGCCCGTGAGGACTCCCTGTTCGTCATCGATCGCTTCGACTACGAAGCGCCGAAGACGAACCTGTTGGTGGCGTTGATCGACCGCCTCGACCTGACCGGCCGCAAGGTGCTGATTCTCACGGACGGCGTGAAGCCGAACGTGTTCCTCAGCGGACGGAACCTGCCCACGGTGCACGTGATGCCCTACGCCGATGTCTCGACGTACCACCTGCTCTGGTCGGACGTGGTGCTGGTGGAAGCGGGCGCGCTCGGGCACACGCTGGAGCCGGTCGCCGAGACGGCGGCGGAGCCGAAGGCGAAGCGGCCCAAGCCGGCAAAGCCCGCCAAGGTGAAGGCGGAGGCGAAGGCCAAGCCGGCCGCGAAGAAGGCGGCCCCGCGCAAGAAGGCGGCGGCGAAGAAGCCCGCGGCCAAGAAGAAGGCCGCGGCCAAGAAGCCGGCCGCCAAGAAGACGGCGGCCAAGAAGCCGGCAGCCAAGAAGCCGTCGGCGACCAAGAAGAAGGGGAAGTAAGCGATGCCGACACCGCATGAGACCATCGTTCGCCCCGTGATCACGGAGCAGACGTCGTCCGCGTTCCAGGAGCGCGGCGAGTACACCTTCCAGGTGCACCCGAAGGCGACGAAGCCCCAGATCCGGCTGGCGGTCGAACAGTTGTTCGGAGTGAAAGTGACCGGCGTGTGGACGTCGAACCAGCGCGGCAAGGAACGCCGCGTGGGGCAGACGGCCGGACGCCGCCCGAACTGGAAAAAGGCGATCGTGACGCTCCGCGAGGGCGATTCGATCGAGATCTTCGAGGGCTGATCCGATGGCCATTCGTCAGTTCAAGCCCGTGACCAAGGGCACCCGGTTCCGCTCGGTCTCGGATTTTGCCGAGATCACGCGGAGCACGCCGGAGAAGTCCCTGGTGGAGCCGCTCAAGAAGTCGGGCGGGCGGGACAATCACGGACACATCTCGATGCGCCGCCGCGGCGGCGGGCACAAGCGGATGTACCGTCGCATCGATTTCAAGCGCAACAAGGCCGGCGTGACCGGCGTGGTGCGCGAGATCGAGTACGATCCGAACCGCTCGGCGCGCATTGCCCTCGTGGAGTACGCGGACGGCGAGAAGCGCTACATGCTGCATCCGAAGGGGCTGGCCGTGGGCGACAGCGTGGTCGCGGGGCCGGGCGCGGACATCCGCGTCGGGAACGCGATGCCGCTGTCGGAGGTTCCGCTCGGGACCGCGGTGCACAACATCGAGTTGAAGATCGGCAAGGGCGGCCAGATCTGCCGGTCGGCCGGCACGTCGGCCCAGGTGGTGGCCAAGGAAGGGGACTACGTAACGCTGCGGCTCTCGTCGAGCGAGATGCGGCTGGTGCACGCCCGCTGCATGGCGACGATTGGCGAGGTCGGCAACGCCGAACACGAGTTGGTGTCGTGGGGCAAGGCCGGCAAGACGCGGTGGAAGGGTCGCCGTCCGAAGGTGCGTGGTGAAGTGATGAACCCCGTGGACCATCCGCACGGCGGCCGCACGCGCGGCGGCCGGAACGTGGTGAGTCCGTGGGGCAAGCCGGAGGGCGTGAAGACGCGCAACAAGAAGAAGGCGTCGCAGCGGCTGATCGTCCGCGGTCGGAAGCGCGGCAAGGCGACGAAGTAACTCGGGGCCAAGACTATGGGACGAAGCGTCAAGAAGGGACCGTTCGTTCAGGAGGCGCTGGCCAAGAAGGTCAGCCTCCTCAACGCCAATAACGAGAAGCGCGTGATCAAGACCTGGTCGCGCGCCAGCACCGTGCTACCCGAATTCGTGGGGCACACGTTCGCGGTTCACAACGGCAACAAGTTCGTGCCGGTGTACGTGACCGAGAACATGGTGGGGCACCGGTTGGGCGAGTTCTCGCCGACGCGGCTGTTCCGCGGCCACACGGGCGCGAAGGCGGCCGACAAGAAGGCGCCGGCGGCCGCGGGCGGCGCCCCGGCGCGAGGGGGCAGGTAAATGGCCACCCAGGCGCGGGCGATCCAGCGCACGGCGCGGCAGTCGCCCTACAAGATGCGGCTGGTCGTCGACCAGATTCGCGGCAAGAGCGTGAACGAGGCGCTGGCTCTGCTGGCGTTCTCCAAGAAGCACGCGGCGCACCAGATCGAGAAGGTCGTGCGCTCGGCGGTGGCGAATGCCGAGCAGGCGGCGCGCTCGGCGGGCACCTCGCTGGATGTGGACACGCTCATGATCACGCACGCCGTGATCAACGAGGGGCCGAAGCTCAAGCGATTCACGCCGGCCGCCATGGGGCGGGCGACACCAATTCAGAAGCGCACCAGCCACGTGGAAATCGTGGTGGGCGAGAGGGAAGATCGCTAATGGGACAGAAGACACATCCGATCGGCTTCCGCCTGGGCGTCTCCCGCCAGTGGCGCTCGCGGTACTACGCGGGACGCGAGCTGCCGGCGTTGCTGCGCGAGGACGAGCTGCTGCGCAAGTATCTGAAGGCGCGCCTCGGCCACGCGGCGATCGCCGACATCGTGATCGAGCGCAAGCCCGGCAAGGTGGTGGTGACGCTGCACACGGGGCGGCCCGGCGTGGTGATCGGCAAGAAGGGCGCCGAGGTGGACAAGCTGCGCGATGAGCTGGCGCACCTGACCGGTAAGGAAGTCGGGATCAACGTGGAAGAGATCAAGCGGCCGGAGTTGGAAGCGCAGCTCGTGGCCGACAACATCGCCAGCCAGCTGGCACAGCGCATCTCGTTCCGGCGGGCCATGAAGCGCGCCGTGCAGAGCGCGATGCGCATGGGCGCGCTGGGGATCAAGGTCAAGTGCGGCGGCCGTCTGGGCGGCGCGGAGATCGCGCGCGTCGAGGGCTACCACGAGGGACGCGTGCCGCTGCACACGCTGCGGGCGGATATCGACTACGCGACGTCGACCGCGAAGACCACCTTCGGGACCATCGGGGTCAAGGTGTGGATCTTCAAGGGCGAGATCGTGGAAGACCGTCGTGGCACCACCTACTCCTCCGGCATGTAAGGGAGGCGACGACCAATGCTCAGTCCGAAGCGGGTGAAGTTCCGCAAGATGTTCAAGGGCCGCACCAAGGGGTTGGCCCATCGAGGCAGCACGGTGGCGTTCGGAACCTACGGGCTCCAGGCGCTCGAGCCGGGCTGGATCACCAACCGGCAGATCGAGGCCGCGCGCGTGGCGCTGACGCGTCACATCAAGCGCGGCGGCAAGGTGTGGATCCGCATCTTCCCCGACAAGCCGATCACGAAGAAGCCGGCCGAGACGCGCATGGGCAAGGGCAAGGGATCGCCCGAGTCGTGGGTGGCGGTGGTGAAGCCGGGCCGCGTGATGTTCGAGTTGGAGGGAATCAGCAAGGACATCGCGCAGAAGGCGATGGCACTGGCCGCGGCCAAGATGCCCATCCGCACGAAGTTCGTGGTCCGTGAGGAGGCGCACACCGATGCAAGCTAAAGAAATTCGCGAGCTGACGCCGGACGACATCACGGCGCGGATCGCCGCGCTCGAGGAGGAGCAGTTCCGGCTCAAGTTCCGGAGTGCTTCGGAGCCGCTGGAGGAGCCGCTGCGGCTTCGCGCGATCCGGCGCGACATCGCGCGCCTGAAGACCATCCTGCGTGAACGGCGGCAGCCGACGGCTGCACGCTAGCGGGGAGCGACCAACGGAATGGCAGACATGACGAATCCCAACACCGCCGCCGCCCAGGCACGCACGTCGCGCAAGACGCGCGTGGGCCTGGTGGTGAGCGACAAGATGCAGAAGACGGTCGTGGTCGCGCTCGAGCGCCGGGTGCCCCACCCCATTTACGGCAAGATGGTGACGCGCACGCGGAAGGTGAAAGCCCACGACGAGGAGAACTCGGCGAAGCTGGGCGATAAGGTGCGCATCATGGAGACCCGGCCGCTGTCGAAGGACAAGCGGTGGCGGTTGGTCGAGATCGTCGATCGCGCACGCTAAGAGGAACGACCGATGATTCAACAGGAATCCATAGTCCGGGTGGCGGACAATTCGGGCGCCAAGAAGGCGCTCGTGATCCGCGTCCTCGGGGGCACGCGACGGCGATACGCCGGCCTTGGCGACGTGGTGATCGTCGCCGTGAAGGACGCGCTGCCGAACGGCACGGTGAAGAAGGCGGAAGTCGCGCGCGCGGTGGTGGTCCGGACGGCCAAGGAAACGCGGCGCAAGGACGGCAGCTACATCCGCTTCGACGAGAACGCGGTCGTGATCATCAACGACCAGGGGGAACCGCGGGCCACCCGTATCTTCGGGCCCGTGGCGCGCGAACTGCGCGAGAAGCGATACATGAAGATCGTATCGCTGGCGCCGGAGGTGCTCTAACATGCGTAAGAACGAATACCGCAAGACGGACCGGTCGCGGGCCGTGAACCGGCGGCGGCACCAGATCAATGCAGCGCGGCTGCCGATCCACGTCGTGAAGGGCGACACGGTGCGCGTGGTGCGCGGCGACGACAAGGGCAAGGAGGGGAAGGTCCTCCGCGTCTACCCGAAGACCGGGCGGATCCTGGTCGAGGGGATCAACATCGTGAAGAAGCACCGGCGCGCGCAGAACGCCGACGAGCAGAGCGGGATTCTGGAGATGCCGGCCCCCGTCCACGCGTCGAACGTGATGCTCCTCGATCCGAAGTCGGGCGAACCGACCCGGGTCCGCGTGCGGTTGGACGACGACGGGACCAAGGAGCGCATCGGCGTCAAGAGCGGGGACGCGATTCCCCATCCCAAGCGCTGAGCGAGGACGATAGACCATGGCAACCAAGGAAAAGCAGGCGCAGGGCGGCAAGGAGAAGAGCGGCAAGGCGCAAGGGCGGCAAGGGCGGCGAGGGCAAGGCTCGTGGCACCCATGCCGGCGCCGGCCTGCCGGTGCCGCCGCCGCGGCTCCGCGCGCACTACCAGAACGTGGTGCGGCCGAAGCTGATGGAGCAGTTCGGGTTCAAGAACCCGCACCAGGTCCCCACGCTCTCCAAGATCGTGCTGAACGTGGGCATGGGCGAGGCCATCAAGCAGCCGAAGGTGCTCGATACCGTCGTGGAGGAGTTGGCCACGATCACCGGGCAGCAGCCGGTGCGCAAGAAGGCCAAGAAGTCGATCGCCAACTTCGGGCTGCGGCAGGGACAGGACGTCGGGGCGGCGGTGACGCTGCGCGGCGCGCGCATGTGGGAGTTCCTCGACCGGTTCATCTCGGTCTCGATCCCGCGCGTGCGCGACTTCCGGGGCCTGCCCACACGGTCGTTCGATGGGCGGGGCAACTACTCGCTGGGCGTCAAGGAGCAGATGATCTTCCCGGAGATCAACTACGACACCGTCGAACAGATCCACGGCATGGATATCACGTTCGTCACCACGGCGACGCGCGACGATCACGCCCTGGGCCTCCTGAAGGAACTGGGCATGCCCTTCAAGGGCGAAGACAAGAAGGGCGGGCGCCTGCAGTAGGCGCCGTTCACACCTGGAGAGAATGCTATGGCTCGAAAGGCCATGATCGAGAAGGCCAACCGGAAGCCGAAGTTCCCCGTGCGGCAGCACAATCGCTGCGGCCGGTGCGGGCGCTCACGCGCCTACCTTCGGCGGTTCGGACTCTGCCGCATCTGCTTCCGCGAGCTGGCGCTGAACGGGATGATCCCGGGCGTGCGCAAAGCGAGCTGGTAGACGGTAGAACGGGAGGACGGCAGGTCGACCGCCGGGTGGTTCGAACAGGCCGGGCGCGGCCGACCGACCAGCCGACGGACCAACCTGCAGTTGGTTCGAGCAGCAACGTTCACATCTGAAATTCCGCACGTCCGCGAGGATACGGCGGGAAAGGGACACCACCATGAGCATGACCGACCCGATTGCCGACATGCTGACGCGCATCCGCAATGCCTGCGGATCGAAGCACCGCCGCGTCGATATGCCGGTATCGAAGCTGAAGACCGAGATCGCACGGATCCTGAAGCAGGAGAACTTCATTCGGGACTACCAGACGATCGAAACCGAGGACGGCCGAAAAGTGCTGCGTGTGCGGCTGAAGTACGCGGGCGACACGCCCGTGATCCGCAACCTGCAGCGCGTCTCGACGCCCGGGCTTCGCCGCTACGTCGGGGCGCGGGAGATCCCGCGTGTCCGCAACGGGCTGGGCGTGGCCATCCTCTCCACCTCGCAGGGGCTCATGTCGGATCGGGAAGCGCGTCAGAAGCGCACCGGCGGCGAGCTCCTCGCGTTCGTCTGGTAGGGGGCACGTCATGTCGCGAATCGGAAAGCTGCCGATCCCGGTGCCCAAGGGCGTCACGGTGACGGTGAACGGCCAGACGGTGCAGGTGAAGGGTCCGCGTGGCGAGTTGTCGCGCACGCTCCACCGGGAGGTGGGGATCGTGCTCGAGAACGACGTCCTGAAGGTGACGCGTCCCTCGGATGAGGACCGGCACAAGGCACTGCACGGCCTGTCGCGCACCCTCGTGGCGAACATGGTGGAAGGGGTGACGAAGGGCTATCAGAAGCAGCTCGAGATCACGGGCGTGGGATACAAGGCGGAAGCGCGGCCCTACGGCCTGCAGCTGGCGCTCGGGTTCTCGCACCAGATCGAGTACAAGGCTCCCAAGGGCGTGAAGCTCACGGCGCCGCAGCCGACGCAGATCGTGATCGAGGGCGCCGACAAGGAGATGGTGGGCCAGGTGGCGGCAGAGCTGCGCAACCTGCGGCCCCCCGAGCCCTACAAGGGCAAGGGCATCAAGTACGCGGGCGAGCAGATCCGGCGGAAGGCCGGCAAGGCGGGAGGCAAGTAATGGCGATCATTCCGAAGACGCGCGAGCAGAAGCGCGTCCGCCGGCACCTTCGGGTCCGCCGTCGGATCACGGGCACGGCCGAACGGCCACGGCTCGTCGTATTCCGTTCGCTCAAGCACATCTACGCCCAGTTGGTGGACGACGTGGCCGGGCGCACGCTCATGACGGTGTCCAGCTCGGCGGTCGCCGAGGGGAAGAAGTCGGAGCGGAGCGTGCAGGTGGGCAAGTCGATCGCCGAGAAGGCGAAAGCCGCAGGGATCACTCGCGTGGTGTTCGACCGCGCCGGTTACCAGTACCACGGCCGCGTGAAAGCGGTGGCCGAAGGCGCCCGCGAGGGCGGTCTGGAGTTTTAATCATGGAACAAGACCAGAAGCAGGCAACGACGGCGCCGGCTGCGCCGACCGGTCCGGCACCCCGTCGGGGTGGCGGCGGCGGTGGTGGCCGCCGGGCGCGGCGGTCCGGGTGGTGGTGGCCGCGGGCGCGGTGGCCCGGGCGGTGGCGGACGCGGACGCGGTGGTCCGGGCGGCGGGCGTGGGCCCGGCGGCCGTGACGGCGGCGGGCGCGGGCGCGGTGGCCCTGGCGGCGACTCGCGCGGCGACCGCGGAGAAGGCAGCGATCTGATCGAGAACGTGATCGCGATCAACCGCGTGGCCAAGGTCGTGAAGGGCGGCCGGCGGTTCTCGTTCAACGCTCTCGTGGCGGTGGGCGATGGCCAGGGCAAGGTCGGCTTCGCCGCCGGCAAGGCCAACGAGGTCTCGGAAGCGGTCCGCAAGGCGGTGGAAGCGGCGCGCCGGCACATGGTGCAGGTGCCGCTGACCGGCGCCACGATTCCGCACGCGATCACGGGCCACTACGGCGCGGGCCGCGTCATGATGAAGCCGGCGGCGCCCGGTGCCGGCGTGATCGCCGGCGGCGCGGTGCGCGCCGTGCTCGAGTGCGCGGGCATCGCGGACATCCTGACCAAGAGCCTCGGCTCGTCGAATCCGCACAACATGGTGCGGGCGACGATGAACGGGCTGCAGTCGCTGACCACGGTGGAGCAGGTGGCGCGGGAGCGCGGTGTGGAGCCGGCCTCGCTCGGCTACCGGTCGCGCGCGCACGTGAAGGAGGCGGTCTGATGGCACGCACCTTCGTGTGGCACCCCGGCAAGGGGCCGAAGCAGACGCCGAAGGACACGTTGACCGACGGCAAGGTTGAGATCCGCCAGGTGCGGAGCAAGATCGGACATTCCTGGCGCATGCGGCGGACGCTCGAATCCCTCGGGCTGAAGCACCACCAGGACGCGGTGGTCCACCAGGACTCGCCGTCGCTCCGCGGTCAAATCAAGAAGGTGCGTCATCTGGTCGAAGTGACGCCGGTGAAGGAGTGACATCGTGAGCAATTCTGAAAAGATCGGCCTGCACAATCTCTCGGCGGCGCCGGCCTCGCATCGGGATCGGAAGCGGCTCGGCCGCGGTCCCGGATCGGGCACGGGCAAGACGTCGGGCAAGGGCCACAAGGGCATCAAGGCCCGCTCGGGCCACCATGGGCCGGGCGGCGGCAAGCCGCATTTCGAGGGTGGTCAGATGCCGCTCACGCGGCGGCTGCCCAAGCGCGGGTTCACCAATCCGTTCCGGGTCGAGGCGCAGATCGTGCGGCTCGACGACCTGGCGACGTGGCCGGCGGGAACCGAGGTGACCACGGAAGCGCTGGTCGAGGCCGGGCTGCTCCGGGCGAAGAAGGGTCCGGGCAAGGTGCTGGCCAACGGCGAAATCACGCAGGCGCTGACGGTGCGCGGCCTCAAGGTCAGCGCCGGTGCCCGCGAAAAGATTCTCGCGGCCGGGGGCCGCGTCGAGGAGTAACATGGCCCAGTCAAACCCGATGGCGGCGGTCCAGGGGTTGTTCAAGACCCCGGAGCTGAAGGAGAAGATCCTCTTCACGCTGCTGTGCCTGCTGATCTACCGGATCGGCGCGCACGTCACCGCACCCGGCGTCAACCCGGTGGGCCTGACCGACTTCTTCAAGCAGCAGTCGGGTGGTCTGCTCGGGCTGTACGACCTGTTCACCGGCGGCGGGCTGTCCAAGGCCACGGTGTTCGCGCTCGGGATCATGCCCTACATCTCGTCGAGCATCTTCTTCCAGATCGCCGCGGCCGTGGTGCCGCAGGTCGAGAAGATGCAGAAGGAGGAAGAGGGCCGGAAGACGGTGGAGCAGTGGACGCGGTACGGCACGGTGGCGCTGGCCGCCGTGCAGGGCTGGGGCTTCGCGCTGTTCGCCGAGAGCATGCCCAACGTGGTGATGAACCCCGGGATGGCGTTCCGGCTGCAGTTCACGTTCTTCCTGACCGTCGGCGCCGTGTTCGTGATGTGGCTGGGCGAGCAGATCACCGAGAACGGCATCGGCAACGGCGCCAGCCTCATGATCTTCTTCTCGATCGTGGAGCGGATCTGGCCGAGCATCGGCCAGGCCTACACCTACGTGACGACCGGCGCGCTGGGCACGTTCTCGCTGCTCGTCGTGGTGGTCATCATGATGGCGGTGGTCGCCGCCACGGTGTACATCACGGTCGGCGCCCGGAAGGTGCTGATCCAGATTCCGCAGCGTACGATGGCCCGGGGGCGAATGCGCGAGGCCTCGCGCAGCTACATCCCGCTACGCATCAACGCGGCGGGCGTGATGCCGATCGTCTTCGCGCAATCGGTGATCGTGGTCCCGGCGGCGGTCGCCCAGTTCATGGGCAACCAGCGGCTGCGCGACATCTCCGACCTGTTCAACCCGGGCACCGGGTGGTACTACGTCACGTTCGCGCTGCTCAACATCTTCTTCACCTACTTCTACACGTCGATCATCTTCAACCCGGTCGACCTGGCGGAGAATCTGAAGAAGCAGGGCGGGTTCATCCCCGGCGTGAAGCCGGGGGCGCGGACGGCCGAGTACATCGACGCCGTGGTCTCGCGCATCACCCTGCCCGGCGCGCTGTTCCTGACCGCGATCGCGCTGTTCCCGACGTGGCTGATGAGCGTGGTGAACGCGCCATTCGTGTTCGGCGGCACCTCGCTGCTGATCGTGGTCGGTGTGGCGCTCGACACGCTGCAGCAGATGCAGCAACACCTGCTGCTGCGGAAGTACGACGGCTTCATGAAGAAGGGCCGGATCAAATTCCGCGGCGGGACGACGAATCTCGGCGGCGGATTCTGACGCCGGCCGGATCGTAGACGACCATGCATGCGAATCCCCCGGTACACGCCTCGACGTGCCGGGGGTTTTCGTTCCATTCCCCTCGGGGCGCTTCTGTGTCATCCTTCGTATCATGAACATCGTACTCTTCGGAAAGCCCGGAGCGGGCAAGGGAACCCAGGCGCCGCGCCTGGCGGAGGCGCTGCACGTGCCGACGCTGGCCACGGGCGACGTGCTGCGTGCCGCGGCCCAGGCGGGAACCCCGCTCGGCCTCAGGGCCAAGGACTTCATGGACCGCGGCGCCCTCGTGCCCGACGACGTGATTCTCGGCATCGTGCGTGAGACGCTGTCGGCGCCGGCGTACGCGAAGGGCGTGATCCTCGACGGCGTGGTGCGCACGGTGCCGCAGGCCGAGGGCCTGCGCGACGCGCTGGCCAGCCTGGGGCGCCAGGTGGACGCGGTGCTCGACTTCGACGTCGCCAACGACGAGATCGTGCGCCGGCTGAGCAGCCGCCTGGTCTGCGCCGGATGCCAGACGCCGTACATGTCGGGGGCGGTGGGCGACGCCTGCGCCAAGTGCGGCGGCAAGCTCGTGCGGCGCAAGGACGACGAGCCGGAGGCCATCCGGAACCGCCTGGCGGTGTTCGAACGGCAGACGGCGCCGGTGTTCGAGTGGTACCGCACACACGGCACCCACGTGGCCACGGTGGACGCCACGGGCACCGTGGACGCGGTGACGGCGCGGGCGCTGGACGCGCTGGGGCGAGGCCGGTGATCAAGCTGAAGTCGGCCCGTGAGCTCGAACTGATGGTGCACGGCGGCAAGATCCTCGCCGCCACGCTGGACACCCTCCGGGAGGCCGTGCGCCCCGGGATCTCGACGCTCGACCTGGACCGGGTGGCCGAGGAGTTCATCCGGAGCCACGAGGGCGCCACGCCTGCGTTCAAGGGGCTCTACGGATTTCCGGGCAGCATCTGCTCGTCGATCAACGAGGAGATCGTCCACGGCATCCCGTCGAAGAAGCGCGTGCTCCAGGAGGGCGACATCGTGTCGCTCGACGTGGGGGTGGGCTATCGCGGGCTGTTCACCGATTCGGCGATGACGGTGCCGGTAGGCGTGGTGGACGCCGAGACGGAGCGCCTGCTGGAGGTGACGCAGGCATCGCTCGAGGCGGGCATCGCGGCGGCACAGCCGGGGAACCAGGTGGGAGACATCGGGGCGGCGGTTCAGGCGGTGGTCGAGGCCGCCGGCTACGGCGTGGTGCGCGAACTGGTGGGACACGGCGTGGGCGCGGCGATGCACGAGGATCCGCAGGTGCCCAACTTCGGAAAGCCGCACCGCGGCACGAAGCTGATGCCCGGCCTCACGATCGCCATCGAACCGATGGTCAACGTGGGCGGGCACGCCGTGAAGACGCTCTCGGACGGGTGGACCATCGTGACCGCCGACGGGTCGCGCTCCGCCCACTTCGAGCACACGGTGGCGGTGACCGAGTCGGGCCCGCTGGTGCTGACGCGCGGCACGGGCCGTGCGCCAGCGGTTGACGCGTCCGCCCCGTAGTTTTCCAGAAGTCCCCTTCCAGCCCGCGGCCCGCCCCGGAGGTGTGCCGCCGGCCTCGTCCCCTCCTGGAGGTCCCTCCATGCGGTCGCGCCTGTCTTGCCTGTACCGCGCCCTCGTGCTCCCGCTGCTCCTCACGGCCGGCGTGGCGCAGGCCCAGGGCCACGTCACCACGCCCAAGCAGCACTTCGGCCATTCCATCGGCGACGACTACTGGCTGCCGAACTACGACCAGTACGAATCGTATCTGAAGACGATCGCTCGGGAATCGAACCGGGCCAAGCTCGTCGAGATCGGGAAGACGGCCGAGGGCCGGGCCCAGTACACGCTGATCGTGTCGGCGCCCGAGAACATCCGGAACCTCGAACACTACCGGCAGATCGAGCAGCGGCTGGCGCGGGCCGAAGGACTCACCGACGCCCAGGCCCGCCAACTGGCGGCCGAGGGCAAGGCGGTGGTGTGGATCGATGGCGGCCTGCACGCCACGGAGGTGCTCGGCGCCAATCAACTCATCCAGACCGAGTACGATCTGCTGACGCGCACGGATCCCGAAACGATGCGCATTCTGCGCGACGACATCGTGCTGCTGACCAACGTGAATCCGGACGGCATGCAGCTGGTGGCCAACTGGTACATGCAGGAGCCCGATTCGCTGAAGCGCAACGAGAACATTCCGCGGCTCTACGAGAAGTACGCGGGACACGACGACAACCGCGACTTCTACATGGCCAACCTCCCGGAAACGCAGAACGACGAGAAGGTCATGTTCTGGGAGTGGTACCCGATCATCGTCTACAACCATCACCAGACCGGTCCCGCGGGCACGGTGGTGTTCACCCCGCCGTTCCGCGACCCGTTCAACTACGTGTACGATCCGTTGCTCGTGATGGACATCGACATGGTGGGCTCGGCCATCCACACGCGGTTCGCGGCGGAGGGCAAGCCGGGATTCACCATGCGGTCGGGGTCGAGCTACTCCACCTGGTGGGACGGGGGGCTCCGCACCTCGGTGTACTTCCACAACATGATCGGCCTGCTCACGGAAACCATCGGCAATCCGACGCCGACGCGGATCCCGTTCGTGCCGGCCGCACAACTGCCGCACGGCGACCTGCCCTTTCCCGTCGAGCCGCAGGCGTGGCACTTCCGGCAGTCCATCGACTACATGGTGAGCGCCAACTACGCCGTGCTCGACATCGCGTCGCGGCGGCGCGACGAATTTCTGTACGGTCTCTATCGCATGGGAAAGAACTCGATCGACAAGGGCAATCGCGACAGTTGGACGGTGACACCGACGATGATCGCGGCCGTGGACTCGGCCGTGGCGCGCGCGCCGGGGAACCAGGGGGCCGCCGCCGGACGGGGCGGCCGCGGGCGCGGAGGCGCGGCGAGCGATGCCATGTTCCAGCAGTACCTGCGCGATCCGGCGCAGCGGGATCCGCGCGGCTACATCATGCCGGCCGACCAGCCCGACTTCCCGACGGTCACGCGGTTCATCAATGCCCTGCGCTACAACGGCGTGGACGTGCTGCGGGCCACGGCCGACTTCACCGTGAACGGCAGGCGCTATCCGAAGGGGTCGTACGTGGTGAAGACCGCGCAGGCGTTCCGGCCGCAGGTGCTCGACATGTTCGAGCCGCAGGACTATCCGAACGACTTCGCCTATCCCGGTGGGCCGCCGATCCGTCCGTACGACAACGCGGGCTGGACGCTGGCCTACCAGATGGGGGTCCACTTCGATCGGATTCTGGACGCCTTCACCGGGCCGTTCGAGAAGATCGACGGACTGGCGACGCCGCAGCCCGGCGCGCTCGCCGGCGCCGCCGGCGCCCGCGGGTTCGTGTTCAGCCACGCCGAGAACGACGCGTTCACGGTGATCAACCGGTTGTTGATGGCCAAGGCCGACGTCTACTGGCTGCGGAGCCCGCTGTCGGCGGGCGGCACCACCTATCCGGCGGGCACGTTCTACGTGGCCGCGTCGAGCGGAACGGAGCCCATCCTGCGGACTGCGGCCCAGCGGCTCGGGGTGAGCTTCACGGGCGTTCCGGCGGCGCCGGGCCCGGACGCGGTGAAGCTGCATCCGCAGCGCATCGCGCTCTACGATCAGTACGGTGGGTCGATGCCGTCGGGATGGACGCGCTTCGAACTCGAGCAGTTCGAATTCCCGTACAAGCTCGTCTACCCCAAGGAACTCGACGCCGGAAATCTCAACGCCAAGTACGACGTGATCATCTTCGTGGACGCGGCGTTCCAGGGCGGCGCCGGGGGACGGGGGCGCGGGGGCCGCGGATTCGGCGGCGGCCGGACGGCGGACATCCCGGCGCAGTATCAGTACATGGTGGGCAACCTGACCGCGCAGCAGACGGTGCCGCAGCTCAAGTCGTTCATGGAGCACGGCGGCACGGTGATCGCTGTGGGCAGTTCCACGGGGATCGCGTACGACCTCGGGCTTCCGCTCGAGAATCAACTCGTGGAGCGTACGCCGCAGGGGGAGGTACGCCCGCTGACCGGCGAGCAGTTCTACGTGCCGGGCTCGCTGCTCACGACCGCGGTGGACTCCACGAGTGTGCTCGGCGCTGGCATGGCCGGCCACGTGGACGTGTTCTTCCAGAACTCACCGGTGTTCCGCCTCAACCCCGACGCGGCGATGCGCGGGGTGACGCCCGTGGCCTGGTTCGACACGGCGACGCCGCTGCACAGTGGATGGGCCTGGGGGCAGGGCTATCTGCAGGGTGGGGTGGCCGCCGTGTCCGCGGTGGTGGGTAGCGGACACCTCTACATGTTCGGTCCGGAGATCCTGTTCCGCGGCCAGCCGCACGGCACGTTCAAGTTCCTGTTCAACGGGATCTACGGCGGCGAGCAGTAGCGGGGGAAAGGGCGATCGGCGGCAGTCAGCCGCCGATCGCCTTCTCCACCACGCCGAGGGCCTGGGCGGCAAACGCGCTGGCTGTCCGAACGAGTTCCGCAGCCTCGTTGGCCCGCGACTTGCCCAGCGACGGATCGTCGAGTGACGAGACGTTGATGCGCACGTTGTAGGCGGCGCCCTTGCAGGCCGCTTCGGCGAGCAGGGCGGCGACGCCGGCGTCGGACACGGCGTTGGTATTGCCCTTGGCGGCCACCGTGGCGGCCAGTTCGCACACGCGTACGCAGGCGCGGGCGGATTCGAGGGGCACGTCGGCGGCGCCGAGCAGGGCGGCGGTAATCGCTTCGGTCCGTTTGCGCGTCTCGGCTTCGGTCTCGCGCGGCAACTTGTACGCGGCGCTTACCGCGGCGTACGACTCGGCGTCGCGATCGACGAGCGTGGAGAGTTCGCGCACGAGGCCCGCGGCCTGCAGGCCGACTTCCCGCATCTCGGCGTCGACGGCCGCGTACTTCTTGCGGCCGGCGGTGAGGCCGGCCACCATCTGGGCGAGCGCGGCGCCGAGCGCGCCCACGTGGGCGGCCACGCTGCCGCCGCCCGGCACGGGAGCCGACGACGCCACCGACCCGACGAACCCCGACAGTGAAATGCCGCCGGCCACGGCGTCGCGCACCTTCCGCTCGAGCACCATCTCGGGGGTGAAGCCGCGGAGGCGCAGGTGGTGGGCGGCGGTCTCGAACAGCGCGCGCTCGGGAACGAGGCCGACGATTTCGCTCCAGGTGGGCGTCACACCCTCGGCCTCGGCTTCCATCTTCACCATGTCGAAGGCGCGGTGGACGGGGGTCTTCTCGGTGTCCACGAGGTTCATCGAGACCTGCGCCTGCCCGTCCACTTCGAGGCCGAGACCCTTCACGTAGCGCAGACCGCCGGAGGATCCGCGAACGGCTTTGGCGACGCGCTTGGCCACGGGGAGGTTCTCGGTGGGACCGAGGTAGACGTTGTACGCCACGAGAAAGGGCCGGGCACCGACGGCGGTGATGCCGGCGGTGGGGTGCACGCGTTCGGGGCCGAAGTCCGGCTTGCGCGCGGCGAGCTTGCCGATCTCGTCGCGGATTCCCTCGAACTGTCCGCGGCGCACGTCGGCGAGGTTCTCGCGCTCGGGGCGTGCCGCGGCGCGTTCGTACAGGTAGATCGGGATCTCGAGTTCGGCGGCGGCGCGCGCGCCGAGGTCGCGGGCGAGGGCGATGCAGTCCTCCATCGTGGTGCCTTCGAGGGGGATGAAGGGCACGACGTCGGTGGCGCCCATGCGCGGGTGTTCGCCGGTGTGCTTGGTGAGGTCGATGTGCTCGCGGGCCGCGCGCATGCCGGCGAGCGCGGCATCGACGGCCCGGTCGAGTGGGGCGACGAAGGTGATCACACTGCGATTGTGGGAATCGTCTGATGACACGTCGAGGATCGTGGCGCCGTCGACGCCGGCGATGGCGTCGCGAATGGCGGAGACCACTTCCGGGCGGCGGCCTTCAGAGAAATTGGGGACACATTCGACGAGGCGCATGGCGGGGTAGGGATCGGGGCGAGGGTCGGTGCGCAAGGGGTTTGGCCACAGAGCACACAGAACACACAGAAACTGCAACTGCAACTGCAAGAACATGGGGACTACAACTACAACTGCAACTGCAACTGCAACTGCAACTGCAACTACAACTGCAACTGCAACGGCAACTGCAACGGCAACAGCAACAGCAACAGCAACTACAACTACAACTACAACTACAACAGCACTTCAACAGCAACAGCAACTGCCTGGAACTACAATAACAGCGGATGGGGCGGATTACGCGGATGAAGGAGCGAGCAGAGTTCCAGTGGTTGAAGTAGCGAGGGGCGAATAGGGCGTCGCGGTGGAGGTCGTGGCCGCACACCCGGCGATGTCCGCGTTCACCATCGTTCAGTTGTCGTTCAATTGTCAGCACTCGGACCGCCGTCGACGGGACGGTTCCGGCCCGTTCAGGTGTTCGCGAGCCGTTCGAGAAGCCAGGTGTGGATGACCGGGTTGCCGGCCACCACGGGACCGAAGCCCACGGGGGCGGGGCGCCCCTGCAGGTCGGTGGCGATGCCCCCCGCCTCGCGCACGAGCAGGAGCCCGGCCGCCACGTCCCAGGGCGCCAGGACCAACTCCCAGAAGCCGTCGAACCGGCCGCAGGCCACGTCGGCGAGATCGAGCGCGGCGGCGCCTGCCCGGCGGATACCGGCCGTGCGGCGGGTGATCTCGCCGAAGGGGCCGAGGTAGGGCGCGACCAGTTCCGGATTCTTGAACGGGAAGCCGGTGCCGATGAGCGCCCGTTGCGGATCGGTGAGCGCCGATACGGTGATCGCCTGACCCGCCCGCCGGGCGCCGCCGCCCGCCGTGGCGGTGAACAGCTCGCCGGTTGCCGCGTTGAGCACGGCGCCCGCCACCGGGAGGCCGTCGACGACGGCGGCCACGGAGACGGCGTACCAGGGGTAGCCGTGCAGGAAGTTCGTCGTGCCGTCCAGCGGGTCGGCCACGAAGGCGAGCCCCGAGAGGTCGGCGGCCGCATCGGGGGACATCTCCTCTCCGACCATGCGCGCGTCGGGGTGACGCTCCCGCACCATCTCGGCGATGGCGCGTTCGGAGTCGCGATCGACGTCGCTCACGAAGTCCGCGGGCGATTTCACGTCCCACGTCAGGCGCGACAGGTCGGCGGCGCCGGTGCGCACGATCTCGCCGCCGCGCACGGCGGCGGCCACGCAGGTGGCGAGCAGTGCGCGCGCGTCGGATCGCGGCGACGTGTCGGCGGCTTCGGTTGCTTGCGAGGGGTCTGGTGCACTCATAGCTTCACGAAATGTCTAGAATTTTCAGCGGCATACAGCCTTCGGGCGAACTCCATCTGGGCAACTACCTGGGCGCGGTGAAGAACTGGGTCCAGCTCCAGGGCCAGCACCCGACGATCTTCTGCATTGTGGACTACCACGCGATCATCACGGTGCCTTATGACCCTGACGTACTGCGGGCCCGGCGGCGCGACATGGCGGTGTCGCTGCTCGCCGCGGGGATCGATCCCGAGGTGGCGACGCTGTATGTGCAGTCGGCCGTACGGGAGCACACCGAGTTGCAATGGATCCTCAACACCATCACGCCGTTGGGCGAGTTGGAGCGTCAGACCCAATTCAAAGATAAGGCGAGCCGGCAGGAAAGCGTGAACGCCGGCCTGCTCAACTATCCCGTGCTGCAAGCAGCGGACATCCTGCTGTACCGGGCCGATCTCGTGCCCGTGGGCGAGGACCAGGTGCAGCATCTCGAACTGTCGCGCGTCATCGCCCGCCGCTGGAACGCGGCGTTCTCGCGCGATGAGGACTACTTCCCCGAGCCGCAGGCGGTGCTCACGCCCACTCGGCGCATCATGGGCCTGGACGGACAGGCGAAGATGTCCAAGTCGATGGGCAACACGATCGGGCTGCTGGAGTCCAGAGAAGAGATCTGGGCCAAACTCCGGCCGGCGGTCACCGACCCGGCGCGCGTGCGGCGCACCGACCCCGGGCACCCGGACGTCTGCAACATCTACCATCTGCACAAGGCGTTCAGTGCGCCAGACACGGTGAAGCACGTGTACGAGCAGTGCACGACCGCCGGTTGGGGATGCATCGACTGCAAGCAGACGCTGCTGGAATCGATGGACCAGGAGCTGGTGCCCATTCGCCGGCGGGCCGCGGAATTGCGCGAGCAACCGGAGCGGGTGGAGGACGTGCTGGCGGCCGGCGCCTCCGCGTGTCGCGCGATCGCCCGCCAGACGATGAGCGAAGTCCGGGAGCGCATGGGCCTCGACTGATGTCCGCCACGACGCGTGCCGACCGGTTGCTCGTGGTGGATCTGGCCTCCACCTCCCGGAACTGGGCCCTGAAGCCGGAGGGCGAGGCGACGATCCGCCAGGCGGCGCCGCCCGGTTGGCGCGTGTCGTTCGTGCGGGCGGCCACGATCTCCGACGGCGACGGGTCGCCGGCGCCGAGCGCCGAGGCGCTGGCCGCGATCGCGGGAGCGGAGGCCTACTTCGGGTTCGGCATCTCGCGTCCGCTGTTCGTGGCCGCCCCGAAGCTGCGCTGGGTGCACTCCGCCACCGCGGGCATGGGCAGCCTGCTGTTTCCGGAGATGGTGGCGAGTGACGTGCTGCTCACGAATTCGGCCGGCGTGCACGGTCCGCCCATCGCCGAGTCGGTGCTCGCGGGCGTGATGCACTTCCTGCGCGGTCTGGACGTGGCGGTGGACCAGCAGCGGTCGAGCCGGTGGAGCAAGTCGTTCTTCGTCTCGGGCGACTCGCCGCTGCGCGAGGTGGCCGACGTCCGCGTGCTGGTGATCGGCGCCGGCGGCATCGGGTCGGAGGTTGCGACGCGCTTCCAGGCGCTCGGCGCGGTGTGCGTCGGCATCCGGCGGCGCCCGGAGCTGGGCACGCCGCGGGGCTTCGCGCGTGTGGCGGGGCCCGATGCGCTCGAGGCCGAACTGCGGGACGCGGACGTGGTGGTGGTGGCGGCTCCGATGACGCCCCGGACGGGCGGGCTGCTGAATGCCGCCCGGCTCGATCTGCTCCCCCGGCAGGCGATCGTGGTGAACGTGGCGCGCGGGGCGCTGGTGGACGAGGGCGCGCTCGCGGAACGGCTGGCCGATGGACGGTTACGCGGCGCCGTGCTGGACGTCTTTTCGCAGGAACCCCTGGCGCCTTCGAGCCCGCTCTGGCCGCTTCGATCGGCGCTGCTGACCCCGCACGTTTCGGCTGTTTCCCCGCTCCGATTCTGGCCCCGCCAGCTCTCGTTGTTCGTGGACAACTGGTCGCGGTACGACCAGGGCGAGACGTTGCGCAATCTCGTGGACAAAGAGGCTGGATACTGAGCATGGAACGGATCATCAAGGCGGGAGTGGACCGCGGGGCATCGGACCTGCACATCAAGGCGGGCGATGTGTTCCGGGCACGCATCCACGGCAAGCTGGTCGGGCTCACCAAGCAGGCGCTGACGGCCGAGCAGACACGGGCTATCGCGCTTCGCCTCATGAGCAACGAGGAAGACAAGGCGAACATCGACAAGCTCACCGACTACGACTGCTCCTGGGAAGCGCCGGGCATCGGCCGCTTTCGCGTGAACATCATGCGGCAGCGCGGCACGCTGATGATCGTGATGCGGGTGATCCCGCTCGAAGTGCCGACGTTCGAGAAGCTGCGGCTTCCACCGGTCCTGGCCAGGGTGGCGCAGGCCGAGCGCGGGATGGTGCTCGTCACGGGCGTGACGGGCTCGGGGAAGTCGAGCACGATGGCGGCGTTGATCAACTACATCAACCAGCACCAGAACCGGCACATTCTCACGCTCGAGAACCCGATCGAGTTCCTGCACCAGGACATCAATTCGGCGGTCACCCAGCGCGAGATCGGCGCCGACACGATGGGCTTCAAGATGGGATTGCGGGCGGCGCTGCGTCAGGATCCCGACGTGATCATGATCGGCGAGCTGCGTGACGCGGAGACGATCGACACCGCGATGAAGGCGGCCGAGACCGGCCACCTGCTCATCTCCACGCTGCACACGCCCGATGCCCAGAGCACGATCCTCCGCATCATGGCGATGTTCCCGCCCGAGGAGCAGGAAGTGGTGCGCATCCGGCTGGCGGAATCGCTGCACGCGGTGGTCTCGCAGCGGTTGCTCAAGCGGCGTGACGGGAACGGGCGCGCCGTGGCGGCCGAGGTGCTCATCGTGACGCCGGCGGTGCGCGACATGATCGCCGACGGACGGCGCATCAACGAGATTCGCGACTACATCGAGGGCGGTCGCGAGCAGTACGGCATGCAGACCTTCGACCAGCATCTGGCCGATCTGGTGCGGACGCACGAGGTGACGTTCGAGACGGCCATGGCGGCGTCCACCAATCCATCGGACTTCGAACTCAAGCTGCGCATGTTCGGCCGGCTGCCGCACCCGCCGGCGCCGGTGGAGGCCCCCGAGGCCGCACCGGCGAGCGATGGTGAGCCCTCCTCCGGACCGACGCTCGAAGGAATCCAGCCGGGCGGCTTCAACTTTCTGGATACGTGATGCTCGATCTGCATGGAGTCTTCGGCCCCGTCGTCACGACGTTCGACGCGACGTCCGGCGACCTCGACCTGGCGGGGTTCGAGGCCAACCTTCGGGCCCACCTCGCCGTGGGACTGCACGGCGTCGTGGTGGCCGGATCGACCGGCGAGGCGGTGCTGCTGGACGAGACCGAGCGCGAGCGGTTGGTGGAGAGGGCCCGCGCGGTGACGCCGCGCGACCGGCTGCTGATCGTCGGCGCCGGCGCGGAAGCGACGCGCACGGTGGTCCGGCGCGCCCGGCATGCGGCATCGGCGGGCGCCGACGCGGTGCTGGTGGTTTCGCCGCACTACTACTCCGCCGCAATGACGGTGGACGCGCTGCTCGGGCACTTCCGGCGTGTGGCGGATGAGAGCCCGATTCCCGTGCTGCTGTACAACATTCCCAAGTACGTCGGATTCGCCCTCTCGCCGGAGATCGTGACCACGCTGGCCGCGCATCCGAACATCGTCGGGATCAAGGACAGCTCGGGCGACCGCGAGCTGGTGGCCGGGTACGTCGGCGCGCAGGGGGACGGATTCTCCGTGCTCACCGGCAGCGGGACGATGTACCAGGCGTCGCTGGCGGCGGGCGCACGCGGCGCGATTCTCGCCGTGGCCCTGTTCGCGCCGGAGTTGTCGTTGGCCGTATTCGACGCCATGGCCCGCGGCGATGCCGCGGGCGCGTTGGCCGTCCAGTCGCGGTTGACCCCGCCGGCCGCCACGATCGTGGGGTCCATGGGCGTGGCCGGCGTCAAGGCGGCGCTCGACGTCGTGGGGCTCCGGGGTGGGCCCGTTCGCCCGCCGCTGACTCCCCTCGGGCCGAGCGAGATGGCGAAGCTGCGCGCCCTGCTCGCCGGGGGCGCGCTGGCCGCCACGCCCTGACCGTGGACGCCGGCGACCCGCTGGCGCTGCTCCGCGCCCTCGCCGCCGGCGGCCGGTTCACCGGGACCCCCGCGCTCGACCGCGCGCGCGCCCTGTGCGCCGAGCGACTGGTGGCGCTGGGCTTCCGGGTCCAGGAATCCCGGTTCCGCTATTCCACCGTTCCGGCGCGATTCGGCATGCCGGCTGTCGGGCTTTCCTCGGCGGCGCTCATCGCCGGGACGGCCCACCTGGAGTCCCGAGGCGCGTACGGCACGGCCGCGCTGGCCGCCGGCCTGGGACTCGCGCTCGTGGCCGTGCTCGCCCGCTGGCTTGCATCGAGGGCCGCCGTGTCGCTGCCATGGGGGAGCGCGTACGGCACGAATTTGGAGGCGACGCGCGGCACGGCGACACGCGTGTGGCTGGTGGCGCATCTCGACTCCAAATCGCAGCGGTATCCGTTGGCGTGGCGCGCCGCGGGCGCCACGCTCACCCTGGCGGCGTGGCTGGCCCTGGTGCTGTCGGTGGCGGCCCGGCTGGGCGGGGCCGCGTGGTGGCACCCGTGGTTCGTCTGGGCGCCCGGTGCGGCGGGCGGGGCACTCCTGATGTTTGCCTCAGCGGGCAATGCGTCGCCCGGCGCCGTGGACAATGCGTCGGGTGTGGCGACGGTGCTCGCCGCGGCGGCGCTCCTGGCGCCCGACACGGGCGTCGGGGTGCTGCTCACGGACGCCGAGGAGGTGGGGCTGGCCGGCGCGCACGCCTGGGCTGCGGGAAGGGCGCCCGGTCTCGCGGTGAACTGTGACACGATCGACGATCGCGGCTCGTTGATGCTTCTCACGTCGGGGAGGCGGCCGGTGCGGGTGACCGACGCGGTCGCGCGCGCCGCGCGCCGGACCGGTACGACGTGCCGCGCGCGCGCCCTGCCGCTCGGCGTGCTGACCGATGGCGTGGCGCTCTCGCGCGCCGGATGGCAGTGCGCGACGCTGGGGCGGGCCACGCTTGGTACGCTGCTTCGAATCCACACGCCGCGGGATTCCGTAGAGCATCTTGAGGGAAGCGGCGTGGCATCCGCGGCGTCGCTTCTCGCCGCCATCGTTCAGGAGTTGCCCTGATGTCCGTCGTGCTGCTGGTGATCGCCCTCGCGGGCTCGATGCTGCTCATTCCGCTCGGACTCCCGGGCACCTGGGTGATGGTGGGGGCGGCGCTGGTCTATCACATCGCCGTCCCGGGCACCGTCGGCATGGCGACCGTGGTGGGCACGGCGGTGCTGGCGTTGATCGGGGAGCTGCTCGAGTTCTCGCTCGCGGCGCGGTTCACGCGTCGCTACGGCGGCTCGCGGCGCGCCGGCTGGGGCGCGATTCTGGGCGGATTCGTGGGCGCCTTCGTCGGCGTGCCCGTGCCGGTGGTGGGACCGGTGATCGGGGCATTCGTCGGGGCGTTCGTCGGCGCGCTGGTGGCCGAATTGACCGTGCGCGGCGACCACCGTGCCGCGACGCGCGTGGCCACCGGCGCGCTGTTCGGCCGTGTGACGGCCGCGGCGATGAAGATCGGGCTCGGGATGGTGATGGCGGTGTGGATCGTGCTCGCGGCAGTGATGGGATGAATGCGGCGGTGGGCAGTCCGCAGTGCGTGGCTGCTTCTGACCGCCGACTGCGAACCGCTCGCGTCGTGTTGACAGGTCCGGTCGGCTCGGTAAATTGATTCAACGCCTCGGGCACCCCGGGGCGTTTTTTCTTGCGTACCGTTTTCTTCGCCAGGGGCCGCATGTTCGCAGACGACCGCCGGACCATCGTCGTGGTGGGAGCACAGTGGGGTGACGAGGGCAAGGGCAAGCTCGTGGACGTGCTCGCCGAACGCGCGCAGTGGGTGGTGCGCTACCAGGGCGGCGCCAACGCCGGGCACACGGTGGACCTGGGCGATTCGCACTTCGTGCTCCACCAGATTCCGAGCGGCATCCTGCATCCCGGGCGTGCGCTGTGCCATCGGCAACGGCGTGGTGCTCGACCCCGACACGCTGTTCACCGAGATCGACGGGCTGGTGCGCGACGGCGTGGACGTCGAGGGGCGGCTGTATGTGAGTGACCGCGCGCATCTGGTGCTGCCGTACCACAAGCTGGTGGACGCGGAGAGCCACGCGAGCCAGGCCATCGGTACCACGGGCCGCGGCATCGGTCCGGCCTACGAGGACAAGATCGCGCGGCGCGGCGTGCGGGTGGTCGATCTGCGCCACCGCGACCGGCTGCAGGCGCTGGTGGAGCAGGGCGTCGGGCATGCGAACGCGCAACTGCAGCGGTTCGGCAGCGACAAGCGCGTGACCTGCGACGAGACGATGGCGTTGCTCGACCGTCTGGCCGAGCGGCTGCTGCCGCTGGCCGAAGACGTGGGGCTGATGATCCACCGGGCGAACGAGACGGGCGCCGCGGTGCTGCTCGAAGGGGCGCAGGGCTCGCTGCTCGACGTGGATCACGGCACGTATCCCTTCGTCACGTCGAGCAACACGACGAGCGGGGGCGCCGCAGTGGGGGCCGGCATCTCGCCGATGATGATCGACGCGGTGGTGGGCGTGGTGAAGGCCTACACGACGCGCGTCGGCAATGGGCCGCTGCCCACGGAACTCGTGGCGGAAGAGGCCGACCGGATGCGCCAGCTCGGGAACGAATTCGGCGCCACGACGGGCCGGCCGCGCCGGTGCGGTTGGTTCGACGCGGTGGTGGTGCGGTATGCGTCGCGGATCAACGGGCTGACCGATCTGGCGGTGACCAAGCTCGACGTGCTCGACAGCTTCGAGAAGGTCGCGATCTGCACGGGCTATGAATTCGAGGGCGAGGTGCACACCGAGTTCCCGGCCGACCTCGCGGCGCTGGAGGGGATCACGCCGCGCTACGAGTGGTTGGACGGATGGCAGGCCTCCACGGCCGAGGCGCGCAAGCTGGAGGATCTGCCGGGGGCGGCGCGGCGGTATCTGGATCGACTGGAGGAGTCCGTCGGGACGCCGGTGACCTTCGTGAGCGTGGGCACGCGGCGCGACCAGATCATCGGGCTGGCATGATGCGCGCGCCGAGGGGCCGTCGTGGCTGAGCGCGTGGAGTACGACGTCCTCGTCATCGGGGGCGGCCCGTGCGGGCTGGCGGCGGCAATCTCGGCGCAGCAGGCCGGGCTGCGCGCGGTGGTGGTGGAGGGGAGCGTGGTGGCGAGCACGATCAGCCACTATCCCACCTACGTGCGCTTCTTCTCCACGGCGGAGAAGCTCTCGCTGGGCGGCATGCCGTTCGTGGTGGCGGAAGACAAACCGAGCCGTCGCGACGCGCTGGCCTACTACCGGGCCGTGGTCCGGCACTTCGGTCTTCAGGTGCGGCAGTACGAGAAGGTGCGGGCAATCGAGGGACGGTCCGGGGCCTTTCAGGTGCGGACGCGCACGCGCTCCGGCGAGGACCGGGTGATCAGCGCCGGGGCCGTCGTGGTGGCCACGGGGTACTTCGGATCGCCGAACAAACTGGGCGTGCCGGGCGAGGATCTGCCGCACGTGGCCCATGTCTATCGCGAGGGGCACGAGGCGTTCCAGCAGGACGTGGTCGTGGTGGGCGGTGGGAACTCGGCGGCCGAGGCGGCGCTGGATCTCTGGCGCTCGGGGGCGCGGGTGACCCTGGTCCATTTCGGGCCGACGTTCGACAAGCGAATCAAGCCGTGGGTCCAGCCCGACTTCGAGAACCGGGTGAAGGAGGGGAGCATCGCCGCCCAGTGGAACGCCCGGGTCTCGGCCATCGAGCCGGCGGCGGTCGTGGTCACCACTCCCGAAGGCGAGCGGCGGATCCCCGCCTCGATGGTCTACGTGATGACCGGATTCGCGCCCAATCTGACGCTGCTCCGCGACGTCGGCGTACCGATCCACGCCACCACCGGCGTGCCGGCGCACGACCCGGAGACGTTGGAAACCACCGTGCCGGGGGTGTTCGTGGCAGGGGTGGTGGTGGCCGGCTTCGACGCCAACAAGGTGTTCATCGAGAACGGCCGGTACCATGGGGATCGGATCGTGGCCCGGCTGCAGGGGCGCGCCGCTCCGGCGCCGCCCAAGCTGAGCGCCGAACTGGATTCGTGACGGAACGCGGCATCCGGGATTAGCTTAAGTAGCTGCAATCAGCAATCAGCAATCGGAGGTCAGCGGTCGGGAGGCGGCGGTGAACCGTCGGCTGTCCGCTGTCGATTGCCGATTGTCGTCTCACACCAACATCCGAATTTCCATGTCTCCCAGCGCCCGTCCCGACGTGATGGAAAAGCTCGTGTCGCTCTGCAAGCGGCGGGGGTTCATCTTCCAATCTTCCGAGATCTACGGCGGCACCGGCTCGGTGTGGGACTACGGTCCCCTGGGCGTGGAACTCAAGCGGAACATCAAGGACCGGTGGTGGAACGCCATGGTCCGGTCGCGCGACGACATCGAAGGACTCGACGCGGCGATCCTCATGCATCCGCGGGTGTGGGAGGCGAGCGGGCACGTGGCGGGCTTCACCGATCCGCTGGTCGATTGCCGGAACTGCAAGAAGCGGTTCCGCGCCGACGACCCGAAGATCAAGGGCACGCCCGGCACGCCCGACGGGCAGTGCCCGGCGTGCGGCATGAAGGGGACGCTGTCGGAGCCCCGGATGTTCAACCTGATGTTCAAGACGTTCATGGGGCCGGTGGAGGACAGCGCGGCGGTCGTCTATCTGCGCCCGGAGACGGCGCAGGGCATCTATGTGAATTTCCTGAACGTCCAGCAGTCCACGCGGCAGAAGGTGCCGTTCGGCATCGCGCAGATCGGCAAGGCCTTCCGCAACGAGATCACGCCCGGGAACTTCATCTTCCGCACGCGCGAGTTCGAGCAGATGGAGATGCAGTTCTTCGTCGACCCGGACGGCGACCACATGCACTGGTTCGAGTACTGGAAGGCGCAGCGCATGGAGTGGCACCGGGGGTTGGGGCTCGAGGAGTCGCGGCTGCTCTTCCACCAGCACACACCCGAGGAGTTGGCACACTACGCGCGGGCGGCGTTCGACATCCAGTTCGACTTCGGCGGCACGCTGGCGTTCCAGGAGATCGAGGGCGTGCACCACCGCGGCGACTTCGACCTCAGCCGGCACCAGGAGTACTCGGGAAAGAAGCTCGAGTACTTCGATCAGCCCAACAACCGGCGGTTCGTGCCGTTCGTGATCGAGACGTCGGTGGGGGCCGACCGCACCGCCCTGGCCGTGCTCGTCAACGCCTACCGCGAGGAGACGGTGGAGGGCGAATCGGAGGGGCGGACGGTGCTCGGCCTCCATCCGTCGCTGGCCCCGATCAAGGCCGGGGTGTTCCCGCTGGTGAAGAAGGACGGGATGCCGGAGTTCGCGGAGAAGCTGGCGCACGAGCTGCGGCAGGCGTTCCCCGTGTTCTACGACGAGTCGGGCGCCATCGGGCGCCGCTACCGCCGGCAGGACGAAGTCGGCACGCCGTTCTGCCTGACCGTCGACGGCCAGACGATGGCCGACGGGACGGTGACCCTCCGCGATCGCGACACACTGGCGCAGGAGCGCGTGGCCGCGGACCGCGTGGGGGGCGTGATCGCGGAGCGCCTCGCCAGGTGAGCCCGCTCTCCATCGACCGGCTGCGCCACGAGGGGCAGGCGTTCACGGAGGCGATCTCGCGCGAGTACTATCTCGCGCATGCCGGTCTCAAGCCGACGGCCGAACTCACGCCGCTGTACGAGCAGTACGCCGAGATCATGAGCGAGGAGTCGCTCGCCCTGGTGCTCGATGCGTTCCGTGCGGCGGCTCCCGACGGCGAGGAGTACGCGAGTCTGCGGCAGCTCCTGGACTGGCAGGTGGAATCGCAGGCATCGCGCGAGCTGGCCGAGTTGGACGAACGCGAGATCGCGTGGGAGAGCGAGGCGATGATCCCGCTTCCGGGCGGCGGCGCGGTGCCGTTCCAGCGGGCATCCATCGATCTGGCGAACAGCACCGATCGCGCCGAACGACTGGCGCTCGACCAGGCCCGGGCCCGGCTGGTGCGTGCGGAGCTGGCCCCCATTCGGCTGGAGCACTTCCAGCGCGAGCGCGAGATCGCCGAGCAGCTCGATCTCGCCGATGGGTACAACGCCACCTTCGATCTTCTGGCCGGGTTCTCGCTGCTGGAGCTGCGCGCGGAATGCGAGCGGTTCCTGCGCGACACGCGGTCGATGTGGGACGACGTGTACCCCGAGTTCGTGAAGCGGAAATTGGGGATCGTGCCCGCCGAAGCCACGCGCGCCGATGCGTTGGCCCTGATGCGCGCCCGGGCGTTCGACGGCGGGTTCCCCGGGGACACGATGGAGCCGCGCATCCTCGACCAGGTGCGCGAGATGGGGATCGTGCCGGATGCCGACGGCCGGGTGATCTTCGATACGGGCGACCGCGAAGGAAAGCGCGCGCGGGCGTTCTGTTCGCCCGTGCGGGTGCCGGAAGAGGTGTATCTCGTGCTGCGCCCCCACGGCGGCCAGAACGACTGGAACACCTTCCTCCACGAGCTGGGGCACGCGCTCCATTTCGCGCACATGCGGCCCGACCTGCCGTTCGAATACCGGTGGTTGGGCGACAACTCGATCACCGAGGGTTACGCGATGCTGTTCGACCACCGCATGCAGGATCCGCGGTGGCTGGCGCGGTACGCCTCGCTGTCCAAGGCGGACGTGCCGCGATTTCTGCGCAGCGCGGGTTTCGAGGAACTGCAATTCCTGCGGCGGTATTGCGCCAAGCTCATCTACGAGACGCACCTGTACAGCGGCGACGTGGCCTGGAGCGCCCTGCCCGATCTCTACGTCCAGTTGCTCACCGACGCCACGACCTTCCGCTACGATCCGGCCGACGCCTTCGTGGACGTCGACCCGCGATACTACGCTGCCCGTTACCTGCGCGCCTGGCAGTTGCAGGCGCTGCTCAACGAGACGCTCACCGAACGGTTCAACGACGACTGGTGGCGCAATCCGAGCGCCGGGCCGTGGATCGTGCACGAACTCTTCGCGCACGGGCAGCGCGAGCTGGCGCACGAGCAGGCCGCCCGGGTGTCCGACAAATCGTTGAGCTTCGCGCCCCTGCTGCGGAACGTGGAGCGGCTCCTGGGGTGAGCCGCCGCGCGCCGTCCGCCGGGGAAAAGGAGAACGTCATGTCGAGACCCACCGCCGTCGTCACCGGCGCCTCGCGCGGCATCGGCCGCGCCATCGCCCTCCGCCTGGCCCCCGAGTACGACATCGTGGCCGCGGCGCGTTCGGCGGACGACCTCGAGTCGCTGGCCGGCGAGATCCGTCATGCCGGGGGCCGGTGCACGCCGCTGGTGGTCGACGTGGCCGATCCTGCCGCGGTGGCGTCCGCCTTCGCGGGCCTCGACGCCGACGTCCTGGTGAACAACGCCGGCGTGGGCGTCATCAAGCCGCTGCTCGACACCACGCCCGAGGAGTGGCAGCGGCAGGTGGACGTCAATTTCAACGCCCTCTATCACGTGACGCGCGCGCTGCTGCCGGGTATGGTGGCGCGGAAGCACGGACACGTGGTGATCATCGGATCGATCGCCGGCCGCAGCGCGTTTGCCGGTGGCGCGGCGTACACGGGGACCAAACACGCGGTGATGGCGTTCGCGGAATGCCTGCTGTTGGAGGTACGGGACCAGGGCGTGAAGGTCTCGGTGGTGAGTCCGGGTGGCGCGGCGACCGCGTTCGGTGGGGGCGACCCGGCGGCCAAAGCGTGGGCGCTCAAGCCAGAGGACGTGGCCGAGACGGTGGCGCACGTGCTTTCCACGCCACCGAACGTGCTGGTGCACAGGGTCGAGATCCGCGCGCTGTCCAAGAAGTAGCGGGCGGTGGGCGGTCGACGATCAGCAGTCGGGGGGACCGGTAAACACCCGTCTAAACATCCGTCTGGACCGCATTCGCTCCCCGGCGTACATTGCCCCTTGGTGACCCAGGCATCTGCGACGTCAGGCGAATTGCGCCTCCGCACGCCCGCCGAGGGCGTCGACTTCGGACTGCGCGAGTTGATGGCGGTCCGCGAGATCGTCCACGCCTTCCTCACCGCCGACCGCCCCGAGGAGGTCTTCCAGTTCGCGCTGGACCGGGTGAGCCCGGTGGTCGGGGCGACCTTCGCCTGCGTGTATCTCGTGGACGGGGCCTCGGAGTTGATGCGCCTGGCCGCCGCCCACAACTGGCCGGAGCGCTACACGCAGTTCCTCGGCGAGATGCGCGTGCGCCTGGGATTCGGCCCCAGCGGCGAAGCGGCCAGCGAGCGCCGGGCCATCGAGGTGCCGGACATCTTTGCCGACCCGTCGCTCGAGGACTGGCAGGAGGTGGCCAACGAACTCGGCTTCCGGTCGCTGGCGGCGCTGCCGCTGCAGACCGGCGAGGGCGTGCTGGGTACGGTCACCTTCTACTTCGCAAACGCGGGCGGATTGAGCGTCGAGACCCGCAGCCTGCTGCGCATGGTGGCCGACCAGATGGCGGCCACGGCGCAGAAGGCGCGCCTCATCGAGGACCTGCGCCGGACCAATTCGGCGCTCACGGATACCAACGCCGAGTTGGAACGGCAGTACGCCGCCCTGCTCGAAGCGCGCCGGTTGCAGGACGAATTCCTGGCCAATCTGTCCACGGAATTGCGCGCGCCGCTGGCCGAGTTGGTCGGTTACATTTCGAGAATTCAGACGGGAGCCGCCGGTCCGCTCACCGAGGCCGAGAGCGCCGCCCTGCTCGAGGTAAAGGAGTCGGGCGAGGGGTTGCTGTCGCGGATCGCCGATCTGCTGGAGATTTCGGAGTTGAAGCGGGGTGGGGTGGAGCCGGCCGTGAGTGCGTTCGATCCGCGGGAGCCGATGCGCGAGGCGCTGACGCTCACGCGAGGCCGGCGCGAGGGCGTGGAGCTGCAGAGCACCGAACCCGACACGGTGCCGGCGATGGCCAGTGACCGCCGCCGCATCGTGCGGCTGTTGTCGGGACTCCTCGCCAATGCGTACGCATTCACGGAAGCGGGATCGGTCCGGACGGCGGTCGAGGTGCACGACGATCGCGTGGTGTACCGGGTGGAGGACACGGGGGTGGGGATTTCGCCGGCCGCGCAGCGCTACGTATTCGAGGAGTTCCGGCGGGCCGATGCCGGATCGGCGCCGGAGGGGCGTGTGGGGGCGGGGCTGGGACTGGCCCTGGCGCGCCGCACGGCCCGTTTGCTGGGTGGGGACATCGTGCTCGTGAGCGCGCCGGGCGAAGGGACGACGCTGCGCGTCGAATTGCCGCTGGTGTACGAGGGGCCCGCCGAGCGGGCGACGGGGACGCGCGTTGCGTCTCCGGCAACACGAACGAAACCGGAATGACCGCCATGAAGCCGTCGACAGAAACGATGCAGGAATACGTCACCACGCTGCCGCCCGATGAGGTGCTGGCGCGCGCCAGAACGTTCTTCGCGACGCGGAATCCGCTCTACGCCGCGTTCATCGACAAGCAGGGGCCGGGCTGGGCCAGCTTCCGCGGCCAGGGGGGCGAGGAGATCGTCGTCGCCGCCGGCGCCGTGGACGGGGGCAGCCGCGTGACGGGGTCGTCGTACATGTTCACGATGCAGCTGCGCCGCTTTTTCACCACGCTCCCGGCGCTGGACCGGCCGGCGGAGGTCGCATGAGCGCGCCCGCTCCGTTCGTCACCAACCTCCGCGCCCGCCGCGCCACCATCCGCATGGGCGCCGAGGGCGAGCAGACGATCACGATTCGCGTCGAGATGCAGGCCGTGTGGGATGTGGTCCGCATCGAGGTGCCGCCCAGCGAGACGGTCGAGGCGGTCAAGCAGCGCGCCCTCGCCGCGCTCTTCCCGCAGGCGAAGTACCACGAGGATTTCGTGGCCAAGCTGCACGGCTGGGAGATCCTGAACGAGCACGAGTCGCTGTCGGCGGCCGGCGTGAAGGACGGATCGATTCTCCTGCTCATGCACCGCCACCGGCGTCCCCTCCGCTAGGCCGGCCGGACGCGGGCCCGGAGCGACGCCGCCGCCGGCCATGTCGATCGCCTACATCTCGCACTCGGACTGCGGCCGCCACGACACCGGATGGGGACATCCGGAGCACGTCGGGCGGCTGCGCGCCATTCCGCGCGCCCTGCGCGAGGATCCCGAGCTCTTCCATCTGGCACAGCACGTGGAGGGCCGGCACGCCACCGACGCCGAGCTGGCGCTGGTGCACGACCCCGACTACGTGACGCAGGTCCGCGATCTGGCACTGGCCGGCGGCGGGCGTCTGGACGCCGACACCGTGGTGAGCGAGGGATCGTGGGACGCGGCGCGCGCGGCGGCCGGATGCGTGCTCGACGGCATCGACATGGCCTTCGACGGACGGGCCGTGCGATCGTTCGCGGCCGTGCGACCGCCGGGCCACCACGCGCTGCGCGACCGCGGCATGGGGTTCTGCCTGTTCGGGAACGTGGCGATCGGCGCCCACTACGCGCGGCGCCGGCACGGGGCGGCGCGCGTGTTGATCGTGGACTGGGACGTGCATCACGGCAACGGCACGCAGGCCCTGGTGGAGGACACGCCCGACATCCGCTTCGTATCCATGCACCAGTGGCCGTGGTATCCGGGCACGGGGGCGGCGGAGGATCGGGGCCCGCACGGGTCGGTGTGGAACGTGCCGATGCCGGCCGGCCTTCCCCCCGCGCGGTACGTGGAAGCGTTCCTCGCCGCCGTGGACTCGGCAGCGCAGGGGTTCGTCCCCGATCTGGTGCTGATCTCATCGGGCTTCGATTCGCTGGCCGGCGACCCGCTGGGCGGGTTCACGCTGGAGGTGGAGCACGTGACGGCGCTGACCCGGGCCATGGTGGCGCGTGCCGACGGCTGGTGCGGCGGCCGGCTGGTGAGCGCGCTCGAAGGTGGGTATGCACCCGACCGCCTGGGCGCGGCGTGCGTGGCCCATCTGCGTGCGCTCCTCTGATGCAGGAGGATGCCGCGCATGCTAAGTTGTGACCTGACCCCGCTGTCCCCGCCACGGCGACCCACCACGCGGAGCGCGTAGCATGTTCTGCCCCGAGTGCGGCACCTGGAATCGCACGTCTGCCGACACCTGCACGCGCTGCAACGTGGCGCTGCCGGAATTGGAGCGCGCGCCATCGGAGAAGCCGAATGAAACGATCTCGACGCTGCGCCAGGCCACCGGGAGCCGCTATCGCGTGATCCAGCGGTTGGGCAGCGGCGGGATGGCGGATGTGTTCCTGGCCGACCACGCGCAGCTCGAGCGCCCGGTGGTGATCAAGGTTCTGCACGCCCACCTGGCCAAGGACTCGGAGATGCTGGAGCGCTTCCGGCGCGAAGCGCAGGCGGCGGCGCGGCTGGTGCACCCCCATATCTGTCCGGTAATGGATGCCGGGCAGCACGGGACGACGGTGTACACGGTGATGCCGTACCTGTCCGGTGGGTCGCTCTCCGACCGCATCGCGCGGTCGAAGGTGGTGGATCCGGTGGAGGCGGCCATGGCCATCGCGCAGGTGTCGGTGGCCCTGGACTACGCGCACCGCCGGGGCATCGTGCACCGCGACATCAAGCCCGACAACGTGCTGTTCGACGAGGACGGCAACGCGATCATCACCGACTTCGGCATCGCCGAGGCGCGCCACCAGGGACGGCTGACGGCCACCGGCCGCGCCATGGGCACGCCGCACTACATGTCGCCCGAGCAGGCGATGGGGAAGCTCGTGGACGGGCGGAGCGACGTGTACGCCCTCGGCATCGTGCTCTACGAGGCCGCGGTGGGGTTCCCGCCGTTCGACGGGCCGGATGCGTTCTCGGTGGGCTACAAGCAGGTGCACGAACAGCCGGTGGCCCCCGACACGATCGACTCCCGCGTGCCGGCGGAGTTCTCGGGGATCATCATGCGCTGCCTGTCCAAGGCGCCCGACGCGCGGTACACGCGGGCCAACGATCTGGCCGACGCGCTGATCGCCTTCATCGAGAGCATGCCGGGCCGGGCCGACGCGCTGCGCGCGGCGCAGGTGTCACGCCACGCCATCCGGACGCCGCCGGCGCCATGAAGCTGTCCTATGAACGCGTGGTGGTGCACACCGCCAACCCGTTCGTGATCGCGCGGGGCGGGTCGAGCGAATACACGCGCGTGCGCGTGCGCCTGACCGACGCCGACGGCGTGGAGGGACTCGGCGAGGCGGCCCCGAGCACGTTCTACGGCGAGACGGCCGGCACCGTGGTGGCGGCGCTGGAACTGCTGCGGCCGATCGTGGAAGCGGCCGACCCCTGGGCGCTCGAGGCGCTCGAGCGCGCGCTGCGGCTGGCACTGCGCGGCAACGCGGCCGCGCGGATGGCGGTGAGCGCCGCCGCGCACGACCTCGTGGGCAAGAGACTGGGCGCGCCGCTGTATCGCCTGTGGGGCCTCAGCCCCGACCAGGCGCCGCTGTCGAGCTTCACGATCGCCATCGCACCCACCGAAGAGGAACTCGTGCGCCGTGTGGAGCAGGCGGCCGCGTATCCGGTGCTGAAGGTGAAGCTGGGCACCGACCGCGACGACGACATCGTGCGCGCCGTGCGCGGCGCGGCCCCGAGCAAGACCATCCGCGTGGACGCGAACGCTGCCTGGACGGCCAAGCACGCGGTGTCGATGACCGAACGGCTGGCGCAGTACGGCGTGGAGTTCGTGGAGCAACCGCTGCCCCCCGAAGACGTCGACGGCCTGCGCTTCGTGCGCGAGCGCTCGCCGCTGCCGATCATCGCCGACGAGTCGTGCGTGACCGCCGCCGACATTCCGCGGCTGGTGGGCGCGGTGGACGGCATCAACATCAAGCTCGCCAAGTGCGGGGGGCTGCTCGAAGCGCGCCGGATGATCGCCACCGCCCGCGCCCACGGGCTGTCCGTGATGATGGGCTGCATGATCGAGACGAGTCTCGGCATCACCGCCGCCGCGCACCTGGCTCCGCTGCTCGACTACGCCGATCTGGATGGCGCGGCGCTGCTGGCCGACGACCCCCACGAGGGGGCGACCATCGCCGCCGGCCGGATCGCGATCCCCGACGCGCCGGGGCTGGGAGCGCGGATCCGGCAGCGTTGACGCGCCGCACACCGGTGCGCCAGGCATGCTGATCTCGGTCGCCCTCCCGCTCCCCCTCTTCCGCGAATTCACGTACGCGGTGCCCGAGGCGCTCGTCCCGCGCGCCGGCGTGGGCTCGCGCGTGGTCGTGCCCGTGCGCGGCCGGCGCACCATCGGGCTCGTGGTGGGGATCGCCGAGCCGCGGGACGACGTGGAACCCAAGGACATCCTCGATGCGCCCGATCCGTCGCCGGTGGTCAGCGCCCACCTGCTCGAGCTGGCGCGGTGGATGTCGGAGTACTACGTGGCCCCGCTGGGGATGGTGCTGCGCACGATGCTGCCGGCCGCGCTGTCGGCGGTGAAAGTGCCGACGCCCGTGCGCAAGGAACGGCGGGTGGCGCGGCTGGCCCGGGAACTCCCCTCACTGCTCGAACGCGAGCAGCTGTTCAAGCGGGCTCCCAAGCAGCGCTCGGCGTACGAGATGCTGGAGTCGCTGGGCGGGCGGGCGCCGGTGGAGCACCTCGTGGGCCAGTTGGGCGCATCTCCCGCGGCGCTCACGGCGCTCGGCAAGCGCGGCCTGGTGTCGTTCGAGCGCGAGGTGGTGGTGCGCGACCCCTTCACCTCGCGGCCGGCCCCGCCGCCGGCGGCGCACGCGCCCACCGAGGCACAGGCCGCCGCCGTGCACGCACTCTGCCAGGCGGGGGGCGGCGAATCGTTCGTGCTGTTCGGCATCACGGGCAGCGGCAAGACGCTCGTGTACGTGGAGTTCCTGCGCAAGCTGGTGGACGAGTGGGGCAAGACGGCAATCGTGCTCGTGCCCGAGATTGCGTTGACGCCGCAGACGGTGGACCGCTTCCGCGCCGTGTTCGGCGACCGGATCGCGGTGCTGCACAGCGGCCTGAGCGACGGCGAACGGTACGATGCCTGGCTGGCGCTGGCCCGCGGAGAGAAGCGGATCGCCGTGGGCGCGCGGTCGGCCGTGTTCGCGCCGCTCGAGAATCTGGGGGCGATCATCATCGACGAGGAGCACGAGGCCACCTACAAGCAGGGCGAGACGCCGCGCTACCACGCGCGCGAGGTGGCGCTGGTGCGCGCCCGGCGCGAGGATGCGGTGGTGGTGCTGGGCAGCGCGACGCCGAGCCTCGAGAGTTGGCACAATGCCCAGCGGGGGCGGCATCACCTGCTGCGGCTGCCCGACCGCGTGGGCGGGGGCGTGCTGCCCGAGGTGGACGTGGTGGACATGCGCCGTCCCGATCCGATGACGCACCCCAAACGCCTCACGCCCGAGGAATACGCGCTGCGCTACGTGCTCAGCGAACCGCTGGAGCGACAGCTCACCGAGCGGCTGGCGCGTGGCGAGCAGAGCATCCTGCTGCTGAACCGCCGCGGCTACGCGTCGTTCGTGCAGTGCGACGGGTGCGGCGACGTGGCGGCGTGCCCCAACTGCAACGTGACTCTCACCTACCACCGGGTGCCCGAGCGGCTGGTGTGCCACTACTGCCAGTACGCGGAGCCGATGCGCACGGCCTGCCCCAAGTGCGGCGGTCCCGTGCTGCGCGGACGCGGGCTGGGCACGCAGCAGGTGGAGCGCATGCTCGGGGAGCGCTATCCCGCCGCCCGCATCACGCGCATGGACATGGACACCACGAGCGGCAAGTGGGCGCATGCGAACATTCTCGACCGCGTGGGGCGTGGTGAGGTGGACATCCTGCTCGGGACGCAGATGATCGCCAAAGGGTTGGACTTCCCGAACGTGACGCTGGTGGGCGTGGTGGACGCCGACGTCGGCATCAACATGCCCGACTTCCGGGCGTCGGAGCGGTGCTTCCAGCTGGTGAGCCAGGTGGCGGGCCGGGCGGGGCGGGGCGCGAAGCGCGGCGAGGTAATCGTGCAGACCCGGGTGCCCGACCACCACGCGGTGCGGTTCGCCGCGCGGCACGACTACGAAGGCTTCGTGGCTCAGGAACTGGAGGGTCGGCGGAGCCCGCCGTACCCGCCCTTCGCCCGCCTGGCCAACGTGATCGTGAGCGGGTTCTCGGAGAATGCCACCATGGAGCTGGCCCAGTCGGCGGGGGCCTGGCTGCACGCCCTGGTGGCGCGGCGCGAGCCGGGCGCCCTGTCGATCATCGGTCCCGCCCCCTGTCCGGTGGACCGGGTCAAGAAGCGGTGGCGCTGGCATCTGCTCCTGAAAGCCGATCAGGCGGGTCCCCTAACCCGGGTCAGCCGGTACTTCGCGTCCCGGTTCCCGGTGCCGTCGGGGTATGGGCTCCGGATCGTCGTGGACCGGGATCCGGTGTCGCTGTTGTGACGCAACCGGGCAGACTGCGCTTGTTCCCCCTCCTGCCCCCGGTCATCTTTCACGGGTGATCACGATTCCTGCTCCCAACCTGGCCGTGCCGGAGCTCGCGAACGCGCCCGACGCGCAGTTCGTGGCGGCTCCGGCCGACGGCGTCGTGCCCGAGGGGTTCTTCTCCACCACCAACCTGCCCACGTACGCGCGCATCGCCGGCGTCTGGCGCACGCCCCGCGAGCCGCGCATGGACGCGGCGCTGGTGCTCGATGCGGCCGGCGAGTTGTGGGCGCGCGAGATGCGCCGCGTGAAACGGGGCGAACGGGTGGCCGTGGGACGCGCCGAGGATGGGAGCGAGGGGATCTACGTCTACGAGCGCGCGCTCGACGCCGGCGGCGAGGACGAGTTCCAGTTCATGTCGAGCGAGGTGTCGCGCGAGAAGCCGATCGACTACGCGCAGATGGCGCGGCTGCTGCTCGACGAGCGCGACCGCGGCGGATATCCCATCTGGGTGGCCGGGCCGGCGCTGGTGCACGCGCGCGCGCGCGCCGATCTGGTCTGGTTCATCGAGCACGGCTTCGTGAAGGCGCTGCTGGCCGGAAACGCGGTGGCGGCGCACGACATCGAGGCGGCGATGTTCGGCACCACGCTCGGCATGACGGGCAGCGGGATTCCGACCCAGGGCGGACACGGCAAGCACATGCGCGCCATCAACCGCGTGCGCGCCGCGGGCTCGATCCGAGCGGCGGTGGAGCAGGGGCTGATCACCGAGGGCATCATGCGCGCGTGCGTGCTGCACGACGTGCCATTCGTGCTCGCGGCGTCCATTCGCGACGACGGCCCGCTGCCCGAAGTGATCACCGACATGCTGCAGGCGCAGGACGCCATGCGGCGGCACACCATCAAGGCGACGATGGCGATCCTGATCGCCAGTGCCCTGCACGGCATCGCCACGGGCAACATGCTGCCCGCGTTCGTCACCGACCCGGACGGATCGATGCGCGAGCTGATCACGATCTGCGTCGATTCGTCGGAGTTCGTGGTGAGCAAGCTCAAGGATCGCGGCACGCATCAGGCGTTCGGCGTCGTCACCAATGCCCAGGATTTCATGCACATCATGCGGTTGTACGTGGAACGCGAACTCGACGCGCGCCGGGCCGAAGCGACTCCCGCGACCGTGGGCGCGCGATGATCCAGAGCGAGACGCGCGAGCGGTTCATCCTCGACATGGTGGAGCAGCTGGCCGGCGCGGATGTCATGGAGGTGCACTTCTTCGCGCCGCGCCGGGTGAGCGGGGTGGAGCGGGGCGTGGCGGTGATCGCGGCGCGGCAACTCGAGCCACCGGGCGCCGAGGCGGCGGTGGATGCGGCGGAGGGTGCCGGTGTCGAGGCGCTGGGCGAATTGGCCACCGCGGCGATGACGGAAGAGGGCCCGCCGGCGGAGGCGGACGGTGCGGTCGCCGAACTCGAGTCGGTCTCGCTGGAATCGCTGGACGATTCACCCTACGCGTCCGATCCGGCGCAGGAACCGGCGGTGCCCGATCGGTACACGGTGTTCACGGCTACCTACCGGCACACGCTCAAGGGCCCGGACCGCGGCAAGTGGGAGGTCTCGGTGAAGGCCGAGGCAGACGCGCCGCTGGTGACCGTGGACCAGGTGGTGCGGGGCGTGCAGCGGCGCGCCGAGGACACCGACGAGGTGGAGCGTCTGTCGGGCGAGGAGATCCGCGCCGTGGTCGATGCCCGCCAACCGGCGGCCGGGTAGCCGCGTGGCTCGCGGAGCGGGCGCGTGACCGCCGGGGGGGAGGTCGGGCTGTTCGTCGCCTTCGTGGCCGGACTGGTGAGCTTCATCTCGCCATGCGTCCTGCCGCTGGTGCCGAGCTATCTCACGTTCATCACCGGGATCTCACTGGAAGACGTGCAGTCGTCGCGGCGGTTCGCGCTCCTGCACGCGTTCCTGTTCGTGATCGGGTTCTCCATCGTATTCGTGACGATGGGAGTGGCGGCAAGCGCGGTGGGACGGGTGCTGCTGGTACACCGGGTGTGGGTGGCGCGCGTGGGCGGGGTGATCATCATCCTGTTCGGGCTGTATCTGGCCGGCGCGTTCAACCTGTCGATTCTGGGACGCGACACGCGCCCGCACCTGCGCGACAAGCCGCTCGGCTACTTCGGCACGGTGGTGGTCGGGATGGCGTTCGGGGCGGGCTGGTCGCCCTGCCTGGGGCCGATTCTCGGCTCGATCCTGACCTTCGCGGCCACGGCGGGTGACGCGGGCGCGGCGCGGTGCTGCTGAGCGCCTACTCGGCGGGGCTGGCGGTGCCGTTCCTGATCTCGGCGGTGGCGCTGGAGGAGCTGATCGGGTTCGCGCAGCGGAACCGGGCCCGGTTGGCGTGGCTCACGAAGGCCTCGGGCGTGCTGCTCGTGATCGTCGGCATCCTGCTCGTGAGCGGCTATCTGTCGGTGCTCACGGGGATGCTGCAGAAGATGACGCCGGCCTGGATTCTGAATCGGATGTGATCCGGCGCTTCCGTGTCGCTAGCCCGGGCATCAGGAACGAAAAATGAACACGATGATCCGGAGACCGCTGATGACACGGATCAAGGAATTGGGGGTTCCGGCGGAGAGATCCGTCCGCCGGAGCCCCCTACTGTTTCATCAGTCTCATCCGTCGAATCGGGATCATCTCGTGCTTCACCTCCGTTCCTGATCCCGGGCCGGTGCCCGACTACGGCGACTCGACGGACTCCTCGAGCGACTCCTCGAGCTGCTGGCGGTTGAGCAGCGACCAGTAGCGGCCGCCGGCGGCGATGAGTTCGGCGTGCGGCCCCTTCTCCACCACGCGACCGTCGTCGAGCACGATGGCGAAGGTTGCGTCGCGGATGGCGGAGACGCGGTGCGAGGCGATGAGCGCGGTACGGCCGGCAAGCGCGGTGCGCAGGGCGTTCAGGATCTCCGCTTCGGTGTGCGTGTCCACGGCGCTCAGCGCGTCGTCCAGCAGCACCACCGTCGGGTGGCGCGCCAGTGCCCGGGCAATCGCCGCCCGCTGCTTCTGTCCGCCCGACAGATTGATGCCGCGCTCTCCGAGCATGGTGTCGTAGCGCTCCGGCAGGGCGTCGATGGTGGTGGTGAGCTGCGCCACCGACGCCGCCCAGTCGCGCGCCGATTCGTCGGCTGCGCCGTAGTCCAGATTCGCGCCGATGCTCTCGCTGAACAGGAAGCTTTCCTGCGGCACGTACCCGATTTCCCGCCGCCATGCATCGAGGTCGAGGTCGCGGAGTGGAATGCCGTCGATGAGGATCTCGCCCTCCTGCGGATCGAACACGCGGGGCACGAGGTCGAGCAGCGCGCTCTTTCCGCTGCCCGTGGCGCCCACCACGCCCACCGTCGCGCCGGCGGGCACGGTGAAGCTCACGTCGCGGAGCACCCATCGCGGCGCCCCGCCCGGCTCCGGCGGGTAGTGGAATCCCGACGCGCCGGAACTCGATGGTGCGTCCGACGGCGTTGGCGGGAAGGCGGCGCGGCGACACGGGCGCGATCACGGTCGGCTGGGCATCGAGAATGTCGAGCAGGCGCCCCATGGACGCGGCGCCGCGCTGGAAGAGGTTGATCACGAATCCGAGCGCGATGAGCGGCCAGGTGAGCATGCCGAGGTAGAGCCCGAACGCCACGAACGACCCGACCGTGATCGTGCCGCGAATGGCCAGCGCCCCGCCCAGCCCCAGCACCACCACGCTGCCCAGCCCGGCGAGCATCTGGAACGACGGGTGCATCATGCCGTAGAGCGTGGCCAGCCGCATCTGCTTCACGAGGTACTGCTGGCCGAGTTCGGCGAAGCGCTCCGCTTCGGGCAATTCCTGGCGGTACGCGCGCACCACCCGCACGCCGGAGATGTTCTCCTGCGCCATCGTCGTCATGCGGCCGAAATGCTCCTGCACGGCCTCGAACCGCTGGTGGATGGCGCGTCCCAGCCAGATCATGGAGATCGGCAGGAGCAGCATCGGCAGCAGGGCGATCAGGGTGAGCCGCACGTCGATGTGGAGCATGAACAGCAGCGCGAACGTGCCGCCGGCGATCGTATTGGTGAGGTACATCACGGCCGGTCCGGCCGCCATGCGCACGGCCGAGAGGTCGTTGGTGAGCCGCGCCATCAGATCGCCCGTCCGCGCGCGCGCGAAGTATTCGGCGTCCAGCGACTCGAGGCGGGCGAACAGGTCGTTCCGCAGATCGTATTCGATCCAGCGGCTGACCTTGTTCAGCGTTTCCCGCATCATGAAGCGGAGAAAGCCGCCCACCAGGGCCACGCCGAGCATCGCCCCCACGAGCAGCCAGATACTCGACATCGGCGCCTTGCTCATGAGGTCGTCCACGGCCAGCCGCAGGAACCACGGCCCCGCGGTGGAGAAGGCGTACGACAGGACGGTCAGGGAAAGTCCCAAGACCATCTTGCCCCGGTAGGGGCGGTAATAGGGGAGCAGCCGTCTCAGGGTACGACGTTCACTCATGGGACGCTCCCGTGGGCAGACCGCGATTTCCGGTCATGCGGTGGGACATTTCTGCCCCTCCCTGGTATAATCCATCCGTCGGGAACGGCGTATATTTGGGGAGCACACGGACAGAATATACCGCTGGACCGACTACCTTGCTGACGGTCGCGGGTCCGCATGCAGCGCGCGCAGCTGCTACTCATGGCCCCATTCCGGGCGCGGTGACCAGAACATCCGCCCGTGGGAGCCGCAACAGTGGAGGAGGGAGCATGACGAGTTATCCAAGCCGCATCGCGGGAGCGCTCGCGCTCATGGTGGCCGTCGCAGCCTGCGGTGGCAACAAGGGCGCAGCGGCGAACGACACGGCGTTGAGCGCCGATCTGCAGATGGCGGGTGGCGACACGGCCGCGCGGCCCGGGCTGGGCGACACGGCGGCCGCAGCCAAGACGCCGGCGGCTACGACCCCTGCTCCCGCCGCCAAGCCGGCGCCGGCGCGTCCGAAGCCGGCAGCGCCGAAGCCGGTGGCGCGGGCCACGGGCGAGGTGGCCGTGGGCACGGCGATGCTGCTGCACCCGAGCGAGAAGGTGTGCACCAACACCCACAAGGTGGGCGATACGTTGACGGCCACCCTGGCTGACGCGGTGCCCGCAACCAACGGGCTGAGCATTCCGGCCGGCGCCACGGTGAAGCTCGAGATCACCGCGCTGAAGCGCAGCGAGAACGTCAAGGATCCCATCGACATGGGCTTCAACCCGGTGTCGGTGACGTTCGGCGGCGAGACCTACCCCCTCAGCGCCACGGTGACCGAGGAGAAGATCGACCGCGTGCGCAATGAGCCCACGTCGAAGGACGTGCAGAAGGTCGTGGGCGGGGCGGTGATCGGCGCCATTGCCGGCAAGCTCATCGGCAAGAGCACCAAGGGCGCGGTGGCGGGTGCCGCCGCCGGAGCCGCGGCGGGCGGCGCGGTTGCCGCCACGACGGCCAACTTCGAAGGCTGCATCGCGCAGGGCAGCGACATGACCATCAAGCTGAAGTCGCCGGTAACGATCCACTAGCACGGCGGCAGGGACACGGAACGCGGGCCGCGCGACTCGATCGCGCGGCCCGCGTTCTGCGTTCGCGCTTGCCGCGTCTCGTCCGCGATCGGTAGACTTACCCCTTGGTCCGGGCACGCGGCACGGTACCCGGACGACCCTTCGAGCCCCCGCACCGGATCCCGTGGCCGCCAGCACGAACGACCCGCGCATCACCGAGCAGCGCAATCCGCGCACGGCCGATATCGACCTCGCCACCCCTCTCGAGATCGTCGATCTCATGGCGGCCGAGGATCGTCTGGTGCCCGCGGCCGTGCACGGCGAGCGCGCCGCCATTGCCGCGGCGATCGCCGAGGCCGAGCGCACCTTCCGCCGGCGGGGACGCCTGTTCTACGTCGGCGCCGGCACGTCGGGCCGGCTGGGCGTGCTCGACGCCTCGGAGTGCCCGCCCACGTTCGGCAGCGATCCCGACCTGGTGCAGGGAATCATCGCCGGCGGCCCGGCGGCACTCACCCGATCGCAGGAGCGCGCCGAAGACCGGGTGGAAGACGCGGTGCGCGATCTGGACGCCGCCGGCGTGCGCGAAGGCGACTTCGTGATCGGCATCGCGGCCTCGGGCACCACGCCGTACGTGCGCCGCGCGCTCGAGCACGCGAGGAGCGTCGGCGCGTCCACGGCGTTCGTGGCCTGCTCGCCGCCGCCCGCGTCGGACGCGCCCGTGGCCGACATCGTGATCCTGCCGATCACCGGGCCGGAGGCGGTCACGGGATCCACGCGTCTCAAGGCGGGCACGGCCACCAAGCTGGTGCTCAACATGATCACCACCGGGGCGATGATCCGCCTGGGCAAGACCTACGGCAACCTGATGGTCGATCTGCAGGCCACCAACGCCAAACTCGGCGACCGGAGCCGGCGCATCGTCGCCGAGGTGTGCGACGTGACCGCCGACGAGGCGGGCGCGCTGCTCGACGGGGCGGGCGGGAGCGTGAAGACGGCGATCGTGATGCACTTCCTTGGCGTCGACCGCCCGGCCGCCGAGGCGGCGCTGGCGCGCGAGGGGGGAGTGATCCGGCGCGTGATCCGTCGCCAGCCGCCCCCGGTGAAATGACCGGCGTCCCCGAGGCCGCGCCGCGCCCGCCCGTGTACGTGGGGCTGATGTCGGGAACCTCGCTCGACGGCATCTCGGCGGTGGCCGTGCGCCTCCACGCGCGGGGGACGGGATTCGAGCCCGAGATGCTCGCGTTCGCCGTGCGCGACTACACCGCCGCGCAGCGCGACGCGCTGCAGGCCGCGATGTCGGCCGGGACGGCGCGCGACTACTGCCGCCTGCAGTTCGACCTTGGACACTGGCTGGCAGACGCGGCCGTCGCGGTGCTCGCCGAAGCGGGCGTGGCGCGCGACGAGGTGCGGGCCATCGCGTCGCACGGGCAGACGCTGTGGCACGAGCCGCCGCACTCCACCTGGCAGCTCGGGGAGCCGGCGGTGATCGCCGAGCGCACCGGCATCGATGTGGTGAGCGACTTCCGCGTGCGCGACCTCGCGGCCGGCGGCCAGGGCGCCCCGCTGGTGCCGATCGCCGACGCGCTGCTGTTCGCGTCGGGCGCGTGGCGGGCGCTGCAGAACCTCGGCGGAATCGGCAACGTCACCGTGGTTCCCCCGCACGGGGAGCTGAGCGGCGTGCGCGCGTTCGACACCGGCCCGGGGATGGCGGTGATCGACGGCGTGGTGCGCGCGCTCTACCCGGGCGAGCGGTACGATGCGGGGGGCGCGTACGCGAAGGCCGGCACACCGAGTACCCGCGTGGTCGAGACGCTGCTCGACGACGCGTACTTTGCTGCCGAGCCGCCCAAGTCCACCGGCCGCGAGCTGTTCGGCGCGGCGTACGTGAGCCGCCTCATCATGCTCTGCCGCCAGGCCGATGCCGGCGCGTCGCGCGACGACATCGTCGCGACGGCGACCGCGCTCACCGCGCGGAGCGTGGCCGACGCGTATCGCCGCTTCATGCCGGAGCCGGTGGCGGAGTTGCTGCTCTCCGGCGGCGGGGCGAAGAACGCCGCGCTGGTGTCGATGATCGCCGAGGCGGTGGCGCCGGTGGCCACGCGCCGGTTCAGCGATGCCTACTTCGACGACGAGGCGAAGGAAGCGGTGGCGTTCGCGCTGCTCGCTCACCTGTTCGTGGAGCGGCGCCCGGCCAACGTGCCGCGCGCTACCGGCGCGTCGGGCCCGCGCGTGCTCGGCAAGCTCACGCCCGGCGCTACCTGATCGTCGCGCGCGCGCCGGGCGGCAGGAACGCCGCCAGCCGGTCGGCCGGCACGGCGTAGACGACGCGGCCCGCGCCATCGGCGGGACCGCCATACACGACGCCCACCACGTCGCCGCTCGCGTTGAACACCGGACTCCCGCTGGAGCCGCGCGCGGCGTAGGCATCGATCTGGAGGATGGCGGGGGTCCGCCGGCTCACCGTGCCGGGGTCGAGCGCCGACCTGGCCACGAGGCCGGAGTCGTCGCCGGCCGCGACGAGGTCGTTGATCAGCGGGAAGCCGATGGTCACCACCGGCGCGCCCTCGGGCGCGGCGGCGGCCGCGGGGCTGATGCCGGCGACGACGGGGAACGGCCCCGGGCGGTCGATCTGGACGAGGGCCAGATCGACCGCCGGATCGTCGCTCACCTTCACGACGTGCGCCGGCAGCACGTCCTTCGTGTCGCGGAAGGTCACGGCGAGGCGCGCGGCCGGGGTGCCGTCGGCGGCCTGCACGTTGTGCCGGTTGGTCACCAGCAGCCCTCCGGCGGTGATGCCGAACGCGGTGCCGCCGTACGGCGTGCCCCCGATCTCCGCGTACAGGATCGCGACCGCGGGCGCGTTGCGGGCGTTGATGGCCGGCACGTCCATGGTCAGCAGCCGGTGCTGCGACGCGAGCGCTGCCTGCAGGGAGTCGAGCGTGCGGCCCGACCCGGGCCGGCGTCCGGTTGACCCGCGCACTGAGCGAATCGATCTGGCGCTGCAGAGCCTGCGCCACGCTGGAGTCCGCCACGGACTGCAGCCGTGCCCCCAGCGCCGCCGATGCCGCCTCGTTTCGCGCCACCATCCGGCGCAGCTCCTGGAGCTGCGCTTCCGACGCGCGGTGGCCCAGCCAGAAGGCGACGCCGATGGCGGCGACCAGCACCACGACCACCGCCACCAGTATCCTGGTGAGCCACGACGTGCGTTGCCGGACCGCGATCGCGATGCGCGCCGTGGTGGAGTCGCGCGGCGCGTCGCGCGCGGGCGTCGCCGCGCCGGGCCGTGCCGGCGAGGCGTCCGAGGCGGCCGCCGTGCGGGGCACCGTCGGCCGCGCGGCCACGAGATGCACCACCACCTGCGGCCCCTGGTCGCCGAATGCGATGCGGTCGCCGTCGTGCAGCTCGCGGTCGGGGAGCACGCGCTCCCCGTTCACGAAGGTGCCGTTGGTGCTCGTGTTGTCGTGGATGACGTACCGGCGGTCGACGCGGCGGATCTCGGCGTGCCGAGTCGAGACGTCGAGGTCGCGTTCGGGATCGAAGCGGAGGTCGCTCGACGGGTGGCGCCCGATGGCGATCACCGACTGGTCGAACACCTCCCGCTGGCCGGCCCGGGCGCCGCCCAGAATGCGGATCTCCAGGGCCACGTCAATTGCGGTGCGTCATGCGTCCGATCCACCAGACCACGGCCAGGCCGGCGGCCACCACGAGCGTCACGAGCAACAGGCGCTGGATGGCGCGCCCGCGGGCCCGGCGTTCCTCGCTCACCATCGGGGCATCGGCGGGTGGGGTCGGGACGGGGAGCGGGAGCGACGCGGCCTTCACGGCGCGCACGGGCGTGGTGATGCGGCGGTGGTCGTCGGCCACCTGATCGCTGCCCCGGGACGGGGTGCTGCCCGAGTCGGCGATGGGGAAGACGCGATGGCCGACCTCGTCGCCGGCGGCGGCCGACTCCAGTCCCTCGCCGTCGAACCGGGCCGCGATGACGGTGATGTTGTCGGGCCCGCCGGCGCCGTTGGCCATGTCGATGAGCCGCTTGCACACCGTCGCGAGGTCGGGCTCCCGGCGCACGACCGCGGCGATCTCGTCCCGCGAGACCTGGCCGGAGAGTCCGTCGCTGCAGAGCACGAGCGTATCGCCACGGCGCAGCTTCTGGTGCGTGAGGTCCACCTTCACCGACGCTTCGGGGCCGAGCGCCTGCAGGATGATGTTGCGGCGTTCGCTGTGCTCCGCCTCCTCCTCGGTGATCTCGCCGGCCTCCACGAGCTTCTGCATCAGCGACTGGTCCTTCGTGATCTGGCGGGCGACGCCGTCGCGCACGAGATAGGCACGGCTGTCGCCCACCTGGGCCACGTACAGCGTGTCGCCGAGCAGGCCGGCGATGGTGGCGGTGGTGCCCATGCCGCGGTACTCGGCGTGGGTGGCGGCGAAGGTGTTGATCTCGGCGTTGGCCACGGCGGCGGCGCGCCGGATGGCCTTGGCGAAACTCTCGCCGTCGGCGGTGGGATGCGCGAGCCACGCGCGCCGCAGCTCCCGGAGCACGATGGACGTGGCCATCTCGCTGGCGATCTCTCCGGCCGCCGCGCCGCCCATGCCGTCGGCCACCATGAACAGCGTGCCGCGCTCACCGGCGGTGTGCGTGCGCACCGACGGCTGCAGCGACGCATCGTCGGCGGTGAGGTCGGCGACGACGAAGGCGTCTTCGTTGTGCTCGCGCGTGCGCCCCACGTCGGTCTTGCCGAACACGTGGACGATCACGGACCCGCGAGCAGAGTCGCCGGAGGAAGGCATGGAGGGTGGGGTCAGATGGCGGTCAATTGCACGCGCGCACGATGGGGGCGAGTCGCTTCTTCAACAGTGGGTCGTGGGCAAGCGCGTATCCCTGCTGCGCCCAGGCACAGGCGCCGGCGTCGTCGTGTTGCAGTTGCTTGGCGAACGCGCGCAGGAGGTCGAGGTGCGCGCTGTCGTCTGGGGTCGTGGCGAACGGGGCGATCGAATCGATGACGAGCCAGGCCCGCGCCGCGCTCGACTCCGTGCCGTCGGCGATGTCGGTGAGGGCCTCGAGGCGGCGAAACTGCGCCGGGAAGTCCACCGTCGCCGTGGGTGGCTGCGCCGGATTCGGCTGGGGTCGCCGTCCGGCGGCGCTCGCCAGTTGCCGGCCCTCTCCCGACGTGGACGCGGTACCGGACGGAGCCACGGCCGTATCCGGTGCCGCGTGGTCCTGCTGTTGTGGTCCCGGCGGTGCGGCCCGCGATTCCGCCTTCAGGATGAGGGCGGCCGTCCCGCCGCCGCCCAGCACGACCACGGTCGCAATCGCCGCGATGAGCGGCACCTTGCTCTTGCCCGAGGGTGTCGGCGCGGGCGAGACCGCCGCGCCGGCGACGCGGGTCTCGGGGATTCCTCCCGTCGGCTCCACGAGCACCCGGGTGCCCGCGCTGGCGGCCACGCTCTCGGGCATTGCCTCGACCGCCCGGTACAGGTCGCGACCGAACTCGGCGGCCGTCTGGTAGCGCCGGTTGGCATCGCGCTCAAGGACCCGGTCCATCACCGCCTGGACCTCGGGAGTCCATGCTCGGTCGGGTCGCGCCTCCGACAGCGACCGCGGGCGGTCGGTGAGTCGCATGAGCATGGTCTCCTGCGCCGATTCGGCGGCGAAGGGCAGGGTGCCGGTGAGCATGTTGAACGTCACGAGCCCCAGCGAGTAGATGTCGCTGCGCCCGTCCAGCTCGTCGCCGGCCAACTGCTCGGGACTCATGTAGTCGGGGGTGCCGACCACGTAGCCGGTCTTCGTCACCTTCTGCGCCTGGCTGCCGGCCGTCTTCGCGATGCCGAAGTCGACCACCTTCACGAGGTCGGATCCGTCGCGGTTGCGGGCCACCATGATGTTGTCGGGCTTGAGGTCGCGATGGACGATGCCCATGTCGTGGGCGGCGGACAGCGCGTCGGCGACCTGCCGCGCGATATCGGCCGCCCGCAGCGGGGGCAGGCTGCCCTGCTGCGCGATGAGCGCGGACAGGGGCGGCCCGTCGACGAACTCCATGGCCAGGTAGATGACGCCCTCGTCCGTCTCGCCGAAATCGTAGACGGCGGCGACGTTCGGATGGCTGATGCGGCTGGCGTTCGCGGCTTCGCGGTTGAAGCGGCCGATGGCCTCCGCGTCGTGCACCATCTGCGGATTCATCACCTTCACGGCGCTCTTGCGCCCCATCTTCACATGCTCGGCGAGGTAGACGCGTCCCATGCCGCCCTCGCCCAGCTGGCGCAGCACGTGGTAGCGATCGGCGACGATCGAGCCGACGAGGTCGCGCGATTCACCCTGGGTACGCAGCGTCGAGCCGTCCTTAGGACAGAAACGCTGGTCGAGTTCGTACTCGGCGCCGCACTGCGGGCAGATCTTCAATCGGCTCACACGGTCTCCACGCGGAGGATCTGGTCGCCCAGCAGCAGGCGCTGGCCGCGCTTGAGCGACTGCTCCCCACGCACGGCGAGCGCCACTCCGTTGCGACTGCCCGCGTCGTGCACGAAGAAGTCGGCGTCTTCGGACCGGATCTCGGCGTGACGTCCGCTCATCGTCTGATCGTACGGAAAGGTCCAGTCGCCCGTTTCGCGTCCCAGCAGGACGCTGCGGCCCGGCGACAGGTGGAAGGTGTCGCGCACGCTGCCGTCGGCGCGGAGTTGCTCGAAGACCGCGATGTCGAGCGACGGGGTGAGCGAGCCCATGCGCCGGGTCGAGTCGGCCTCCGGCGCGTGCGGGCCGGGATAGCCGAGCCGCCGGAACCGGAGCACCTGCGACCCGACGAGCACGCGATCGCCGTCGACGAGTTTGGCGGCCGCGTCGAGAAAGACCCAACTGGCGTTCCGCGATCCCAGGTCGCGGATCCAGAGCACGCCGTCGCGGAGGTCGATGCGGGCGTGGAGGGGCGACATGTAGACGTCCTCGGCGAACTTGATGTCGGCCTCGCCCCGTCCCACCACGGCCTCGCCCCGCTCGAGCGTGAAGATCTTCGCCACGTCGCCGGAATCGTTGAGCAGCGACAGCTTCGGTCCCCCGTCGCCGCGCGCCACGCCGAACACCTGCGTGCCGGCGGCCACCTGCTGCTCCATGATCGAAACGCGCTCGCCCACGCGCGCGCCGCATCGGGCGCAGTACATGTCCACGCCGATCTGGAACGGCGCACCGCACGTGCGGCAGGCGCCGTCGGCCGGCGCGACGGTCACGCGGTTGCCGCAGTGGGCGCAGAACGGGAGCGAGGCGTCCACCGTGCGGCCGCAGCGCGAACACACGGCCTGGGACGGGCTCGGCGCGCTGGACACGCGGGTCTTGGGAACGCTGGAAGGGCTCGGTTTGCGTGACACCGGAGATTGCGAGGTGGGACGTGGACGTGTTTGATCGGCGGGATCGGGTGCGCCGGCCGACGCCTGGCGGGCGCCCGTGGACTGGATGGGCTTGCCGCAGTCGATACAGAATTGCGCGGCCGCCTCATTCTCACGTCCGCAGAACGTGCAGGCCGTCACGATGTCGGCTCCGGTTGAAACAGCGCCATGAAGCGCGAATATAGGACTCGTGGAAAAGGGGGTCAATGAAGCCGGTCGCATGCCGCAAGTGTCGGATTGGCCGTCGCTTCCCTCCCCCGACCGGGGTTCGTAGCTTGCAACGATGCCGCGCTCCGTACCACGATTGGCGCTGGCCGCCGTCGCCGCCATTGCGGCCTGCACGCGTCCAGCCACTCCCACCACCGTTCCCACGCCTCACGCCGCCGACTCCACCACGCGGCCCCCCGTGCGGCCGCATCCCGCCGTTCGGCCCGTACGCGAGCATCCGCCGGGCCTGCCGCCCATCCCAGTGGTGGCCGGATCGCTGGCCGTGCACGTGGTCTATCCGGCCAGCGATCATCTCATCACGTCGGCCGATTCCACGTTCGTGCTTGGCTCGGTGGGCAACGGCCAGGCCACGCTCACCATCGATGGCCAGCCGGCGCACGTGTATCCCAACGGCGCATTCATGGCGTTCGTTGCCAATCCGCCCGCCGACCATCCGGAGTACGAGCTGGTGGCTGCGCTGGGCGCCGACACCGTGCGGGCCACGCACGCCGTGCGCGTGCCGACGCCCGATACCGCGGCCGTCGACACCACGCACGTGGAACCCGATACGACGGGCGAGTGGGTGCGGCTGGACGATCCGGCGGCCGGACAGCTTCCCGACACCGATGCCACGATCGTCGGGCGGCCCCGTCCGGGCGACACGTACCACTGGTTCTTTCTTCCCGGCACCGTGGTCTGGCGTGACCTGAGCGACGGCGGTTACACGCGGCTGCGCGTGGACAGCGCGCTCCACGTCTGGGTGCCCGATTCCGTGGCCCACCCCCTGGGGGCCGACGCGCGCGCTCCCTGGCGCGTGGCCGGCAACGGCGACGTGCGCTCGGCGCCCGGATGGGAAGACTTCGTGCTGCCCGTGGGCAGCCGTCCCGCCTATTTCGTGGAGGAACGCGACCACGCGATCGACCTCACGCTCTACGACACGCGCGGCAACACCGACATCATTCGCTATCCCACCGACGACTCGCTGATCCGCCGGGTGGAATGGGCGCAGGTCGCGAACGACCGGGTGCGGTACACGCTGCACCTGTCGGCGCCGCCGTTCGGCTATCTGGTGCTCTGGAACCACGGCCGGTTCGTTCTTCGCGTGCGCCGGCCGCCGGCGGTCGATCGCGCGCACCCGCTCCGCGGGCGCGTGATCGCCATCGATGCCGGCCATCCTCCGGCGGGGGCCACGGGGCCCACCGGCCTGTATGAGGGGAACGCGGTGCTCGCGGTGGCCGACCGGCTGCGGGCGCTGCTCGAAGCCGCGGGGGCCCGGGTCGTGATGACGCGGACGGACACCGAGCCGGTGGGGCTCGAGGATCGCCCGGTGATCGCGCGCCGCGCCAACGCCGAGGTCTTCGTCTCGATCCATCTCAACGCGCTGCCCGACGGCGTGAATCCGTTCGTCGTCACCGAGGGGAGCGCCACGTTCTTCTACCGGGGCCAATCGGATCCGCTGGCCCGCGCCGTGCAACGCGGCCTGGTGACCGCCATGGGCCTGCCCGATCAGGGAGTAGTGTTCCGCAGCCTGGCCGTGGTGCGGCAGACGTGGATGCCGTCGATCCTGTGTGAGGGGGCCTTCGTGATCGTGCCGCAACAGGAGGCCGCGCTGCGCACGCCGCAGTTCCAGGAGGCATACGCCCGCGGCATCGCCAACGGACTCCGCGCCTACTTCCGCGGGCTCGGCGGACCGCCATGAAGCGCGCGTGGCTGGCCGGCATCGCCGCCGTGTGTCTCGCGGCACCGGCGGCGCGGGCGCAGGTGGTGCCCAACGCCGACTGGCACACCATTCGCACGGCGCACTTTCTGGTGCACTTCACGCCGGCGCTCGAATCGACGGCGCGCCACGCCGCGGCCGCCGCCGAGGTCGCGTTCGCCCAGTTGTCGCGGGAGCTGACGCCGCCGCGCGTGCCCATCGACCTCGTCATCGCCGACAACGTGGACGTGACCAACGGGTACGCGACGCCCTTTCCCACCAATCGCATCGTGGTGTACGCCAACCCGCCGGTGAACGATCCGGCGCTGCGGTTCACCGACGATCCCACCGCGATGGTGGTGACGCACGAACTCACGCACATCTTCCATCTCGACCGCACGCGCGGCATCTGGAGCCTGGGCCAGCACGTGTTCGGACGGGCGCCGTATCTGTTCCCCGACTCGTACTCGCCGGCCTGGCTCACCGAGGGGCTGGCGGTCTACTACGAATCGAAGCTCACCGGTGCGGGCCGGGTGCTGGGTTCGGACCACCAGATGATCGCCCGCGCGTACGGCGCCGAACACCGCTTCCCGTCCATCGACCGCATGAGCCGGGCCGACGCCTTCTTTCCGTACGGCCAGTCGCCGTACGTGTTCGGGTCGCTGTTCGTGGACTACCTGGCGCGCACGCATGGCGACCACATGCGGGCGTTCGTGGAGTCGCAGTCGTCGCAGCTCATTCCGCTCTGGCTCAACCGGCCGGCCAAGCAGGCGTTCGGCATCTCGTTCACCGCGGCCTGGAAGCAGTGGAGCGATTCCGTCACCCGGACGGCGGGCGATCCCGCGCTGCCGATGCCGGGCTGGCGGTATCTCACCGTGGGTGGTGGCATCGCCAGCTATCCGCGCTGGGCCGACGACACCGCGATCACGTACACCGGCACCACGGGGCGCGAGAGCCTCGGCGCGTACAGCGTCACCCTCGACGGCTCCACGGAGCGCATCAACCGGCGCAACAGCGATTCGCCCACGCTCGTCCTGCCCAACGGCGAGCGGCTGTTCACGCAGCTCGACTACACCGACGCGTATCACATCCGGTCGGATCTGTTCGCGCAACGCGGGCGGCACACGGTGCGCCTCACCCGCGACGCGCGGCTCACGACGCCGGACGTGCGCGCCGACGGGCGCCTCGTGGCGGTGCAGACGCTGCCCGGGGCCACGCGGCTGGTCACGCTGTCGCCGGACGGTACCAACCTGCGTCCCCTGACGCAGGGCAGCATGAACGTGCAGTGGGCCGAGCCGCGCTGGTCGCCAGACGGGTCGCGCGTGGCGGCGGTGCGCTGGCAGCGCGGCGGGACGTCGGAGATCGTGGTGCTGGACACCGCGGGACACATCCTGCAGCGCATCGCGCCGGCGCACGCCGTCCAGGCAGCGCCGAGCTGGTCGCCGGACGGCACGCATCTGTACTTCACCTCCGACCGGACGGGCGCGTCGAACGTGTACTCGGCACGCGTCGGGCCGGGGGGCAGCGACAGCCTGGACGTGCTCACCGCGGCCACCACGGGGATCTTCTATCCGGAGGTGTCGCCCGACGGGCGGTGGTTGGTGGGCTCGGTGGTGCTCGGGGACGGCTATCACCTGGGCATCGGACCCGTGGCGCGGCTGGCGCCCGCGCCGGCGGAATCGCTGTCCACCGCAGACGAGCCGCAGCCGGTGCCTCCGCTGGACAGCGTGAATACGCCCGCCACCCCGTATTCGCCGTGGCGGACGCTGTGGCCGCGCTACTGGATGCCGGTGGAGGAACCGTCGATCGCGGGCGGCGTGCGGCTGGGCGCGTTCACGAGCGGCAGCGACGTGGTCGACCGGCACACGTACGACGCGCAGGTCATGCTGCCCACCGACAACAGCGGGCTCACCGGCTACTTCGACTACGCGTACGCCGGCCTCGGCATGCCCGTGCTCGTGGCCAGCGGTCAGCAGGACTGGGAGCGCTACGGCGCGATCCGCGACACGCTCGGCAACCAGGTGGGCGAGCTGCGCAGGCGCACGCGCACGGCGACGTTCGGCGCCGCGTGGCTGCGCCCCCGCTATCGCACCGCCGCGTCGCTGTCGCTGCAGGGCGGGCTCGAGGTGCACGACTATGCCACGGATCCGGCGCCGCTTCTTCCGCGCCTCGACGCGTCGTTCGCCCGTACTTACTACTACCCGCTGCTGATCGCCAGCGGCGCGTGGAGCAACGTGCAGTATCCCGTAACCGCGGTGTCGCCCGAGGACGGGGTCCGCGGCGCGGCGACGCTCCGCGAGCGCTTCCTGAGCGGGTATGCGTCGCGCCGGACGTTCAGCGCCGTTGCGTCGGCGAGCGCCTACAAGTCGCTCGATCTGCCCGGGTTCGCGCACCAGGTGCTGGCGATCACCGCCTCGGGCGGCTACCGCGACGAGCAGTCCACCGACTACTTCCAGGTCGGCGGGACGAGCGGCTCCACGATCGAGCTGGCGCCCGGCGTCGTGTTGGGTGAGGGACGCCGGACCTTCCCGGTGCGCGGCTTCAACGCCGCCTCGCTGATCGGAATCCAGGCCTTCGCCGCCTCGGCCGAGTACCGCATCCCGCTGGCGCTCACCGACGGAGGCTGGGGGCTTCTCCCCTATTTCCTCGGCAGGAGTTCGCTCTCGGTGTTCTACGACAGGGGAAGCGCGTGGTGTCCCGCCGTGGTCTCGGGCGGCGCCGTGTGCACCGACTCGCGCTTGACCCACCGGTACACCATCGCGTCGGCGGGTGCCGAGTTGAACGTGACCGCGGCCGTGCTCCAGTGGGATTCGCCCTACCGCTTCCGGGTCGGCGTGGCGTTTCCGTCGCAGGGCCGCTCGCTGCTCGGTGTATCGTCCGTGTCTACCTACTTCTCCCTGGGGCTCTCGTTCTGATGCCACCCACCGCACCCCGCATCGATCCGTCCGCGTTCGTGCATCCCCGCGCGTTCGTGTGCGGCGACGCGACCCTCGGCCCCCGCGTTTCGGTGTGGCCGTTCGCCGTCGTCCGCGGCGACACCGCGCCCATCGTCATCGGCGCCGACAGCAACGTGCAGGACGGCGCCGTGCTCCACGTCGATCACGGGCTGCCCTGCCGAATCGGGAACCGCGTGGGGATCGGGCATCGCGCCATCGTGCATGGGGCGACGGTGGCCGACGACTGTCTGATCGCGATGGGCGCGGTTCTGCTGAACGGCGTGACGGTTGGGTCGGGGTCGATCATCGGGGCCGGCGCAGTGTGCACCGAGGGGTTCGTGGTGCCGCCCAATTCGCTCGTGCTGGGCGTTCCGGGGCGGGTCGTCCGCCAGACCACGGACGAGGAGCGATCGCGGATACGGGCGACGGTGGAGAGCTATCTGGCCCTGCAGGAGGAGCATCGTCGCGGTGCCTTTCCGGAGCGGTGATCCTGGTTCCGACCACACGGGCCCTGGTGGTTGGCTCAAGGGCCGATCGGGCAGGTTAATGGGTTGACCCGGTGGCGTGAGAGCGAGCAAAACGGCTCAGCATGTTTGTGATACCGGCGGCGGGTCTTCGGTGCTTGGCCGGTGCCGCGCCCGTGGGAGGCCTATTTCTGCAAGTCAATGATTTAGATTGTTTTAGGATGGATCAGACAGTAGAATAGCGGTGTTCTTTGTGTGTTCTTCTTTGTTCTCATTGTGTCACGATTTCTTTTCAACTTGGCCGACAGGCGCGACTCACGTTCGTGATGTTGATATCGTAAATCCATGAAACACAGCCACTTGCATAGGGGCTGGCGTGGTTTCACGATCCCGGGTACGTTGCGCGCCCACCCCAGATGCACGGGGAATTTCGGAGTTCCCCGTCGGGGTCCCGCCTCCGCGTAGATTTGGCTTCAGCAACAGGGAGTATGTCCAAGATGCCCGTCAAGAAGAATCCGCCTGCCGGCCTGGCCTCGCTGACTCAGAATGCGCGGACGGTGCTGGCCAAGCGCTATCTGATCAAGAACGAGAAGGGTGAGCCGGTGGAGCAGCCGGAATCTCTTTTCTGGCGCGTGGCCACGGTGGTGGCCGAGGCGGATCGTCGATACGGGAGTACGGACGAGCAGGTGCAGGCGCAGGCCGAGGCGTTCTATGCGTTGATGACCCAGCGCCGCTTCGAGCCCAACTCCCCCACGCTGATGAACGCCGGCCGCCCGCTGGGGCAGCTCTCGGCGTGCTTCGTGCTTCCTGTGGAGGACGCGCTGTCCAACCACAAGGACGGCATCTACGACACGCTGGCGAGCATGGCGCTCATCCATCAGTCGGGCGGCGGCACGGGGTTCTCGTTCTCCCGTCTGCGTCCCAAGGGCTCGATGGTGCGGAGCACCACGGGGGTGGCGTCGGGGCCGGTGTCGTTCATGAAGCTGTACGACGCGAGCACCGACGCGGTGAAGCAGGGTGGCACGCGGCGCGGGGCCAACATGGGTATCCTGCGCGTGGACCATCCCGACATCATGGAGTTCATCAGCTGCAAGGAAGACCTGACGCAGGTGACGAACTTCAATATCTCGGTGGGCGTCACGGCCAGGTTCATGGACGCGGTGCGCGACCACACGAGCTACGATCTCATCGATCCGTCCAACGGACAGGTGGTGGGCCAGTTGGACGCGAACATGGTCTGGGACAAGATGATCCTGGGCGCGTGGCGCACCGGCGAGCCGGGCTGCTTCTTCATCGACGAGGCCAATCGCTACAACCCGGTGCCGCATCTGGGCGCCTATGAAGCGACGAATCCCTGCGGCGAGCAGCCGCTGCTGGCGTACGACGTCTGCAACCTCGGGTCGATCAACGTCGGCCACTATGTGAAGGACGGCGCGATGGATTGGGACGCGCTCCGCGCGGACATCCATCTCAGCACGCACTTCCTGGACAACATCATCGACGTCAACAAGTACCCGCTCCCCGATATCGACGCTCTGTCCAAGCGCATTCGTCGCATCGGGCTCGGGCTGATGGGCTTTGCCGACATGCTCGTGCGGCTCGGCATTGCCTACGACAGCCCCGAGGGCGTGGAGATGGGGCGCAAGGTGATGGAGTTCCTGGACGTCGAGGGCAAGAAGGAGAGCCAGCGCCTGGCGGAGGAGCGCGGGCCGTTCCCCGAGTGGGCGCGGTCGATCTGGGGACCGGACGAGACCTGCGCGCGCGACGCCGACGGCCAGCGCATCCGGCCCATGCAGCTCCTGCGCAACTGCAACGTGACGACGGTGGCGCCCACGGGCACGATCTCGATCATCGCGGGGTGCTCGTCGGGGCTGGAGCCGCTGTTCGCCGTGGCGTTCATGCGCAATCAGGCGGGCGTCATGATGCCCGACGTGAACGACGACTTCGTTCGCATCGCCAAGGCCGAGGGCTGGTACAGCGACGCGCTGATGGCGCGGATCGCGAAGGAAGGCCACATCGCGTTCCCCGAAGTGCCCGAGCGCTGGCAGCGCGTGTTCGTGACCGCCAACCAGATCTCGCCCGACATGCACATCCGCATGCAGGCGGCGTTCCAGGAGCACTGCGACTCGGCGATCTCCAAGACCACCAACTTCGCGCACACGGCGACGGTCGAGGACGTGCGGGCGATCTACGAGCAGGCGTACGCCATGAAGTGCAAGGGCGTCACGGTGTACCGCGACGGGTCGCGCGACAACCAGGTGCTGTCCACCGGAGCCACGGAGAAGGCGGCGGCGCAGCGCGATGCGACGGCCGTGTCGCGCGAGGAACAGGCCGACCTGCACGGGACGATCGCCGAGTTGGACGCCGAGATCGAGTCGCTCAAGAAGAAGCTGGTCGACGTGGAGACCGAGAACCTGCAGCGGCGGGCCAAGCGGTCGCGTCCCGAGAAGTTGCGCGGCACGACGATCCGCAAGGAGACGCCGCTGGGCGTGATGTTCGTGAGCATCAACGAGGACGACAAGGGACAGCCCGTTCGAGGTGTTCATCAACCTCGGCAAGGCGGGCGGCAGCGCGATGGCCGACGCCGAAGCGATGGGGCGGATGATCAGCCTGGCGCTGCGTTCCGGCATTCCCCTCACCGAGGTGCACCGCCAACTGCGCGGGATCTCGTCCGACCGCGTCGTGGGACTCGGCCCGAACAAGGTGATGAGCGTGCCCGACGCGATCGGGCTGGCGCTCGAGGAGTGGATGCGCGACAAGCAGGGCGTGCAGCAGGAGTTGATGGCCAACCGTTCGGCGCCGGGTGAGGCCGATGGCGACGTGGTGCGCACGGTGGGCAAGGCCACGTCCGCGGCCGCCGCGCAGCCGCAGTTCGAGATGCAGGCGTTCGACGGCGGCGAGGGATTCATGGGCACGTGCCCCGACTGCGGGTCACAGCTCGAGTACGCCGAGGGATGTGTGAAGTGTCATGTGTGCGGGTTCAGCGAGTGCGGCTGAGTCTTTAGCGGGATCAACTGCACCACAGAGCACACAGAACACGCAGACACGACCGCGACAACGGCGCCTCAAGCATGGGGCGCCGTTGTTTTCGACGTGGCGGCCGCGTCCGGTCGCCGCGCGGCATCCGGCGAACAGCCCGGCCCGGTCAAACGGCGTTAGGTTTCTATCGCACGGTCGCCGGTACGCCGCCGCGCCGAGTCTCAACGCCCGAAGCAACCCGGGGAGCGCCAAATGAACTGGCCATACCTCCACACCATCATCAACCACTTCCCGATCATCCTCTCGGTGGTCGGGTTCGCCGTGCTACTCCTCGCGCTCATCAACAAGCGGCGCGGCGTGTGGCTGTACGCCGTCGCCACGCTCACGCTGGCCGGGTTGAGCGCCTACCCCGCCTTCTTCACGGGCGACCTCGCCTCGCACGCCCTCGCGGGGCACCTGGTACATCGTGCGCACTGCGGTCGCCGCGCACGATGACTCGGCCGCCTACGCGCTCACCACACTCCTCATCACCGGCGTGGTGAGCGCCTACGCCTGGTGGTACATGCTGCGGCGCGACCGCGAGGGAGTGCCGCCCCAGTGGCTCCGTACCACGCTCGTCGTCGCCGCGGCGATCACCCTGGCCGTGGTCACGCGTACGGCCTATCTGGGCGGCAAGATCGTGGTCGACTCGCCGATGCTGAATCACCCGCCGGCCGGCATGGTGCCGGACAGCCTCACCTCCAAGTAGCGCGCCCACCTCGTCCCTTCACCCGGGCGCGCCGTCAGCGCGCCTCCGAACCATCATGCTCCGATTCCACCTCGTGCTGGCCGCGTTGGTTGCCGGCGGCGTGTTGCAGGCTCCCGCGGCCGCCGCGCAGGGCGCGCCGCCCAACGCGCCGGCCACGGTCACGCTCGACCATGGCCGGGTCACGCTGACCTACGGCGGTCGGGTAGTGTTGACCGGGGCGATCGAGAGCACCGGGGCCGCGCCGGAGTTCCGCGCGCTCGTGGACACCGCCGGCGGCGCCGTCACCCAGGTAGTCAAGTGGACGGCGCACGGCGGGGCGCGGCTGACGCTCTCCGGTGTCGTGCACGCCGGCGCCGAGGCATTCGCCGCCGCCACCGAACCGCCGACCGACGGCCTTCGCCTGGTGCGGAACAGCGTGGGCCCAAGCGACAACCGGCTCAACCGGGGCGTGTACGATCGCCGGTCGGACTGGATGCTGTCGTTCGACGAACCCACGCAGGTGGCCGTCGATGCGCACGCGCCGGCCGGCGACTCGGCGACCTTCGCCCTCCAGGGCACCGGATCCGAGGTCATTCTCCGCTTCCGCCCGCGCTACTATCAGAAGCACCGCGGGCTCGCCGAGTACCGCCCGTGGACGTACGACGTGTGGAAGGGCTCGGTGGCCGGGTGGACGTCGTGGTACGCCTTTCTCGACAAGGTCACCGAGCAGGACGTGAGGGCGGCTGCCGACGTGATGCACGACGTGCTGGCGCCGTTCGGATATGACTACCTGCAGATCGACGACGGATACGAGCGCGAGCCGATCGGTACGCCGGCCAACTGGCTGCATCCGAACGCCAAGTTTCCGTCCGGGCTCCCGGCACTCGAGCAGTACATCACGACGCGCGGCATCCGGCCCGGCATCTGGACGAACGTGAGCTTCGCCGACAGCGCGTACGCCTTCGCGCACCGGTCGGAGTTCGTCACCAACGCCGATGGCACGCCGGCCTCGGGCAACTGGATCGGCTACGTGATGGACGGTGCCAACGCGGCGACGATGCGCAACCTCGTGCGGCCGGTGTACGACTCGCTGGCGGCGATGGGGTGGCGGTACTACAAGCTGGATGCACTGCGGCATCTGCGGTACGAGGGGTACAACAGCCACGCCGGCTACTTCGCAACGCGCGGGCTCGACCGCGAGCAGGTCTATCGCGGATTCGTGCAGACGGTGCGCGACGCCATCGGCCCTCATGCCTTCCTGCTCGCCTGCTGGGGAATCCGCCCCGAACTCATCGGGTTGGTGGACGCCGTGCGCGTGGGCACCGACGGCTTCGGCTATGGCGGGTTCGCCGAGTACAACTCGTTCAACAACGTCGTCTGGCGGAACGATCCCGATCACATCCAGCTCACGGCGCCCGACGGCTACCGGGCGGCGACGCTGGCCTCGCTCACCGGCTCGCTGCTCATGCTCACCGACAAGCCGGACGTCTATCGTACGGCGCGCGCCGAGATCGCGAAGCGGACGGCGCCGGTGCTGTTCACGCAGCCGGAGCAGGTGTACGACGTCGACCCGTCGCGGTCGGCGCTCATCGGCCGGGCGGCCACGGCGGTGAGCGGGTCGGGGCCGCGCGCGTTCGACGCCGACAAGCGGCTCACCGTGCCGCTGTACCTGCTCGACGTGAACCGGCCCTTCGAGCGATGGTCGGTGCTGGCCCGAACGGCCGGAGGCAGTGCCGACACGACGCGCATCGGATTCGGGGAACTCGGGCTGAGCACGGCGCGACCGCATCTCGTGTTCGAGTTCTGGACGAAACGGTTGCTGGGCGCATTCACGGACGGGTTCGTACCCGGACCCATCGATTCGACGTTCAAAGTGCAGGTGTTCTGCATTCGCGAACGCGTGGCGCATCCGCAGGTGATCGCGACGAACCGTCACGTGAGCTGCGGCGGCCCGGATCTGCAGCGCGTGTCATGGAGCGCGAGCGACGCGACGCTCACGGGGGCGAGCCGGCGGGTGGGGAGGGACGACTACGTGCTCTACCTCTCGGAGCCGGCGGGATACCGGTTTGCCGGGGTGACGGCGAGTGGCGCGGCATACGGCGGGACGTCGGTGCATGGAGGGATGCGCCTCGTCCATCTGCGCCCCGCGCTCAGCGGTCCGGTGACGTGGACCGTGCGCTACGCGCGTCGCTGAACGCAAACGGCGCCCCGATGATGGGGCGCCGTCGGCGTCACGGAATCGGGCAGCAGGCGCAGGGCGCCCGCCGCCCGCGCGATCAGAAGCGCAGCCCGGCCACCAACTGGACGTTGCGGTTCTTCACGTTGGATCCGCTGGCGATCTCCGCGAGCCCGTAGTTGTAGCGCACGCCCAGCGAGAGCCCATAGGTCCCCATGGGGAACTCGTAGCCCGCGCCGACGATCCCGCCGTAGTCCACCGACTTGGCGTCCTGGCCGGCGTTGGCGCACGAACTGGACGCCGAGACGCCACCGGACGAGGCCGAGATCGTACAATCCACTTTGAAGGCGATCGACGGTCCGATCTCACCGAACAGGCGGCCGGCCGGAGTGCTGGGCGTGGCCACCCTGAACAGGAGCGGAATCTCGACATAGCTCAGGTCGATCGAGCCCGTGGTCGAGCCGCCGCTCGCCTTGGCTCCCTTGCCGGCATATTCCAGCTCGGGCTGGAACGACCACATGGGCGACATCGGCACGCGCACGAAGCCGCCCACGGAGAACGACGTCCTCGTGTCGAGGCCGCTGGCGTCACTTCCGCCGAAGCTGGCGAAGTTCAATGCTCCCATGATGCCCCACGCCGGGTGGGGCAGGGGGACCTGGGCGCGGGCAGCCACCGGCATGGCCAGCGCGAGGACCGAGAACAGCGACGCAACTCGTGTGCGCATCGGATCACTCCAATTGTTGGGGGTTTCGAACGGCCGGCACGCACGCCGGCATTCCTATTACGGACGGCGGGCGTGCGCGGACGCAACATGACGGGCGGGGCATGCGGTTGCGGGTACTTATGACACATCACGCATTTCCACCGGTCATGCCCGGTTTCGGGCGGTGGCGGGTGCTTCCCCCCGGAGGCTCGGGATGCGCCGACGGCCCCCGGGTTTCTACCGGGTCGGCTCGGAAGGTGCCCGACGGGGACGGCGCAACTTCCACCGCCTCGACCGAAACGGCGTATTCGCGAACCTGGAACGCTACTTGTGCGCGCCCGAGACGTGCTCGGCCAGGAACCACACCTGCATCTCATTGGTGCGGATCACGTCGCTGACGATGAGATCGTTCGTGCCGTCGTCGCCCGCCTTGGCGGCGTCGCGGGCCATGGCGCGCGCTTCCTCGATCACCGCTTCGTGCGCCTTCAGCAGCCGGTCGATCTGCGCCTCGGCGCTCTCACGGCCGCGCGGCGGCCGGGGAATGATCGACGTTTCCGCCACGTCCTGCGCCATCGCAATGCTGACGCCACCGAGCATCATCACGCGTTCGGCGACGGCGTCCACCAACTCGGCCTGTTCGCCGAAGTGCTTGTCGAAGAGCAGATGCAGGGAGTAGAACGCGGGCCCGGTCACCTGCCAGTGGTGCTTCTTGTACATGTCGCGCAGCGTCATGGTGTCGGCGAGAAGCTGGTTCAGATTCTCCACCGACTTTCTGCACGCCGCGTCCGACAGGGCCAGCGGGAGTTTGCGCTCCTGCCCGAACGCCTGAATGACGTGGTGGTCGTCACGGTTCATGGTCTTGGCGCGGGCCTGGGTGGGTCTCGTGGTCGTCGTCATGGTCGTACCTCCATATCTGGAGCTGAACATGATCCGGCGCAGTGGGCAAGTCCCGATGCGCCGCACGGGTGTGCGGTGTTTCCCGACACCGGCCGTCCAGCGGCGGCTAGTACTCGGCGAACACTTCCTCGGGGTAGCAGTACAGCCACCGCTCGCCCGGCTCAGCCGACGAGATTACCGGATGCCCCGTGGCGCGGGCGTGCTTGCTCGCGTGGCGATTGGGGGAGTCGTCGCAGCACAGCGTGACCCCGCACTGCTGACAGGTGCGCAGGTGCAGCCAGCGGGCGCCCGTCTTGATGCATTCGGCGCACACGCGGCGCTCCGCCGTCTTCAACGTCTCCAGTGCATCCATGTGGGCGCACCCACCGTCGGTCTTCATATCGCGGCTCCCGGTCGAGTACCTGATACTACCAGGGCCGTCAAGCATCGGGCCATGCCACGATTGGGGGATGCGCGCAGGCCGGCGGCCCTCACGACGCGTTGGCCTCGTTCCCGAGCATGTCCTCGAGTGCCGCGAGCCGGAGCTGGATTTCGGCCAGGCTGGCCGTCCGTTGGCGCATGAAGATGCCGACCGTGGTGAGCGTGGCGATGAGCAGGCTGATCACGCCGACGACGATGATGAGCGGCGTGACGATCGCCAGCGCGCCGAGGTTGCTGACGGCGCCCACGCCGGCCAGACGAAACATCTGGACCATCTGCGCGACGACGAGGACGGCGTAGGCGAGGACCGCGATGAACGCCGCGGTCCAGGCACCGATGCAGGCCCGGCGAACGAAGCGGTCGAATCGCTTGCTCTGATCGATGGCTTGCCAGGCGGCGTTGCTGGAGGGATTGGTGGGGCCGGTCATGAGACACCTCGGGTGGTTGGGTCGGCGGTGGGCTGGTGCGGGGTGGCGCCATCGGTGCGGCGGGCCCGCAGGCGGCGCGTGGCGTAGTGGAGTCGCGATCGAACGGTGCCCACGGAGCATCCGGCCACGAGGGCGATCTCGGCGTAGCTCAGTTCGTCGCGATAGCGGAGCAGGAGGACCTCGCGGTGAATCGGCGCCAGGTCGCGCAGCAGTTCGTCGAGCGCGGGCAGATCGGGCGTCGGGTCGCGGGCGTCGTCGTCGGCCGGGAGGTCCTGGACCGTTCCGGCGTCGTCGAAGAGTTCGCGTTCCCGGCGCTGCGCCCGCAGATGGTCGATGGCACGATGGCGTGTGGTGCGGTACAACCAGGTGCGAAAGCGGCGCGGGTCGGTGAGCGTGGCGATGCGGCGGTACACGGTGAGCCAGACCTCCTGATTGACGTCCTCCGCCGCGTCGCCGACCAGACCGCCGAGGTACCGCAGCGTCTTGTCGGCGTAGCGATCCATCAGCCGGGCGAACGCTCGCTCGTCACCCGCCTGGCACCGGAGCACCAGCAGATGCAGGCGAAGCGCTTCACGGCCGTTGGATGGGGAATCGGTCATCGGCGTTGCGAGTGGAGCGGGGACAGTGTGCCCTAGAGACGGAAAGCCCCACCGGAAAGTTCACGGTGGGGCCGGGGCACCGGGCGGCGGCCGGGTGGGCGGCGGCGCACTGCCGCCCACCCGGCCGGTCCGTCAGTACTTCCAGGCGTTCGTGTTCGTACCCGGCGGCGCGTGCCTGGTGATGGCGGCCGCCATCTCCTCGAGCAGCTCCGAATTCGGCACGTGTTGCCAGCCGTGACCCTTCTCCGGCCGCCCGTAGCGGAACACGCCCGGCACGTGCGGCGACTTCGTGGACTCCATGAAGTGCTGCAGGTCCATCACGGCCAGGTTCAGGTAGAAGTTGTCCATGTCGCCGACGTCCACGTGGATCTTGTCCACGAGATCGGGGCCCACCGTCTTCCAGTTCTTGGCGAGATAGGCCTCGAGGTCGTAGCCGTGGTCGCGCATGTAGTCGATCACCGACCGGTCGATGTGTCCCGTCTTCTTGTTCCAGAGCGGTTTGGGATACCCGTCGGCGCCGACGGGGGCATACACCGATTCCCAGGCCTCGAGTTGCTCACCCGACCGGCCATGGCTGCCGAGCACGTCTTCGAGCCGGCTGAAGTCGCGGAGGCTGAGCCACGGCTGTCCGTCGTCGTCGCGCATCACCATGCGCTCGGGATGGTACCACTCGCTGATCGGACTGAAGGGGGCGATTCCCGGCGCGTCGTCCACGAAGGCGTTCGTATCGACGTATGCATTGACGGTGCCGTAGTGATGGAAGTCGACCGGATCGGGATAGAGCGTCCACGTGCCGCCGAAGAACTTGGGGTGGTAGATCTGCAGCGCGATCGACTCCCATCCGCCGGTGGAGCCGCCGGTGAGCACCCGCGCGTACGGCGCCTGGATCATCCGGAAGTGCGATTCCAGGTACGGGATCAGCTCGGTCATGATCGCGTCGCCGTACGGGCCGTTGTTGGCCGAGTTCACGGCGTACGAGTCGTCGAAATACGGCGTCGGATGCTGGAAGGTGACGGCGATCATGCGCGGCATCTTCGGCCCCATCCAGTGGCGTGCGAACACCCAGCCCGGCTCCAGGTTGTACGAGGCGAACAGCGCCTTGTACTGCGGCGGCAACGGGAAGCTGTCGGGGTTGAAGCCCAGCGGTGCGCCGAGTCCGAAGTGGCCCTGCTCGAACACCACGGGATAGCGCACGTTCGGATGCGAGTCGTAGCCGGCCGGCAGCAGCACGGTGGCGCCGAGGTAGAAGGGGTGGCCCCAGAACTTGGTGAGCAGCGCGCTCTGGATCTTGATGTGCTTCACCCACTTCGTGTCGGGCGGCATCTGGATGGGCGGAATGACGTGCGTGAGTTCCAGCTTCACGTCGTGGGCCGCCCCGGGATCGAAGTGCACGCGTTGCGGCGCACTCACCAGATTGCCCGGCGACCTCGTGAAGTTCTGTCCCTCCCACTGGTCCATGTGCGCCCAGATGGTGTGGCCGTCGGCGCGATGGAATTCGGTGTAGACGTTCATGATCGCCTGCACCCAGTAGTCCCCGGCGGGGACGTCGGCGAGCGAGCGGGTGGGATAGCCCTCGGTAGTGGCGTCGATCACCGCGGCCTGCCCCGGCTGGAGCGCGCTCACGTCGAGACCGAACAGCGGTGTGCTGTTGGTGAACGAGCCGGCGTTGGCCAGCGGGGGTGGGGCGGAATCCCGGCTGATGGCGAGGAACACGCGGCCGGTGATCGGCTGCGCGTGAACGGAGGCGGGGAAGGAGATCTCGAATCGCGGCGTGGCCGCCGCGCGGGCGGCCGGTGCCGGGTGGGCGGTGGGACGGAGCGCGCCGGGCGCTGCGCCGAAGGTGAAGAGGGCGAGGGCAAGGCTGATACTGCGCATGGCTTCGGACTCCAGAGGCGATGGATGCGCCAAGCATAGCGTTCGCCGGCGGCGAAGTCGAATGCGTCCGCGTCGCCGTCGCGCCGGCCCATCGATAGGTTGATGCCATGCTCAAGACCCTTGGAGTGTTCTGCGCCTCGAGTCCGGGGGCCGACGCGCGCTACGTGGAGGTGACGCGCGAGTTCGGCACGCTGGTGGCGGGGGCCGGCCGGCGCATCGTTTACGGCGGCGGCAACACCGGACTCATGGGCGTGCTGGCCGACGCGGCGATGGCCGCGGGCGGCGAGGTGATCGGGCTGATGCCGAAGCACCTCGTCGATCGCGAGGTGGCCCACCACGGACTCACGCGGCTCGAGGTCGTGTCGTCGATGCACGAGCGGAAGGCGCGGCTGGCCGACCTGGCCGATGCGTTCGTGGCGCTTCCCGGCGGGCTCGGGACGCTGGAGGAGTTCACCGAGATCTGGACGTGGGGGCAACTGGGACTGCACGCCAAACCGTACGGCCTGCTCAACATTGCCGGATACTACGACCCCCTGTTGGCGTTCCTCGATCACGCGGTATCGGAACGCTTCGTGCGCCCCGAACACCGCGCGATGGTGCGCGTGGCCGGCGATCCCGCAGCGCTGCTCGCCGCGATGGAGAGCGCGCCGCCCCCCGCGCAGCCCAAGTACATCGACCGGACGGCGACCTGACGCAACCGCCGCGCCAACCCGGCGCGGCGGTCAGGCGGTGGCTCAGTCGCGCTCCCAGAAGTGCGGGGGCTCGATGCCCAGCGCGCGGAGATAGACGTAGCCCTGCGCGCGGTGGTGCACCTCGTTGTCGATCACGTACATGACGAGGCTGTGCGCGGTGCCGGTGTACTGCCCGAACGCCGTGATCGTCTCCGCAAAGCGCGAAGCGGGAATCTTCGACCAGAGGTCGTTCATTTGCTTCGTGCTCTCGTCCCAGAGGCGCAGCACCTCGGCTTTGGGCTTGGGGTCGGCGCTCGCGCCCTCCGACCAGTCGCCGGTGAGGACGCCGTTCACGGTGGGCGCCGCCATCCGCAGCAGTTCCACGGCCATCGTGCCGAAGGGCCGCATGCCGCCGATGGCGAAGGTGTTGAACTGCTCGTCGGGGAACGCCTCGATGGTGCGGCGGGTGAGCCGGCGGTGCCCCTGCCAGTGGTCGAGCAGGGCCTTGGGGGTGAGGAAGACGTCGGGTGCGGAGGCTGGCATGGTGGAATTTCTCGCAGTGGTGGGGGATGGTGGACGCGCCGGCTCCCGGTCAGCTTCGGCATTTGTTCGGGCAATGGCAATGTGGGGCCGGCCCGGCGGGCATGCAAGGGGTCGCTGGGAGGATCAAACGGGCGTCGGGGTGTCCGTCTCGACCACGGCATCCACGCGCCTGGCCAGCTCCCGCGCGCGTTCGATGTCCGCCGTCAACTCATTCACCGAGGCCCGGCCCGCGTGCAGCCGGAGCAGGTCGAGCCGCAGGTTCTCGAGCGCGGTGACCGCCGTCTCGAGCCGCTCGGCCTTTGACGGATCGCTTTCGTCGAGCATGTGGAGGGCCGCGGCATCGGCCTGCAGCCGGGCCAGCAGTGCCGGCACGTCGGCCAGCTGCCGCCGCTGGTCGCCGGGGAGCGCGTGATAGAGATCTTCCGTGGCACGCGCCAGCAGCACGGCCGTGGGTTCACCGGATGGTGAGGCGGCGGCGGTCCGCACGGTGCCGCCGGCCAGCCGGAACAGCCAGCGGCCGACGCGTCCCTCGACGAGCCGGTTCCAGAACGTGCCCGGCTTGCCGGCGCGCAGGTCGCGTAGCAGCCGGTGCGTGGTGACGACGGGCGCCGTGATGCCGAGCAACCAACCGATGAACTGGAGGTGGTACGCGTCGCTGTTGCCGGCCAGCAGGGTGAACCCGAGGCCGGTGACGGCGACGCCGGCGGCAGCGCGCGCCCACATGGCGGCGGTGGTGCGCGCCGAGTGTGGCGCCGCCCGATCGATCTCGTGCTCGCGGTCGGCGGCCACGACGCCGACGCGCAGGGCGTCGTGCCGGTATCCCCCGCGGATCAGGCGGCGCGTTTCGCCGAACAGCTGTCCGGCGCGTACGGCGGCGAGGCCGAGAAAGGATAACGTCGATACGAGTTCGACCACCGATGTGATGCCCAGAAAGTCGCCCTTGACCAGCTTGATGATCTCCATGCCGACGACGACCGTGGCCGAGACGCTTGCGAGCGTTCCGATCTCGGTGGCGGCTTGCTGCGAGTATTCCAGGTACCGCCGCACCGGCGCGGGAACGATGCCGAGTGCGCCGCGAGCTTCCCCGATCGCCACCGCAAGCGCGTCGGCGGATTCGGGCCGATCCGCCGGCGCCTTCGCGAGCAACCGATCCACGGCGGCGGCGAACTTCTGCGGCAACCGCGGGGCGCCGCCGCGCACGGCGGGCGCCGGTTCCGCGGCGTGCTTGAGCAGCAGGGCGTGCGCGTTGGCCGCTTCGAATGGCAGGCGGCCGGTGGCGGCGAAGTAGGTCGTGACGCCGAGGGAGTAGAGGTCGCTGCGGCCGTCCACGTCGTCGCCGCGCGCCTGTTCGGGGCTCATGTACTGTGGCGTGCCCGCCGGAATGCCGCCGCCCGGATCGAGCGACTGGGCGACGCGGGCGATGCCGAAGTCCGTGACCAGCGCGCGTCCCGTCCCGCGTTCGAGGAGAATGTTGTCGGGCTTCACATCGCGGTGCACGACCCCGCGCGCGTGAGCGTGCGCCAGCGCCCAGGCGACCTCCTGCGTGATCCGCATTGCCTCGCCTGGGGCGAGGGGGCCGGCGCGCCGGACGCGGGCGCCGAGCGTCTCACCGTCCACGAACGCCATGACGAAGAACACGAGGTCGCCGTGTTCCTCGACGGCGTGAATGGGGACGATGTGCGGGTGCGCGAGGCCGGCGGCGGTGCGGGCCTCGCGGAGGAATGCGTGACGCAGATCCGCGCGCGCGGCGAGGTCCGGAGGGAGCAGCTTGATGGCCACCGGCCGATCGAGCGCCACATCGCGTGCGAGAAAGACCACACCCATGCCGCCGCGGCCGAGTTCGCGGTCGAGGGAGTAGCGGCCCTTCACCACCTGCTGGAGGGCGAGGAACTCGGGGGTGCCTGCGTTGGAGGGTGGCATGGTACGGTAGCGTAGCCTACGGCCGGTGCGGATCGGAAGATTCGGTCGCATTCGGGTGCCCCACAACGGGAGCGCACATGTGAGCCCACCTGCGGCGCTGACGCGAGCGACGAAGGGGGCGTCCCACCGGACGCCCCCTTCGTATTTCGCCAGTGATGGATCAGTGGGTCACGGCACGATGCCGCACACCTGCCCCTGCGCGCACTTGGGATTGACCGGTGGGAGCCCGAGCTTCTTCGCCTGGGCATTGAATGCCGAGAGGTCGGTGGCCCAGACCTTCGCCAGCGCGTCGGTCTGCACCTTCAGCTTGCCACTCAGATAGTCGAAGATCGGCTCGGCGTTGCCGATGGGCCGGCCGTCGCCCCCGTTCACCGTGCTGAGCAGCGTGGCGATGCGGTTGTTGATCTTGATCGGGAAGTTGAGCGGATCCTGACCGCTCTCGTTCTTCACCTGATAGATGTTGGCCTCCACAGCGCCGGCGTGGTCGTCGAGCCGGGCGCCCAGCGTCTTGAGCGTGGCGTCGTCCGACTTCTTGAGCCGGTCCTCGACCTGCGATTTCACGTTGCGCACATCGATCACGGCCTGGTTGGCCTCGGAGAGTTTGTCGCGAATCCGGATGGCGAGCGCGAACTGGGCCTGCAGGTCGGCGTCGGTGACATCGGTGAACAACGGATTGCGCTTGACGACGAGCGGTTGGGTGAGCGTGTGGCCGTCGACGAGCAAGCGGACGGCGTACCGGCCCGGGGGCGCGGCCGGTCCCTGCGTGCTGCCGCCCCAGAGGATCATGCCGTCGAAGCCGGTGGCCGGCTCGTAGCGCAGATCCCAGGTGAAGTGGTTCACGCCGGCGGTCTTGGCGGGGGCGCTCGGGCCGCGGCCGAAGCGTCCGCGTCCGCGCCCGCTGTTGCCCTTCGTCGTGTCGGGCTTGTAGGTGCGAATCACGTGGCCCGTGGCGTCGAGGATCTCGAGCGTGACCTGCTTCGCCGGGTGCTTGAGCCAGTAGGTGATGACGGCGCCGCCGGTGGAGCGGATGCCCGGGGGCGGGGCGTACAGCCAGGCGTCGCTCGCGGCCTCGACGGCGGGCGTGTCCTGCTCCAGCGGCTCGATGTTGTCGAGAATGTAGAAGCCGCGACCGTGCGTGGAGATCACGAGGTCGTGGCGCCAGACGACCAGATCGGACACCGGCACGTCGGGCAGGTTGAGCGACAGCGACTGACCAGTGATCGCCGTCGTCGTACGAGATGTACACGCCGTGCTGGGTGGCGGCGTAGAGCAGTCCCTTGCGGTCGGGATCCTCGCGGACCGCGTGCACGTAGTCGTCGGCGCGAATCCCGGTGACGATCTTCGTCCAGGTCTTGCCGTAGTCGTGGGTGCGGAAGATGTAGGGCGCCTTGTCGTCGAGCAGGGGGCGCTTGACGGCCACGTAGGCGGCGCCGCCGTCGAATGCCGACGCGTCGATCATGCTCACGCGGCCGAAGTCGGGCATGCCCTTCGGGGTGACGTTGGTCCAGCTCTTGCCGCCGTCACGCGTGATGTAGATCAGCCCGTCGTCCGACCCGGTCCAGATCACGTTGACGTCCTTCTTGCGACGGGCCGATGGCGAAGATCGTGGCGTACACCTCGGGGCCGTTCATGTCGTGCGTGATCGGGCCGCCCGAGGCGCCCATGGTCTTGGGGTCGTGGCGCGTGAGATCGGGGCTGATCCGGTCCCAGCTCTGCCCGCCGTTGGTGGTCTTCCACAGGTGCTGCGACGAGGTGTAGAGCACGCTGCGGGTTCACCGGCGAGAAGATGATCGGGTAGCGTCCACTGCCACCGCTCGACGAGCGCGCTCGAGGGCTCGCCCGAGAACATCCGCGGATAGGGATTCACCTCGCGCGGCTCGCCCGTTCCGGCGGTTGAGCCGCTCGAGGAAGCCGCCGTTGTGCCGCCCGAGAAGAACACGTCGGGGTCCAGCGGGTCGGGGGCGATGTAGCCCGGCTCGGCGCCGCCGGCGCTGTATGCTCGGCGGCCGCCGCGCCCGCCGCGTCCGCGGCCGAGCCGAGCCGCCGGTGTCTGGCCGGTCGGTGCTGGGGATGCAGATCGTGCTGTCGTCCTGCTGGGCGCCGCAGACGTCGTACGGGATAGTCGATCGTCGCGACACGTGGTACATCTGCGCGGTCGGAGTAGTCTTCGGCGGTCCAGGTCTTGCCGCCGTCGGTGGTCACCGCGCCGCCGCCGTCGTTGCCGCACCACCATGTGATCGCGTCGTCGGGTCGATCCAGAGGTCGTGGAAGTCGCCGTGCGGCCGCGGAGCGAGGTGAGCGTCTTGCCGCCGTCGGTCGATTTGAAGAGGCGACGTGTTCTGCATGTAGATGAGGTTCTTGTTCTTCGGATCGGCGAAGACGTGCGTGTAGTAGAAGGCGCGCTGGCGGATGTTGTGGCTGTCGTTCACCCGCGTCCAGGTGGCGCCGGCGTCGTCGGAGCGGAAGAGGCCGCCGTTGGCGTTCTCGACCAGGGCGTAGACCCGGTTGGATTGGCGCGCGAGACCGTCACGCCGATCTTGCCGTCGATGCCCGAGGGCAGCCCGGGATTGCGGGTGATCTCCGTCCAGGTCTCGCCGCCGTCGGTGCACTTGAACAGCCCGCAGCCGGGGCCGCCGCTCGACATGCCCGTACTCCTTGCGCCACGCCTCCCAGAGGGCGGCGTAGATGATGTTCGGGTTGTTGCGGTCGATCTCGATGTCGATCGCCGCCGGTCCTGTCGTCGCGGATACAGCACCTTCTTCCAGGTCTGCCCGCCGTCGGTGGACTTGTACACGCCCCGCTCGGCGTTGGGCGCGCCGTACTTGCCGAGCACGGCCACGAAGACGACGTTCGGATTGGTGGGGTCGATGCGCGATCTTGCGAGATGGCGTCGGTGTTCGCGAATCCGACGTGCGTCCAGGTCTTGCCGGCGTCGGTGGACTTGTAGATGCCGTCGCCCGGCATGATGTTGCCGCGAATGCACGACTCGCCCATGCCGATGAAGACGATGTCGGGGTTCGTCTCCGAGACGGCCACCGCGCCCACGGAGGAGCTGGTGATCTGGCCGTCGGTGACCGGGCGCCCACGTCTCGCCGCTGTCGGTGGTCTTCCAGAGCCCGCCGCCGACGGCGCCGAAGTAGGCGACCTTCGGCCGGCCGCGGACGCCGCTGACGGCGATCGAGCGTCCGCCGCGTTCGGGCCCGATGTTGCGCCACTTGAAGGTG